>NZ_JBHURA010000006.1:0-499660 GCF_042674185.1 Nocardia sp. NPDC056952 | reverse complement strand
GGCGCCGGGGCGTAGGCGACGAAGGAGCAAGCCCCGGTGCCTGACCGGCGGCCCCTCAGGGCCGCGGACACGCGCGCGCCAGCGCGCCAAAAACACAGCGTCAAACCGTCCTGGGACTACCGAACCCAGGTCATCCCAGGAGGTCAACGATGACAAACACCCACTCCACCACCGGCGCCCGCGCCCACGCACGCGCCCAAGCCGCAGCAGCGACCATCACCACCCCCGACACACCCCCTGACATAGATCCCACAAAAATCGTGGCCGCACAACGCATCCCCCCAGGCGGCTACGCGAATATCGTGCTCGGCAGAGGCACCCGAGTGCGCCTCAGCGACCCCACCGGCACCACCTGCGCCCACCTGTTCCTACTCCGGACCGAATCCCCCTGGGAACGGCTGAATGTCGCCGACACCGTGAAAGTGCCGTGGCAGGCCTACCTCAGCGCAGGCCATCCACTGCTCTCCGACCAAGGCCGGGTCCTGGCCACCGTCCTCACCGACTCCGACGGCCACCACGACACCCTCTGCGGCCCCACCGCCGAGGGCCGCCACCAACTCCACCTGGCAGGTGCCAAACAGGGCCTGGAGCCCCGCGATATCGGCCCCTCGATCGCGCTGTTCCGCGGTGCCAGGGTCGCGGTGGGCGGCGCGATCGAGCCCAACGGCAACGGCCCGGCAGGCGCCACCCTCGATCTCGTCGTCCATCTCCCCCTGACCCTCCTGGTAGCCAACGCCCCGCACCCCCTCGACGACCGCCCCACCGGCGACCTCGACCTTCTCGCCTGGTCCTCCCCCGCGGATCTGGACACCCGCAACGACGACCCCGAATACCGCCGGGCCGTGGAGAACACCGAAGCCGCCTGGACGGCCGCACTGAACACGGAGGTTCCGGCATGACCGCCACCCGCACCGTCGTCCTCGACGAGACCGTCCCCGCCCGGGCTCCGTGGTCGGCCATCGTCCGCGCGGGCGACCACCTCGACATCATCGACCTGCACGGCAATCAGGCCGTCGACTGCCTGCTCTACTCCGCCGCCGACCGCACCGACCGCTACAGCGCCCAGGCCACCATCGCCGCCCAGCGCAACATCTTCCTCACCACCGGCAGCGTCCTGCGGACCGAAGGCGGCACCCCGCTGATGACGGTGGTCGCCGACGAGGTCGGCAACCACGACACCATCGCGGGCGCCTGCTCCCAGGAATCCAACACGCTGCGCTACGGCCACCACACCCGCCACCAGCACGCCTGCGTGGAGAACTTCCTCACCGCCGCCCTCGAATGGGGTCTGGGCAAACGCGACCTGGTCTCCAACATCAACTGGTTCATGAACGTCCCCGTCGAACCCGACGGCACGCTCGGCATCGTCGACGGCCTGTCCGCGCCCGGCAAGAAGCTCACCCTCCGCGCCGAGATCGACACCCTGGTCCTGGTCTCCAACTGCCCCCAGATCAACAACCCCTGCAACGGTTTCGACCCCACCCCGGTCCGCATGGTGGTGACCCGATGAGCCTCACCGACACCCGCATCGATCCCGCTGCCGACCTGTCCACAACGAGCCTCCCCGCACCGAGTGGTGTCACCGACTCGACCACGAGGTCGGCTGTCCTGGACAGTGCGACCGAGCCGACTTCGGACACCCCGGCGGCGCCGTCGCCCACTCGGCGGCGCATCGATGTCGTCCGTCCCGGAATGCAGACCACCGTGCAGGACTGGCCGGGACGAATCGGCTACTGGCACATCGGGGTTCCGCCGTCCGGGCCGATGGACGATCTGTCGTTCCGCCTGGGCAATCGCGTGCTCGGCAACCCCGAAGGCGCGGCCGGGCTGGAGTGCACGCTGGGCGGACCCGCGTTGCGCTTCTCCGAGCCGACGTGGGTGTGTGTGACCGGCGCGGTCGCCGACGTCCGGGTGGACGGCGTCCCGGTCGAGCAGTGGCGGACCGTCGAGATCCAGGCGGGCGGCGTGCTCGATGTCGGCGCGATCCGCGGACCCGGCATGCGCACCTACATCCTGATCTCGGGCGGGATCGATGTCGACGAATTCCTCGGCAGCGCGGCGACATTCACGCTCGGCAAGTTCGGCGGCGGGACCGGTGCCGCGTTGCGCGCCGACGATTCGCTCACGCTGGGCGCACCGTCGATCCGCCGCGCTCCCGCCGTTCCGATGGCCGACCAGCCCGCCTTCGCGCATCGTTGGGAACTCGCCGTCACCGAGGGCCCACACGGCGCACCGGAGTTCTTCACCCGCGCCGACTTCGACACCATCATCGGGACCGACTACGAGGTCCACTTCAACTCCGATCGCACGGGCGTGCGCCTCATCGGCCCGAAGCCCGAGTGGGCCCGCACCGACGGGGGCGAAGCGGGCCTGCACCCGTCGAACATCCACGACAACGCGTATACCGTCGGCGCCCTCGACTTCACCGGCGATACCCCGATCCTGCTCGGCCCGGACGGCCCCAGCCTGGGCGGATTCGTCTGCCCGGTCACCGTCGTCGCCGCCGACCGCTGGAAACTCGGCCAGCTCACACCCGGCGACAAGGTCCGCTTCGTCCCAATCCGTTCCGAACACGCCGCCCCCGCAGCGGAACTCGGCGCTCGTCGACGCGCCTGCTTCGGCACCGTCCTTTCGGCCGGTCGTGACGGCGACGACGGGATCCTGCGCCGTACCGAAGTCGACGACGAGACCGGCGTGACCTACCGCCGCCAAGGCGACGACGGCGTGCTGGTCGAATACGGCACGCTCACACTGGATCTCGGCCTTCGTGCCCGCGTCCACGCCCTGCACCAGCACCTCATCGCGATCGGGCTGCGTGGCGTCATCGAGCTCACCCCGGGGATTCGCTCACTCCAGATCAGGGTCGACCCCGCCGTCCTGCCGATCCCCCGTCTGCTCGACCTCCTCGCCGAAGCCGAGGCGCAGCTGCCGAATTCCGATCAGCTGGTCGTCCCGAGCCGCACGGTCCACCTCCCGCTGTCCTGGGACGACCCCTCCACCAGGGAAGCGATCACGCGCTACATGCACGGCGTGCGCGCCGACGCCCCCTGGTGCCCGTGGAACATCGAGTTCATCCGCCGGATGAACGGCCTCCCGTCCGTCGAGGATGTCTACAAGACGGTCTTCGACGCCGAATACCTGGTCCTCGGCTTGGGCGATGTCTACCTCGGCGCCCCCGTGGCCACCCCGACCGACCCCCGCCACCGCCTCGTCACCACCAAATACAACCCGGCCCGCACCTGGACCCCGGAGAACGCGGTCGGCATCGGCGGCGCCTACCTCTGTATCTACGGCATGGAAGGCCCGGGCGGCTACCAATTCGTCGGGCGCACCACTCAGGTCTGGAACCACCGGGCCCGCCCGGCCGGCACGGCGGGCCCCGGCGTCGACCGCTTCGCCACCGACCCCGAAACCCCCTGGCTTCTGCGCTATTTCGATCGCATCCGCTGGCACCCGGTCGAGGCGGACGAACTACTGGACCTTCGCGCGGATTTCGCGGCGGGCAAGGTCGACATCACCACCGAGAACGGCGACTTCCGCCTGGCCGACTACCGGAAGTTCCTGGCGGAGAACGACGACTCCATCACCGACTTCCGCGCCCTCCAAGCCGAGGCCTTCGCCGAGGAGCGCCAATCCTGGCGCACCGCAGGAGAACTCACCGACTGAGCTGGGTCAGGCAATGAGAACGGTCTTCCCCGACGCGTGCCCTTGCTCGAACGCGGCGACGGCAAGGGGCGTGTCGGACAAGGGGAACCGCCGCTCGATCACCGGCCGCAACTCTCCGGAGACAGCCAATTCGGCCAGGTATTCCAGGTCGGCGGCGGCGGGTCGCATGAGCAGTGCCTTCAGGGTCTGTCGCGCGAACAGGTCGGTGAGTACCACCTGACCCAGCCATCGGATCGGGCCGAACCAATCGTTGCCCGGCGCGGCGGCGGAGGAGATGAACACACCGTCCACGGCCAGCGCGCGACGGATTTCGCGTAGTTCACGGTTGCCGGCGAGGTCGAAGATCACGTCGTAAGGCACGTCTGTCAGGGTGAAATCGTCAGTGGTGTAATCGATGACGATGTCGGCGCCGATATCGCGCACCATGTCGATGTGCCGGGTGCTGCACACCGCCGTCACGTGCGCGCCGAGCACCTTCGCGATCTGCACCGCGAAACTGCCCACCCCACCGGACGCACCGTTGACGAGCACCCGCTGCCCCGGCCCGACCCTGCCGATGTCGCGCAGCCCCTGCAAAGCCGTCATTCCCGAATCCGGTATCGCCGCGGCGTCTTCCACGCTCAATCCAGCGGGGACCGCGGCGAACGAACCCACGTCCGCGCACACGTACTCGGCGAACCCGCCGCTGGGGACCGCACCGAAAACCTGATCGCCGACCCGGAATTCAGTGACCGAGTCACCCACCGCGACGACCTCGCCCGCCGAGTTCTGCCCGATCATCCGATGCTTGGGCCTGCGCAATCCGAACCCGAGCCGCAGCAGGTACGGCGTTCCGTTGAGCAGGTGCAGGTCACCGCTGCACAGCGAGGCCGCTCGCACCCGGACCACCACATCACGGTCCCCCGGCGTCGGCCTCGGCACGATCTCGGTCCGCAACACCTCGCCGCCGCCGTATCGGGGCGCGATCCAGGCGGTCATCGAAGCGGTATCGACATCGGTCATGAGAATTGCCCCTCAACTCATACTTACAGCGTAAGTCGCTCAGGCGAGACGCTACGCTTACGCCGTAAGTACGTCAAGGAGAGGACACCCATGCCGACGCGCACTCCACTCACCAGGGAACGCGTCCTGCGCGCCGCCATCGACCTCGCCGACCAGCAGGGCCTCGCCGCCCTGTCGATGCGCAACCTCGCCAAGACCGTCGGAGTGGAGGCGATGTCGCTGTACAACCACGTCGCCAACAAGGACGACCTCTACGACGGCATCATCGACCTGGTGGTCGCGGAGATCTACGTCCCGCGAGCGGGCGGCGACTGGCGGGCGGAACTGCGCCGCCGCGCCACCTCTGCCCACGAGGTCCTGCTGAGCCACCGCTGGGCCACCGGCCTGCTCGGCTCCCGCATCAACGTCGGCCCCGCCATGCTGCGCTACATCGATGCCACCCTCGGCTGCCTGATCACCGCGGGCTTCACCTACGAACAGGCCGACCGAGCCTGGAATGCCCTGGACAGCCACATCTACGGCTTCACCGTCCAGGCCGTCAACTTCCCTCTCGCCACCTCCGAATACGCTTCGGCCGCAGAACAATTCCTTCCGCTCATCCCCGCGGCAACCCATCCCTACATGCACGCGCTGGCCGCGCGCGTCATCACCGGAACTCACTCCGGCGAGGCTGATTTCACTTTCGGCCTCGAGCTACTGCTCGAGGGGTTGGCCGGTCTGCTCCCCCGCTGACAACGGCGCGGTGTCAGATACAGATCTCCACGCTACCCAGTGGGAAGCACAACGCCACCGATCCGACTTCCGATGCTGTGGGGGTCGCGGTCTGCGGCGCGGGCACGGCAGCCGAGGCCGCGGGAGCGGCGACAGCGCCGAGAGACAGAACGATGGCAGCCGCGGCGGCCGCCTTGCTGATCTTCGCGGACATGGGGAATCCTTTCCCTCGAGTGAACTCGGTTGGTTGGTTCCTAGCTGCGCGCCTCCTCAGTCTTCGCGGTGACGAGGGCAAACTCCAGGCAAGAAAGCATTACGCCGGACGCGGTGGCGTCGCGGAACTGTCACTGCCGGGATTCGACGGTCACCCGAGACAGGCCCGCATGCCGCGGCAGCCGGCGGCTTTCCCGGCGTGGCGCCGGAAAAACCGAGTGTTACCGCCCGGTGACCTTCGCGCCGGCGCATTCACCGTTCCGGAATGTGGCCAGCGGTTGTCCACCGATCGGTGGACACGAAGTTCGACCGGTCGATGCTGTCTGCGGCACCGGCCACCCGAGCAGCATTGACGACATGCGAAATCGCTTGGTATTGATCGCCGTTGCCAGCGCGCGCCATCCGTGGCGAGCCATTGTCGGCTGGTTCGTCTTCGTCGCGTTATGCGTCGGAATCGGCGCCGGAATCGGCGGTAAACCCGCGGCCACCGAGGACTTCTGGATCGGCGAGGCGGGCCGCGGTGAGGCGATCGCGACCTCGGGTGGGTTGCAGCAGGTACCGATGGAACGGGTGCTGATCACCGGCGCAGGAGCGGCCGCGCACAACGCCGCTCGCGACATCACCGACCGAATGCTGACACTGCCCGAGGTCAGCCGGGTACCAGGTCCGCGCTTCTGCGCACGGCACCGGCGAACTGACCGTCCGATTGCGGCGCGACCTCCATGACCGCTTCCGCCACAGCGAGACAGGCACCGAGCCGCGGCGGTCGGCGCAATCCCGAATCCCCTTGCAGCAGGAGCCGAACCGCGGCCCATGGGAGGTTCACGTCGGCGAACGACGTGTGGAACAAGCCGGCCGAGGGCCGGGGATTCGCCTCGAGCAGTACCGGTTCGCCACCGCGATAACGCAATTGAACATTCGTCAGATAGGCCAGTTCGAAATGCCGCACGAGCCGACGTGCGATGTCGACCAGCGCGGGATCGTCGAGCAAGATCCGGAACCGACCGTGCTTGGCCCGCGGAATACCCATCAGCAGTTCGCCTCCCGGAGCGGAGAGGCAGTCGATGCTGATCTCCGGTCCTTCGAGGAACGGCATCACGAGCAGCGGCGGCACCGCTTCGCCCTCTTCCGCCGCCCGGCGCATCGCCCCCGCGACCGCCTCGACCGAGGCCACCGGCCGGGGCGCGACCCGCAGGTTCGCCATGGTCAGCGGGCGGTCGTCGAGGATGCGGAAGCCGAACGCCGAGTACTCACCGCTGGGCTTGATACACAGCGTCTCCCCGGTGAGCGAGAGCTCGTCGACGGCCGCGTAGAACTCATCGACGTCGGCCGCCTCGCGCCACGGCGGCACGGGAATTCCCGCGGCACCGGCTATCTCGTAGGTGAGAACCTTGCTGGTCAGCGCCGTCACCGCGGACAGCGGCGAACACATCAGACTGGTACCGACCGCGGCGAAGTCGGCCACCCGGCCCGCGAGCGCGTCGAGACGGCGCGGCGGGATGAGCACATCGATGCGATGCGTCCGACAGAAATCAAGCGCGAACTGTGCATACTCCTCGTTGCTGACATACCGAGGTTCGATCGCCGACACATCACACGCCGAGAGAGCTGCCGCACTCGGATCCACATTGCTGGCATAAATACTGACGGCCACCCCGTCGGGATTCTCCCGCAGCAACCGCATGACCTGCACGGTTGCCGCCCCCGCACTGCTCAGCCAAACCCGAAGCGTAATACCAACCGCTCCCTTCTTGTTCTCGGAGAGAACCGGACCCTATCCCGGTTCTGCTTCGAGCACATTTCGAGCAGAAGGACCCCACGTCACATCCGTCCCGCCGAGTCGGACTCCGTTCCGTGGGCACGCCGGAACAGTGAATGAACGGCCGATCTAGCGAGGGAGCAGCGCGCCCGGGTCGAAGGTGACTTCATACGGCGAACGTAGAGTCACCGGATTACCGGCCGACGCACGGTGTGTCTGCTCGTACTCACCATCGGTGCCGAGTGCGTAGGCGAACAGCACCGGCAACTCCTCGTCGGCGAGACAGCCTTTGAACGGGTTGATTTCGAATCGCCAGTACGTCGGAATCCTGGCCTGCGCGTACAGAACCGGCTTCACCAATCGGTCCTGCAATGTCGTCGACTTCGACACGACCTCCACGGCGAGCGCGACCTGGCCCACCGGAACCCCGCGTCCATTCCAGTCGATCGATCCGGCGACCACCATCAGATCGGGGATCGGCTGGTCGTCCCCGATGAGTACGCCGACACCGTCCAAGACCAGGTGATCGGCGGGAACGCACGCGTCAAGGACCTGGGTCAGCCGTTTGATCAACCACTGATGCTTCGGCTTGGGTGCGGCGTTCACGACAAGCTGGCCATTCAATACCTCGTAACGCAGTCCGTCATCGGGTAGTTGATCCAGATCAGCAGCAGTCCACTCGGCCGAATGTGGCACCGGCATTGCCACGGAGACCACCTCCTACCTTGCTGAACTCGTCAGATGAACGCACTGGTAACGCTCAGTCTAGTTCAGCCATCGTGCTGAACCAGCTCATCACTCGGCCGAACGCGCACTCCTACTCAGCGACGATCACCGTGACCTCACTGTCGGCCACGTCGGTCGGGTCGCCCGTGACCACGAACCAGTGGGTGACCTCGCCGTCTGCCAGGTCGTCTTCCACCGAGGTATCGGGGAGCACCGACAGTGCTCCGGCAGTGGACGAGGCCAGGAATTCCTGGATGGCGGCCGGGCCGGAGGCGTGGGTGGTGTAGGTGGTGCATTCGTAGTCGATGCCGTGTTCGTCGCGGAGGGTTTCGGCGAGGGCGACCGCGGCGCTCTGGGTGAGTGTCGAGGTGGTGTCACCGGAGACCTGGACGAAGGCCGGGTGGTCCTCGGCCAGGGGACGGACCCGGTCGGCGTAGGAAACGGGATGGGCCGCGGCGGCGGCGATCTCGTCTTCGACGTCGGCCAGGATCAGCCACTGACCCGCCACCCCGGCGACCGGCGCAGCGCTGATCCCGAAAAGAGCTCCGGCGGCGGCGATTTCGACGCCGGAGAGTTCGCCGGCGAACAGCACCGCGGCACCCGCCTTCTGGACCGCCCAGGCGGCGAGGACCGAATCGACGCTGCGCGGCAGCGAGATCGCGACCACGTCGCCGGGACCCGCACCGCGCGCGATGAGCACCCGGGCCAGCTGGGAGGACTTGCGATCCAGTGCGCTGTAGGCGATTTCGCTGTCACCGCGCAGCAACGCCGGAGCCTGCGGATCGGCTTCGACGACCTCGGCGAGCACCTTGGCCACCGTCTGCGCACCGACACCGGAAACAGCCGGAGCCGAAACAGCGGCTGTCACACCGGAATCGGCGAGCAGCTGTGCGCGTTCGCTCGCATCGAGGATGTCGATGTCGCCGACCAGACCGGACGGGTTGTCGAGCAGCTCGTCGAGCACCCGCAGCAGGCGCTGCGACAGCGTGCGGACCTCGTCGGCGGTGAAGGTGCTGGTCAGGTACTTCATCGTGATCTCGATGGTCGACTCGGCCATCACCACCAGCGTGAGCGGGTAGTGGGTCGCGTCGTCGAGGCCGACACCGGTGACCTGCATGCCGTCGATCGAGCTCGCCGCGGTGACGGCGTCCTTGTCCATCGGGTAGGACTCGAACACCACCAGCGTGTCGAACTGCGAGCCCATGCCCGCCACCCGCTGGATGTCGGACAGACCGACGAAGTGGTGGCTGAGCAGCTCGGCCTGCTCGGACTGCACCCGCTGGGCGAGCTTCTCCGCGGTCATCCGATCGTCGATCTGGATGCGCACGGGCAGGGTGTTGATGAACAGGCCGACCATCGACTCGACGCCGGGCAGTTCCGCCGGGCGACCCGAGACGGTCGCGCCGAACACTACGTCGTCGCGCCCGGTGAGACGACCGACGACGATGCCCCACGCGGTCTGCAGCATCGTGTTCACGGTGACACCGAGCTCGCCGGCGAACTTGCCGAGCGCCCTGGTGCGGTCGTTGTCGATCTCGACGATGACCTTGCCGAGCTCGTAGCGTTCCTCGGTGCGCGGCGCGGGCGCGAGCTGGGTGGGGCCTTCGACCCCGGCCAGCGCGTCGGCCCACACCTGCAACGACACTTCGCGATCCCAGCCCGAGAGCCAGGACAGGAAGTTGCGGTAGGACGCCACGCGCGGGAGCGCGGTGAGGTCACCGTGCACCGCGTAGAGCACGAGCAGGTCGCGCATGAGCAGCGGCATGGACCAGCCGTCGACCAGGATGTGGTGAACGGTGATCGCCAGGTGCGAATGCTCCTCGTCGATCTTGTAGAGACCGAAGCGGATCAGCGGCGCGGTGGCCATGTCGAACTGGTTCGCCTGGTCAGCGGCCAGCAGCTGCCGCATGCGCGGCATCCGCTCGTCTGCGGGCAGGTCGGTGAGGTCGACCTCGCGCCACGGCACCTCGAGCTCGGACAGCACCACCTGCACCGGCTGACCGGCCGAATCGGTGACGAACGCGGTCCGCAGGTTCGGGTACCGGTCGAGCACGGCCTGGGCCGCGCCACGCAGCCGCTCGACGTCGAGGGTGCCGGTGAGGTCGAGGACGGCCTGCACGGTGTAGACGTCGACGGTCGCCGAGCTGAGCATGGCGTGGAACATCAGGCCCGCCTGCAGCGGCGAGAGCGGCCACACCTCCGACAGCGCCGGGTAGTCGCGCTCCCACAGCTCGAGATCGGACTGGCCGACCCGGACCAAGGACATGTCGGACGGGGTGAAGCCACCGGCGTCGACACGCTGGGCGTGCGTGGCGAGCGCGGTGAGCGCGGCCACGAACAGGTCGGCGAACTGCTGCGCCTGGTCGGCGGTGAGCAGGCCCTTCGGGAACGCGATGTTCGCGCCGAGCTGCGGGCCCTCGTCGCCGTCGTTGACGATGGCGTTGATGTCCAGGGTCGCGTTGGCGGGCATGTCGAGGTCCATCTCGGCGTCGAGCTGGCCCAGATCCGCCACCGGCACCCAGCCGAGTTCGGCGAGCTCGGCGGGGATCTCACCGGCGGTCGCGCGACCGAGGTAGTTGAAGCTGATCTGGCCCACGCTCGGCAGGTCGGCACCGTCGAGGTACTTCAGCATGCCGAAGCCGATGCCCTTGTCCGGCACCGCGAGCATCTGCTCCTTGACCGACTTGATGACATCACCGAGCACGGCGCCACCGGCGAACGCGTCGTCGAGGTCGGCGCCGCCCAGGTCCAAGCGGACCGGGAAGGCGGTGGTGAACCAGCCGACGGTGCGCGACAGATCCGCACCGGCGACGATCTCTTCCTGGCGGCCGTGACCTTCCAGCTTGATCAGGGCCGCGGTGCCGGATTCGTCTCCACGCCAACGGGATACGGCCAGCGCCAGCGCGGTGAGCAGGCCGTCGTTGACGCCACCGTGGTATAGGCCGGGGATCGCGGTGAGGACCGCGTCGGTGACCTCGGGCGACAGGGTGACCTGTACCCGGTCGACGGTGGCGAAGGTGTCGACCCGCGGGTCGAACGCCCGCGCGCCCAGCTGCGGATCGGCGGTGGCCGAAACCTCGCGCCAGAACGGCAGTTCCGCGCGACGATCGGTCGACTGCTCGACCAGGCTGTGCGCCCAGCGACGCATCGAGGTGCCGTTGACCGGCAGCGTCATCTGCTGGCCCGCCGCGATCTGCCCCCAGGCCATGCCGAGGTCCGGGATCAGGATGCGCCAGGAGACGCCGTCGATCACGAAGTGGTGGCCGACGATGAGCAGGGCGTCGCGCCGGCGCGGACCCTCGGTGGGCTCACCGAAGGTGAACCACACGAACTGCACCATGGCGGCGTTCGCGGGGTCGAGACGGCCCATGGCCTCGTCGTACTCGACGCTGGCCAGCTTGGACAGCTGATCGTCGGCGATGTCACCGGCGACCTCGACCCGGCGCACGAGCGTGGTCACGTCGACCTCGCCCGGCGCCAGAGCCTCGAAGATCCACCCGTTCGCGGCATCCTTCGCGACCCGCGAACGCAGCACATCGTGGTGGTCGAAGACCGCGCCGATGGTGGCGTGCAGGACATCGGCGGTGATGTTCTCGGGCAGACGCAGCACCATCGACTGGGAGAACCGGTCGTAGGTGGAACCGCTGGCCAGGATCTGGCGCATGATCGGCAGCATCGGGATATCGCCGACACCGCCGCCCGGCAGTTCCTCGAGCACGATCTGTTCGGCGTCGCCCGCGAGCACGGCGACCTCGGCAAGCCCCGCCACGCTGCGCTTGTCGAACACATCACGCGGCTTGAAGAGCACGCCGCGATCCTTGGCACGCGAGACCAGCTGGATGGACAGGATCGAGTCGCCGCCGAGGGCGAAGAACGAATCGTCCAGGCCCACGGCGTCCACACCGAGCACCTCGGCGAAGACGGTAGCGATGATCGCCTCGATTTCGCTGGTCGGCGTGCGGAACTCGCGCGGGGCGAGGACCGGCTCGGGCAGTGCGCGCCGGTCCAGCTTGCCCGCGGGGGTCAGCGGGATCTCGTCGAGGACCATCACGGCGGCCGGCACCATGTGCGCGGGCAGGTGCTGCGCCGCGTACTCGACCAGGGCGGCCGGGTCCACGTTGCCGCGGACGTAGGACACCAGGATGGTGGCGCCCGCGTCGGTCTTGCGGCCGATGGTGGCGGCGAACTCGACGTCGTCGTGCGCGGTGAGGATCGCGTCGATCTCGCCCAGTTCGATGCGGAAGCCGCGGATCTTCACCTGGAAGTCGTTGCGGCCCACGTATTCCACGACCGGCTTGCCGTGGACGGTGCGCCAGGCGACGACGTCACCGGTGCGGTAGAGGCGCTCGCCTGCTGTGTACGGGCTGGCCACGAAACGCTCGGCGGTGAGGCCGTGGCGCGCGTGGTAGCCGCGCGCCAGCGGGACGCCGCCGAGGTACAGCTCACCGGCCACGCCCTCGGGGACCGGGCGCAGGCGGCTGTCGAGCACGTACACGGTCGCGCCCGCGATCGGGCCACCGATGTTCATGGTGTCGCCCGGCAGCAGCGGATCGGACAGGTTGGTGGCGATGGTCGCCTCGGTCGGACCGTAGGCGTTGTAGAACCGGTGCAGCGCCGGGTCGGTACCCGCGCTGTGCCAGTTCGCGACCAGGTCGACGGGGGCCTTGTCGCCACCGACGATCAGCGCTTCGAGCCCGGCCAGGGCCGCGGGTTCCATCGACGCCGCGACCAGTGGGGTGAGGAACACATGCGTCAGCTGCTGGCCGGCGATGATGTCGGCCAGTTCCTCGCCGCCGACCACACCGACCGGTGTGATGACGAGGGTGCCCGCCGAGCCGACGGCCAGGAGGAACTCGAGGATCGAGGCGTCGAACGACGGTGACGCGAACGCCAGGGTCCGCGCGTTCTTGTCGAGACCGAACTGCGCGACCTGGGCGGCGGCGAAGTTGGGCACACCGGCATGGGTGACGACGACGCCCTTGGGCAGACCCGTCGAACCCGAGGTGTAGATCATGTAGGCCGTGTTGCCGGGGCGGACCGCGCCACGGCGATCGGCCTCGGTGATCGGGGCCTCGGACTGCGCGGCGATCTCGGACTCGGTGGCCGCGTCGTCGAGGGTCAGCCAGTCGCCCAGCGCGGGCGCCGGCAGGTGGTCGGCCTCGGCGGACACCGTGATACCCAGTGCCGCACCGGAGTCCGACATCATGTGCGCGATGCGCTCGGCCGGGTACTTCGGGTCGACCGGGAGGAACGCCGCGCCGGTCTTGCTGACAGCCCAGATCGCCAGGGTCGTGTCGAGCGAACGCTGCATGGCGATGGCGACGACCGTTTCCGGTGCCGCACCACGCTCGATCAGCACGCGAGCCAGGCGCGAGGACGCCGCGTCGAGCTCGGCGTAGGTCAGCGAGGCCGACTCACCCGGCGCGACGATGGCCTGACCGGTCGGGTTGGTCGCCACGGCCTGGGCCAGCAGCTCCGGCAGGGTGCTCACCGCAGCGGCGGGACCGCCGGTGCGGGTGAGCAGTTCGGTGCGCTCGGCGCTGTCGAGGAGTTCGAGGTCACCGACCGGGGTGGTGGTGTCGGCGACGACCTCGGCGAGCAGTCGCTGGAAGCGCTGCGCGAACTTCTCCACCGTCGACTGGTCGAACAGCGCACTGGCGTAGGAGAACTCGGCGTAGGCGCCCTCGTCATCACCAGCTGCGGCTTCCCGCACGGTGAGCAGCAGGTCGAACTTGGCGGTGTCGACGTCGAAGTCGACGGCCGAGACCGACAGGCCGGGCAGCTCGAAGCCGGCATCGGGCAGGTTCTCGAACGACAGCGCCACCTGGAACAGCGGGTGCCGCGCGGTGGAGCGCTCGGGGTTGAGCAGTTCCACCAGGCGTTCGAACGGGATGTCGGCGTGGGCGAAGGCTGCCAGGTCGGCTTCCTTGGCCTGGGTCAGCAGCTCCGCGAAGGTGAGCTGTCCGCCGACCTGGGTACGCAGGGCGAGGGTGTTGACGAACATGCCGATCACGTCGTCGAGTTCGGCCTCGCCACGGCCCGCGATCGGGGTGCCGATGACGATGTCCTCGGTGCCCGACATGCGTGCCAGGAATACCGCCAGCGCGGTGTGCACGACCATGAACAGCGTCGCGTTCTGCTCGCGAGCGATGGCAGACAGTCCGGCGTGGATGTCGCCGCCGATCGGGAACAGCACCCGGCCACCGGCGAAGGACTGCGTGCTCGGACGCGGCCGATCCAGGGGCAGGTTCAGCTCGTCGGGCACACCGGCGAGTGCGCGCTTCCAGTAGCCGGCCTGCTGGGCGATGAGGCTGGTCTCGTCGGTCTCATCGCCGAGCACCTCGCGCTGCCAGACGCTGAAGTCGGCGTACTGCACCGGCATCGGCGCCCAGCCCGGTGCTTCACCGGTGGCACGGGCGGCGTAGGCGATCATCACGTCGCGGGTCAGCGGGCCCATGGACCAACCGTCGGCGCTGATGTGGTGGGCCACGAAGACGAGGACGAATTCCTCGCCCGCGATGCGTCCGGCGGGCCCGGAGGCGGTAGCGGAGCGTGACCACGCAGGGCCCTCGGACGCATCGCCATCGGGCACAGCGACCTGCATGAGCTTCGCGCGCAACGGAACTTCGTCGATCACGTCGAAACCGGTGGTGATCAGCTCGGCGATCTTGTCGCGAACCTGTTCGGGGGCAACGGTTTCCGGCGTCAGATCCGGCACATTGCCCTCGACCGGCAGGATCACCTGGTGCGGTGTGCCGTCGGTCGACGGGTACACCGTGCGCAGGGTCTCGTGCCGCGCGAGCACATCGGCGACTGCCAGCTGCAATGCCTCGACATCCAGCGCGCCCGACAGGCGGACGGCGACGGGGATGTTGTTCACCGAAGAGGCAGTGTCGAACTGGTTCAGGAACCACATGCGCTGCTGTGCGAGCGACAGCGGCACCTGATCCGGGCGCGGACCGGCGACCAGCGCGCGACGCCCACCGGCACCCGCACCCTGCTCGACCTTCACCGCGAGTCCGGCCACCGTCGACGCCTCGAACAGCAGGCGCACGGGCACCCGGCTGTCCAGGGCGGCGCCGAGGCGGGCCGCGACCTGAGTGGCCAGCAGCGAGTTGCCGCCGAGGGCGAAGAAGTCGTCGTCGGCGCCGACGCGCTCGGCGCCGAGAACATCGGCGAACACGCCGGCCACGATCTCCTCGATCGGGGTCGACGGCGCGCGGAAGGTCTGCGCCTCGAACTCCGGCTCCGGCAGCGCCTTGCGGTCGAGCTTGCCGTTCACATTGAGCGGCAGCGCGTCCAGCACCACGAACGCGGCGGGCACCATGTACGACGGCAGTCCGGCCGACAGCGTCGACTTGACCTGTGCCACCTCGATATCAGCGCCGACCAGGTAGGCGACCAGACGGTCACCGGTGCGCGGATCGGACTTGGCGATCACCGCGGTCTGGGCGATCTCGGGCAGCGCGAGCAGCGCGGCCTCGATCTCGCCGAGCTCGATCCGGAAGCCGCGGATCTTCACCTGGAAGTCGGTGCGGCCGCGGTAGTCGAGTTCGCGGTTGTGCCAGGCCACCAGGTCACCGGTGCGGTACATGCGAGTACCCGGCGTGAACGGGTTGGCCACGAAACGATCGGCGGTCAGGTCGGGGCGACCGTAGTAGCCGCGAGCCAACTGGGCGCCTGCCAGGTACAGCTCACCGGCGACCCCGTCGGGCACCGGGCGCAGGCGCTCGTCGAGCACGTAGACCTGGCTGTTCCACTCGGGCGAACCGATAGAGACCGACACCTGGTCGGCGGCGTTCACCCGGTGCGAGGTGATCGAGACCGCGGCCTCGGTCGGGCCGTACAGGTTGAACAGCTCGGTGCGGCTGAACTCGGTGCGGAAGCGCTGGGCCAGCGAACCCGGCAGCGCCTCACCGATGGCGAGGACCCGCCACAGCGAATCGGGCATTCCCGAGGCGAGCAGCGCGTCGAGCATCGACGGCACCACATGCAGGGTGGTGACCCATTCGCGGGCCATCAGCTCGTTGAGGTAGGCCGGGTCGCGATGGCCGTCGGCCGAGGCGATCACCAGGCGGCCACCGCAGACCGCGGCCGACCAGAACTCCCAGACCGAGAGGTCGAAGGTGGCGGCGGTCTTGAGCAGCACCGCGTCGGCGGCGTCCATGCCGAACTCGATCAGCTTCCACTGCAGCTGGTTGGCGATGGACTGGTGAGGAACGGCGACACCCTTCGGGCGGCCGGTGGAACCGGAGGTGAAGATCACGTACGCGGTGTTCTCCGGACGCAACGGCTCGGTGCGCTCGGCATCGGAAATCGGTGCTGCGCTGAGAGATTCGAGGTCGAGCTCATCGATGCGAACCACCGGCGCGACATCCGTGGCGAACTCGGCGTCGGTCAGCACGCAGACCGGTGCCGCCGTCTCGAGGATGTAGTCGGTGCGCTCGGCCGCCTGATCGGGATCGACCGGCACGTACGCGCCACCGGACTTGGCCACCGCGTACATCGCGACAACCAGGTCCACCGAGCGGCGCATCGCCAGCGCGACACGGGACTCCGGGCCCACACCGAGCGAGATCAGGTGCCGCGCGAGGCGGTTCACCTTCGCGTCGAGTTCGGCGTAGGTGAGCTGTGCGCCGTCGTCGGTGACCAGCGCGGTCGACTTCGGATCGGCGGCCACGGTCGCGTCGAGCAGCGAGACCAGGGTGGCCTCGGTGTCGACCGAGTAGGTGGTGGCGTTGCGGGCGTCGAGGATCTGCGTGCGTTCGGCCGGGGCCAGCAGCTCGATATCGCCGACCGCGGTACGCGGGGTGGCGACGATCGCGCCGAGCAGCCGGACGAAACGCTCCACGAAACCTTCGACCGTGGCGTGGTCGAACAGGTCGGTGGCGTAGGTGAACAGACCCGAGATACCTTCGGGCTCACCGGCATCGCCGTAGCGGTCGGTGGCGATCAGGTGCAGATCGAACTGCGACAGCTCGGTGGCGATGTCGAGGCCCGAGACCGTCAGGCCCGGCAGTTCCAGGGTGGCGCGGCTGAGGTTCTGGAACGACAGGCCGACCTGGAACAGCGGGTGACGCGCGGTGGACCGCACCGGGTTCAGCACCTCGACCAGGCGCTCGAACGGCACGTCGGCGTTGGCGAACGCCGCGATGTCGTCTTCACGCTGGCGGGCGAGCAGTTCGGTGAACGCCTCGCCGCCGTCGACCTTGGTGCGGAACACCAGGGTGTTGACGAACATGCCGATCATGTCGTCGAGCGCGGCTTCGCCACGTCCGGCCATCGGGGTGCCGATGGCGATGTCGTCGGTGCCGGACAGGCGGGCCAGCAGCACCGCGAGAGCGGTGTGCACGACCATGAACAGCGTCGCGCCCTCGGCACGAGCCAGTTCGACCAGCGCGCGGTGGGTGTCGGCGTCGATCTGGACGTCGACCTTGCTGCCGGCGAAGGTCTGCACCGCGGGGCGCGGGCGGTCGGCGGGCAGGTCGAGCTGATCGGGCAGGTCGGCGAGGGCCTGCTTCCAGTGCGCGACCTGCTTGGACGCCATCGAATCGGCGTCGTCCTCGCTGCCGAGGAGGTCGCGCTGCCAGATGCTGTAGTCCGCGTACTGCACGGCCAGCGGGGCCCAGCCGGGCTCGGAGCCCATCGAACGGGCCGCGTAGGCGGTCATCAGGTCGCGGGTCAGCGGGGCGACCGAGGATCCGTCACCGGAGATGTGGTGCACGACCAGAGCCAGGACGAACTCGTCGGTGTTCTCGACGCGGAACAGCGCCACCTTGAGGGGGACCTCGACGGTGACGTCGAACATCGTCGACATCAGTTCCGCCACAGCCGATTCCACCTGGTCGGCGGCCACGGTGCGTTCGATCAGTTCCGGCGCGGCCTGTGCGGGCGACAGGATCACCTGTGCCGCACCGGCTTCGGTCTGCGGGTAGATCGTGCGCAGGATCTCGTGGCGGGTCACCAGGTCGGTGACCGCCGCACGCAGCGCGTTCACGTCGAGGTCGCCGGTGAGGCGGACCGCGACGGGCACGTTGTACGCGGCCGACTGGGTGTCGAAGCGGTTGAGGAACCACATCCGCTGCTGCGCGAGCGAGAGCGGGATGTGCTCGGGGCGCGGACCCGCGGTCAGTGCCTTGCGATCGCCGGTCTCGGCATGCTGCTCGACCCGCTGGGCCAGCGCGGCCACCGTGGACGCCTCGAACAACAGACGCACGGGAATGCGGGTGTCGAGCGCCGCGCCGAGGCGGGCGGCGACCTGCGTGGCCAGCAGCGAGTTACCGCCCCAGGCGAAGAAGTCGTCGTCGAGTCCGAACCGCTTGGCTGAGCCGGATGCAGCCGCTCCCGAGGACCCTGCGTGGTCACGCTTCGCTACCGCCTCCGGGCCCGCCGGTCGCGGCTGGACGTCGAGGCGAAGGACCTCGGCGAAGGTCGCGGCCACGAGCTGTTCGCTCGGGCTCACCGGCGCGCGGAACACGGCCTTCTCGACCTCGGGCTCCGGGAGAGCCTTGCGGTCGAGCTTGCCGTTGGCGTTGAGCGGCAGCGCGTCGAGCTGCAGGAACACGGTCGGAACCATGTACGACGGCAGTTCGGCGGCCAGCGCTGCGCGCAGGGCGAGCTTGTCGACCTCGGCGGACGACAGGGACGGCGCGCCTGCCCCGGTCGCGGTCTCCGCGTCAGCGGAAGCGGTACCGGCGACGACATAGGCGACCAGGCGGTCGCCGACGACGGGGTCGGTATGGGCCAGCACGGCGGCGGAGGTGATGCCGGGCTGACGCAGCAGCGCGGCTTCGATCTCGCCGAGTTCGATGCGGAAACCGCGGATCTTCACCTGGAAGTCGGTGCGGCCGCGGTAGTCCAGTTCACCGTCGGCGTTCCAGGCGACGAGGTCACCGGTGCGGTACATGCGCTCGCCGAGCGCGGAGAACGGGTCGGCGACGAAGCGGTCGGCGGTGAGGTCGGCGCGACCGTAGTAGCCGCGGGCCAGCTGGGCGCCGGCCAGGTACAGCTCACCGGACACACCGACAGGAACCGGGCGCAGGCGCGAATCCAGCACGTAGACACGGCTGTTCCACTCCGGCGCACCGATCGAGACCGACACCTTGTCCGCGTCGGTGACCGCGTGGCTGGTGATCGAGACCGCGGCCTCGGTCGGGCCGTACAGGTTGAACAGCGCGGCGGTGTTGGCCGTGCGGAAACGCTGCGCGGTCGCGGCGGGCAGTGCCTCGCCGATGGCGAGGACGCGACGCAACGTACGCGGTAGTGCCGCACCGGATTCGGTGAGCAAGGCGTCGAGCATCGACGGCACCACGTGCAGTGTGGTGACGCCGGTGGCCCGCATCAGGTCGTTGAGGTAGGCCGGGTCACGGTGGCCGTCGGCGGTGGCGACCACCAGACGGGCACCCGCGACGGCGGCGGTCCAGAATTCCCAGACCGAGAGGTCGAAGGTGGCGGCGGTCTTGAGCAGGACCGCGTCGTCGGCACCGATACCGAATTCGGCCGTCTCCCACAGCAGCTGGTTGACGATCGCGCCGTGCGAGACCGCGACACCCTTGGGCTTGCCGGTCGAGCCGGACGTGAAGATGACGTACGCGGTGTTCGCGGGGACCAGGGTGCGCCCGGTGATCGCGGCATCGCTGACATCGCCCAGGTCGAGGTCATCGAGGACCACGACTTCGGCTGCCGCCGTGCTGAATTCGGCGTTCGCCGTCGTCAGTACGACTGCCGGTGCGGCCGTCTCCAGGATGTAGTCGGTGCGCTCGGCAGGCTGATCCGGGTCGATCGGCACGTAGGCCGCGCCCGTGCGGGCCACCGCGTACATCGCGATGATCAGCTCGGCGGAGCGGCGGATGGCCAGCGCGACCCGGTCCTCGGTGCCGATGCCGCGCGAGATCAGGTACCGCGCAAGACGGTTGACCTCGGCATCGAGTTCGGCGTAAGTCAGCTCACGACGCCGGTCGGCTTCATCCACGACCAGCGCGATGGCGTCGGACGTGGCCGCCACGGTCGCATCGAGCAGCGACACCAGGGTGGCGTCGGTGTCGACGGCGTGCGCGGTGTCGTTCCAGGCGGTGACGATCCGCTCGGATTCCGGCGTGGTGAGCAGGTCGATGTCGCCGACCGGGATGGTGGCGTCGGCGGCGACCGCGTCGAGCACCAGCAGGAAACGGTCCGCGAAGCTCTGGACCGTCGACTCGTCGAACAGGTCGATGGCGTAACCGAATTCGGTGACCAGCTGGGCCGGTGCGCCGTCGTCGGTGTAGCGGTCGTAGAGGGTGACGTGCAGGTCGGTCTTGGCCAGCTGCGAGTCGTAGTCGACGGCGCTGACGGTCAGGCCGGGCAGTTCGAAGGTGGTGTCGGCCAGGTTCTGGAACGACAGGCCCACCTGGAACAGCGGGTTGCGGGCGGTGGAGCGGACCGGGTTGAGCACCTCGACGAGACGCTCGAAGGGCACGTCGGCGTTGGCGAAGGCTTCCAGGTCGCGGTTGCGCACGTCGGCGAGCAGTTCGGCGAAGGAGGCGCCGGGGTCGACGGCGGTGCGGAACACCAGGGTGTTGACGAACATGCCGATCAGGTCGTCGAGTTCGCGCTCACCACGGCCGGCGATGGGGGTGCCGACGGCGATGTCGTCGGTGCCGGACAGGCGGGCCAGCAGCACCGCGAGCGCGGCGTGCACGACCATGAACAGCGAGGCGTTGTTGGCCCGTGCCAGGTCGTGCAGGGCGGCGTGACGGGTCGGGTCGATCTCGAAGCGGATGGCCTGGCCCTGGAACGACTGCGCGGGCGGGCGCGGCCGGTCGGCGGGCAGTTCGAGCTGGTCGGGCAGCCCGGCGAGCGCTTCGCTCCAGTAGGCGACCTGCTTGGCGGCGAGGGATTCGGTATCGGTCTCGTCGCCGAGGACTTCGCGCTGCCACAGCGCGTAGTCGGCGTACTGCACGGGCAGCGGCGCCCACTGCGGCGCCTCACCCTGCACGCGGGCCACGTAGGCGGCCATGATGTCGCGCGCCAGCGGGCCCATCGAGGAACCGTCGGCGGAGACGTGGTGCACGGTGAACGCGAGCACGTGGTCGGTCTCGTTCAGTTCGAACAGCGCGACCTTGAGCGGCACCTCCTGGGTGACGTCGAAGGTGGTCATCGCGAATTCGATGACGCTGCCGAGCAATTCGGCCTCGGTGACCACGATGTGGTGCACCACGGCGCGGCTCTGCGAGACGGGCAGGATCACCTGGTGGGGGCCGTCCGGCGAGCCCGGGTAGGTGGTGCGCAGCATTTCGTGGCGGGCGAACACGTCGCCGATGGCCTGCTCGAGCGCGGGCACGTCGAGTTCGCCGGTGAGGCGGACGGCCAGGGGGATGTTGTCGACCGCGGAGGTGGACGTGTCGAACTGGTTGAGGAACCAGTAGCGCTGCTGGGCGGGCGAGAGCGGGATGACGGCGGGCCGCTCCCCCGCGGTCAGGCGTGGACGGGTGCGGCCGGAGCCCGCGTTGTGCTCGGCGCGGGCGGCCAGCGCGGAGACCGTCGAGGCCTCGAACAGGTCGCGCACCGAGAGCTGGGTGTCCAGGGCCGCACCGATGCGGGCGGTGACCTGGGTGGCCAGCAGCGAGTTGCCGCCGAGTTCGAAGAAGTCGTCGTCGGCGCCGACGCGGGTGACGCCGAGCACGTCGCCGAACGTGCCTGCCACGATCTCCTCGATCGGGGTGGACGCCGCACGGAACACCTTGGCCTCGAACACCGGCGCGGGCAGTGCCTTGCGGTCGAGCTTGCCGGAGGCGTTGAGCGGGAAGGCATCCAGGATCACGAAGGCGGTGGGGACCATGTAGGCCGGCAGCGCGCCGCCGAGCTCGGTGCGCACGGCGTCGAGGTCGATGCTCGCACCGGCCGCCGGGATCAGGTAGCCGACCAGCTGGTCGCCGAGGCGCTCGTCGGAGCGGACCACGACCACGGACTGGGCGATCGAGGGCAGTGCGGTGAGCGCGGACTCGATCTCGCCGAGTTCGATGCGCAGACCACGCAGCTTCACCTGGAAGTCGGTGCGGCCCAGGTATTCCAGCTCGCCGTCGGCGGTCCAGGCGACGAGGTCGCCGGTGCGGTACATGCGGGCGCCGTCCGCGCCGAACGGATCGGCGACGAAGCGGTCGGCGGTGAGGTCAGGGCGGTTGACGTAACCGCGCGCCAGCTGGACACCGGCCAGGTAGAGCTCGCCGGGGACGCCGGCGGGCGCGGGGTGCAGACGCGAATCCAGCACGTACACCTGGGTGTTGAAGACCGGCGCGCCGATCGGCACCGAGGTGGTGTCGGCATCGGTGACCTCGTGGAACGTCACGTCGACGGCGGCTTCGGTGGGGCCGTACAGGTTGTGCAGGGCCGCGCCGGTGAGGGCGCGCATCCGCTGGGCGGTGGGCGCGGGCAGCGCCTCACCCGAGGCGAACACCAGTCGCAGGCTGCTCGAGACCTCGGCACCGTCGGCGAGCGCCACGGCGGCGGATTCGGCCAGTTCGGCGACGAAGACCGACATCATCGACGGCACGAAGTGCGCGGTGGTGACGCCTTCGGTGGCGATGATCTCGGCGAGGTAAGCCGGATCGCGGTGACCATCGGGCTTCGCGACAACGAGTCGCGCGCCGATCTGCAAGGGCCAGAAGAACTCCCACACCGACACGTCGAACGTCGCCGGAGTCTTCTGCAAGACCACATCGGCCTCGGTCAGACCGTAGGCCTCCTGCATCCACACCAAACGGTTGACGATCGCACCATGGCTGACCGCCACACCCTTCGGACGACCCGTCGAACCCGACGTGAAGATCACATACGCCGTGTTCTCCGGACGCAGCGGCGCGATCCGCTCGGCATCGGTGACCGGCGCATCCGAGTACCCCGAGAGATCCAGGCGCTCGATGTTCAGCGCGGTGGTCGAGCCCGCGTCGAATTCGTCACGGGCAGTGGTCAATACGCAGACCGGCGCCGCGGTCTCGAGCACGTAGTGGGTGCGCTCGGCCGGGTGATCGGGGTCCAGCGGCACGTAGGCGCCACCGGCCACGCTCACCGCGTACATGCCGATCACCAGATCGAGCGAGCGGCGCATGCCGAGCGCGACCATGGTGTCCGGGCCGACGCCCTGGGCGATGAGGTGGCGGGCCAGGCGGTTCACCTGCGCGGTGAACTCGCGGTAGGACAGACTTGTCCCCTCGAACGTCACGGCGGTCGCGTTCGGGCCGGTCGCGGCCTGTGCCTCGAACATCGACACCAGCGTGGCGGCTTGGTCGACCGGGTGCTCGGTGGCGTTCCAGTCGGTGACCACCTGGCGGTATTCGGCCGGGGCCAGCAGGTCGACCTCGCCGATCGCGCGGGCGGGCTTGGCCACGACCGCGGTCAGCATCCGCACCAGGCGCTGCGCGAGGGCGGCGATGGTGTCGGCGTCGAACATATCGGTGGCGTAGGCGAATTCGGCGGTCATGCCGTCGGCGGAACCGTCGGCACGGTGACGATCGGCCAGATTCAGGTGCAGATCGAACTTGGCGGTGACCACATCCAGCGGCACGCCCGCGACCTCGAGGCCGGGCAGTTCGAAGGACGCCTCACCGGTGTTCTGGAACGACAGCATCACCTGGAACAGCGGGTGGCGGGCCTGCGAACGAGCCGGGTTGAGGATCTCCACGAGCCGCTCGAACGGCAGATCGGCGTGGCCGAAGGCCGCGAGATCGTTCTCCCTGGTCTGCGCGAGCAGCTCGGTGAACGGCTGGGCCGGGTCGACGGCGCTGCGCAGGACCAGGGTGTTGACGAACATGCCGATGGCGTCGTCGAGCACCGCTTCACCACGACCGGCGACGGCGGTGCCGATGGCGATGTCGTCGCTGCCCGACAGGCGGGCCAGCAGTGCGGCGAACGCGGCGTGCACGACCATGAACAGGCTGGCGCTGTGTTCGCGGGCGAGCGCGTTGAGTCCGGCCGACAGGGCCGGGTCGATGGAGAACTCGTGCACGCCACCGCGGTTGGACGCGACAGCGGGGCGGGCCCGGTCGGCGGGCAGGTCGAGCTGGTCGGGCAGCCCGGCCAGGTTCTGCGACCAGTAGGCCACCTGCTGGGCGATCATCGACGACGAATCCGCTTCGGAGCCCAGCGTTTCGCGCTGCCACAGGGCGAAGTCGGCGTACTGCACGGGCAGCGGGGTCCAGCCGGGCGCCTCACCGCGCGAGCGGGCGGCGTAGGCGATCATCACGTCGCGGGCCAGCGGGCGCACCGACCAGCCGTCGCCGGAGATGTGGTGCACGACGAAGACCAGCACGTGGGTGTCGGGGTGCGAGCCGTCCATGGAGCCCGCGATGCGCAGCAGTTCGGCACGCACCGGGACCTCGGCGGTCACGTCGAATCCGGCGAGCACGAGTTCGCTGATGCGATCGCGGATCTCGTCCTCGCCGACGGTGATCGGGTGCAGCGAGATCGGCATCTGCCCGGCGGGCAGCACGACCTGCACACCCTGGCCGTCGGCGGTCTCCGGGTAGACGGTGCGCAGCACCTCGTGCCGGTCGACCACGTCGGCGACGGCCTGGCGCAGGGCATCGATGTCGAGGTCGCCGGTCAGGCGGACTGCGAGGGGGATGTTGTTGACGCCGGTCGCGCTGTCGAAGCGGTTGAGGAACCACATGCGCTGCTGAGCGAGCGAGAGCGGGATCTGGTCCGGACGCGCACCGGCGACGAGCTCGCGACGGCTGCCGCTGCCCGCGTGGACCTCGACCTTGGTGGCCAGCGCGGCCACCGAGGGCGCCTCGAACAGAGCGCGCACGGGGACGCGGGTGTCGAGGGCGGCACCGAGGCGGGCGACCACCTGGGTGGCGATGAGCGAGTTGCCGCCCAGATCGAAGAAGTCGTCGTCGAGGCCGACCGCGCGGTCGCCGGTCAGGCCGAGCACCTCGGCGAAGGTGGCGGCGACGATCTCCTCGATCGGCGTGCGCGGCGCACGGAACTCGCGCGCCTCGAACACCGGCTCGGGCAGGGCGCGCCGGTCGAGCTTGCCGTTGGCGCTCAGCGGCATCTCGTCGATCACGACGAACGCGGCCGGAACCATGTAGGACGGCAGCTGCGCCGCGAGCTGCGCGCGCAGAACGTCGATGTCGACGGTCTCGCCCACGGCGGGGACGACATAGCCGACGAGCTGGTCACCGGTGCGAGCGTCCGAACGCACGACCACCACGGCCTGCGTCACGGTGTTGTGCGCGGTGAGCGCGGCTTCGATCTCGCCGAGCTCGATCCGCAGACCACGCAGCTTGACCTGGAAGTCGGTGCGGCCGAGATAGGTGATGACGCCGTTCTCGTCGCGGCGGACGAGGTCACCGGTGCGGTACATGCGCTCGCCGTCGATCCCGAACGGATCGGCGACGAAGCGGTCGGCGGTGAGATCCGGCCGGCCGAAGTAACCGCGTGCCAGCTGGGCACCAGCCAGGTACAGCTCACCGGCGACACCGGCGGCCACGGGGTGCAGGCGCGAATCCAGGACGTAGGCCTGCGAGTTCCAGACCGGCGCACCGATCGGGACGGCGCCGTCGACCTGGTCGGCGACCGGGCCGTGCGTCGCGTGGACAGTGAACTCGGTGGGGCCGTACAGGTTGAACAGCGCCGCGTCGCTCACCTTGCGGAATGCGACGACCGTATCGGCGGTGAATGCCTCACCGGCGATCAGCAGGGCGCGCAGCGAGGACAGAGCTCCGCCCTCGACCGCGGCCTGGTCGATGCTGCCCGCGAACACGGTGAGCATCGACGGCACGAACGAGGTCATCGTGACCCGTTGCGCGGCGATGACATCCGCGAGGTACTGCGGGTCGCGGTGACCATCGGGGCTCGCCACGACGATCCGGCCGCCGGTGCTCAGCGGGCCGAACAGCTCCCACACCGACACGTCGAAGGTGGCGGGCGTCTTGAACAGCACCACATCGTCGGCGCCGATGCCGTATTCGCCGGTGATCCAGCGGATCTGGTTCACCACGGCCGAGTGCGGCACGGCCACACCCTTCGGGCGACCGGTCGAGCCGGAGGTGAAGATGACGTAGGCCGGGTGCCGCGGGAGCAGCGGAACGATCCGCTCGGCATCGCTGACCGGAGTCTGCGGGTACGCCGTGAGGTCGATCGCGTCGATGACCAGCGTCGTCGGGGCGGCGTCCACGGCCGCGTCGTCGTCGAGTCCGAACCCGTCGCGGGTAGTGGTGAGGACGGCGACCGGGGCTGCCGTCTCCAGGACGTAGGCGATGCGGTCGGCGGGCTGGTCCAGGTCGAGCGGCACGTAGCCACCGCCTGCTTCCTGCACCGCGTAGGCCGCGAGGACCAGGTCGATGCTGCGGCGAAGGCCGAGCGCGACGAGGGATTCCGGGCCGACGCCCACTTCGATCAGTCGATGCGCCAAACGGTGCACACGAGCGGCGAATTCGGCGTAGGTCAGGGTCTCGCCGGTGGCGGGGTCGACCATCGCGACCGCGTCGGGGGTGGCCAGCGCCTGGCGGGCGAACTCGTCCACCAGGGTGCCCGCGCCGGGCAGCTCGTGCGCGGTGTCGTTCCAACCACGCACGGCCAGTGCGGTTTCGGCGGAGTCGAGCAGGGCGATATCGCCGACAGCGCGGTTCGGAGCAGTCGCGATCTCGGCGAGCAGGCGAGCGAAGCGGGCGCCGAAGCGGTCCATGGTGGCCGCGTCGAACAGGTCGGTGGCGTAGATCAGCTCGGCGACGATGCCGGACGCGTCACCCGGCTTCTCGGTGAGCACGACCTGCAGGTCGAACTTGGCCACGTCGATCGGCAGATCGACGCCGCTCACGGTGAGGCCGGGCAGTTCCAGGCTGGTCTGGCCGGTGTTCTGGAAGGCCAGCATGACCTGGAACAGGGGGTGGCGGGCCTGCGAGCGGGCAGGGTTGATGATCTCGACGAGACGTTCGAACGGCAGATCGGCGTGACCGAAGGCGGCGATGTCGCTCGCGCGGACCGCACCGAGCAGGTCGGTGAAGCTCGCGTCGCTGTCGATCTCGGTGCGCAGCACCAGGGTGTTGACGAACATGCCGATCAGGTCGTCGAGCGCGCGCTCACCACGGCCCGCGATGGGGGTGCCGATGGCGATGTCGTTCTCGCCGGACAGGCGCGAGAGCAGCAGTGCCAGCGCCGCGTGGGAGACCATGAACAGCGTCGCGCCGCGGGTGCGGGCCAGCTCGGTCAGGGCCGCATGGGTTTTCGCGTCGATCTCGAAGGTGTGGGTGGCGCCGCGTCCGCTGGCGACCGCGGGGCGCGGCCGGTCGGCGGGCAGGTCGAGCTGCTCGGGCAGGCCGCGCAGGGTCGAACCCCAGTACGAGACCTGCTGGGCGATCACCGATTTCGCGTCGTCCTCGTCACCGAGCACGGCGCGCTGCCACAGCGCGAAGTCGGCGTACTGGACTTCCAGCGGACGCCAGGCCGGTTCGGCGCCTTCGACGCGGGCGCTGTAGGCGGTCATCACGTCGCGGGTCAGCGGGCCCATGGAGAAGCCGTCGGCCGAGATGTGGTGCACGACAAGGGCGAGCACGTGTTCGGTGGGGCTCACCTCGAACAGGGCCGCGCGGAACGGCACCTCGGCGGTGACGTCGAACGCGGTGCGTACGAGCTCCGAAAGCCGTTGCGGCAATTCGGCGGCGGTGGTCTCGATCGGCGCGAGGTCGGGGATGACCTTGCCGGTCGGCACGATCACCTGGTAGCCGGCGCCGGAAACCTCCGGGTAGTAGCTGCGCAGGGACTCGTGGCGGGCGAGCACGTCGGCCACGGCCACCTGCAGCGCCTGGCGGTCGAGCAGGCCCGACAGCCGGACGGCGGCGGGGATGTTGTCCACCGCGGACTCGGGGTCGAAGCGGTTGAGGAACCACATGCGCTGCTGGGCCAGTGACAGCGGCACCCGCTCGGGGCGCTGCTGCGGCACCAGCGGCGCGCGGCGTTCGGCACCGGAGTGCGTCTCGGCCCGCGCGGCCAGCCCGGCGACGGTGGAGGACTCGAACAGTTCGCGCACGCCGATGTCGGTGTCGAGCGCGGCCGACAGGCGGGCGGCGACCTGGGTGGCGGTCAGCGAGTTGCCGCCGAGCGCGAAGAAGTCGTCGTCCAGCCCGACCCGATCCACACCGAGCACACCGGCGAAGGTGGCGGCGACGATTTCCTCGACGGGGGTGGTCGGGGCGCGGAACACCGCGGCCTCGAACACCGGCGCGGGCAGCGCCTTGCGGTCGAGCTTGCCGGAGGCGTTGAGCGGGAACTCGTCGAGCACGACGATGACCGAGGGCACCATGTACGCGGGCAGGTTGCTGCCCAGTTCCTCGCGAGCGTCCTCGATGTCGACGGTGCGGCCGGTCGCGGGGATGACGTAGGCGACCAGCTGGTCGCCGGTGTGCTGATCGCCGCGCACGACGACCACCGACTGGGCGACCTCGTCGAGGCCGGTCAGCGCGGACTCGATCTCGCCGAGCTCGATGCGCAGACCACGCAGCTTCACCTGGAAGTCGGTGCGGCCCAGATACTCCAGCTCGCCCTGTTCGGTCCAGGCGACGAGGTCACCGGTGCGGTACATGCGCTCGCCGTCGTCGCCGAACGGGTCTGCGACGAAGCGATCGGAAGTCAGGTCCGGACGGGCGACATAGCCACGCGCCAGCTGGACACCGGCGAGATAGAGCTCACCCGCGACACCGACCGGGACGGGGCGCAGGCGCGCGTCGAGGACGTAGACCTGGGTGTTGAAGACCGGGGCACCGATCGGCACCGTGTCCACGTCGGTGTCGACGACCTCGTGGAAGGTGACGTCGACAGCGGCCTCGGTGGGGCCGTACAGGTTGTGCAGGGCGGCGCCGGTCAGCTCGCGCAAACGGTGGGCGGGCTTGGGCGGCAACGCTTCACCGGAGGCGAACACCATCCGCAGCGACGCGCAGCGCGCGGCCGCGGCGTCGGCGACGAACACGGCCAGCATCGACGGCACGAAGTGGGTGACCGTGACGCCCTCGGTGTGAACGATCTCGGCGAGGTACGCCGGATCACGATGACCGTCCGGCTTCGCGACGACCAGCTTCGCACCGATCTGCAAGGGCCAGAAGAACTCCCACACCGACACGTCGAACGTCGCCGGAGTCTTCTGCAAGACCACATCGGCCTCGGTCAGACCGTAGGCCTCCTGCATCCACACCAAACGGTTGACGATCGCACCATGGCTGACCGCCACACCCTTCGGACGACCCGTCGAACCCGACGTGAAGATCACATACGCCGTGTTCTCCGGACGCAGCGGCGCGATGCGCTGGGCATCGGTGACGCGGGTATCGGCGTAGCCGTCCAGGTCGAGCAGATCGATGCGGACCTGCGCGGTGTCGATCTCCAGATCGGTGCCCGAGGTGAGCACACACACCGGATCCGCCGTCGCCAGAATGTATTCCGTGCGCTCGGCCGGGTGATCGGGGTCCAGCGGCACGTAGGCGCCACCGGCCACGCTCACCGCGTACATGCCGATCACCAGATCGAGCGAGCGGCGCATGCCCAGTGCCACATAGGTTTCCGGGCCAACGCCGCGATCGATCAGCCAGCGCGACAGGCGGTAGACCCGCTGGGCGAACTCGGAATAGTTCAGCGTCTCGGAGAGACTCCGTGGGGGGCGGTGGTCGGGCGACGGGTGGGCCGGATTCGTGCCCTCGAAGGACAGGGCGGTGGCCTGCGGCGTGCGGGCAACCTGGGCCTCGAACATCGAGACGAGGGTGGCCCGCTGATCGACCTCGTGCGCGGTGGCGTTCCACTCGCGCACGACGAGTTCGCGTTCGGCGGCATCGAGCAGTTCGATATCGCCCACCGCGACAGCCGGTTCCGTGGTGATCGCGGTGAGCACCCGGATCAGGCGATCGGCGATGCGGTGCACGGTGGCCGCGTCGAACAGGTCGCTCAGATAACCGGCGCGGATGCGCAGCTGGGTGTCGAGCTGGGCGATCAGCGACAGCGGGTAGTGGGTGGCGTCGGCGGCGTCCAGGCCGGTGACGGCCATGCCGTCGATGTCGGCGGCCTGGGCCTTGATGCCCTCGGCGTCGACCGGGTAGGACTCGAAGACGACCAGCGAGTCGAACAGGCCACCGATTCCGGCCGCCGACTGGATCTCGGCGAGGCCGATGTAGTGGTGGTCGAGCAGGTCGGCCTGCTCGCCCTGGGTGCGGGTGAGCACCTCGCGCACCGATTCGGCGGCGTCGAAACGCACGCGCACCGGGACGGTGTTGATGAACAGGCCGACCATGGATTCCACGCCGGACAGCTGCGCGGGACGACCCGAGACGGTGGTGCCGAAGAGCACGTCGTCGCGGCCGGTCATCCGGCCGAGCACGATCGACCAGGCCACCTGCAGGACGGTGTTCGGGGTGACGCCGAGGTCGGCGGCCAGCGCCACGAGCCGCGCCGTGGTGGGCTCGTCGAGGTCGAACAGGTACTCGTCGGACAGGGCGGCGATCTCGCGGCTCGCGTCGGGGCGGGCCAGCATGGTCGGCTCGGTGACGCCGCGCAGCGCATGCGACCAGGCTTCGACCGAGACCGAATGGTCCTGACGGCCGACCCATTCCAGGAAGTGCCGGTAGGAGCGGACGGCGGGCAGCGCGCTCGCGTCGCCGTGCAGGGCGTAGAGGGCGAGCAGGTCGCGCATGACCAGCGGCGTCGACCAGCCGTCCAGCAGGATGTGGTGGTTGGACACCACGAAACGCCATTCGTGCTCGGCGATCTGGATCAGCGTGAAGCGGATCAGTGGCGGGTTCGCCAGGTCGAAGCGGGCGGTGCGGTCGGCTTCGACGAGATCGGCGTATTCGCCGGTCTCGATGCGGTCGTGTTCGGCCCAGGCCACGCGGGTGGTGTCGAGGACGACCTGCACGGCGTTGCCGTCGTGGTCGGTGACGAACGCGGTGCGCAGGGTTTCGTGGCGGTCGAGCAGCGCCTGGGCGGCGGCACGCAGACGGGTGGCGTCGACGCGACCGGTGAGCGTGAGGACGGCCTGGGCGGTGTAGACGTCGACCGAGGTGGCGGCCAGACGGGCGTGGAAGAACAGACCTGCCTGCAGCGCGGCGAGCGGCCACACCTGGGTCAGCTCGGGGTAGCGCTTCTCCCAGGTGTCGATATCGCGCTGGGTGGAGCGAACCAGGGCGAAGTCGGACGGCGTGTGACCGCCCGCATCGGCCGAATTGGCATGCCGGGCGACAGCTTCCAGCGCGGTGATCCACAGATCGGCGAATTCGCGAACCTCGGCCTCGGCGAGCAGGGTGCTCGGGTAGCCGATATTGGCGCTGAGCTTGTCGCCGACGACGATCGCGTTGACATCGAGGGGCGCCATCGCGGGCATGTCGGCGTCGTAGGCGCCACCGAGGGTGGCCAGCTCGGGCGCGGGAATCCAGCCGAAGCCGCGCAGGGCGTCGGGGACGTCGCTGTCGGCGACACGGCCGAGGTAGTTGAAGCTGATCTGGCCGGGCAGCTGCGTGGGCAGTTCGACGGCGGTCTCGGCGTTCATGTACCGCAGCAGGCCGTAACCGATGCCCTTGTCGGGCACCGCGAGCAGCTGTTCCTTGACCGCCTTGACGGCCTGTCCCAGCGCCGGACCACCGGCGAGCGCGGCATCGATGTCGATGCCGGCCAGGTCGAGGCGGACGGGGAAGATGGCGGTGAACCAGCCGACGGTGCGCGACAGGTCGGCGCCGGGCGCGACCTCTTCCTCGCGACCGTGGCCTTCCAGACGCACCAGCAGCGCGTCGCCGCTCGGGTCGGCGCGGTGGCCGTTGCCGAGCGCGCCGGGACCGGTGCGGGTGGAACGCCACTTGGCGGCGGCCAGCGCCAGCGCGGTGAGCAGACCGTCGTTGACGCCACCGTGGAACAACGCGGGGACGGTGGTGAGCAGGGCCTTGGTGACCTCGGCGGACACCTCGACCGGCAGCTTCTCGATGACGCCGGAGACGTCGAGGGCCGGGTCCATGGGCCGCGCGGTGAGCAGCGGGTCCGGGGTGGCGACGACCTCACGCCAGAAGTCGAGTTCGGCGGCGCGGTCGGCGCTCTTCGCCTCGTCGGCGAGAGCATGCGCCCAGGCCCGCATGGAGGTGGCGGGGGCACCGAGTTCCGGCTGCTGACCCGAGGAGAGCTGACCCCACGCGGAAACGAAGTCGGGCACCAGGATGCGCCACGAGACGCCGTCGACGACGAGGTGGTGAGCGACAACGATCAGTCGACCCGCGCGACGTGCATTCGACGCACCGGTCGCGGCCGCAGCGGATTCGCTGGCGCCCTCGACCTTTTCAGCGGCAGCGTCGCTCGCCGCAGCAGCGTCGGTGTGAGGGTTGTTCAGGTCCGGCTCGAGCCACACGAAGCGCACGACGACGCCGTTGGCCGGGTCGAGCCGATCGAGGCTGGTGTCCAGCGCGGCGGAGGCGATTTCGACAAGTTCGGCGTCCGAGACGTTCGGGTCGAACGTGGTGTGGTCGATCAGCGCGGTCGCGTCGACAGTGCCGGTGGGGGCGGTGTCGACGACCCAGCGGCCGTCGACCTGGTGCAGGCGCGAGCGCAGCATGTCGTGGCGGTCGATGACCGCGCCGACGGTGGCGGCGATGCCGGCGCGGTCGATGCCGACCGGCAGTTCCAGCGCCATGGTCTGGTTGAACCGGTCGAACGAGCCGGGACGCTCGGCCATGAACCGCACGACCGGGGTCAGCGGCATCTCGCCGACGCCACCGCCCGGCAGCTCGGCCAGGGTGATCGCGGTCGCCGCCGCGACATCGGCGGTCTCGGCGACCGACGCCAGGCCGGCGACGGTGCGCTGTTCGAAGACATTGCGCGGGGAGAACAGCACGCCGCGCGCCTTGGCCCGGGAGACGAGCTGGATGGAGACGATCGAGTCGCCGCCGAGGGCGAAGAACGAATCGTCCACACCCACGCGTTCCACACCGAGCACCTCGGCGAAGACCTCGGCGATGGTCTGCTCGATCGGGTTGCGCGCGGCCCGGAAGGTGACCTCGGTGGCGAACACCGGCTCCGGCAACGCCTTTCGGTCGAGCTTGCCGACCGGGGTGAGCGGCACGTGGTCGATCACCATGATCGACGACGGCACCATGTACGCGGGCAGACGATCCTCGACGTGCGCGGTCAGCGCCGCGACATCGATCGAATGGCCCGGCGCGGCAACCACATACGCGACCAGCGAGACGGCGCCCGCGGTGCTCTTGTGGCCGACGGTGGTGGCGAAGTCGACGGTCTCGTGCGAGGCGAGGGCGGAGTCGATCTCGCCCAGTTCGATCCGGAAGCCACGGATCTTGACCTGGAAGTCGGAACGGCCGACGTACTCGACGGTGCGCTCGGCGGTCCAGCGCACCACGTCACCGGTGCGGTACATCCGCTCGCCCGGGATGAACGGGTCGGCGACGAACCGGTCGGCGGTGAGTCCGGCGCGGGCGTGGTACCCACGGGCCAGCTGGATGCCCGACAGATACAGCTCACCCGCGACACCCTCCGGTACCGGCTGGAGCTGGGCGTCCAGGATCAGTGAACGCATGCCGCGAGTCGGCCCACCGATGGTGACCAGCTCGCCCGGCACCAGCGCGGCGCTGATGTTCGTCATGATCGTGGTCTCGGTGGGGCCGTAACCGTTGTGGAAGGCGCGAGTCGTGCCGTCCGCCAAAGGAACTGCCCACTTCGACACCAGGTCGGCGGGCACCGCTTCGCCACCGGCGACCAGCACGCGCAGCGAGTCGAGCCCGCTGGGGTCGAAGGTCGCCAGGGCGGCGGGGGTGATGAAGGCGTGCGTGACCCGCTCGGTGCGGATCAGCTCGGACAGCTCGTCGCCGCCGTAGACGCCGGGCGGGACGACGACCAGCGCACCGCCGCGGGCCAGCGCCAGCAGCAGTTCGAGGATCGACGCGTCGAACGAGGGCGAGGCGAAATGCAGTGCGCGCGTGTCGGAATCGAGGGCATAGCGCTGGGCCTGCTCCTCACCGAAGTTGGCGAGACCGGCATGGGTGACGACGACGCCCTTGGGCACGCCGGTCGAACCGGAGGTGTAGATGACGTAGGCGGGCTGCTCGGGCGTGGTCGCGCGGACCAGTTCGGTGTCGGCGATCGGCCCGCCGTCGAAACGAGCGAGGTCCAGCTCGTCGAGTACCAGCCAGCCGGCGGCAGAAGCATCCGCGGCAGCGCTGTCGAGTGTCGGCGCGGTCGCTGCCTGGCCGTCCGGCGCCGTTGCGGATTCCTGCGCACCAGCCGTCGCGTGCGGCGTGGATTCGATACCGGCCGCATCGCGCGGCGCGATGTCCGGAAGTCCGCCCAGTACAGAGGCGACAGTGATGCCCAGCGGCGAACCGGAGTCGGTGACCATGTGGGCGATGCGGTCGGCGGGGTAGGTCGGGTCGACCGGGACGAAAGCCGCGCCGGTCTTGGCGACGGCCCACGCTGCCAGCACCGAGTCGGCCGAGCGGGGGACGCCGATCGCGACGAGGTCCTCGGCGCCGATCCCCTCGGCGATCAGCAAGCGCGCCAGGCGGTTCGAGCGTTCGTCGAGCTCGGCGTAGGACACACTCGCCCCCTGGAACACCACGGCCGGGCCCGTCGGGTTCTGAGCGACGGCCTCGGACAGCAAGCTGCGCAGGGTGCGGGCGGGTACCGGCGGTTCGCCGACCCGGAACACGAGGTCGGCCCGCTCGGCGGCGTCGAGCACATCGATCGCGCCGACCGTGATCGAGGCATCGGCGGCGATCGCTTCGAGCACTCGCTGCCAGCGCACGGCGATGCCGGCGACGGTGTCCTCATCGAACAGTTCGGTGGCGTAGTTCAGTGCCAGCGCCATCCCGCCGTGGCCGGGTTCGCCCAGCTCGGAGAGGGTGAACTGCAGGTCGAAGCGGGCGACGCTCTCGTCGAGGTCGAGCGCCGACACTGCCAGGCCGGGCAGTTCCAGGGTGGTGCGGTCCAGGTTCTGGAAGGCCAGCATCACCTGGAACAGCGGGTTGCGCGACTGCGAGCGCTCCGGTGCGAGGAGTTCGACAAGGCGCTCGAAGGGCACATCGGCGTTGCCGTAGGCGTCGAGGTCGGTCTTGCGGGCCTGCTCGAGCAGGTCGGTGAACGTCTCGGCCGGGCGCACGCCGGTGCGCAGCACCAGGGTGTTGACGAACATGCCGACCAGGTCGTCGAGGGCCTGCTCACCGCGGCCCGCGATAGGGGTGCCGATGGCGACGTCGTCGGAGCCGGACAGCCGGGCCAGCAGCACCGCGAGGGCGGTGTGCATGACCATGAACAGCGACGCGCCCTGGCGACGGGCGATCTCGTCGAGCGCGGCGACGAGTTCGGGCGAGAGTTCGCGGTGCACGGTGGCACCGCGCAGCGAGGCGATGGCCGGACGCGGGCGGTCGAACGGCAGGGTCAGTTCGTCGGGGACACCGGCGAGCTGGGACTGCCAGTAACCGACCTGGCGCGACATGAGCGAGTCGGCGTCGTCCTCGGTGCCGAGTACTGCGCGCTGCCAGATCGCGAAATCGGCGTACTGGACGGGCAGCGGTGCCCAACCGGGGGCAGTGCCCTGGGCACGGGCGGTGTACGCGCGCATCACATCTCGGGTCAGCGGCGCGATCGAGAAACCGTCGGCGGCGATGTGGTGCACGACCACGACCAAGACGTGCTCGGCACCCGCAGCCTGTTCGTTGTCAGCGGTGCGACCTGTGTGGCCTGCGGAGGCGACCCGGAAGAGGCGGGCGCGCATCGGAACCTGTTCGGCCACATCGAAACCGGTGGAGACGAACTCGGTGACAGTCTCGAACAGCTCGTCCTGAGCGATCGCGATCGGGCGAAGGTCCAGTGAAATGCGTTCCGCCGCGACGATCTGCTGCACCGGGGTGCCGCCGTGCTCGGGGTAGCGGGTGCGCAGCGATTCGTGCCTGCGGACCAGGTCGGCCAGCGCGAGTGCCAGTGCCTCGGTGTCGAGTTCACCGGTGAGCCGGATCGCGACGGGCAGGTTGTAGGCGGCCGAGGTGGTGTCGTACTTGTTGAGGAACCACATCCGCTGCTGCGCGAACGACAGCGGAACCAGTTCCCCTTCGGCGCGCTCACGGGCGACCAGCGCCGCGCGAGCGGTACCGCCGGTGTGCGATTCCACCCGTGCCGCGAGGGCTTCCACGGTGGACGCTTCGAACAGCGCGCGCACCGGCACCGTGGCGCCGAGCGCCGCACCGATGCGGGCGACGACGCGGGTGGCGATGAGCGAGTTGCCGCCGAGGTCGAAGAAATCGTCGTCGACACCGACGCGATCCAAGCCGAGCACATCGGCGAAGACCGCGGCCACGGCTTCCTGCACCGGTGTGACCGGTGCGCGGAAGGCCCGCGCCTGCACCGCGGGAGCGGGCAGCGCGCGGCGGTCCAGCTTGCCGTTGACCGTCAGCGGGATCCACTCGAGGCGCACGAGCGCCGCCGGAACCATGTAGGCGGGCAGCTGTTCGGCCGCACCGCTACGGATGGTCTCGAGGTCGGGTTCGAGGTCGCCCTCGGCGACCACGTAGGCGACGATCCGCTGGTCACCCGGCTGATCCTCACGCACGATGACCGCGGCCTGGGCGATGCCCGGCTGCGCGAGCACGGCGGCTTCGATCTCACCGAGCTCGATGCGGAAGCCGCGAACCTTCACCTGGTCGTCGGCGCGGCCGAGATATTCGAGTTCGCCGAAACGGTTCCAGCGCGCGAGGTCGCCCGAGCGGTACAGGCGCGAGCCACCCTGGTTCGGGCCCGCGAGCGGGTTGGCGACGAAGCGGGTGGCGGTCAGGTCCGGGCGACCGAGGTAGCCACGCGCCAGCTGCGGTCCGGCGACATACATTTCGCCCGCGACACCCACCGGCACCGGCCGCAACCGGTTGTCGAGGACGTACACGCCCAGACCCGCGATCGCCCGGCCGACCACCGAACCGGCGGCGGCGGCAATGGTTTTCGCGTCGAGCGCACGGAACGACACGTGCACCGTGGTCTCGGTGATGCCGTACATGTTGACCAGCGTCGGCGAGCTGTCACCGTGGCGCGCGACCCAATCCGACAGGCGGCGCAGCTCGAGGGCCTCGCCACCGAACACCACGTAGCGCAGGGCCAGCGGCTCCAGGCCCGGTCCGGCGTTGCGGTCGGCCTCGGCCAGCTGGTAGAACGCCGACGGTGTCTGGTTGAGGACCGTCACCTGTTCCACGCGCAGCAGTTCCAGGAACTGCTCGGGCGAACGCGAGGTGTAGTAGTCGACGACGATCAGCGAGCCGCCGAACAGCAGCGGCCCCCACAGCTCCCACACCGAGAAGTCGAAGGCGTAGGAGTGGAACAGCGTCCACACATCACGCGGGCCGAAGCCGAAGTCGCGATCGGTGTTGGCGAACAAGCGCACCACATTGCGGTGCGCGACCGCGACACCCTTGGGGCGACCGGTCGAGCCGGAGGTGTAGATGACGTAGGCGACATTGTCCGGCGAGAGCGGGGCGAGCCGGTCGGCGTCGGTGATCGGGGCGTCGTCGGCGTCTTCGATATTGCCGGTTTCCACGGCGAATCCGTCGAGCACCACCGAGGGCAGGTGCTCGGGCACCCGCACCTGGACGGTGGAATCGAGGACGACGCTGGTGGGGCGTGAGTCCTCGAGCACGTAGGCGATGCGCTCGGCCGGGTACGTCGGATCGACCGGCACGTAGCCCGCACCGGTCTTGACGACGGCGAGCAGCGCGACCACGAGATCGAGCGAACGCGGCAGGATCACCGCGACCAGCGATTCCGGGCCCGCGCCGTCGTCGATCAACCTGCGCGCCAGCACATTCGCACGGCGATCGAGCTCGGCGTAGGTCAGCGACTCGACGCCGAACTTGGCGGCGATCCGGTCGGGGTAGGCGGCGGCCGCGGCGTCGAACAGGTCGACCAGGGTCGTGTGCTTGTTACCGAACAGGCCACGCCGGTAGCCGGCGGGGGTGCTGGCGTCGTGGATGACCGGCAGACCGATGGCGTCGACACCGGAGGACACCCAGCGCTGCGCGACATCACGCTGTTCGGCCTCGCCGAGCAGGTCGATGTCGCCGACGATCACGTCGGGGTTCTCGGCCACGCTGCGCAGGATGCGGACCAGGCGGTCGCCGAAGGCGGCGACGGTTTCGGCGTCGAACAGATCGGTGGCGTAGTTCCACGACAGCGCGAGCGAGCCGTCGGCGGCCTCGCCCACGGTGAGCTGCACGTCGAATTTCGCCGTACCCGGATCGAAGTCGACGACCTCGAGATCGAGGCCGGGCAGTGCGATGGTGCCCGCGTCGGCGGCGGTGGCCGCCTCGAAGGTGAGCGCCACCTGGAACAGCGGGTGATGCGCCTGTGAACGGGTGGGGCTGAGCACGTCGACGAGGCGCTCGAACGGCACATCGGCGTTGGCGAAGGCGGACAGGTCGACCTTGCGGACCTGATCCAGGAGGTCGCTGAAGCTCGCGCTCGAGTCGACCTCGCTGCGCAGCACCAGGGTGTTGACGAACATGCCGACCAAGTCGTCGAGCGTGCGCTCGCCGCGACCGGCGATGGGGGTGCCGATGGCGATGTCGGTGCTGTTGGACAGGCGCGCGGCCCAGGTGGCCAGTGCCGCGTGCATCACCATGAACAGGGTGACGCCGCGGGCGCGGGCGATCTCGGTCAGCGCGTGGTGCAGTTGCGCGTCGACCGAGAATCGGTGCAGGTCACCGGCATTGGTGGCGACCTCGGGGCGCGGCCGATCGGCGGGCAGCTCGAGCTGATCGGGCAGATCGCGCAGCTGCTCGGTCCAGTAGGCGAGCTGGCTCGCGGCGACCGATTCGGGATCGGACTCCTCACCGAGGACCTCACGCTGCCACAGGGTGTAGTCGGCGTACTGGACCTCCAGCGGCGCCCAGGCGGGGTTCTCGCCGCGGGTGCGCTCGGTGTAGGCGATCACGACATCGCGCAGCAGCGGACGCAACGAGAAACCGTCACCGCTGATGTGGTGCATGACCAGCACGGCCACGTGGTTCCGGTCGTCGACTCGCAGCAGGCTCGCGCGGAACGGGACTTCGCGGGTCACGTCGAAGTGCACGCTCGCCAGTTCGATCACCCTGGCCACCACGTCGCTCGCGGCGACCGGCTGGGCGGCCAGCGCGACACGGACCTCGTCGGCGGGCCGGATCTGCTGGTAGCCCGCGCCTTCCTCGACCGCACCCGCGGCCACATCGGCCGCCGGGTAGAAGGTGCGCAGGGACTCGTGCCGGGCGACCACGTCGGCGATGGCCGCCTCGAGCGCGGCGACATCGAGCTCACCGGTGAGACGGATCGCGACGGGGATGTTGTTGACCGCGGTGCGGTTGTCGAAGCGGTTGAGGAACCACATCCGCTGCTGCGCCTGCGACAGCGGCACCAGCTCGGGCCGCGGGCGGGGGGCCAACGGGATGCGGCCACCACGACCGGTGTGCGTTTCGACCCGAGCCGCCAGCGCGGCCACCGTCGACGCCTCGAACAGCGCGCGCAGCGGCACCTGGGTATCGAGCGCCTCCGACAGCCGGGCCGCGACCCTGGTGGCGACCAGCGAGTTGCCGCCGAGCTCGAAGAAGTCGTCGTCGAGGCCGACCTGACCGGCGCCGAGCACCTCGGCGAAGGTGGCGGCGACGATCTGCTGCACCGGGGTGACCGGCGCCTGGAAGGTGCGCGCGGCGAACACCGGCGACGGCAGCGCCTTGCGATCGAGCTTGCCGGAAGCGTTGAGCGGGAACGCGTTCAGCACCACGTACGCGGCGGGCACCATGTAGACGGGCAGCTCCGCGCCGAGTGCGTCCTTCACCGCGTCGGTGTCCACGGTGGCGCCGGTCTGCGGGACGACGTAGGCGACCAGCTGATCGCCGGTGTGCTCGTCGGCACGGACCACGACCACCGACTGGGCGATCTCCGGCAGCGCCGTGAGCGCCGCCTCGATCTCGCCGAGCTCGATGCGCAGACCACGCAGCTTCACCTGGAAGTCGGTGCGGCCCAGGTACTCCAGCTCGCCGGTCGGCGTCCAGGTGACGAGGTCACCGGTGCGGTACATACGCTCGCCGGGCGCGAACGGGTCGGCGACGAAACGGTCCATCGTCAGGTCGGCACGGCCCACATACCCGTGGGCCAGCTGCACGCCCGCGAGGTAGAGCTCACCCGCGACACCCACCGGAACCGGTCGCAGCCGCGAATCCAGCACGTACAGACGGGTGTTGAACACCGGGGCGCCGATCGGCACCGTCTCGATGTCGGCATCGGTGACCTCGTGATAGGTCACGTCGACCGCGGCCTCGGTGGGGCCGTAGAGGTTGTGCAGCGCGGCGCCGGTCAATTCGCGCAGACGTTGCGCGGTCGGCGCGGGCAGACCCTCGCCGGAGGCGAACACATTGCGCAGCGAAACGCACTCGGCGGCGAGCGGTTCGGTGACGAACACGGCCATCATCGACGGCACGAAGTGCGCCGTGGTGACCTGTTCGGCCACGATCAGCCGGGCCAGGTAGGCCGGGTCGCGATGCCCGTCCGGCTTGGCGACGACCAGGCGCGCGCCGACCTGCAAAGGCCAGAAGAACTCCCACACCGACACGTCGAAGGTGGCGGGGGTCTTCTGCAGCACCACATCGTCGGCGGCGAGGCCGTAGGCGGCGTGCATCCACACCAGGCGGTTGACGATCGCCGCGTGGCTGACGGCCACGCCCTTGGGGCGACCGGTCGAGCCGGAGGTGAAGATGACGTAGGCGGTGTTGTCCGAGCGCAGCGGGCGGTGCCGGTCGGCGTCGGTGACCGGCTCGGCCGAGTGGCCGGACAGGTCGAGCTGGTCGATGCGCACCTCGCGACCGGCGGCCGCGGGCAGGCTCTCGCCGGAGGTGAGCACGCAGACCGGTTGCGCGGTCTCGAGGATGTGCTCGATGCGCTCGGCCGGGTGATCGGGGTCCAGCGGTACGTACGCGCCACCGGCGGCGGACACGGCGTACATGCCGACCAGCAGATCGATCGAGCGCCGCATACCGAGTGCCACATACGATTCCGGGCCGACGCCGGCGTCCTTGAGCCAGCGCGCCAGCTGACGCACGCGACCCGCGAACTCGGCGTAGGACAGACTCGTCCCCTCGAACGTGAGCGCGACCGCGTCGGGGGTCCGGGCGACCTGAGCCTCGAACAGCGCGTGCAGCGTGGCCGGCTCGTCGTCGCTCGGGGTGCTCAGCGCGGCGTCGACGGCGAATTCGGTGTCGTTCCAGCGATCGAGCACCAGGGCGCGCTCGGCGGAGTCGAGAAGTTCGATGTCACCCACGGGAGCCGAGGGGTCGACCACGACGGCGGTGAGCACGCGCAGCAGGCGAGCGCCGAAGGTCGCGGCGAAGCCCGCGTCGAAAAGGTCTGTCGCGTAGACGAGTTCGGCATCCATGTGGCTGTCGTCGTCGGCGGGGACCTCGCTGAGCGCGAGCTGCAGATCGAACTTGGCCGTGTGCTGGTCGATGCCCAGCTCGGAGACCGTGAGGCCGGGCAGTTCCAGGGTGGTGCGGCCCAGGTTCTGGAACGAGAGCATCACCTGGAACAGCGGGTGGCGCGACTGCGAGCGCGCCGGGTTGAGCACCTCGACCAGGCGCTCGAACGGCACGTCGGCGTGCGCGAAGGCGGCCAGATCGTGCTCGCGGACCTGACCGAGCAACTCGGCGAAGGTGGCGCCCGGATCGACCTGCGCGCGCAACACCAGGGTGTTGACGAACATGCCGACCAGGTCGTCGAGCGCCTGCTGACCACGGCCCGCGACCGGGGTGCCGATGGCGATGTCGGGGGTGCCCGACAGACGCGACAGCAGGACGGCGAAAGCGCTGTGCACCACCATGAACAGGGTGGTGCTGTGCTCGTGGGCGACCCGGTTCAATGCCTCGACGAGCTCGCCCGGCACTTCGAAACGGTGCGTGCCCGCCTGGTAGCTGGCCTGCGCGGGCCGCGACTTGTGGCCGAGGCGCAGCTCGTCGGGCAGATCGGCGAGCGCCCCGCGCCAGTGCTCGAGCTGCTCGGAGATCAGCGAGGTGGGATCGGTTTCGTCGCCGAGGACCTCGCGCTGCCACAGCGCGTAGTCGACGTACTGGATGTTCAGGGGCGGCCAGCCGGGTTCGGTGTTCGCGGTGCGGGCCACGTAGGCGGTCATCAAGTCGCGCACCAGCGGACGCAGCGAGAAACCGTCGGCGGCGATGTGGTGGACCACCATCACCAGCACGTGTTCGCGCTCGCTGAGCTCGTAGACCCGAAGGCGCACCGGCGCGTTCGCGGTGACGTCGAACCCGCGACGGGCGAACTCGTAGAGCGAGGTCGCCATGTCGGTCTCGTCGGCCTCGATCAGCTCGACGTCCGGAATCGAGCCCGCGGCGGCGAGCACCTTCTGGTAGGCGGTGCCGTCGGCCATGGCGGCGCGCCCCGACTCGGGGGCGACGTACACGGGGTACACCGTGCGCAGGGTTTCGTGGCGGGCGACCACGTCGGCGACCGCGCCGCGCAGCGCGGGCAGGTCGAGCAGGCCCTGCAGGCGGACCGCGACCGGGATGTTGTAGGTGCCGGTGTCGGCGACGTCGAAGCGGTTCAGGAACCACATCCGCTGCTGTGCGAGCGACAGCGGCGGATACTCGGGGCGCTGACGGGCCGTCAGCTCGGCGCGCAGACCGGTGCCCGCGTGCGATTCCACGCGGGCGGCCAACGCGCCGACGGTGGGCGCCTCGAACAGCGTCCGCACGCCGACCTCGGTGTCGAGCGCCGTGCTCAGGCGTGCCGCGACCTGGGTGGCCACGAGCGAGTTGCCGCCGAGGGCGAAGAAGTCGTCGTCCACGCCGACGCGTTCGGCGCCGAGCAGGTCGGCGAAGATCTCGGCGACGATCTCCTCGATCGGGGTCGAGGGCGCACGGAACACCTTCGCCTCGAACACGGGCGCCGGCAACGCTTTACGGTCGAGCTTGCCGGACGCGTTGAGCGGGAAGGCCTCCAGCACGACCAGGGCCGACGGCACCATGTAGGCGGGCAGTTCGGTGGTGATGCCCGCCTTCACCGCGGCCACGTCGAGAGCCGAGCCCGCCTCTGGCACCAGGTAACCGACGAGCTGGTCACCGGCGTGCGCGTCGGAGCGCACGACGACGACCGACTGCGCGACACCCGGCTGAGCCAGCAGGGTCGCCTCGATCTCACCGAGTTCGATGCGCAGACCGCGCAGCTTCACCTGGAAGTCGGTGCGGCCCAGGTAGTTCAGTTCGCCGTAGGTGAGACCGTTCTCGCCCGACACCGCGGTCCAGGTGACGAGGTCACCGGTGCGGTACATGCGCGAGCCCGCCGCGCCGTACGGATTGGCGACGAAGCGGTCGGCGGTGAGGTCGGCCCGGTTGAGATAGCCGACAGCCAGCTGATCGCCCGCCAGATAGAGCTCTCCCGCAACGCCGGGGGCCACGGGGTGCAGGCGCGAATCCAGCACGAACACCCGGGTGTTCCACACCGGGCGCCCGATCGGCACCGACTCCACATCGGCGTCGACGACCTCGTGATAGGTGACGTCGACCGCGGCCTCGGTGGGACCGTACAGGTTGTGCAGCCGGGCGCCGGTGAGCTCGCGCAGGCGCTGCGCGGTGGGCGCGGGCAGCGCCTCGCCGGAGGCGAACACCTGACGCAGGCGCACCGCGTCACCGTTGCCGTTGCTGCCGAGGGTCGAGACGAACACCGACAGCATCGAGGGCACGAAGTGCGCGGTGGTGATGTCGCGTTCGGCGATGATCTGGGCCAGGTACACCGGGTCGCGGTGGCCGTCGGGCTTGGCGACGACCAGGCGGGCGCCGGTCTGCAAGGGCCAGAAGAACTCCCACACCGACACGTCGAAGGTGGCCGGGGTCTTCTGCAGGACGGCGTCGGCGGCGTCGATCGGGTACTCGTGCTGCATCCACAGCAGGCGGTTGACGATCGCCGCGTGATCCACCGCGACGCCCTTGGGGCGGCCGGTCGAGCCGGATGTGAAGATCACGTAGGCGGTATTGGTGGCCCGAATCGGTTGCACGCGTTCGGCATCGGTGATCGGCGCACCGCTGAAGTCGGCGGGCGAGAAGATGTTCTCGACCGCGTGCACGGTGACGCCGTCGGCCTCGAACGCGTCGCGGCGGCTGGTGAGCACCAGTCGCGGCTGCGCGGTCTCGATGATGTGGCCGATGCGGTCGGCGGGCTGATCCGGGTCGAGCGGTACGTAGGCGGCGCCGGTCTGCAGCACCGCGTACATGGCGACGACGAGCTCCGTGGAGCGCCGGATCGCCAGTGCCACATTGTCACCGGGGCCCACGCCGTCGGAGATCAAGCGGCGGGCGATGCGGTTGGCCCGCTCCTGCAGCTCGCGGTAGGACAGCTCCTGCTGCTCGAAGACCAGGGCGACGGCGTCCGGGGTCCGCTCCACCTGCGCGTCGAACAGCGACATCAGCGTCGCGTGCGGGACGGCGTGCGCGGTGTCGTTCCAGTCGACGAGGACCTGCGCGTGCTCCTCGGGTGCGAGCAGATCGATGTCGCCGACGAACACCTCGGGATCGGCGACCACCGCGGCGAAGATGTTGTCGAGCCTGCGGGCGAACGCGGCGACCGTCGATTCGTCGAAGAGATCGAGCGCGTACGAGAACTCGGCCGCCATACCGCCGACGTCACCGTCGGTGTCCTGGACCTCGGTGAGCGTGAGCTGCAGGTCGAACTTGGCCAGCTGCGGGTCGTAGTCGATTCCGCTCACCGCGAGACCGGGCAGCTGCAGCGAGGCCTGCTTGTTGTTCTGGAACGACAGCATCACCTGGAACAGCGGGTGGCGCGACTGCGAACGGGCCGGGTTGAGCACCTCGACCAGGCGCTCGAACGGCACGTCGGCGTGCGCGAAGGCCTGCAGGTCGGTCTCGCGGGCCTGGGCGAGCAGGGTGGCGAACGGGGTGGCGCCGTCGACCTGCGAGCGCAGCACCAGGGTGTTGACGAACATGCCGACCAGGTCGTCGAGCGCCTGATCGCCACGGCCCGCCACCGGGGTACCGATCGCGATATCGCTGGAGCCGCTGGCCCGGGCCAGCAGCACCGCGAGGGCGCTGTGCATGACCATGAACAGCGAGGCGTTGTAGCGGCGGCCCAATTCGACCAGGGCACGCTGGGTTTCGCTCGCGATGACGAAGCTGTACGTGCCGCCCCGGTAGGACGCGGCAGGCGGGCGCGGGTGATCGGCCGGGAGCACCAGCTCGTCGGGCAGGTCCGCGAGTTCCTTTGTCCAGTAGGCGATCTCGGACGAGATCAACGACTGCGGATCGTCCTCGGAGCCGAGGACCTCACGCTGCCAGAGCGAGTAGTCGGCGTACTGGACCGGCAGCTCGGCCCAGGTCGGCGCCTCCCACGAGGTGCGGGCCGCGTACGCCATGATCACATCGCGCGAGAGCGGCGCCATCGACCAGCCGTCGGCGGAGATGTGGTGCACCACCATGCCGAGCACGTACTCGGACTCGGACACCTCGAAAAGCCGTGCGTGCAGCGGCACTTCGCTGGTCACGTCGAACGCCATCGACGCCAGATCGATCAGGTGATCGATGAGGTTGTCCTCGGTCACCCGGTACGGGGTGAGGTCGGGAACGATCTGCGCGGCGTCCAGGATCACCTGCACGGGGCCGGTGCCGGAGTCGGGGAACACGGTGCGCAGCGACTCGTGGCGGTCGATCACGTCGATGACCGCGACCTGCAGGGCTGCCACGTCGAGGTCACCGGACAGCCGGATCGCGACAGGGATGTTGTTGACCGCCGACGCGGTGTCGAAGCGGTTGAGGAACCACATGCGCTGCTGCGCCAGCGACAGCGGCACCCGGTCGGGACGTTCGCGGGCGACCAGGGCCTTGCGCGCGCCGTCACCGGCCTGCGACTCCACCCGGGCGGCCAGCGCCGCCACCGTGGGGGCCTCGAACAGCATGCGGACCGGGACACGGGTGTCCAGGGCGATGCCGATGCGGGACGCGACCTGGGTGGCGATCAGCGAGTTGCCGCCCAGTTCGAAGAAGTCGTCCTCGACACCGACCCGGCCGAGTTCGAGCACGTCGGCGAAGACCTGCGCGACGATCTGCTCGATCGGGGTGGTCGGCGCGCGGAACTCGCGCACCTCGAACACCGGCGCGGGCAGCGCGCGCCGATCGAGCTTGCCGTTGACGGTCAGCGGGACCGCGGCGAGCACCATGATCGACGAGGGCACCATGTACGCGGGCAGACGCTGTGCGACATGGTCGGTCAGTTCGGCGATATCGATCGAACTGCCCGGCACCGCCACGACATAGGACACCAGCGAGGTGCTGCCGCCCTTGTTCTTGTGGCCGATGCTGACCGCGAAGTCGACTGTCTCGTGCGAGGCGAGCGCGGAGTCGATCTCGCCCAGTTCGATACGGAAACCGCGGACCTTCACCTGGAAGTCGGAGCGGCCGACGTACTCCACGTTGCGGTCGGCGGTCCAGCGCACCACGTCACCGGTGCGGTACATCCGCGCACCGGGGGCGTAGGGGTTGGCGACGAAACGGTCGGCGGTGAGCGAGGCGCGCGCGTGGTACCCCCGCGCCATGCCGACGCCGCCGATGTAGAGCTCACCCGCGACACCGACCGGCACGGGGCGAAGGCGGTCGTCGAGGATCAGGGTGTGGACGCCGCGGATGGGGCCGCCGATGACGACCCGCTCCCCCGGGATCAGCCCTTCGCTGAGGTTGGACGCGATGGTGGTCTCGGTGGGTCCGTAGACATTGCCCAGCATGCGGCGCGAGCCGTCGGGCAGGCGCACGGCCCACTTGGCGACCAGTTCCGGCGGGACCGCTTCACCACCCGCGGCGAGCACCCGCAGGTGATCGAGGCCGCGGGCGTCGAAGGTGGCCAGCGCGGCCGGGGTCACGAACGCGTGGGTGACCTGTTCGGTGATGAGGATGTCGCGCAGTTCCTCACCGCCGTACACACCCGGCGGGACGACGACGAGCGTGCCGCCGCGACCGATCGCGAGCAGCATTTCCAGCACCGACGCGTCGAATGAGGGCGAGGCGAAATGCAGTGCGCGCGTGGTGGAGTCGAGCGAGTAGAGGTCGATCTGCTCGGCGCAGAAGTTGGCGACGGAGGCGTGGGTGACCACGACGCCCTTGGGCACACCGGTGGAACCGGAGGTGTAGATCAGGTACGCGGGCTGCGCGGGATCGGTCTGGCGGACCAGTTCACGCGGTGCGAGGGCGGCATCGGAGATACCGGTGAGGTCGATGTCGTCGACCACCACCCAGCTCACCGAATCAGGGAGGTCGTCGGCTTCACCGGTGACCGTGATGCCAACGGACACACCGGCGTCGGTGATCATGTGGGCGATGCGGTCGGCCGGGTAGTTCGGGTCGACGGGCACGAACGCGGCACCGGTCTTGGTGACCGCCCACACGGCGAGCACCGATTCCAGCGAACGCGGCACGGCGACGGCGACGAAGTCCTCGGCGCCCAGACCCTGCTGGATCAGCAAGCGCGCCAGCTGGTTCGAGCGACGATCGAGTTCGCCGTAGGAGACAGCGGTCCCCTCGAACACCACGGCGGTCGCCTCGGTGTCGCGGGCGGCCTGCGCGATCAGCTGCGGCAGGGTGCGCGCCACCGCGGCGGGAGCGCCGAAACGGGTGACCAGGTCGGCGCGCTCGGCGTCGTCGAGCACGTCGATCGCGCCGACGGTGACGGCCGGGTCGGCCAGGATCGCGTCGAGCACGCGGCGCCAGCGCAGCAGCAGCTCTTCGACGGTCGACTGATCGAACAGGTCGATGGCGTAGGTGAGCACGCCGGTCATGCCCGACAGCGAGCCGGTGCCGGTGTGTTCCTCGGTGAGGGTCCACTGCAGGTCGAACTTGGCCATGTCGACCTCGACCTCGTCGGCCGTGACCGTGAGACCGGGCAGCTCCAGGGTGCCGTGCGACATCTCCTGGAACGACAGCACCACCTGGAACAGCGGATGGCGGGCCTGCGAACGCGACGGGTTGAGCACGTCGACGAGCCGCTCGAACGGCACATCCGCGTTGGCGAACGCGCTCAGGTCGGTTTCGCGGGTGCGGGTGAGGAATTCGGTGAACGGCTGGGTGGGATCGACGTCGGAACGCAACACCAGGGTGTTGACGAACATGCCGATCAGGTCATCGAGGGCCTGCTCACCACGACCGGCGATGGGGGTACCGACGGCGATGTCGGTGGTGCCCGACAGGCGCGCGAGCAGCACCGCGAGGGAGGCGTGCACCACCATGAACAGGGTGACGCCGTTGGCGCGGGCCACGGCGGCGAGCTGTTCGTGGGTGTCGGCGTCGATCTCGAAACCGACGCGCGCGCCACGGAAGCTCTGCTGCTGCGGGCGCGGGCGGTCGCTGGGCAGGTCGAGCTGGTCGGGCAGGCCTTCGAGGGCGCTCTTCCAGTAGTCGAGCTGACGCGCGGCCATCGAGGCCGGGTCGGATTCGGCGCCGAGCAGTTCGTGCTGCCACAGGGTGTAGTCGCGGTACTGGACCGGCAGCGGCAGCCAGGCCGGAGCCTGGCCCGCGGCGCGAGCCAGGTAGGCGGTGGCGACATCGCGGGCCAGCGGGCCGAAGGAGAAACCGTCGGCCGCGATGTGATGCACGACGAAGGCGACCGCGTATTCCGGTGTGCCCGCACCGTGACCGTTGGACTCGGCGGTCCCACCGGCCACCTTGAAGATCTGCACACGGATCGGCAGTTCCAGGGTGACATCGAAGCCGGTGGAGGCGAAGTCGATCAGCTCGTCGCGCAGCCGCGACTGGTCGATCGGGGTCACCGCGATGCCGAGGTCGAACTCGTCGGCGCCCAGGACGTGCTGGAAACCGCCGTCGGCGTCGGGGAAGATCGTGCGCAGCGATTCCTGGCGCACCACAACATCATTGAGCGCGGCGATCAGGGCATCGACGTCGACGCTGCCCTTCATCTGCACCACGAACGGCAGGTTGTAGGTGGGTGCGGTGGGGTCGAACTGGTTGATGAACCACATCCGCTGCTGGGCCAGCGACAGCGGCACCTGTTCGGGACGCGGCTGCGCGACCAGCGGCGGACGCGCGGCGGAAACATCGGCGGGCGTGACGGATTCGGCCCGCGCGGCGAGTCCGGCCACGGTCGGGGTCTCGAACAGCGCGCGCACACCCAGCTGGATACCGAAGGCGGCGCCGATGCGGGCGACGACCTGCGTGGCGACCAGGGAGTTGCCGCCCAGTTCGAAGAAGTTGTCGTCGGCGCCGACGCGTTCCTGGCTCAGCACATCGCCGAAAATGCCGGCCACGATCTGCTCGGCCGGGGTACGCGGTGCGCGGAAATCGCCTGCGGCAGCGGTGAAGACGGGTTCGGGCAGCGCCTTGCGGTCCAGCTTGCCGGAGGTGTTGAGCGGGAACGCGTCGAGCACCATGATCGACGCGGGCACCATGTAGGCGGGCAGCTTCTCGGACACGAAACGAGTCAGCGTCGCCGGGTCGGCGGACTGGCCCGGCGCGGGCACGATGTAGGCCACGAGCTGCTGGCCGGTCGCGGTGTCGACCACGAGCACCGCGGCCTGGCTGACGGTCGGGTGCGCGAGCAGGTCGGTCTCGATCTCGCCGAGCTCGATGCGCTGACCGCGGAACTTCACCTGGAAGTCGGTGCGGCCGATGTACTCCAGCACGCCCTCGGCGTTCCAGCGCACGAGGTCGCCGGTGCGGTACATGCGCTCGCCGGGGGCGCCGACGGGGTTGGCGACGAATCGGTCCGAGGTCAGGTCGGGGCGGCCGCGGTAGCAGCGGGCCAGCTGCCGACCGGCCAGGTACAGCTCACCGGGGGCGCCGATCGCAGCCGGGCGCAGCCGCGAATCCAGTACGTAGACTTCGACATTCCACTCGGGGATACCGATCGGCACCTGTGTGGTGTCGGCTTCGGTGGCCTCCCAGTAGGTGACCGAGACCGCGGCCTCCGTGGGTCCGTACAGGTTGTGCAGGCCGGCGTCGGAGATCGCGCGCAGACCCGCGGCGGTCTCCGGGGGCAGCGCTTCACCGATGACGAAAACCGCACGCAGCGAGGCGCATTGAACCTGCGTGGCGTGCGAGACGAAGACGGTGAGCATCGACGGGACGAAGTCGGTCACGGTCACGCCGTGACGTTCGATCATGTCCGCGACATACAGCGGGTCGCGGTGGCCGTCGGGGCTCGCGATGATCAGTTTCGCGCCGACCATCAGCGGCAGGAAGTAGCCCCACAGCGACACGTCGAAGGTGGTGGCGGTCTTCTGTAAGTAGACGTCGTCGGCGGTCAACCGGTACTCGTCGAGCATCCACAGCTCTTGGTTGACGATCGCGTGGTGGGTGACCGCGACGCCCTTGGGGCGACCGGTCGAACCCGAGGTGTAGATGACGTAGGCGGTGTTGTCCGGACGCAGCGGGGACAGGCGGTCGGCGTCGGTGAGAGCTGTGGCGTCGAAACCGGTCGTGTCGAGTCGATCGATCTCGACGCGGGCGACGGTGTCGGGCAGGTCGAGGTCGTCGCCGGTGGTGGTCAGGACGCAGACCGGTGCCGCGGACTCGAGGATGTAGGCGGTGCGGTCGGCCGGGTGATCCGGGTCGATCGGCACGTACGCGCCACCGGCCCGCAGCACGGCGTGCATGCCGATGACGAGATCGAGCGAGCGGCGCATGCCGAGCGCTACGAGCGATTCCGGGCCGACGCCGTCGGCGATCAGGAAGCGGGCCAGCCGGTTCACCTTCGCGCCGAATTCGGCGTAGGTGAGGGTTTCGCCCTCGAAGTCCAGGGCGATGTTGTCCGGGGTCAGCGGGATCTGCGCGTCGAGCAGTGCGGGCAGGGTGGTCGCGGGGACCTCGTGTGCCGCGTCGTTCCACTCGGTGAGCGAGCGTTCCAGCTCGGCCGTGCCGGTGACCGGCAGGTTCCACACCGGCAGCTCGGCGTCGGCGGCCAGGAAACGGTCGAAGAACTCCAGGAACCGGCCGTGATGGGTCTGCGCGTCGGCGGCCGAGTACAGGTTCGGGTTGGTCTCGAAGTCGATATGGGAGCGGGTGCCACCGTGCGACTGATAGAAGTTGACGCCCAGGTCTTCGATGCTGCCCGTGGACAGCACGTTGAGCGTGCCCTCCATGCCGCCGAAGCTCAGGTGGTTGTCGAACAGCATGATGTTGACCCACGGGCCGAAGAACTCCGTGGAGACCATGCCCTCGCCCGCCGAATCACGGCGGATGTCCTCGTGGCGGTAGCGCTGGTGGCGCAGGGCGCCGGAGACCTCGGTGGTCACCGAACGCAGCAGCTGCGCGACCGTGGTGTCGTGGCCGACGCGCAGGCGCAGCGGGACGATGTTCGAGGTCACACCGCCCGAGCGACGCATCACCGCGGTGGTCCGGGCGGTGACCGGGAGGCTGAGGATGACGTCTTCGGTGCCGGTGATCTGGGCCAGATAGGCCGCGAAACCGGCGATCAGCAGGGGTGCGGCGGTGCTGTCGTGGCGGGCGATCGCCGCGGTGAGCAGCTCGTCCTGGGCGGTGCTCAGCGCCGCGCTGGTGACGTCGTTGACCGGCGAGGGCGGGGCCGAGCGGCCGGTGAGGCTGCTGCCCTCTTCCAGGCCCGCTACCCGCTGAGCCCAATGCTCTTTGTCGGACTGGAAGCGGGTGCTGTCGCGGTAGACGAGCTCGGACTCGTAGAGCGCGCGCAGATCGGTGGCTTTGTTCGGCGGGGCCGGGGTGCCGGTGACCTCGGCGGTATAGAGCTGTGCCGTGCGGTTGACGAAATTGTTGGCGCCGAAACCGTCGAGCACGATGTGGTGGACGCGGGCATACCAGTACCAGCGGTCATCGCTGAGCTGCAGCGCGGCGGCCTGGACGAGGCGGTCGTTGACGATGTCGAGCGGGCGGCTGTACTCGGCCCGCATCCAGGCGGCGGCGGCCGCTTCGGGGTCGGCCTCGCCACGCAGATCGACATAGATCAGCGTCGCGTCCTGGGTGGGGTCGATGGTCTGCATCGGCTCACCGTCGACCTCGACGATGCGCAGCCAGCCCGATTCGAGGTCGGTGGCCGCGTCGGCGCTCGCGCGCTCGAGCACGGCGACATCCAGGCGTCCACGCAGGTCGACGTACTGGGCGATGTTGATCGGCACCTGTGGGTCGACGTGCTGCGCGTACCAGATACCCAGCTGTGCGGGCGAGAGCGGGAAGTACTCCGAAGAGCCTCCACGTCCGTCACCAGTTTCGCCGTTTCCGCCGAAATCCAGCCGGTCCAACCCAAACCTCGCTTCCGGAACACCCGGTCAGGCGCTCCCCGACGACACCGGAACGCGAGCGCCCACCTGAATAAGCGTGGCGCCCGCGTCTCGGGTTCAGTTCTCGAATCAATCAGGCAAAAATGTCCATTGGCACTATCTGTCACCCAGGCTGGTCTCGTTACACGGCCGAGACCATGCACCTGACCGTCCGGCCGCCAGCGCCGGTCTACTCGTCGCAAACCATCGCACCAATCTACCGGTGTGCTCGCCCCGCAACCAACCACCTCCATAGCCGCCGAGCATCGGCCCAGGTAAAGCCTGCGACCCACGTTTGCTGACGCTTGTCTGCGTTCTCACATCCCCGCTGGATGACCTGTGCACCGCGGCGACTGAGTGATGGATCACACCGATTGGTCTGCTGTGCTGGAGTGGGTGTTACCGGGCCCTGGCCGGGTCGTAGAGGTGCGACTGGGCGCAGTCGATGGACGTGGCCAGCGCGCGGCCGACCAGGATCACCGCGGCTTGACGAAGGCCTGCCGCCTCCACCTGGTCGGCGATATCGGACAGGGTGCCGCGCAGGACGAGCTGTTCGGGTTGGCTGGCGCGATAGACGACGGCGACGGGGCAGTCCGCGCCGTACTCGGCGACCAGCTCGTGTGCCAGCACTCTGATCCGGGTGATCGCGAGATGCAGGACGAGCGTGGCACCGGTGGCGGCGAAGTTCGCCAGCGCCTCACCGTGCGGCATCGCGGTGGAGCGCGCCTGGGTCCGGGTGAGGACTACCGACTGGACGACCTCGGGGACGGTCAGTTCGGTGCCGAGGGCGGCCGCCGCGGCCGCGTAGGCGGGGACGCCGGGGGTGATGTCCCACGCCACGTTGCGGGCGTCGAGCCTGCGGGTCTGCTCCGTGAGAGCCGAATAGAGCGAGGGATCGCCCGAACACAGCCGGGCCACGTCCTTGCCCGCCTCGGTGGCGCGCACGAGGTGGTCGATGATCTGGTCCAGGTTCAGGTGCTGGGTGTCGATCAGTTCGGCGCCGGGCGCGCAGTGGGCGAGGACCTCGGGGTCGAGGTAGGTGCCCGCGTAGAGGCAGACGGGGCTGTCGCGCAGCAGGTTGACCGCTCGCACCGTGAGCAGGTCGGCGGCGCCGGGGCCTGCCCCGATGAAGTGCACAGTCATGGTCGGGAGTCTAGGAGTGCCCCCGGCGCGGGCAGACAAGTAGGTTCTGTGTCGGACGGCAGGTGTCGGCGACGAGGAGACGGGGGTCCGCGATGCGGGTTTCGAGTAGGTCCGGTGGGGTGCGCGGCGCAGGCGCTTGCGCGGTCGTGGTCGTGGCCGCCACGCTGGCGACCGGGTGCTCGGGTGAGAAGGTCGCCGGTCAGGCGACCGCCACCGCGGACAGCTTCGCCCCGTCCTCGGACAACCGTGACCCCTCGCTGCAGATTCGCGGCGTCGTCGTCACCGAGATCGCGCCCGGCCAGCAGCACGTGCGGCCGAACCAGCGAGTCGCCTACCCGGCGATCCCCCCGGTGGGCGGACCGCACGACGCGCAGTGGGCCGCCTGCACCGGCGTCGTCTATTCGAAGGCCCTGCGCACCGAGAACGCGGTCCACTCGCTCGAACACGGCGCGGTGTGGATCGCCTACGACCCCGCGAAGGTGAGCGCGCAGGATCAGGCGGTGCTGAGCGCCAGGGTCACCGACCGCCAGTACACCCTGATGTCGCCCATCCCCGACATGAACCACCCGATCTCACTGCAGTCGTGGGGCCACCAGCTCACCGTCGACTCCGCCACCGACGAACGCATCGACCAGTTCATCGTCGCCCTCCGCGAAAACCCGTACACCACCCCGGAAGTCGGCGCGACCTGCTCGTCTCCACTCTTCGACCGCACCGATCCCCCGCCGTACGACCCGACCCCGCCCGGCCCCGACGCGGTCCCGATGACCGGCGCCCGCTAGCCCGTCATATCGAACTGCGCGATGATCTTCGTCGGCCGCACCCGCACCACCAGTTCGCCCGCGACCCCGTTGCGCTGACCGAATTCGTCCGCCTTGTCCGGGCCCATGTACCGGGCGGCGATGGCGGTAGCGGTTCGCACGAGCTCATCGAGGTCTTCGGACAGCGTGACCGTCCCCTGCACCTCCACCAGCGCGTACGGCGGCTCCTCGAGGTCGACGCACACCGCGACACGCGGATCACGCGCGAAAGCCCGCCCCTTGGCCGTGTTCTTACCCGTATTGAAAACCAGCTCGTCACCTTCGACGACGAACCACACCGGCGTCACCAGCGGACGCCCGTCCGCCGCCGCGAACGCCACCTTGCCCGTTCGCGTTCCGTGGGAAAGAAATTCGCGCACCTTCGGATCAGACAGAGAGGCCATGCGCCCAGGGTAAACGCAGCGGCGGCGGTGGCGCCGAAGGTGAATCAGCATGTCGACAGTCAGATCGCGCCGCTTTCGCGTGCCGTGGCGACGGCGGAGGTTCGGGACTTCACGCCGAGTTTGGCGTAGATGTGGACGAGGTGGGACTTGACGGTGGTTTCGCTGAGGAACAGTTGTTTGGCGATATCGCGGTTGGACAGGCCCGCGGCTACCAGGCGGAGGACTTCTACTTCGCGGGGGCTCAGAGTGGTGTCGGCTCGGCGGACCCTGGTCATCAGGCGGGAAGCGACTGTTGGGGAGAGGACGCTTTCGCCCGCTGCGGCGGCGCGGACGGCGGCGAGGAGTTCGGTGGGTGGGGTGTCCTTGAGGAGGTAGCCGACGGCGCCCGCTTCGATGGCGCCGAGGATGTCAGCGTCGGTGTCGTAGTTGGTGACGACCAGGACATTCGGTGGGGTGGGCAGGGCCCGCAGGCCCGCGGTGGCGGAGGCTCCGGAGCGGCCGTCGCCGAAGCGCAGGTCCATCAGGACCAGATCGACGGGCGTGGCGGCGCAAAAGGCCACCGCCGCGTCGGCATCCGCGACATCGCCGACGACGGTGATGTCGGCGGCAGCGTCGAGGAGCGCGCGCAGGCCCGCACGGACGATGGCGTGATCGTCGGCGAGGAGAAGGCGGATCATGAGGCCGCTCCGAGCGGGAAGGTCACCGTCACGGCGGTGTGGCCGGGCTCGGATTCGACCGTCATCGCACCGCCCTGTTGCTCGACGCGGCTGCGCATGGCCGCGAGGCCGAAGGCCCCGGATCGGGGGTGGCGCAGCGTATCCGGATCGATGCCGATGCCGTCGTCGACGATATCCAGGTGCGCGTCGGTGTCGTCGTAGGTGAGGGTGACCCGCATGCGCTCAGCCTGCGCGTGCTGGACCACATTCGCCACCGCGCTCTGCGCGATCCGCACCAGCGCCGCCTCGACCGGCATCGGCAGTCGTTCCGGCTCACCCTCGACGAGCAACTGCGTGGTCAGTGCCGGCGACTGTGCGCGCAGGCAAATGCGTTCCAGCGCTTCGGCCAGCGATTGCCCGTCCAGTGCGGCGGGCGACAATTCGTCGATGAGCCTTCGGGTTTCGGCCAGGTCTTCGGCGGCGGTCTCGCGCGCGAGCCGAATACGGTCCAGCGCAGGATGATCCGGTGCGGCCTGCTCAGCGCTGTGCAGGAGCAGTTGGATACTGCTCAGGCCCTGGGCGACGGTGTCGTGGATTTCCTTGGCCAGGCGTTCGCGCTCGGAGAGCTTGCCCGCTGTCCGTTCCTGTTCCGCGAGAATCGCTCTGGTGCCGATCAATTCGTCGATCAGCCGCTCCCGCTCGACCGCCTCACGGCGCAGTGCCTGATAGCCGAGCCCGATCCCGATCGCCACCAGCGCGCCGAGAACAGGCCCCACCACCGCACCCGCGGACCAACCACGATGCGCCGCGAACCCGATCACACCGACCGCCGTCGCCGACACCACCGCGACCAGATTCCACGGCCGTGGCAGCAGGTGCAGGTAGACGAAGAACAGCCCGAACGCCAGGTAGACCGCATCAGGGGTGAGCGCGAGCAGGACCAGCCACAACACGGTCAGCGCCGACAGCCACACCCACACCGCCGCCGCCCCATCGGGATAGGCATGCGAACACGAGCGAGGGAACTCGGTCCCCGCGAAATACACCAGCAACCACACCACCGTCAGCGCGACCACCGCGACACCGTGACCACCGCCGCCGGGCAGCAGCGCGCGCACCGCGACCACCACCGCCAGCACCGTCACCAGCACATGCAGGCCGAGGCGCAGGGTGGTGACCACCGGGGTCAGGGGGGACGAGTGCACGTCGACCAGCTTATGTGCGGCAACTACACGGGCATCCATCGAAAGATGTAAACGCCGCCAGACCTTGGATGGACGGCGTTTCGTGCGCCGGTGCGATGGCGTCGACCGACAAGAACGACAGAGTGGAGTCATGTTCGTCGCACTCCGAGATCTGCGAGCCGCCCGTGGCCGCTTCCTGCTCATCACCACTGTCGTGCTGTTGGTGGCGGTGCTGGTGAGCTTCCTCAGTGGCCTCACCGCTGGGCTGGCGCACCAGAACATCTCCGCCGTCCAGGGGATCGACGCCGACCGGGTCGTTTTCGCCGAGACCGGGGCCGACCCGTCTTTCGACTCGTCGGTGCTCACCGAGCAGCAGATCGCGCAGTGGAAATCGGCGGACGCGACCCCGATCGGGATCTCGCGCACGAGGGCCGAGCACGCTGGTGCCAGCCCGACGCAGGTCGCGTTGTTCGGCGGCGACCCGTCGGCGTTCAGCAATCGCCCTGCTACCGAACCCGGTGCGGTGGTGCTGAGTTCGGCGGCGGCTCGTGAACTGTCCGCGGGCACCGGCGATGTCGTCCTGCTGGCGGGCCACGAGTTCACCGTCGCCGACGTAGCCGGTGACGAGTGGTACAGCCATACCCCCGTGATCTGGACGAGCATGCAGGACTGGCAGGCGGCCAGCCCGCGCGCCGGCGACGCGACCGTGCTCGCGGTGACCGGCGATGTCCCCGGCGGCCTCGACGCCGAAGCCGGAACACACTCGCTGCCCGCGAAGGATGCCGTCCAGGCGATCGGCTCCTACCAGGCCGAGAACAGCTCACTCACGCTGATGACAGTGCTGCTGTTCGCCATCTCGGCGCTGGTGATCGGGGCCTTTTTCACGGTCTGGACCGTGCAGCGCCAACCCGACATCGCCACGCTGAAAGCGCTCGGCGCGACCACCGGCTCCCTGGTTCGTGACGCACTCGCCCAAGCCGCGATCGTCCTGACCGCGGGCGTCACGGCGGGCCTCGCGATCACCGCCCTGGCCTCACTGTTCCTGGGCGAGGCGATGCCTTTCGTGCTCAGCCCGGCGACGACCCTGGTCCCCGCGCTGGCCCTGATCGTCCTCGGCCTCGCCGGCGCCGCTGTCGCCCTGCGCTTCCTGTTCACCACCGACCCGCTGACCGCGCTCGGCGCGACCCGCTGACGAACCCATGACGACCGTCGCCCGCACCGATGCCGCAGTCGCGCCGCCGATCCGGTGCACCGCGCGACCAACCGAAGGATCCACCGTGGCAATCACTCTCACCGACGTCACCCTCACCTACCCCGACGGCACCGGCCGTCTCACCGCCCTCGACCGGGTGAACATGCACGTCCCCGGCGGCACCATCGCCGCGGTGACCGGCGCGTCCGGATCAGGGAAGTCGAGCCTGCTGGCCGTCGCCGCGACCCTGATCCGGCCCGACTCGGGCACGGTCGTGCTCGAAACCGATTCGGCCACTATCGATCTGGCGACGCTGAGCCGTCGAGCAGCCGCAGCAGCTCGCCGGACCTCGATGGGCATCGTCTTCCAGCAACCGAATCTCATCCCGTCGCTCACCGCCGTCGAGCAGCTGGAAGTGACCGCCCACCTCGGCGGCCCGAAGCGGGCATCGCGTAGTGAAACCCGTTCCCGCGCACGGGAACTACTCGAAGCGGTAGGTCTGACCGAACAGGCTCACAAACGTCCCGCCCAGCTCTCCGGTGGCCAACGCCAGCGCGTCAACATCGCCCGAGCCCTGATGAACGACCCCGCCCTGCTCGTGGTCGACGAACCCACCAGCGCGCTGGATTCCGAACGCGGCGCCGCGATCATCGCCCTGATCACGACCATCGCCCGCGAACACCGCGCCGCCACCATCCTGGTCACCCATGACCCGACCCACCTGCACCGCATGGACGCGGTCTACCGCATGACCGACGGCCGCCTCACCGGCGTCGCCGTCCCCACGCCTGCCTGACGCTGCTGCCACCGGGCAGACTGGGCCCCATGAGCGATCCGAGGCATCTCATCGTGGTGGATGCGGCCAATGTCATCGGCTCGCGCCCCAACGGTTGGTGGAAGGACCGCGCGGGCGCCGCGCGCAGGCTTCTCGCCGGCCTGGCGAACCTGACTACTCGCCTGCCCGAGACCACCGAGGTCACCGTCGTCCTCGAAGGCGCGGCCAAAGCCGCCGCCGACGGCGCCGAACCCTCCGCGCCGCGGATGAAGGTGGTCCTCGCCGAACGCTCGGGCGACGACAAGATCGTCGACGTGGTCGCCGAGTCCGATTCCCACGAACAGATCACCGTCGTCACCGCCGACCGCGAACTCCGCACCAGAGTCGAAGCCCATGGCGCCGAAACCGTCGGCCCCGGCTGGTTCTGGAACCAGATCGAAGCTTCACCCGCTTCGGGTGAGGACAGGACCGAGTCGAGCTGACAGGCTGACTTCGCTCCTCGTCGCGGGGATTCGGTCATGGAGGTGTGATGGCGGATACGCATGCCCCGGACGTCGATCCGGTTGCGGTCATGCGCTCCAAGCGGTACCTCGTGGCTCTACTGCTGGCGGCGGCTCTGGGCATACCGATCTCTTTGGTCGCGTATGGCTTCCTGGCCGCGGTAACGAAGATCCAGCAGTTCCTGTTCAGCGACCTCCCGGGCGACGTCTTCTCCGGTGGCACGCCATCATGGTGGCCACTGCCCTGGTTGGTGCTCTGCGGCGTGTTGACCGGTGCGACCATCCGCTACCTGCCAGGCAACGCCGGTCACTCTCCGGCATTCGGGTTCCACGCCGGAGGCACGCCGGTCGACAAGGAAATGCCGGGCATCATCCTGGCGGCACTGGCCACGCTCAGCCTGGGGGCCGTCCTCGGTCCGGAGGCCCCGCTGATCGCGATCGGCGGCGGACTCGCGGTGCTCGCGGTGCACCTGCTGAAGAAAGACGCGCCCCCGATGGCGCTGGTGATCATGGCGTCGGCGGGCAGCTTCACCGCCATCAGCACCCTGTTCGGCTCGCCGATCCTGGCAGCGTTCCTGATCATGGAAGCCGCCGGAATCGGTGGCGCGACGCTGAGTCTCGTCGCGGTACCGGGACTACTCGCCTCCGGTATCGGTGCCGTCGTCTTCGTCGGACTGGACAGTCTCACTGGACTCGGCACGTTCTCCCTCGCGCTGACATCCGTTCCGGCGGCGGTGAACCCGACTCTGGCCACGATGTGCTGGGCTGTCGTCGTCGGCGGGATCGCGGCACTCCTCGGCTGGGCGATCCGCTGGGCCGGGCTGGCACTTCGACCGCTCGTCCACACCAATCGCATTCTCGTGACGGCAATGCTCGGGTTGCTCATCGGTCTTGCCGCCACCGCCTACCAACTGATTTCCGGGAACAGCTTCAACCAGGTGCTGTTCTCCGGCCAGGACGCCCTACCCGAACTCGTCGCCCACGCCGCCGACTATTCGGTGGGTGTCCTGCTTCTGCTCGGTCTCTGCAAAACGGTCGCCTATTCGATTTCGCTGAGTGCGTTTCGTGGTGGACCGGTGTTCCCGTCGATCTTCATCGGCGCCGTTCTCGGCATCGCGATGAGCGGACTGCCGGGCATGAGTATGGGTCCGGCGATCGCGATGGGCATCGGCGCGATGTGCGCGGTGATGCTGCGCCTCCCGTTGACCTCAGCGCTCCTGGGTGTTCTGTTGCTCGGTACCGATGGCATATCGGTGACTCCCCAGGTGGTCGTCGCTGTGGCCGTGGCCTTTGTCCTGATCAATGTCCTCCCGATCACCCCAGCCGAAGAAACCGGCTGACGGCGCTTCCGACCGGAGAACTACCCGGCCGACAGCGCTGCCAAAGCCATCTGCCTCAGCACCGGACGGGCCCGCGAAGCGCTCGCCGCCGACGCGCTGTGCGGCGTGGAGTTGATCAGGCCGAAGGCGGCGTGGGCCTGAATGCGGGCGGCTTCCTCGGGGAGGGCGGGGTTCAGTTCGCGCAGGACACCCACCCAGATCTCGACGTATTGGCGCTGGGTGCGGCGCAAGATCCGGCGGTCGTTGGCGGGCACGTTGTCGAGGTCGCGGTCCTGGATACGGATGAGTTCGGGATTACCGAAGGCGAAGTCGAGATGGAAGTCGACCAGGGCCGTCAGCGCCGAGGCGGCCGACGGCGCTTCGTCGACAACGGCGCGACCGCCCGTGAGCAGGCGCTCACTGATGCCGACCAGGAGTTCGACCAGCAGCGCCTCTTTGTTCGCGAAGTGCCGGTAGACGGCGGGGCCGCTGATGCCGACCGCCGCGCCGAGGTCGTCGAGCCGCACGCCGAAGAAGCCACGGTCGGCGATGAGCCGGGCGCCCGCGGCCAGCAACTGCTCGCGCCGCTGAGCCTTGAGCTGCTCGCGGCGGGTCGCCTGGACAGGCTCGGTAGTCGACATTGTGGCCGCCCCCTCTGGACAACTTGGTTAGTCAAGATTAACCTGAATTTCAGTTATTGGCGATTAACCGAGTGAGAGAATGGCGCGATGACGGTTACGCACGAGACCGAAGACGGCACCGTGGCCGTGACGAGCAACCGGGACGCACACGGCGCCCTGGTCGCGGATCTGCGGCAGCGGCTTGCCGCAGCCGCGCTCGGCGGTCCGGAGAAGTCCCGCGAACGGCATGTGGCCAGGGGCAAGCTGCTCCCCCGCGAGCGCGTCGAGCAGCTGCTCGACCCGGGCAGCCCGTTCCTCGAGCTGGCGCCGCTGGCCGGCAACGGCATGTACGGCGACGAGTGCCCCGGCGCGGGCATGATCGGCGGCATCGGCCGCATCTCGGGCCGTGAGTGCCTGATCCTGGCCAACGACGCGACGGTCAAGGGCGGCACGTACTACCCGATCTCGGTGAAGAAGCACCTGCGCGCGCAGGAAGTGGCCGCGCAGAACAACCTGCCGTGTGTGTACCTGGTGGACTCCGGCGGCGCCTTCCTACCGCACCAGGACGAGGTGTTCCCCGACCGCGAGCACTTCGGCCGCATCTTCTACAACCAAGCGAACATGAGCGCCAAGGGCATCGCCCAGATCGCGGCAGTCATGGGCTCGTGCACCGCGGGCGGCGCGTATGTGCCCGCGATGGCCGACGAAGCCGTCATCGTGCGTGATCAGGGCACCATCTTTCTCGGCGGCCCGCCGCTGGTGAAGGCCGCGACCGGTGAGGTCGTCACCGCCGAGGAGCTCGGCGGCGGCCTGCTGCATTCGCGGACCTCCGGCGTCACCGACCATCTGGCCGACGACGATCGCGACGCGCTGCGGATCGTCCGCAAGATCGTCGGCACGCTCGGCCCGAAGCCGGAGGCGCCGTGGGAGGTGCTGCCCAGCACCCCGCCCGCCAAGAACGAGGACGAGCTCTACGACGTGGTCCCGGTGGACCCGCGCACGCCGTATGACGTGCGCGAGGTGATCGACCGGATCGTCGACGGCGAGGCCGGATTCCACGAGTTCAAGGCCGAATACGGCAAGACCCTGGTCACCGGGTTCGCTCGCATCCACGGCCATCCGGTCGGCATCGTCGCCAACAACGGCGTGCTGTTCGCCGAGTCCGCGATGAAGGGCGCGCATTTCATCGAACTGTGCGACAAGCGCACGATCCCGCTGCTGTTCCTGCAGAACATCACCGGCTTCATGGTCGGGCGCGACTACGAGGCCGGCGGCATCGCCAAGCACGGCGCGAAGATGGTCACCGCGGTCGCATGTGCACGGGTGCCGAAGCTGACCGTGGTGATCGGCGGCTCCTACGGCGCGGGCAACTATTCCATGTGCGGGCGCGCGTATTCGCCGCGCTTCCTGTGGATGTGGCCGAACGCGCGCATCTCGGTGATGGGTGGCGAGCAGGCTGCCTCGGTGCTGTCCACGGTGCGCGGCGATCAGCTCGACAGCGCGGGCAAGCCGTGGTCCGAGGAGGATCAGGAGGCCTTCAAGGCGCCGATCCGGGACCAGTACGAGACCCAGGGCAACCCCTACTATTCGACGGCCCGGATCTGGGACGACGGCGTCATCGCGCCGACCGACACCAGAACCGCACTCGGCCTTGCCCTTTCGGTGTGCGCGCAAGCGCCGCTCGAACCCGTTTCCTACGGCGTCTTCCGGATGTGAGCGACATGCTGAACAAGAACCATCTCGTCGAATTCGACACCGTCCTGGTCGCCAATCGCGGCGAGATCGCGGTGCGTGTGATCAAGACCTTGCGCGACATGGGCATTCGCTCGGTCGCGGTGTACAGCGACGCCGATGCCGACGCGCGCCATGTGCGTGAGGCCGATGTCGCGGTGCGGCTCGGACCGGCGCCGGCGCGCGAGAGCTACCTGTCGATCGAGAAGGTCGTCGATGCCGCCGTCCGTTCGGGCGCACAGGCGGTACACCCGGGTTATGGCTTCCTGTCGGAGAACTCGGCCTTCGCGACGGCACTGGCCGACGCCGGCATCGTGTTCCTCGGCCCGCCGGCCGAGGCCATCGAGGTGATGGGCGACAAGATCACCGCGAAGAAGACGGTGACGGCGTTCGGGGTTCCGGTGGTGCCCGGCATCGCCGAACCCGGCCTGACCGATGACCAATTGATCGCCGCCGCGACGGACATCGGCTACCCGGTGCTCGTGAAGCCGTCCGCGGGCGGTGGCGGCAAGGGCATGCGCCGGGTCACCGACCCCGCCGATCTGCCCGCCGCGCTGGTGAGTGCCCGGCGCGAAGCCGCCGCGGCCTTCGGCGACGACACCCTGTTCCTCGAACGGTTCGTCAACCGGCCCCGCCACATCGAGGTGCAGATCCTGGCCGACAAGTTCGGCAATGTGGTGCACCTGGGTGAGCGCGAATGCAGCTTGCAGCGCAGGCATCAGAAGGTGATCGAGGAGGCTCCCTCACCGCTGCTGGACGCGCAGACCAGGGCCCGGATCGGCACCGCCGCCTGCAATACCGCCCGCAGCGTGGACTACGTGGGCGCGGGCACCGTGGAGTTCATCGTCTCGGCCGACCAGCCCGACGAGTTCTTCTTCATGGAGATGAACACCCGTCTGCAGGTGGAGCATCCGGTGACCGAGATGGTCACCGGTATCGACCTGGTGGAATGCCAGGTGCGGGTCGCCGCGGGCCAGAAGCTGGCGCGCACCCAGGACGAGATCCACCTCGTCGGGCACGCGATCGAAGCACGTGTCTACGCGGAGGACCCTGGTCGCGGGTTCCTGCCGACCGGCGGCGCCGTGCTCGCGCTGTCGGAGCCGGAAGGTGCCGGCGTGCGGGTGGATTCGGGGCTCTCGGTGGGCACCGTGGTCGGTAGCGACTACGACCCGATGCTGTCGAAGGTGATCGCGCGCGGCGATACTCGCGCCGACGCGCTCGTCGCGCTGGACCGCGCGCTGGAACAGACCGTGCTGCTCGGCGTCACGAGCAATATCGAATTCCTGCGGTTCCTGCTCGCCGACGATGATGTGCAGGCGGGCCGTCTCGATACCGCCTTGCTGGACCGCCGCGTCGCCGACTTCGTACCCGCCGAGGTGACCGACGACGAATTCATCGCGGCCGCGACACATCACTGGTTGCGACGCTGGCCCGCCACCGGCGGCGACCCCTGGTCGACCCCGTCGGGATGGCGCCTCGGCGAACCCGCCCCGACATCGATCAGGCTGTCCGCGGGCGACCAGGCGCGCCACGTGTTCATCACCGGCACACCGGCTTCGGCGACCGTGTGGCTCGACGAGCCGGAGTCCGGCGGACTGACGAGCCGCCCCGAACCCCGCACGCTCACCGCCGCCGTCTCGGCCGACGGTCTCGCCTCGACGCTCGACGGTCTGCGACGCACCTACCGCATCGCCGAGGCCGACGGCCAGCTGTGGGTGAGCCACGACGGCGGCCTCGCGGTTCTGCGCGAGGTCGCCGAGGCGAGCGTGCGTGGCGACGCCGCCCACGTGGGTGATGCCGAAATCCGCAGTCCCATGCCGGGTTCGGTGATCGCCACGCCGGTCGAGAGCGGCGCGACCGTCGCCGTCGGCGATCCGGTGATCGTGATCGAGGCCATGAAGATGGAGCACGCGCTCACCGCGCCGGTGGCAGGCACGGTGGAGGTGCTCGCCGTCCCCGGCGCCCAGGTGAAGCTGGACCAGGTGCTGGTGCGTGTCGTCGCCCACCCCGCAGAAACCGTCGTCGCGGCTGCCGCGACAGAACCCGCCGTCGCCGAGACCGCCGCGGCACCGACCGAGCCCGAAGGAACCCCCGCATGACCGACTACCTGTCCACCGGTTCGCTGCCGGAGGAATACCGCCAGCTCGCACTCACCGTGCGCGATTTCGCCAACCAGGTCGTCGCGCCGGTGTCGGCGAAACACGATGCCGAACACAGCTTTCCGTACGAGGTCGTGGCGGGCATGGCCGAGATGGGCCTGTTCGGCCTGCCGTTCCCCGAGGAGTTCGGCGGCATGGGCGGCGACTACTTCGCCCTGTGCCTGGCGCTCGAGGAACTCGGCAAGATCGACCAGAGCGTGGCCATCACCCTCGAGGCGGGGGTGTCGCTGGGCGCCATGCCGATCTACCGTTTCGGCAACGACAAGCAGCGCACCGAATGGCTGCCCCAGCTCACCAGCGGACAGGCGCTGGCAGGCTTCGGCCTCACCGAACCCGACGCGGGCAGCGACGCGGGCGGCACCAGGACCACCGCCGTGCAGGACGGCGAGAGCTGGGTGATCAACGGCAGCAAGCAGTTCATCACCAACTCCGGCACCGACATCACCCGCCTGGTCACCGTCACCGCGGTCACCGGACAGGCAGGCGGCAAGAAGGAGATCTCCACCATCCTGGTGCCGACCTCCACCCCGGGTTTCGTGGCCGAGCCCGCCTACAACAAGGTCGGCTGGAACGCCTCCGACACCCACCCGCTGAGCTTCACCGACGTGCGGGTGCCGCAGGAGAACCTGCTCGGCGAGCGGGGTCGCGGCTACGCCAACTTCCTGCGCATCCTCGACGAGGGCCGCATCGCCATCGCCGCGCTGGCCGTCGGCGCCGCGCAGGGCTGTGTCGACGAGAGCGTGCGCTACGCGGGCGAACGTCAAGCCTTCGGACAGGCGATCGGCCGCAACCAGGCCATCGCGTTCAAGATTGCCCGAATGGAGGCGCGGGCCCACGTCGCGCGCACCGCCTACTACGACGCCGCCGCGCTGATGCTGGCGGGCAAGCCGTTCAAGAAGGCCGCCTCGATCGCCAAGATGGTCGCCAGCGAGGCCGCGATGGACAACGCCCGCGACGCCACCCAGATCTTCGGCGGCAACGGCTTCATGAACGAATACCCGGTGTCGAGGCACTACCGTGACAGCAAGATCCTGGAAATCGGCGAGGGCACCACGGAGGTACAGCTGATGCTGATCGCACGGGAGCTGGGTCTGTGAGCGAAGTCAGGCGGGTGGTCCAGCGCGGGCTGTGGTTCGAGGAGTTCGAGATCGGCACGATCTACGAGCACCGGCCCGGCCGCACCATCACCGAGGCCGACAATGTCCTGTTCACCACGCTGACCATGAACACTCAGGCCCTGCACCTGGACGCGGCCTTCGCCGACGCGCAGCCGCCGTTCAACCAGCGCCTGGTGAATTCGATGTTCACGCTGTCGACCCTGGTCGGGCTCTCCGTCGCCCAGCTCACCCAGGGCACGCTGGTCGGCAATCTCGGTTTCTCCGAGATGACCACGCCCGCACCGCTGTTTCACGGCGACACCATGTACGCGGAAACGCTGGTCACCGACAAGCGCGAATCCAAGAGCCGTCCCGGCGAGGGCATCGTCAGCCTGGCCCACACCGCACGCAACCAGCACGGCGTGATCGTGGCGACCGCGATACGCAAGACACTGGTCCGCAAGGCGCCGCGGGCATGAGCGGCCGGCACCCCGCCACCGGGCACCGTCGAAAGGACGCAGTATGAGCTGGCAGCCGAGTGGTCCCGCGTGGTTGTTCTGCCCGGCCGACCGCCCCGAACGCTTCGCCAAGGCCGCCGCGGTGGCCGATGTGGTGATCCTCGATCTCGAGGACGGTGTCGCGGCGGGTGACAAGGCCGCGGCCAGGCAGGCGCTCATCGACACCCCGCTCGACCCGCAGCACACCGTGATCCGGGTCAACGCGGCCGATACCGACGACTACGCGGCCGATCTGGCGGCGCTCGCGCAGACCGCCTACCGCCGGGTCATGCTGCCCAAATGCGAGTCGGCCGATCAGGTTCGCAGCCTCGACGGCTACGAAGTGATCGTGCTGGTCGAATCGCCGCTCGGGGCGGTGCGGATCACCGAGTCGGTGCAGGCCGGCAATGCCATCGGCGTGATGTGGGGTGCCGAGGATCTGGTCGCCGGACTCGGTGGCAACTCGAGCAGGCATGCCGACGGCAGCTACCGCGATGTCGCCCGTCAGGTGCGTTCGTCGACTCTGCTGGCGGCCAAGGCCTTCGGGCGCTTCGCGCTGGACTCGGTGTATCTGGACATCAAGGATCTCGACGGCCTCGCCGCGGAGACGAGCGATGCGGTCGCCGTCGGATTCGACGCCAAGGTCGCCATCCACCCGAGTCAGGTCGCGGTGATCCGCGACGGTTACGCACCCGACCCCGCCGAGCTCGACTGGGCGCATCGGGTGCTGGCGGAGGTGCCCAACCATCGTGGCGTCTTCGCGTTCGAGGGCCGTATGGTCGACGCGCCGGTGCTCCGGCATGCCGAGCAGATCGTCCGGCGCGCAGGCGTGCCCAGCTGATCATCGGGTAACCCACCCCCCGAGACACGAGTAGTCCAGACCGAGGAGGACATCCGGTGCAACCGCAATGGGTCCCGAGCGCGCACGACGTCGCGTCGGCTCGAATCACCGACTTCGCCACCTTCGTCTCCACGCGAACCGGCGACCAGTACCCCGACTACCAGGCCCTGTGGCAGTGGTCGGTGGACGACATCGCCGGCTTCTGGCAGGCCGTGTGGGACTACTTCGAGCTCGGCGAGACCGCCGGTGAGGTGCTCGGCTCGCGGGAGATGCCGGGCGCGCAATGGTTTCCCGGGACCCGGCTGAACTACGTCGACCAGATCATCCGGATGGCCCAGTTCGGCCGCCCCGCGGTGATCGCCCTGCACGAGGAGGCCGAGCCGCAGGAGGTGTCCTGGGCCGAATTGATCGAACAGGTCACGGTTTTCGCGCGCACCTTGCGTGAGCAGGGCGTCGAGGCGGGCGACCGGGTGGTGGGCTACCTGCCCAATATCCCGGAAGCGATCGTCGCCTTCCTCGCCACCGCCAGTATCGGCGCGGTGTGGAGCGCCTGCGGTCAGGACTATTCCGCCAAGGCCGCGCTGGACCGGCTCGGCCAGCTCGACCCGACGGTGCTGGTCACCGCCGACGGCTACCGGTTCGGCGGCAAGGCACACGACAAACGGGCCGACATCGCGGCACTGCGCGACGGGCTGCCCGACCTGCGCGCCACCGTCGTCGTCGCGCAACTCGGACTCGAGGTCCCCGACACGCTGTCCTGGACGGACTCGGTCGCCGATGCCGGACTCGGTGTCATCGAAACAGTCCCCGTCGATTTCGATCATCCGTTGTGGATCGTGTTCTCCTCCGGCACCACCGGGCTGCCCAAGGGCATCGTCCACGGACACGGCGGCGTGCTGCTCGAACACCTCAAAGCCGTAGCGCTGCAATCGAACATGGGCCCCGAGGACACGTTCTTCTGGTACACCAGCCCGAGCTGGATGATGTGGAACTTCCAGGTAGCGGGTCTGCTCACCGGCACCACCGTCGTCACCTACGACGGCAGCCCCACCGCGGGCGGGCCGGATGCGCTGTGGCGCATCGCCGCTCAGGTGGGCGCCACCGTTTTCGGGACCAGCCCCGGCTATGTTCTCGGCTGCGTCAAGGCGGGGTCGGTGCCACGCGCCGAGCACGACCTTTCGGCCCTGCGCTCCGTGGGTATCACCGGTTCGTCGCTGCCGGTGTCGAGCGCGCTGTGGTTGAACGAGAATGCCGGAGACCACGTTCAGGTGAACTCGATCAGCGGTGGCACCGATGTGGTGTCGGCGTTCGTCGGCGGTGTCCCGACCGTGCCGGTGTGGCCGGGTGAGCTGTCGGCGCCCTATCTCGGCGTCGCCCTCGATGCCTTCGACGAGCAGGGCAACCCCGTGCGCGGCGAGGTCGGCGAGCTGGTGGTCACCGCGCCGATGCCGTCGATGCCGGTGAGCTTCTGGCGTGACGACGACGGAAAGCGCTACCACGCGGCCTATTTCGACACCTACCCCGGCGTATGGCGCCACGGCGACTGGATCACCCTCACCGAACACGGCAGCATCGTCGTGCACGGTCGCTCCGATTCGACGCTCAACCGCCACGGCATCCGCATGGGCAGTGCCGACATCTACCAGGTCGTCGAACAGTTCCCGGAGATCGCCGAGGCCCTGGTGATCGGCGCCGAACAACCCGACGGCGGCTACTGGATGCCCCTGTTCGTCGTGCTCGCCCCCGGCGCGGAACTCACCGAAGACCTGAAAACCCGTCTCGCCACCGCGATCCGCACCGAGGTCTCCCCGCGCCACGTCCCCGACGAGATCCGCGAAGCCCCCGGCATCCCCCACACCCGAACCGGCAAGAAACTGGAAGTCCCCATCAAAAAGCTCTTCCAGGGCGCCGATCCCGCTCGTGTCGTCGAACGCAGCGCCGTCGACGACCCCGCACTCCTCGACTGGTATGCCCGGATAAGCCCACCCGACAAGGGCTAATACACTTGAACTATGAATGTCAGCGAGTCTCGTGGGGCGCGTGGGGTAGCTGGGACTGAAGTTCGGCGGCGGCCGAAGAATCGCCGGGCGCAGATCGCGGCGTCGTCGGCGGTGGCGTTCGGCGCCGCCGGATATCACGGGGTGAGTATGGAGGACATCGCGTCCGGGCTGGGGATCAGTTCGGCCGCGCTGTATCGGCACTACCCCAGTAAGTACGCGTTGTTCCGGGAGGAGTTACTTCGGGTCGGGCAAGCGTTCACGGCATCGATCGTGGTGTCGGCCGAAGACACCCTGCCCGCGGCGCAACGGTTGCGGCACATGCTGACCGGGCTGATCGGCGCGACCGTCGAGAATCGGGCGACGGTACGGCTGGTGCGATGGGAGGGCCGCTACCTCGAGCCGACGGACCGGGTGGTGCTCGACGAGCAGCAGGGTTCGGTGCTGGTCGCGCTCGACGAACAGCTGGCGATCTTGCGTCCCGAATTGACCACGGCCGAGCTGCGGATGATCTCCACGGCGATTCTCGGTGTGGTCACCAGCGTCGCCGATCATCACGCCGCGCTGCCCCTTCGCACGCTGAACAAGTTGCTCGGCTCGGCGTGTATGGCGCTCACCGACACCGTATTGCCACCTGCCGCAACCGTTTCGGAGCTCGGCGCCCGCGCCCAGATTCCCGACTCGTTCAAACACGAACTGCTGCTGCGCAAAGCGGTGGAGCTGTTCCACAAACGCGGCTATCCGAATGTGAGCGTGGAGGACATCGCCTCGGCGGCGGGATTGTCGGCGGCATCGGCGGTGTACCGGTTCTATCGCGGCAAGAGCGACATCCTCGCCGCGGCGTTTCGACGCGCGGCCGACCGGGTGTCGGGGGCGATCGGGCCCGCGGTGGCGAGCACACCCGACAGCGGGGCCGCGCTCGGCGTGCTGGTCGACCAGTTCGTCGCCGACACGTTCGACGAGCGAGCGCTCGCCGTCGTCTACTACGCCGAATTCGGGCACGTGCCCGCCGAGGAACGTGCCGTCCTGCGCAATATCCAGCGGTTGAGCGTGCAGGAGTGGGCGCGGCTGGTGCGCGATATGCGGCCGGAGCTCTCCGCGGCCGAGGCGCGTTTCCTGGTGCACGCGGCGTTCGCGATGGTGATCGACCTCGGCCAGCGCTTCGGCGACGACCCGATCGCAGGCCGGGCCAGGGTCGGATACCTGATGCGGCGGGTGCTGCTCGGCTGAGGCAATTCACCCGTCGCGTATGAGGCGGTGCGTTGCTGACTCGTCATACGCTCGGCGATCAGGCCTTCGAACGGAGCGTGCATGGATTCTCGCGCGAGCGCGCTGACCAGGCGGTCGTTGCTCGGGCTCGCCGCCGCGGCCGCCACGGCGGCGGCGTTGCCCGGATGCGGTGACGAATCGGTACCCGAGCCGATCCGCACCACCGGTCGCCCGGATGTGCTCGCCCGGGCGATCGACGCCTACATCTACGGCTATCCGATGATCCTGCTGGACATGATGCGCGCGGCGAGCGGGCCGATCAACGGCTTCGATCACAGCGTCCTGCCCGATCCCGACGATCGCGGGGTGGCCAGGCTCAGCCACGACATGGTGTATTCGCAGGCGTGGCTCGACCTCACCGAAGAGCCGATCGTGCTCCAGATCCCCGGGATGGAGCCCGACCGGTTCTGGCTGTTCCAGCTGGTCGACGGGTGGGCGAACACCGTGCACGACCTGACCAGTACGACCCCGCGGACCACCGTGGACGCCGACGGTCCACCCTTCACCTATGTCCTCACCGGGCCGCAGTGGACCGGTGCGCTGCCCACGAAAGTGACCCGGCTGCACATGCCGTCGTCGATGTGCACGATCGTCGCGCGGGTCCAGATCAACGGCACCGGGGACGCGCCGACGGTCCACCAGTGGCAGGAGAAGATGAAGCTGATCCCGCTCAGCGCCTGGGATCGCGGTGAACTCGCGGGGACGGTCAGCCGCGTCCACGCGATAGACCGTGGACCCGAGCCACCGGCGAAGCGGATCGCCGCGTTGGACGGCCGCACCTATCTCAACCGCCTGTGCCGGCTGATGCTCACCGATCCCCCCGCTGCCGCCGACGCGCCACTGATGACGCAACTGGCCACGATCGGTGTCCAGCCCGGCGGGGTCGTCGACGACCAGCCCGCCGAAATCCTCGACGAGGCGGTGCGCCAGGCCCACCGCCGCATCGCCGACTGGACAGACCCGACCGCCCGCTCCGTCAACGGCTGGGAGATCCCCATCGACCTCGGCACCTTCGGTACCGACTACCTCCGCCGCGCGGCCACCACCAAGCGCTCCCCCGCCCTTGCCCCCGTCCGTGACGTGCTCTACGCGAACCGCGACGCCCCCACCACCGACGACCGGGGCAACCCACTGCGTTACCGAATCCGCTTCGAACCGGGCCGATGGCCTCCTGTCCACGCCTTCGCCTCGATCACCGCCTACGACACGCAAGGCTTCCTTGTCCCCAACCCCGACGCGATCTACTCGGTAGGTCACTTCCCCGCCGTTGTCCCCGCCCCCGACGGATCCGTGGAACTAGCCGTCCAGCACCAGGACCCACGTCCCGCCGTCCCCACCGGCAACTGGCTCCCCATCCCCGCCACCGGCGACTTCTCACTCACACTGCGCCTCTACGCACCGCGCGAGGACGCCCTCGACGGCAAGTGGGAGCCGCCGCCGATGACCCTGGTCGACTGAGCCGGGCACGGTGTGCCGATCACCCGAACTCGACAACGGTGCCGTTCTCGATCGACACCCTCGCGGCCTCGAACAGCAGCAGCCAGGTGTTCAACTCCCGGTCGAACGGGTGCGGTGAATCGCTGTCCAGCATCGTCCGGATCCTGCCGAGCTCGGCGTCGGAGAGCACCCCATCGACCAGCTCGATACCCAAATACGCTGCGACATAGACGAGTTCGCGCATCAGCGCGTTGCTCGACCCGACCATGCCACCGGCGATGTCGACGTCCTCGCCGACGAAAAGCACTTCGTCGAAATCGACCGGTACGTAGAACCCTTCGCAATCCGAATGGCAGATCAGGTGGGAGTCGAAGGTGGATCCGACCAGGTCGATGGCTGGATCATCCGAAGCGCTGTCGCCGTCGGCGACGGGTGTGAGCGGCTGCTCGGGATACTCACGCGCTCGGGCATACGCACGTCGCAGATAGTGCACGAAAGAGTAGGGCACGCTCCCTATCCGAGCGCGGTCCACCGCCGGTCCCGCAGCCCTCGGCTCGTCGTGCGGAGCAAGCCCCTCCCGCACCAGTAATTCACTGAGCGCACGCAGTTGCTCGGTCAGCGCATCGAGATACTCCGGGTCACTGCCGTCTGCCACGGCAAAGGCCAGCCCCCCGGTTCCCACTGAAAGTCCCATGGTCGCAAAGCTAGCCCGACCATCTGACAGCTAACCGGGCGTCGCAGGTCAGGGTTTGTTGGACATGGCGGCGATGAGGGAGTTGGGGCGCATGTCGAGCCAGTGGGATTCCACGTAGTGGAGACAGGAGGTTCGGGGGGCGGCGCCGAAGGCTACCGACCAGCCGCCGGGGACGGCAGCGAAGGTGGGCCAGAGGGAGTGTTCGCCTTCGGTGTTGACCAGGACGTAGAACTGGGCGTTGTCGTCGTCGAACGGGTTGGTCATGGGGTGGCCTTTCCGAGGAGGGTGCCGAGGTGGGCTAATGCTGCCGGGGTGCCTTCGATTTCGTGGTGGGCGAGCTCGCTCGTGCGGAAAAGGCGGTCGCTGTGGCTGGTGCGGGCGGGCGTGAAGTGGGGGATGAAGTCGGTGGTGGTGACGCCGTAGGCGGCGATGAGGGCGGCTAACCGGGTGGGGTCGGGCGGTTCGGTGAGAACGACGGTCGCGCCGACCCGCAGGGGAAGCAGGTAGCCGTGCCAAGCGGTGGCGTCACCGGTATGGGATTGGTGCAGATAGACATCGCGGGTGGTGAGGTGGTGGCGAGCCTGCATGGCGGTGACCCGGTGCACGGCGGCGGCATGGCTGATGGTGACACTGTGCGTTGCGCCGGGAGGGAACAGCACGAAGGCGGGGTGCTGCGGCAGGATCGGGGCGCGATGTTCGCCGCGGGCGATGGGTTCGCTCGAATAGCCGGACAGAGATGCCCGATCGATCGTCACCGTCGGGATGTCGTAGGTGCCGAGGTGCTCGCGGGCGGCGATGGTCAGGGCCAGTGCCGGGTTGACGATCGGTGGGAGCCGGGGGTTCGCGGTGTCGATCGGCACCACGGTCCCACCGGCTTTGAGGACCGCGTATGCCGCGACCACGAACTCGACGGAACGCGGGACATCCACGAGCACAGCCGATTCCGGGCCGATTCCGAGCGCGGTCAGATGCCGGGCGAGCTGATTGGTGCGCCGGTCGAGATCACCGTAGGTGATGATCGCGGTCGGGCCGTCGGTCGGCGCATGGACGACGGCCGGGTCGAAAGGGGTTGCGGCAGCCTGGGCTTCGAACTCGTCGAGCAGCAGTTCGTCGGCGAGCCCGGTCGCGCGGGCGTAGGGCCCGTCGTCGATACGGCCGACGAATTCGATCTCGGCCGTCCAGGCGTCGCCCGGCGGCCTGCGGCGCACGAGGTCGCCGGTGGCGAACATGCGGTCGTCCACCGGACCGATGGGGTTCGCGAGGAAGGTCGCCGCGGTGGCCTGTCTGCCGACGTACCCGCGCGCCAGTTGCACACCGGAGACGTAGAGTTCACCGATTTCGCCGTCGGCTACCGGGCACAGGTGCTCGTCGAGGATCAGCAGTTCGACATCGTCGGCGGCCGATCCGAACGGAACCACCTCCAGGTCGGCGCCGGTCACCTCGTGCGCGACGAACTCGCCCGCCGTCTCGGGCCTGCCGTAGACGTGCCACAGGGTCGCGCCGCTCACCGCGCGCAAGGCGGCGGCGGTTTCCGCGAGCAGTGGCCCACCCGAGCCGAGCACCACGCGCAGCGAGTCCAGACGCTCTTCGGCATCGGGCAGTGCTGCCAGCTCGGCGAGCTCGACATGATCGAAACAGGCTGCGGTCACTTGTGTTTCGGCGATCGCGTCGGCGAGCACCGCCGACGGCGAGACCACCAGCGTGGCGCCGGTTTGCAACGCGAGCAGCATCTCCCCGACCGCCGCCTGGCCTGCCAGCGGTGCGTGCCAGAGCACCGAGTCGCCGACGCCGACACCGCAGAGGCGCTGGCGCCAGCTCGAATTGGCCTGCGCCGCGCGATGTCCGACGACGACGGCGGTCGCGGCGACGACATCGACGACCAGGTAGGCGGGGTTGTCCGCGCCCGGCCCCGGTAGCTCATCGGGGGTGACGTCGACCGTGGCGTCGGTGTGCACGACCGGGAACCCGGCGGGGTGCGGTGTTCCGTCGCTGGTGAGGATCAGGACGGGCGCGGCCAGCGCGACAGTGCGTCGTTGCACGTCACCGGGGGCGGCGGGGTCGAGCAGCACGAACGCGCCACCGGCGGCGAGCACCGCGTGCACCGCTACCACCAACTCCACCGAACGCGGAAGCGACACCGCCACAGTGGTTTCGGGTCCGACACCGTGCTCGAGGAGCGCGGCGGCCAACGCATCGACTCGCTCGGCCAGTTCGCCGTAGGTGAGACCGGTTTCGCCGTCGCGCACCGCGAGGAGGTCGGGTTCGCGGTCGGCGTAGGTGGAGAAGGCGGCGAGCAGGGTCGCCGGGTCACGTGGTCGATCGCCGTCCAGGTCACGCAGGAGCGCGGCGAGGGTGGCGGCGGTCGTGACCGAATCCGTGTGCGACATCAGAGTTGTCCTTCCGAGTCGTCAACCGACGCTGTCCCGGCGATTACCGCGGCCGCATCGGTCACCAGTGTTTGCAGAGTCGAAGTGAGACCGGCCGCGCCGAGTGCGGCGAGCACACCGGGCACGAGGCCGGCCAGCGCGACGTTCACCAACGCTTCAGGTTTCATCTTCGCGCCCATCGCCCTGCTCACCGCGGCGAGCTTGGCGTCGAGTGCTCTGTAGGAGATGGCGTGCTCGCCGTGGGTGAATGCCACGGTCGCCGGCGCGAGCCGAGCTGCCGAGCCGACGAGGCCCGGAAGATCGGCGATTGTGTAGGTGGTCGGGGTCTTCTCCGCATCGGTGCGCAGGTCGATCGCGCGCACCGCCACGGTGGGGTCGGCGGCGACGGCGGTGAGTACCTTGCGGAATCGCTCGGCCATGGTCCGGACCGTCGACGCGTCGAACAGGTCGGTGGCGTAGCCGAAGTGGACGTCGAGGCCGTCCAGCGCGCCATCGTCGCGATAGCGCTGCAGGGCGGTGAGGTGCAGGTCGAATTTGGCTTCGGTGAGTCCGGGGTCCAAGGTCTGGACGTGGAGGCCGGGGAGTTCGATACCGCCTGGCGGCATGTTCTGGAAGGTCAGCATCACCTGGAACAGCGGGGTGTAGGCGCCGGTGCGGGCGCGACCCACGGCATCGACCACCTGCTCGAACGGAACGTCGGCATGGGACAGCGCGGCCAGGTCGCGGCGCTTCGCCTGGGTGAGCAGGTCGGTGAACGGTGCGCGGGCGTCGACCTCGGTGCGCAGGGCGACGGTGTTGACGAACATGCCGACGAGGTCGTCGAGTTCGCGGGCGCCACGACCGGAGACCGGTGCGCCGATGGTGATGTCCGCGCTGCCGGATTGCTTGGCCAGCAGCACTGCCAGCGCGCTGTGGATCAGCGTGAACAGGGTGGTTCCGTTGGCGCGGGCCACGTCGTCGAGGCGGGTGGTGAGCGTGGAATCGATGTCGAATTCGATTGTCGCGCCGCGCATTTCACGACGGGCCGCGCGCGGGCGGTCGGTCGGCAGCGCCAGTAGTTCGGGTGCGCCGGCGAGCTCGCGGGTCCAGTAGGCGAGCTGCTGGGTGAGCACACTGCCGGGGTCGGACTCGGAGCCGAGCAGGTCGCGCTGCCAGGCACTGAAATCGCCGTACTGGATCGTCAGGGGGGACCAGCCCGGTTCGCGCCCCTGGCTGCGATCCACGTAGGCGCGCACCAGGTCCCGGGTGAGCGGGTCGATCGAGTATCCGTCCGCGCTGATGTGGTGCACCACGACGACGAGGACGTGATCGTTGTCGCCGAGGCGATAGAGGGCGACCCGGATCGGGGGCGCGGCGGTGATGTCGAACGGCTGGGCGACGAGTGCCGCGATCCGGGTTTCGACATCGGCGGGCGCCACCGGGAGGGGGGTGAGGTCGACAGCGGCGGACCAGGCGGGCATCACCTGCTGGATCGGGCCGTCGGCGGTGTCCGGGTAGCGGGTGCGCAGGGTGTCGTGGCGGGCCAGCAGGTCGGCTACGGCCGCCTGCAGGGCGGGTAGGTCGAGCTCGCCGGTCAGTCGGATGGCGGCCGGGATGTGATAGGCCGAGGATTGTGGCGAGAGCTGGTGCAGCACCCACATGCGCTGCTGCGCGGGCGAAAGCACCGAGGGACCTTCCCCGGTGCGCTTGGTCAGCGGGGGGCGGGCGATGGAGCGATCGGCGGTGGCGAGGTGTGCGGCCAGTGCGCCGACTGTCGGTGCGTCGAAGACCGCGGCCACCGCGACGTGGACGCCGAGCGCGGCGCCGAGGCGGGCAGCCAGGCGGGTCGCCATCAGCGAGTTGCCGCCGAGGGCGAAGAAGTCGTCGTCGAGCCCGGCGGCCGCGCAGCCGATCACCTCGGTGAACGTCTGGGCGACAAGCTGTTCGACCGCGGTGACCGGAGCGCGGAAGGCCGCTTCGGCGAACTGCGGTGCGGGCAGCGCCTTCCGGTCGACTTTGCCGTTGGCGTTGAGGGGCAGCGCGTCGAGCACCACCAGCGCGGCCGGAACCATGTAGGCGGGCAGGTCGGCGGCGAGTTCTCCGCGCAGGCGGGCGGCGATGGCGGGCTCGCTGCCCGGGGCCAGGTCCGCGACCGCCGCGTAGGCGATCAGGCGGGCGCCCGCACGCTCGTCGGTCGTGGCGAGCGCGACTGCCGCCCGGACATCGGCGCAGCGCAGCAGCGCTGTTTCGACCTCGCCGAGTTCGATGCGGAAGCCACCGATCTTGACCTGGAAGTCGGCGCGTTCGAGGTATTCGACCGTGCCGTCGGCGCGCCGACGGACGATGTCGCCGGTGCGATACATCCGCGAGCCGGTGTCGGCGAAGGGGTTCGCGACGAACCGGTCGGCGGTGAGGGCGTGACGCCCGTGGTACCCGCGGGCGAGCTGATCGCCGGACAGATAGAGCTCGCCCGCGACACCGATCGGGACCGGATGCAACCGGGCGTCGAGGACGTAGAGCGCGCTGTTCCAGACGGGAGTACCGATCGGCACGACGTGCGACAGATCTTGCGCCACTTCGTACTCGGTGATCGAGACGGCTGACTCGGTCGGGCCGTACAGGTTGTGCAGGACGGCGGTGGTGCCGACGGCACGGAACTCGGTGGCCGTCGCCGCGGGCAGTGCTTCACCGATCGCGAGGACGGCGCGCAACGAAACAGGCAGTGCGGGGGTCGCTTCGGTGGCCAGGAGCATGCCGACGAGCGAGGGAACGGCATGCAAGACCGTGACGCCGTGCCGGGTCATGGTGGCGCGCAGGCGGTCCGGGTCGCGTTCGTCGCCGGGGCGGGTGACGATCAGGGCACCGCCGGAGGTGAGAGGTGACCAGAACTCCCAGACCGAGAGGTCGAAGGTCGCGGGGGTCTTCAGCAGCACCCGGTCGGCGGCGGTCATGGTGAAGCGCTCGCGCAGCCAGCCGAGCTGGTTGACGATCGCGGCGTGCGGGACGGTGACGCCCTTGGGCACGCCCGTGGAGCCGGAGGTGAAGATGATGTACGCGGGATGCTCGGGGCGCAGCGGGGCGATGCGCTCGGCATCGGTCACCGGCTCCGTCGACAGTTCCCGCAGCGCACGGTGATCCAGCTCGAAGACCGGAACATCCACGGCGATCGGCAGTCCGTCGGCGGCTGTGGTGAGCACGCACAGGGGCGCCGCGGTGGTGACGATGTAGGCGATACGGTCGGCCGGGTGGTCGGGGTCGATCGGCACGTACGCGCCGCCCGCCCGGACTACTGCGTGCATGGCGATGACGAGGTCGATGCCGCGGCGCATGGCCAGTACGACGGTGCGCTCCGGGCCGACTCCCTCGGCGATCAGGAGTCTGGCGACCTGGTTGACCTGTGCGTCGAAGGTGGCGTAATCCAGGGACTCGCCGGTTTCGCCGTCTACCAGCGCGAGCGCGTCGGGAGTCAGGTCGGTCTGGCGCGCGACCAGTTCGGCGAGGGTGGTGGACTCGACGGGACGGGCGGTGTCGTTCCATGTCCCGAGCAGCAGCTCGCGGTCGGCACCGAGCATGTCGAGGTCACCGATGGCGGTCTCCGCCGCACCGCTGACGGATGCGAGGATCCGGCACAGCTGACCGGCGAAGCGTTCGGCGGTTTCGGCGTCGAACAGATCGGTGGCGTAGCCGAGGGCCATCTCGATTCCCGCCGGGGTGCCATCCGCGGTGTAGTTGTCCAGGGCGAACAGATGCAGGTCGAACTGCGCGACACCGGCATCGAATTCGACAGCGGAGACAGACAGGCCGGGAAGTTCGAGCTGGGCGCGGTCGTGGTTCTGGAACGAGTAGCCGACCTGGAACAGCGGGTGTCGCGCGGTGGAGCGGGCGGGGTTGAGCACCTCGACCAACCGCTCGAACGGCACATCGGCGTGCGAGAACGCGGCGATGTCGGCGGCACGCGCGGTGGCGAGCAGCGCGGTGAACGGGGCGTCGCTCACGACCGGGGTCCGCAACACCAGGGTGTTGACGAACATGCCGATGACTTCGTCGAGCTCGGCTTCGCCGCGGCCCGCGTTCGGGGTGCCGACGGCGATGTCGGCGGTGCCGGAGATGCGGGCCAGCAGGGCCGCGAACGCCGCGTGCACCACCATGAACAGGGTGGCGCCGTTGTCGCGCCCGAGCGCGCACAGCGCGGCGTGCAGGTCGGCGTCGACGGTGAAACTCACCTTGTCGCCGCGCAGGGTCTGGCGGGCGGGGCGGGGACGGTCGGTCGGCAGGGCAAGCTGATCGGGAAGTCCGGCGAGCTGGGTCTGCCAGTAACCGACCTGCTGGGCGGCGAGGGATTCCGGGTCGGCTTCGTCGCCGAGCAGGTCACGCTGCCACAGCGCGTAGTCGGCGAATTGCACGGCGGGCGGGGCCCAGCCGGGGGCGGTGTCGGCGAGCCGGGCGGTATAGGCCCGCATGAGGTCGGCGACGAAGGGGGCGATCGAGGAACCGTCGGCGGCGATGTGGTGCAGGACGCCGGCCAGCACGAATTCGGTGTCGTCCACCTGGAACAGCCGCAGGCGTACCGGGATCTCGGTGGTGACGTCGAAGGTGGTCTCGGCCAGCTCGCGAATCGCGGCGGGAAGCGCTGCCTCGCCGGTCGCTACCAGTGTGAGCGTTTCGCCCATGGCCGCTTCGGCGTTCACCGGTGGAGCCAGCGCCGGCATCGCTTCGGCCGCAGCGACGATCGACTGCACGGGGGTGCCGTCGACTTCCGGGTACACGGTGCGCAGCGATTCGTGGCGGGCGACCACGTCGGCCATCGCGGCGCGCAGCGCGGTGACGTCGAGCGCCCCACTCAGGCGCAGCGCGAACGGGATGTTGTAGGCCACCGAGGCGCGGTCGAAGCGGTTGAGGAACCACATCCGCTGCTGGGCCGGCGACAGCGGGAGCAGGTCGGGGCGGGCCCGGCCGACCAGCGCGGGGCGATCGACCTTCGACTGGGCATCGATCGCGGCGGCCAGTTCGGCGACGCTCGGCGCCTCGAACAGCGTCCGTACACCCACGCGCCGGTCGAGCGCGGCGCCGATGCGGGCCACGGCCTTGGCTGCCAGCAGCGAGCTGCCGCCGAGGGCGAAGAAGTCGTCGTCGGCGCCGATCGGCTGATCGTCGGCACGGCCGAGCACCTCGGCGTACACGGCCGCGATGATCTGCTCGGTGACGGTGGTCGGCCTGCGGTAGGTGGTGGTCTCGAAGACGGGGGCGGGCAGGGCCGCGCGATCGAGCTTGCCGTTGACCGTGAGCGGAATGCGCTCCACCGCCACGACGGCCGCCGGGAGCATGTGCTCGGGCAGGGTGCGCGCCAGCTCCTTGCGCAGGGCGGCGGTGTCGAGGTGGGCGAACTCCCCGACCACGTAGGCCACGATGCGCGGCTCGTCGACGAGGTCGGTCCGCACCAGCACGGCGACTTCGCGAGGCGCGATCGAGCTGTGCAGCAGCGCCGCTTCGATCTCGCCGAGCTCGACGCGGAAGCCACGGAGGTTGACCTGCTGGTCGGCGCGGCCGAGGTATTCGAGGTCGACGTGCGTGGCGCGCGACGACGCGAGCGCCTCGGTGGCGTCGTCGGCCACGACCGTCCAGCGGGCGAGGTCACCGGACCGGTAGGCGACGGATCCGGGAGGACCGTAGGGGTCGGCGACGAAGCGGCTCGCGGTCAGGTCGGGTCGGCCCAGGTAGCCGCGCGCCAATTGCGGTCCGGAGACGTAGATTTCGCCGGGAACGCCGAGCGGGACGGGGCGCAGGCGCGAATCCAGCACGCGCACTGTGAGTCCCGCGAGAGCACCGCCGATCACGCTGGCCGAGCCGGTGTGCGGGGTGATCTCCCGGTAGGAGGCGTGGACGGTGGTCTCGGTGATGCCGTACATGTTCACCAGGCGGGGCGAGTCCGGGTAGCGGGCGAACCAGCCGGCGAGACGTTGCGGTTCGAGCGCCTCGCCACCGAAGATCACTGTGCGCAGGGCGTATTCGGTGGGCGCGGGGGCGGCCAGGTCGGCGGCGATGAGCTGGTAGAACGCGGACGGCGTCTGGTTGAGAACGGTGACGCGTTCGGTGCGGAGCAGTTCGCGGAACTGTTCGGGCGAGCGGGAGGTGAAGTAGTCGACGAGGACGATCGAGCCGCCGTGGAGCAGGGCGCCCCACAGTTCCCACACCGAGAAGTCGAAGGCGTAGGAGTGGAACATCGTCCACACGTCGGACGGTCCGAAGCCGAAGCGCCGCGCGGTGTTGTCCAGCAGCGCGATGACATTCGTGTGCGGGACGACGACACCTTTGGGGCGGCCGGTCGAGCCGGAGGTGTAGATGACGTAGGCGGTGTTGGCGGGAGCCAGCGGCGTACGCCGGTCCGCGTCGGTCAGCGCTTCGGCACCGAAGTCGGACAGATTTTCCGCGCCGGGATCGATGACCGGACCACCGAACCAGTCGTGCGCCAGGCCGGTGTCGTCGTTGGTGATCGCGCACTGCGGGCGGGCGTCGTCCAGGACGTATTCGATGCGATCGGCGGGGTAGTTGGGGTCGATCGGCAGGTAGCCCCCGCCTGCCTTCAGCACGGCGAGCAGCGCGACCGGCAGCTCCACCGACCGCGGCAGCGCCACCGCTACCAGCGATTCCGGGCCGACGCCCGCGGCGACGAGTCGGCGGGCCAGACGGTTGGACCAGGCGTCGAGCTCGCCGTAGGTCAGCGTGCGCTCGCCCGCTTTCACCGCGATGGCGGTGGGGTCGAGGGCGGCGACGCGGGCGAACCGGTCCACCATGGTGTCGGCGGCGGCCACCGATTCGCCGGTGGACGACCACTCGTGCAGGGTGCGCTGCTGTTCTTCGGCGCTGAGCAACTGGATATCGCCCACCACGACGGTCGGGTCGGCGACGACCGCGGCCAGCACCTGGGTGAAGCGACGGGCCAGCACCGCGACGCTGCCCTCGTCGAACAGATCGGTGGCGTAGGCGATCTCGACGGCCATGCCGTTCGCGCGACCGTCGATGTCGTCGGATTCGCCGAGGGTGAACTGCAGGTCGAACTTCGCCACGGCGGCATCGAAATCGAGGGGTTGCACGCGCAGGTCCGCGGCTTCCAGCGCGGGGACGGTGAAGTTCTGTAGCGCCAGCGCCACCTGGAACAGGGGGTGGCGGTTGCGGGCTCGCGCCGGGTCGATGGCATCGACGACCTGCTCGAACGGGACGTCGGCGTGCGAGAGGGCGTCGAGATCGCCCGCACGGACGGCGTCGAGGGTGGTTTCGAATTCGGCGCGCGGGTCGATCTGGGTGCGCAGTACCAGGGTGTTGACGAACATGCCGATCAGCCCGTCGAGGGCGGCCTCGCCGCGGCCGGCGACCGGTGTGCCGATGGCGATGTCGCTGCCGCCGGACAGGCGGGCCAGCAGGACCGCGAGCGCGGCGTGCACCGTGCTGAACAGGGTGGCCTCGTGCTTGCGGGCCAGTTCGCGCAGTTCACTGTGCAGGTCGGAGTCGATCTGGAAGCGGTGGACGGCGCCGCGGAAGGTGGACTCGGCGGGGCGGGGACGGTCGGCGGGCAGGTCGAGCTGCTCGGGGAGACCGGCGAGGCCATGGCGCCAGAACGCCAGCTGGGTATGTGCGAGCGACCCGGGATCGGTTGTCTCGCCCAGGTTTTCGTGCTGCCAGAGGGCGTAGTCGGCGTACTGGACGGGCAGCGGCGTCCAGGTGGGGGTGGTGCCCGCGTGACGGGCGGCGTAGGCCGCCATCAGGTCGGCGGCCAGCGGGCCGAGCGAGAAACCGTCGGCGGCGATGTGGTGGACCACCAGGACCAGCACGTGGTCGGTGTTCAGCGCGAACAAGGCCGCGCGGAGCGGGATCTCGGCGGTGAGGTCGAATCGGACCGCGGCGCACGCCAGCAGGCGTTCGGGCAGTTCCGTCTCGGTGATCGCCTCGGGCCGCAGCGTGATTACTGTGGCCTCCGAGATCACCTGTTCGGCGCCCTCCGGCCCCTCCGGGTAGCTGGTTCGCAAGGTTTCGTGCCGGGCGACCACATCGGCGAGGGCGGCTTCGAGGGCGGCGAGGTCGAGGTCGCCGGTGAGCCGCAGCGCGACCGGGATGTTGTCGACAGCGTCGCCGATGCCGTCGACATCGGCGAGGTAGCGATTGAGGAACCACATCCGGCGCTGCGCCGCGGACAGCGGAATCCGCCGGGGCCGTTCCCGCGTGGTGAGTTCGAGCCGCCCGCCGGTGCCGCGCAGGGCGGTGCACCGGTCGGCCAGATCGGCCACCGTCGGTGCGTCGAACAGCAGCCGGACCGGGATCTGGGTCTCGAGGGCGGCGCCGAGACGGGCGGCGACCTGGGTGGCGTTGAGGGAGTTGCCGCCGAGGGCGAAGAAGTCGTCGTCGAGACCGACTTCGCGGTCGGCGGGGAAGCCGAGCACCGAGGCGAAGATGGCCGCGACGATGCGAGCGACCTCGGTGGACGGCGCGCGGAAGACGGCCGCCTCGAAACTCGGTGCGGGCAGCGCCTTTCGATCGAGCTTGCCGGACGAGTTGAGCGGGAACTCGTCGAGGACGACGAAAGCCGCGGGGACCATGTAGGCGGGCAGGGTGCGGATGAGCGTGGACTTCACCGCATCCACGTCGACGTGCTGTGCGGCGACGAGATAGGCGACCAGGGTGTCGTCGCGGACGATCACCGCGGCCTGGGTGATCTCGGCAACCCCGGAGAGTACGGCTTCGATCTCGCCGAGTTCGATGCGCAGACCACGCAGCTTCACCTGGAAGTCGGTGCGGCCCAAATACTCCAGCTCGCCGGCCGACGTCCAGGTGACTAGGTCACCGGTGCGGTACATGCGCTCGGCGGAGGTGAACGGGTTGGCGACGAAGCGGTCGGCGGTGAGGTCGACGCGGCCCGCGTAGCCGCGAGCGAGCTGGGCGCCCGCCAGGTACAGCTCGCCGGCCACGCCGACGGGGACCGGGCGCAGGCGGCCGTCGAGGACGTAGACCTGGGTGTTGTGCACCGGCGCACCGATCGGGACCGTGACGGTGTCGGCGTCGATCACCTCGTGGAAGGTCACGTCCACCGCGGCCTCGGTGGGGCCGTACAGGTTGTGCACAGCCGTCCCCGTGAGCCGGCGCAGCAGCTGGGCGGGCGCGGGCGCCAGCGCCTCGCCGGAGGCGAACACCAGACGCAGCGATGCGCAGTCCCCAGCGGTCCGTGTGTCGCCGGCGTGCGCACCGTCGAGCACCGCGACGAAGACCGACAGCATCGACGGGACGAAGTGGGCGACGGTGATCTGCTCGTCGGCGATCAGCCGGATCAGATAGGCGGGGTCGCGGTGACCGTCCGGGCGGGCGAGCACGAGCCGGGCACCGATCTGCAAGGGCCAGAAGAACTCCCAGACCGACACGTCGAAGGTGGCCGGGGTCTTCTGCAGCACGGCATCGTCGGGGGTGAGCCGGTAGGCGTCCTGCATCCACACCAGGCGGTTGACGATCGCGGCGTGGGAGACGACAACGCCCTTGGGCTTGCCGGTAGAGCCGGAGGTGAAGATCAGGTAGGCAGCGTTGTCCCGGGTCAGGGTGGCCAGCCGGTCGGCGTCGGTGATCGGCTCGGCCGAGTAGTCGGTGGCGTCGATCTGCTCGAGATCGAGCACCGCGCCCTGTTCGCCCGCCTGCTCCAGGCCGGTGAGGTCGAGGTCGTCGCTGCGGCGGGTCAGCACGCAGACCGGGTCGGCGGCGGCGATCACCTGGGCGATGCGCTCGGCGGGGTGCTCCGGGTCGAGGGGCACGTAGGCGCCACCGGCGGCGATGACGGCGTACATGGCCACGACCGAGTCGATGGAACGGCGCATGCCGAGAGCCACGGTGCGTTCGGGGCGGACTCCGATCGAGATCAGCAGGCGGGCAAGGCGATTCACTGCCTCCGCGAACTCGGAATAGCTCAGCGATTCGCCCTCGAGGGTCACCGCGGTCGCGTCCGGAGTGCGTTCGGCCTGCGCCGCGAACAGCGAGGCCAGCGTCATGCGTTCGTCGACCGGGTACTCGGTGGCGTTCCAGGTGCCGAGTACGCGAGTACGCGCGTCGGCGTCGAGGAGGTCGATGTCGCCGATCACGACGTTGGGATCGGCGGTCACCGTATTCAGCGTCCGCAGGAAGCGGGCGCCGAAATCTGTGATGGTCTGCGCGTCGAAGAGGTCGGTCGCGTACTCGAAGCGGGCGAGCAGGCCGTCGGTGGTCTCGCGCAGCGTGAGGTGCAGATCGAATTTGGCTGTGTGGGTATCGATCTCGATCTCCGAGGCGGTCAGGCCCGCGAGTTCGAGTTCGGTTCGGGAGTTGTTCTGGAAGTCGAGCATCACCTGGAACAGCGGGTGCCGGGCGGTCGATCGCTCGGGGTTGAGCACCTCCACGAGCCGGTCGAAGGTGACGTCGGCGTTGGCGAGGGCGCGCAGGTCGCTGTCGCGAACGGTGCCGAGCAGTTCGGCGAAGGTGGCGTCGGGGCGGATCCGGGTGCGCAGCACGAGCGTGTTGACGAACATGCCGACCAGGTCGTCGAGCGCCTGGTCACCGCGGCCGGCGACCGGTGTGCCGATCGAGATGTCCTGCTGACCCGACAGTTCGGCGAGGGTGGTGGCGAAGGCGGTGTGCAGCACCATGAACAGCGAGGCATTGGCTCGCGCACCGATGCCGCGCAGCCGTTCGACGATCTCGGCGGGCACCGTGAACGCCTGACGCGCACCGCGACCCGAGGCCACGGCCGGGCGCGGTCGATCGCTCGGCAGCGAGAGCAGGTCGGGCAGGTCGGCCAGTTCCGCCGTCCAGAACGCGAGCTGGCGCGACAGGGCGGATTCGGCGTCGTCCTCGGCGCCGAGCGCATCGCGCTGCCAGAGGGCGAAGTCGGCGTACTGCACCGGCAGCGGCGTCCACTGGGGCGCGGCCGCGGCCAGGTGGGCGGCGTAGGCGACCATCACATCGCGGGTCAGCGGCGCGACGGACCAGCCGTCGGCGGCGATGTGGTGCAGCACGAGAACCAGAACGTGCTCGTCGGTGTCGGTGTGCAGCAGGTGCAGGCGGACCGGGGGTTCCTGGTCCACCGCGAACGGGACGGCGGCCAGCGCGCGGATCCGGCTGCCGAGGTCGACCGGGGCGATCGCGCGCGGTTCGAGGGCGATCGTCAGCTGGTCGGCGTCGAGCACCTGCTGGAACGGGATGCCGTCGACGGCGGGGTAGCGCGTCCGCAGCGCCTCGTGCCTGGCGAAGACCGCGGCGACGGCCGCGTTCATCGCGGCGTAGTCGATGACGCCGGTGAGGCGGATGGCGGCGGCGATATTGTCGGCGACCGATTCGGCGTCGAACTGGTTCAGGAACCACATGCGCTGCTGCGCGTAGGACAGCGGAATCCGGTCCGGTCGTTCGCCTGCCACCAGCGCGGGCCTCGGCGCGACCGCGTCGGCGGTGCCGAGCAGGGCGGCGAGCGCGGTGACGGTCGGCGCCTCGAACAGCGACTTCAGCGAGATCGTGCGGCCGAGTGCGGTGCCGAGGCGGGACACCACCTGGGTGGCGACGAGCGAGTTGCCGCCGAGGGCGAAGAAGTCGTCGTCGGCGCCGATCCGCGCGGCACCGAGCACCTCGCCGAAGACCTGGGCCACCACGGACTCGGTCCCGGCGGCGGGCGCGCGGAAGGAATGCGCGGCGAACACCGGCTCCGGCAGGGCCTTGCGGTCGAGCTTGCCGTTGGGGGTGAGCGGCAGGGCATCGATCACCACGAACGCGGACGGCACCATGTGCGCGGCGAGGGTGCCGCGCAGGGCGGCGGCGATCGCATCGATCGGCTCGCCGGCCTCAGCGGTGGGCACGACATATGCGATGAGCTGATCGCCTCGGTGCGGGTCGGCGCGCACCAGCACCGCGGCCTGGCGGACCGAGGGCTGGGCGAGCAGGGCGGATTCGACTTCGCCGAGTTCGATGCGGAAACCCCGGAGTTTGACCTGGTCGTCGTTGCGGCCCAGGTAGTCGAGGGTGCCCTCCGGAGTCCAGCGGACCAGGTCTCCGGTGCGGTACATGCGCTCGGACGACGCCCACGGGCAGGCGACGAAGCGGGTCGCGGTGAGGGCGGCGCGGGAGCGATAGCCGCGCGCGAGCTGGGCACCCGCGACGTACAGCTCGCCCGCGACGCCGACAGGGACCGGCCGCAGCCGGGAGTCGAGGACCCACTGGGTGATCCCGCGCAGCGGCGTGCCGAGGGTCAGCGGGGAATCGGCGGTGAGCGGGGCGCTGATGTTGGTGGCGACCGTGGTCTCGGAGGGGCCGTAGGCGTTCACGAACGCGCGGGGAACGGGTCCGGCGGTCCAGCGGGCGATCAGGTCGGGCGGGCAGGCTTCGCCGCCGACCATCACCATGCGAAGGGCGTCGAGCGGGGTGGGGTCGAGCACGGACAGGCCGGACGGGGTCATCAGGGCGTGCGTGACGCGCTGTTCCGAAAGCAGTTGGGCCAGTTCGGCTCCCACATGACGCCCGTGCGGGGCGATCACCAGGGTCGCGGCGGAATTCACCGCGAGCAGCAATTCCATCACCGAGATGTCGAAGGACGGCGACCCGACCTGGAGGACGCGGGCGTCGGCGGTGCCGAACATGCGCGCGGTCTCCTCGGCGGCGAAACCCGCGATACCCGCCTGGGTGACGAGCACACCCTTGGGCAGGCCGGTCGAGCCGGAGGTGTAGATGACGTAGGCGAGGTGCTGGGCGCGCAGAGGCCGCACGCGGTCGAAGTCGGTGACGGGATCGCTGGAACGCCCGGCGCATTCGGCCATCAGCTTCAGCTCGTCGAGGGCCAGCCAATCGAGCGGACCGGGCAGCGCGGACAGCGACTCGGACACTGTAAGACCAAGTCGGGCACCGGAATCGGTCACCATATGGGTGATCCGATCGAGCGGGTAGCTCGGGTCGACGGGCAACCAGGCGGCACCGGACTTGGCGATCGCCCACACCGCGAGAACCGACTCGATCGAGCGGGGGACGCCGACGGCGATCACGTCGTCGGGGCCGACGCCGCTGTCGATGAGGACCCTGGCCAGGCGTGACGACGCCCGGTCGAGTTCGCGGTAGGTGAGGGTGCGGTCGCCGTCGGTGACGGCATCGCGATCCGGGTCGGCGGCGACCGCGCCGGCCAGGAGGTCGGGTAGCAGACCGGTGGCGGTGACCGGTGCGCCGCGCATGCCGGTGAGCTGGGAGTGTTCGGTCGCCGACAGCAGCGGTAGGTCACCGACCGCGGTGTTCGGCGCGGCGACGGCCGCGGCGAGTAGCCGCACGAAACGCGCACCGAGGGCGCGCATCTCGGACTCGTCGAACAGGTCGGCGGCGTACAGGGTGACGGCGTCGATACCTGCGGGTTCGCTTGCGGCATCGCGTCGTTCGGCGAGGGTGAGCTGTAGGTCGAACTTGGTGATATCGAGCTCGATCTCGCGCACCGTCACCGGCGAGCCCGCCAGGTCGAAGGTGGTGTCGAGGACCGCCTGGAAGTTCAGCGCCACCTGGAACAGCGGGTGCCGGGACTGCGAGCGGGCCGGGTTGACCACGTCGACCAGACGATCGAAGGGAACGGTGGCGTGCGCGAAGGCGGCCAGGTCGGTTTCGCGGGTGTGCTCGAGCGCGCCGACGAAGCTCGCGGCGGGGTCGACCTCGGTGCGCAGCACCAGGGTGTTGACGAACATGCCGATCAGGTCGTCGATGGCGCGGTCGCCGCGGCCGGCGACGCCGGTGCCGATGGCGATGTCGGTGGTGCCCGACAGGCGGGCGAGGAGCACCGACAGCGCGGTGTGCACAACCATGAACAGCGAGGCGCCTGCCCGCTGAGCCAGGTCGGCGAGCTGACGGTGCAGATCGGCGTCGATGGTGAAGGCGGTGCGGGCGCCGCGCATGCTCGGCTCGACCGGCCGACGGCGACTCGAGGGCAGCTCGAGCTGGTCGGGCAGACCAGCCAGGGTCCGCTCCCAGAAAGCGATTTCGCGGGAGGCCAGCGACTGCGGATCGGTTTCGGCACCGAGGAGCTCGCGCTGCCAGAGGGCGTAGTCGGCGTACTGCACGCTCAGCGGCGACCAGCCGGGCGCGACGCCGTCGGTGGCGGCACCGTACGCGGTGAGCACATCGCGGACGAGCACCTGCAGCGAAACACCATCTGCCGCAATATGATGCAGCACGACAGCGAGAACACACTCCTGCGCCGCGACGCTCGATCGCCGCGGCGCCGAGTTGTCCACAGTTGTGTCGGCGGCCGGAACAACGAAGATCCCCGCACGCACCGGCGCTTCGCGTTCGAGGTCGAACCCGGCACGCGCGAATCGGGTCAGCTCCGCATCGAGGTCGGCGGCCGCCACTTCGATGGGGTCGCCGATGCGGACCAGCCCGGCATCGCGGACGACCTGCTCGGCCACCTCCCCACCGGGAGTGCCGACCGCGGGGAACACGGTCCGCAGCGCCTCGTGGCGCTCGACCACCGCGTGCAGGGCCGCGACCAGGGCGGGCAGATCGGCGGTGCCGCGCAGGCGGATGACGAACGGCATGTTGTAGCCGGGCGCCGAGGGATCGAAGCGGTTGAGGAACCAGATCCGTTGCTGCGCGGGCGACAGCGGGATCAGCGCCGGGCGGGGGCCCGCGGTGAGCACCGGGAGCTGGGCCGAGACGCCGGTGTCGTCGCGATCGGCGATGGCGGCGGCGAGGCGGGCGACGGTGGTCGCGCCGAACAGATCGCGCACGCCGAGGCGGCAGCCGAGGTCGGCGCCGAGGCGGGCCGCGACCTGGGTGGCGACCAGGCTGTTGCCGCCGAGGGCGAAGAAGTCGTCGTCGCGGCCGATGCGGTCGAGGCCGAGGACCTCGCCGAACACCCTGGCCACCGTCTGCTCCACCGGGCCGACCGGTTCGGCGTAGGTGACGACCGTGCGGGTGGGAGCGGGCAGGGCCTTGCGGTCCAGCTTGCCCGACGCGTTCACCGGAAGGGCTTCGAGCAGCACGAACGCCGCGGGCACCATGTAGGCGGGCAGCGCGCGCAGTGCGGTCTCACGCAGATCGTCGATCGACACCGAGCCCGGCTCGGCTTCCACGACGTAGGCGACCAACTGCTCGCCGACGCCCGCGTCGTCACGGACCAGCACTACCGCGCGCGCCGCGGCGTCCACGCTCTCCAACACGGACTCGATCTCGCCGAGCTCGATGCGCAGGCCGCGCAGCTTCACCTGGAAGTCGGTGCGCCCCAGGTATTCCAGCTCGCCGTTGGTGGTCCAGCGGACCAGGTCACCGGTGCGGTACATCCGCTCACCCGGCAGTGGATGCGTGGCAGTGCTGCCGGAACCACCGTCGGGCAGCGCACGCCCGGAGTCGGCGGCGACCATCGCGGGCGCGGCGACGAAACGTCCGGCGGTGAGCTCGGGACGTCCTACATAACCCCGGGCGAGCTGTACCCCCGACAGATACAGCTCACCCGGAGCCCCGACCGGAACGGGCCGCAGCCGTGAGTCGAGAACATGGAGCCGGGTGTTGAACACCGGCGCGCCGATCGGCACCGTGACCCGGTCGCTGTCGTTCACCTCGTGGAAGGTGACATCGACGGCGGCCTCGGTCGGGCCGTAGAGATTGTGCAGGCGAGCGCCCGTCAGCAGCCGCAGCCGCTGGGCAGGCGCGGCGGGCAAGGCCTCACCGGAGGCGAAGACCAGCCGCAGCGAGGTGTATTCGGCGATTTCCTGTTGGGCCAGAAACACTTCCAGCATCGACGGCACGAAATGTGCGACGGTGACGCCGTATTCGCTGATCACGTGGCGCAGATAGCCGGGATCACGGTGCCCGTCCGGCTCGGCGAGCAGCAGTGTCGCACCGATCTGCAAGGGCCAGAAGAACTCCCACACCGAGACATCGAAGGTCATCGGCGTCTTCTGCAGCACCACGTCGACCCCGTGCAGGCGGTAGGTGTGCTGCATCCAGACGAGGCGGTTCACAATCGCGGCGTGCTCGACCGCGACGCCCTTGGGCAGACCGGTGGAGCCGGAGGTGAAGATGACGTAGGCGGGATGGCCGGGGCGCAGCGGCGCGGTGCGGTCGGCATCGGTCAGCGGGGCGTCGTCGTAGCCGCTCAGATCGAGGGCGTCGACAGCCAGCACCGGCAGTCCGTCGACAGGCGCACCGTCGCGGGTGGTCGTGAGCACGGCCGCCGGGGCGGCGGTGGCGAGGATGTGGGCGATGCGCTCGGCCGGATGATCGGGGTCGATCGGCACGTAGGCCGCGCCCGCGGCGAGCACCGCGTACATCGCCACCACCAGTTCGGGTGAACGCCGAATGCTCAGCGCCACCAGCGATTCCGGTCCGATGCCGTCCGCGCGCAGCCGCCGGGCCAGCCGATTGACGCGCTGCGCCAGCTCGCGATAGGTGAGGGTCGCGCCCTCGGAAGCCACGGCGGCGGCTTCCCGAACAGCGCCGGTGTGCGAGGACGTCGCCATCCGCACGGCCACGTCGTCGGGGGTGCGCGCGACCTGGGCCTCGAACATGGCGGGCAGCGTCGCGGCCCGCACCGAACGCTCGGCCAGCGCGGCGTCCACGTCGAATCGGGTGGAGTTCCAGATCCGGGTGCTGACCTGTAGCTCCAGCTCGGTCGCGACCTCGATCGCGCCGAGCGCGGTGTCGAGATCGGTGGCGGCCAGGCGCTCGAGGAAGCCGAGGAAGCGGGCGTGGTGCCTGGCCAGGGTGTCGGCGTCGTAGAGGTGCGGGTTGGCCTCGAAATCGACGTGCACCCGGTCGCGATCGCCGTAGTAGACGTTGAGACTCAAGTCTTCGATCGGACCGGTGGACAGCACCCGGTAGCGACCGGTGGTGGTGCCGAGGGTGAGGTCACTGCGGAAGAGCATGAAGTTGGCGAGCGGGCCGAACAGTGCGCGCCGGGCGGGGCGGCCGTCGTCCTCGGCGTCGCGGCGGATGTCCTCGGCGCGGTAACGCTGATGACGCAGCGCACCCGCCACCTCGACCCTGGCCGCGCGCAGCAGTTCACCCCAGGTGGCGGGTGATCCCGCCGCACCCGTGGGCAGTCGCAGCGGCACGATATTGGACAGCATCCCCGCCGAGCGGCGCATGACCGCGGTGGTGCGGGCGGTGACGGGCAGGCTCAGTACCGCGTCCGGCCGGTCGGTGAGGCGGCCCAGATAGGCGGCGAAGGCGGCCAGCAGTACCGCGGAGATGGTCGAATCATCGCTGGCGGCAATGGTTTCCAGCCGATCGACCAGCTTTTCCGACAGGCGCCCGCCGGTCACCAGGTTGATCGCCGAACGCGGCGCGGTGCGGCCGTCGAGCGCGGTGGGGCTGTCCAGGCCCGCGATCCGCTGAGCCCAGTGCTCACGATCGCCGACGAATCGGGTGCTCTCGCGGTAGCGCTGTTCGCCTTCGACCAGCGCCGACAGTTCGCCGGGCACCACCTCGCGCGCCGGGGTACCGAGCATCCGCGCGGTGTAGAGCTCGGCGATGCGCTGGGAGTTGGTGAATGCGCCGTACCCGTCGAGCACGATGTGGTGGCCGCGCAGGTACCAGAACCAGCGGGTCTCGCCGACGCGCAGCACCGCGCCCGCCACCAGCCGGTCGGTGAGCAGGTCGATGGGGGCGCCGAATTCCGCGCGCATCCATTCCTGCGCGGCGGCCACGGGGTCGTCGTGGTGGCGCAGATCGATCAGCGGCAGCTCCTGCTCGACCGCGATGGTGTGGTCGACGTACTGATGCGGTACACCGTCGAACTCGCCGATGCGCACCAGCGGCGAGCCGTAGGTGTGCGCGGCCTCGGCCGTAACCTGCTGCAGCACAGCGGCATCGAGCTCGCCGTCGATATCGACGTACTGGGCGATGGTGATCGGGACATCGGGGTCGAGCAGCTGTGCGTACCAGACACCCAGCTGGGCCGGGGTCAGCGGAAACGGCAGACCGACGACCCGTGCTTCCTGTGGTCGCGCACTGAACCCACCCAACTCCGTACCGTGCACCAGAGCCTCCTCGTATCGCGAAAGAACAGCAGATCGAATTGTTTTCGGGCAGCACGAATACACCTCGCGCAGCGAAAGATTCGATATGAACGCGGTGGGCGTGCCGCCACACTCGCGCAAGATCCCCGACAGATCATGTGGACGAGATCGGCGACCGAGGGGTCGCCGAGGCAACGGACGCTGGGTCCGTCGCGGGTGCCTAGCTGTTGATCGTTCCTCCAACGGCTTTGTCAGTTACATCACATGGGTGCCTGTCCATGCAGTGCCGACAGTAGGCCCTCAGTTAATAAAAAGAAACTTTTTCCGCTAAAAAAATCGGTCGGCCGTCCAGTCTGTACCGATGGGTACCCACGACCAGGGCATGAGTGTGGGCTCCAACACATCGGCCATCCATATGTGAGCCACCACACCTTCAGACCGGGACACTATGAGCCGAAACGTTGCATCTGCGTTGCATCGGCGCCGATGCGCCGGTCGAGTACCCGGATCTTGGCTTCTATCTGCGCATACAGCGGCGAATCACGATCGACGGTCGACCGATAGGCGGCCCATGCGGCGGCATCGTCGCGGCCTTCCGGACACGACGTCCATCGGCGCAGCACGGCGGCGTCGGGCGCGGCGAGCACGGCGGTCCGCAATCGGACTCGCAGCTCGTCGCGGATGTCGCAAATGCCGGGAGCCGAGGAGCGTGGCAGCACCGGACCCGCGTACAAGTTCAATGCGGATGCGGTATCACCGGAGTCGAGTGCGGCCCGCAGCTCCTCCACATCGGTTGCGACATGCACGCGGAGACGGTATGGGCGCGAACCGACCACCGAGGCACCGATCACCGACCGCAGCCGCGACATCGCCGCGCGGATCGTGCCGTTGTCGAGATCGGTGTCGTCCAGCAGTAGCGCCAGATGATCGGCGCCGAGACCTTCGGGGTGTTCGGTGAGCAAAAGCAGGATCTCGGCATGGCGTTGCGAGAGCGGCACCCGCTCCCCCGCGATGCTCAACTGAGGTTGACCGAGACCCAAGACGTCCAGACCGAGCCTGGCTTGTCCGCTGCCGTCGCGGTTCGCCGGAGCCGGCGCCTTGATGCCGTGGCTCGCGCGCATGGCTCGCAGCACCAGGTCCATCTCGGCCGCGGTCGCGGCGGCTTTGACCAATGCGAGAATTTCGGGCTTGGCCACCCGCATCCCGCCGGCAATCATCAGAACGCCGATCAGCCGGCCGTCCGGCTCGTGCACGGGAGCCGCGGCGCCGGTGATCTGGTGCATGCGATGCAGGAAATGTTCGGGTCCGTGGATCCAGGTGGCGCGGCCGGTGCGCACGACGAGGCCGACGGCATTGGTGCCGATCCGGCGCTCGCTGAGATCGTCGCCCTCGCGCACGCCGATCTCGGCGGCGGCGGCGACCTGCTCCGGATGCCCGTGCACCGACAGCACCCGACCGAACTGGTCGGCCACAGTCACGATCAATCCGGCGTGCGACGCGTCCTGGACCAGCAGTTTGTCGATCAGCGGCATGAGCGCGGCGATAGGGTGGGCGTCGCGATAACGCTCCAGATCGGCGCCGCGCAGCCCGCGACCGTCGATGACGTCCGTCGGGTCGACACCGCCGCGCACACTGCGCAGCCATGATTCGAGAACGAGCGGACGTAGAAGACCGGCCAGCTGGGTAAGCTGTTCACCACCGGCACTGAGAAATCCATGGGCCTGTGCGGCATAGGCTTCCAGAGCACCGAGCTGTGCGCCCGACTCCGATGCCTGCCGTGGGGGCCTCCCACCTGCAAGATTGCTGACCATTTGCCTTTCTTTCCCGCTACAAACTGTACCGGGCAGATATCAGGCCAACCGCCAGAAGTCGGGGTTTGTCCCGCAGGTCACATCGTGGTATCAATCGTCACTTCGTCACACGACCATGTGGTCCGCTATGGACGCGGCGAGCATCACAGTGGTGGCCTGTGGACCGCGCCTCAGCGGGACCGGGACGACCGACAGATCGGCCACCGTCAGTGCCTCGATGCCGTGCACACGCCCCTGTTCGTCGACCACCGCGCGCTCGTCCCCCGCGCGGCCCATGCGACAGGTACCGGAAAGATGTTGAGACGTGCCGAGGTTGGCGCGCAGCCAGGAGTCGTCGACGGGTCCGATGCGCCGACCCAGGAGATCCGCCGTGCGTGCTACGCCCTCGCGCAACCGGGCTCGGTCCTGCTCGGCGCGCAGATAGCGTTGGTCGACGCGGGCCGCGACGGCCGGATCAGTCGAAACCAGGGTCAGCTCGCCGGTCGACTCGGGACGCATCAGGGCGACCCCCACCCGGCGAAGACCCGGCGTGAACATCGCGGTGTACGGGCGTAGTTCCAGGTCGTCCATTTCTAGGACGTACTCGAGCGCGACGGTCGACCGCGCGGGTTCCGCTCCGGCGAATTCGATGCCGATCTCCGGATGATCGGTGCACCACGCGCCCACCGGAGCGGGTCGCAGCACCGGAACGCCGAGCGAGCGCAGCAGCGGTTCGGGGCCGATCCCGGATCTGATCAGCAGCGCGGCCGACTCCACCGCACCCGCGCACAACACCACCTCATCGGCATACGTCGTCCCGTGTTCTCGCCCGCGAGCCCACTCCACACCGATTACCCGCGTGCCACGCAGTAATAGCCGGGTCACCATTGTTTCGCCGGTGAGGATCAGATTGCTTCGGTGGAGTGCGGGAAAGAGATGGGTGATCGCGGGCCCGGCGCGGCGACCTCGCGATAGCGCCAACGGCACGCGCCCGAATCCCACGCCGGTATCTGCCGGTGTGTTGAGGTCGGGAATTTCGGTGAATCCCGCTGCCACGCAATGTCGCGCGAATTCGACGCTGAACTCGGAGGGGTCGCTGGTTCGTGAGATCGGGATCGGGCCGCCGATGCCGTGACCGGGCACAGTGCCGAAATCCGCGTCGTCTTCCAGCGCGCAGAACACCGGGAGGACCGATTCGAACGACCAGCGCGGGCCCGCCACCGCGCTCCAGGCGGCGAAGTCGTCGGCGGGTGGGCGGATGAAGTAGCTGCCGTTGATCGCACCGGAGCCACCGATCACTTTGCCCCGCACCAGATTTCCCGGATAACGCCACACCAGCCGGGACTCGGGGCCGACCGGGAGATGACCTGGGTCGAGCAGTTCGACGGGCAGCTCCCCCATCGCGGCGAAAACCGGTCCGGCTTCGAAGACACGCACGGAACGCGCCGGATCGGCGCTGAGCCGCGCGGCGAGCACGCAACCCGCCGACCCGGCTCCGACGATGAGAGTGCTGGTCACGCAGCCGTCTTCAGCGGGGCGGCACGCTCGGCTTGAGCGCTTCGAAACTGCGCGCCCGGATGACGCCCAGCCACAGGCCCGTGCCGTAGGCCACGTCGTCGAGACGCTTGTAGGCCACATAGCGGACCGGGTCGAGCCCGCCCGAGTCGCGATGGGTGAACCAGTCGGCGAGACCGTCGGCGAGTGCCATCGTGATGGCGATCTTGCGGATCCGGCTCGACGCGATCACCGCGAGGAGCGTCACCGGCCAATAGTCCCGGCACATCGCCGAAGCCAGTCGCCACATCCCGGCGAAGTAACCGCGCGCGAGGTAGACCGCCGCGATCCGGGTCGGGTTGTCCAGTTCGGTGAAGACCCGGCGCAGGCGAACCAGGGCCGTGGCCAGGGTGACGAGTCCGCCGAGCAGACCCCATTTCGACAGTGTCGCGAACAGCAGACTGGCCAGCACGGTCCAGGTCGGCACCGACAGCGGCGAGACCAAGCCCGAGTGCCGTTTCCCGAGTGGTGCCGCGCCCGTGCCGTAGAACAGCTTCCGCCCGAACCAGGCGCGGAAGGCGACCCGGTGATCGTGGGCGACGTGCGCGGCGGGCTCGTAGCGCAACCGCCAGCCCGCGCGTTCGAGCCGCCAGCACAGGTCGACGTCCTCGGCCACCTGCATCGATTCGTCGAATCCGCCCTCGCCGAGCAGCGCCGCGCGCCTGGCCAGCAGCGCCGCGCTCGGCACGTACGACACGATGCCGCGGGCGTGCACCGCCGATTCGCGCCGGCCGAGATCGAGTGAGGAGCGGGTGTGTTCGTAGCGAGCGAGCGCGTTGGATTCGGAATCGAGGGCCACGATGCGCGGCGCGACCAGCGCGACCTGCGGATCGCTGAAATGTCCGAGCATGACCTCGAGCCAGCCGCTGCGCGGCACCACATCGGAGTCGAGGAACGCCACGAAGCCCGTTGTCGCCGCCTGCAATCCGGCATTTCGGGCGGCGGCGGGGCCGAGCGGGCTCTCGTGCCGCAGCACCGTCACCTGACCACGGCCCGGTCGCGGCGGGATGCGGACCGGCTCGTCGGAGCCGTCGTCGACGACGATCACATTGTGCCCACGCAGCACTGCCAGCAGACGTAGCAGCCCGTCGGCGTTGTTGTAGAGCGGAATGACGACGGTGACGTCGTCGAGGGACGGTTCGAGCCGCGGACGCGGGTTGGCCACGCCGGAATCGAGCAGCCGGCGGGCGACGATCGCGGACTTGGTGTCGGTCACCTCCAGGTATCCGTCGCCGATCAACTCGGCGGCCTCCGGGGCCAAGCGCAGCATCCGTGCGGGCGATCCTCCGATCAGGATCCGACCCCCGGAAAATGCGCGTACCCGTGGATCGATCCGTACCCCGAAGCCGTCGGGCAGACGATCATGGCGCATTCCTCGCATGCTATGCGCAGTTGAGCTCTCAGACATCATCACCCCACAAAAAAGGAGGAAAGTCTGCCTGAAATGCCGCTGTGACCGGTTGCCGGACGCGTCAACAAGATCGGCAGCGCATTTCCGGCAACCGGCCGCGGTCAGCCGAGCGGACTCTCGTTGCACGCCTTGGCAGGTGGGCGCTTCACGGTCAACGGCAGCGACACCCTGCCCCGACTGCGAACCGGGCGCGAGTGGTCGACGGCGGGGCGCGGAATGGTGCGTCCCGGCGCCGACAGCGCCGCTTCGCCGTAGCCCTGAACGCATTCCGGGTCCGGTCCGTTGGCGGGCAGGCCGGTGAAGAATTTCGCGGCCATGCAGCCACCACGACAGGAGTCGTAGTGCGAGCACTTCGTGCACGCGCCACCGTCGACCGGCTCGCGCAGTTCGGCGAAGAGCTCGGAGTCGGTCCAGACCGCCGCGAAACCACCGTCGGCGACGATGTTTCCGGCTTTGAAGCGGTCATGGATGGCGAACGGGCAGGCGTAGACGTCACCGACCGGATCGACCAGACAGACCACCCGGCCCGCACCGCACATGTTCAAACCCGGTAGGGCCGAGCCGAATGCGGACAGGTGGAAGAACGAGTCGCCGGTGAGGACGCCCTCGCCGTTGCGGACGAGCCAGTCGTAGAGCTCGCGCTGCTGTTCGGGCAGCGGATGCAGCTCGTCCCACACGTCCGCGCCGCGACCCGAGGGACGAAGGCGGGTGAGTCGCAAGGTGGCGCCGTACTTGTCGGCGATGGCCTTGAACTCGTCGAGCTGGGAGATGTTGTGCCGGGTGGCGACCACCGAGAGCTTGGCGTCCTTGAAACCCGCCGCGGCGAGGTTCGACAGCGCCTTGATCGCGGTGTCGTAGGAGCCGGGACCGCGCACGGCGTCGTTGACCGCGGCATCGGCGCCGTCGAGGGAGATCTGCACGTCGACGTAGTCGCTGGCCGCCAAACGCGCGGCGACCTCTTCGTTGATGCGAACGCCGTTGGTGGAGAACTTGACCCCCACATTGTGCGCGGTGGCGTAGTCGACCAGTTCCCAGAAGTCCGGGCGCACAGTCGGTTCACCGCCGCCGATGTTGACGTAGAAGATCTGCATGCGCTCGAACTCGTCGATCAGCGCCTTGCACTGCTCGGTGCTCAGTTCGTTCGGGTCGCGGCGACCCGACGAGGACAGGCAGTGCACGCACGACAGGTTGCAGGCGTAGGTGAGTTCCCAGGTAAGGCAGATCGGTGCGGCGAGGCCCGATTCGAAACGGTCGATCAGCCTGCCGCCCTGGGTGGCGTCACCCGCCGCCAAGGCTGTCGGCGCGGCGGTGACCGGTCCGGGCGAGGCCACGATCATGTCGGTGTCGGCCAGCTGCGCGAGCGCTGCGACGTGCGCGTCGGAGGCGTCTACGCCCTTGGCACGCAGTGCGTCGCGCACGGAGGAGTGCGCGGGCAGCGACCGGACCACATCGACGAGATCGCGGCTCTTGAGGAACGAGAGCTTGCGGGTCCCGAAGTGGTACAGCAGCGCGCCGAAGGATTCCGGGCGCAACGAGACCCGAGGGTGCAGCGTCCAGCGGGTGTCGAGGTCCAGCATGGTCAGTACACGCCGCACATGCCGTCGATGCTGACCTCTTCGATCAGCGTCTCGGTGACCAGGTCCTGGTCGGATTCGACGGTCGCGGGCGTGGTGTTCTCAGGCATGACTACCTCCATTGTGTTGCCGGTCACCACGCACCTTAACGTCAGTGACTGCCATAAAGGGCGAAATCGGAAAATCTTTCTCTGAGCACACCCCGCCCCCCTCGGCTGCGAACCCCTCTAGACTTCCGGAGGCAGGGATGGGAAAAGGGCTGATGGCCCGGTGGCAGCAGAGGTGAGGCAGAGGCTTGCGTAACCATGGTGGGGCGGGTGCTGGTTCGACACTGTCCGAGGCAGAGATCGTCGACGCGGCACTGAGGGTGGTGCGCGAGGACGGGGTCGAAAAGCTGTCGATGCGACGGCTCTCGCGCGAGCTCGGGGTGTCGCCGATGGCGCCGTACTACTACGTGGCCGACAAGCGCGAGCTACTCGATCTGGTCGCCAGCGCCGCACTGGTCGGGGTGCGCAAGCCCTCGCGCGAGTCCGGTCCGTGGCAGGAGCGCCTGCGCGATCTGATCGATCAGATAGACGATAAACTGCGCACGCATCCCGGCCTGGGCGACATCTTGCTCGAGCAGATGCTCGGCAAGCAGCTCGACCTGATCGACGCCGTGATGGAGATCCTGTTCGACGCGGGCTTCAGCGACCGCAACGTGCTGGCCGCCTACGCGACCATCCACACCTACCTGTTCGGCCGCAGCAGAGTGAACCCGCGCGACCGTTCCGCGCCGGCCGACGTGCTGCTGCCCGAGGCGGTGGCCCGAGCCACGAAGTACATGTCCGACCTGCGCGGCAAGTACTCCTACGACTTCGGGATGGAGGTGCTGGTCGCCGGACTCGAGGCGCAGCTTGCCCTGCAGGCGCGTCCCGGCCTAGCATGAAACTGAAACACGTTCTAGTTTTGCCCGAGAGGACGACATGACCACAGTCGAGGTTCCGCACGGCTCGCGCTCGGTGGTGCTGCGAGTAGCCGCGGTGATCGCCGAAACGGCCGACACCAACTCCGTGGTCTTCGAGGTGCCCGCCGAACTCCGCGAGCGCTTCGCCTACTCCCCCGGCCAGTTCCTGACGCTGCGCATCCCGAGCGAGCAGACCGGATCGGTCGCCCGCTGCTATTCGCTGGCCAGTTCGCCGTTCACCGATGATCTGCCGAAGGTGACCGTCAAGCGCACCGTGGACGGATACGGCTCGAACTGGCTGTGCGACAACATCGCCGCGGGCGACGAGGTCGAGGTGCTGCCGCCGTCAGGTGTGTTCACGCCCAAGGATCTCGACGAGGACATGCTGCTGTTCGGCGCGGGCAGCGGGATCACGCCGGTGATGTCGATCCTGAAGTCGGCACTGTCGCAGGGTTCCGGCAAGGTCGTGCTGGTCTACGCCAATCGCGACGCGACCTCGGTGATCTTCGCGGACGAACTCCGCGATCTCGTCGGTAAGCATCCCCAGCGACTCACCGTCATCCACTGGCTCGAACCGCTGCTCGGCCTGCCGACCGCCGACATGCTGGCCACCCTGGTCCGGCCCTACACCGCCTACGAGGCGTTCATGTGCGGGCCCAAGCCGTTCATGGACCTGGTGCACGACGCGCTGGCCTCGCTCGAGGTCCCGCGCAACCGCACCCATGCCGAGGTGTTCAACTCTCTCGCCGGAGATCCGTTCGCCGACCACGCGCCCGCCGAGGTGTCCGAGGCCGAAGCGGCCGACGCGGCGACGGTCGAGGTGGAGCTCGACGGCCAGGTGCACGAGATGTCGTGGCCACGCAAGCAGACGCTGGTCGACATCATGCTCGACAAGGGCCTCGACGTGCCCTACTCCTGCCAGGAGGGTGAGTGCGGGTCGTGTGCCTGCACCGTGCTGGAAGGCAAAGTGGAGATGGCCAATTCGGAGATCCTCGATCCCGAGGACATCGAGAACGGGTACATCCTCGGCTGCCAGGCGCGGCCGGTGACCGATCGGCTGCGGATCCAGTTCTAACGCATGGCGCGGTAGGCGGCGCGTTGCTCGGGGTCGAGGTGTTCGGTCGCGTAGCTCAACGCGGTGCGGCCCAGTTCGGGTGCGTTCCTGTTCAGGAAATCGGTGAGTGCGGTCTGGTCGACGCGCTTGCCGATTTCGCGCAACATCCAGCCCAGCGCCTTCTGGATCAGATCTCGGCGGTCGGTCCGAAGGATTTCGGCGAGTTCCAAGGTGGTGCTCGGGTCGCCCGCCTTGATGAACGCGAACGTCGACAACAGCGCGACTCGGCGCTCCCACAGCGAATCCTGTTCGGCCAGTTCGAACAGCAGCGTCCGGTCCTTGTCGAGTAGCCAGGGGCCGATGATGTTCTCCGCGGAGGCGTCGACCAGATCCCAGTTGTTGACCCGGCCGCGCCGGACAGCCGCCAGGTAGAGATCGACCATCTCCTGACGGGCCTTGTCGTCGAGAGCACGCGGTTTCGATGCCGCCGCGAAGCGGGCGTTGAGGATGAACAGGGCGGCCAGGCGTTCCTCGTGGAGGGGACTGTCGAGGAGTTCGTCGATCTGCGAAAGCGGCAGCGCGGGGAACTGTTTCGCCACTCTTCTGGTGACAGGTACTCGGATGCCGAGAAAGATGTCGCCCTCGCCGTATTCGCCGGGGCCGGTCTTGAAGAAGCGTTGCAGGTGATGCGCGTCAGTGGGGTTCGCCAGGTCGGCGAGGGCCTTACGCACCTGTGCAGCGGTGGGAAGCTCGGACACACGCACCTCCGGGTCGGCGGATTCCCTCCGCATTCAACACTGGTGCGGTGACATGCCCGCGCAGGCTCCCCGCCGTCCGGTCAGGCCGGTAGCGCGCCGAGCAGGCGGCCCGACTCGAATGTCGCCGCACCGGAGGGCAACTCGCCCGGCCGACCGCTCGTGCGGACGGTGACGGTGCCGGTGCCGGTGCCGGGGCGGCCGAGTTCGTCCATCTTGCGGACGGTCTGGGCGGCGACGGCTTGGGCGCTGTCGAACAGGCGCACACCGTCGGGCAGTGCGGCGACGATGGCGTCGATGACCAGTGGATAGTGGGTGCAGCCGAGGACAACGCCCTCGACGTCGGCCGGGGTGCGCGCGGCCGAGTCGGCGATCGACTCGCGGATCGCCTTGATGTCGCCGCGGTCGATCGCGTCGGCCAGCCCGTGGCAGGCGACCCCGACGACCTTCGCGTCACCGCCGAACCTGGCGATCAGATCGGCCTGGTAGCGGCTGGCAGTGGTCGCCGCCGTCGCCCACACGGCTACCGAATTACATTGTGCGGCAGCAGGTTTGATCGCGGGAACAGTGCCGATCACCGGCACCGACTCCCCCACCTCCGCCCGCACATGCGCCAACGCGGTGACACTCGCGGTATTGCACGGCAGCACGATCACCTCGGCCCCCGCCTCGATCGCCTGCCGTGCCGTGCCGACGACCCGCTCGACCACCCACTGCTCCGGCTTGGGCCCCCAGGGCGCGCCATCGGGGTCGAGCAGCAGCAGCAAGTCGACGTCGGGCCGCAGCTTGCGCAACCACGAAGCCGTAGGCAACAGGCCGAGGCCGGAATCGATGAGCGCGACGATCACCGCTACACCGTATTACAGCGGCGAGCTCGGCCGATCGCGACCACGTACGCACCGGCCCGAGCGGGCTCAGCCTGCCGCGGCGAGGAGGTCCGCCACCGGGGTGGGGGTGGCCAGTTTGGCGCGCAGTTTCATCACCTGGCTGGTCAGGCCCGCACCGAGCACGGCGGTGAGGATGCCGTCGCGCGAGTAGTAGGCGAGGAACTTGCGGCCGTCGTCGGTGACCACGGTGACGTCGTCGTGGGGCGAGGGGGTGCCGAGGGCCTGGATCTTGATGTCGTACTGGTCGCTCCAGAAGTACGGCACGCGGGCCATGGTGGGCGGTGTACCGCCGAGGAGGGCGGTGACCAGCAATTTTGCCTGTTCACCCGCGCTCGTCCAGTGTTCGACCCGCTTGCGGACGCCGGAGTCGTGCTGCCAGGCGGCGACATCACCGACCGCCCAGACGGCGTCGGCGGAGGTACGGCCGACCTCGTCGGCGAGCACGCCACCGCCCGCGGACCTGTCGGCCAGCTCGATACCGGAGTCGGCCAGCCAGTCGGTGACGGGGACCGAGCCCACGCCGACCACGACCAGGTCGGTGTCGATGTCGGTGCCGTCGGTGAAGACCGCGCCACACACCCGGCCGGAATCGTCGGCGCGCAGGGTGTCGACGCCGACACCGCAGCGCAGGTCGACGCCTTCGTCGCGATGCAGGCGCGCCACCAGGCCACCGATCTGCTCGCCCAGGACCGAGGCCAGCGGGGTCGGCTGGGGTTCGACGAGGGTGACCTCGACTCCGGCGGCACGGAAGCTGGCGGCGAGTTCGCAGCCGATGAAACCGGCGCCGATGATCAGGGCCCGGTTCGCACCGTCCAGTTCGGCGCGCAGGGTCGCGGCGTCCTCGTGGGCACGCAGCACGTGCACTCCCCCGACCTGGGGCAGACCGGGGAGCCTGCGGGGGCGCAGACCGGTCGCGATGATCAGCTGGTCGTAGGCGATGGTGGCACCGTCGGCCAGGGTGACGGTGCGCGCGGCGGTGTCGACACCGGTGACGGCCGTGCCGAGGCGCAGCTCGATGTTCTTGTCCGCGAAGAACTCCGGCGGGCGAAGGGTGGTGTCGTCGGTCTCGCCGCGCACGAACTGCTTCGACAGCGGCGGGCGGTCGTACGGCGCGCGCGTCTCGTCGCCGAGCAGCAGCACACCGCCCTCATATCCGGCCCGACGCAGTTCCTCGGCCGTGCGCAGGCCTGCCAGACCCGCTCCGACGATCACGATGGGCGCGCTCATATTGTGTCCTCTCGGCATGCTCGGTCGCTGACCGCTCGTGCCATGTTTCTGCTGTGTCGCGGACCACTACGGCCCCCAGATGTTTGTACCAGTGCGCCGGGTCACCTGTGACACCCACGTCGCAACACAACCGTGCCGCTTCCGATGTCGACCGGGCGGTCAATCAGGAGTAGACCGAGGTCAGAGGTATTTTTCGTCTCAACGAGGAGGCATTTCCCATGTTCACCAACAGTCGCGCACAGGACTTTCTGGCCGTTGTGCTCGGCGCATTCACCGCACTGTCGCCCCTGTGGCTCGACACCAACGACAACGCCCGCTGGACCCTGATCGTGCTCGGCGTACTCATCGCCGCGACGGGTCTGATCCAGATGGCCAGGGACGACCTGATCGTCGCGGACTACGCGATGGGCGTATTCGGCGTGCTGCTGTTCATCTCGCCGTGGGCCATGGACTTCACCGCGTTCAGCGGCGCGTCCTGGACCGCCTGGGTGGTCGGAGTGGTGACGGCGGTGGTGGCGGTCGCCGCGCTGCCTGCCATGAACCAGCGCCTGCACAACATGGCTCCACATCACTGATGCCGGGCCGACGAGTCGGGCGCCGCAACGCGAAACGCGATGGCGACGCCCGGCAACTCATCCTGGATGCCGCCGAGACCCTGTTCGCCGCACAGGGATTCGACGCGACGCCGACCGCGGCCGTCGCCGCGGCCGCCGATGTGCCGAAAGGACTGGTCTTCTACTACTTCCCCACCAAGAACGCGATCCTGTCCGCGCTCATGCGCGAACGCGTCCCCGAACACCCGATCGACGACCTCGCCGCCCTGGTGACCCCCGGCGATCCGGCCGCCAGCCTGATCAACCTCGACACCGCGATCAACCTGCGCGACCATCACTCCTCGGTGCTGCGGGTGATCATGTGGCGCGAAGCCGACACCCACCCCGACGTGCGCCGCAAACTCCGCGCGCTGCGCGATCAGCTCCTCGATGTCACCACCCGCGTCCTGCAAGCCAGCACCCCCGTCCCCGTCCGCCCCGGCACCCTCCACGCCTGCGCCGCGGCCTGGGTGTCCGCCATGTTCGCGATCGCCAGCACCGACCGCCTCCACGCCCTCGACGACCTCCCCGTCCCGACGGCCGACGACCTGCTGAACGTCGCCCAGGTGGTCGCGGCGGGAATGACCCACCTCGGCTGAGGGCGTCGATCCATCAGCTTCGGCTGTGTACCGTGCCTCCCGGATGAGAGGCCGAGACCGGGTCCGATCTGCGTACGGCGAGTGCCCTGCTCCGGAGAACGCGAATGGCCACCGAGCCGAGGACCACGTGCAAGGTGGCCGCGGTAGCGGCGACGACGTGCAATCCGCTGACGAAGGCGCCGCGGGCGTCGTCGAGCTCGGCGGAGGCCACCCCGGGCAGACGCAGCGTTTCACCGAGGGTCGGCGCGAGGTCCGGGCCGTGGATGCGGAAGAGCACGGCGGCCAGCGAACCGAACAGGGCGATGCCGAGGGCGTTGCCGAGTTCGTTGCCGGTTTCGGCCAGCGCGGCGGCCGCGCCCGCCCGTTCCGCCGGAACCGCAGCGACCGCGATGTCGGCGACCACGCTGAACGAGATGCCGTAGCCGAAACCGGCGACCACGGTCGCGGCGATGTACCAGCCGAGCCCGCCGCCGGTGCCGGTCGGCAGCAGCAGCGACAGCCCCATCGCGATCGTGAAGTGGGCGGTGATCAAGGCGGCCGAGCGGCCGACGCGGGCCACGACGGCCGGGGTGACCACAGCGGCCACAGTGAGAACGACGGCACCCGGAACCGCGAGCAACGCGGCGTCGGCGATAGAGATGCCCAGAACGGATTGCAGGTAGACAGCCGCCAGATACGCGGTCGCCGACCAGGCCGCCAGCGGCAGGAACCCGGTGACCATCGCGATGACGAAGACCGGGTTGCCGAACAAGGTGAAGTCGATGAGCGGATTGCCGATGCGCCGTTGCCTGCGGCCGAACCACCCGAGCACTGCCACCCCGGCCAGCCCTGCCGCAACCGACGACATGGATATACCCTGCGCGGCACTGTGTTTCACGGCGTACATGGCACTCAGCAACCCGGCGGACGAGGTGACCACGCTCGCCACATCGATGCGGCCGCCACCGGTCGCGTGTACCTCACCGAGCAGGATCGGCGCCAGCACCAGGAACACCACGACCACCGGCACATTGATCAGCAGCACCGACCCCCACCAGAACCGGGGAAGCAGCTGCCCGGCGACGATCGGGCCGATCGCGAAACCCGCGGCGAAGGTGGCGGCGAAGATACCGATGGCCTGCGCGCGTCGGCGCGGGTCGGTGAACAGTGTGCCGAGCACGGCGAGCGCCGACGGCAACAGCGTCGCGCCCGCCACACCCATCAGGACGCGGAAGGCGATCAGCAGTTCGGGGCTCGTGGCGAAGGCCGCCCCTACCGAGCCGAGGCCGAACATCGCCGCTCCGATCATCAGCAGGCGTTTGCGGCCGTAACGGTCGCCGATGGTGCCGAACGCGATCAGCAGGGCGCCGACCGCGAAGCCGTAGCTGTCCAGGATCCAGAGCGATTCGTCGGCCGAGGGCGACAGCGCCTCGGTGATGGCGGGCATGGCCAGGAACAGCACCGAGCCGTCCATGGCGACGAGCAGTACGGGGCCGAGCACCACCAGCAGGCCCAGCCAGGACCGCAGCTCGATATCGATTCGATTCATGTCCCCACCCTGCGATCGCGTGCGAGCGGCAACCAGACCCCTGACGTGGGTACACCCGGCCGGGATAGGCAGGACAGCCCGGTGGTGCCTACGATCGGAACGATGGAGTTGGAAAGCCTCGGAACGTTCCTCAAGTCCCGCCGCGACCGAACTACCCCTGAGCGGATCGGCCTACGCACCTTCGGCGTCACCCGCCGCGTCCCCGGGCTTCGCCGCGAAGAACTCGCTCAGCTCGCCGGAGTCAGCGCCGGGTACTACACACGCCTCGAACAAGATCAGGCCGGGACCGTTTCCGCACAGGTCATCGACGCCATCGCCCGGGTGCTCCAGCTCGATCCCGCCGAAACGGCCCATCTGCACAACCTCGCAGGTCAACCGGCCGTGCCGCATCTGGTCCGGACCGAACCGGAACAGCCACACCCGCGGGTTCTCACGCTGCTCAGCTCGCTCGGCGACACCATGCCCGCTGTCGTGCTCGGACGCCGTGGCGATGTGCTCGCCTGGAATCACGCCGGGCACGCGCTCGTCGGCGAGCACCTCGACTTCACCGCGCCCGAGGACCCCACACGACGTCCCTCGATTCCGCGACTGTTCTTCCTCGATCCGCTCGCCAGGGATCTGTACCGGAACTGGGACGAGCTCGCCCGCATTCACGTGGGCTACCTCCGGCTGACCGCGGGGCGCTACCCCACCGACGCGCGGCTGGCCGAACTGATCGGCGAACTCGCCATGCGCAGTACGACCTTCGCGACGCTGTGGGCCGGCGCGGAGGTCGCCGATTGCACCGTCGGGCCGATGGATCTTCGTCATCCGACGGTCGGCCGTGTCGACGTCGACTATCAGGTGTGGTTGCAGCCCGACAGTCCTGACCACCGGCTCGAGGTCTACACCGCGCGCGATGCGAGTTCGGCAGACGCGCTGCGCCTGCTCACTGCCGGATCCACCAGGACGCGCCGGGTGCCGGCGATGGTCGACTCCGAGACACCGGACGGAAGCCCCACCTAGGCCCCGTCGACGAACCGGTGACGCCGCGTGGATCGCGACGCCACCGGTGTCGATCAACTGCCCGCGATGATCGACTCCGCAGCACCCGGCGGGACCGGGGCGTAGGAGTCGAACACCATCGAGTAGTTCGCTCGGCCACGGGTTTTCGAGCGCAGATCCCCGATGTAGCCGAACATCTCCTGGAGCGGGGTCAGCGCGCGGATGATGTGCGCGCCGCCCCGTTCCGTGAGCTCGGTGACCCGGCCGCGACGGGCGTTGAGATCACCGATCACCTCGCCGACGTACTCCTCCGGCGTCACGACCTCCACGGCCATCACCGGTTCGAGCAGCACCGGCTTCGCTCGCGCGAGCGCCGCGCGCACCGCCGCCGCTCCCGCGAGACGGAACGCCAGTTCCGACGAATCCTGCACGTGGGCGGCGCCGTCGAGCAGCGTCACCTTCACGTTCACCAGCGGAAAGCCGGCGAGCGTGCCGACGCGCAGCGCGTCTTGCGCGCCCGCGTCCACCGCGGGGATGTACTCCCGCGGTACGCGCCCGCCGGTGACCCGGCTCTCGAATTCGTAGATCGCGTCGTCATCGGCCACGTGAGGTTCCAGCGCGATCACCACCTTGGCGAACTGCCCGTGCCCACCCTGTTGCTTGCGGTGGGTGTATTCGAACAGATCGACTGCCGCGGTGATGGTTTCGCGATAGGCCACACGCGGGGCGCCGATGTCGGCGTCGACCCGGAACTCCCGTTTCATCCGGTCGACCAGGATCTCCAGATGCAGTTCGCCCATGCCACCGATGACCGTCTGACCGGTTTCGGCGTCGACATGCACCGTGAACGTCGGATCCTCGTCGGCCAGCCGAGCCAGGGCGGTGCCCAGCTTGTCCTGGTCGGCGCGGGTCCTCGGTTCGATCGAGACGGCGAGTACGGGGTCGGGGACGGTCATCGACTCCAGGACGACGGGGGCTGCCCGATCGCACAGGGTGTCGCCGGTTCCCGTCGCCTTCAGGCCGATCACGGCACAGATCTGCCCGGCCTGCACCCGCTCGACGGCGATCTCGGTGCTCGAATGCATCTGGAACAGTTTGCCGAGACGCTCCTTTCGTCCATTGGTCGAATTCAGCACGGTCGCACCGGGTTCGGCGGTACCGGAGTACACCCGCAGGTAGACGAGCTTGCCGAAGAACGGGTGCAGCGCGACCTTGAACGCCAGCGCCGCGAACGGCTCGGCGATATCGGGCGCGCGGTGGACGTGCTCGCCCTCCGGCGAGAACCCGTGCACGGCCACGACATCCAGCGGCGACGGCAGGTAGTCGACAACCGCGTCCAGCAGTGGCTGCACGCCGATGTTGGCCAGCGCCGAGCCGCACAGCACCGGGTAGGCCTGTGCGTCGATCGTCATCCGCCGGATGGCGGCTTTCAGGAGGTCGACGGTGATCGCCTTGCCCGCGAGATAGCGCTCCAGCACTTCCTCGTCGGCCTCGGCGACCGCGGCCTCCAGCGCATCCCGATGCTGGAAGGCCTTGGTACGCAAGTCTTCCGGAATCTCGATGGTCTCGAAGCGAGCACCGCGATCGGTGTCGCCACGCCACACCTTGGCGGTCATCTCGACCAGGTCGATGATGCCGTCGAACTCGCGTTCCGCACCGATCGGCAGCTGAATCACCAACGGGCGCACCCGGAGTCGCTCCGCGATGGTCCGCACGGTGAACGCGAAATCGGCACCGAGCTTGTCCATCTTGTTCACGAAACAGATCCGCGGGACGCCGTACTTGTCGGCCTGGCGCCACACCTGCTCCGACTGCGGCTCCACGCCCTCCTTGGCGTCGAATACCGCGATCGCACCGTCGAGCACCCGCAGCGAACGCTCCACCTCGACGGTGAAGTCGACGTGGCCGGGGGTGTCGAGGATGGTGATCTGGTGCTCGTTCCACCAGCAGGTGGTCGCCGCCGCCGCGATCGTGATGCCGTGTTCGCGCTCCTGGATCATCCGGTCCATCACCGCGGTGCCGTCGTGCACCTCGCCGAGGGTGCGGGTGACGCCGGTGTAGAACAGCACCCGCTCGGTCGTCGTGGTCTTGCCCGCGTCGATGTGGGCGGCGATGCCGATATTGCGTATTCGGGCGAGATCGATTCTGGTCATGGGAATCCCCCAGGCTGGTCCGGTCGAGGAATCGACGCTCGCCAGTTGTGCGTTCCTGGGACGGCACGGGCGTCGGATCACGCGGCGCCGCACCGGCGCCGAACGACCCGATGCGAGCTAGAACCGCGACTGCGGACGTGCTGTAACCATGCGACAAGTTCTACGCGCCCGATCGCGCGGTGTCGACGGGATTTCCGCAGCCCGGGCATAAACGCGCGACCACGGCGGTTCGTCACAACGAACAGCCCCGCCACCCCCTAGGAGCCGATCGATGCCCGAAACCCCGCTCGACCTGCACGCCCTCATCGCCGACTCCCGCATCGGCATCCTGGCCACCATCAAGTCCGACGGCCGCCCCCAGCTCTCCCCCGTCACCCCGTACTACGACCGCGCCGCGGGCATCATCTATGTCTCCATGACCGAAGGCCGCGCCAAAACGATCAACCTCCGCCGCGACCCGCGCGCCGCGCTCGAGGTCACCAGCGCCGACGGCTGGTCGTGGGCCACCGCCGAAGGCACCGCCACCTTGACCGGCCCCGGCACGGACCCGAACGGCCCGGAAGTCGAAGCCCTGGTCGACTACTACCGCGCGGCCGCAGGCGAGCACCCCGACTGGAACGAGTACCGCGAGGTCATGGTCGCCGACCGCCGCGTGCTCATGGCGTTGTCCGTCGAGCACGTCTACGGCGCCAAGATCCGCTGAGTCAGGTTGTCGCCGAAAGGAACTCGGTGACATCCGGGGCGAACCGGGCAGGTCTGATCGCACCCGAGTGGCTTGTCGCGGGGTAGATGATCAGGCGGATCGGCGTGGCCGGGCCGGCGATTGCGCAACAACGACTCTCAGCCCATTGCCAAGGAACCTCGGTAGCTTGAGGAACAGCACGTCCGTTCTTCATCAGGCAGGAGAAGCCGTTGATTCAGGAATCGTTGTTGCGTCGGGGATTGCAGGGGATGAACGCCGGGGTGGTGGCGTTGACCGAAGCGCCTGTCATCGGGAAGGTCCTGGGTAAGTCGTTCGCGCAGATCAGCTATGTGGGTCGGCGTTCCGGGCGGACGTTCACCACGCCGGTGAACTATCGGCGTTCCGGCGAGGAGTACGTCATCGGCGCCGCGATGCCCGACAAGAAGAAGTGGTGGCGCAACTTTCTCGATGAAGGCGGCCCCGTCACCCTCCGCATCGACGGCACAGACCATGCGGGCCACGCGGTCGCCCATCGCGATCCCCGGGGCCGGGTCACCGTCCGCGTGCGGCTCGCCGCGGCCGGCTGACCCTCCCGGAAAACGCCGAACGGCGCCGCTCCCGGGGGAGCGACGCCGTTCAGGTTGTGCAGTGGGTCTTACCGACTCACTTGATGATCTTCGTGACGCGACCGGCACCGACGGTGCGGCCACCCTCGCGGATCGCGAAGCGCAGGCCTTCGTCCATGGCGACCGGCTGGATCAGCTTGACCAGCATCTCGGTGTTGTCGCCGGGCATGACCATCTCGGTGCCCTCGGGGAGGGTAACGACGCCGGTCACGTCCGTGGTACGGAAGTAGAACTGCGGGCGGTAGTTGTTGAAGAACGGGGTGTGGCGGCCGCCCTCGTCCTTCGACAGGATGTACGCCTGGCCCTCGAACTCCGTGTGGGGAGTCGTGGTGCCCGGCTTGACGACAACCTGGCCACGCTCGACATCTTCGCGCTTGATGCCACGAACCAGCAGGCCGACGTTGTCGCCCGCCTGGCCCTGGTCGAGCAGCTTGCGGAACATCTCGATGCCGGTGACGGTGGTCTTGGTCGACTTCTCCTTGATGCCGACGATTTCCACCTCCTCGTTCACGTTGACGATGCCGCGCTCGACACGACCGGTGACGACGGTGCCACGACCGGTGATCGTGAAGACGTCCTCAACGGGCATCAGGAACGGGAGCTCGGTCTCGCGGACCGGGTCCGGGATCGAGTCGTCGACGGCCTGCATGAGCTCGACGATGGCCTCGGCCCACTTCTCGTCGCCCTCGAGGGCCTTCAGACCGGAGACACGCACGACCGGCGCGTCCTCGTCGAATTCCTGCGAGGCCAGCAGTTCGCGGACCTCCATCTCGACGAGCTCGAGGATTTCCTCGTCATCGACCATGTCCGACTTGTTCAGCGCGACCAGGATGTAAGGCACGCCGACCTGACGGGCGAGCAGCACGTGCTCGCGAGTCTGCGGCATCGGGCCATCGGTGGCCGCGACCACGAGGATGGCGCCGTCCATCTGCGCCGCACCGGTGATCATGTTCTTGATGTAGTCCGCGTGGCCCGGGGCGTCGACGTGCGCGTAGTGGCGCTTATCGGTCTGGTACTCGACGTGGGAGATGTTGATCGTGATACCACGAGCCTTCTCCTCCGGCGCCTTGTCGATCTGATCGAACGCGAACGCGTCGTTCAGATCCGGGAACTTGTCAGCCAGCACCTTGGTGATCGCTGCAGTCAGCGTGGTCTTGCCGTGGTCGACGTGACCGATGGTGCCGATGTTGACGTGCGGCTTCGTCCGCTCGAACTTCGCCTTCGCCACTTTTGGGTCCTCCTGGACTTGTTGGTGCGTGCATTTGCAGCAGTGCGTGTGTCATCCCCGCTGGAGGCGGGGATCGGGGGTATTACTTGACGCCCGGCACTTGCGGTCCAGTGTGCCACTGGACCGCAAGAGGGTTTTATTCGCCGGTCGCCTTGGCGATGATCTCCTTGGACACATTGGCCGGAACCTCTGCGTACTGGGCGAACACCATGGAGTAGTTCGCGCGACCCTGGGTCTTGGACCGCAGGTCACCGATGTAACCGAACATCTCCGAGAGCGGAACCAGCGCCTTGACGACACGGGCACCACTGCGTTCCTCCATGGCCTGAATCTGGCCACGGCGGGAGTTGAGGTCGCCGATCACGTCGCCCATGTATTCCTCGGGCGTGATGACCTCGACCGCCATGAGCGGCTCGAGGATCACCGGACCGGCCTTACGGGCCGCTTCCTTGAGGGCCTGCGAACCCGCGATCTTGAACGCCATTTCCGAGGAGTCGACGTCGTGGTACGCGCCGTCGAGCAGGCTGACCTTCAGGTTCACCAGCGGGTAGCCGGCGAGCACGCCGTACTGCATGGCATCCTGGGCGCCCGCGTCGACCGACGGGATGTACTCACGGGGCACGCGACCACCGGAGACCTTGTTCTCGAACTCGTAGGTCGCGCCGTCTTCGCCGACGAACGGCTCGAGGGCGATGATGACCTTCGCGAACTGGCCGGAGCCACCCGTCTGCTTCTTGTGGGTGAACTCGTGCTTTTCGACCTTCTTGGTGATGGTCTCGCGGTAGGCCACCTGCGGCTTGCCGACGTTCGCCTCGACCTTGAACTCGCGACGCATACGGTCGACGAGGATGTCGAGGTGGAGCTCGCCCATGCCGCCGATGACGGTCTGGCCGGTCTCCTGGTCGAGCTTGACCGAGAACGTCGGATCTTCGCGCGCCAGCTTCTGGATCGCGGTGCCGAGCTTTTCCTGGTCGGACTTGGTCTTGGGCTCGATCGAGACCTCGATGACCGGATCCGGGAAGGTCATCGACTCGAGGACGACCTGGTTCTGCGCGTCGGACAGGGTGTCACCGGTGGTGGTGTCCTTCAGGCCGATGACCGCGTAGATGTGGCCGGCCGAAGCCGTGGCGACCGGCATCTCCTTGTTGGAGTGCATCTGGAACAGCTTGCCCAGACGCTCCTTCTTGCCCTTGGTCGAGTTGACGACCTGGGCGCCGGAGGCGACCTGACCCGAGTACACACGCACGTAGGTGAGTTCACCGAAGAACGGGTGCACCGCGATCTTGAACGCCAGCGCCGCGAACGGCTCGTCGACGTTCGGCTTGCGGGTGATCAGCTCTTCTTCCTTGTTGGGCACGTGGCCGGTGGTGGCCTCGACGTCCAGCGGGGAAGGGAGGTAATCGATGACCGCGTCGAGCATGGGCTGAACGCCCTTGTTCTTGAACGCGGAACCGCACAGCACCGGGTACAGCTCGGAGTTGACGGTCATCTTGCGGATGGCGCCCTTGATCTCCTCGATGGTGAGATCCTCGCCACCGAAGAACTTCTCGAGCAGTGCCTCGTCGGACTCGGCGACGGTCTCGAGCAGTTCCTGACGGTACTGCTCGGCCTTCTCCTTGAGGTCGGCCGGAATCTCGACGACTTCGTACTCTTCGCCGAGCTTGGTCTCGCCCTTCCAGACCTTGGCGTTGTTCTCGACCAGGTCGACGATGCCCTCGAAGTCGTTCTCAGCGCCGATCGGCAGCTGGATCACGAGCGGACGAGCGCCGAGACGGTCCTTGATGGTCTGCACGGTGAAGTAGAAATCCGCACCGAGCTTGTCCATCTTGTTCACGAAGCAGATACGCGGCACGTCGTACTTGTCGGCCTGACGCCACACCTGCTCGGACTGGGGCTCGACACCCTCTTTGCCGTCGAACACCGCGACCGCGCCGTCGAGCACGCGCAGCGAACGCTCCACCTCGACGGTGAAGTCGACGTGCCCGGGGGTGTCGATGATGTTGATCTGGTTGTCTTTCCAGAAGCAGGTGGTAGCCGCGGAGGTGATGGTGATACCACGCTCCTGCTCCTGCTCCATCCAGTCCATCGTGGCCGCGCCATCGTGAACTTCACCGATCTTGTACGTGATACCGGTGTAGAACAGGATGCGTTCGGTCGTGGTGGTCTTGCCCGCATCGATGTGGGCCATGATGCCGATGTTGCGGACCTTGTTCAGGTCGGTGAGCACGTCCTGTGCCACGAAATTCTCCCTTTTAAGTGACGGGCCGGGCTATCACCAGCGGTAGTGCGCGAAGGCCCGGTTCGACTCGGCCATCTTGTGGGTGTCCTCGCGACGCTTCACGGCGGCACCGAGGCCGTTGCTGGCATCGAGGAGCTCGTTGGCGAGACGCTCGACCATGGTCTTCTCGCGACGGGCGCGGGAGTAGCTGACCAGCCAGCGCAGCGCCAGGGTGTTGGCGCGGCCCGGACGGACCTCGACCGGCACCTGGTAGGTGGCGCCACCGACACGGCGGGGCTTCACCTCGAGGGCGGGCTTGACGTTGTCCAGCGCGCGCTTGAGGGTGACGACCGGATCGGTGCCGGTCTTCTCACGCGCCTGCTCGAGGGCACCGTAGACGATGCGCTCGGCGGTGGACTTCTTGCCGTCCATCAGGATCTTGTTGACCAGCTGAGTGACCAGCGGGGACCCGTAGACCGGGTCGTTGATCAGCGGACGCTTGGGTGCGGGGCCCTTGCGTGGCATATCAGCTCTTCTCCTTCTTGGCGCCGTAGCGGCTGCGCGCCTGCTTGCGGTTCTTCACGCCCTGGGTGTCGAGCGATCCACGGATGATCTTGTAACGGACACCCGGGAGGTCCTTCACACGACCGCCGCGAACGAGCACCATGGAGTGCTCCTGCAGGTTGTGGCCTTCACCGGGGATGTACGCCGTGACCTCGATCGCGCTGGTCAGGCGAACACGCGCGACCTTACGGAGCGCGGAGTTCGGCTTCTTGGGGGTGGTGGTGTACACGCGAGTGCACACGCCACGACGCTGCGGGCTCCCCTTCAGGGCCGCAGTCTTGGTCTTGGTGACCTTGTCGCGGCGACCCTTGCGGACCAGCTGGTTGATGGTTGGCATAGACCGGCTTTCCTTATTGGTAATTGCGCTTGGTGTGCAGTGTCTTGCAGTTCATCGAGCTTTCACCCGCACGTCAGACCACGTTTCCGTTAACCCGTGGTCGGGCGTGTCGCTGAGGCGCTCAGTGCCCTTTTCAAGGCACGCTGGAACGTATCGGCCGCTTTCGCTGGCCTACGTTCACACACGAACTTGCCCGCAGTAATCCGGGCACAGGGATCCACGATACCCGCGTGCCCGATTCGGGGTCAAAGCGGGGGGCCGCGTCAAGCCTTCTACCGGGCGAGATCCAGGGTCAGCTCGACCAATTTCTGGGCGGCCGCGCACGGATCGGGGTGCGCCGAGCCGGGCCGGTAGTTGATCCACCACCCGACGACGCCGACATCGGCGGCCGGTGCGGTGACGCCGCAGGAGTCGTTGTCGCCCGGTCTGCGCACCTGCAACGCCCTGCGGCCCTGCACGGTGATGTCGCCGGAGGTGTAGCCCAACTTGTCGTTGGTGGTCTTCTCGTTGTTCAGCGTACCCATCTCGTACCAGTTGAGGCTGGCCATGGCGCCCCCACCGGGTGCGTCCTCGATGTCCCACATGCACACGGCACCGCTGAACGAGGCGCTCACGCTCTTGGCGTTGCCGATGATCTCGCCGATCTTGTCCGCGGCCACCACCTCGCACTCGCGCAGCAGCTTGTCGAAGTCGGTGTTGATCGTCTCACCGCCGCCACCCTTCCCCAGCGGCTGGGCACTGCCCTCGATCTTCTGGCCGCAGCCCGCCAGCGCGAGGGTGAGCATCAGCGCCGCGGCGGCGACCTTGCCGGCGCTCACCGCAGCCGTCCCACGGTCAGCTCGGCCAGTTTCCTGGTCCGGTCGCACGGGTTGCCGCCGGTGGCGAACAGGCCGGTGGACATCGACCACTCGAAGAAGTCGTCGTCGAGTTGCACGGCGAGGTCACAGACTGTGCCGCTCTGCGGGTCGAGCGCCATGAAGCCGGTATGCCCACCCACGTCGATGGTCTCCGGCGCACGCCCCACGTTGGACACCCACGCCTTCTCACGTTCGATCGGACTGCCCCGGTAGGACGCGAAAGTGACACTGGGGGAATTCATTCCGGCCGACTGCCAGTTGCAGCCGGTCGCGTTCTTGTAGACCCGCGCGATCTGGCCCAAGCCAGCGAGGGTGCGCACTTCGTCGTCGGTGACATGACCGCACTCGCCGACGAAGGGGCCCAGTGAGGCGACCTTCGGTGGTGGACGGTTGGGCCCTGTCGGCGTATCGGAGTCGCCCCCCGATCCGCACGACGTCAGCATGACGACCAAGGTCATGCCGGTGATGATCGCCGAGGGGATCCGCATGGCATGAACTGTAGTAGGTCCGCGGACCCGGTCACAGATTGCCGCGAGCCTCCTGTTCGCGTTCGATGGCCTGAAAAAGAGCCTTGAAGTTGCCTTTTCCGAAACCGAGTGAGCCGTGTCGCTCGATGAGCTCGAAGAAGACGGTGGGGCGATCGGTGAGCGGGCGGGTGAAGATCTGCAGGAGGTAGCCGTCTTCGTCGCGGTCGACCAGGATGCCGCGGCGCTGGAGCTCGTCGACCGGAACGCGCACGGCGCCGATGCGAGCGCGCAGTTCGGGGTCCTCGTAATAGGTGTCGGGTGTCGCGAGGAATTCGACGCCCTCGGCGCGCAGGGCGTCGACGGTTTCGAGGATGTCGCCGGTGGCCAGTGCGATGTGCTGGACGCCGGGGCCGCGATAGAACTCGAGATACTCGTCGATCTGAGAACGCTTGCGGCCCACCGCCGGTTCGTTGAGCGGGAACTTCACCCGGTGATTGCCGTTGGCGACGACCTTGCTCATCAGTGCGGAGTACTCGGTGGCGATGTCGTCGCCGACGAATTCGGCCATGTTCGTGAATCCCATGACGTCGCGGTAGAAGTCGACCCAGCGGTCCATCATGCCGAACTCGACATTGCCGACCACGTGGTCGATGGCCTGGAACACGCGCTTACCCGGCTCGCGGGTGGAGGTGCGCGCGATATAGCCGGGGAGATAGGGGCCCGCGTAGCCGGAGCGGTCGATCAGGGTGTGCCTGGTGTCGCCGTAGGTGGCCAGCGCGGCCGAGCGCACAGTGCCGAATTCGTCGGTCTCGTCGTGCGGTTCGGTGAGGACGGTCGCGCCGTGATCGCGAGCCCAGGCGATGCAGCGGTCCACGTCGGGGACCTCGAGCGCGATGTCGACGACGCCGTCACCGTGGCGGTCGTGGTGGGCGACGAGCGGGCTGTCGGGGTCGACCGCGCCCGTGATCACGAACCGCGCTCCCCCGCTGCGCAGCACGAACGACTTGTGGTCGCGATTGCCGGTCTCGGGGCCCGAGTACGCCTCCAGCCGCATGCCGAACGCGGATTGCAGGAAGTGGGCGCTCTGGGTCGCGTTGCCGACCACCCAGACGAGGGCGTCCCACCCGATCACCGGAAACGGATCCACACTGTCGTCGTGCTCGATCAGCCCGACGAGCTGCTGCTCAATGGTCATGACCTAGGAGATCGCGCCGGGCCGCAGGTGGGCAACTACTCCATCTTTGTCTGAGCAGGCTGGCTCGAGAAGCCACCAGATGCCCGCAAATGGTGGACAATTTGAATAGCAACCGGACATGGAGGTCTTCGCATGCGCACCCCCGCGAAATTGGACGAACTCGACCTGGCGATCCTCACCGCGCTGCACGAGTTCCAGAAGGCCGGAATTCTCGAACTGTCGCGGCGGACGAAGGTCGCGCGGGCGACGGTGCAGGCGCGGATCAACCGGATGGAGGAATCCGGGGTGATCGCCTCCTACGATCCGCAGATCGATGTCACCGCAGCGGGTTTCGATGTACAGGCGTTCGTGACCCTGGAGATCGCGCAGGGCGCGCTGGATACCGTGAGCGCGGAGCTGGCGGCGATTCCGGGAGTGCTCGAGGCGTACGCGACGACCGGCTCCGGTGACGTGCTGTGCCGGATCGGGGCCGATTCCCATGCCGGTTTGCAGGCGGTGTTGTTGAGCATCGATCGGACGGGGTCGGTGGTGCGGTCGCACAGTGTGGTCGTGTTGTCGACGGTGGTCGCGCATCGGACCATGCCGCTGCTGCACACCTTGACCCCGGCGGGGACCGCGAAAGCCCCCGCGTACCGCGATCACCGCTGACGGCTACTGCCGGAAGCCGACTCGGGCGGAGCCGCTATTGCCTGGCGAGGCGGGTGAGCAGACCCTGCACGTGCGCCTCGGCGGCCGCGCGGGCGGACTCGGGGTGGCCGGATTCGAGGGCTTCGACGATGCGGCGGTGCTCGCGCAGGGCGACGCGGCGGTTGCGGGCCGAGCACCACAGGTCGCCCCGGTAGAGGTGGGCCTGGGCTTCCAGGCGGGCCAGTTCGTCGACGACGCACGCGTTGCCGGAGGCGTCGCGGATGAAGGTGTGGAATTCCAGGTCGAGCTGGGCGTCGCGAGCGGGGTCGGCCGGGTCGTCCAGATGCGCTTGCTGGGCGGTGATGATGCCGCTGAGCTTGTCGAGATCGGCCTCGGTGAGCCGGGTGGCGGCCGCGGCCGCGGCGAGGCCGTCGAGGGCGGCGCGGACCGCCAGGACATCGCGGATGCGGTCGTCGTCGACGGCGGCCACCTTCGCCCCGGCGTGCGGCGCGCTGACGGCGAGACCCTCGTAGATCAGCTGCTGCACCGCCTCCCGGACGGGGCTGCGACTGACCCCGAGCTCGGTCGCCAGCGCGGGCACGCTGAGCGACTGGCCCGAGGTCAGCTCGCCGGAGAGGACCATCTGCCGGATCCGTCGATGGACAGACTGGCCGAGCAGCGAGGCTTCGGTCATCGCAGTGCCCTTTCCGTTGGTTGCGGTGATTATCCCTGGGGGCGGTAGTTCGCCTGTACCCGCTGAGTCAGGAAGTCGGCCGCGGTGACGGGCGGGTACTTGCCCGCGGGCCCCTGGATGACGGCGTCGCGATCGGCCTGGGCGAAGTAGGCGATGCTGTAGCGCTCACCCTGGTATTCGCCCTCGCCGGGGCTGCGCACGCGGTGGAAGTTCGACGGCAGCAGGTCGTCGCTCCAGCGGGTGAGCATGTCACCGATATTGCAGGTGATCAGGCTCGACGAAGGAGTGATGGAAGTCCACTCCTGCTCTTCCATCTCCTTGCCGGGACACACCTGGAGTCCGCCCTGTCCGTCCCGCTGGAAAAGCAGTGTGAGGCAGTCGAAGTCGGTGTGCGCGCCGGCCCGCCACCGTCCGGGGACGCCGCGCAGTTCCTCGGGTACGGCGAAGTAGTGCAGCAGCCGCAGGGCGCTCTGGTAGGTCTCGGAGCCTGGATCGTGTGCGGCGGTGAAGTGCTCGCGCTCGAAACCGAGGCGATCGGCGAAGCAGGACAGCACCCGCATCGCCACTTCCCAGGCCCGGCTCTCGAAATCGAGGACCCGGGAACGGAATCCGGCCAGCTCGGCCTCACTGGGCCACAACTCGTCCATGTGTGGCCGGGTGATCTGATATGACTCCTTCTGATCGGGCACGCCGATGGACGGGCGCACCTGACTCAGGCTCTCCCAGCCCGCGTTGTTCTGCTTGACCAGGGGGTACTGCCCCTTGATCTGCTCGGGGAGGGCGAAGAAATCGGCTGTGGTGCCGAACATTTCGTCGATCAGGTCCTGCGGGATGCCGTGGCCGGAGAGCTGGAAGAAACCGATCTCGGTGGCGGCGGCCCACAGTTCCTCGGTGATCTCGGCGCGACGGTTGTCGAAGTCGGTGAGGTCGATGACGCGGATCTCGCGGTCGGTGGTCTCCTTGCCGAGACCACCCATCTGCTTCTCACGCGAGACTTCGGACAGGTCGTAGCTGGTGGTCATGGGTGTCTCCTTAGCCGGTGACGGAAATGGCGGGGTCGAGGAATTCCTTGGTGACCAGGTCCTTCGCGGTCAGGCCGTTCGGCACGTTCGCGCCGCCCGCTCGCAGGATGGGGCCGAATTCGTCGATGATGCGCTGGACGCGGGCCTCGTCGAAACTGCCGAGCACGCCGTCGGTGTCGTTGCCGATCAGGCCGCCGTCGATGAGGGCCTTCGACCCGAATTCGGCCAGTTCGGCGCTGTAGGGATTGAGCTTGGGGTTCTGCTCGACCACATCGACGACGACGTCGTTGACGTGGCTGGGATCGGCTTTGAAGGAGGCCGTGGCCTGCTGGATCATCGGCACCAGCTTCCGCAGGCACGGACGCAGCGCGGCGAGCTTGTCGGCGCGCACGTTGACGGTGCGGGCATATCCCTCGTAGCCGACATCCTTGAGCAGCTGGTAGCCGACCGGCTTGTTCCAGGCCCGCACCTCGTGCTCGTAGGTGAAGGGTTCGGCATTGGCGAAGCCCTGCTGAGCGAAGGACGGATCGGTGACGAAGCGCGAGGGCGAGTTGTCGTAGGAGGCGTCGACCTGCTCCTTCTTCACCAGCCCGCGCGCGACCAGCCAGTCCGGGTACAGCTGGCCCTTGGAGACCACCACCGGCTTGCCGGACTTGCCGATATCGGTGATGCCCTTCCAGTCCGGGTTGGTCTTCGGGTCCCACATCAGCATCTGCGGGCTGTTGCGCAGCAGCGTGGTGACGGCGACGATCGGCTGCTGACCCGAGGCGGCGATGGCGTGCTCGGAGTGCGCGAGACCGAGGGTGATGCTCTGGTCGACGTACATCTGCGACGGCACGGTCTGGAAGCCGATGGCCGGGCCGCCCGCCCGGATCTCCAGCTTCACGCCGGTGTCCTTGCCGTCGGCGACGAGCGGGCCGGTGATCTTGTTGTTGTCGGCGTCGACCGTGTAGCCGGGCCCGAGCAGACCGAAGATGGGGCCGGAGTCGGTTTCCGGTGCCCACTGGAGCTGAACGACCACGGTGGCGGGGCAGGCGCCGGCGAGTTGTTGTTCGGCAGGCGCGGGTTCGAGCGCGACAGCGGGGGCGGCGGTGGTGTCGTCGGAACAGGCGGACGCGGTGCCCGCCAGCAGCACAGCCAGCGCGGCGAAACCGAGGCGGCGCAAGGGAGGTGTCTTCATGGGGAGTCCTGTCGAGCTATTGGGCGGAGTTGTGCCAGCGGCCGACGCTGACCTTCTGGATGACCGTGAACACGGTGAACACGAGCACGCCGAACAGGGCGGCCAGCAGCAGCGCACCGATCAGATCCTCGGATTGCAAGCGGGCGCGGTAGGTGTCGAGCAGGGTGCCGATGCCGGGTTTGCCCTGCGCGAAGAACATGTCGCCGATGATGGCGCCGGTGACAGAAAGTCCTGCGGCGGTACGCAATCCGGTCAGTGTCGAGGGCAGCGCGGCAGGCAGTTGCAGCGACCAGAGGCGGCGCAGACGGCCCGCTCGGCCGAGGGTGAACAGCTCTTGGAGATTGCCGTCGACGGATTTGATACCGAACAGGGTCATCGCGATGATCGGATGGATCGCGATCAGCACGCACACGGTGGTGCGGGCGGCGAAGCCGTAGCCCAGCCACAAGCCGATGAGCGGGACCACTGCCAGCACCGGGATCGCTTGGAGGACAACCGCGTACGGGTAGACCACGTTCTCGATCGGTTTGGCCTGACTCATCAGGACCGCGATCGCCACCCCCAGCACCGCCGAGATCAGCAGGCCGGTGATCGCGACCCTGGCGGTGACGGCCAGCGCCTCGAGCATCACCTCGAGCTTCTTCGGATCGGCCAGCGATTCACGGAACACCACGTGCGGCGGTGGCAGCAGGAAACGACGGCCCTCGCTGAGGATCAGCATCGATACCGCGTACCAGGCTGCCAGCGCCAAGGTGATCGAAACAATCGGCGCTACCAGCGAACTGCCGAATTTGCGCAGGTGCGCGGTGGGCAGCTGCATCTTCGTGGCGGCGGGAACCCGGGCCGCGACACTCACCATCAGGCAGCCTCTTTCAACGAGCGCGAGATGCGCGAGACGAGTTGGGTGAACGCGGGTTCGAAGCGGAGTTCGCGTTCTCGCGGGTAGGGCAGGTCGACGTCGATCACCTCGTGGATGCGGCCCGGCCTGGCCGACATCACCACCACCCGCGAGGCGAGGAATACGGCCTCGGAGACCGAGTGGGTGATGAACAGGGCGGTGAAGGCGTTGTCGCGGTAGAGGCGAAGCAGCTCCTCCTGCATGTTCAGCCTGGTCATCTCGTCGAGCGCGCCGAACGGTTCGTCCAGGAGCATCAGGCGCGGTTCCAGCGACAGCGCCCTGGCGAGCGAGACGCGCATGCGCATGCCGCCGGAGAGCTGGCTGGGCAGCTTGTTCGCGAAGTCGGCCAGGCCGACGGCTTCGATCGCCCGCTCGACCCGGTCGCGGCGCGTCTTGCGATCGACCCCGGCCAGTTCGGCCGAGAGTTCGACATTGCGGCGAACCTTGCGCCACGGCAGCAGCGTGGCTTCCTGGAAGATGAAGCCGATCGAATTCGTGCGCACCGCAACGGCTCCCGAGCTCACCGGCTCGAGACCGGCCGCCAGGCGCAGCAGCGTCGACTTACCGCAGCCGGACGGGCCGACCACCGCGACGAATTCGCCTTCGCGGATGGCGAGGTCGACATCGGTCAGGGCGAGTGTGCCGCCTTCGCCGCCGAAGCGCTTGCTCACACCGGCGAAGGAAACCTCCATGCCGGACAGCAGCGTCCTCGCGTCGGCGTCGTTCACCGTGTCGTAGAGCGTCACCGTGATCACCTTCTCCTGCGGTATATCGGTTTTGCGTGCAACCTTGGGGCAGATTCAGTTTGATCTAGCTGAATTACATGCAATGTGTCGTTCGTTTCCGATGGATTAACAGTCATCGCATGCGGATCAGACGTCGCGCGAGATCCTGATGATCGACGCGGGTACTGAGGCCGTCGCGGATCACGGCCTCGCCGTCGACCCACACGGTGTCGATCACGCGCGGTGACGCGGCGGTGAGCAGGGTGGCACCGGGGTCGAGAACCGGCAGGCAGGCGAAGTCGCGGTCGAAGCGCACCAGGGTGAGGTCGGCGCGGTCACCGATCGCGATGCCGGCGCGCGCGGGGCGGCCGAGCACTCGTCCTGCCGCGCCGGTCGCCATGTGCAGCATCTGCTCGACACCGAGCAGATCGGCCTTCTTGTGGGCCGCACGCTGCAGGTATGCGCCGATGCGCAGGGCCAGCAGCATGTCCTGGGTGTCGTTGCTGGCGGCGCCGTCGACGCCGAGGGTGACATCGATGCCTGCTTCGAGCATTGCCGGAACGGGGGCGACGCCACTGCCGAGGCGCATGTTCGAGACCGGGTTGTAGGAGACCGCGACGCCGCGCTCGGCGAAGACCTCGCGGCCGTGGTCGTCGAGGTTGACGCAGTGCACGGCCAATGTGCGATCCCACAGGAAACCGCTCGCGTCGAGATAGTCGACGGCGCCTGCGCCTGCGTGCAATCGGCACATGTCGTCGTCGGTGGTGGTCTCGAGAACATGTATCGACACCGTCTTGCCGGTGGACTGCGCGTACTCGCGAGCGGCCGCCATGCCGTCGGGGGTGAGGCAGCGCGGGTTGGGGACGGCCAGCGCGGTGGTGATGCGGGTGCCGAGCAGCTGCTTGTCGAGTTCGTCGACGTGGGCGAGCGCCTCGTCGAGTGGTTGCAGCAGGCGCGGGTCGAGGCCCCATTTGCGGGTGATGTCGGCCCGGTCGGCGATGCCGCGACCGAAGACCACGCGGATGCCCAGTTCCCGCAAGGCGCGGAGCATCGCCTGGTGGACCTCGTCGGACGGGTTGGGCCACAGGTGTTCAACGACCGTGGTGACGCCGCTGCGCAGCAGTTCCAGACCGCCGGCCAGCGCCGACAGGTAGGTCCGTTCCGGGGTGGCGGCCACGGTGTGTTCGCCGACGCAGCGCAGCCATTCCAGCAGTGGCAGGCCCTCGCCGACCCCACGCAGGACAGCCTGCTGGAGGTGGGTGTGGGTGTTGACGAAGCCGGGAAGCAGGTAGCCACCGCCACCGTCCGAACGGGGCAGATCGGCGTGCTCGGGACCGGCCCACAGGGCGACGACGATGCCGTCGCGCACCACGATTTCGGCCGGTGTCCAGCCTGTTTCGGTGTAGGCCGTGACATCGGTGATGACGACGGAAGCGGCAGAATCCATGCGCGCACCTCTTTCGGGATGCGGCTGGACAGCTCGCCGTTTTCAGCGGAGCGCGTCGTCCGTTGCAGCCATGAACGACGTGGGACCGACCCTAGGAAGCCGTTGTTGCCCCGACGTTAAAGCGATGTCACGGGCGAAGGTCGGCGCCGGGCTCGAGGATCTCGACGACGGGTTCGGATTCGGCCTCGAGGAAGGCGAGCAAGGCACCCGCTTCCGCTTCCACCTGCGCCGCTTCGGTTTTCGTCCACGGGCGGGCCGGACTGATCCGCAGGCGAGCGGTACCGGACTTGACGAAGATCTTGTACACCCCGGCCGCGAAACCGTCGATCAGGATCGGCGAGACATTGGTGGCGAAGGCGCGCAGGGTCGGCGGGTTGTCGTGGCCGGTGATCCGCGCGCGGTCCTGGTGCGACAGCAGCGCGTTGTCGTACCAGCCGAGCAGCCGGACCGGCGCGGGCAGGTCGGGATCGGCGAGTTCGAGGTCGGCCGCGTCGTAGAGGGTGCGGCCGCGGGCGTCGGTGTAGGTGCGCACCCGGTCGCCCAGTTCGGCGACGGCCTTCTTCATGGCGGGCAGGCGTGACCACGCCTGCATGTCCATCGTGCTCGCGGGACCGAAGGCGCGCAGGTACCGCAGGATCAGTTCCGGCACCGGGTAGCCGGGGTCGAGTGGTGCGCCGAGCCAGGGCTGCACGCGCGACCACACCGGGCGGCTGTTGTCGCCCCAGCGGCCGCGCGGCGGGGTCTGCAGCACGGGAAGCTGGTACAGCCAGGTCTGCACGACCGCACCGGCATCGCGGTCGGGGAAGCGGCGGGTGGCCTCGGCGCGCAGATCCGCCGCCGACATCGGTTCGTCGCCGAGCGCCGCCTCCCCGTGCGCGCGCACCTCGTCGGGGTCGAGGCCGACCATCGCGCCGTAGTTGAAACCCTTACGGAACGGGGCTTTCTCGAGCTCGGGCTGAATGTGCGGCGCGATCCGCAACGCGTCGAGCGGTGTGACGAGATGAATCGTGCCGCGCATCAAGGTGATCCGCACGAGCGACCGATCATCGAGGCCCTTCGATACCGTCGCCGGATCGAAATCGGCTATCCGACTCCACAAGCCGATGAACGGCGGCGGTACGTCCTGGGCCTGCAAGCCGACCAGGTGCTCGCACATCTGGTCGGTGGTCAGCGTCGAGCGCTCCAGCAGATGCTGCCGGGCCAGCAACGTCCGGTTGAGCGTTCTGTTCGACAGCTGCATTCGGTTTCCTTCGTCGACCCGCGATGACCCGCCGACATTACCGCCGACCTGTGACAGTCGGCGCGGTCAGCGCAGCCGCACGACCACCTTGCCGGTGGCGGTCCGGTTGTCCAGTGCCGCAACGGCTTCGGCGGTGCGCTCCAGCGGGTACAGCACCGGGTCGGGAGCCGGAATCGCGCCGGATGCCAGCAGCGGGGCGATCTCGGCCCACTGCTCGGCGAGGTAGGTGGGGTGGCTCATCACCCATTCGCCCCAGGCCGCGCCGACGACCTCGACGTTCTTGAGCAGCAGGCGGTTCACCTTCACCGTCGGGATCTCCCCCGCCGTGAAACCGACGACCAGCAGGCGGCCGCCGCCCGCTAGGGAACGGACGCTGTCGGTGAAGCGGTCGCCGCCGACCGGGTCGAGGACGATGTCGACGCCACGACCGTCCGTCAGGTCCTTCACCGCGGCGAGCCAGCCTTCGGTCAGCACCACATCGGTGGCGCCATTGGCCTTGGCCACCTGGGCTTTGGAATCGGTGCTGACCACCGCGATCACCCGGCCCGCGCCGAGCGCCCTGGCCATGCGCAGCGTGGAGGTGCCGATACCGCCTGCCGCGCCGTGCACCAGCACCGTCTCGCCCTCGGCCATCCTGCCGCGCTTGGTCAGGCAGAAGTGGACGGTGAGGTCGTTGAACAGCACGCCCGCGCCGGCTTCGAGAGAGACGTTGTCCGGCAGGGCGAACACCGCGTGCTCCGGCGAGACCGCCACCTCGGCGACGCCGTTGCCGAGCATGGTCAGCGCGGCCACCCGGTCACCGGGGCGCAGCGACGAACCCTCCGGAGCCTCGCGCACGACACCGGCCACCTCGCCGCCGACGACGAACGGCAGGCCCGGCTTCATCTGGTAGAGACCGCGCGTCATCAGCACGTCGGGGAAGGCGATGCCCGCGGCGTGCACGTCGATCAGCACACCGCCCGGATAGGCCACCGGCTCGGGCAGATCGACGATCTCGATCGCCGACGGTCCGTCCAACTTGCCGACCTGGGCTGCGCGCATTTCCGACACCTCTCTTGATGACATTCACCCGCGAACATAACCCGCCGGCGGGATCAGCGATGGGCGAACTCGGTGACCGGCTCGCTGGCGAGCACCGAACCGGCCTTGATGATCGTCAGACCGGAGGAGTCGAGCTGGTACTGCGTGCCGTCGGTCGGGTTGGTGACGGTGTACGCGCCACCGCCGTTCGGTACCGGATCATCGAGTTCGATGCCGGCGCCGTCGCTGGCGCGTACACCCTTGTAGTAATACCGCTGGTCACCGGTGTGACAGATGACGACACGCGATCTGGTGGTGCGGGCGATGGACATCGCGGCGTCGTTGTCGTTGCACCGCGGGCCCGCGGTCAGGAAACCTTGGCCGTCGGCGCCGGAGACACTCGATTGCAGCGGGGGGACGGTGGTCGTGATCGGCGATTGTTCCGTGGTGGGGACCGTCTGGCTGACGGTCTCGATCACCGAGGGATCGACGACGCCGGACGCGGGCAGCGGCGGCACAGCCACATCGCGGCGGTCGTCGACGGTCATCATGAACCACACCCCGATCCCGACCGCCGCCAACACGATCAGCGAACCCAGCGCACCGGCCAGCACCGGGGTGGCCGAACTACGTTGCGGGGGAATCGGTAGCGGTGCCGACGGATGGGTGTAGCCACTCCCCTGGCCGGGACCGGTCACCCCGGGTGCGGCACGCAGGACCGTGGGCTCGTGCCCCGTTGCCCGGTACGCACCTGTGGGTTGGGGTCCGGTCACCCGGCGCGTCGGCTGCGGTCCGGCGGATTGCGGGCCGGTCACACGACGCGGCGAATACGGTTCGGCGGAATAGGCTGCCGCGCCGTGGATCGTCGGGCGCGACGGCGAGTCACGCGACAGCGCCGCGGAATCCCGGGTGGGGGGCGAAAGGGCCACGGAGTCGCGAGTCGGCGGGGCTTGCGAGTCGGCCGAGACGACGGCAGAGCCGCGGGTTGTCGGCGGGGAAGCGAGATCGCCGGACCGGCTCGGCGGTGTCTGCGGGCCGGTGATCTCGATCCGGGGCCCGGATACCGTTGCGGGAGTAGAGCGTTCGGCTTGGATCAGCGCCGCTCTGGCGGCCCGGGCCAGGTCGACGGGGGTCGCGTAGCGCTGGTCGGGGCGCTTGGCCATGCCCCGTTCGACGACCGGGTCGAAGGTGCTCAGCGTGGCGTCGGCGGCGCTGGGGCGCGGGGCGGGCGCCATCTGATGCGAGCCGATCGCGCCCGCGAGGCTGTTCACCGGGTACGGCACCCGGCCCACCAGGCATTCGTAGAGAACACAGGTGAGCGCGTAGGTGTCCACCGACGGCGACATCGGCACACTCTCGAACCGCTCCGGCGCCATGTACGCCATCGAGCCGACCGCGCTGCCCGCGCTGGTGAGCTGCGGGTCGGTGGCGGTGTGGGCGATGCCGAAGTCGACCAGGTAGGCGAACAGGTTGCCGGTGAGCAGGATGTTGCCCGGTTTCACGTCGCGATGGACCAGGCCGACCTCGTGGGCGGCGTCGAGCGCGAACGCGATCTGCTCGACCACCTGCACCGCCTCCACCGGCGTGAGCCTGCCGTGCTGCTGCAAGCGCTCCTTGAGATCGACGCCCTTGACCAGGCGCATGTCGATGTAGAGAACGCCGTCGACCTCGCCCCAGTCGTGCACCGGGATGACGTGGGGCTCCTGCACGCTCGCCATGGCCTGCGATTCGCGGCGGAAGCGCTGCACGAAGGTGGGATCACCGGCGAGTTCACGGTTGAGCATCTTGAGGGCGACAACACGATTCTTGGAGGTGTCGTAGGCCTCGTAGACCTCCCCCATACCGCCGACTCCGAGAAGTCTGCGAATTTCATAGCGCCCGAACATCGAGCCCGCCATCGCTCCGCCGGCCATTACAGCAGGCTACCTGGGCGCGGATAGGTCTGTCATGTAGGACAACCCCGCTGCGACGCCCTTGGTGACCCACACCTGGTACCGCTACTCCCGGCTCGGCGCGAGGGTGTGATCTGCGACCCGTAAAGTCGTCTACAGAACTACGCAAGAAGTCGCGGCGCACTGGTGTGTCGCGCAAGGAGCACACGTGTCACTCGATCAGCCACTGGCCCCGCTTCCCGAGGAGGGCACGGGTTTCGCCACGGCGTGGCCCGTCCGGGCAGGCGACGTGGATCCTTATCAACGACTCCGTCTGGACGCCGTTGCGCGCTACCTGTCCGACATCGCCTGGGACGAGCTCAATCAGACCGCGCTGCATCTCACCGACCCCACCTGGATCGTGCGCCGCACCGTCATCGACGTGATCCGCCCGGTCGTGTGGCCCGATCACGTGCATCTCGAGCGCTGGTGTTCGTCGATGTCCACCCGGTGGACGAATATGCGCACGCGGATCACCAGCGAACGCGGTGGGTTGATCGAGACCGAGGGATTCTGGATCAACCTCAGCGAGTCGAGCAATCTGCCCGCCCGGATCAGCGACGACGGCCTTGCCTACCTGGCCCGATCCACCGACGAGCATCGCCTGCGCTGGCGGCCCTATCTCACCGATCCGGCGCCGCGCGAATCCGACGCCGACCTGCCGTTCCCGGTGCGGGCGACCGATATCGACCAGTACAACCACGTCAACAACGCCTGCTACTGGCAGGCCGTCGAACAGTTCCTGGTCGACTTCCCGAAGCTGGTCGCCGGACCGCATCGCGCCGTGATCGAGTACGTGGCGCCGGTGCTGGCCCGCGAGCACATCACCGTGCGCGCCCGCCACGAACCGGGCGACCGGACCGGGCAGATGGTGCTGCGACTGTGGTTCGTGGTCGGCGGCGTCACCACCACCGTCGTCCGGATCATGCCGCTGCCGTGATTTCGGCGGCCGGCGCCGCGTGCTCTCAACCCGGCCTGCGGCCGTTGCTATGGCGCGGCCGGCACGGGAACCCGGCGCCGCGGGTCCCGTGCCGGCTCTGCACCTAGCCCTTGGCTGCTTTGAGCAGATCGGCGCGGGTGGTGAACTTGACCCGCGGCCTGCCTGCCGCCTTGCCCGCGGTCTTCTCGGCCTGGTCGATGGTCTTCCAGCCCTTGCGGTCGACCAGATCGGGCTGGCGCTGCGCGAGCAGTGCCCGCAGTGCGGCGCGGTCGCCGGTCGGCGCGGTGAGTTTGCCCGCGATGAAGTCGGCGATCACCGCTTCGACGGTCTCCTCGGCGTCGATCCGGTTGGAGCCGATCACCCCGCGCGGGCCGCGCTTGATCCAGCCGGAGACGTAGACGCCGGGGACGGGCTCGGCGGCGTCGATGACCCGGCCGTGCTCGCTCGGCACGGTGCCACGACGCTCGTCGAAGGGCAGGCCGGCGACGGGTTCACCGCGGTAGCCGATCGAGCGCAGCACCAGGCCGGTCTCGATGGTCTCGGTGCGATCGGTGGCGGTGGCCACCAATTGCCCGTTCTCCTCGGTCAATTCGTTGTGCGCGAACTCGATCCCGGTGACCGCGTCGGTGCCGTGCACGGCGGTCGGCGTGGCGAGGTAGCGGAACACGATCCGCTTGTTCGACAGGTCGGGCGCGGCCGCCGAATACTCTTGCGCGAGCTCGTACTTCAGGCGCAACGAGGGTTCGATGTTCGGATCGTCGAGCAACGCGCGGCTGTGCGGGTCGAGTTCGATATCGGCGGGGTCGACGATCACATCGACGCCCGTGCGATGGGTGAGCGCCAGGAACTCCGGCGAGCTGTAGGCAGCTTGCAGCGGCCCGCGTCGCCCGAGGATCACCACCTCGCGGATGTTGCTGCGCCGCAGGGCGTCCAGCGCGTGGTCGGCGATGTCGGTCTTGGCGAGCTCGTCCGGGTCGCCGGTGAGCACGCGCGCCACATCGAGGGCCACGTTGCCGTTGCCGACAATCACCGCACGTTCACCGGACAGGTCGAACTCACGCTCGGCGAAGTCGGGGTGGCCGTTGTACCAGGCCACGAACTCGGTGGCCGAGTGGCTGCCGGGCAGGTCCTCACCGGGGATGCCGAGCGCGCGGTCGCTCGAGGCGCCGACGGCGTAGATCACCGCGTGGTGGTGGTCGAGGAGCTCCTGGTGATCGATGTGCTCACCGACCTCGACATTGAGGTAGTACTGCAGCGTGTCGCGGCGGAACGCCGACTCGAACATCTCGGCGACGCCCTTGGTGCCCGCGTGATCGGGGGCGACGCCCGCGCGCACCAGACCCCACGGAGTCGGCAGCCGGTCGAACATCTCCACCTCGACATCGCTGCGCCGCAGCAGTTCGTCGGCGGCGTAGCAGGCAGCGGGGCCCGCGCCGACGATCGCGACGCGCAGCGTGCCCAGGCTCTTGGGCGGGCGGACCGGCGTGCTCAGCGGGTCGAAGTTCGACTCGAGCGGGTGACGCTGGAAGTAGGCGGCGTTGATCTCGCGATATCTGGACAGCGAGGCCAGCAGGTCATCTTCGGAGAAGATCGCGTCCACCGGGCACGCGTCAACGCAGGCACCGCAGTCGATGCAGGTGTCGGGGTCGATGTACAGCATCTCCGCCGTGGCGAACTCCGGTTGATCCGGAGTCGGGCGGATGCAGTCGACCGGGCATTCGGTGACGCAGCTGGCGTCGTTGCAACAACGCTGCGTGATGACGTAGGCCATAGGTGCAGATCCTCGAAATGTGTGGTCGGTGGCTCGAGACGCCCCCTATCAAGGCCCGTGGCGGGTGAACCACGAACCCATCGATGGTGACGCAGCTTTCAGTGTGCCTCGAGTGTGACTGCTACCTCACCGCTGCCCAGGATTACGGTGGTCTCATGGTGGCGACCCTGATCCTGATGCGGCACGGAAAATCGGCCTATCCCGACAACGTCGACGACCACGCGCGCCCGCTCGCACCGCGTGGCGAGCGCGAAGCGGCGCTGGCCGGGGACTGGTTGCGCGCCGCCGCGCCGCCGATCGACGCGGTGCGCTGCTCGACGGCCGAGCGCACCAGACAGACCCTCGCGGCCACCGGCATCACCGCGCCCGTCGAGTACACCGACGACATCTACGACGCGAACCCGCACACCCTCATGGAACTGATCGGGCTCACCGACGACACGATCTCGACACTGCTCATCGTCGGCCATGTGCCCGGGATTCCCTGGACCGCGTGGGAGCTGGCGGGCAACCGCGAATCCGATCAGGCGACCGAACTCAGCCGCAAGTTCCCCACCTCGGCGCTGGCCGTGCTCGAATTCGATCGGCCATGGGCACAGCTCGGCCCCGGCACGGGCGAACTCACGACGTTCCACGTCCCGCGCTGATCTCACTCGATGCCGCTCACTTGAGCAGCTTGCCGCCGACGACGATGCCCACCCCCAGCAGCACGAGGAGCACGAACGCGACGAATCCGTTCGTCAGCGCCCAGACCACGCCCAGCACGAGTACCACCGGGGCCACCGCGATCGCGGTGATCACCGGGCTCTCCTTGACCGTTTCCCAAGCCGAGCGGGCCCTGACGCGGTCGATGTCCTTACCAGCCATGTGATCCACACTACGTTTCCGTCGGACCACCGTGTCATGCTCGACCACATGGATTGGAAAATCGAACTCGTTGCCATCCCGGTCACCGATGTCGACCGGGCCAAGGATTTCTACACCAGCATCGGCTTCAACGCCGATCACGACCACACGCCGTCGCCGGAGATCCGATTCGTCCAGCTCACACCGCCGGGTTCGGGGTGTTCGATCTGCATCGGCCGCGGGCTCACCAGCGCCGCGCCGGGCAGCGTCGAGGGCATGCAGATGGTCGTGGCCAGCGCCGACAAGGCCTATGAACAGCTGATCGCCGCGGGTGTGGCGGCCACCCCCGTCGAGGACATGGGCTGGGGACGGTTCACCTTCTTCGCCGACCCCGACGGCAACAAGTGGGCGATCCAGGAGCTGCCGAACTACAGCTGACTTCACTCGTCCCCGTGCGAACAGGTATTGCTTGGAGTGCACTCCAGGTGGATACCGTCTAGGAAGTTCCACGGGAAGGGACGAGCACGATGGATCAGGACGCGGCGCTGCGCGCCGAGAGCGGCGACGACGAGCACGAACGCCCGAGGTATTCGATCGGCCAGGTGGCCGATCGCTCGGGCCTGAGCCGCGACACCCTGCGCTGGTACGAGCGGATCGGGCTGATGGGCTACGTCGGTCGCGATCACACCGGCAACCGCCGGTTCAGCGACCGCGATCTGGAGTGGCTGGCGCTCATCGCGCGGCTGCGGCTCACCGGCATGCCGGTGGCCGACATGATCCGCTACGCCGAACTGGTACGGGCAGGCGAGCAGACCTACCCGGATCGGCTGGAGATGTTCCGGCAGACCAGATCCGACGTGCTCGACAAGATCGCGGAGCTGCAGCAGACCGTGGCCGTTCTCGACTACAAGATCGCCGTCTACGAAGGCCGATCGGATGTAGTCCGTCCCGCCACGATCACCGTGCACACGAGCGAAGGAAGCGACACATGAGCACCACCGCGACACTGCCGACCACGACTCTGGGCGCCGACGGGCCGCTGATCGGCACCCAGGGGCTCGGCTGTATGGGCATCAGCGAGTTCTACGGTGATACCGACGCGGCCGAATCGCGGGCCACCCTCGACCACGCGCTCGAACTCGGCGTCACCCTGTTCGACACCGCCGATGTGTACGGATCCGGCCACAACGAGGAATTCCTCGCCGACTTCGTACGCGCCAACCGCGAAAATCTGCTCATCGCCACGAAATTCGGCATCGTGCGCAAGGCCGACGATCCGTCGTTCCGCGGCTTCGACAACTCCCCCGCCTACATTCGCGCGTCGGTCGAGGCCAGCCTGCGCAGGCTCGGCGTCGACACGATCGACCTGTACTACATGCACCGGCGCGACCCGCGGGTTCCGATCGAGGAGACCGTCGCCACCATGGCCGAACTCGTCGCGGCGGGCAAGGTGCGAGCGCTCGGATTGTCCGAGGTGACCGGTGACGAGCTGCGGGCCGCGCACGCGGTGCACCCGATCGCGGCGTTGCAGTCGGAGTGGTCGCTGTTCTCCCGCGACGTGGAACGCACCGCGGTGCCCGCCGCGGCCGAACTCGGTGTGGCGTTCGTTCCGTACTCGCCGCTGGGCCGTGGCTTTCTCACCGGTGCTTTCACCTCGGCGGCAGAGCTCGGCGACCAGGACTTCCGCAAGTTCCAGCCCCGCTTCACCGGCGACAACGCCCAGCACAACGCCGCGTTGCTCACGCCGCTGGCCGCGATCGCCGCCGCGCACGACATCACCCAGGCCCAGGTCGCACTGGCGTGGGTACACGCGAGGGCGGGTGTGCACGACTTGTCCGTGGTGCCGATTCCCGGCACCCGCAAGCGGACCAGACTGGCCGAGAACGTCGCCGCGGCATCGGTACGCCTGTCTGCGGACGAACTGGCGGCACTGGAGCCGATCGCCGAACAGGTGGCAGGCAGCCGGTACGCGGATATGACGTTCACCTCGGCAGGACGCGAACAGAGTCCCGCGACGACCGGCGATCGCACGGAATAGGCTGCGGCCGAAGAATGGTTCTGTTTACCGTCACGGTCGACGCAACGACGCGCCGACCCTCAGCGCACCGCCGTCGGTGCGGAAGGAGCGTTTGCCGATGACCGAGACAGCAGAGTCACAGCGCCGCGTCGTGCGCAATGTGGAGAAGAATCGCTACGACGTGTTCTTCGACGATGAGCTCGCCGGCTTCGCCGAATACATCGAGCGCGACAACGACACCGATTTCATCCACACCGAGATCGATGACGCGTTCGCGGGCAAGGGACTCGGCGGCGTCCTCGCCCGCCAGGCCGTCGAGGACGTGATCGCGCGTGGGCGCACCATCACCGCGCACTGCCCGTTCATTCGTGGCTGGCTGGACAAGCACCCCGAGTACGACGCGCACGTGGTGGGCAAGGGCATCACCGGATGAGCGACATGGAGATCGACCCGGACGAGGCGCTGTGTGAGCCGTCGCCCCGCCCGGGTCCGATCACCGAGTTGTATCCGGCCAGGGAGGTCCCACTCGGCGGGGTGCGCGGGGTGTACGTGGAACGGACACTGCCGCAGCGGGATCTGCCGACCGTCGGTGCGTGGTGCTTCCTCGACCGGTTCGGTTCGGCCACCGCGACCGAGGCCGGCGCCTCCCCCGACATCCTGCCCCACCCCCACATCGGCTTGCAGACGGTGACCTGGCCGCTCGACGGCCGCATCCGGCATCGCGATTCGGTGGGCTCCGACGTCGAGATCGAGCCGGGGCAGCTGAATCTGATGACCTCCGGTCGCGGTATCGCGCATTCGGAGTTCGGCGTGCCCGGCGCCGAAGCGGGCCACGGCCTCCAGTTGTGGATCGCGCTGCCCGGCTCCGCCACCGGCATCGACCCGCATTTCGAGCAGCATCGCGAACTGCCGACCTACGCGGCGCCGGGACTGCGCGCCACCGTCCTGATCGGCGCGCTGGGTGGTGTCGCGTCACCGGCGAAGGCCTACACGCCGATCGTCGGGGCCGACATCGTGCTCGACTCCGGCGCCGAGGTGTCGCTCCCGCTGGACCGCGCGTTCGAGCACGCCGTGCTGGTGATCGAGGGCACGGTGACGATCGACGGCACCGAATTCACCCCTGGCCCGCTGCTGTACCTGGGCACCGACCGCACCGAATTGCGCCTGTCCAGCACCGGCGGTGCGCATTTCGCGCTGGTCGGGGGCGAGCCCTTCGCCGAGGAACTGGTGATGTGGTGGAACTTCGTCGGCCGCAGTCACGAGGAGATCGTCGACGCGCGCGAGGCGTGGGAAGCCCACGACACCAGCCGTTTTCCGCTGGTCGTCGGCCACGCCCCTGAGGAGCGGATACCCGCTCCGCCGCTACCACCGTTGCGCTTGAAGCCGCGCAAACGAGCGACCGGCTGCACTCACCTCTGACTCGGCGCCGAGGCCGAATCGCACTCCCGAACAGCCTGCGCCGCAACGGGCCGCGCTGTCACCCGATGCGGGCTCCCGGGCGCCGCATCGGGTTCGCACGCTCAGCGACCGCCGGCGAGCAGGGCGTCGAGGGCCCGGTAGCTGTCGTTGAGGCCGACCTCCATGCCCGAGGCGAGCATGCCCGCGCATTCCTCGGCCGTGTGGAAGATGCTGTCGGTGGCGACCCGGGTGCGGCCGTCGCCGAGATCGATGAAGGTGGTCGAGTCGATGCAGATGTGGGCGGGCATGCCGTCCCACTCGAAGGACTGCACGATGCGTTCCTTCGGGGTGATCTCGCGAAAGCGGCCCTCGAAACCGTAGGACTCGTCGCCGTCGTGTTCGACGAAACGCCAGTGGCCGCCCTTGCGGAACTCCCAGCGCTCGACGTCGACCACATGGCCGCGACCCCACCAGCGCGAGAGCTGCTCGATGCGGCTGTAGGCGTCCCATACCCGGTCCAGTGGGGCGTCGAAATCGCGTTCGATGTGGACTTCGCGGTCCGAGGTGGAGGTGATGACGGCGTCGTTGGTGGTGGTGCTCATTGCTCTGGCTCCGTTCGTTGCAGGAATTCACCGAGACGGTCCATCCGGGCTTCGAGCATCTGCCGATAACCCTGCATCCAGGCCACCTCACGATCGAAGACGTGCTCACAGATCCGGCAGTACCGCACCCGCCCACGCTTCTCGGTGACCACCATGCCCGCGTCCTCGAGCAGGCCGATGTGCTTCTTGATGCCGGTCAAGGTCATCTCGAAACGCTCGGCCAACTCGCTGATACTCGCGGGCCCACGCCCGAGCTGCTCGAGGATGCCCCGCCGTGTGGGGTCCGCGAGCGCCCCGAACGAGGCGTCTAGGAAGTCATACTGAACCATCTAGTTCAGTATTGCGTGGCGACGTCATCCGGTCAACCCCTTTTCGGAAAACCCTGGACGGGCCGACGAATTCACTACTACGCTTTGTCGTAGAACTTGGCGGGAATCATCGAGGGGGAACACTCATGGACAAGACCACCTGTTGCATCGTCGGCGGCGGCCCCGCGGGCACGATGGCCGGTCTCCTGCTCGCCAGAGCAGGCGTCGAAGTGACCGTGCTGGAAAAGCACGCCGACTTCCTCCGGGATTTCCGCGGCGATACGGTGCACCCGTCTACGGTGCGACTGATCGACGAACTGGGGCTCGGCGCGGACTTCGCCCGGTTGCCGCGCTCCGAGCTCACCCGGATGTGCATGCACGCCGGCGACCGCATGGTGGTCGCCGCCGATTTCACCCGAATTCCCGGCAAGTACCGGCACATCGCCATGGTGCCGCAATGGGACTTCCTCGACCTGCTCACCAGCGCCGCGGCCGAGGAACCGACCTTCACCCTGCACATGCGCTCGACCGCGACCGGACTGATCGAGGAGGCCGGCCGGGTGGCAGGCGTGCGCTATCTCGATGCCGACGGTGCCGAACACGCCCTGCGCGCCGATCTCGTGATCGCCTGCGACGGACGCGATTCCGTGACACGCGAGGCCGCGGGCCTGCGCCGGCGCATGGAGGACGTACCGATGGACATGTGGTTCTTCCGCATCCCGAAATCGGAGGACGACACCGACGGCGGTGCCGTGCAGGCCCGCTTCACCAACGGCAACTCCGCGGTGGCCATCGACCGCGGCGACTACTACCAGACCGGCTACATCATCGAAAAAGGCTGTGACGCAGAGCTTCGCGCCGCCCACGATGTGCGGTGGCTGCGCGATCGCGTCAGCGAACTGTTCGGCTGGTCCACCGAGGCGACAGCGGCGATCCGGACCTGGGACGACGTCAAGTTGCTCGAGGTGACGGTGGGCATGCTCGACCGGTGGTACGTCCCCGGCCTGCTGTGCATCGGCGATGCCGCGCACACGATGTCACCGGTCGGTGGGGTCGGCGTCAACCTCGCGGTGCAGGACGCCGTCGCGGCCGCGCGCATCCTGGCCCAGCCGCTGCTCGACGGCACCGTGCAGACCGCCGACCTGGAAAAGGTGCAGCGCAGGCGGATGTTGCCCGCGAGCTTCACGCAGCGATCCCAGCGCGGCGAACACGACATGCTCATCGCGCCCGCGTTGCGGGGAACACTGCACACCGCGCCCCTGCCGCTGCGGGTTGTCGACGCCGTGCCCGCGCTCGCCGGAATCACCGCCTATCTCGGCGGTATCGGGCTGCGCCCCGAGCACGCGCCGGATTTCGCCCGACGTCCACAGACCGGCGTCGAACCGTCGAACGCGCGGCGCTGATCCGTCCCGGCCCCACTGGCTGTGGACTTTCCGAACGGGGGCCGCAACGGCTAGGTTTGCCGCGACGAACGGGACGAATCGGTCCCGGGTGAGGCAGCGGGAGGCTTGCGGGATGAGGATCGGCACTGGGATAGGGGCGGCACTGCTCGCGATCGGGGTCATCGTGGCGGCAGCCGGGAACGGGCACGCCGAGCCCGCCCCGGTGGTCGCCGAGCAGCCGGTCGAGGCGCCCTCGTTGCGCGGCATCGACAAGGGCGTGAACTACCAGGTGAGCGCCACCGATGACCGGCGCGCGGTGGTCACCACCATCGACACGGGACGGTTCCAGCTCGTCCACGACGCGACAGTCGTCGCGATCACCGACGAATCGGGTGCGGTCCTCGCGGCGCTGCCGATGGTCGTGCGCGTCGGTGCGCACGCGGTGCCGCTCACGCCGTCGATCGACGAGCGGGGCACCAGCCTGACCCTCACCCCGATCAGCGAATCCGCCACACCGGTGCGCGACATCAGCGCACAGGAACGCTTCTTCGCCGAAACCCAACGCCTGCAACCGAAGATCATCGAAGGCGCCGCCATCGGGGCTGCCATCGGTTTCGTACTCGGCTTCCCGCTCGGCCTGTTCATCCTGGACTTCATCACCGTCCCGGTCGCCACCGTGGCAGGGGCGGCGATCGGCGCACTCGCCGGGTACGCGCTGGCAGGAGGTCAGCCCGCGATCGACACCGCGCTGGCCTATGTCACCGGAGCGCCCTGAATCACTGTGTCGGACTGAGGAGCTGGGTGCCGATCACCCGCAGCAGCGCCATCTTCTCCACCGCGTCGGTGCCGGGACGCGGCAGGTAGACCAGCAGTCGCTGGGCGGCGTTCGGGGTGAGCAGGGTTTCGCAGATCGTATCGATCAGGCCGATCTCCGGATGCAGGAACTGTTTGGTGTCGGAGATCCGTACGGCCACTTCGTGTTCGTTCCACAGCTCTTCGAATTCCGTGCTGTTGCGACGTAAGTCGCCGATGAAGCCGGTGACTTCGGCATCGTCGGCGCGACGTGCCGCGGTGGCACGCAGATCGGCCACATGGCTGCGGCTCATGCGGGCCCAATCCGACTCGGGGAACAGCGTTCTCGCCGACGGATCGGTGAACCAGCGCCAGGAATAGAAGCGCTCGAGGCCTCTGCGGGTGCCGTGGTCACCGGCCAGCAGACTGTGCATGCGGTTCTGGACGAGGACCTCGCCGAGATCGGTGATCACGGCGGCGGGGACGTCGTCGAGTTTGTCCAGCATGTGCAGCAGCCCGGGACCGACGTGCTTGTCGCGCAGCCCACGGTCCGGTGACGGGTGACCGCACAGATGGAACAGGTGGTCGCGCTCGTCGGCACTCAGGCGCAGCGCGCGAGCCAGCGCGGCGAGGACCTGGGTGGACGGGCGTGGACCACGCGCCTGTTCGAGGCGGGTGTAGTAGTCGGTCGACATGCCCGTGAGCAGAGCTACCTCGTCGCGTCGCAGACCGGGGGTGCGCCGGCGCACGCCGGGCGGCAGGCCCACGTCGGCGGGGGTGAGCAGTTCCCGGTGACGGCGCAGGAAGTCGGCCAGCTCGGATCGGTCCATGTCTCCATGGTGCGCTTCACGGCGCCGCCCAGCCAGGGACCGGCGATCCCCCGATGAACGATCTCTGCCGCGAGCCGCGCTCGCGGCGCAGGCTCGAAGCATGACGAACTCACAGATTCCCACCGTCGTCCTCGGCGACACCGGCCCCCGCGTCAGCCGCATCGGCCTCGGCGCGATGGGCATGTCCGGGATGTACGGCGCCTCCGACGACCGTGAATCGGTCGCGACCCTCCACGCCGCCATCGACGCGGGCATCAACCTCATCGACACCGGTGACTTCTACGGCGCCGGCCACAACGAATTGCTGGTCGGCAAGGCCATCGCCGAACGCGCCCGCGAGGACGTGGTACTCAGCGTGAAGTTCGGCGCGCTGCGCGGGCCGGGCGGAACATGGGGCGGCTTCGACGGGCGACCGGCCGCCCTCCGCAACTTCCTCACCTACACACTCACTCGACTCGGCGTCGATCACATCGACATCTACCGGCCCGCGCGCCTGGATCCCGAAGTGCCGATCGAGGACACCGTCGGCGCGATCGGCGAACTCGTCGAGGCGGGATACGTGCGGCACATCGGACTCTCCGAGATCGGTGCCGACACGTTGCGACGGGCCGCCGCCGTGCATCCGATCGCCGACCTCCAGATCGAGTACTCGCTCATCTCCCGCGGCATCGAACAGGAAATCCTCCCGGTCGCCAGGCAACTCGGCACGGGCATCACCGCCTACGGCGTGCTCTCACGGGGGCTGCTCAGCGATACCTTCCGCAACGGCGGGCCTGCGACGGCCGGCGACTTCCGTGCTCACAGCCCGCGCTTCCAGGGCGAAAACCTCACCAGGAACTTGCGCTTGGTCGAGGCGCTGGCCGATATCGCTGCCACGAAACAGGTTTCGGTCGCCCAGCTGGCGATCGCCTGGGCACTGAGCCGTGGCGAGGACATCGTGCCGGTCATCGGCGCGCGCAGCCGGACGCGCCTCGACGAGACGCTCGGGGCGCTCGCGATCTCGCTCACGCCGGACGAGCTGGCCGTGATCGAGGCGGCAGCACCGGCCGACGCCGTCGCGGGCGAGCGGTACGCGGCCGAGCAGATGGCGATGCTGGACAGCGAACGCTGATTTTCGCTGTCCGCCGACCGCGCGTTGCCGCCGGTCTCCGCTACCGTTGACACCAGTGAGTCCGCACGGGTGGGTGGTGATGAGAGTGGTGTTCGACCCGCTGGCCGATATCGAACGCGCCCTGGCCGAACAGGCCGGGTGGACGTGGTTCGACGACTACCTGCTGTACACCTGCGGGGTGGCCGATCTGCTGGCGCGCGGCGAGGTGGGACTGATCCCGCACACGGCGACGCGGGTGCGGATCGAGCCCGGCGAGGTCGGTCTCGCCGAGGGAGCCGTCAACTGGTACACGTGGCGGGCGACCGGCGACGGCAATTGGACTCGGAGCCGGGGCCCTGTCGCCGGTCCGGCCCCGATCGTCGCGGCCGCACAATTGGGTAATGCCGTCGTGAACCGGACCCGGCGCACTCAGGCAGCGGCCGCCGCGCAACCGCGCTGGGTGGCGGAACGGCCGGGGTCGGTGATGATCTCGGACCGGCGCTTGCACCTCACCAACCCCGACCGGTCGTTCTCGCTGTACTGGTCCGCGCTCGAGTCCATCGACCTCACCGCGCCGGATCGCGTCGGCTGCCGATTCCCCGACCGAGACGGCAAGTTGCAGCAGATCCAGATCCAAAGCCCCTGGGCAGTCTTACTTTTCGTCACCGCCGCCCTGCGGCACTTCCCGCACCACCCGCTGCTGAAGACCGGTACCTGGCTGCCCGCGGGATTCGAGGACAAGTGCCATCTGGCGGGCAAGAAGTGCCCTAAGGTGCGCACTTTGGGCTGATGCACGGCCGAAGCGACGAGCCCAGTCGTCGCAGCTTTTCGGGCGTCTCTGCGGCACTCAGCGCTGACGCGCGCGGTAGGCGGCGACGGCGTTGCGGTTGCCGCATGCGGTGCTGCAATAGCGGCGGGAACGGTTGCGGGACAGGTCGAGTACCAGTCCCGCGCAGTCCGCGTCGGCGCAGATCGAGAGCCTGCTCAGGTCGTCGGCGCGGATCAGGTCGATCATCGCCATCGCGGTTTCGACGGCGATGCGAACCGGAAGTGGTGCTTGCGGCGGGACCGCGTGCACGTGGTAGTCGACGTCGCCGTGACGGACCAGCTGCGGTACGGCGCGGTGCCCGGCGAGAGTCTCGTTCACGAGCGTGACGGCGGCATCGCGGTCGCTGGTGAGCATCGCGCGTAGCGGCGCGCGCAGGGCCCGGACAGCGGTCAGTTCGGCCGCGTCGCCGGTGTGCGCGCCCGTGTAGACGTGTCGTTCGAAGAACTCGGCGAGCTGGGCCGTCTCGGTCAGGGTGTCGGGGTCTTCGGCGGAATTGACCAGTTCGACCGCCGCCAGCAGGGCCGCCTCGGTGTCATGAGCAAAAACCACATTGACATATTACCGCAGGCTGCTTACCGTCATTAGTCATGGCGACTTTGACTCATGACAGCGCGATCCGGATGCGGTCCGGGCTGCTGCTCGCGCTGGCGTCGGCCACCTCGTTCGGGCTGTCCGGTCCACTCGCGCGTGGGCTGATGAACGCGGGCTGGAGCGCCGCCGCCGTTGTCGCCGCGCGCGTGCTGCTGGCCGGGGTGGTTCTCGTACCGCTCGCACTCCCCCACCTGCGGGAAAATCGGAAACTATTGCGCGCCAACGTGAATCTCATCGTCGCGTACGGCCTGATCGCCGTGGCGGGTACCCAGCTCGCCTACTTCAACGCCGTCGCGCACATGGAGGTCGGCGCCGCGCTGCTGATCGAATACACCGCACCCATCGTCGTGGTCGGCTGGCTGTGGGTGCGCCACCGGCAACAGCCCGGCGCGGCCACCATCGCAGGCGCGGCCCTCGGGATCACCGGCCTGCTGCTCGTCCTCGATGTGACCTCCGGCCTGTCGACCGACCCGATCGGCATCGCCTGGGCCCTGGCCGCGATGCTCGGCGCCGCGGCCTATTTCGTCCTCTCCGCCCAGGGCGGCGACCTCCCCGGCACCGTCCTGGCCTGCGGCGGACTCCTCATCGGCGGCCTCACCCTGATCCTGGCGGGCGCCCTCGGCATCGTCCCCCTGCACGCCACCACCCACCGGGTCGCCTTCGCCGACTTCACCACCCCCTGGTGGATCCCGATCCTCTTCATCGGCATCGTCACCGCCGCCATCGCCTACGTCACCGGCATCGCCGCCACCCGCCGCCTCGGCTCCCGCCTGGCCTCCTTCGTAGCCCTCACCGAAGTCCTCGCGGCCCTGATCTTCGCCTGGATCCTGCTCGCCGAAGCCCCCCGGCCCATCCAGCTACTCGGCGGCGCTTTGATCCTCATCGGAGTCGTCGCCGTCCGCCTCGGCGAGCCCACCTCACCCGCGCTCGGCGACCCCGAGACACCGGCAGACACCCTGACGGAAATCCCGCGGACTCGGACCGAGCAAGGATCCTGACCGTCGACAGAACCCGAGTCACCAGCGGTAGTCGAGGAATTTGCCGTCCAGGGTGATGACGACGCGGTCGCCGTCGGGGTGGGGGCGGCGGGCTATGTCGATGTTGAAGTTGATGGCGCTCATGATGCCGTCGCCGAATTCCTCGTGGATGAGTTCCTTGAGGGCGGGGCCGTAGACCGAGACGGCTTCGACGAGGCGGTAGATGGTGGGGTCGGACAGTTTCGCCGGGTCGGCGCCGCGGGAGGGTTGCAGACGCAGGCTTTCGGCGACGGTGTCGTCGAGGTCCAGCAGGGTGCAGACGGCGGCGGCCTGTTCCTCGGTCATCGGGTGCTGGCCGAGCAGGGCTGCCGTCGTCCAGACCACGGGTGCGCCGATCGATTCCGCGATGCCCGCCCACGTCATACCCTTGCGGATACGAGCGGCGACGATGAGGTCGGCGGCGGCGGACTTGCTCAGGATCGGTTGCATGCAGGGCTCCTAGGGTCGGGGTCGCAGCCAGCCTGCCATTCGGAGGCACTCGCCGCCATAGTGGAATACCACTATTTACGTGGGAGCAACGTCCGGTGACCGCGAGGCAACCTCGACAGCGAAAACTCCTGCGCTAGAAGCACTACGAAGGGTTTTCCATGTCCTATCTCACACCGGCGGACTTCGTCGAGAAGATGATCGACGCGGGCGAGGCCAAAGCCTTCATGTCCACCCGCGACACCGTGATCCGCGCTTACATGGCGGGCGCGATCCTCGCCCTCGCCGCCGCGTTCGCGGTGACCATCACCGTGAACACCGGCGAACCACTACTCGGAGCCGTGCTCTTCCCGGTCGGGTTCTGCATGCTCTACCTGCTCGGATTCGACTTGCTCACCGGCGTTTTCACGCTGGTTCCGCTGGCCCTGATCGACAAACGCCGCGGCGTCACCGTCCGCTCGATGCTGCGCAACTGGGGACTGGTCTTCGTCGGCAATTTCGCGGGCGCGTTCACCGTCGCGGTGATGATGGCCATCATCCTCACCATGGGTTTCTCCGTCGACCCCAGCGCCGTCGGCGAGAAGCTCGGCGAGATCGGCGAATCCAGAACCCTCGGCTACGCCGAACACGGAGCCGCGGGCATGCTCACGCTGTTCATCCGCGCCGTGCTGTGCAACTGGATGGTCTCCACCGGCGTGGTCGCCGCCATGATGTCGACCTCGGTGTCGGGCAAGGTGATCGCAATGTGGATGCCCATCATGCTGTTCTTCTACATGGGCTTCGAACACTCCATCGTCAACATGTTCCTGTTCCCCTCCGGCCTGCTCCTGGGCGGTGACTTCTCCCTCGGCGACTACCTGGTCTGGAACGAAATCCCCACCGTCCTCGGCAACCTCGTAGGCGGACTCACCTTCGTCGGCCTGACCCTCTACGCCACCCACGCCCGCACCGCCCCGTCACGCCGGCAGCCCGAGCCCACAGAATCCGCTGTGGCGGAATGAAGTTCGCCGAGAAGGCAACCACTACCGGTCGCGGTACTCCGCATCTGCGATCTTCAGCTCCGTACCCGGCATCGTGATCGTCAGGAGGGCGGTGTCCGGATTCCAGGTGGCTGCGACGTCGCCTGCCGGGTACGGAATGTCGTAGAACAAGCCGCGATTGGGCGCGATTCCGACATGGATCACGTACTCGGTGGCCAGCAGCCCTGGCGTTGTTCGGTGGTACACGCAGTACGACCTGCCAGGGTCCGGGCGGCAGCTGACTACTACCTGGTCCGACATCACGCTGGTGGCGACTCGATAGGCGGTGAACGCGGACGCCAGCACACCGATCACCGCGAGCACGACCACGACTATCTGAGACTTCACGCAGGCGACTGTACGCAGAAAACGGCCCCCGCTCTCGAAAGAGCGGGGGCCGAAATCTGTTGGCTACCTACGAGCTGGCGGCAACCGCTGAAGCCGTATTCGCCCAGCGGGGTAGCTGACCTCGCGCGAGCGGTTCTACGATGCGGGCGAGGCCGCTAGTCTGAATGACCCCCTATGCGGCAACAATCCAGGCGGTGACGGTGCACGATCCGATGGCAGATGTCGAACGGGCGTTGGCCGCGCAGGTCGGCTGGAATTGGGTCGACGACCACCTGCTGTACGCCTGCGAGATGCTGTCGCGGTTGCGGGCGGGCGGCATCGCGGCGCTGGAGCCGTACCCGACATCGATCGTGATGGAGGAACAGGAGACCTGCTTCGGTGAAGGCCAGGGCATGTGGGCGGCGTTTCGTAGGCCTGAGCTGCCGCCGCCACCGCCGCCGACAATTGCCCCATCGGTGGTCGCGGCCCTCCCGCCGTCAACTCCAGTTTTTGTTCCACCACGCGGCAGCTCGCGCCGCGATATCCAGCGAGCCCGCACGGCAGCCAACGCCGCGGCCTTCAACGCCAGACAACGAAGCGAACGTATGGCTGTTCAGATGGTTCAGGCGGCGGCCGAGGCCGCACGCGTGGCAAACGCCGCGGCAGCAGCGGCTCGCGAACAGGCGGCTCTGCCACGCTGGATACCGGAGCCGAGCGGCCGCATCACCCTCACGAATCGTCGAATCCACCTCGCCAACCAATATCGCTCGTCCCCGATCCCGCTCACGGCATTGGAGCACATCGAGTTGACCCAACCCGACCGGCTGCGAATCCGATTCACCGAAGCGACCACATCGCATTACCTCGAATTGGCGACGCCATGGGCGGCGCCGGCGTTCCTTGTCGCCAGCCAGGCGAGATTCCCCCATCACCCGCAACTGATCAGCGGTTCCTGGTTACCGCACGGCTTCGAGGAGCGCTGTCATATCGCGGGTAAACCCTACCGGCGAGTGCGCTGACCCGGACACGACGAACGCCCCGCTCCAAGAAGGAACGGGGCGTTCGGGTTACTGCTTAGCGGTAGTCGCTGAAGCCGTAGTCGTCCAGCGGCACTGCTGCGCCGGTGGAGGAGCCGAAGCTGTCCGGGGAGTAGTAGGTGTCGTCATAGGACGGCACCGCGTACGCCGCGGCACGGGCTTCTTCGGTCGGCTGCACCTGGATATTGCGGTAACGGTTGATACCGGTACCGGCCGGGATGAGCTTACCGATGATCACGTTCTCCTTCAGGCCGATCAGCTTGTCGGAGCGGCAGTTGATAGCCGCGTCCGTCAGCACTCGGGTGGTCTCCTGGAAGGAAGCCGCCGACAGCCACGAATCGGTGGCCAGCGACGCCTTGGTGATACCCATCAGCACGGGACGGCCCGAAGCCGGCTCGCGGCCTTCGGCCACCACGCGACGGTTCGAGTTCTCGAACTCGGCGCGCTCGGTGAGCGAACCGGGCAGGAACTCGGTCGCACCCGAATCGATGATCGTCACACGACGCAGCATCTGGCGAACGATGACCTCGATGTGCTTGTCGTGGATCGACACACCCTGCGAGCGGTAGACCTCCTGGACCTCGTGGACCAGGTGGACCTGCACCTGACGGGGACCCATCACGCGCAGCACCTCGTGCGGATCGGCAGCGCCCTCGAGCAGCTGCTGACCCACCTCCACGTGGTCACCGTCGGCCAGCAGACGCTCGGAGCCGTCGTCGTGCTTGAAGACACGCAGACGCTGACGCTTCGAGAGCTTGTCGTAGACGACTTCTTCCGACCCGTCATCAGGGATGATCGTGATCTTGTAGAAGCGGTCGTCGTCCTCGAGACGCACCCGACCCGAGACCTCCGCGATCGGCGCCTTGCCCTTGGGGACACGGGCCTCGAAGAGCTCCTGAACACGCGGCAGACCACCGGTGATGTCGTCGCCCGCGACGCCACCCTGGTGGAAGGTACGCATGGTCAGCTGGGTACCGGGCTCACCGATGGACTGGGCCGCGACGATGCCGACGGCCTCGCCGATATCGACCAGCTTGCCGGTGGCCATCGAACGGCCGTAGCAGGTGGCACAGACGCCGGTACCGGTGGTGCAGGTCAGCACGGAGCGGACCTTCACCTCGGTGATACCGGCCGCGAGCAGCGCGTCGAGCGCGGGGTCGCCGAGGTCGGCGCCCTTCGACACGACGACATTGCCCTTGGCATCCACCGCGTCGGACGCGAGCGTCCGGGCGTAGGTGGAGGTCTCGACGTGCGCGTCACGGATGATCGTGCCGTCGGCCAGCTTCTCCGCGATCGGCACCAGGATGCCGCGTTCGGTGCCACAGTCCTCTTCGCGGACGATGACGTCCTGCGACACATCGACCAGACGGCGGGTCAGGTAACCCGAGTCGGCGGTACGAAGCGCCGTGTCGGCCAGACCCTTACGAGCACCGTGGGTGTTGATGAAGTACTCGAGCACGGTCAGGCCCTCACGGAACGAGGACTTGATCGGGCGCGGGATGAACTCACCCTTCGGGTTCGTCACCAGGCCCTTCATACCCGCGAGGGTACGGGTCTGGGTGAAGTTACCCGTGGCGCCGGAGTCGACGATCGTGATGATCGGGTTGTCCGGCGGGTAGTGGGTACGCAGCGCGGCACCCACTTCCTCGGTGGCTTCCTGCCAGATCTTGACCAGGGCGTTGTTGCGCTCGGAGTGATCGAGCGCGCCACGCTGGTACTTCTTCTCGATCAGGTCCGCCATCGACTCGTAGCGTTCCATGATCTCGGGCTTCTCCGGCGGAACGAGCACGTCCGACATGGAGACGGTGACACCCGAACGCGTGGCCCAGTAGAAGCCGGCGTCCTTGAGCTTGTCGACGGTCTGCGCGACGACGATCATCGGGTAGCGCTCGGCCAGATCGTTGATGATCGTGGCCTGACGCTTCTTCGGCATCGGCTCGTTGATGAACGCGTAGTCCGCCGGGAGCAGATCGTTGAAGATCACGCGACCCAGGGTGGTCTCGGCCAGCCACGCTTCGCCGCGCTTCCAGCCGTCCGGGAACAGCTCGTTCTCGATGTCCCGCGGCGGGCGCTGCTCGGTCAGTCGCACCTTGATGGTGGACCGCACGGTCAGCTCGCCACGATCGACGGCCATCTGTGCCTCGGCGGGCGAGGAGTACACGCCGTACTCCGGCACATCCTTGGCGGCGGCCTTGTAGGTGCCGACACCGTTCTCGTCGAGGCGGGTCAGGTAGAACAGGCCCGTCACCATGTCCAGACGCGGCATCGCCAGCGGGCGACCCGACGCCGGGGACAGGATGTTGTTCGACGACAGCATCAGGATGCGTGCCTCGGCCTGCGCCTCCGCGGACAGCGGAAGGTGCACGGCCATCTGGTCACCGTCGAAGTCGGCGTTGAACGCCTCACAGACGAGCGGGTGCAGCTGAATGGCCTTGCCTTCGACCAGCTGGGGCTCGAAGGCCTGGATGCCGAGGCGGTGCAGGGTGGGCGCGCGGTTCAGCAGCACAGGGTGCTCGGCGATGACCTCTTCGAGGACATCCCACACCTGAGCGCGCTGACGCTCGACCATCCGCTTGGCGGACTTGATGTTCTGCGCGTGGTTCAGATCGACCAGACGCTTCATGACGAACGGCTTGAACAGCTCGAGCGCCATCAGCTTCGGCAGACCACACTGATGCAGCTTGAGCTGCGGACCGACCACGATGACCGAACGGCCCGAGTAGTCGACGCGCTTGCCGAGCAGGTTCTGACGGAAACGACCCTGCTTGCCCTTGAGCAGATCGCTCAGGGACTTCAGCGGGCGGTTACCCGGTCCGGTGACCGGACGGCCACGACGGCCGTTGTCGAACAGTGCGTCGACCGACTCCTGCAGCATCCGCTTCTCGTTGTTCACGATGATCTCGGGCGCACCCAGATCGATCAGTCGCTTCAAACGGTTGTTGCGGTTGATCACGCGGCGGTACAGGTCGTTCAGGTCGGAGGTGGCGAAACGGCCACCGTCGAGCTGAACCATCGGACGCAGCTCCGGCGGGATCACCGGGACAGCGTCGAGCACCATGCCCATGGGCGAGTTGCCGTTGGTCTGGAAGGCCGCGACGACCTTCAGACGCTTGAGCGCGCGCAGCTTCTTCTGCCCCTTGCCGGAGCGAATGGTCTCGCGCAGGCTCTCGGCCTCGGCGTTGATGTCGAAGTTCTCCATCAGCTTCTGGATGGACTCCGCACCCATGGCGCCGGTGAAGTACTCGCCGTAGCGGTCGACGAGCTCGCGGTAGAGCACCTCGTCGACGATGAGCTGCTTGACCGACAGCTTGGTGAAGGTCGTCCAGATCTCGTCGAGGCGGTCCAGCTCACGCTGCGAGCGGTCGCGCAGCTGACGCATTTCGCGCTCGCCGCCGTCCTTGACCTTGCGACGCACGTCGGACTTGGCGCCCTCGGCTTCCAGCTCGGCCAGATCGGCTTCGAGCTTCTGCGCGCGGGCTTCGAGGTCGGCGTCGCGCTGATCGGCGACAGCCTTCTTCTCGACCTCCATCTCGGCTTCGAGCGTGGAGAGCTCGTTGTGACGCAGCTCCTCGTCGACACCGACGATGACGTAGGCGGCGAAGTAGATGATCTTCTCGAGATCCTTCGGCGCCAGGTCGAGCAGGTAACCCAAGCGCGACGGGACGCCCTTGAAGTACCAGATGTGAGTAACCGGAGCGGCCAGCTCGATGTGGCCCATCCGCTCGCGACGCACCTTGGCGCGAGTCACCTCGACGCCACAGCGCTCACAGATGATGCCCTTGAAGCGGACACGCTTGTACTTGCCGCAGTAGCACTCCCAGTCCCGGGTGGGACCGAAGATCTTCTCGCAGAAGAGCCCGTCCTTCTCCGGCTTGAGCGTGCGGTAGTTGATGGTCTCCGGCTTCTTCACCTCGCCGAAAGACCACTGGCGGATGTCATCGGCGGAGGCAAGGCCGATCCGGAGTTCATCGAAGAAGTTGACGTCTAGCACGTAACTTCCTTTCCCCTATTCGGGTCGAATTCGAGCAAAAGTTCACTAGTTGTCGAGCGCGGTGCGCGGTGCGGTCGCTTCCACAGCGACCGCACCGCTTACCACCTAGTTCGCCAGATCGTCGATGGTGGCGGCTTCGTTCCTGGACAGGTTGATGCCCAGGTTCGCGGCCGCGCGCTCCAGATCCTCGTCTTCGCCGCCGCCCATCTCGATCGCGGCGCCGTCCGAAGACAGCACCTCGACGTTGAGGCACAGCGACTGGAGTTCCTTGAGGAGCACCTTGAACGACTCCGGAATGCCCGGCTCCGGAATGTTCTCGCCCTTGACGATGGCCTCGTAGACCTTCACGCGGCCGACCACGTCGTCGGACTTGATGGTCAGGAGTTCCTGCAGCGTGTACGCCGCACCGTAGGCCTGCATGGCCCAGCACTCCATCTCACCGAATCGCTGACCACCGAACTGCGCCTTACCACCCAGCGGCTGCTGCGTGATCATCGAGTACGGACCGGTCGAACGGGCGTGGATCTTGTCGTCGACCAGGTGGTGCAGCTTCAGGATGTACATGTAACCGACCGCGACCGGGTACGGGAACGGCTCACCCGAACGACCGTCGAACAGCGTCGACTTGCCGTCGGCGTTGACCATCCGCTCACCGTCACGGTTGGGCAGGGTCGACCCGAGCAGACCGGTCAGCTCGTCATCCTTGGCGCCGTCGAAGACGGGCGTGGCGATGTTCGAGTCGGCCGGCGCGGCCAGCATCTCCTCGGGCAGCGTCGCCGCCCACTCGGGGCGGGTGCCGTCCGCGGCCACGTCGATATTCCAGCCGGCCTTACCGATCCACCCGAGATGGGTTTCCAGGATCTGGCCGATGTTCATACGACGGGGCACACCGTGGGTGTTCAGGATGATGTCGACCGGCGTGCCGTCGGGCATGAACGGCATGTCCTCGATGGGGAGGATCTTGCCGATGACGCCCTTGTTGCCGTGGCGACCGGCGAGCTTGTCGCCGTCCTGGATCTTGCGCTTCTGGGCCACGTAGACGCGGACCAGCTCGTTCACACCGGGAGGCAGATCGTCGTCGTCTTCGCGCGAGAACACGCGAATGCCGATGACCTTGCCGGACTCACCGTGGGGCACCTTGAGCGAGGTGTCGCGCACTTCGCGAGCCTTCTCACCGAAGATGGCACGCAGCAGACGCTCTTCCGGGGTGAGCTCGGTCTCGCCCTTGGGCGTGACCTTGCCGACCAGGATGTCGCCGTCGCGGACCTCGGCACCGATGCGGATGATGCCGCGCTCGTCGAGGTCGGCGAGGACCTCGTCGGAGACGTTCGGGATGTCCCGGGTGATCTCCTCGGCACCGAGCTTGGTGTCGCGGGCATCGATCTCGTGCTCTTCGATGTGGATCGAGGTGAGAACGTCCTCTTCCACGAGGCGCTGCGACAGGATGATCGCGTCCTCGTAGTTGTGGCCTTCCCACGGCATGATCGCGACGAGCAAGTTCTTGCCCAGCGCCATCTCACCGTTCTCGGTGCAGGGGCCGTCCGCGAGGACCTGCCCCTTCTCCACCCGATCGCCCTCGTCCACGATCGGACGCTGATTCGAGCAGGTGCCCTGGTTCGACCGGTTGAACTTGCGCATCCGGTAGGACTTGCGGCTGCCGTCGTCGGCCATCACGGTGACGTAATCGGCCGAGACCTCTTCGACGACACCGGGCTTCTCGTTCACGACGACGTCACCGGCGTCGACGGCTGCGCGCAGCTCCATGCCGGTACCCACGATCGGGGACTCGGAACGGATCAGCGGCACGGCCTGACGCTGCATGTTCGCGCCCATGAGGGCACGGTTGGCATCGTCGTGCTCGAGGAACGGGATCATGGCCGTCGCGACCGACACCATCTGGCGCGGCGAGATGTCCATGAAGTCGACCTGCGCCGGCGTCACGAACTCGACCTCTTCGCCCGCACGGCGGACGAGGACCTTCTCCTCGAGGAAGCGACCTTCGGCGTCGACCGGGGAGTTGGCCTGCGCGCGAACGTAGCGGTCTTCCTCGTCGGCGGTCAGGTACTTGACCTCGTCGGTGACCTTGCCGTCGACAACCTTCTGGTACGGCGTCTCGATGAAGCCGAACGGGTTGACCCGCGCGTACACCGACAGCGAACCGATCAGGCCGATGTTCGGGCCTTCCGGGGTCTCGATCGGGCACATGCGGCCGTAGTGCGACGGGTGGACGTCACGAACTTCCAGACCGGCGCGCTCACGGGACAGACCACCGGGGCCCAGCGCCGACAGGCGGCGCTTGTGGGTCAGACCCGACAGCGGGTTGTTCTGGTCCATGAACTGCGACAGCTGGGAGGTTCCGAAGAACTCCTTGATCGCGGCGACCACCGGGCGGATGTTGATCAGGGTCTGCGGCGTGATCGCCTCGACGTCCTGAGTCGTCATCCGCTCACGAACCACGCGCTCCATACGAGACAGACCGACACGGATCTGGTTCTGGATGAGCTCACCGACGGTGCGCAGACGACGGTTACCGAAGTGGTCGATGTCGTCGATCTCGACGGGGACCTCTTCACCGCCGGGGGCGGTCATCGTGCGGTCACCGGCGTGCAGGCGCACCAGGTACTCGATGGTGTCGACGATGTCTTCCTTGGTGAGAACCGAGGAGGTCACCGGCTCGTGCACGTGGATGCCGAGCTTCTTGTTGATCTTGTAGCGGCCGACGCGGGCCAGGTCGTAGCGCTTCTCCTTGAAGAACAGGTTCTCCAGCAGAGTCTGCGCGGACTCCTTGGTCGGCGGCTCGCCCGGACGCAGCTTGCGGTAGATGTCGAGCAGCGCCTCGTCCTGGCCGGGCGTGCTGTCCTTCTCCAGGGTGGACATCATGATCTCGGAGAAGCCGAAACGCTCGACGATCTCCTCGGTCGTCCAACCCAGCGCCTTGAGCAGCACGGTGACCGGCTGACGACGCTTGCGGTCGATACGGACACCGACGGTGTCGCGCTTGTCGACGTCGAACTCCAGCCACGCGCCGCGCGACGGGATCACGCGCACGCTGTGCAGGTCCTTCTCGGTGGTCTTGTCGATGTTGTGATCGAAGTAGACGCCCGGGGAACGGACCAGCTGCGAGACGACGACACGCTCGGTGCCGTTGATGATGAAGGTGCCCTTGTCGGTCATCATGGGGAAATCGCCCATGAACACCGTCTGGCTCTTGATCTCGCCGGTGTTGTTGTTGATGAACTCCGCGGTGACGAACAACGGCGCCGCGTAGGTCATGTCCTTCTCTTTGCACTCATCGATGGAGGCCTTGACCTCTTCGAAGCGCGGATCAGAGAACGACAGGGACATGGATCCGGAGAAGTCCTCGATCGGTGAGAGCTCTTCGAGCACCTCCTCGAGGCCGCCTGCGAGACCGACGTCGCCGCGAGCGGCCGCCTTCTCACGCCAGTCGGGAGTACCGACCAACCAGGCGAACGAGTCCGTTTGTAGGTCGAGAAGTCCGGGCACCTCCAAGGGCTCTCGGATCTTCGCGAACGAAACCCTCAAAGGGGCTCCGGGGATACCAGCCTTGGTCTGGGTGGAGACTGCCAAGATGCGTCCTTCCAGCACCTCACGCGCGTCGCGTGGTGGTCCGCGACCGTCGCTTGTCTGCTACGAATTCCGCTGGTTACAGCCCGAACGAAACCAGAACAAGCAGCAGCGGAAGTAACACCGGAAGGGTGGAACTTTCGAGTGCGAATCAAGGTGTGGACAGGAGGCAGCCAGCGCAACGTCCAAACTTACACCCCTAGACAAGGGAGTGTCAACATACCATCCGTGTGACCGCACGCACGGGATAACGCGCCGAAGCCCTGGACGCTGGCCGCGTCGGGTTCCTTCACCGCTGCGCGCCCTGCCGCCGACTCCCCCGAGCCGACTGCTCGCTTGGCGCTGAGCTCTCTATTCAACTGGCGCCGACCCCTGTCAGCTGGTGCTGGGCCGAATTCTCGCTGGCGTTGATGCCCCTCAACAGCTCACGCTGCTGTGAATAGGGTGACGGTTTGCGGGCCCCTCGTCAAGTGGCGCGCGAAGGTCTGTTCGCGATGCGAGATCGCCTGGCGCGCTGAGGATCCCCCACCCCGCGCCGCGGTCATTTTACTCGCGACACGCCGTGCGCGCCACCCCGGCGACGGCCGGTCAGCAGTTGTTTTCCGCCCTGTCACACAGAAGAGCCCCGGCCGTAGGCCGGGGCTCATCCGAGGCGTAAAAGTCGCTCAGCCGTTGATCTGGCCGTGCGGAACCGTCTTGAACGTTTCGGTGGGCTGATCGTTGCCGCCGTAGGCAGCCATCACCTGAGTGTCATCGGAGGAATCCAGCGACTCGCGGATCGCCACCTGCGCCGCGTGCGGCAGGGTGTGGATGATCTCGCGCACGCGCGCCTGGCGACGGAACACGGCCTGGCGGGCGGGCATGCCGGGCTCGGCCTTCATCTGCGGGATGATGCCGTCGATCTCCTCGGCGCCACCGTGGTGGTGACCGGCGTCGACGAGCGCCTGCTCGCGCGCCATCTGCGCCTCGTCCTTCTCCTCCGACATACCGATCGGGCCGATCATGCGGCCGTTGAGGAACTGCTTGACCACCGGCTCCTCGCTGGTGAGCAGCACCTCACGGGGGCCGAACATCACCAGGTTGCGGCGGAAGAGCATGCCGATGTTGTCCGGCACGGTACGGGCCAGGTTGATGTTGTGCGTCACGATCAGGATCGTGGCGTCGATCTGCGCGTTGATGTTGAGCAGCAGCTGCGCCAGGTACGAGGTACGCACCGGGTCGAGGCCCGAGTCGGGCTCGTCGACGAGGATGATCTGCGGGTCGAGGACCAGCGCGCGGGCCAGACCGGCGCGCTTGCGCATACCACCGGAGATCTCGCCGGGCAGCTTGCCCTCGGCGCCGAGCAGACCGGTCAGCTCGAGCTTCTCCATGACCACGCGGCGGATCTCGGATTCCGACTTCTTCGTGTGCTCACGAAGCGGGAACGCGATGTTGTCGTACAAATTCATCGAGCCGAACAGCGCGCCGTCCTGGAAAAGGACGCCGAACAGTTTGCGGATCTCGTAGAGCTCCTTGTTGGAGCAGGTCATGATGTCGGTGCCATCGATGAAGATCGACCCGCGCTCGGGCCGCAGCAGACCGATGAGCGACTTCAGGAACACCGACTTACCCGTACCCGATGGGCCGAGCAATGCACTGACCTCACCCGAAGGGAGCGTGATCGACACGTCCTGCCAAATTCGCTGTGAACCGAAGGATTTTGTTACACCCTCGGTCCTGACCTCGACGCCCACTGCTACCTCCATTGATCCCTGCGAGCACCCCACCCGCGTTCCCGCGCGCTCACATCACGGCGGTGCGCTACGACTCTGTGGGTCCGGTCACTGTAACCCATCAGTGAGACGGGGCACACCCCTACATGACTGAAGAGTAACCTGGCGCGGCTACTACGACCCGGATCACTTTCGCATGTCCGGACAAATAGCAAACGGGCGGCCCGGAAAGGACCGCCCGTTCACAACAGCACTGGTTCCGAATTACTTGACGGAAACCTTGGCGCCGGCCTCTTCGAGCTTCGCCTTGGCGGCCTCGGCGGCATCCTTGGCGACCTTCTCCAGGATCGGCTTCGGGGCGCCCTCGACCAGGTCCTTGGCTTCCTTCAGGCCCAGGCCCGAGACGATCTCACGGACCACCTTGATGACCTGGATCTTCTTGTCGCCGGCACCCTCGAGGATGACGTCGAACTCGTCCTGCTCTTCGGCGGCGTCGGCCGGCGCAGCAGCGCCACCGGCGGCGGCGACCGCGACGGGGGCGGCGGCGGTGACGTCGAAGGTCTCTTCGAAGACCTTGACGAACTCAGCGAGCTCGAGCAGGGTCAGCTCCTTGAAGGCGCCGATCAGTTCTTCGGTGCTCAGCTTTGCCATGGTGGTTCCTTTCGTGGTGTACCTCGCAGCGCATACGCACCCCGAGGCGGGTAATAGATGTCTTATTCGGCGTCAGCCGCGGGTGCTTCTTCGGCAGCAGGAGCGCCTTCGGCACTCGTGCGCTTCTCGAGCAGCGCCTGGGCGAGCCGGGCGACCTGCGAAGCGGGAGCGGCGAACAGGGCGGCAGCCTGCGAAGGCTTGGCCTTGAACGCACCGGCCAGCTTGGCCAGCAGCACCTCACGCGAATCGAGGTCAGCGATACGCTCGACCTCGGACACGGACAGCGCGCGGCCGTCCATGTATCCGCCCTTGATGACCAGGGACTTGTTGTCCTTGGCGAACTGCTTGAGCGCCTTGGCGGCATCGACCGGCTCACCCTGGATGAAGGTGATAGCGGTCGGGCCGACGAACAGCTCGTCGAGACCCGCCACACCGGCTTCGCCGGCAGCGATCTTGACCAGGGTGTTCTTGGCGACGGAGTACGTGGCGTCGGCGCCGAGCGCACGACGCAGCTCGGTGAGCTTGCCGACCGACAGGCCACGGTATTCCGTGACAACAGTGGCCGTGGAGTTCTTGAACTGCTCCGCGATCTCCGCGACAGCGGTGACCTTTTCAGGTTTCGCCATACTTCGCCTCCTCTCTGATGTCGGTTTCGTTGGTGCACTACCGAATCAGGGGCCGGCGACAAAACGAACGCCCCGGACGCAAGGCGTACCGGGGCGCAAAATATCTTCGGCCTCAGCTCTCCCTGCGTGGGTCGCCGGCAATGTCGCCGGACCTTCGATCGACACCGTGAAATTCGGCATCAACGACCAACGGTCTTCGGTAGAACGAATGGGTGTGGTCTTCACCGGATGTATGCACATCCCGCATGACCGTTGACCACTGTACCCGCCACCTCCCCCATCTGCCAAAACGGGTGTCCCCCGGTCCGATTCGGCCGGATTGACTGTGATGCAGACCACTTCCGCAACGCAATGTGGCAGTGATCCTACCGAGAAGGTGTTACGCAGAGTGACAGTAATCTGATTCACTCCAATGCTATGGCAACCTCCATAGTCGCTCCATCAGTGCTGCTGGACCGGCGTTCGCAGCGGTTTCTCGCGCTCGCCGTCATCTGTCTGGCCGAATTGCTGGTGGTGCTCGACAACACCATCGTCAATGTCGCCCTCCCCTCGATCGGCGTCCAACTACGGACCGGAGTCTCCGGCCTGCAGTGGGTCGTCGACGCCTACACCCTCACCTTCGCCGGCCTGCTGCTGGCGGCGGGCAACCTCGGCGACCGCTACGGCCGCCGCCGGATCATGACCGTCGGCCTCGTCGGCATCGCGGTGATGTCGGTCGGCGGCGCACTCGCCGAAACGATGACGCAGGTCATCGTCGCCAGAGCCGCGATGGGCATCTTCGCCGCCGCGGTCTTCCCCGCCACCCTCGCCCTCATCATCAATATCTTCACCGACCGGCGCGAACGCGCGCTGGCCATCGCCGCGTGGACCGCGATGGCCGGGTTCGCGATCGCCATCGGCCCGATCTCCGGCGGCTGGCTGCTCGAACATTTCAGCTGGCATTCGGTGTTCTGGATCAACGTGCCGGTGGCGCTGGTCGCGCTGGTCGCGACGCTGATCTGGGTGCCCGAATCCCGCGCCGACCACATCGGCAAGCTCGATCTCGTCGGTATCGCGCTCTCGATCGCCGGGATCACGTTGCTGGTGTGGTCGATCATCGAAGCGCCGCACAATGGCTGGCTCTCGCTCACCACACTGTGCACCGCGGCGCTCGGCACCGTCCTGCTCGCCGCCTTCGTCACCTGGGAATTGCGCACTGCCGCACCGATTCTCGACATGCGGTTGTTCCGCAACCGCCGATTCTCGTTACCCGCGCTGGCAATTGCCATCGGCTACTTCTCGATGTTCGGTTTCCTTTTCCTGATCACCCAGTATTTCCAGGGCGTGCGCGAATACACGCCGCTCGAATTCGGCATCGCCTCATTGCCGTTCGCCTTCTCGGTCGCCATCGGCGCACCGGTCGCGACGCTGCTGGCACAACGGGTCGGCACCACCGCGGTGCTGGTGATCGGCCTGCTACTCATCGGCGCGGGCCTCTACCTCGGCGGACAGGTCACCGTCGACAGCAGCTATCTGATCGGCGTCCTGCCCTCGATGGTGTTGATGGCGCTGGGTCTCGGCATCGTGCAGGGACCGGCCACCGAATCGATCATGTCCTCACTGCCGCTGAACGAGGCGGGGGCGGGTTCGGCGGTCAACGACACGACGCGCGAGATCGGCGGCACGCTCGGTGTCGCGGTGCTCGGCTCGATCGTGGCCTCGTACTACACCAGCCGGATCGGCGCACGCATCGACGCCATCCCGATGGGCATCATGAACGACAACGAGAAGAGCCTGGTCAAGGCCAGTCCGCTGAGCGTACTGGAACTGCGCAAACGTGAGCTCGCGCCGTTCTTCGAGACCCAACGCGAGAACCTGATCGTCGCCATGAAGGCCGCGACGCTCCAGGGCGCCCACGCCGCGTCCCTGGTCGCCACCGTCGCGGTGCTCGTCTGCGCGGTGATCGTCGCGATCTTCCTGCCCTGGCGGCCGCATGACGGAGAGTCCGTACTGCTCGGCTGGCGCGAGACCGAGGACACCGAGACGAAGAACTGACTTGACGCGCACCGGGCCGTCGCGGCCCGGTGCGCGCACGTCACACTCCGATTCGACGGAGATGAGCAGCCAGCTCGACCAGTGCGATCGACGCGTTCAGCGGAAACTCCCGATCCGCGACCAGACCGTTCTCGTCGACCTCGGCGCCGAGTACCGGCACCCGCAGACACGCCCGCTCGACGACATCGGCGCCGACATAACCGAGCACCGTGGACAGCGTGTCCAGCGCACCCTCGCCGCGGCCCGGTTGAGCCACCGACAACCAGGCCGTGGGCTTCTCGTGCAGGTCCGCCGTACCGACGGTCCAGTCGAGCAGGTTCTTCAAGCTGCCGGGAAGCATCCCCGCGTATTCGGGGGTGCAGATGAGTACCGCGTCCGCGCTGGCGAGCTCGGCGCGTAGGTCGACCACCGCGGGATAGTCGTCCGGATCGTCGCCGGGAACGAAAGCGGGCAGCTCACGCAGGCCGGTGTAGAGGTCGGCGCGCATTCCGTCGAGCGCGAGCCCGGCCACGGTGCGGAGGGCGGCGGTATTGGTAGATCCGGCTCTGGTGCTGCCGGAGATCAGCAGAATCCTGGTCACACCTGTGCGCAACCGGGATGTCGGGGCGATTAGTCCCCCGGAAAACCTCGAGGGTGGGAACGCCATGCGTTCCCACCCTCGAGTTGCTCTCAGGAGCTAACTGTCAGCCGAAGCTCACGCATCCTCGTCGAGGAGGTTGCGGGTGCGGTTCGGGTCCACCGGGATGCCCGGTCCGGTGTTCGTCGAAACCGTGATCTTCTTGACGTAGCGACCCTTGGCGGTCGACGGCTTCACACGCAGGATCTCGTCCAGCGCGGCGCCGTAGTTCTCCACCAGCTTGGCGTCGTCGAAGGACGCCTTGCCGATGACGAAGTGCAGGTTGGCCTGCTTGTCGACGCGGAAGTTGATCTTGCCGCCCTTGATCTCGTTGACGGCCTTGGTCACATCGTTGGTGACGGTGCCCGTCTTCGGGTTCGGCATCAGACCACGCGGGCCCAGGACTCGCGCGATGCGGCCGACCTTGGCCATCTGATCCGGGGTGGCGATCGCGGCGTCGAAGTCGAGCCAGCCGCCCTGGATCCGCTCGATCAGGTCCTCGGCGCCCACGGCGTCGGCGCCTGCGGCCTCGGCCTCGGAAGCCTTCTCGCCCGCGGCGAACACGATGACGCGGGCAGTCTTACCGGTGCCGTGCGGCAGGTTGACGGTGCCACGGACCATCTGGTCGGCCTTGCGGGGATCCACGCCGAGACGGACGGCGACCTCGACGGTCGCGTCGGTCTTGGTGGTCGCGGTCTCCTTCGCCAGGCGCGCGGCGGCCAGCGGGGAGTACAGGTTGTCGCGATCGACCTTCTCAGCAGCGGCGAGGTACGCCTTGCTTCGTTTTGCCATGATTTTCTGTCCTTAAAGTTTCGAGTTCAGATGTGGTTGTCGGGCCTGGCCGGCCCTCCCACATGAGAGCGAGATTCGCTCAGCCTTCGACGGTGATACCCATCGAACGCGCGGTACCGGCGATGATCTTCGCGGCCTGATCGAGATCAGTGGCGTTGAGATCCTCGGCCTTGGTCTTGGCGATCTCCCGGACCTGGTCCATGGTGACCTTCGCGACCTTGGTCTTGTGCGGCTCAGCGGAGCCCTTCTGCACACCGGCGGCCTTGAGCAGCAGACGAGCGGCAGGCGGGGTCTTCAGCTTGAAGTCGAACGTCCGGTCCTCGTACACCGAGATCTCGACCGGAATGACGTTGCCACGCTGCGACTCGGTCGCGGCGTTGTACGCCTTGCAGAACTCCATGATGTTGACGCCGTGCTGACCGAGCGCGGGGCCGACCGGCGGTGCCGGGTTGGCTGCGCCGGCCTGGATCTGCAGCTTGATGATCCCGGCGAGCTTCTTCTTCTTGGGGGGCATCTTTCTTCCTTGGCTTTCTGGGGTTCGGTTCCTTACGGTTGCCGTAAGCCTCGTATCCGCGCACGACTAGGCCCCGACAAGTACTGCGGGGAAGTCAGAACACGAACCATCACACTCTACTTGACTCGACCCGTGACCCGGCAATCGGGTAGCGACCAGCACAAACGCGAAACGGCACCGCCGGTGAGCGGTGCCGTTTGCGAAAGCGAGAGAACTCAGATCTTGGAGACCTGGGTGAAGTTCAGCTCGACCGGGGTCTCACGACCGAAGATCGACACGAGCACCTTGAGCTTCTGCTGCTCGGCGTTGACCTCGGAGATCGAGGCGGGCAACGTCGCGAACGGGCCGTCCATGACGGTGACCGACTCGCCGACCTCGAAGTCGACCTCGATGGTGGGCTTGCCCGAAGCCGCGCTACCGGTATCCGAACCACCGGCAGCGGCCGCGGCGGCCTTCTTCTGCGCCTGCGCACCGGCCGGAACCAGGAACTTCACGACCTCGTTGATGGTCAGCGGGGTCGGCTTGGCGCCGGGGCCACCGCCGGTCATACCGACGAAACCGGTGACGCCGGGGGTGTTGCGCACCGCGCCCCACGACTCGTTGTTCAGTTCCATCCGGACCAGGATGTAGCCCGGCAGCACCTTGCGGTTGACGTTCTTCTTCTGGCCGTTCTTGATCTCGGTGACCTCTTCGGTCGGCACCTCGACCTGGAAGATGTAGTCCTCGAGTCCGAGGTTCTGCACACGGGTCTCGAGGTTGGTCTTGACCTTGTTCTCGTAGCCCGCGTAGGAGTGCACGACGTACCAGTCGCCGGGCACGCGGCGCAGCTTGGTCTTCATCGACTCGATCGGGTCGGCCTCGGGGTCGTCCTCGGTGGCGACTTCTTCGATCATGGCTTCGTCGGCAACGGCTTCGTCGGCATCGGCGAGCTCGGCGGCCTCGACCTCGTCGGTGGCGGTTTCCGCCACGACAGCGTCGTCAACCGGGAACTCGTCGTTGGTGTCGTTCTCCGGGGTGCTCACTGAGGCACTCGCTTCCTGTGTCGTCACGTACATCCTCTGGGCCGGGTCGGGTGCGCGGAGGCACACTCCGCCCTTCCGACCCGCGATCGGCTACCGGCGTGGGTGTCGGCGATCAGCCGAACAGCCAGTCGACACCCTTGACGAACGCCACGTCGATCCCGGCGATGAACGCGACCATGAAGACCACGAACACCAGAACGACGGCCGTATAGGTGACCATCTGCTTCCGGTTGGGCCAGATCACCTTGCGCAGTTCCGCGATGACCTCTCGCAGGAACTTGAGCAGCCGCTTGAACGGGTTGCCCGTCTTTGCCTTACCGGCGGTCTTGTCTGCCTTGCGCGAGCCCGACGGCCGATCGAGCGTGGCCACGGATCCGTTGTCTGCCGGAGCATCCGACGCGCGCACACGACGAGCAGACCGCTTGCCACTCGGTCGAGTGGCAGCGGCGGTGTCCTCGCCGTCTTCGCCGCGAGTATCCCGCTCGTCGCTCACGTCGATCCTCTCTCGTCGCTGGCATTCAGGGCAGGGGCGACAGGACTTGAACCTGCAACCTGCGGTTTTGGAGACCGCTGCTCTGCCAATTGAGCTACGCCCCTTCGGTTGGACCAGCCTGAGCTGTAGTGCCCAACCACATTCGATATTCAGTTGTCCCCAGTGTCACACAACACGCGCGCCGCTTCCATGAGGGGATAACCCCTCGGGAAGATCAGCGCGCAGCATCTCGTGACCCCAGAGACCCGACTATACGTCACCGCGCGCGGTTATCGCCAATCCGGGACACTCGACCAGGTCAGGACAGCTGAACGGTTGCCGTGGCGCGGCCGAAGATCTTTTTACCCGCCGACTTCGCCGTGATGGCGACAACAGCGGTGCGGGTCTGCGGATCGACCGATTTCACCTTGCCGGTGTATTCGACCTCCGCCGGGACATCGGAACCGACGTAGACCGGGCTGGTGAAGCGGACGTTGTATTCCTTCACCGCGCCGGGATCACCCAGCCACGAGGTGACGAAACCGCCGCCGAGCCCCATCGTGAGCATGCCGTGCGCGACCACGTTGTCCAGGCCGACCAGCTTCACGACCTCGTCGCTCCAGTGGATCGGGTTCGCGTCGCCGGACACGCCCGCGTAGTTGACGAGGTCGCCGCGGGTGAGTCGCGCCACGCGGGTGGGCAGCTCGTCGCCGACCGACACGCTGTCGAAGGACAGGGCGTGCACGCTGACCGTCGGCTCCGGCTGCTTGGTGATCGGGTCGGACGTGGTCCCGACGGACAGCTCGGCCGGCGCGTGATGAGCGGGTTCCTCCTCGCCGAGGCCGTGCATCAACACGTTGCGGACCGCGTCCGACATCTGGGGATCGATGTCGCCCCCGCTGCGGCCGATCAGGGTGGTGTAGGTGGTGAGCACCAGTTCGTCGTCCTGGGCGGTGACGATGTTCTTGGTCACGATGATGTCGCCACCGAAGGCCTGCCGGAAAGAATGCAGATACACATCACAGGTCAGCTGGTCGCCGACCCGAATCGGGCGGTGGAATTCCAGGATCTGATCGGTCTGCATGATCTGGCTCAGGTCGTAGCCGGTCACGATCCGCTCGAACAGCTTGCGCTGGGCGAGGATGCCGACCAGGGAGATGAAGGTGAGCGGGGCGAGCAGACCCTGGTGGCCGTACTCGCGGGCGATGTCTTCCTCCCAGTGCACCGGGTGGTAATCCTGCACCGCACGGGCGTATTCGCGCACCTTCTCCCGGCCGACCTCGTAGTAGTCGTCGACGCGGTAGTGGTGGCCGACCATCGAGGCCGCGTGGGCGGCGGGATCGAAGGATTCGGCGGCTGCGGCAGGGACCGCTTCGTGAGTTCCGGTGTTCACTGTCACAACGTGGACCTTACTCACTCGTAAGACAGCACCGAAGTCGACCGGTGTAAAACGTGATGCGTCCGGGTACTGTATCGGCCCCGAACTTTCCATGAACTTCCCGGGAAAAGCACAAAGGCCGGACTCTCGTCCGGCCTTCGGCAGATGTTTCTGAAAACTAGCGCGACTCGCGGTGCGCCCGGTGAGTTCCGCAGTTCGGGCAGAACTTCTTCAGCTCGAGGCGATCCGGGTCGTTACGCCGGTTCTTCTTGGTGATGTAGTTGCGGTGCTTGCACTCGTCGCAGGCCAAGGTGATCTTTGGCCGGACATCGGTGGACTTCGCGGCCACGATTTGCCTTCTTTCCGGTCTGGGCTGAGTTGAAATTGGTAGCGATGGCCGGACTTGAACCGGCGACACAACGATTATGAGTCGTTTGCTCTACCAACTGAGCTACACCGCCACGGCGGACTAATATCCCGATGATGCCGCGGTAAGCCGCTCACCACCGGCAATCCGGCGAGCCCCCTAACGGAATCGAACCGTTGACCTTTTCCTTACCATGGAAACGCTCTACCGACTGAGCTAAGGGGGCATGACTACGTGGCACAGAGTCTGTATCGGCAAGCCGATCAGCGTGACCCCGTGCTCCGGCGTCCTGAACGAGATTACACACTCCCCGGCCAGAGCACCAAATCGGCAGCTCAAAGGGCATTTTCACGGGGTTTCAGACCGCTGGTTCCGACCCGCTCACATCGAGGCTACCCGGATCCGCGCGGGAACGACCCGCAGAACCAAGGAACCCCCGCCGATCTTCATGATCGACGGGGGTTCGATGTGGCAGATGTAGGATTCGAACCTACGTAGGCATAAGCCGACGGATTTACAGTCCGCTCCCATTGGCCGCTCGGGCAATCTGCCGTGTGCGCCGTTTCCGGTGCGCTGAGCAGCTTACAACGTACCCACCCGGACTATCAAAACGCCTGCACAGACCCCCTGCGAGCACCGGTCGTCCCCCGATGCGGGTACAACTGTCTCGGTGGCCGGCACATCCCGGCCCCGGAGTTCGCCGGACCTTCACAGGACAGGAGCGCAGTGTGGCTGATTCGTCATTCGACGTCGTGAGCAAGGTCGATCGACAGGAGGTCGACAACGCTCTGCATCAGGCGGAGAAGGAACTGAACTCGCGCTACGACTTCAAGGGCACCGATGCGTCGATCGCATGGTCGGGCGAGGAGGCCATCGTGCTGACCGCCAATGCCGAGGAGCGGGTGCAGGCGGCGCTCGACGTCTTCAAGGAGAAGCTGATCCGTCGCGACATCTCGCTGAAGGCCTTCGACGCCGGCGAGGCGCAGCCGTCGGGCAAGATCTTCAAGATCACCGGCACGCTGGTGCAGGGTATCGACACCGAGAAGGCGAAGAAGATCTCGAAGAAGATCCGCGACGAGGGCCCCAAGGGCGTCAAGGCGCAGATCCAGGGTGAGGAGCTGCGGGTCAGCAGCAAGAAGCGTGATGACCTGCAGGAAGTGATCTCGCTGCTCAAGGGCGAGGACTTCGGAATCGCCCTGCAGTTCGTCAACTACCGATAGGTCCGGTGTGGGCGGCACTCAATGGTGATGGGTGCCGCCGGCCATCTCCTCCAGACGCTTGATGCGCTCGTCCATCGGGGGGTGGGTGGAGTACCAGCGGGCGACGCGGTCGCCCGCGCGGAACGGGTTGGCGATCATCAGATGCGATTCGCTCGTGATCTTGGGGTCCGGCGGAAGCGGGGCCGCCTGGACGCCGCGTTCGATCTTGCGCAGGGCCGAGGCAAGGGCCAGCGGGTCGCCGGTGAGCTCGGCGCCGGACTGATCGGCCTGGTACTCCCGCGATCGCGAGACCGCCATCTTGATCAAGCCCGCCGCGATCGGCCCGAGCAGTGAGACCAGCAGCACACCGATGATGTTCGGTCCGTTGCCGTCTCTGCTGCCGAACGAACTCGCGAAGAACGCCATGTTCGCCAGACCGGTGATGACCGAGGCCATCGCGCCCGCCACCGACGAGATCAGGATGTCGCGGTTGTAGACGTGGGACAGCTCGTGGCCGAGCACCGCGCGCAACTCGCGCTCATCGAGCAATTGCAGGATGCCGCTGGTACAGCAGACCGCGGCGTGGCGGGGATTGCGGCCGGTCGCGAACGCGTTGGGGGCGCTGGTGGGACTGATGTAGAGGCGCGGCATCGGCTGGCGCGCCGTGGTCGCGAGCTCGCGCACGATCCGGTACATGACCGGCGCCTCCAGTTCGCTCACCGGTTGCGCGTGCATCGCCTTCAAGGCCAGCTTGTCGCTGTTGAAGTAGGCGTAGGCGTTCATGCCGACGGCCAGCACGATCGAGATGATCAGGATCGTCGGGCTGCGGAACATCGCCCCGATGGCGACGATCAACGCCGACATGCCCACCATCAAACCGAACGTTTTGATCCCATTGGGCATTTCCGCCTCCCCGCGCCTTGTGCCGGTCGTCAGGCGCTGCGTTCGTCAGGCATCGGGCCTGCGGTGGACAACGGGAACGGTTCTGGGCGTACCCGGCGAGTTACCCATGTGCTGTCGAAATCTGTTGTTTCGTCGCGACAAGACAACGTGCGCCGGGTGGTGTTGGTTCCTGGTCAGCCGACGCGTTCGATCGTGTAGCGGACGAGGCGGGTGAGGGCGTCGTTGGCGGGGCCAGGGGGAAGCGCGGCGAGTTCGGTATCGGCGAGGTCGGCGTATTCGGCCAGCTTTTCCTTGGCCAGCGCCATGCCGGGCGAGCGGCGCAGCAGTTCCAGTGCCTCGTCGACCTCGGCGTCGGTTTCCAGCGGGCGCGCCAGCAGAGTACGCAGTCGGTCCCCGTCGGCGCCGGTCTCGCGCAGGGCGTAGAGCACCGGCAGGGTGTGCACGCCTTCGCGCAGGTCGGTGCCCGGCGTCTTGCCCGACTGCTCGGCCGAGGACGAGATGTCGATGATGTCGTCGGAGATCTGGAACGCCGTGCCGACCGCGTCGCCGAGGCGCGCCAGGCGTTCCACATGCTCGAGGCCCGCGCCGGAGAAGGTGCCGCCGAAACGGCCCGCGGCGGCGATGAGCGAGCCGGTCTTCTCCCACACCACGCGCAGGTAGTGCTCGACGGGGTCCTGGGTCTGCTTGGCGCCCATGGTTTCCCGCATCTGGCCCGTGACCAGCTCGGCGAAGGTCTCAGCGATGATGCGGACCGCGTCGGGGCCGAGGGTGGAGGTCAGGCGCGAGGCGTGGGCGAACAGGTAATCGCCCGCCAGGATCGCTATGTTGTTACCCCACCGCGAGTTGACACTCTCCGCGCCACGACGCTGCGTCGCCTCGTCCATGACGTCGTCGTGGTAGAGCGTCGCGAGGTGCACCAGTTCCACGACCGTGCCCGCGGTGATCAGCGCCGGGTCGGTCGGATTGGGTCCGAGCTGGCCGGTGAGCACGGTGAACAACGGCCGGAACCGCTTGCCGCCCGCCCTGGCCAGGTGCAGCGCCGCCTCCTGGAGGAATTCCTCACCGTCGGAGAGTTCGTCGACGAGCAGTTTCTCGACCGCGGCCAGTCCGTCGCGCACGGTGACGGCGAGTTCGGGATCGACGAGATCTACCCCGGCAACCACGGTGCTTTCGTCGCTCACAGCCGATGTGCTCATTATCTTCTCCCAGCGATGCGTCCGACCCCGACGGGTAGCAACCTAGCGTGTCCCGGCACTATGGCCGATGAACCCCGTCACACAGTGACAATTCCCGGTGTACCCGACACTCTCGCACAGCGGCCGACAGTGCCAGTATTGAGCCATGGGTTCACCGGATCTCACCCCTGCCGACCGTGCTCCGCTGCCTGCCACCGTCGAGGTGCTGGTCGTCGGGGCAGGGCCCGCCGGTTCCGCGTCGGCGGCGTGGGCCGCGCGCGCCGGACGCGATGTGCTCCTGCTCGATTCGGCGGTTTTCCCGCGCGACAAGACGTGTGGTGACGGGCTGACGCCCCGCGCCACCGCCGAGCTGGAACATCTGGGTCTCGGCGAATGGTTGCGCGCGCACACCGTGAACCACGGCCTGCGGATGGCGGGTTTCGGCAAGGAGGCGCTGCTGCCGTGGCCGGGTGGGTCGTTCCCGACGTACGGAAGTGCGGTTCCACGAACCGAACTCGACGACAAACTGCGCGAGACCGCGATCAAGTCCGGTGCGCGGATGGTCGACGGCGCGAAGGTCACCGAGGTGCTGCGCGAGGGCGAGCGGGTCACCGGGGTGACGGTGCGGATCGGCGCGTCCACCCACACGGTGCGCTGCCGGGTACTGGTGGTGGCCGACGGCGTGCGCTCCCCCGTCGGAAAACAGCTGGGTCGCACCTGGCATCGCCGCTACGCCTACGGAACCGCGGCCCGCGCCTACATCAAGTCCGGTCGCAGCGACGATCAGTGGATCTCCTCCCATCTGGAACTGCGCAATGCCGCCGACGAGCTGGTCCCCGGCTACGGCTGGATCTTCCCGCTCGGCAACGGCGAGGTGAACATCGGCGTCGGCTCGCTGGCCACCGAGGCGCGGCCCTCGCACGTCGCCCTCAAGCCGCTGCTCGAGCACTACACCCAGCTGCGTCGCGAGGAATGGGAACTCGAGGGCGAACTGCGCGCGGTGGCCTCGGCGCTGTTGCCGATGGGCGGCGCGGTCTCGAACGTGGCGGGCCCGAACTGGGTGCTGGTCGGTGACGCCGCGGGCTGCGTGAACCCGCTCAACGGCGAAGGCATCGACTACGGCCTGGAAGGCGGGCACATGCTCGCGGACCTGCTCGACGAACCCGATCTGAGCCGAGCGTGGCCGCAGTTGCTGCGTGACCACTACGGACGCACGTTCTCCGTGGCGCGCAGGCTGGCCGGCCTGGCCACCCAGCCGAGGATGGTCCCACTCGGGGGGCCGCCGGTGATGCGCTCGAAGTATCTGCAGCGCACGGCGGTTCGCGTGATGGGCAATCTGGTGACCGACGAGGACCTCGACCTCACGGCCCGCGCCTGGCGGGCCGCCGGGCGGGCCTCTCTGCGCGCCGACGAACTGCAGCCCTTCAGCTGATGACCGAACGCGGGCGGGCGGAACGGTCGCGAGCGAGGCGGCGCGTCGTCCGGTGCCGGCGCTGCTGCCGCAGCCAACTCAGCCGCCCTGGTTCCGCCGGCCGCCAACGGGAGCGAACCCGCACCTGAGTCCGGCCAAAATTCACGGGGAGGCGGGACAGCATGGGCGACAACGGCTTCCGCTGGGTGAGCATCGCCCACCCCGATCATCGCGAGCTCGAGGTGACCCTGATGATCCCGGGGCCGCCGCTCACCGACGACCTCGCCGACGCGATCCGGCGGGCACTGGCCGACGGCACCCACGGCGCCCTCGGGCTGCGCACCGCCGACTGCCAGAAGACCTACGAGGAACTCGCCGCGAAGGGAGTCGAGTTCATTCAGCCGCCGTCCGAACGTCCGTACGGCACCGAGGCGATCATTCGCGACAACTCGGGCAACTGGCTGGTGCTGGTCGAGAACCGCGGCTGACGCGCGGGTGCCGCTCGGTGGAGCGGCACCCCTCGCTGTCGGCTCAGAGCTTGGCGAACCAGTTCTCGATGAATTTGCGTTCGCTGTTCAGGACGCGCTGGTGCAACTGTTCGGCCAGCGGCTCGATCGCGCCGCCGACCAGCGGAACCTTCACCTTGACCGTGCCGACGACCTCGATCTCGCTGCCCTCGGCGGTGGGCCGCAGTTCATAGGTGCCCGACATCTCGGTGGTGATGCCGCTGGTGTTGCCGGTGAAACTGCCCTTGGCGACCTCGCCTGCCAGTGGCTGCCAGTTGTCGGTGCGGACCAGGACGAGATCGCTCTTGAGCACCTTGCGCACCAGAGCGGGAACCTTGTCCTTACCTGGGGTTTCGGTCATATGGATGGTGATCGAATCGGGGCCGTCGGGATGGGAGAGTTCGATGGTCGCGGTCTCGGCGCCGGCGAAACGCGCCTGCCAGACGGCGTCGTCGACAAGTGCCCGGTGAAGCTCTTCGACCGGGACGGTGTAGGGCGCGGTGAAGCTGAATTTGCGGGACATAGCGGGAATGTTAGGGGAGGGGCTCGTGGGGCGTCGGCGCGTGCAGGAACTTCCGGTCCCCGAGGTGACCGGTACTGTGTGGCGGGTGTCGGAAACCAGCCTGTCGGAGCGGCGGAACAAGCGCCTGCGCCGGGTTCGGGTGTGGGTGGTCGGGGCGGCGACCGTGGTCAGCGTGCTCATGGTGTTGCTGGTACTCGCGGCCTGGCGCAACGACTTCGAAATCGAGCGGCATCGTGGCGTGACCTCCGGCGAGGTGCTGTCCGCGGGCCGGTTGCGTTCGGCGGTGATCTATGTGACGCCCGACAGCGTGACCCACAATCCGAAGGTCGGCATCCTGTATCCGACGAATCTGACCGCTGGTCAGCGGATCAACGTCGAATACAGCACGCGCGACCCCGACCTGGTCCGGGTGGCCGGGCGCGACGCACGGGTGGCGATCATCCCGGCAGCGTCGGTGATCTTCGTGGCGTGGGCGCTCGCCCTGCCGGTGCTGTGGATCGTGCGCCGAAAGCAGCGCGAGGCGTAACTTCGTTTGCTGTTCGTCCCGGCTTCACGTCGGTGTGGGGGTGTCGCGCGGTGGGACGGTCACCCTGGAAGAGTGCGCGTAGCCATCGTCTCGGAGTCTTTCCTGCCGAACATGAACGGCGTCGTCAACTCCGTGCTGCGGGTGTTGGATCACCTGGACCAGCACGGTCACGACGCGATGATCGTGGCGCCCGATTCCCTGCGCGGCGCCCCACCCGCACCTCGTTTCCACGGCCGATTCCCGGTGCACCGCGTGCCCGCGATGATGGTGCCGAAGGTGAGTTCGCTGCCGGTGGGCCTGCCACAACCGGGCATCACCGCCGCCATCGCCGCATTCGATCCCGATGTGGTGCACCTGGCCTCGCCGTTCCTGCTCGGCGCGGGCGGGCTCGCCGCGGCGACGCGCTTGGACCTGCCGACCGTCGCGGTGTACCAGACCGATGTGGCCGGGTTCGCCAAGAGTTACGGGCTCGGGCTGGCCGCACGGGCCGCGTGGGCGTGGACTCGCCGGATCCACGAGGGTGCCACCCGCACGCTGGCACCGTCGTCGGCGGCCGCGCACGATCTCGCCGAGCACGGGATTCCCCGAGTGCACCGCTGGGGCCGTGGCGTGGACATCGCCCGGTTCAACCCGGCCGCGCGCAGTGCCGAGCTGCGGGCGAGCTGGCTCGGTTCCAATGACCGGCTCGTTGTCGGGTTCGTGGGCAGGCTCGCACCGGAGAAGCACGTGGAACGGCTGGCCGCACTGGCCGGTGACCCGTCGATCCAGCTCGTCGTGGTGGGCGACGGACCGGAACGGGCCCGGCTGCGCAGGTTGATGCCGGACGCGGTGTTCACCGGCGAACTGGGTGGCAGCGAGCTGGCCACGCACTACGCCAGCCTGGACGTGATGGTGCATCCCGGCGAACACGAGACGTTCTGTCAGGGCGTACAGGAAGCGCTGTCCTCGGGTGTGCCGGTGATCGGGCCCGATGCCGGTGGGCCACGGGATCTGATCTCGCACTGCCGCAACGGGTATCTGCTGCCGGTCGACCGGTTCGCGGAATTGCTGCCGAGCGCGGTGTCGGCCCTGCGTGACGCGGGCCAGCGCGGCCGGTTCGCGGCGGCGGCGCGCAAGTCGGTGCTGCACCGCACCTGGCCCGCGGTCTGCACCGAGCTGATGGGTCACTACGCCGACGTCACCGGGATGCGCGAGCGATTGCCGCGCACGGCCTGAGTGGCGCAACCCACCCGCGCTATCGCGGCGAAAAAACTCTAAGCTCGGTGCGTGGCGACAACAGAGCAGCGAGAACCGATTCGGGCTTCGCTGGACAAGCAACCCCACGAGGTCGCGTCGATGTTCGACGGTGTGGCGAAGCGCTACGACCTCACCAATACGGTCATCTCCGGTGGCCAGGATCGGTACTGGCGGTGGGCGACGCGACGTGCTCTCACGCTGCGTCCCGGCGAGCGGGTCCTGGATCTGGCCGCGGGTACCGGCGTCTCGACCGTGGAGCTCGGCAAGTCCGGCGCCTGGTGCGTGGCCGCCGACTTCTCCCAGGGGATGCTCGCGGCGGGCCGGTTCCGGCAGGTGCCGATGGTGGCCGGCGATGCGATGGCGCTGCCGTTCGCCGATGATTCGTTCGACGCGGTGACCATCTCGTTCGGGCTGCGCAATGTCGCCGACATCGATCTGGCACTGCGCGAGATGCTGCGGGTGACCAAACCGGGCGGCCGGGTCGTGGTCTGCGAGTTCTCCACACCGGTGTTCGGACCGTTCCGCACCGTGTACATGGAGTACCTGATGAAGGCGCTGCCCCGGGTGGCGCGCGCCGTGAGCTCCAACCCTGACGCGTACGTGTACCTGGCCGAGTCGATCCGTGCCTGGCCGAACCAGCGCAGGCTGGCCCGCCGGATCGCGGACGCCGGCTGGGACTCGGTGCAGTGGCGTGACCTCACCGGTGGTGTGGTGGCACTGCACCGCGGCTACAAACTGGGCTGAAACACCCTCGGCGGCGGGGGTGAGTCCGGTCACCCCGACTCGTCCGTGGTCGCGCGCCGACAGCCCGGAATGCGCCCTGATCAGGGGTGATATTCGGGCCGCATCCTCACCGTCGAGATTTCGTCTTGTGAGGTCGATTGTCACCTGGACATAACGTTCGGTAAATCGAGCGCAACGACCAATGCGGATGATCGAGTCATGACAGGGGAAGCGGGCAGCCGCGGCACGGACACTGTGCGTACACAGTGCTCGTACTGTGGCGTCGGCTGCGGCATAAACGTCCAGACAAAGACTGATCAGTCTGGTGCGCGAGTGATCGCGAAGGTCAGCGGCGACAAGCTGCATCCGGCGAACGCGGGCAGACTGTGCACCAAGGGCGCCACCCACGCGGAGATGATGGCCGCGCCCGGCCGGATGGACACCGCCTACCGGCGCCCCGAACGCGGGCAGGTCCCCGTTCCACTGCCGGTCGACGAGGCCGTTCACGAAACCGCCACCCGCCTGCGCGCGATCCTCGACGAGCACGGCCCCGACGCGATCGCCCTCTACGTCTCGGGGCAGATGTCGCTGGAAGCCCAGTACCTGGCCACCAAACTGGCCAAGGGCTACCTGCGGACCAAACACATCGAGGCCAACTCGCGCCTGTGCATGGCCAGCGCGGGCACCGGCTACAAGCAGTCGCTCGGCGCGGACGGGCCGCCCGGTTCCTACGACGACTTCGAACACGCCGACCTGTTCCTGGTCAGCGGCGCGAACATGGCCGACTGCCACCCGATCCTGTATCTGCGCATGGCCGACCGGCTCAAGGCGGGCGCCAAGCTGATCGTGGTCGATCCACGCCGCACCGATACCGCCGCGCGCGCCGACCTGTTCCTGCAGATCGCACCGGGTACCGACCTCGCCCTGCTCAACGGGCTGCTGCACCTGCTGGTCGCCGACGGTGCGATCGACACCGACTTCATCGCCGAGCACACCGAGGGCTGGGACGCGATGCCCGAGTTCCTCGCCGACTATCCCCCGGACCGTGTCGCGGAACTGACCGGCCTCGCCGAGGCCGATATCCGCACCGCGGCCAGGATGATCGCCGAAGCCGGCGAGTGGATGTCGCTGTGGACGATGGGGCTCAATCAGTCCACGCACGGCACCTGGAACACCAACGCCCTGGTGAACCTGCACCTGGCCACCGGCACCATCTGCCGGCCGGGCAGTGGGCCCTTCTCTCTCACCGGCCAGCCCAACGCCATGGGTGGCCGCGAGATGGGTTACATGGGCCCCGGCCTGCCCGGGCAACGCAGCCTGCTCTCCCCCGCCGACCGCACCTTCGTCGAGACCGCATGGGATCTGCCCGACGGCACCCTGCGCACCGAGTCGGGCCCCGGCACGATCGACATGTTCCGCGGGCTGGCCGACGGTGAGATCAAGGCCGCGTGGATCATCTGCACCAATCCCGTGGCCACCGTGGCCAATCGCAAAACGGTGATCGCGGGCCTCGAGGCGGCCGAGTTGGTCGTGGTGCAGGATGCCTACGCCGAGACCGCGACCAACGCCTACGCCGACCTGCTGCTGCCCGCCGCACTGTGGGCCGAAGCCGATGCGGTGATGGTGAATTCGGAGCGCAACGTCACCCTGCTGCAGCAGTCGGTCGACCCGATCGGCGACGCGCGACCGGACTGGCTGCTGATCGCCCAGGTCGCCACGGCGATGGGTTTCCCGGGCTTCGATTTCGCCTCCAGCGCGGAGGTGTTCGCCGAGCTGCGGCAATTCACCAACCCGGCCACCGGCTACGACCTCAGCGGCATGAGCTACGAGCGCCTGGCACAGGGGCCGATGCAGTGGCCGTGCAGTGACGCGGACACCCCGCGCAACCCGATCCGCTATATCAACGACGGCGCCCATCAGCCGCTGCACACGGCGGCCGACGGCACCACCCCGCGGCTCGCTTTCGCTACAGCGAGCAGGCGCGCGGTGTTCTTCCCCCGCCCGCATATGCCCGCCGCCGAACTGCCCGATGACGACTACCCTTTCCTGCTCAATACCGGTCGGCTGCAACATCAGTGGCACACGATGACCAAGACGGGCAAGGTCGCCAAGCTGACAAAGCTGAACGGCGAGCCGTTCGTCGAAGTTCATCCCACCGACGCCGAGAAGCTCGATCTGAAGCCGGGCGATCAGCTCGAGATCGCGTCGCGCCGGGGCCGTGCTGTGCTGCCGGTGCGGATCAGCGACCGGGTGCGACCTGGTGATTGTTTTGCTCCTTTCCACTGGAATGACGAACAGGGCGAATATCTGACGATCAACGCGGTCACCAACGACGCAGTGGATCCGGCCTCGTTGCAGCCGGAGTTCAAGGCGTGCGCGGTGGCGCTGCGCCGGGTCGGCCCGGCCGCCACACCCGAGCAAGCACCCCCGCACCCCGCGCAGCTGCCCGCACAACCGGCCGCGCATCCACTGGCCGGGATCCTCGGCCTCGACGCCGGCGTCTCCCCCACGCTCAGCGAGACCGAGCGCATCTATCTCGGCGGTTACCTCGCCGCTCTGCAGTCGCTACCGGTGACCGGGCAGCCGGTGCTTCCGGTGAGCGCACCGTTGTCGACACAGTCACGCCTGTGGGTCGACGGACTGCTGGCCGGCATGTACTCCCGCAACGCCGGCGCCGCCACCGACGCCGCCGACAGCCCCGACTCCCACCCGGTCACCGTCCTGTGGGCCTCCCAGACCGGCAACGCCGAAGAACTGGCCGCCACTGTCGCGGCTCGTCTCTCGGAGGCGGGCCTCACGCCGTCGTTGCTCGACATGGATTCGTGCGAGCTGACCTCGATCACCGGTGACGTCCTCATCGTCACCAGCACCTTCGGTGACGGTGGCCCGCCGGACAACGGTGCCGACTTCTGGACCAGGCTCGAAGACAGCATCATTCGCCTCAACGGTGTTCGGTACGCGGTGTTCGCGCTCGGCGATTCCTCCTACGACGACTTCTGTGGCCATGGCCGCAAGCTCGACACCCTGTTCGCCGAACGTGGTGCGAAGCGACTGCTGGCGCGGGTGGACAGCGAGCCCGATTTCGCCGACACCGCCGATCAGTGGCTCGACGATGTCCTGATCGCGATCACGAGCGGATCGCCCGACGACGGCGGTCCGACCGGTGGCGCTCCGCGCGGCCGCGATGCCTCGCTCGTCGGCGCGTCGAACGGCCGCGATTCGATCGGCACCAGCAACGTTGCCCGGCACGCCGATTCGGGCCGTACGATGCCGTCACCGGCCGGTCGCGGTGGAACGACCGTGCTCGACCGGCAACTCGCGCCCGCCCGAGCGAAGCGCGCCACCGCCGCTCCGTTCACCCGCCAGTCCCCGGTCCGCGCCACCCTGATGCGCAACGAGATCCTCAGTGCACCCGGCTCACCGAAAGAGGTGCGGCGCTTCGGTTTCGACCTGCACGACCTCGACGCCGGGTACGAAGTGGGCGATTCGCTGGGCGTACTGCCCGCCAACTGTCCGGATCTGGTCGACGAATGGCTCACCTGCACCGGACTCGACGGTCGGCGCGTGATCGAGGTCGACGACCGCGAACTCACGCTCACCGATGCCCTGCGCACCCACTACGACATCACCAAGGTGAGCCAGGACCTGCTCGGCTTCATCGGCGAGCGCAACCCACACCCACAGCTGGCCAAGCTGCTGCGCCGCGACAATCGCAATGAGCTCGCCTCCTACCTGTGGGACCGCCAGGCGGTCGACGTGCTGCGCGACTTCCCGGTACGCACCGATCTCGTCGACTGGCTGAGCGCACTGAAAAAGCTGCAACCACGCCAGTATTCGATCTCCTCGAGCCCGTTGACCACGCCCGACGAGGTGCAGCTGACGGTCGGTGTCGTCCGCTACGGCGACCCGGTGGGCACCTCGGCGCGTCGGGGTGGGGTGTGCTCGACGTTCCTGGCCGACCGGGGTACGACCGCAGTGCCGATCTTTCTGCAGCGGGCACCGCATTTCCGTCCGCCGTTGGACCCGAACGCCCCGATGATCATGGTGGGGCCGGGTACCGGTATCGCTCCCTTCCGCGGTTTCCTGCACGAGCGCCGGGCCATCGGCGCGACCGGTCGCAACTGGCTGTTCTTCGGCGACCAGCACGCCGCCCAGAACTTCTACTACCGCGCCGAACTCGAAGACATGTTCCGTTCCGGTTTCCTCACCCGGCTCGACCTTGCCTTCTCCCGCGATCAGCGCGAGCGGGTCTATGTCCAGCACCGAATGATCGAGCACGGCGCCGAGCTGTGGTCGTGGCTGCGCGACGGCGGCCACTTCTACGTCTGCGGTGATGCCGCCCGGATGGCCAAGGATGTCGACGACACCCTGCTGCGGATCGCCCAGATCCACGGAAAGCTGGACGAGGCCGGCGCGCTGGCCTTCAAGAAGCAGCTCGTCGCCGAGAAGCGGTACGTGCGCGACGTGTACTGATCCGATCAGGCCGCCGTGGGGATCGTCGGCGGGTTGAGCCGGGCGAAGTCGGGCAGCCGGTGGTACGGGTAGTAGGGGTACGGGGGTGTCGTCGCACTCGCCGCATCGAGCGCGGCCAGGTGTTCGGGGTCGAGCTGCCAACCGACCGCACCGAGGTTCTGGCGTAACTGCTCCTCGTTGCGGGCGCCGATCAACACCGTGGCGACCGTGGGCCGGGTGAGCAGCCAGTTCAGCGAGATCTGCGGGACGCTGCGGCCGGTTTCGGCGGCGATACGATCGAGCACCTCGACAACGTCGTAGAGCCGTTCATCGTCGACGGGCGGACCCGCCTGAGCCGTCTCGTGCAGCCTGCTTCCCGCCGGAAGCGGTTGTCCACGACGGATTTTGCCGGTGAGCCTGCCCCAGCCGAGCGGACTCCAGATGATAGAGCCGACGCCCTGGTCGGCACCGAGCGGCATCAGTTCCCATTCGTAGTCGCGACCGACCAGCGAGTAGTAGACCTGGTGCGCCACCGGCCTTTCCAGGCCGAGAGCCTCGGCGGTAGCGAGTGTTTTCATCAGTTCCCAGCCGGCGAAGTTGGAAACGCCGAGGTAGCGGATCTTGCCTGCCCGCACCAGATCGTCCAGGGCCGTGAGTGTTTCCGCCAGCGGTGTGCCCGCGTCGAAGGCGTGCAGCTGGAACAGGTCGAGGTAGTCGGTGCCGAGGCGGCGCAGCGAGGCATCGACGGCGCGGATCAGCCTGGCGCGGCTCGAGCCCGCCTCGTGAGGGCCGGGACCGGTGGGCAGCGCCGATTTGGTCGACAGCAGCACCTGCTCGCGCCTGCCCTTGATCGCCGCGCCGAGTACCTCCTCCGACGCGCCGTCGGAATAGACGTCGGCCGTGTCGAACAGGGTGACGCCGGCCTCCACGCTGATGTCGATCAAGCGCCTGGCCTGCGCGGCATCGGTATCACCCCATGCGCTGAACAGCGCACCACGACCACCGAAAGTACCCGCGCCGAAGCCGAGTGCCGGAACGAGAAGACCGGATGCGCCGAGCCGTCGGTACTCCATGAGAGCTCCTAAAGGGTCTATAGTTTCGTTAACACGATCGACCGTACACCCGATCCGCGCTAAATGAAACAGGAGTTCCGTTATGGACCACGACATCGCTTGGCCGGGCTCCGTCCGGCCTGGTGGACGCACCGCCCGGGTGCGCGAGTCCGTCCTGGAAGTGGCCGGTGATCTGCTGGCGGACCGCGGATTCGCGCACCTCGACCTGACCGAGGTCGCCACCGGCGCCGGGGTCGGCAAGACGACTGTCTACCGCCGCTGGCGCACCCCCGCGGGGTTGGTCGCCGATCTGCTCGTCGACATGGCCGAGCAGTCACTGCCCCGCGCCGACACCGGCTCGCTGCTCGACGATCTCACCGCGAACGCCCGCCTGGTGGCGAAGACTCTCGCCGACGGTCGCCAGAGCAACCTCTTTCGCGCGGTCATCGCCGCCGCCACCTGTGACGATGCCACCGCCGCCGCGCTGCACACGTTCTACGACACCCGGCTCAACGAATGGGCGCCGTGTGTCGAGGCCGCCGTCATCCGTGGCGAGGCGCCCGTCGGCACCGACCCGCGCGCCGTGCTGTCCGCCGTTTCCGCGCCGCTCTACTACCGATTACTGGCCAGCGGCGATCCCATCGACGACGACATCGCCGACCGATCGGCCCGGGCCGCCGCCATCGCCGCCGCCGCGGGAACATTCGTCATCGCCGAGAAGCTCGACGACTGAACGCAGTGGACGACTGAGCGCGGTGCTAGGCGACCGCCGGGGAACGCCAGGCCGGGTCGCGACCGGTGAGACCGAGCAGTCGGTCGAAGGCGGGAGCGTCGGCCGAGACCTCGACAACCGGGCCGAACAGGCCGGGAGTGCCGGCAGGATCGGTCTCGCGCAGGAACTCGTGCAGAATCGCGAGATCGGCAGGGGCGACGGTCACATGCTGTCCGGTGGCGACCGCGAGATCCCACGCGTGGATGGTGATCTCGTCGAGCGCGACGATCGCCATGACCGCGGCGGGCAGCTCCACTCCACCGGCCTCGGTGTCACCCTCCCATGCCTCGGGCACGCGCCACACCGACGTCAGCGTCTCGAGCTGCGCGGCGATGCGGGTGCGCCAGTCATCGGGCAGCGGGCTGTCGGAACCGGCGGGCGGTGGCACGGACCGGCCGATCGACTCCTTGGTCGCGGCCTGGCGGAACGCCTCGGTCAGCCCGACCACGTGGGCGAGCAGATCGCGCACCGTGGACTCGGCGCACGGCGTCGGGTCGGCGAGCTGGTCGTCGGTGATGCCGTCGACGACCAGGGCCAGCGATCGGGCGGCTGGTTCGAAATCGAACTGTGGTTCCATGAGCGCTCCTCAGCGATGGCAATGGCTGCACTGATGCAGACGACACCGTCGCCGGAAAGTCATCGGTGCGGGTTGCCGCGGGCACCGGATCGGCGCACCCTGGACAGCGCAGGACCCGATCGACGTCAATCACGTCCGAGGCTCAACCGATCGAGCAGGCCGACGAACGAGGAGCACCGATGATCGACTACGAAAGCTCTCGCCCACTGGACGAGGTCCCCGAGGCCGATCGCGTCGAACAGGAACAGTCCGCCTTCCGCGATGACGACCCCGACGATCCCGCCTACTCCGACGCCGCCGACTACACCGACGAGATGGCAGCCACCATCGCCCGTGAGGCCGAGACCGCGAATCCGGCGGACGTGATCGAACAGATCATCCCCGTCCCCTTCGACGACGGCGGCGAGGAGTTCACCGTCGCCGAGGAAGGCTGACGGGCGCGCCAGCGTTCGATCGCCGTTCGCGCACGGCCACGGCGAGGGCGGAGGTTCGCCTAACCGGCGATCTTCGTCCGCAGACCCGCGTGCAGTTCACGCAGGCTGGACCGCTCGGTCGCCACCTCGAGCACGCGCAGACCGTGCGCGTCGGCGGCCAGTTCCACGGCCAATTCGGCGGGATCGAGCTGACGGTGCGGGATACGGTAGGCGGCACACAGCGCGGCCAGATCCATGCCGTGCGGAGTGCCGAACACCCGCTCGAACACGCCCGCGTACTGCGGATCGCCCTGTTCGAGCAGCTCGAAGATGCCACCGCCGTCATCGTTGGCGACGACGATCGTGAGGTTGTCCGGACGTGGTTCGCCACGACCGATCAGCAGGCCGGACGCATCGTGCAGAAAGGTGAGGTCACCCATCAGCGCAACGGTGCGGCCCGGATGCGCCAGCGCGGCACCGACGGCACCGGAGACCGTGCCGTCGATCCCGGCGACGCCGCGATTGGACAGCACCCGGATACCCGGCCGTGGATGCGAGACCAGGGCGGCGTCGCGCACCGGGTTGGACGCACCGAGCAGCAGCTGATCGCCTTCTCGTAATCCGTCCATGACCACGGCCGCCACATGCAGGCCGGTCGCCTTGGGATGCGCGGCCAGCTCGGCCCGCACCACCGATTCGGCCTGCTGGTTCAGTTCGGCGCAGCGCGCCAGCCACGCGGGCGCGGGCACACCGGTGGTCACCGCGCGAGTGCCGGTGCCCACGACATTGCCGGAGACATCGGGCCAGCGCGGACCGGTGGTGAGCGCGAACACGGTGACATCCGGATCGGCCAGCACGCGCGAAACCTGCCGGTGCAGGGTCGGGCGACCGGTGATGATCGCCTGGGTGGGCTTCAGCAGCGACAGCGCGAGCGGATGCAGGGCGGGGCCGTGCATCGGCGCGGTCGGCTCGGCCACCGTCGGCAGTGCGGCGAGTTCGGGCAGCAGCCGGGCGCCGTGGCCGGAGATGACGACGGTGTCGGGCGTCAGATCGATATCGAGCGGCACGTCGAGCGTGGCGTACTGGGTTGCCGTCCACGGCCGGTCGCCCTCGCGGCCGACGGGCAGCGGGTCGTCGGACAGCTCCGGGACCAGCGGTTCCCGCAGCGGGATGTCGAACTGGACCGGGCCCGCGTTGCCGGAACGGGTTCCGCGCGCGGCGGCGAGTACACGGCACACCGACGAGCGCCACACACTGTTCTGTCGCGGGTAGGCCGACTCCCCCGCTTCGGCTTCGGCCAGCCCGAGGCTGATCGTGGCGCGCACCTGAGAGCCGAACAGCCCGAGCTGTTCCACCGTCTGATTGGCGCCGGTACCGAGCATCTCGTAGGGCCGGTTGGCACTGACGACGATCAGCGGCACCCGCGCGTAGTTGGCCTCCAGGACCGCCGGGCCCAGGTTCGCCACCGCGGTGCCGGAGGTCATCACGACCGGAACCGGCCGCCCGGACGACACCGCGAGACCGATCGCGAGAAATCCCGCGGTGCGCTCGTCGACGCGCATGTGCAGCCGCAGCTCGCCCGCCGCGTCCGCCGCCTGCAGCGCGAAGGCCAGTGGCGCGTTGCGCGATCCGGGGCACAGCACCACTTCGCGGACGCCGCCGCGGACGAGCTCGTCGACGACCACTCGAGCCTGCGCAGTAGACGGATTCACAATCACAGCCTGTCAGACGGGCGCGCACTCGTCTGCCCCCGGCCCGCGTTGCGTGCGTCACCGAGCCGGACGGCGTACCGATATACGAACGCCCCAACCAATTACCGAAGAGCCGGACAGCTATTCACATCCAGCGGCAACCGATATTCATGAAATCGCAAAGAGAACAACAAAAGAAAGAAATCCGGCGACGAGCAGGACGCCCGCCGCCGGATTTCCGCCAACCCGGTAAAAGGCCGGCCGAACGAAGAGTCAGCTCACTCCGCGGGGGCGGTGAGATCCTGGATGCCCGTGACGGACTCGATGATGTTGAGGACTGCGGAGGTGGCGCTGTCCACAGCGGCGCTGCCCGACTCGAGCACACCCGAACCCGCGGACGAGCCGGTCAGCACGTCAGCCGAGCCCGTGGAGGCCTCGGCGGAGCCGGTGTCGGCGCTCGCGACGGCGGGACCGAAGAACATGACAGCGGCGGCAGCGGCAGCACCGGTGGCGGCGAGGGTCTTGCGAGAGATCATGTGAGCAAATTTCCTTTCGACCTGTGCAATGCAGTCACTTGAAGCAATTCATATTCCGAATCGCTTGATTGGCAACGTAACCGATAAGGCAGGGTAGTTGTCAATCGCGAAGACGATGCACGCGCATATGACGAATTCGTGGCAACCCGCAATTATCCTGGCGTTCACCGGAGCGGTTACATTCCTCACACAGACAGACCCGGAATTTACCGCCGACCGGGAATCGATGTGTCCGCCACCACCGCGCACCCCTGTTGCGTGAGGGTGGTCACCCCCGAACGCGAAAAGGCCGGTGCGATTCGGTTACCCGAACTCGCACCGGCCCAATCGGACGATCGTGGCGAGGGCTACCTCGCCGTACCGCTCAGCCCGCGTGCTTCTGCACCAGGTCGCCTACGCGCGGCAGTGCCTCGATGACGTGCTTCTTGGCCGAACCACGCATCGACGAGTACACCTTCTTCAGCGCAGGCCGGGTGGACGACTCGGCGCGGGCGTCGGTGACGGCCAGCAGCGACTCGGCTACCTCATCGGACTTCGCGGCCAGCAGATCGGCGAAGGTGCCGGTGCCGGAGGTGGTGAATTCAGCCCAGTACGGCTGGAGCTGATCGAGCAGTTTCGGCGCCAGCGACGCGAGGCCGTCGGGAACGATGGTCGGGCTGATCTTCTTGACCGCCGCGTAGCCACCCTTCACGGCCAGGCCGGACGCACCACCTTTGTCCGAGACCTCGGCGTCGAGCACCTCGACGGCGTCAGCAAGGAAAGCCGGACGCTTGGCGTCGTCGAGCAGGGATTCAGACAGTGCTGCAACCACTTTCAGGTTCCTCCGGATCGGTTCGATGTACGAGCAGGCGCAACTATACGCACCGGGTGCTCAGAGTATGCGGCGACCGCTCGAGCTGCGGTGTTACGACCTCGTACCGCGGCGCCGGAAGGTAGGGCAATAATCGTGTTCGTGACTTTCGATCCGAAGCTGTGGCAGCCCGTCCCCGGGTTCGAGGACCTGACCGACATCACCTATCACCGCCATATCGAGCAGGGCACGGTGCGGGTCGCGTTCGACCGGCCCGAGGTCCGCAACGCGTTCCGTCCGCACACCGTCGACGAGCTGTACCGCGCGCTCGATCACGCGCGGATGAGCCCCGATGTGGGCGCGGTGCTGCTCACCGGCAACGGTCCGAGCGAGAAGGACGGTGGCTGGGCGTTCTGTTCCGGCGGTGACCAGCGCATCCGCGGCCGCAACGGCTACCGGTACGCCGACGGCGAGACCGCCGACACGGTCGACGCGGCGCGCGCGGGCCGGCTGCACATCCTCGAGGTGCAGCGGCTGATCCGTTTCATGCCCAAGGTGGTGATCGCGCTGGTCAACGGCTGGGCCGCGGGTGGCGGGCACAGCCTGCACGTGGTGTGCGATCTGACGCTCGCCTCGCGCGAGCACGCGCGGTTCAAGCAGACCGACGCCGACGTGGGTTCGTTCGACGGTGGTTACGGCAGCGCGTATCTGGCGAAGATGGTGGGCCAGAAGTTCGCCCGCGAGATCTTCTTCCTCGGCAGGCCGTACACGGCCGAGGAGATGCACCAGATGGGTGCGGTGAACAAGGTCGTCGATCACGACGAGCTGGAGAACGTCGCGCTCGAGTGGACCGCCGACATCAACGGCAAATCGCCGCAGGCGCAGCGCATGCTGAAGTACGCGTTCAACCTGCTCGATGATGGTCTGGTCGGTCAGCAGCTGTTCGCGGGCGAGGCGACCCGCCTGGCGTACATGACCGACGAAGCGGTCGAGGGCCGAGACTCGTTCCTGGAGAAGCGCAAGCCCGATTGGACGCCCTACCCCTGGTACTTCTGAGAACGGACACCCCCATGGAGATTCTCAACAGCCGGATCATCGTGCGTCCCAGCGATTACGGTCGCACGCTGGCGTTCTACCGCGACAGCCTCGGCTTGGCGATCGCACGGGAGTACCCGGGCGGCACGGTGTTCTTCGCCGGGCAGTCGCTGCTCGAGGTCGCCGCACACGGTGGCAGCGGGCAGGCAGGCAGCTTCGACGGCGCGATCTGGTTGCAGGTGCGCGATGTCGAGGACGCGGCAGCGGAGTTGGCGCTGAAGGGAATTCAGATCGAGCGCGCACCGGTGCTCGAGCCGTGGGGTCTGTGGGAGATGTGGGTGCGCGATCCGGACGGGGTCGCGATCGTGCTGGTCCAGGTGCCCGCCGAACATCCGATCCGGCGGGATCCGCGCTGGTCAGCGGAGTGAGTGAGCTGTGCACGCGGCCGAGCCGAGTTGCCGATGACGGCTCGGCCGCGCACGATAGCTGCGAGCAAGCGCCCGACCGACGCCGTCCGGACCGCCGTGCGAGTGGTGTCCATCTACTGAATCGCAGTCGCTATGCCTGGCTTTTCCGACCCGTTTCCCGACAAACCGACCCGTTGGCCGGGTCTTGTCGGTCGCATGACACGATCGAAGCCGTGAGGGCGCGCGGCAAGCTGTTTCCGGAGGTGGTGGGCATGAGGGAGCGCAGCGAGCGAATCAAGTGCCAGCGCGCAATGCGCACGGTGCGGCCGAGCGCCAGCGAGGCCGCGGCGTGAGCAGAACCCTGCGGACGCTGCAGATGCCGACCGGTGCAGGGGTCAGCGAAGTGATGCCCCACCTGCGCCAAGCCCTCGACGGCAGCGGCCCGGCGTGGCTACCGATCCCGACCACCGACCGCCGGGAGGCGCGCAGACTCTCCGACGCGCTCAAACCCGGCGATCCGATCGATGACGATGTCGCGCTGGTCGTGACGACCTCGGGCACCACCGGTATCCCCAAGGGCGCGTTGCTCGGCGCCGAGGCACTGCGTGCCAGTGGCAACGCCACCCACGACCGCCTCGGCGGTCCGGGTAGCTGGCTGCTGGCGCTGCCCACCCATCACATCGCCGGTATCCAGGTGCTGCTGCGCAGCATTCTCGCCGGCACCGAACCGACCGTGCTCGACGTGTCGGGTGGATTCCTGCCCGAGGCGCTGGCCGGCGCTGTCGGCGCGATGCGCGGACCGCGTCGCTACACCGCGCTGGTACCCACACAGCTGATCAAGTCGCTGGATTCGCCGATCGCGGCCAAGGCGCTGGCCGAACTCGACGGAGTCCTGGTCGGCGGTGCGGCCACGCCCGCGCCGGTGCTGGACCGGGCGCGCAACCTCGGTATCACGGTGGTTCGCACCTACGGGATGAGCGAGACCTGTGGCGGGTGCGTCTACGAGGGCGTGCCGCTCGACGGCACCGAGGTACGGATCGAGGACGGTCGCGTCATTCTGGGCGGTGCGATGATCGCGCGCGGTTACCGCAATCTGCCCGATCACCCGGCCTTCGCCGAGCCCGGCTGGTTCCGGACCGAGGACGCGGGCTCCTTCGACAACGGTGTGCTCTCGATTTCGGGCCGCCTCGACGAGGCGATCATGACCGGCGGGCTGCTGGTGATTCCGCAGGTGGTGGAGGCTGTGCTGGCCAACCACCCCGGTATCCGCGAATGCATCGTGCTCGGCCTGCCCGACGAACGGCTGGGTCAGCGGGTCGCGGTCGCGATCGTGCCGACACCCGGTGCCGCGCCGACGCTGGACGAGCTGCGCGCCCACGTGGTGGCCGAACTCGACTCGATCGCCGCACCGCGGGAACTGGCCGTCCTGTCCGAAATCCCGCTCCGCGGCCCCGGCAAGCCCGACCGCGCGGCCCTGCGCAAGCTCCTGCTGGCCGAGTAGCCGCCCGACGACAGCGCTGTGCAAGGGGCGTGCAAGTCGGGGTGGGCACGGTAGTGCTCATGACTTACACACCCACTTCATCCCTCGCCGTCGAGGCGGACGGGCTGGTCAAGGTGTTCGGGAAGCAGCGGGCGGTCGACGGGGTCAGCCTGACGGTGCCGCGCGGCGCCGTATACGGCGTGCTCGGACCGAACGGCGCGGGCAAGACCACGACCATCAAGATGCTGGCGACCCTGCTCCGCCCCGACGGCGGTAGCGCCCGGATCTTCGGCCGCGACGTCGTGGCCGAACCGAACGCGGTGCGCTCGCTGATCGGTGTCACCGGTCAGTACGCCTCGGTCGACGAGGAACTCACCGCCACCGAGAACCTGATCATCTTCGCCCGCCTGCTCGGCCTGAGCAGGGGCGATGCCCGGCGCAAAGCCGTCGAGCTGCTCGAGGAATTCGACCTCGTCGAGGCCGCGTCCAAGCCGTTGAAGAACTTCTCCGGCGGGATGCGCAGGCGCCTCGACCTCGCTGCCAGCCTCATCTCCACCCCGCCGCTACTGTTCCTCGACGAGCCGACCACCGGCCTCGATCCCCGCACCCGCGCGCAGATGTGGGACACCATCCGCAGGCTGGTCCGCGAGGGCGCGACGGTGCTGCTCACCACCCAGTACCTCGACGAGGCCGACCAGCTGGCCGACCGGATCGCGGTGATCGACCGCGGCAAGGTGATCGCCGACGGCACCGCCGACGAGCTCAAGGCCTCCATCGGCGGCGCATCGGTCCACCTGACCCTGGTCGATCCCGAGCAGCTCGACGAGGCCCGCCGCATCGTCGGCGACTTCCTCGGCGTGAGCGCGCAGATCAGCCCCGAAGCGGGCAGGCTCACCGCACCGCTGCCCGACCCGAATCTCACCGCCGACCTGCTGATCCGGTTGCGCGACTGGGAGGTCGGGGTCGAGGAGATCACCGTCAGCAAGCCGACGCTGGACGAAGTCTTCCTCACCATCACCGGCCACCCGGCCGACGAATCCGACGACACCGAACGGAGCGCGGCATGACCGCAGTTCTCACCGCTCCCCCGACCATCGACGACATTCCCCAGGCCAGCGACCGAATCAGCCTGCGCGACACGATCTCCACCTCGTTCACGATGGCCTATCGCGGCCTGCTCAAGATCAAACACAATCCCGAACAGCTCTTCGACGTGACGGTGCAGCCGATCCTGTTCACGGCACTGTTCACCTACATCTTCGGCGGCGCGATCTCGGGCAGCGTGTCCGGCTATCTGCCGGTGCTCATCCCGGGCATCCTCGTGCAAACCGTGGTGCTGACCTCGGTGGTCACCGGCACGCAGTTGCGCGAGGACATGGACAAGGGCGTGTTCGACCGCTTCAAATCCCTGCCCATCGCCCGGGTCTCGGCGCTGTCCGGTGCGCTACTGGCCGACATGGTGCGCTACGCCATCGCCTCGACGCTGACCGTGCTGGTCGGGCTGGCGCTCGGCTACCGGCCCGGCGGTGGTCTGGTCGGCGTGGTCGCGGCCTGCCTGGTGGTCGTGGTGTGCTCGTTCGCGGTCAGCTGGATCTGGGCGCTGGTCGGTGTCACCGGCAAGAGCGCCGCGTCGGTGCAGGGCATCTCGATGATGGTGATGTTCCCGCTGACGTTCATGTCCGGCGCCTTCGCCCCGGTGAGCACCATGCCGGGCTGGATGCAGGGGCTCAACCACGCCAACCCGGTGTACTACATGGTCAACACCTGCCGAGAACTGATGAACACCAACAGTTACGGCACCGACCTCGTCTGGTCGCTGGTCGGGTCGCTCGTGGTGATCGCGATCTTCGCGCCACTGGCGGTGCGGGCCTACATGCGCCGCGCCTGAACACCGCTCTTCCGCAACGGCATCCGATCCACCGGGTCGGGTGCCGTTGTCGTGTCAGCGCAGTCCGGAGATGATCTCGATGATGCGCGTCGCGGCGTCGAGACGACGCGTACCCGCCGCGCGATGCAGGGCCGCGTCCATCGCGGCGTCGCCGACGGCACCTCGGTGCAGAGCGATGTGGGCGGTCAGTTCCATCGACGGGCCGTCCTGCCTGGCCACCGATGTCCGCGCGAGGGTGAGCAGTTCGAGCCCCTCGGCGCTCATGGGGTCGGTGGCGAGCAGATAGGAACCGAGTCCACACGCGACCGCGCCGATCTGCGGCAGGTCGACGTACTGCGCCAGGCGTTGATCGGCGGTCTCGATCAGCTGCGCCACCAGGCCGGCGGCAGCGGATGCCCGGCCGTGCAGCACATGGGCACTGATGGTGGCCGCCGCCACCATCAGCGAACCGGGGCCCGGCGTCGGTTCGAAATCGGGCCAGCCGAGCAGTTCCAGCCCGCGACGGTAGTGGCCGAGCCCGGCGTCGATATCGCCCTCGGCGAGTTCGAGTTCGGCGATGGCCGTCGCGGCGTTGGCCAGGCGGTGGTTGCGGCGGACCGCGGGGTCGTCGACCGGGCTGACGCCCGAATCATTCGGTCGCACCGCGACGTCGAGTTCGGCACGCGCCTGCTCGAGTTGACCACCGCCCACCAGGGCCGCGGCCAGGTAGCAGCGGCTCTCCATGATCTCCTCGTGCACCCGGAGCCGGCCCATCAGCTCCAGTGCGCTGCGGTAGTACGTCACGGCCTCGTCATAGCGCGCGGACTGGCCGCACAGCTGAGCCAGGTGCTGGCACACCGTCGCCCGGCCCCAGACTTCCGCCGCGTCCATGTCGTCGAGTGCGCGCAAGGAGTCGAGGGTCGAGCCCGCGACGTTGCCGCCGTTCTCCCAGAAGTTGGATCGGGCCACCCACGCGGCGAGCCGGACTTGTCGATGACGTGATCGCGCGCCCCGCGCGAACAGCCTGCCCAACCGGAATCGCTTGGGCTGCACGGTGATCACCGTACCGAGGAAGGACAGGCCGGGATCGAGATCGGGGTTCGCCAGCAACCGCCTCGCGCGCATGCGCACGATCCCCGTCGCCCGGACGCCACCGTCCTTGAGGAACAGCATGTGCAGGCAGGTCAGCAGGTGCGTGATCATCTGGAGGTCGGCGGCCTCCCCCGAGCCCGGCGTCGGCGGCGCGACAACGACCAATCGCATGGCCCACCCGGTGAATTCCAGGTGCGCGCCACGCATCACCCACACCATCGCGACCACCGGAAAGACCGAGTACGCGGTGTGCGCGTCGGCGCGGTCGACGGCAGTGCGCAGCACCGCGACCAGGTTGTCCAGATCGGCGCTCACCGCCAGCACCGACGCCACTTGATCGCCGTCGCGGTAGCCGCGAAACGCGTCCAGCGCGAATTCCCTGGCCCAGCAGAACATCCGGTCGAGGACGAGCGCGGATTCGGCACCGGCGGTCACCGCGTCGACGGCGGCGATCTGTTCGGCGCCGAACTCACGGACCGTTTCGAGCATGCGGTAGCGGATGCCGGCGCCGTCGGGGTCGTCCAGGACGGTGAGCAGGGACTGCCCGACCAGCCCGTCGACCGCGGCGGCGACATCCGCTCCGGCGGCCACGATCTCGGCCGCGGACAGGGTGAATCCGGCCGCGAAACGACTCAGCCTGCGCAGGGTCACCTGCTGATCGGGGTCGAGGAGGTTCCAGCTCCAGGCGATCACCGCGTGCAGCGTGCGATGCCGATGCGGCGCGGACCGATCACCGCTGCGCAACAGGGCGAAACGATGTTCGAGCCTGGTCTCGATCTCGGCGACGCTCATCGTGCGCACCCGCGCGGCGGCGAGCTCGATCGCCAGCGGGAGGCCGTCCAGAGTGCGACACAGCCGGGCCACGGTGTCGGGATCGAGCCGCACGTCGGGACGTACCGCCCTGGCGCGTGCCGAGAACAGTTCCGTGGCAGGCGAACCGGCGGCGTCGATCGCCAAAGGAGCGAGGGGATACACGGATTCGGCGGTGATCGCCAGCGGCGAGCGGCTCGTGGTGAGCACCGTCAGCTGGGCGCAACTACCGACCAGATCGGCGACCACCTCCGCCGCGGCATCGATCACGTGCTCGCAATTGTCCAGAATCAGCACCATCGGCCGCGCCGCGAGCGCCTCACGCAGGCGGGTGCGCGCATCGATCTGCCTGCCCTGCCGGATGGCTCCCGGGTCACGGATCACCTCACCCAGGCCCATCACCTGCCCGATCACGACTTCGATGCCGGTGCGCGATTCGCCGTCCGTCTCCGATTCGGGCTGCACCGAAGCCAGTTCGACGAGCACCACCGGCACCGAACGAGCCAGCCGTTCGCCCACCGCGTTGGCGATTCTGGTCTTGCCGGTGCCACCGGGACCGAGGACGGTGGTCACTCTGGAGCGGTGCGCCAGATCGGTGATCGCGTCGAGATCTGCCGAGCGGCCGAGCAATTCATTGGGCGCCGCACGCAGCCCGACTGCCGTGCGGGTCATCGAGGTGCGGTTTGCCGTCCGTCGGTCAGGGGTGCTGCCGTTCGCCGCTTCGACCGACAGCGTGTTCGCTCGTTGTTCGCCCGACCCCAGGGTGGTCGACGCGCCGGTGCGGTGGGGGCCACCGTCGCTCGACGTCGTCGATGGGCCGACCGTTTCTGCCTCGGCTCCGCTGCCGTGTGTCCAGGTGCCAACAGGCGAGTGGTGCCCGTCGGTTTGCGCGGGTCCGTCGCCATCCCCAGTGTCGAAGCCTGCCCTACCAGCGGCGACCGGGGCGGCCTTGCTGTTACGGGTTCCGGGGAGCTCGATCGGTTCGCCGCGCAAAATGGCGGTGTTGAGGGCGAGCAGAGTGGGCCCTGGGTCGGCGCCGAGTTCTTCGATCAGGCGCAGCCGGTACGTGGCGAAGACTTCGAGGGCTTCGTTGGTTCGGTCCGCGGCAGCGAGAAGACGGATCAGGGTCGTGTGAGCGGATTCGTCCAAGGGGCTGGTCGCCGCGGCCGCGCGAGCCAGCGGGATGGCGGCGGTGAAGTCGCGCAAGCTGGTGCGAGCGGTGAGTTCGGTCTGATCGAGGTGGCGGCGGAGCTCGGTGGCGGCCGCGCGCAGGTCGTCGGCGGGGGCGGAATCAGGAAGATCGGCGCCCGGTTCGCCGCGCCACAGGGTGCGGGCCAGCGCGATCGTGGCGAGGCCGTCGGTGGTGTTTCCCGCGGTCAGATCGTCGTCGGCTCGACGGGCCAGCGCGGTGACCGCGGTGAGGTCGACGCTGTCGGCGGGCAATCTCAGCCGGTAACCGGCCGGGCCGATCTCCAGTGCGCCGTCGGGCAGCATCGCTCGCAGGCGCGAGACCTGCGTGTGCAGCGCGTTCATCGGTGCGCGTGGTGGTTGTTCGCCCCACACCTCGTCGATCAGCGTTTGCGCGCTGCGAGCCCGGCCCGGATGCACCGCGAGCGCGGCCAGCAGCAACCTGGCGCGGGCGCCGGGTAGCGCGATCATGGCGTCGTCGCGGCGGATCGCGATCACGCCGAGCACCCCCACGACAACGCGGGAGAGTGCCTCGGAGGGCGACCCCTCGGGGCCGCGATGCTGTACAGACATGCCGGATGTCATCGTAGGCGAGGGCGGTGACGGGTTCCCGGTTCGCGCCCCGGCGCGACACCGCCGACGTTGTGTCCCGCGATTTTGTCCCCACCTCGCTTTAGGCTCACGCACATGGGCAACTTCGAGGTGTCGCGGCGCACCGTCATCGCCGCTGAACCGGCACGGATCCACGCACTGATCGACAACTTCCGCCAGTGGCGGCTGTGGTCGCCGTGGGAAGACGCCGACCCGCAGCTCGCCCGTACCTACACCGGCCCGGAAGCCGGCGTCGGCGCCCGCTACGCCTGGCGGGGCAACCGCAAAGCCGGTGCGGGCGTGATGGAGATCAAGGCCGACGCCGAACGCGAGATCGGCGTGGAGCTCACCTTCGAGAAACCGTTCAAAGCCACCAATTTCGTCACCTTCACGCTCGCTCCGGTTGCCGGTGGCACCGAGGTGACCTGGCAGATGACCGGCACCCACTCCGGGCTGATGGGCGTGCTCGGCAAGGTGTTCCCGATCGACAACCTCATCGGCAAGGACTTCGACAAGGGACTGGCCCGGCTCAAGACGGTCGCCGAGTCCACCCCGGCCTGACCGCGATCAGGCGCCCTCCGGCCGAGCGCGAGGGGCTCCAGGAGCGGGGAGCGCCCGTGTCGGATTAGGCTTCGATCCATGGCTACAGCAGCGGAATGGATCGAGGGCGCCCGACCACGGACGCTGCCCAACGCGATCGCGCCGGTACTCGCGGGCACCGGCGCCGCCGCGTCGGTAGACGGGGCCGTCTGGTGGAAAGCGATTCTGGCGCTGCTGGTTTCACTGGCGCTGATCGTCGGGGTGAACTACGCCAACGACTACTCCGACGGCATTCGCGGCACCGACGACGTGCGGGTCGGCCCACTGCGCCTGGTCGGCTCGAAGCTGGCCTCCCCCGAAGCTGTTCGCACCGCCGCGGTGCTCAGTCTCGCGATCGGCGCGGTCGCCGGCCTCGTGCTGGCGGTGACCACCGCGTGGTGGCTGGTGCTGATCGGCGCGCTGTGCCTGGCGGGCGCATGGTTCTACACCGGCGGCAGCAAGCCGTACGGCTACAGCGGTTTCGGCGAGATCGCCGTGTTCGTGTTCTTCGGGCTGATCGCGGTGCTCGGCACCCAGTACGTGCAGGCGCTGCGGGTCGACTGGGTCGGCTTGCTGCTCGCGATCGGCGTCGGCGCGTTCTCCAGCGCGGTGCTGGTGGCCAACAACCTGCGTGACATCCCGACCGACACCGAGTCGGGCAAGGTCACGCTCGCGGTGAAACTCGGCGACGCGCGCACCCGCACCCTGCACCTGGTGTTGCTCGCGGCGCCGTTCGTGATCAGCCTCGCGCTGATCGCGCGCACGCCATGGGCGCTGGCCGGACTGCTCGCGTTGCCGCTGGCGATCCGGGCCAACGCCCCTGTGCGCACCGGTAAGGGCGGGCTGGAACTGATTCCCGCCCTCCGCGATTCGGGGCTCGCCCTGCTGGCTTGGTCGGCGCTGAGCGCGCTGGCCGTCGGGCTCGCGGGCTAGTCGCCGTCGGGCACCAGAATGCCGAGCACCCAGTTGACCAGCGTGATGATCAAGCCACCCCACAGCGCCGCCCAGAAGCCGTCGACGCGAAGGCCGTAGTCGGTGAGCTCGGTGATCTTGGCGGTGAGCCACAGCATCCCCGCGTTCACCACCAGCAGGAACAGGCCGAGGGTGAGGATCACGAACGGCAGCGACAGGAGTTTCACGATCGGCTTGATCACGGCATTGACCGCCGTGAACACGAGCGCGACGATGAGCAGGACCAGGGCCTTGCCCCAGTTTCCCCACTCCGCTGACCACTCGGGCGGCACGTAGATATCGATCTTGTCGATCCACGCGGCCGCAGCCCAGATGGCTATGGCGTTGATGACCAACCGGATTGCTAGTTGCATGCACGCAATGCTAGGCCGGGAAACGGACATTGCGGCGGGTCTGACACACACCCGATGTGGAATTCACGCGGCGCGGTCGAGCATCGCGTAGAGATCGGCGCGTAGGCCCGATACCGCGTCGCGGCCGCCGAGCAGGTCCGTGGTGGCCGGGTCGGCCCCGCGCAGGATGCCGAGCAGCAGGTAGGTCGAGGAGATCTCGCGATCCTTGCGGTGGATCGCCTCGCGCAGCGCGAGTTCGAGTGACTTCTTGGCCGTGCTCGTGAACGGGATGTGCCCGGAGCCGAGCAGTCGGCCGAACATGCCGCGTTTGGCCTCCGGTTCGGCCTGGTCCCAGGCCCGCGGGCCGAAGTTGTCGGCGATGCTGGCCTGCACGGCATCCAAATCGATGCCGATCGAGCGCAGGGCCTGCGCGTCGTCGGCGCCCAGCGGCGGCTCGCTCGTACGGGCGGCGAGGGCGGCGCGCACACCGCCGGCGGTGATGCCGCGCGCGTCTAGCACCGCACGCAGCTCCGGTTCGGCGTTCGACACGGTGCCGAGCAGCACATGCTCCGGCCCGATCCGCTTCGCGCCCAGCTCCTTGGCGTCGTCCTGGGCACCGACCACCGCGGTTCTGGCCTCGCGGCTGAATTTTTCGAACATCAGCGGGTTCCACCTTTCCGGTTGTGTTTCTGATGGACCGCTTGCTTACTCACCTCGAGCGCCTCGGCGATGGCCTGCCACGACCAGCCGTTGGCTCTGGCATTGGCGACCTGGATGGTTTCGAGTCGGTCGGCCAGCCTGCGCAGGGCGAGCACCGCGCGCAGCCCGACCGCGGGGTCGGGGTTGCCTGCCGCTGAGGCGAGGGTTGTTGCATCGGTCATGCCGTCAATTTTGATTGACGTCGGCCATGTTTGTCAACAAAAATTGACATCGCTGAGCGCGAACAGGCCCGGAAAGGGTGTGGCGGAGGTTGTCAGCCGTTCCAGCGGCCGGTGGTGGCGAATTCGGTGAGGATCTCGGTCGGGCCGGTCAGATCCATGTTCTGGGCGGCCACCCAGTCGTCGTCGAAATAGGTGCCCGCGTACCGGTCGCCGCCGTCGCACAGCAGCGTGACCACGCTTCCACTGCGCCCCGCCGCGACCAGCTCGGCTACCAGATGGAAAGCGCCCCACAGGTTCGTGCCGGTCGAACCGCCGACGCGGCGGCCCAGCGCGGCGCTCGCATGACGGGCGGTGGCGATCGAGGCCGCGTCGGGAACCACGATCATCCGATCGACCACCTGGCCCACGAACGACGGCTCCACCCGAGGACGGCCGATCCCCTCGATGCGCGACGGCATTCCGGTCTCGTAGCCCGCGTCGCCCGTCTCGTAGCCGCCGTAGAACGCCGAATGCTCCGGGTCCACCACGGCCAGACGCGTCGCGTGCCTGCGATACCGGATGTAGCGACCGATCGTCGCGCTGGTGCCGCCGGTGCCCGCACCGACCACGATCCACTCCGGCACCGGGTGCTTCTCCAGCGCCAGCTGTTCGAAGATGGACTCGGCGATGTTGTTGTTGCCACGCCAGTCGGTGGCTCGCTCGGCATGGGTGAACTGATCCATGAAATGTCCGCCGGATTCGGCGGCGAGACGCTTGGCCTCGGTGTACATGTCCGGTGGTCGATCGACGAAATGACATCGGCCGCCCTGCGCTTCGATGAGCGCGACCTTCTGCGGCGACGTACTCGCGGGCATCACCGCGACGAAGTCCAGACCGAGCAGCTTCGCGAAGTACGCCTCGCTCACCGCCGTCGAACCCGACGACGCCTCGACCACCGTCGTACCCTCGGTCACCCAGCCGTTGCAGATCGCGTACAGGAACAGCGACCGCGCCAGCCGGTGCTTGAGACTGCCGGTGATGTGGGTCGACTCGTCCTTGAGGTAGAGCTGCACCGGCCAGTCGGCGGGCAGCGGATACCGCAGCAGGTGGGTGTCGGCGGAGCGCTGCGTATCGGCGTCGATCAGCCGGACGGCATTGTCGACCCAGTCACGCGGGGCGCTGCGGTCGAGGTATTTCACGCCGACGCGCCGTCGTCGTCACCCCGCAAGCGGGCCCGCAGCTGCGCCTTGTCCTGGCGGCGGCGCGCGTCGACCACGGCGATGTCCTCGTTCACCTTCACCCGCAGTTTCTTGAACAACGTCAGCGACAGCGGCATCGCGACGATCAGCGCGAACAGTGCCGCGACGATGATCGGCACGTCGACACCGATCAGCTTGGCCACGCCTACGATCAACGCGGCGATCACCACGACCAGCCCGAGACGAGCCAGCGTGTAGAGCGCGAGATTGCGGACCAGCCGCTTCCCTGCGCCAGGACCCTGCTGACCTGTTGCTTCACTCACGACTACAGCGTAGCCCCGGCTGAATCGTCTCCGATGCGGCCCCGTTCGCGGCTTTTGTCTATTACTTCCCCTTTACCAACAGTAGGTGGTTCGACTACATGGGGGTCGCAGTGCGACGATGACGCCACTGATGAGGGAACTGTCGAGAACGGAGAGGTTAGCTATGACTGCGATCACCGTCGGCCTTCAGGACACTCTGCTGACACCAGGCCAAGTGGCCGCCATGTTCCACGTAGATCCCAAGACCGTCACCCGGTGGGCCCATGCGGGCAGACTCGGCTCACTGCGTACACCGGGCGGACATCGCCGTTTCCGCGAGTCCGAGGTCCTGCAGTTGCTCAGATCACTGACCACCGAGGCAGCACCCCGCTGACTCACCGGCCGACGCGAGCCCACCGCGGGCTCGCGTTCGCCAAAAATTTCCCTCCCGTTGCGGATGTGCACACGGCGCGGACACGGCTACCCTCGATAGCAGGAGGTGAGCGACGTGACGTACCTATTGGCACTCATCGCGATCGTGGCCATCGCGGTGTTGTGCTGGAAGGCGTTCGGCCCCGAAATGCAACGCCCGAATCCCGGCCCGCCCTCGCGCAGACCGGTTCTCGGCCCCGACGACGATCCGGAATTCCTCTGGCGCCTCGGCAAACAACCACGTGACGACTCCGGCCCCGCCGAGTAACCCTCACGAAGTGCGTCGCCGTGAGCTGACGCACATACCCCCGTTGCGCGTCGAAAGAGCTGGGTAGATAACGTATTCCGGTGATTGATGTGCAGCAGGGTTCTGTCCCGACCACCTGGCGCGCGGCCGACGGCAGCGCCGTGACGTTCACCGAGGCACGGTCGGAGTGGACTCGCGCCGCACACGAGGTGCTGGCCGACACCGCTACCCGGTTCAACAACTTCATCGTCAACACGGAGCTGGCCGAGCTGGTCCAGGAAGAATCCGGGATCCGCACCGCGGTGAAGTGGCAGCACTGGCTTCCGGTCGTGCTGGACAAGGTCGCCGAGCACTGTCACAAGAACAACGAGCCGCCGCTGAGCGCGCTGTGCGTGCGCAAGAACCAGACCGTCGGCACCGGCTACCGCTACATCCTCGAACTCGCGGGCCTGCCCATCCCCGACGATCTCGAAATGCACGCGGCCGCGGCCCGCTGGCAGTGCTATCAGCACTACGCCACCGACCTCCCCGCCGACGGCGGCCTGCCCACCCTCCCCCCGAAGGTCGCGGCCATCCGCCAGTCCACCTCCGCGGACCTGGCCACCGCCGAAGCAGCCGAGGCAGCCGTCAAACGCCCCTCCGCCGCCCGCCGGACCGTAGCCGCCATCCCCAAGCCCGAACCGGTCCGCAAGCCGGTCTGCCTCAACTGCCACGTAGAGCTTCCCGCCAACAAGATCTGCTACTACTGCTGATCAGGCGCCTCAGGGCTGCCACCGCGGGTTGTGCAAGATGGCCAGGTTCTGGCGTGCGGTGACCGCGAGGCTGTGCACATCACTGTCGGGATACATCCGATCGAGGATGCTCCAGTACGAGGCCGCAGCCCGTTGCCGAAACCCGGCCAGCGCCTGGGTCGCCGCCAAGTTGTTGCGACGCCCGAGAGTTTCGAGACTGTCGTCGCCGAGTTTCCGTTCGCTGTAATCGACGTTCAGGTCGAGTAGGTCGAGGGCCTGAAGATGCTCACCGGCAGCGGAATATCCCAATGCCAGATTGTTGCGGAGGGTGAGCGTCATTTCGTCGTCGACGCCGAGAACATGCTCGGCGATCGACACGATATCGTCGAGCACCTCCAGTCCTTCGGAGACGTAGCCCGCATCGCAGTACGACCGGCCGAGGGCATTGCGCACCTGCAACGTGATGCGCTGGTCGCCACCGAACTTCTCCGCGCACTGTTGAGCGAGCGGCTCCAACACCGCGATAGCTTCCTGATAGCGCCCGCTGTCGCGGTGGTTCTCCGCGACCGCCACCCGATTAGCCCCCGCCACATCCAGGCGAATCACCGAGCCGTCGGCCCACCCGACTCCGGCACCGATCACTTCGAGAAGATCCGGCGTGCGCACATCCACGCCCGTCACCTCACGCCAGCCGACCACGAACGCCGAGCGCACCGATCGTCGCCACCGGATTCCCGCACGCGAGAAACTCAACTTCCCCGCACGCCCAGCCGATCCCCCGGAGCGATCCCCCGCGCTGTAGGTCACACCGGACAGCCGAAGATCTTGCGCCACAAGACCTATGGTCTCATCTCGAAGCTATGCAGACACGCTATATCGGATGTAGCAGCCGCTCAGTTCAGACCCGCGTAGCTGTGCAGACCACTGATCACCATGTTGATGATGAAGAGGTTGAACAGCATCGCGACGAAGCCGGCGATGTTGATCCAGGCCGCCTTGGTGTCTCGCCAGCCCGAGGTGGCTCGGGCGTGCAGGTAGGCCGCGTAGAGGACCCAGGCGATGAAGGAGCAGGTTTCCTTGGGGTCCCAGCCCCAGAAGCGGCCCCAGGCGGCTTCGGCCCAGATGGCGCCGAGGATGACGCCCGCGCCGAAGAGTGGGAAGCCGATGATGGTGGTCTTGTAGGCGAGCTGGTCGAGGGTGCGGGCGTCGGGGAGGCGGCGGGCGATGGTGCCGAGGATGTTGGTGGATTCCTCGCCCGCGGGCTGACGCATGCGGAACAGGTAGAGCAGGCTGGCCACGCCCGAGACCAGGAAGACGCCGCTGCCGATGCTGACGATGGTGACGTGGATCGGCAGCCAGAACGAGCGAAGGGCGGGGACCACGGGGGCCGCGTCGGCGTAGAGGACCGTGCCTGCGAGGAACATCAAGATCAGCACGGGGACCAGCAGGAACGCCCACATGGCCCGGTAGCGCTGGTCGCGCAGGAAGATCAGGCCGATCACCACGGCGGCCGCGGTGGCCATGGTCGTGAACTCGTACATATTGCCCAGCGGGAAGCGGTGGGTGGCGAAGCCCCGCAGCACGATCGAGCCGATGTGCAGGGCCGCGCCGACCAGCAGCACCGAGAAGGCCATGTTGCCCAGCCGTTCGGCGAGCGGTTTGGCCTCCGGGGTCTCGATGCGGCCGGGCAACCCCGGATCGCCCGCGGGGACGAGTTCGCGCGCGGCGACCTGCTTGGCGCGCGCCGAGGCGTACTGCACGATCAGCAGGACCGTGGCCAGGGCGTAAATGGCCATGGCCGACATGAACGCGAAGTCGCTGTACCGTGCCAGCGTTTCGTCGATCTGCATCAGGATTCCGTCTCCATGTCGAGTGCGCGCATCACTTCTCCGCTCCCAGCAGCCGGGTCCGCAGTCGATCGAACTCGGCGCCCCAGCCCGCTTGGTCGCTCCTGGCCAGGCCGCCCATTTCTACTACGGTGCGTCGTTGACCCACGGTACCTGCCGCGGCCTCGACCGGGTACGTCCGGATCCAGATCCGCCGCCGTTTCAGCAACAGCGACACCAGCAGACCGGCCATCATCGTCAGCGCACTCACCAGCACCCACTGCTGGGCGGGGTCGTGCGAGACCTGCAGGTTCACGAATTCCTCGGCGCCGTCGAAGGTGACCTTCGCCCCGCTGGGCAACGTGGTCGACTCGCCGGGACGCAGGTTGACCCGCGCTTCCTTGGTCAACCGACCCTGCTTGATCATCTCCGGGTCCAGCGAGAACAGCGACTGCGAGCGGCCGGTGTCGAGGCCGGTATTGCCGCGATAGACGTCGACCGCGACCGCTGGGTCGTCCATCCGGGGGAACGACGAGGTGAGCAGGCTGCCGTGGAACAGCGCGGTCGGCGCGAACAGACCCTCGATGGCGATCTGGTTCTGCCGACGTTCCTCGTCGGTGGCGTACATGCCGCCGGGCGGGTCGATGCGCAGCACACCGCTGGACAGGAAGGTCTGCGCGTCGTCGGGCCGCCACTGGATGGTCTCGGTGCGGGTCTGCCCGTTGGGGAAGGTGACGGTGAACGTCGGCGCGAAGCCGTGCCCCTGCAGGTAGACGCGGTCACCAGCGACCCGCAGCGGATGGTTCACCTGGAGTTCGGTGCTGCGCCACGTGTCGGTACTCAGGTCCGCGCCCGCCTGGTACTCGATGTTCGAATGGAACATCTCGGCCTGGCCGGTGGGCAGGTAGTCGGCCTTGAAGTCCTTCACCTTGACGCACAGTGGCGTCATGCCGGTGCCGTCGTTGGTGTTGCCTGCGCGGAACGAGTCGAACACCGCGGGCGAGGTGGTGCAGAAGCCGGGCCCGTCGTTGGCGATCACGATGACATTGCCCTCGTATCCGAGCAGCTTGCCCAGCGCGATCGCGACCAGCAGCCCCACCAGCGACAGGTGGAACACCAAGTTGCCGAACTCGCGCAGATAGCCCTTCTCCGCGGACAGCGTCACCTCGCCCTCGCGCTGACCGGGACGAATCTCGGTCCGCCACCCGCGCAGGGATGCCTTGGCGGCCTCGATCACCTCATCGGGAGTGCGGTCGTCGGGCTCGCTGAAGTGGTGCGGCAACCGGCTGAGGTTGCGCGGCGCGGGCACCGGCGGGGTACGCAGTGCCCGGTAGTGATCCCAGCAGCGCGGCAGGATGCACCCGACCAGCGAGATGAACAGCAGCACGTAGATGGCGGTGAACCAGAAGCTGCCGAACACGTCGAACAGTTCGAACCGGTCCATCCACGGGCCGAGCGTCGGACGGTCGGCGATGTACTGGTCGACCTTCTGCGCGTTGAGGCTGCGTTGCGGCAGCAGGGCGCCGGGGATGGCGGCGAGGGCTAGCAGGAACAGCAGCACCAGTGCGGTGCGCATGCTCGTGAGGCCGCGCCAGGAATTACGGACCAGGGCCCAGGCCCGGCCCGGCAGCGACTGCCGGACGGGCGGGGTGGGGGTGGTCGGTGTGGTCAGCGTGTCAGTCATCAGATCGGAAGAGTCACCTCGGAGACGAACCCGTCACGCACCCAGCCGACGAACTGATCCCATGCCCCCGTGACCAGCGCGACGCCGACGGCGACGAGCAGAACACCCCCGATTACCTGAATGGTGCGCGAATTGCGCCGCAGCCAGCCCACGCCGCGCAACGCACCGGCCGACCCGAAGGCCAGCACGATGAACGGCAGCCCGAGACCGAGGCAGTAGGCGACGATCAACGTCACCCCGCGCACGGCGGTGGTGCCCTCGGTACCCGCGGACACCGCCATCACACCCGACAGCGTGGGCCCCAGACACGGCGTCCAGCCGAGCGCGAACACCCCGCCGAGCAGCGGCGCGCCGAGGATGCTGGTGAGCCTGCGCGGCTCCATCCGCGTGTCGCGCTGCAGGGCGGGGACCAGGCCGATGAACACCAGACCCATCAGGATCGTCACCACACCGCCGATGCGCTGCAGCAGTTCCCGATTCACATTGAGGGTCTGGATCACGCCGAAAACAGTGGCCGTGGCCAGCACGAACACCACCGTGAACCCGGCGACGAACAACCCGGCGGCACCGGCCACCCGCATCTTCGCGCTACGGCGCTGCGCGGTGAGCGTGCTCGCCTGCGCGTTGGTGGCAGGCGGCGCCTCGGCACCGACCAGCCCGGCCAGGTACGACAGATAGCCGGGGACGAGCGGCACGACACACGGTGAAGCGAACGACACCAGGCCCGCGAGCAGGCAGGCTCCCAGCGCCAGCAGAAGCGGACCCGATGCCGCCGTCTGCTGGAAGGAATCCCCGACTGCGGCGAGCGGAATCACTCGTCGGTGTCCGTATCCATGTCATGCTGCTCGTCGCGCGGCAACGCCAGGGTTCGCTCGGTCTCGGCCGGTTCAGCGGGGCCGAAATCGAACAGACCGGCGCCGGCGACACTGCGCGGCACGGTCGCGATGCCGGCCCAACGGTCATCGACCGTCCAGCCCGCACCCATTCGGCGGGCGCCCTGACGGGGACGACACGCGGTCAGATTTCCTGGACGACGACGGCTGCTCACTGCTTCTCCTCGGCGGCGATGCGCTCGACCACGGGCTGAAGGTCTTCGGCCAATAGCGAGCGAAGGAAGACCGCGGCGACCCGGTGCTGACGATCCAGGATCAACGTGGTCGGAATAACACTGGTGGGAAAGTTTCCGCCGAGAGCGAGCAAGGTCCGCATCGACGGGTCGTAGATGGACGGGTATTCGATCTTGTTGTCCACTACGAAGTCCTGGGCTTTGTCGCGCTGATGGTCACGGACATTGATTCCCAGGAACGCGACGCCTTGATCTCTGGTCGCCGCGAAGACTTTTTCGAGAGCGGGCGACTCGGCGCGGCACGGGCCACACCACTGTCCCCACAGGTTCACGACCACGATCTGGTTCGGGAAATCGTCGACCGAAACGGTCTTTCCCTCGTTCATCAGATCGGGCCCCGAGAGCGTGCCGATCGTCCCGCGCGTCGCGGGCGGATCGTAATAGATATCCGTTCTACCACCGGGTGAGACGAATTCGAAGGTCCCACCACCGGTGGCGACCGCATCGGTACCCGCCGAACAGCCCGCCGCGGCGATGATCACCAGCAGGGCGGACAGGACGGCGGTCAGCGCCCGCGGCCGACGGCCACGGGCGGTTCCCGACGAGGTGCAGCGTGTCATGCGCCGTGAACCGACGGATCCGACGCCCCGGCGGGCTCGGAATAGACGATGTCGACGAGCGTGTCGCCGTGGTAGACCAGCGAGGTCAGCGACGCCAGCGAGCACTGCCGGTTGCGCGGGTCGTGCCACAACCGCTGACCCTGCAGGAATCGGCGCAGCGTCCACACGGGCAGCTGATGCGAGACCAGCACCACCTCGTGACCGGCAGCCTCGACGCGGGCCTTGTTCACCGCGGCGAGCATGCGATGGGCGATCTGCAGGTACGGCTCGCCCCAGGACGGGGTGAACGGGTCGCGCAGCTTCCACCAGTGCCGCGGCTTGCGCAGCGCACCGTCACCGACGGAGACGCGCAGGCCCTCGAAGGTGTTGCCCGCTTCGATCAGGTTCTCGTCGGTGCGCACGATCACGTCGTGGGCGGCCGCGATCGGCGCCGCGGTCTCCTGGGCGCGCTGCAGCGGGGAGGCGATCACCATCGCGATGTCGTGATCGGCCAGCGAGCGCGCGACCGCACCGGCCTGCGAGCGACCGGCCACCGAGAGGCTGAAGCCGGGCAGGCGACCGTAGAGGATGCCGTTCGGGTTGTGTACCTCACCGTGGCGCAGGACGTGCACGATGGTTTCGACGCTCGACGGGTCGTCGTCGAGGGCGGGCGGTGCGGCGGCGGGGGCAGGATGGGGCGCCTCGTCGCTATCCGCCGGGACTGGGGCGAATTCTGCGTCGGGCTGGTCGGAGCTCACGCTGGGGATCCTTCGGGGGTTGCGGCCGCGGCCGCGAGGGCGGCGGCGGGCAGAGCGGCGGCGATACGGTCGAACGCGTCCTCGTCGAGTGCCGCGGAGACGAACCATGCCTCGAACGCGCTCGGCGGCGCGTACACGCCCGCGTCGAGCAGGGCGTGGAAGAAGGCAGGGTAACGCCAGGTCTGGCTCGCTTTGGCGGCGGCGTAATCGGTCACCGGACGCTCGGCGAAGAACACGCTCACCATATTGCCTGCGAACTGGACTTGATGCTCGACACCGGCCTCTGTCAGGGCTTTCGCGAACAACGCGCCCAGACGATCGGCATTGCGGTCCAGCGCCGCGTACACCTCGTCGTCGGCCGCACGCAGGGTCGCCAGGCCCGCGGCGACGGCGACGGGGTTACCGGACAGCGTGCCCGCCTGATACACCGGGCCGAGCGGGGCGAGGTTGTTCATGATCTCGGCGCGACCGCCGAACGCGGCGGCGGGCAGGCCACCGCTCATCACCTTGCCGAAGGTGTAGAGGTCACCGGCGACGCCTTCGCGGCCGTACCAACCCGACGCGCTGACCCGGAATCCGGTCATCACCTCGTCCATGATCAGCAGCGCGCCGTTGTCGTGGGCGAGGGTGCGCAGGCCTTCGTTGAAGCCGGGCAGCGGCGCGACCGCGCCCATGTTGCCCGCGGCGGCCTCGGTGATGACGCACGCGATCCGGCCGGGGTGCGCGTCGAAGGCGGCGGCGACGGCGGCGAGGTCGTTGTAGGGCAGCACGATGGTGTCGGCGGCCTGCGCTCCGGTGACGCCGGGCGAGGTCGGCAGGCCGAGGGTCGCGACACCGGAGCCCGCGTCGGCCAGCAACGCGTCGACGTGACCGTGGTAGCAGCCGGAGAATTTGATGATCTTGGATCGGCCGGTGAAACCGCGGGCCAAGCGGACCGCGCTCATCGTGGCCTCGGTACCGGAGTTCACCAGGCGGACCCGCTCGACGGGATCGACGCGGGCGGCGATGGCCTCGGCCAGCTCGATCTCGGCCTCGGTCGGCGCACCGAACGACAGTCCGCTCGTCGCGGCCTTCTGCACGGCCTCGACGACGGCGGGGTGGGCGTGACCGAGGATCATCGGCCCCCATGAGCACACCAGGTCGACGTAGTCGTTGCCGTCGGCGTCGATGAGCGTGTAGCCGCTCGCGGAGGTGATGAACCGCGGCGTGCCGCCGACCGAGTTGAACGCACGAACCGGGGAATTGACGCCACCCGGAATCACGGCGGCCGCCCGCTCGAAGAGCTGGGCCGAAACCGGTACCTGCGTAAGACTCACGGATTCCAGTGTCTCAGTTCGCCTCGGCACGCCGGACGACAGGGTGGAGCACAGTGACCCAGACCGCAGCGACCCACCGACGACACGCCCGACACGCCGCCCCGATCCCGGAAAGAATTCGATCTAGGCCCATTGGCCTGCGACTACGCTCCGGGCGGCTCAGCACCTGAGCCATAGGGAAATCAGGTATCAGCGAGAGGGTATTTCATGCGTTTCGGCGTCACCAGCACTGCCCTTGGCACAGGGTTCGTCGCGGCGGGAGTGCTATTGGGCGCGGGTTCTGCCACCGCGTTCGCACCGCAGGCCCAGCCCGATCGGATCGGTGCCCAACTCAGCCACGAGGAGACCGCGGCCCTCGGGTCGGGGCCCATTCCGGCGATCACCGCGATGCTCGTACCCGCCAATCGGATCGGCGCGGGTCTGCACACCGACAGCGATCTGTACCGCGACGCCGACGGCGGCATCCGCGCCACCCTGCGTCAGGTGGTGACGGAAGCGGCGGCCCATCCCGACGGCACCGTCTCCATCTTCCTGAACGCGCCCGGCACGCGCGGCGGCCGCATCGTCGACGTCTACCAGCAGTGGACCAGCTGATCAGGTGTACATGCAGGGCACTTCGGCCGAGATCGTGTGCAGCTGGCACATGATGCCGTTGTAGATGCCGCTCGAGCCGGTCTCCGGGGCGAAACCGTCGGCGGCCGGCTCGGCGGTCATCGGGGTGAGCGGCAGCCCGGGGGCCGCCTGGGCGGGCGCCGCGGCCAGCGCGATGGTCGCCACAGCGGCGGCGACGGTACAGATTCCTGCGGTCAGTCTGGTCATCGATTCCTCCTCGAGGGAGCCCGCGGTGCGAGCTCGCGTCCCGAACCCCCACGCACACATCGGAATTCGGCTTCCTCTAGATCATCGGTTCGACGCCGCGCGGTGCTACAGATCCGCGGTAGATCCTGGTGACGACATCGATCACCAGCACCCCGCTCACGATCACCAGCGCACAGGCGAGCAACAACAACGGCGGCACGTAGCGCACCGCCACGAACCCGGGGTGCTCATCGGTGCCGACGAATTCGGTCGTGCGCCGTGCGGCACGCCAGCTGACGACCGCGCAGGCAAGGAAGAGCACGGCGAAGCCGAGTTCGAACAGCGCGATCCAGCGTCTCATTCCTGCGATCCTGCCAGGGGCGGGATCGAATCAGCCGACCAGGCTCGGTACCAGAATCAGCGCGATGACGGCGAGGGTGAGCACAACCATCAGCCCGATCACCAACAGGTCGCGTCGCAGGCTGTGTGGTTGCTCGATCACCACGCGCATCATTGCCTCCGCTCCCCGGCGCTCAGCCGGTGTGATAATCCTCACCATACACTGCGCAGTGTCACTTGCGGCGGGACTGGAAGTACTTCGTCGACTCCGGCCGGTAGCTGAGGAACGCGGCCCCCGCGGCGAGCACGCCCTGCACGATCGCCGAGCCACCGGCCACGATCGTCGCGGGATTGGCGACCGCGGAGAAGCTGAACATGGTGGCGACGGCGCCGAGTCCGAGCCAGATCGCGACAACCGTGAGCACCGTGCGCGCCCAGCTCTTGCCACGGCCGAGCTGATGCGCGATGGCCACGGTGACACCGGCCAGCAGCACCCCGACCAGCGCGGTCAGCGCGAAAGCCACCAGCACCATCACGTCGACAGTCGATGCCGGGAAGTTCGGATCCGACTTGTGCATCTCGTCGAGGAACTGCTTGCTGAGCTTGTCGCGCTCCCCGGCCATCGTGATGACGCTGGCGAAGGTGTAGACGACACCGAGGCCTGCGATTCCCCACCACAGTTGACGGGCGGTGCCGACGTCCTCCGGCATGGGAAGGGTTTCGGGTTTGTTCGGCGGAACGATCACGACAGCCAGTGTGCTGCCTCGGTCGCCCAGTAGGTGAGCACGATGTCCGCGCCTGCCCGCCGGATGCCGATCAGCGACTCCAGGATCGAGGCCCGGCGATCGATCCAGCCACGCTCGGCGGCGGCGGTGATCATCGCGTACTCGCCGGAGATCTGATAGGCCGCGACGGGGACGGTCGACCGGTCGGCGACGTCGCGCAGGATGTCGAGGTAGGACATCGCGGGCTTCACCATCACGATGTCGGCGCCCTCGGCGAGGTCGAGGTCGAGTTCGCGCAGCGATTCGCGGCGGTTGGCCGGATCCTGCTGGTAGGTGCGGCGATCGCCTTCCAGCGACGAGCCGACGGCCTCACGGAAGGGGCCGTAGAAGGCCGAGGCGTACTTGGCCGCGTAGGCGAGGATGGCGGTGTCGGTGCGCCCGACGGCGTCGAGCCCACGCCGGATCGCGCCGACCTGTCCGTCCATCATGCCGCTGGTTCCGAGCAGATCGGCACCGGCCTCGGCCTGCGACAGCGCCATCTCCACGTAGCGGTGCAGGGTGGCGTCGTTGTCGACCGCGCCATCGGTGCCGATGACCCCGCAGTGGCCGTGATCGGTGAATTCGTCGAGGCAGGTGTCGGCCATGATGACTGTCGCGTCCCCGACCTCTTCGGCCAGCGCGCGCAGACCGCGGTTCAGGATCCCGTTCGGATCACTGGCCTGGCTGCCGGTGGCGTCCTTGTCCTCGGGCAGCGGCACCCCGAACAGCATCAGCCCGCCCACCCCGGCGGCCACCGATTCCACGGCGGCCTTGCGCAGCGAGTCCAGCGTGTGCTGATAGACCCCCGGCATCGAGCTGATCTCCCGCGGCTCGTCGAGTCCGTCGGCCACGAACATCGGCAGCACCAGCTGACGCGGCTGCAGCGTGGTCTCGGCGACAAGTCGACGCAATGCGGGTGTCCTGCGCAACCGCCGCGGGCGGTCGAAAGCGGTCATAGCCCGCAGAATACGCCTGACCCCCGATGGTCGCCGCAGCGCCTACGACGGGTCGCGACGGCGGGCGGTTTCGCCCAGAATCTGCTCGAAAGTTGCGAAGACCGGGGACGGGCCCGCCGAACTCCAGGTTTCGTTGGTGAGCAGGATCGCCGTCACCGCGCCGTCGTTGGACCAGGTCGAGCCGAGACCGCCTGCCCAGCCGTAGGCACCTGCACGTGGGCCGTCGGGTTGATCGCGTAGCTGGACGCCGACGCCGTAACCCCACCCCGCGCTGTCGCCGGGGCCGGGTCCGCCGCGGGCCAGTTGCTCGGCGGTGAGGTGGTTGGTGGTCATGGCCGCGACGGCTTGTTCGGACAGCACGCGGGTGCCGTCGAGTTCGCCGCCGGCGCGCAGCATGCGGGCGAAGCGGTAGTAGTCGGCGAGGGTGGAGACCAAGCCGTCACCACCCCCTTCGAAGGCCGGTGGAGTGCTCCATTGGCCGTCGGCGGGGTCGAAGACGGTGCGGGCGCCCTCTGTTTCCGAATAATGCGGGCCGAATCGGGCCAGCTTGCCGGGCGGGACGGAGAAACCGGTGTCGGTCATGCCGAGCGGGCGCAGGACGCGCTCGGCCAGGAATTCCGAGAGCGGTTTGTTCGCTGCCCTGGCGACCAGGAAGCCGAGGATCGGCGCGCCGACGTGGTAGAGCCAGCGTTCGCCGGGCTGGTACTGCAGCGGCAGGGTGCCGAGTCGTCGCAGCCAGGTGTCCGGAGGCAACATCCGGGCGGGCGTCGGCGGGCCCCAGCCGAGGTCGAGGGCACTCCAGGCGGCGTCGAACGGCTTGGGCGAGAAGTCGGCGAAATCCATGCCCCAGCCGAGGCGGAAGGTGAGCAGGTCGTCGACGGTGATCGGGCGGTTCGCCGCGACAGTGTCGGTGACTTCGGCGGTGGGGTGCGCGAGCACACGTAAGCCGGCGAGTTCCGGGAGCAGCCGGTCGACCGGTTCGGCCGGATCGAGCAGGCCGTCGTCGATCAGAATCGAGGCCGCCGCCGCGGTGAGCGGTTTGGTCATCGAGGAGATCCGGAAGATCGTGTCGGTGCGCATCGGGGTGGCGCGGGTGGCGTCGAGATGGCCGATCGCGCCGGTGGTGATGTCGTCTCCGGTCGCCACGAGCCATGCCAGGCCGAGCAGTTCGTCCGCGGCGACGTGCGCGCCGAGCCGCTTGTCGATCTCGTCCACCGTCATCGCCTCTCCCGGGTTGCCTTGCGCTACTAGACCACAGCGGTCCGACAGCTACCCGCGAATCACCACGCGCGGCGCTTCGCCGAGGTCGGCGACCGGTCGCGGCGAACCTGTGGATAACATCGAAACCCACTGGAGCTCAATGGCTTCCGCGAGAGATCGCCGAAACCTGTCGGTGCCCCTCGGTATAATCGAAAGCGTGTTCGAGGGTTCCGACGATCGGGGGCGGGACCCTAACGCAACGGGAGGACGCCGAATGAATGCCATTGCCGCTCAGACCACTTTCATCACCGCGCCGTACGTGCCGCTCGAGAAGAAGCGACTGCCCGCGGGCCGTCCGCGCCGTTGGTACGTGGCGCACAACCGTCGGCTCAAGGCCATGCGGTTGACGATCGCGCTGCTGGATTCCGGTGTGTACCTACCCAATCAGGCCACCAACGACACGATCCGGCGCACCGCCGAGAAGATCGACATCCGCCCGCCGTCCGATGCCACCTGCCGGCTCGTGCGCACACTGCTGCGCTACAGCCGGTGACCCTGATACGCCGAAAGCCCGCCGTCGCGGGCGGGCTTTCGGGGTATCTGCTGAGATCAGCGGCTGCTGCTGCGGCGGCTCTTCTTGCGCGGCGGCGGCAGCAGGCCCTCGGCGCGCAGGCGCGACGCGTGCTCGGCCAGTGCCTCCACCAGTGGGCCCACCTGAGCGGTCTCGGGCTGCACGTCCACACGCAGACCGAACTCGATCGCGGTCTCCGCGGTCTTCGGGCCGATGCAGGCCACGATGGTGCGAGCGTGCGGCTTGCCCGCGATACCGACCAGGTTGCGCACCGTGGAGGACGAGGTGAACAGGACCGCGTCGAAACCGCCGGTCTTGATCATCTCGCGGGTCTCCGCGGGCGGCGGCGAGGCGCGCACCGTGCGGTAGGCGGTGACGTCGTCGATCTCCCAGCCGCGCTCACGCAGGCCCTCGGCCAGGGTCTCGGTGGCGATGTCGGCGCGGGGCAGCAGCACCCGGTTCACCGGATCGAACACGTCGTCGTAGGGCGGGAAGTCGGCGAGCAGGCCCTCGGAGGACTGTTCGCCGCTGGGCACCAGTTCGGGGTTGATACCGAAGGAGCGCACCCGCTCCGCGGTGGCCTCACCGACACAGGCGATCTTCACACCGGAGAACGCGCGAGCGTCCAGACCGAACTCGGCGAACTTCTCCCACACCGCGCGCACCGCGTTGGTGGAGGTGAACACCACCCACTGGTAGCGCCCGTCGACCAGACCCTTCACGGCCCGTTCCATCTGGGCGGGGCTGCGCGGCGGCTCCACCGCGATGGTCGGCACCTCGATCGGGATCGCGCCGTGAGTGACGAGCCGCTCGCTCATCTCCCCCGCCTGATCCTTGGTGCGCGGGACGAGCACGGTCCAGCCGTAGAGGGCACGCGACTCCCACCACGACATCTTGGCGCGCTTGTCGACTTCCTTGCCGACCGTCACGACCAGCGGGCCGACGAGCTCGGACGCGGCGTTGTTCAGCGAGGCCAGCGTGGCCTCGATGGTGCGCTGCTGCCGAGTGGTGCCACGCACGGTGACCGCGACCGGCGTCTGCGGCGCCATACCGTGTTCCACCAGCGCGCTGGCGGTCTCGGCCAGGTGACCGGAGGTGGCGTGCAGCACCAGCGGGCCGGGGGCGGCGGCCAGCGCCGACCAGTCGACCTCGCCGCGCACATCGGCCTCGGTGTGCCCGGAGCCCAGCGCGATGCCCGCGTAGCTGGGCACGGCCGAGCCGTTGGGCAGGCCCGGCAGCACCTCGAACACCATGTGCGAGCGGGTGACGGCGTTGACCTCGTTGATCACCGAATCGGTGGTCAACGGGTCGCCGGTGACGATGCGGACCACGTCGTGACCGTTGCGCGCCTCGGCGATCAGCGTCTTGGCCACCTCGGCGGGTTCGCCGAGGGCGGGGCGCACGTCGACCGGGCTCTCGCCGTCCTCGCCCACCTCGACCGCGCTACCGATCAGGGCGAGCACGCCCTTGTCGACATCGGGGTCGGTGAACGCCAGCATCGCCCGCTCGAGCACCTCACGGGCACGTACGGTCAGCAGGGCCGGGTCGCCGGGGCCGGATCCGACGAAAAGGATCCGCCCTGGTTGCTTCTTGGTAGCTCGGCTGCTGCTCATCGGTTGTTCTCCATCGGGCTGGAATTAGTGAAGTCGGTGGGCGCCGGTTCGTCTGTGACGCTCAGCAATGCGCGAGCACCCAGGTCCAGCAGTTCGCGCGCCAGCGTGCGACCGAGTTCGGCCGCGTCTTTCGGCGCGCCGACGATCGAGGCGCGTAGGACATCGGAGCCGTCGATCGCGGCGGCACAGGCGCGCAGCGAGAGTTCGTCGAAGATCCGGCCGTCCTCGTCGATCGACTCGACGATCTCGGCGAGCGCTCCGATCGGTGCGGTGCAGCCTGCCTCGAGCTCACCGAGCAGCGAACGCTCGGCGAGCACCGCGGCTCTGGTCGCGGCATCGTCCAGACCGGCGAGTACCTCGATCAATTGCGGGTCGTCACTGCGGCATTCGACCGCGAGCGCGCCCTGCGAGGGGGCGGGCAGCATCTGCACCGGTTCGAGCGATTCGGTGATCTCGTCGGTGCGCCCGATCCGGCACAGGCCGGCGCGGGCGATGACGATCGCGTCGAGTTCGCCCTCGCTCACCTTGCGCAGGCGGGAGTCGATATTGCCGCGCAGCGGAAGGATGTCGAGGCCGAGGCCGAGTGCGCGCAGCTGCGCTGCGCGGCGCGGGGCCGAGGTCCCGACGCGAGCGCCGGCGGGCAGTTCGCCGAGCACCATGCCGTCACGAGCCACCAGCGCGTCGCGCGGGTCCTCGCGCGGCGGGATCGCGGCGATGGTGAAGCGCGGGTCCTGCGCGGTGGGGAGGTCCTTATAGGAATGCACCGCGATGTCGATGCCGCCCGCGGCGAGCTCGTCGCGCAGCGCGGAGGTGAACACCCCGACACCGATCTTCTGCACCGGATCCGAGGACAGATCGCCCGGTGTCTTGATGACCACCAGTTCGGCGGGCTGCCCCGCCGCGATCAGCGCATCACGGATGGTGCCCGCCTGTGTCAGCGCGAGCAGACTGCCGCGCGTGCCGATCCGCCACGGCGCACTGGGGCTGCCTGCGGTCACGGTGTCCTCTTCCTGCACTGTCGTGGTCATGCGGTTTCCTCCTGCGCATGCCCGAGCGGCGCTGCGTGGTTTCGCATGCTGCCTGTGTCGGGTCTTGACTCGGTCAAGCGTGACGGCCCATCGCCGAGGTGGCCTGCGGTGAAGTCGTCGGCCAGCGCGGACTCCGCCGCGGCGACCTCCATCGGCGCGGCAACCGCTTGTACCGCACCAGGTTTCAGTTCGAACAGCTCACGCAACGCTTCGGCGTAGCTGTCGCCGCCCGGAGTCGATGCCAGCTGCTTCACCCGCACGGTCGGCGCGTGCAGCAACTTGTCGACGACGCGGCGCACCGTGCGCGCCACCTCGTCGCGGGCCGGGTCGGCCAGGTCGGGCAGCCGTGAATCGAGGCGGAGCAGTTCGGCCTCCACCACATCGGCGGCACGCTGACGCAGCGCGGCCACCGTAGGGGTGACCTCCGCCATGCGCTGCCCGGCAAGGTATTTGGCGAGTTCGTCGGCGACGATGACGCGCGCGGCGGCGGTGTCGTCGGCCGCGGCTCCCGCGGCCGGATCGCGCTGCAGCGATTCGATGTCGATGACGGCGACGCCGGGCAGGCCTGCCACGGCGTGCTCCACATCGCGGGGCAGGCCCAGATCGCAGAAGACCAGGGGACGCTCGGCGGCGTCGGTGCGCGCCCGGCCCGCGAGCGCGCGATGGGTATCGGCCAGAGTCACCACGGACCCGACCGCGCCCGTACAGGTGATCACGACATCGGTACCCGCCATGGCCTCGGTGAGCCGCGACATCTCGACCGCCTCGGCCTCGACACCGTGCATGGTGCGCCCGGTTTCGGCGAGACGCTGTGCGCGTTCGAGGGTCCGGTTGACGACGATGATGCGCCCGATCCCGGCCCGCGACAGATGCGCGACGGCCAGCCCGCCCATCGCGCCCGCACCGACCACCACGGCGGTCCGTCCGGCGAGATCGCCCACGACGCCGCGCGCCCGATCCAGCGCCACCGACACCACCGAGGCACCGGCCCGGTCGATCCCGGTCTCCGAGTGCACCCGCTTGCCGACCCGCAACCCGTGCTGAGCCAGCTCGTGCAGGGTGCGCCCGACCGCCTGCTGACCGTCGGCGCTGGCGTAGGCGCTGCGAATCTGGCTGAGCACCTGCTGCTCGCCGACGACCATCGAGTCCAAGCCGCTGGCGACCGCGAACAGATGCTCGGCCGCGGCCTCGCTGTAGCGCACGTAGGCGTGCTTGGTGAGATCGCCCAGCGGCAGTCCGGAATGCTTGGTGAGCAGTTCGCTCACCTCGCCGAGTCCGCCGTGGAAGGCGTCGACGACCGCGTAGACCTCGACCCGGTTGCAGGTGGAGACGATCATCGCCTCCGACACGTGGCTGGAGGCGAGCAGCCGATCCACCAGCTTCGGCCGATCGGCCTCACTGATGGCCACCTTCTCCAGCACCGACACGGGGGCGCTCCGGTGCGAAATCCCGACCAGCAGAACACTCATGACCGCACCTCGCCGGCGCTCTGTCCCGCCATGCGTGTCCGCACGCCGTGTCGCAGTTTAGCTCGCTGGCGCTCGCTCATGGCGTGATCACCGATCCCTTGGTGCTTGGCTCCGTTGCCGAGTGGGGCGTGGCCGAATGCGGCGCGGTACGCCGCGTCGGCCTGCCGCGGGCCGGTTCGACCGGTGCGGCATGGGTGAGGTGGTTCGGCGGCGGTACCCGGCGCGCGACGCGGCCGGAGCCGACCTCGGCGATCTCGGGCAGCGCGGGCGCGTCGTTGCGCGCGGCATCGAAGGACAGCATCTGCAGTTCCATCGCCAGGTCGACGCGGCGGACCTGGACATGGGCGGGCGCGCGCAGTTCCAGCGGCGCGAAACTCAGAATCGACGGCAGTCCGGCGTCGACGAGCCGGTCACACACGTCCTGGGCGGCTTCGTCGGGCACGGCCACCACCGCGATCGTCGGCGTCAGCGCCGGGATCTGCGCGGTCAGCTGCTCGACATCGCGCACGACGAGACCGGCGTACGACTGGCCGATCACCGACGGGTCGTTGTCGAAGATCCCGACCACGGTGAAGCCTCGTACCCCGAATCCGCCGTAACCGACCAGCGCGCGGCCCAGATTGCCCGCGCCGATCAGCACTACCCGATGTCCCTGCGACAGTCCGAGCACATCTTCGATCCTGGTGCGCAACTTGGCTACGTCATAGCCGACACCCCGCACACCGTTGGGTCCGAGGAAGGAAAGATCCTTGCGCAGCTTCGCCGAATTGACACCCGCCGCGACAGCGAGTTCCTCACTCGATACGATGACTACACCCTCGTCGGCCAACCCGGCGAGAACCCGGAGATAGGTAGCAAGACGAGTCACCGTGGCCTGCGGAATGTCCCGCACAAGAGCCTTGCCGGAGACGCCACTCGGCGTCTCGTGCTGCTCTGTCACGTCGTCGGCTCCTCGTTCCGGGCCTGATCGCGGTCCGGTTCCTCTGTTTCGTTCACCGGTGTGGGTCGCTGCAATTACGAGAGCGCGACCGGTGCCATAGGGGCGGTACAAACCCGGCCACCGCCGCCGCGTGGAGCGGCGGTGCGGATTGCGTGTCACCACCGTAACCGCTTGTGCAGGCGTTCACAAAGTCGGTGAATTCGGCCTCATTTTCCGTCGCGACCAGCGATCCGGCTCAGGTCCGCCCGCAAACGGGGCTCATCGACGTCGAAATAGCTGTGTTCACGGCCGTTCAACAGGACCACCGGCAGGCGATCACCGTATTCGGCACGCAGTTCCGGCTCGCTGACCGCGGCTTCGTCGACGTCTACAGTGGCGACCGGGAGACCGAAATCACCACAGATCATCCGCAATTGCTCCAGTGCCGCGCTGCACATGCCGCAACCAGCGCGGGTCAACAGGGTCACCGTCGGTGTGGGATTAGTCATGAGCCCTATTTAATCCCCGAGCCCGCAGCGGGTTGTCGGTGCAGCCGGTTACTGTGGACATGGTTCGCGCGACTAGCGGAGGGTACTGGTGCCGGAACGTTCGAAGGTGACTAGGGCCGGATTCGTCGCAGGACGATTCGGGGAGTTCCCTGCGCGGTGGCAGCCCAGCCGCCTCGGTCAGGAACTGCAGGAACAGTTCGCACGGCTGCCACGCAGCCCGTTCGGACCGAGCGAAGAAGAGCTACGCGCCAACCTGGCCGGCGAGGCCAGTGCCGACGCCGCGCTCGAGCTGCACGATGCCGAGCTCGCCGAGCAGGGCGGCGACGCGGGCCCCGAGGTCCCGCGCGACCTCACCGCCGCGGCGTTCTTCGACGTCGACAACACCCTCGTGCAGGGTGCCTCGATCGTCCACTTCGCCCGTGGGTTGGCCGCGCGCAAGTACTTCAAGACCTCCGACCTGGTCGACGTCGCCTGGAAGCAGGTGAAGTTCCGGGTCACCGGCAAGGAGAATTCCTCCGACATGGTCTCGGGCCGGGAGAAGGCGCTCAGCTTCATCGCGGGCCGCCCCACGGCCGAACTCGCGGCACTCGGCGAGGAGATCTACGACGAGATCATCGCCGACAAGATCTGGCCCGGCACCCGCGCACTGGCCCAGATGCACCTCGATGCCGGTCAGCAGGTCTGGCTGGTGACGGCCACCCCGGTCGAGCTGGCCAATGTGATCGCCAAACGCCTCGGCCTGACCGGCGCCCTCGGCACGGTCGCCGAGAGTGTCGACGGCAAGTTCACCGGGCGCCTGGTCGGCGACATCCTGCACGGCCTCGGCAAGGCGCACGCGGTGCGCACCCTCGCCATCCGCGAAGGGCTCAACCTCAAGCGCTGCACCGCCTACTCCGACAGCCACAACGATGTCCCCATGCTGTCGCTGGTCGGCACCGCTGTCGCGATCAACCCCGACTCCGATCTGCGCGAGGTCGCGAAGAACCGCGGCTGGGAAATCCGCGATTTTCGCACCGGCCGCAAGGCAGCCAAGATCGGCGTCCCCACCGCACTGGCACTCGGCGCGGCGGGTGGAGCGGTAGCGGCTGTCGTAGCCCGCCACCGCGACAACTAGCCCAGAACCACGTTCCGGCGCTTGGCCAGCAGCTTGTAGAGGGTTTGCTGGATGGTCTCGCGGACCTGGTCGGTGACCTCGAACATCGTCATCGGGTCATCGGCCTCTTCCGGCTCGAACGCCGTGGTCGCGATCGGCTCACCGAATTCGATGTACCACTTGGACGGCATCGGCACCGCGCCCAACAGCCCCAGATGCGGGAACAACGGCGTCACCGGGAAGTACGGCAGCCCGAGCAGTCGGGCCAGCGGCTTGATATCGGCGAGTTTGGGGTAGATCTCCTCGGAACCGACGATCGAGACCGGAATGATCGGCACCCCGGCCCGCACCGCCGCCGACACGAATCCGCCGCGCCCGAACCGCTGCAGCTTGTACCGGTCGGCGTAGTTCTTTCCGACGCCCTTGAACCCTTCCGGGAACACGCCGGCGATGTGCCCGGCGCGCAGCAGCCGCTCGGCATCGGGATGGCAGGCCAGCGTGTGCCCGGCCTTGCGTGCCAGCGCGCCGAGCAGCGGCATCTCGAAGATGAGGTCGGCGGCCAGCAGCCGCAGCGCCCGCTGATGCGGATGCTTGTCGTGCACGGCCAGTTGCAGCATCAGCCCGTCGATCGGCACGGTGCCCGCGTGATTGGCGACCAGCAGCGCGCCACCCACGGCGGGGATGTTCTCGATCCCCGCGACCTCGACTCGGAACCAGTAGTCCGACAGCGGCCGGAGCGCGGGCAGGATCACCGATTCGAGCAGGTGCCGGTCGTAGCCGAACTCGTCGACCTGATAGTCGCCGGTGAGCCTGCGGCGCGCGAACTCGGCGGTCCGTTCGATCTGCTCGCCGACGGCATCGCGCACGATGTCGGTCAGCGACTTCGGCGGGCGGGCGGGCATTCCCGGTCGACGCTCGCTGAGGGAGGTGACCGGCATCGCCTGCGTCGGCTGGTCCGGCCATCGCCGGGTCTGCGGTCGCTGCCGGGTCTCGACATTCACGTCGAGACGAATGACTTTCGCTCCCTCGTTCATGTACGCGCTCCTGTACCGGCCCCGATGAGGCCGAGCAGTTTGTGTTCCGCGGCGTCGATCCAAGCCGGATCGAAGACGGGCCGCAACGCTGCGCCCGCGATGAAGTCATCGAACGCCTGGACCGTGGTCCAGCGTGGGGTGAAGCCGAGTTCGGTTCGCATACGGGTGGTGTCGAGCCCGCAGCCGAAGTAGAAATAGTCGGGTTGTTCGCCACTGAATCCGCGCATGATCGGGCCCATCAGCGAGCGACCGACCGTGCGGAAGACGAAAAACGGAACCGGCGCGACGATGCGCCCGGCACGGCGGATCGCCTGCGACATGGCCAGCGCGCCGTCACCGGCGATATTGACCGTGCCACCGTGTGCACGCTGCGCCGCGTGCACCAGCACCGCGACCGCGTCTTCCTCGTGCAGCAATTGCAGTCGGGCTTCGCGACCGAGAACGGTCGGGGTGATCGGCGAACGCAGATATTGCACGCCCCGGTCGGCCAGGCGCGGACCGACAATCGGCGCGAAACGCAGAATCGACGCGGAAATATCGGGCCTGCGCCGCGCCATTCCCCGCACCAGCGCCTCGATATCGATCATGTCGCGCGCGAACCACCCAGCGGGCGGAGTGCGCGCGCCCATTTCCTCGGTGAATTTCGCCGGATCCTTGGCACTGCAGCCGTACACCGCCGACGACGATCGCACGACGACACGGCGCACCGACGGCGCTTTCTGACAGACGGCGAGCAATTGCATCGCACCGAGGACATTGAGATCCTTCATCACCGCGCGACCGCCACCGGCGGGCGGACGGGTGAGCACAGCCGCGTGCACGACGGTGTCGACGTCGTTGCCCTCGACGACTTTGCGAATCAGTGGGTTCCGGATATCAGCGCGCACGAACTCGGCACTACCCATTTTTCGCCGGAGCTCACGGCTGGGCGTCACGGTATCCACCGCGATGACACGTTCGACGCCGGGTTCGGCAGCCAGACGTGCCGCGACATTGCCACCGAAGAAGCGGCTGGCACCCGTGACCAGCACAACTCTCGGTGCGTGTCGTTCCCGTGTATCGGAACTCGAACCTGACCCCACTCAAAGCCCCCTGCTCATCGTGTTTCGCGTACCAGAGTAGCCGCATTCGCGCCACTCGCCGTCACGATCTACAAGCTTTTAACACCGCCGACCCGTCCTCGACCAGTGAGCTTCACAAACCCGGGTATTTCACAGCGCGAGCCCGCCACCTCGAAGGTGACGGGCTCGTCGCGGTACGCAGGCTTACTTGCCGAGTTTGCGCCGCTGAACACGCGTGCGGCGAAGCAGCTTACGGTGCTTCTTCTTCGACATACGCTTGCGGCGCTTCTTGATCACAGAACCCATAGGGTTTCCTCGCGTTCTCTCTACTCGGCATACACACGCGGTGTTCACGTGCGTCGTTTGGCGTCCGCGCCGCCGGGGCAACCGGACACCACGAACGGTGCCACCGGCAGGCGGACACGAACCAGTTGTCCATGCTACCGGGGCACCCGAGCAGCAACGAAACCGCCCTTGTACCTGGCCGGACTACCTCATCCGGCGTCGAAGTACGACGTCTCCAGGTAGTCGTGCACCGCCTTCGCGTGCACTCGGAACGAGCGTCCGACACGCACCGCGGGCAGTTCACCCGAGTGCACGAGCCGGTACACCGTCATTTTCGACACCCGCATGAGATCGGCGACTTCGGCGACGGTGAGAAACTGCGTGCCACCGCCGATCACCGTTTGCGGGGTGGCGCCGACCCGCGGCGCGGGCGAACCCGAACCACCGCCCGACGCCGATGGATTACTTGACATTCTGTTCGCAGACATCATGGCACCATTGACCTCCGGCACGCCCGCGCCGCCGGCTTCCCCACCAGCGGAACAGACACGCACGTGCTTCTACGAGCTTAGCGGGACCAGTGGGATTACTGCGACGGGTGTGAGAAATCGGTTTTCAAACCGGGTACCCGTTTGTCACTCGTTCGTTGCGCCCTGTTCGGCGGACCGCTGCTTGGCCGCGTGCAGGGCCTCGGTGAACGTCGAGCGCAGCGCGCCACGTTCGAGTTCGCGCAGTGCCGCGGCGGTGGTACCACCGGGCGAGGTGACCGCGGCGCGGAGCTCGGCCGCGCTCTGCCCGGTTTCGTCCAGCAGCGCCGCCGAACCGATCATGGTCTGCACGACCAGTTCGCTGGCCACCTCGCGGGTGAGGCCGAGACCGACGCCCGCATCGATCATCGCCTCGACGACCAGGAAGAAATACGCCGGTCCCGAACCGGATACCGCGGTGACCGCGTCCATCTGCGCCTCGGGCACCGTCACCACTTTGCCGACGGCTTCGAGCATCTCACCGACCTGCTCGAGCTGCTCCGGCTTGGCGTAGCGACCGGGCGATTGCACACTCATACCCTGTCCGACCAGCATCGGCGTGTTCGGCATCACCCGCACCACCGGGAAACCGGCGGGCAGTTTCGACTCCAGCCGGGCGGTGGAGACACCGGCGGCCAACGAGACGAGCACCTGATCGCGACCGTTGTCGAGGTCCGCCTTGGACAGATCGGTGAGCACCGAGTCGACCACCCCGGGCTTCACCGCGATCACCACGATGTCGGCGCCCTCGACGGCGTCGGCGACCGAACCGCTCACCCGCACCTTGAAGCGCTCGGCCAGCTGCGCGGCGCGCGCGGCGATCGGCTCGACCACGACCAGATCTTTGGTCGCCCGACCGGATTCGAGCAATCCGGCCACCAGCGCCTCACCGATCCGACCGCCACCGACCACCGCAATTCTCGTCATGAGGACAAGGTTAGTTGGCCCGGTGGCTTCAGCGTGCCGCCGGGATCAGGGCCAGCTGGCGACTCTGGGCGACGACTGCACCGGTCGAGTCGATGACCAGGTGGTCCTCGTCGAACATCCGCTCACCGACCTCACGGGCGGTCGCGATGACGCGCAGCCAGCCGGGCGCGGGGACGCGGCGCAGATACGTGGTCATCTGCACGGTCGGCGACCACCCGAAGTGGCCGAGGTTCATCGGCACCGGCGGGCTGATGTCGGCGGCCATCATCGCGAAGGCGGCGCGCGCCCGCGGATCGGCTTCGTCGCCGTCGAACGGGCGGATCCACAGCCGCAGCCGGGGCGGGCCGGTCTCGCCGCGCAGGAATTCACCCCAGGTCGGGTCGATCACCATGTGGGCGCCCTGGCTGACGTGCACGATCTTGCCCATCGGCGAATCGGCGGAGTAGCGGAACGCCTCGTCGACCGGCTCGGCGGGCATGTCGGTGTCGGGGCCGCTCCAGCGCGTCTCGGTGGAGTCGAGATGGCCGAAGGTGAACGCGGTCCGGACGAGGGTGCGGCCGTTCTGGATCAGGTCCACGTCGGCCAGGCAGATCTGGCGGCCCTTCTTGCGGATGTGCACCGCGTATTCGACCTCACCGGGGTCGGGGGCGCCGAGGAAGTCGGTGCTGGCCGCGATGGGCGCCATCCGGGCGAGCGATTCGTCGGCCTCGGTGAGCCAGCGGGTCGCCGCGGCGGCGGTGGCCGCGACCATGGTGCCGCCGTGGACTTTGGGGCCGATGGTCCAGGTGGGCGCGATGACGCCGGCGTAGCGGCCGGTCTCGGCATCGGTGGTGGTGAGCTCGGTCAGGTCGAGGACCTGGCTGAACGGCGCGTCGGTCGCGACTTCTCGCGTCATCGTCACTCCTGGTCGAGGGGCACACAGCAATTCGTACAGCGTACAAGCATGGCGGGGTTCGAAGTATTCCGCGCTGGGCCGGGGGCGGGATGCGAGCGGTGGTGACGCATCAGGGTGACCGAGTCCGGATAGCTGAGAGCTGTGCGTGTGGGGAGCGCCGGCGCGCTCGAGCGGGGCCCCGGGCGCCTTCCGTTACGGCAGATCGGCGTGGCGAGGTTGGGGGTCAGGGGTCGCGCCGGTGAGGTGGCGGCGGGCGAAATCGAGGGTGCGCGCCAGCTGGGTGGAACGTTCGGCGGTGGTTCGCGCGTTCTGGGTATTGATCTCGGCGACCGCGTGGCCACGAAAACCGGTGTGTATCAGGTGTTCACACAGTTGCGCACAGGGCTGGGTGCCGTCGCCGGGCACCAGGTGCTCGTCGTGCGCGGCGCCGCGACCGTCGGCCAGGTGCAGGTGGACCAGGCCCTCGCCCATCCGGCGCGCCAGCTCGAGCGCGTCGGCGCCCGCGGTCGCGGTGTGCGAGAGGTCGAGGGTGTAGTGGTCGAAGCCGGTGTCGGTCGGATCGAAGGAAGGGCTGAACGCGCTCACCGCGCGGCCGGGACCCGCGCGCCGTTCCAGCCTGCGCACCGCGCCGTCGCGGAACAGGGTGTCGGCCCGCATCGGGAACATGTTCTCCACGGCCACCTTGACCGGGTGATGCGCCTCGAGCTCACCGACCTGATCGGCGAAACCCCGCGCGTAGCGGCGCTGCCAGCGAAACGGCGGGTGCACCACCACGGTGTCGGCGCCGAGCGCCTCCGCGGTCCGCACGCTGCGTTCCAGCTTGGCCACCGGGTCGGCGCCCCAGACCCGTTGGGAGATCAGCAGACACGGCGCGTGCACAGCCAGCACCGGGACGCCGTAGCGCTTCGCGTAGGACTGCACCGTCGCGATGTCCTGGCTGGCCGGCTCGGCCCAGACCATCAATTCCACACCGTCGTAACCCAATTCGGCGGCATAACGGAACGCCGCCTGCGTGTTCTCCGGATACACCGAGGCCGTCGACAGCCCGATCGCGATGTCCGCCCGTGCGTTCCCCACAGCCCACTCCCTGTATTCAGCTGGTACTGAGGAGAAAGGCTAGCGGTCCCAGCGTCACGAAGACGCCTACGACGACGGCGATCACGGTGCTGAAGATGTCGTCGGTGCGGCGCAGGATGCGAACCAGCGCCACCAGACCGAGGATCACGACCGTCGCCAGCGCCAGCGCCACCAACGCCATCGACTCCCACAAGGTCTCGAAACCCTTGAACAGCAACATTCCGGCGACCGCCGCGCCCGCGCTCTGCGCGCCCAGGATCATCCACTGGCGGCGGTTGGCGTTGTCGCCGTCGCCGCGCGCCATGCTCGATACGCGCGCGGCACGGCTGGCCACCGACCCGCCCGCCCGGTTACCCGACAACCTGCTCGCGGCCCGCGACTCGGCGACGCTGCCGGTCCTCGACTTGGCCCGGCTCGCCACCTTCGCCCTCGCCCGGTCGGCCAGGGTCACGGCGGCCGCCTTGGTCGCGGCGCGCCTGCTCGCCCTGGTCGGCTTGGGTTCGTAGTCGTCGTCGTAGTCGTCATCGTCGAAGGCCGCGTCGTCGTACTCGGATTCGGCGTAGTCGGCGTCGGAGTAGTCGTTGTCGACGTAATCGCGGTCGACGTAATCGGACTCGGCGTAGTCGTCGGTGTCCTCGTCGTCGACCTGATCGGCGCCGACCCGGTAGACCTCGGTGTGCGCGTCGGCGTCGGGACCCCGATCGGCGCGCTGGCGCAGCAGGTCCCCGGCCACCGACTGCCCGGACACCAGCGGCTGCTCCTGGCTGACCGGCGACCACGCGGCCGTCGGGAAACCACCGCTCTCCGGCGCGGGCGCGTTCTTGTCCGGACGATGCCTGCGCGCCGACCACGACGGCAACCCGCCGGACTTCGGCTCGCCCCGTCGGCGATCCAGCGAGGGGCGCTGATCCGCGCCACGGGCCGGCGGGGCGTCGGTGCCCGGCGCGAGGTTGTAGGCCTGGGTGGCATCGGCGCCCGGCGGCGGATATCCGTTGAAGGCTTGCGCCGCGTCGACACGACCCGGCGCGGGCTGCCCGTTCAGCCCGGGGGCGCCGTTACGCCCCGCCCCGTTGAAACCTCGCGCGGGCTCGGCGCCCGGCCGCCCGTTGACCGGCTGACCGTCGAAAGACTCGCCCGGCCGCCCGTTGAAGCCCGACGCGGGCCTGCCGTCGAAAGACTCGCCCGGTCGGCCGTTGAAGCCCGGCCCTGGCCGGCTGTCGAAGGACCCGGTGCCCCGATGCTCGTCGAAGCCCGATCCGGCCTGATTGTCGAAACCGGGCCCGATGTCGGGGAGCGCGTCCAATCCACGCGACTGCCCCGGCCTGCCCATGAATGCCTGTGGCGCGTCGATGCCCGCCTCGTAGAGCGGCGCGTCGAACGACGGGCGGCCGGGCGCGGGGCTCGCCTCGATGGCCTCTTCCGCGGCTTCGGCGGCTCGCCTGCGCGCGGCCCGGCCACCGGTGACCGGCGGCGGTTTCGGCGGCTCGGCGTACGGGGCGGCCTCGGGCTCATCCGGTCGATGCCGTCTGCCCCCGCCGACCGCGGGCAGCGCACCGGAACCGAACATCTCGGCGATACCGGGATCGACCGGCTGCGTGGGACCGCCGGGAACACCGAGGCGACCCGGACCGCGGCCTCCCCCACGAGAACCGGCATCGCGCGCTTCTGCACGGAACGGCCCGAACGGGTCGGACGACGGTCGCGGTTCGGCGAGTCCGAGTGGATCGCGCGGATCGGGCGCGGAGTACCCCGCATCGGGGTCGAATCGGGTGATCGGGCCCGACATCGGCGAGAAGGCCGGTTCGGCCGGACCGGGCGGCGGGTAGGGCGCGGGCTGGTAACTCGCGGGCGGTTCGTAGCTCGGCGCGGGCTCGGGGGCGTAGGTCGGCGCCGGGACATAAGCGGGCGGGGGTTCCGGCGCGGGCGGCGCGGGCGCGGCGTGCGAGTTCGGCTTGACCGCCGCGTTCTCGCCGGTCAGATCGTTGACCGAGAGTCCGCGCCCGCTGCGCCGTCGTCGTCCACCGCCACCGGAGGAAGCGGGCGCGGCCCCCTGCGCGGCGTTGCGCGCCAGCAGCTCAGCCACCGATAGCTGTTTAGAATCCTCGCTACTCATGCCGACTCCACTTCCGCGACCGGCGTGACCGGCGGCACCGCGGCCGGTCCACCTCCGTTGGGCTCGGAGTCCAGTTTGCGCAAGATGAGGCCTTCGCGCAGCGCCCATGGGCAGATTTCGATGCTGTCGAGCGATAACGCCCGCATACTCGCCTCCGCGACCAATGCGCCGGCCACCAATTGCTGGGACCGATCCGAACTCACGCCTTCCAGTTCCGCGCGGTCCGACGCGGTCATCCGGGAGATGAACGCGATCAGCTGGCGCAGACCGGAGCTGGTCAGTGTACGTCGCACCCGCGGACCGGCCGCCGAGGGTGCCGCGCCGGTCAGCCGAGCCAGCGAACGGAATGTCTTCGAGGTGCCCACGGCCAGGTCGGGCCTGCCCGCGTCGATCATCGTCTTGGACGGGACGACCAGTTCGGCGTCGAGCCAGTCGCGCAGGACCGCGATCTTGCGCTTGCCCGGCGGGTCGTCGCGCAGCCACTCCCTGGTGAGCCTGCCCGCGCCGAGTTGCAGCGACAGCGCCACATCCGGTTCCTCGTCGCCGCCGTTGGACAGCTCCAGCGAACCGCCGCCGATATCGAGATTGATGATCCGGCCCGCGCTCCAGCCGAACCAGCGGCGCACCGCGAGGAACGTCAGCCTGGCCTCGTCGTCGCCGGAGAGCACCTGCAGATCGACACCGGTCATCGCCCGGACGCGGGCGAGCACTTCCTCGGAATTGGTCGCCTCGCGCAGGGCCGAGGTGGCGAACGGCATCAGCTCCACGCACTTGGAATTGCGTGCCAGATCAGCGAATTCGAGGATGGTCGCGATCAGCCGCGCCTCGCCCTCCTCGGTGATCCGGCCCACCGAATCCATGCTCTCGGACAGGCGCAACGCCGACTTCGTCGAGCTCATCGGCATCGGGTGGCCACCACGATGGGCGTCCACCACGAGCAGGTGGACGGTATTGCTTCCGACATCGAGAACACCAAGCCGCACACGAATACGGTACTTGGTGATCCGGTACAGCAGGCCAGGCGACTGAACTGTTAGCGTCACGAGTTGTGACCGAAGGCGCATCTGGCACCGCGGAGACCGGGCTCCGACCTGGGCGAAAGATCGACCCGACCCCGGAAGTCGAGCTCGATTTCCCACGGGAGTGGATCGAGTTCACCGATCCAGCAAACGACGAGCACCAGATCGTCGCCGATCTGACGTGGCTGCTGTCGCGCTGGACGTGCGTGTTCGGCACGCCTGCCTGCCAGGGCATCATCGCCGAACGCCCCGACGACGGCTGCTGCTCCCACGGCGCTTTCCTGGCCGACAAGGACGACCGCAAGCGCCTCAACGGTGCTGTGAAGATGCTCACACCCGACGACTGGCAGCTGATGGGCGAGGCCACCGAGAACGGCAAGGTCGTCAAGAAGGGTTACCTCGAACTCGACGAACTCGAGGACGAACCGGCCCTGCGCACCCGTCGCTTCGACGGCGCCTGCATCTTCCTCAACCGTCCCGGATTCGCGGCGGGTCCCGGCTGCGCGCTGCACATCATGGCCGTGCGCAAGGGCATCGAACCCCTGGAAGTGAAGCCGGACGTGTGCTGGCAGCTGCCGATCCGGCGCACCCAGGACTGGGTGGAACGCCCGGACGGCGAGCAGATCCTGCGCACCGTGGTCACCGAATACGACCGGCGCGGCTGGGGACCCGGCGGCCTGGATCTGGATTGGTACTGCAGCGGCTCCCCCGACGCCCACGTCGGCGCGAAGCCGGTCTGGCAGTCCTATGGCCCGGAACTGCGTGAGCTGCTCGGTGCGCCCGCCTACGACGAACTCGCCAAGCACTGCCGTCGGCGCGAGGGCCTCGGCCTGGTCGCGGTGCATCCGGCGACGGTCGAAGCCGAGCGGATGAACCCCGAACCTCACAGATCGAATCACGCGGAGTGAAAGCCTCGTAACCATTCGGTTCATCTGTAGGTCGTGCATCCGTCACCGAACTCGGGTTGGATAGCTGTTCATGTCCAAGAAAGCGATCTACGCAGCGACCCTCGCGATCGGCGCGACCCTCTCCATGACCGGCCTGGCCAATGCCGAACCGAACGGTGATCCGGCCGCGTACGCGGACTTCACGGCCGACTTCGTGAACTACAACGACCCGGCCGCGATCGACGCCGCCAAGAACGGCAAATACATCATCATCAGCACGAAGGGCACCTCCTCGCCCATCGGCTGCCGCGGCAACGGCGCCGACGTGCCGATCTACGACTGCAAGCAGTTCGACGGCGTGGAAGTGGTCGCCCTGAAGAAGATCGACACCCCCCTCGGCACCGCATGGAGCGTGCTGTAAAAGTCCTCCCGCTCGTCAACGAACGAAAGGTCCCGTCGGAAATCCGACGGGACCTTTTCATGGAGCCCTGGTCTGGCGAGTACATGGGTAACTCACCGGGTACGAGCGAACGCGGCGAGCACCCTTACCGCAGCCGCACACACGTGTCTCCCCGCGCCTGGATCTGGCTAGAGTCGCGGGGAGGCGGTCAAGCTTCGAGCTTGTAGCCGAGTCCTCGCACAGTCACCAGGTGTTCCGGCTTGGCCGGGTCTGCCTCGATCTTCGAGCGCAGTCGCTTGACGTGCACGTCGAGGGTCTTGGTGTCGCCCACATAGTCGGCGCCCCAAACCCGGTCGATCAGCTGGCCGCGGGTCAGTACGCGGCCGGAGTTGCGGAGCAGGTACTCGAGGAGGTCGAACTCCTTGAGCGGCAGGGTGACCTGGCCACCGTTGACGTGCACGGTGTGGCGGTCCACGTCCATCCGCACCGGTCCGGCCTCGAGGACGCCGTTCTCGCTACCGGAGTCGAGCTCGTCACCCGCGCCGCGGCGCAGCACGGCCCGGATCCGGGCGATCAGCTCGCGCGCCGAGTACGGCTTGGTGACGTAGTCGTCGGCGCCGAGTTCCAGCCCGACGACCTTGTCGATCTCGCTGTCGCGGGCGGTCACCATGATCACCGGCACGCCGCTGCGCGTGCGCAGCTGCTTGCACACGTCGGTGCCGCTCATGCCGGGCAGCATCAGGTCCAGTAGCACGATATCGGCGCCGGAGCGGTCGAATTCGGCCAGCGCGGACGGGCCGTCGCCGACGACGGTGACGTCGAAGCCTTCCTTGCGAAGCAGGAACGCCAGCGGCTCGGCCAGCGAATCCTCGTCTTCGACGATCAACACACTCGTCATCTGCGTGCCTCCACACCGTTCGTTCGTCCCGCGAGAGTGCGCGGGACGGTGGTTTCTCTCGTGGTGGACTCCGGCGTCTGTTCCGCGTCCTCGTCCCCATCGGTTTCCAGATGGGCGGGGATGCGCAGCGTGAACGTCGAGCCGGTGCCCAGTTTGCTCCACAGGGTGATTTCGCCGTTGTGGTTGGCCGCCACGTGTTTCACGATGGCCAAGCCGAGCCCGGTGCCGCCGGTCGAGCGGGAGCGGGCCTTGTCGGAGCGGAAGAACCGCTCGAACACCCGTTCCTGGTCTTCCTTGGCGATCCCGATGCCTCGATCGGTGACCGCCATCGCGACATGATCGCCGCGCAGCGACCGGCTCACCGACACATGCGAACCCTGTGGCGAATACGCGATCGCATTCTCCACCAGATTCGACAGCGCGGTCACCAGCAACGTTTCGTCGCCGAGCACTTCCAGCCCGCTGGGCCGGTCGGTGCTGACGGTGATGCCCGCGGCCTCGGCGGCGGTGCGCGAGCGGTCGACCGCCTGCTGCACCACCGTGTCGACGTCGACCACGGCCAGATCGGGCAGTTTCTCGGCGCCCTGCAATCGCGACAGCGCGATCAGCTCGGTCACCATCTTGCCCAGGCGCCGGGATTCGCCCAGTACGCGGGAGCCGAAGTGCCGCACGGCCTCGGGATCGTCGGCCGATTCCAGCATGGCCTCGGCCAGCAAGCTCATCGCACCGACGGGGGTCTTGAGTTCATGGCTGACGTTGGCGACGAAATCGCGCCGCGTCGCCTCCATGCGGGCCTGCTCGGAATCGTCGTCGGCGAACAGCACGACGAAGCTGGTTTCCTCGCGGGAGAGTTTGCGGGCCACACCACGCACGGCGATCCGGCCGCGGCCGGGTAGCGGGTTCTTGGCGGTGAGGTCGTATTCGGCGGATTCGCCGGTCGCGAGGACCTTCTCCACCGCGGCCCACGCGCGTTCGTCGAGCAACCGGTTGCGGACCAGCCCGAGTTCCTCGGCGCGCGGATTCACCAGCACCACATCGCGGTATTCGTCCACCACGGCGATGCCGGACTCGGAGGCGAGCACGATCAGGTCGAGCACCTGCGACATCGTCAGCCCGGTGTCTTCCTGGGTACGGGCGGCCTGCCTGGCATTGACGAACGGGATCAGCAGGCCACCGACTGCCAGCCCGACGACAGCCGCGAGGACTGCCAACAGCACGGCCTGCGGAACACTCACAAGATTGATCGTACGAGTGCGGACCGACATAACGTCGGCGGGTCGACGAAGTTTCGCGCAGGTCACAGGCACTTGGCATGGCGTTCTTTTGCCGTTCACCCAGCAGGCACCTGGACCTTCGCCGGGCGTGTCAGCCGGGCGGTTCGCCGTACATCGCGGTGGTCACCGTGGGCCCGTGCCGGTCGACCCATGCGCCGAGCGCATAAATCGGAACGAGCAGATCGTGGCCCGCTTCGGTGAGTTCGTACTCCACTCGCGGTGGCGCTTCGGCATACCGCCGCCTGCGTACGAGCGTCATCCGCTCCATCCGCCGCAACGTCTGAGTCAACATCTTCTGGCTGATCCCGCCGGCCCCCGTCAGAAGTTCGCTGTGACGTTGCGGACCATCGCGCAACAGGTACACCACCACCGGCAGCCACGAGTTCGCGAACAGGTCCACCGCCATTCGCGCGGGACAGTCGGCCTCGTAGTCACCGTAGGGCGGGTATTGCACCGGTTCGGCGGCGGTCATGGGTACCAGCGTGCCACCGCCGATAGGCACCCGCAGGTGCCTATCGCCCTTTCTAGCGTCGGTGTGGTCGATGCCACCGGGCTCGACACCGGCGAATCACGGGAGTTCTCATGCGTATTGGAATCATCGGCGCGGGCGCGATAGCGTCCGCGTTGGGCGGCGGCTGGGCCACGGCGGGCCACGAGGTGCGGATCGGGGCGCGCTCGGCCGACTCGGCGCGGGCACTCGCGTCCGAGCTCGACGCGATCGGTGGCGCGGGATCGGATGCCGACCGGGCGAGCAAGCCTGTGGTCGACGTGCGACCGGCGACGATCAGCGCGGCGATCGCCTTCGCCGAGGTAGTGCTGTTCGCGGTACCCGTGAGCGCGCTCACCGAACTGCTCACCACACACGGCGCCGAGCTGGCCGGAAAGATCGTCATCGACTGCACCAACGCGTTCCTGCCCGACGAATCGGCGCCCGACGGCGTCACCGCGTTTGTCCTGAGCGAGGACGCGGTAGCCGAACGCATCGCCGCGGCAGCGCCGAAAGCCCACGTGGTCAAGGCCTTCAACCTCCTCGCCGCCGAGGTGTGGGCGGGCGCCGACCGAGTCTTCGACGGTGTGCGGTTGGCCGTCCCGATCTGCGGCGACGACGCGGCGGCGGTACAGACAGTGGCCCGGCTCGCCGAAGACCTTGCTCTGCGACCGTTCACCGCGGGCGGCCTGCACCGCGCCAGGTATCTGGAGGCGACCTCGGTCTTCACCGTCGGCCTCTGGTTCGCCGGCCTCGATGCCCGCGCGATGTTGCCTCCACTGTCGGCGGCCTTCGCGGTCGCCGACGCCTGACACGGGTCGCCGGGACGTTCAGGCGGCGATCCCCAGCCCCAGCGCAACGGCGACCGGCGCCAGGTACAGCACCGGGAACGCGACCGTCTTGTACGACCGCGCCCGCAGCACCGTCACCACCGCACCCGCGAAGTACAGGATCAGCCCGATCGCGGCGAGAACCCCGATCACCGGAACGAACAGGCCGATCAGCAGCCCGATCGATCCGAGGGCCTTGGCGATGCCCAGCGGTGTCCACCAGGTCTGCGGCACGCCGTATTCCACCAGCGGCTCCACCACGAAGGGGGCCCGGCGCAGCAGTGAGAACGCCGAGAACCCCACCCACAGTGCGGCGACGACAGTAACGATGACGTAGGCGGTGAACATGGGCGCAACTCCTTCGGCAACCGCGTGTTTCGCGGTATCTACCGAGGTGACGACACAGCCAGGTACGAGTGTGACATCACCAGAAAGAACCGGCCCCACACCTTTCGAAGGTGCGGGGCCGGTTTCCGGCAAGGAGTTACTTACCGCCCTGATTGGCGACGGCGGCGGCGCCGGCAGCGGCGGCGGCCGGGTCGAGGTACTCGGCGGCCTTCACCGGACGCATGTTCTCGTCCAGTTCGTAGACCAGCGGAATGCCGGTGGGGATGTTCAAGCCGGAGATGTCCTCATCGGAGATGCCGTCGAGGTGCTTGACCAGCGCGCGCAGCGAGTTGCCGTGTGCGGCGACCAGCACGGTCTTGCCGGTCAGCAGCTCCTTGGAGATGGTGTCCTCCCAGTACGGGACCATCCGCTTGACGACATCGAGCAGGCACTCGGTCTCGGGGACCTCGATGCCCGCGTAGCGCGGGTCGCCTTCCTGGCTGTACTCGTTGTCGGGCTGGATCGGCGGCGGCGGGGTGTCGTAGCTGCGGCGCCACAGCATGAACTGCTCCTGGCCGTACTGCTCGCGGACCTGTTCCTTGTTCTTGCCCTGCAGATCGCCGTAGTGGCGCTCGTTGAGGCGCCAGTCGCGCACGACCGGGATCCACAGCCGGTCGGCGGTGCCGAGCGCGTTGTCAGCGGTGCTGATCGCGCGGCGCAGCAGCGAGGTGTAGACGACATCGGGCAGGATGCCTGCTTCTTTGAGCAGCTCCCCGGCCCGCTTGCCCTCGGCGATGCCCTTGTCGGTGAGTTGGACGTCCACCCAACCGGTGAAGAGGTTGAGGGCATTCCATTCGCTCTCGCCGTGGCGCAGCAGCACGAGGGTGTAGGTCATAGGGGTCATTCTGACATTGCGGTGATGTCAGGCCCACTCCACCTCGTCGAAGCCGATGACGATCTCGTACGGCCCGCCCTTGACCAGCGCGTCGACCTGTAATCGTGACGCCACCGAGTCGACTTCGCGCACTACGGCGCACACTCCTTGGAACGGACCCTCCGGAATATGGACGACATCGCCCGGCACGTAGTCGGCAGCCACCTCATGGAGGCTACGCCCGCCGGTGACCAGGCCGAACGAACGCGCCGAGCGCACTGCCGGCCGGACCGAAGAGTCCTCACATCGCCTCAATCCGCGCGGCCTCGACCGCTAGCACCCCCGCACCGACCAGCGTGGCTCCTTCGCTCAACGTCGACAGTTCCACCGACAGTTCCTCGACGAACTCGAGCCGCGCGTGCCGGGCGACGGCAGCGCGCAACGGTCCCCACAGCGGCTCCCCCGAATGCGCGAAACCGCCGCTGATCACCACCCGATCCACATCCAGTAGCGCGGCAGCCGACGAGATCGCCTGACCGAGGGCGGTTCCCGCACGCGCCATGGCGGTGAGCGCGATCGGGTCACCGCGATGCGCGGCCTCGGCGAGCTCCATCCCGCTCTCCCCTGCCCAGCCACGCTCCCGCGCCCAGCGCACCGACGACGGCCCGCTCGCCACCGCCTCGACGCACCCGAATCCCCCACAGGGACAGGCGGTGTCATCCCCGGCCACCACGATGTGCCCGATGTGACCCGCGTTTCCCGTGCGCCCCACCACAACCCGGCCGTCGGCGATGATCCCCCCACCGACACCCGAGGACACCGTCATGGCCAGGCCGTTGTCCACCCCGCGCAACCCGCCCACCCGATGCTCGGCCAGCACCAGACAGGCGCCGTCGATGGCCAACCGCACCACCGCGTTCGGGAACAGCGCGCGCACGTGGTCGACGATCGCGAACCCGCCGCGCCACGCCGCAAGGTTCAACGGCCTGATCATTCCCGCGGGCACATCGACCGGCCCCGCCGCTCCGATCCCGACCGCGCTCACCTCGTTGTCACCTGCCACAGCGACCAGAAGGTCTCGACACGCCGCCCACGGATCGTCGGAGGCAGCGGGGGCCTGACGCACCCCGTGTAGCCGGTAGTGCGGGTCCACAACTCCCGCAGCGAATTTCGTCGCCCCGATATCGAGCGCAAGCACCGCCATCACCACTCCTACCTCCCGGGCCGGGCCGCGTCGCCGCACACCTCGCCCGCACCTGATGTGAGTCATCACAACATGTGGCACGCGACACTTTGACTACTGGTCGGTACAAATCACAGGTTTTCGTTAGATACTTCGACACGGGTCGGGTCGTCTCGTTGGGCAGCACTACTGTTGATGAAGGAAAGCTGTGTCGAAAATCGCTGTATTGGTGTTGAGTCTGCTATCGGTAGGCTTGTTCGCCGCACCCGCGGGGGCGAACCCGCTGTATCCGACGCCTGATCCGGATCCGTTCTTCACCGCACCTGCCGACATCGCCGCGCTGGCACCCGGCGACGTCGTGCGCACGCGCCACATCGACACCTGGATGTACCCCGGCACCGAGGGCCACCAGGTCGCGTTCCGCTCCACCAATTCGGCGGGCAACGCGATCATGGGCATCACCACCGTGCTCATGCCGGTCGGCGTGAAGAACCCGCCGCTGGTGTCGTACCAGGCGCTGATCAACTCGATCGGCACCCGCTGCAACCCGTCGCAGTCGCTGTTCAACGGCGAGCTGCAGGACGCGCCCGGCGCCATGCTGCCGTTGGCGCGTGGCTGGGCGATCTCGGTGCCCGACTACCTCGGCCCGACGGTGGCCTACGGTGCGGCCAAGCTCAGCGGCATGGTCACCCTCGACAGTGTGCGCGCGGTGCAGAAGGTCGCCGAGCTGGGCGTCGGTAACTCGCCGGTCGCGATCGCCGGCTACTCGGGCGGCGGCATGGCCACCGCGTGGGCGGGCGCGTTGCAGCCCACGTACGCACCGGAGCTGAAGCTCGCGGCCGTGGTGTCCGGCGGTATCCCCGCCGATCTCGAACTGATGGCCGACGCACTGGGTTTCCAGCCGCACCCCGGCTTCGGTCTCGCCTTCGCCGCCGCGATGGGCATCGAGCGCGAGTACCCCGAGCAGGTGCCGGTGTCGGACCAGCTCAACGAAAACGGCCTGTGGTTCCGTGAATTCACCAAGGACGCGTGCCGTCGCTTCCTGCTGTTCCACGGCGCCCTGCGCAACGCCGAGCAGATGGCGGCGTCCAAGGAGCTGATGGGCAGCCAGGTGGCCCGTGGGGTGCTGCGCGAGAACAGCCTCGTGCACTTCCAGGGCGCGCCGACCGCACCCACCTACATCTGGCAGGGCAAGTACGACATCCTCACCCCGTACGCCCCGGTCGCCGAGACCATCGCCCGCTGGTGTGGTCAGGGTGCCCCGGTCCAGCTGAACACGGTCGAGATCTCCGAGCACATGACCGCCGCCGTGGCGGGTTTCCCCGACGCGTGGAACTACGTCGAGGCCCGCTTCCGCAACGAACCGGTCCCGACGAACTGCTGAGCTGAAACACGATGCCGGACAGGAACTTTCCTGTCCGGCATCGCTGTGTTCTCAGACCTTGTCGGCGTCGTCGATGATGTGCTCGAAGGCGCGCAGGTTCTTCAGCGACTCACCGCGCGAGACCCGCCACTTCCATTCCTTGCGAATGGATTCGGCGAACCCGAGCTCGAGCAGGATGTTGAAGTCGTTGTCGACCGCTTCGAGGATCTGACCGAAGATCCGGTCGAGTTCGTCGGCGGTGACCGACTCGGCGGACATGCGGCCCACCAGGTAGATGTCGCCGACATTGTCGAGGGTGTAGGCCACGCCGTAGAGGCGGCGGTTGCGGCGCAGCAGGTATTTGTAGACGCCTTCGAAGTTCTCGTCGGGTTTGCGGCACACGAACGATTCGATGCGGACACCGTGCTTGCCGACGGTCAGCATCACCGTGGTCTTCAGCTTGCGCTCGCCGGGCAGCACCACGATGAAGGTGTCGTCACCGTGGCGGGTGTACTCGATCTCGCGATCGCGCAGCGTGTCGTCGATAACCTGCGAAACGGCGCTCACCTGCGCACTCCCGTCCGGCGCCGCAACAGCGCCCGCGATCTAGCCTGCCTGGTCTCGCCCGCGTGCAGGGCGATGGGACCGCGTTCGGTGCGGAATCCGGCCATCGCGGCAGCGTAGCTGTCGAGCAGGCCATCGGCGGTGTGCGCCCAGGAGAACCTGCCGGCGTGCTCCACGGCGGTGGCGCCCATGCGGGTGAGCCGGTCGGGATCGTCGAGCAGGGCGGCCAGCGCGTCGGCCCAGTCGGGGGTGCGATGCCCCGGCACGAGCAAGCCGGATTCGTGGTTGCGGACCGCGGTGCCGAGGCCGCCGACGTCGGCGGCGAGGACGGGGGTACCGCTGGCCTGCGCCTCGATGGCGACCAAGCCGAAGGATTCGTTGTAGCTGGGCACGGCCACCACATCGGCCGCGCGATACACCTGCACGAGCTTGTCGGCGGGCTGCGGCGGCAGGAACGTGACCCGTTCGGCGATGCCGAGGTCGGCGGCCAGTTCGATCAGCGCGTCGGGCCTGGCCAGTCCGGTGCCGGACGGTCCGCCCACGATCAGCACGCGCAACTTGCGGCTCGGATCTCGGCTCAGGAGTTCGGCGGCCGCGCGCACGAGGACATCGGGGGCCTTGAGCGGCTGGATCCGGCCGATGAACGCGACGATCTGCTCGTCGGCGCGCAACCCGAGCTCGGTGCGCGCGGCGAGCTTGTCACCGGGCCGGTAGCGGGTCAGGTCGGCGCCGGGCGGCACCACGTCGATGCGGTCGGGCGAGGCGCCGTAGAGCTCGACGAGCTGCCGGGCTTCGTCACCGGTGTTGGCCACCAGCCGGTCGGACTCGGCGATCACCTGCTTCTCACCGATCACCCTGGTCTCGGGTTCGGGAGTATCGCCCTCGGCCAGCGCGGCGTTCTTCACCGCGGCCAGGGTGTGCGCGGTGTGCACCAGCGGCACCCGCCAGCGGTCGCGCGCCAGCCACCCCACCTGGCCGGACAGCCAGTAGTGCGAATGCACCAGGTCGTAGTGGCCCGGCAGATGCCGCGCTTCCTGGCGCAGTACCTCGGCGGTGAACGGACACAGCTGGGTGGGCAGCTCGTGTTTGTCGAGTCCCTCGAACGGGCCCGCGACCACGTGGCGCACGATCACGCCGGGTGCGGCTTCGGCCACCGGCGGCAGCTCCGAGGAGGTCGCCCGGGTGAAGATCTCCACCTCGGTGCCCCGTTTGGCCAGCTCGAGCGCGGTTTGCAGCACGTAGACATTCATCCCGCCCGCGTCCCCCGTACCGGGCTGCGCCAGCGGCGAGGTATGCACCGACAGCACCGCGATGCGATGGGGCAAAAGATCGGGACGACGCTGGCTCACACCCTCCAGTGTGCACGCCGCGACGCCGCCACCGTTGCCCCTACCGGGTTCGGTGACGGCTGTCACAGCGTGTTCGTGAGTGAGTTCACGTCCTCGTCGTGGTCGAGCCTGCCCGATCCGCGGTCCGCGCGCGAGCGGATTTCGGCCCTCGCGTTCGGCCGTCACGCGCGGTGCAGCGCCGCCTCGAACACGGGCCACGATTTGTGCATGTCCTGCTCCCAGTAGCCCCACGAGTGAGTGCCGTTGGGGCGCATGTCCACCGTCGCGGGGATGCCGAGTGTCTGCAGTCGATCGCGCAGCTGCTGGGTGCACAGATTCGTGACGGCTTCGAGCCCGGCGCCGAACAGCAACTGCATGGTCAGCTGCGCCGGGTCGCCCTGGGCGGCGGTGATGGTGTCGTACGGCCCGGGAATGCCGGTGCCGGAGGAGATGTAGACGTCGGTGCCGCGCAACGCTTCCGCGTGCAGGTAGGGGTCGTTTGCCGACCACGCGGGATCGGTGGGTGGGCCCCACATATTCGCCGCGTTGCCGAGCCTGCTGCCCACCACCGTCCGCACGATCGCCTGTCCGCGTGGATCACTCGTGCGCACGCACCCGCTGTAGGACCCGATCGCCCGGTACAGGCCGGGTTCGGCGAGCGCGAGCTGGAACACCGAGGTGCCCGCCATCGACAGTCCCGCGATGGCGTTGGCGCCGGTGCCGCCGAACTCCGCGTCGATCACGGGCGGTAGTTCCCTGGTGAGGAAGGTGGTCCAGCGCTGCTTGCCGAGCACCGGGTCGTCGGTTCGCCAGTCGGCGAAATAGCTTCCGGCCCCGCCGAACGGGATCACCACATTGACCTGTTTGTCCTTGAAGAACTCGACGACATCGGTGCGATCGAGCCAGTTGCCGTCGGCACCTCCGCCGACCCCGTTGAGTAGATACAGCGTCGGCGCGGGCGCTTTCGGATCCGCGGCCCGCAACACCCGCACCCGGGTGACGATGTCCATCGCCGGTGAGTACACGCCCACATCGATGGTGCGATCGGGTTCGACCCGCTGATCCTCGATACGTGCCGCCCCCGGTTCGGCGCCCGCGGGCACCCCGGCCACGACACCGGCCAACAAGCCCAGCACGGCCACTGCGACCCGTACGCCCACTGCCCGACCAAACATCATCGAACTCCGATCTCGACGCCGAATCCTCTTCTCCACATACGATCCAACGACATTCCAGAACGCTACACACGAATTCAGCGGAAGTCTGTGACGATTCCCAGAAGATTTTCCTGAATTCTGGACGTTCGATCCGATTGGTTAGCGAGAACAATCACAGGCCGATCACATCAGCGCGGCAGACCAATCACGCCGATCACTCTACCTGCGCAGGAGCCCGACTCGCCCGGCACGACCGGCGCTCCCGCCGACAGATATCGCCTGCGCGAATAGACCGACCGGACCTTTTCATTCGAGGCCGCGAATTGCGAAACATGACGCAACATGTCTGCAAACTTATTCGCATCACCGGAATCGGCGGTGAAGTCCGCACCGAAAACCGCAGGCAGGTCACGTCGGTACCGGCCGCCGCCGCGACCGGCGCGCGGGAACGTTCAGCCGACGCGCAGGGCCGCGGCGAACAGCGGCCAGGAGTGACGAAGATCCTCGCGCCAGTAGCCCCAGGAGTGAGTTCCGTTGGGGCGCAGGTCGACTGTGGCGGGGATGGCCAGGTCGTGGAAGCGGGTGGCGAGCTGCTGGGTGCACAGCGCGGTGACCGCGTCGAGCGCGCCGCCGATGATCAGCTGGTCGACGAGCTTCATCGAATCACCGTGTAGCCCCGGCCCGTCGACAGTGTCGAGCACACCGGGAAGACCGGTACCGGAGGAGACGTAGATCGCCAGGCCGCGCAGGCGCTCGGCGTGCAGGAAGGGGTCGTTGGCGGCCCAGAGCGGGTCGCCGGGTTGTCCCCACATGTTCACAGGGTCACCGTTCTGGCCGGAGACGACGGTGTTGACGATGGCATGACCCTGCGGACCGCTGGTGGAGACGCAGCCGCTGTAGGAACCGACCGCCTTGTACAGCGCGGGCGCGGCGAGCGCCAGCTGGAAGGCGGCGGTGCCCGCCATCGACACGCCCGCAACGGCATTGGCCCCGGTGCCGTGGAACTCACGGTCGATGACGCGGGGCAGCTCGCGAGTGAGGAAGGTGGTCCAGCGCTGACGGCCGAGGACGGGGTCGTCGGCCTGCCAGTCGGCGTAGTAGCTGCCCGCGCCGCCGATCGGCATCACGATGGTGACCTGCTTGCCGGCGAAGAAGGTGTCGGCGTCGGTGCGGGTGAGCCAGTTGCCGCCGTCGCGCCAGTCACCGGACGGGCCGACGCCGCCGTCGACGCCGTTGAGCAGATACAGGACGGGCGCGGTCGCCGAACGGTCGGCCGCGGGCAGCACCGCGACGGTCACCGGTTTCGCCATGGCGGCGGAGTGCACCACCAGCTCGACGACGCGGCCGGGACCGGGCTCGACGGAAATCAGCCGCGCGGCGTCGGTGGCCGGACTCGCTCCGGCGACCGGGGCGGCGCACACCATGACTGCCACGAGAGCCGGCACACATCGCGTCAAGACGCTCATGCGCCACCTCCATGCCCGGCCGTGGGACATGGCCGTCGAGCTCAGAGTAGGTCGCCCTCACCTGCCCCGGACATGTTTCTGAAACATTGTCGATTCAGAGCAGGCGTGGCCCGCCGAGCTCACTCCAGCGCGTCGACAAACGCGCTGACCTCGGCGAGGAAGCGTGGCCGGTCCTCGATGAACAGCCCGTGCAGAGCGCCTTCCCAGAAGGAACCGCGAGCGTCAGGGGCATTGTCGAGGATGTACTGACCATTGGCCGCCGGGACCACCGGGTCATCGGTGCCGTGCAGCACCAGAACCGGAACATCCAGGGCGCGCAGGGTTTCGGTGTTGTCGATCGTGCGGTAGAACAGCGCCTTGCGCACCGAGGGCGGGGTCGCCAGACTGCCGCCGAACAACCGCTGCGCGTCGACGCCCTTGTCCGCGCCGGGCCCGGTATTGGCATTGCCGAACACCGAGAACGCCCGCACCGCCCGCCCGGCGGCCTCGTCGAACACGCCCGGAATCGCCTTCTCCATCGACGGCCCCGGTGCCGCACCGGGCACATCGCGCCCGATATGGGCGGGCGCGCCGCAGTAGACGACACCGGCGACAGCCGAGGTGCCGTAGGTAGCGAGGTAGTCGGTGGCGACGATCCCGCCATAGGACCAGCCCAGCAGCACCGCACCGGCGTCGACACCCTCGGCGGCCAGCACCGCGGCCACATCGCCCGCCCACGCCTTGGGGTCGTCGTAACCGGCGCCGGGGTCGTCGGAGTACCCGTGTCCGCGCAGATCGACCGCGATCACCCGATAGCGCTCGGCCAGCTCGTCCGCGGCCGCCCCCCAGCACCGCAGATTCCCGGCCCACCCGTGCAGCAGCACCAGCGGCCTACCGGTACCGATCACCCGGTAGACGATCCTCGTTCCATCGGCACTGACAGCATCGCGAATAGCCATACCGACAGGTTAATCGGCGCGGTCACGAACGATTCCCCAGCCGCGCACGGCCGCGGCGAACGCCTGACATCACCGTGATCGGAGCCATGGCGGCCGGGAATCCTGGGCGAATAAGATCGGCAAACATGAGCATTCGCACCGCTGTCGTCACCGGGGCCAGCTCGGGAATCGGTGAAGCCACCGCCCGGGAACTGGCGAAGCAGGGTTATCACGTCTACGTCGGTGCCCGCCGGTTCGACCGCGTGCAGCGCCTCGCCGAGGAGATCGGCGGCACCGCCATCGAACTCGACGTCACCTCCGAGGAATCGGTGCGCGCGTTCACCGACGCCATCGACCACGTCGACGTGCTGGTCAACAACGCCGGCGGCGCGAAGGGCATGGCCGCGGTCATCGACGCCGACCTCGACGACTGGCGCTGGATGTGGGAGACCAACGTCGTGGGCACCCTGCGCGTCACCAAGGCGCTGCTCCCCAAGCTCATCGCGTCCGGCGACGGCCTGATCGTCACCATCACCTCCATCGCCGCCCTGCACACCTACGACAACGGCTCCGGTTACACCTCCGCCAAGCACGCCCAGGCTGTCGCCCACCGCACCCTGCGCGGTGAGCTGCTCGGCAAGCCGGTCCGTCTCACCGAGATCGCCCCCGGCGCCGTGGAAACCGAGTTCTCCCTGGTCCGCTTCGACGGCGACGCCGACCGCGCCGCCAAGGTCTACGAGGGCATCGATCCCCTGCACGCCCAGGACATCGCCGAAATCGTCGGCTTCGTGGCCACCCGCCCTCCCCACGTCAACCTCGACACCATCGTCGTCAAACCCCGAGACCAAGCGGGCCCCGGCTCCTTCGCCCGCCGCTCCTGAGTACGTTTCCCCAGTTCGGCACCACCTACTCCCCTCAAACGTGAGACTCGACACCTGCACTCGCCGGGTTCGCCGCCCAGCCCGTCGCACGACGCGACGAGCCGGGCGGTCAATCCGCGCGCGGGACAGGCGAATCCGGCGCGACAGCCGTTCGAGTGGCGAGAGTGGGCGTGGGAATTGATACTGGGAGCGGGCGGTTCGATCGTTGCTGCGAATTCGCCGCGATACTCGAACTGGCATTAACATCGCCGTTTGCCGTTAGCCAGCCCCTAGGAGTAGAAGTTCGATGCTCGGTATGAAGTCTGTTTTCAGTGGGTTCAAAGATTTCCTGATGCGCGGGAACGTCATCGACCTCGCGGTCGCGGTCGTGATGGGTACCGCGTTCACCGCGGTGGTCACCTCGTTCAGCAAGGGACTCATCAATCCGCTGCTCGCGGTGTTCGGCTCGACCAACGAACTGGGCCTCGGCGTCCAGCTGATCGCCGACAAGCCGGCAACGTTCATCGCGCTCGGCCCGATCATCACCGCGTTCATCGACTTCTTCATGGTCGCCGCGGTGCTGTACTTCGTGCTGATGCTCCCGATGAAGTCGCTGAAGAACAAGTTCGGCACCACCAAGGACGCCGAGCCCACCGAGACCGAACTGCTCATCGAGATCCGCGACCTGCTGGCCAAGCAGCAGGGTCTGAGCACCGACCAGGCCGTCGCGCTGAGCAAGGAACGCGCCAGCGAGTCCGTCGAGGCCTAGTCGCCTCCGATTCCCCCGTCCGGCCCACCGGACGCGAACGACCCCCCGACCGTCGAGTCGGGGGGTCGTTCGTTTCCGGTCGCGTTCAGGCGTAAGCCAGGGTCTTGGCAGGCCAGCGCGGGTGGTCGGGGTCGATCACGTAGGGGTGGGTGTGCTGGAAGTGCCGGGGGCCGACCTGAATCGCGTCGGCCAGGATCGCCGGGTCGACCGAGCCGAGTTCGTGGATATGGGTGATCTCGGCCGGGTCGCGGCGGGGCCACAGCCGGATCGCCGCGACGGTGCCGACGCCGGCGATGACGGCCAGGGTCGCCCAGGTAGCCGTGAAGCCGGCGGTGGTGGCCAGCCAGCCGGTGATCGGGTAGGTGATCAGCCAGGCGAGGTGGGACAGGGAGAACTGGCCGGCGAAGAGGGCCGGACGGTCTTCCGGTCGGGCGGAGCGGCGCAGGACGCGGCCCGTGGGGGTGAGGATCAGGGCGGTGCCGGCGCCGATGGTGGCCCAGGTGGTGAGGGCGGCGGGCCAGTGCCACTCACCCGTCGGCAGGGTCGAGAGAACGAGCGCAGCGGTCAGGCCGGTGAGCAGCACCGCCGCCCCGGTGAGCATGACCGGGCGTTCACCGCGGCGGTCCAGGATCTTGGGCAGGGTGAGCGCGATGAACATCGTGCCGAGACCGTTCGCCGCGAGCAGCAGCGCGACGCCGGACTGGTCGCCGCCCAGCACATCCCGCGCGTAGTTCACGGTGTTGACCATCACCACGGAGCCCGCCGCGGCGACCACCAGGTTCAATCCGAGCAGTCCACGCAGTCGCGGCGTCGCCGCGAACAGCCGCAGCCCGGCGGCGAGCCGCTCGGCGATCGCGCCGTCACCGACCGCCGCGTTCGGGATGCGCGCGGCCGTTACCAGGGCGACCGACACCGCGAAGCCGAGGCCGGTGCCGACGAACAGCCAGTGGAAGCTGATCAGGCTCAGGGCCAGCGCCGCCAGCATCGGGCTGAGCAGCGTTTCCATCGTCGCCGCGAGCTGGGCGGCCGACAGCGCCTTCGTGTAGTCGCGTTCGTCGGGCAGGATGTCGGGCAGAACCGCCTGGTAGGTGGGGGTGTAGGCGGCCGAGGCGATCTGCAGCAGCGTGATGAGCACGTAGATCTGCCAGATCTGGTCGACGAAGGGCAGGGCGAGCACGATCGCGCCGCGCACACCGTTGAGCGCCATCAGGAATTGCCTGCGCGGCAGCCGGCCGGCGTAGGCGCCCGCGATCGGCGCGACGGTGACGTAGGCGACCATCTTCAGCGTCAGCGCGGTGCTGAGCACGATGGCCGCGTTGCCGCCTGCCAGTTCGTAGGCGAGCAGGCCGAGGGCGACGGTGGTGAGTCCGGTGCCGAACAGGGCCGCGACCTGGGCGGTGAACAGCAATCGGTAGTCGCGGTGCGCGAACAGTGAGGTGCTCATGATGCCTGCCCTTTCAAGGCTGCTTATCTGCGTATGAACGCAATAAGCAGCATAAGCCGAAAAGTATTCCCGGACCACCGAAATCTTTTCCGGCTTGACCTCAACGACCGTTGAGGTAGGACGGTAGAGCGCAGCGGCGGCCGAGGGGCCGTCACCGACGAAGAGGAACGTCATGAGCGCCACGGTTGACCACGCCCGAACCGCAATCAGCCCGCTGCGGCTCGCGGTCGTCATCGGCAGTACCAGGGAGGGGCGCTTCGGTCCGACGATCGCGAGCTGGTTCGTCCGGCAAGCGGCCCTGCGCGACGCCGTCACCGTCGACATCGTCGACACCGCCGGCATCGAACTGCCACACGCGTTCGGCGCCGCCACCGACCACCCTTCCGTCGCCGAAGCCACCGAGAAGCTCTCGCGCGCCGACGCGTTCGTCGTGGTGACACCCGAGTACAACCACAGCTACCCCGGCACGCTGAAGAACCTGATCGACATCCACCACGCCGAATGGCAGGCCAAGCCGGTCGGCTTCGTCTCCTACGGCGGCATTTCCGGCGGACTACGCGCCGTGGAACACCTGCGCCCGGTCTTCGCCGAACTCCACGCCGTCACCGTGCGCGACTCGGTCTGCTTCCCGAATCCGTGGGGCCGATTCGACGACGCGGGCGAGCTGTCCGCGCCGAACGATGCCGACGCCGCCGCGGCGACCATGCTCGACCAGCTCACCTGGTGGGGCGAAGCCCTGCGCACCGCCCGCCTCGCCCAGCCGTACGGGAAGTGAGCGCCGTGATCACCACCGCCGAACCGGCCACCAGCCGGGCTCCGATGCGGATCGCCCTGGTCCTGGTGGTCGGCATGATCATGGCCACGCTCGATCAGACCATCGTGAACGTCGCCATCAACAAGTTGTCGATGGAGTTCCACGCGGGCCTGAGCACGATCCAGTGGGTCGCCACGGGCTACTCGCTCGCCCTCGGCGCCGTGGTGCCGACCTCGGCGTGGCTGGTCGGCCGATTCGGCGCCAAGCGGCTGTATCTGACGGCGATCAGCGCGTTCGTGGTCGGCTCGGTGCTGGCCGGGCTGTCGTGGAACATCGAGTCGCTCATCGCTTTCCGATTGATTCAGGGCGCCAGCGGCGGGCTGTTGATGCCGGTGGCCATGACGATCCTGCTGCGCGCGGCCGGGCCCGACCGCCTCGGGCAGTTGATGAGCACGCTCGGTCTGGCCATTCTGGTCGGCCCCCTGCTGGGCCCGGTGATCGGCGGATATCTGATCGACGAGGTGTCGTGGCGGTGGATGTTCTTCATCAATCTGCCGCTGGGCGCGCTGGTGTTACTGCTGGCGGTGCGGGTGGTGCCCGACGACGCCCCGGAACCGCCGCGGGCGCTCGACATCCGTGGGCTGCTGCTGATGTCGCCCGGGTTGGCGCTGGTCATCTATGGCGTCACCGCCGCGGGCGAGAGTGCCGGATTCGCCACGCCCGCGGTGCTGGTGCCGCTGCTGGTGGGGGTCGGCCTGATCGCCGCGTTCGTGCGCCGTTCGCTGACCACCTCGGTGCCACTGCTGGATCTGCGCGTGCTCGGCAACCGGATCACCGGCACCTCCGCGGTGCTGCTGGCGGTGTTCGCCGGCGGCTACTTCGGTTCGATGCTGCTGCTGCCGTTGTACTTCCAGGTGGTGCGCGGTGAGTCAGCACTGGTGGCAGGCGCTTTGGGGATTCCGTTCGCCCTGGCATCGGGTGCGACCATGCAGGTGGCGGGCAGGCTGATCGACCGGATTCCGCCCGGCCGGTACCTGCCCGCGTCGATCACGGTGGCGCTCACCGGTTTCGTGCTGTTCGTGATCCAGCTCGACGCGGACGCGCCGTACTGGGCGCTGTGCCTGACGATGGTGCTGATGGGCGCGGGCGGCGGCGGGACCCTGATGCCGGTGATGACCACGGCGACCCGGCCGCTGAGCCGCGAGCAGCAGCCCGCCGGTTCGACGGTGCTGAACATGATCAGCACCACGTCGATGGCGATCGGGACCGCGGTGGCCTCGGTGACGTTGGGCGCGCTGCTCCCGGTGACGGGTGGCCTCCAGGCGCTCCACGCCATGACGGCGGACCAGCGGGCCGAACTCGCTCCCGCCCTGGCCGACGCGTTCCAGCACACCTATCTGATCGCGCCCGTCATGATCGCGCTGGCGCTCGTCCCAGCGCTGCTCCTGCCCCGACGCTAGGGGACGGCGCAGGTGCGGGATTATTCGGCGGGCAAGGCGGACATGGACTTCCATGTCGGCCAATCGAGGGCCCAGTCGTAGACGTCGCCGTCGGCCTGGGACAGCTCGATCGAGGTGCCGGTCACCTCCACCGGGTCGCCGTAGAGGGCGGTCGGGAAGTAGGCCTGGGCGTCACCGGGTGAGAGGTTGATGCAGCCGTTGGTGACGTTCGAGGAACCCTGCGCCGAGAGGGATTCGGGGTTGGCGTGGATGAATTCGCCGTTGTTGGAGATACGGACGGCCCAGCGTTCACGAACGTTGGTGTAGTACGGCGGATTCGACATCATGAAGTCCTCGTACTTCTCGGTGACGATGTGCACGCCCGAGCGGGTCACGTTGCGCGGCTCGTTGCCTTCGCCGTAGGACACCGCGAAGTCGAAGATCGTGGCGCCGTCGCGCACCACCTGCATGCGGTGACTCGGCGCGTTCGCGATGACGATCTGACTGCGGCCGATGGTGAAGTCGGAGGTGACATCGGAGTCGCCGTAGGCGCCGCCGCCGAGGTCGACGCCGTAGAGCTTCGCGGCGACGTGCACGGTGGTACCGGGGGTCCAGTAGTCCTTCGGACGCCAGTGCACCCGCGAGCCGCCGTCGTCGGGTAGCCAGGCCCATGATCCTTCGGTGCCCTGGTCGGTGGTGACGGTGAGGGCCTTCTCCACGGCCGCCTTGTTCGTGACCGGCCCCGCGAACTTCAGGATGATCGGCGCCGCGATCCCGACCTCCTGGCCGTCGCCGATGTTGATCGTGGCCGGGATGGTCGACTGGGGGCTGATCGTGGTGAAGGTGGCGTCGATCGGGATCGGTTTCGCGTCGGCGCCGATGGCCGTACCGGCCCACGTGTAGGTGGCGCCGTAGCCGAGCGGTTCGGAGACCTTGTAGGTGGTGCGGTCGGGGCTGAGCTGACCGGTGATCTGCTTGCCGCCGGCATTGGTGAGGGCGATCTGGTCGATCGTGCCGTGCGCGACCGTCACCGACACGGGCGCGACCGGATCCACATCGGTGGCTCCGGGGGTGGGCGCGATGGTGACCTGCGCCACCGGAGCCGCCTCGGCGGCCTCGCCCTGCCGGTCGACGGTGCACCCGGTGAGCACGACGAGCACCGCCAGCACGATCACCGCAACCACGGATCGCCCGCCCCGAACGCCCACTTCACGCCTGTGCGCCGACGAATTACGCCGCGCGGTGACCCGCGCGCGCAACAGATCGGTTACCGAATGTTTGCTCACGCATCGAATGTACGCCGAGCTACCGACCCACACCCCGTGAGCGCGGTCTCACCGAGACCGCTACTACCGGTTGAGCCATTCCTCGGTGAAGGTGGCCTCGTTGCCGAGGAGTTCGATCAGGCGCTCGGAGATGGCCGCCTCGATCTTGCCGCCGAACAGCGGGATCTTCACCTCGATGGTGCCGTTGATGGCGGTGGTGGAGCCGGTGCCGCCGTCGGGTGCCATGGTCACCGTGCCGCGGACCACGGCGGGGGCGCCGTCGACGTGGGCCTCGAAGATGCCGCCGGTGCCGGTGTAGGTCTCGGTGCGCGGAATGATCAGGTCGCCGGGGCGCACAGCGGTGATGGCGGGCGGGAGCTGGTCGGCGGGGATGGACTGCACCATCTGGACGCGGACCTGGTCGCCGTCCACGGCGAAGGCGTCGAGCCGGGCACCGGGCCCGCCGACCTCGGCGATCCGGGCCTTCCAGTACTGCTCGTCGGAGTACGCGGCGCGCACCGCATCGACGGAATGCGTGTAGCCGGCAGTGAACGCCAGAGGTGTAGCCATGCTCGACACGGTACCGTCTGCGGACGTGCGTACAACACGGGTGGTGTCCTCCGATCAGCTGCGTGACCTGCTTGCCGATACCGGCGCGAAGGTCCGCGATTCGGTGCGTTTGTCCGAATTGACGACCTTGCGGGTCGGCGGGCCCGCGCTGCTCGCCGAATGCGCGAGCACCGAGGCCCTGGTGGCCACGGTGAAGGCCCTGGACGCGGCCGGTATCGCGGTGCTGCTGGTGGCGGGCGGGTCGAACCTGCTCATCGACGACGCGGGCTTCGACGGCGTGGTCGTGCTGGTCGGCACGACCGGCGTCGAGCTGGGAACCGACAATGTGGTGGCGGAGGCGGGCGCGAACTGGGACGAGGTCGTCGCGGCGACCGTCGCGGCCGGGCTGGGCGGGCTGGAGTGCCTGTCCGGGATTCCGGGTTCGGCCGGTGCGACACCGGTGCAGAACGTCGGCGCGTACGGCGTCGAGGTGGCGTCGCTGCTGCGCCGGGTGCGCCTGCTCGATCGCACGACAGGGGACGTGCGCTGGGCCGAACCCGCCGAACTGGGCTTCGGCTACCGGACCAGCGTGCTCAAGCACAGCGACGACGCGGTGGTGCTCGCGGTGGAATTCGCCCTGGATCCGAGCGGGATGAGCGCGCCGCTGCGCTACGGCGAGCTGGCGAAGGTGCTCGGCGCGGGCGACGGCGAGACCCGCCCGGTCGAGCAGGTGCGCGCCGAAGTGCTGCGCCTGCGGGCGGGCAAGGGCATGGTCCTCGACCCGGCCGACCACGACACCTGGAGCGCCGGTTCGTTCTTCACCAACCCGGTCGTCACCGAGGAGCAGCTGCCGCGGGTACTGGCCGCGATCGCCGCGCACGTCGGCGACGACGTCAAGGTGCCCACCTATCCCGCACCCGACGGCACCAAGCTCTCGGCGGGCTGGCTCATCGAACGCGCCGGTTTCGCGAAGGGCTTCCCCGGCGACAGCGCCGCCGCGCGCCTGTCGACCAAGCACACCCTGGCCCTGACCAACCGTGGCACCGCGACCGCGTCCGACATCGTCGCCCTGGCCCGCACCGTGCGCGCGGGCGTCCAGGAAAGGTTCGGCGTGACGCTGGAGCCGGAACCGGTAACCGTCGGCATCGATTTATAGGACCGAGCACAGACAACCCACCTCTTCCCTCCGCCCGCACCCCAACCACGTAACGTGTTCTGCCATGGCACGCAGACTGGACTACTCGGCTCGCTACCCCCTGCACACCACCGAAGAGCTGTACGCAGCCCTCCAGAGCAGGGACTACTGGGAAGCCCGCGTCGCCGAAATGCGCAAGTACGCGCCCAACAACGAAGTGGTGAGCCTCGACGTCACCGACGACGGCATCGACGTGGTCCTGCACCACACCCTGCCCCGCGAGATGCTTCCCGAGATCGCCCAGACCGTGATGCGCAAGGACATGGTGATCACCCGCAAGGAGAGCTGGGGCCCGTTCGCCCACGACGAGACCGAGGGCAAGTTCTCCGCCTCGATTCCGGCCGGCCCCGGCAGCCTGACCGGCACCATCCGCCTGTTCCCCACCGACACCGGCGCCACCATGCGCTTCTCCCCCACCGCCAAGGTCTTCATCCCCATGGTCGGCCCGCGCCTGGAGCAGTTGATGCTGGTGAACCTGGTGGACCTGTTCCGCGCCGAGCAGGAAGAGACCCTGCGCTACCTGGACAATCAGACCGCCGACAAGTCGGTCTGACGCACCGGAGAGCCTCGACGCCCGTGGCCCCCAGCCGCAAGGCCCTCCCGCCGGTCGGCACCATCACCCGCGGCACCACCGGCGTCAACCGTTTGCGCCGCAGTGACCGCTGGCTCGTCAACGACGAACTCGTCAGCACGACACTGCGTGAATCCTCCAACCCCTTGGTCGTCGACCTCGGCTACGGCGCCGCACCGTGGACCACCTTCGAACTGGCCGCCCGGCTGCGCACCGTCCGCCCCGACCTCGAGGTGGTCGGCCTGGAGATCGACCCGGCCCGCGTCGTGGCACCCCGCGACGGCGTCCGGTTCGCCCGAGGCGGCTTCGAACTGGCGGGCCTGCGACCGACCCTGGTCCGCGCGTTCAACGTCCTGCGCCAATATCCCGAGGACGCCGTGCCCGACGCGTGGTCGCGCATCCAGTCCAACCTGGCACCCGACGGCCTGCTCGTCGACGGCACCTGCGACGAACTCGGCCGCCGCTGCGCCTGGGTCCTGCTCGACCGACACCGCCCCCTCTCCCTGACGCTGGCCTGGGATCCGTTCACCGTGGACCAGCCCTCCGACATCGCCGAGCGCCTGCCGAAAGCGTTGATCCACCGCAACATTCCCGGCGAACGCGTGCACACGCTCCTCACCGCCGCCGACCGGGCCTGGGAGCGTGCCGCGGCCATGGCGCCGTACGGCCCTCGCATCCGCTGGCGTGCAGCGGCGGAGATGCTGCGCGCCAACGGTTTCCCGGTCCACACCTACAAACGGCGAATGCGCGATTGCGTGCTGTCGGTGCCCTGGGACGTGGTCGCCCCGTCAGACCCGGCTTAACGCCCGTCGCACCCGCGCCGACGCCCGCGGCGCCAATTGCTGCCCACCCCACCAGATCTCGTCGGTATCGCACCGGTGGATCGCCACCGCGTCGGCCACCACCTCGTCCAGCGCCGACTGCGAGATCTCGGTCTCGGCCAGATCCAGGACCGTGCGCACCGGCGTGGTCACCAGAAACGGCCCCGCCGACTCGACGTCCGCCGCGCAGAGCTTGCGCCGGGTCAGCACCAACCGTGGGGTCACCGGCGGGCGACCCGCCGACACCGACAGGTGCAGAAACCGGGGCTGTAACCTGCCGATCCCGTGCAGTTCCGCCGCACTCTGGTACGACACCGCCGCCGCGCCGTCGAACCACGCCGCCCACATCGCGTACTCGTCGAGCGGCCCCACCCGCCACTGGCCCAGCCGCATCATCCCGACCCCGGCCCTGGTCACCGACCCGTCCCCCAGGGCCGCCCTGACCTGCGATTCGCAGCCGGTACGCAACACCTGACGCGTGGTGAAGAAGCCCGCGTGCCGCCCGGCGAGGCGCCGCAGCACCCGCCATCGATGATCCGCTGTCCCCGCCACCCGGCGCGCGCCCTCGCCAGTCATGCAACCCAGATTACGCCCGGTTGCGTGCGCCAGGTCACATTTTGTGTGAAGGCTTTCACTACGTCCTCAGAGCGGACACAGAAAGATCGGGAAGAATCCGATGCCATGACCACACAAAAGCCCCCTCGCCCCAGGATCGGTCGGCGCTCGCTGGTGATCGCGTTGGCCGTGGTCGCCGTTCTGCTCGTCGCGGCCATCGGCGGAACCGAAGCCTATGCCCGGCACAAGATCTCGAGCTGTATCAGCGGCGCGTTCGAGCAACAGATGGGCTCGAGCATCGACGTGGGCTTCGGCCCGCGCCCGATCCTGCTGTCGTACGTGGACGGCAAGGTCGGCACGATCACCGTCGACAGCGAGGACAACCAGTTCGGCCCCGCTGTCGGGATGGTGGTACACGCGAAATTCAACGACATCGAGCTCGTCGACCGCGGCCGAGGCGGCGGCACCATCGACAGCTCGACCGCCGACGTGACCTGGAACAACGACGGCATCCGCGAGACCCTCGGCACCATGGTCAGCGGCGTGAGCTCCTCGGCGAGCACCGGAGTGCTCACTCTCGATGTGCTCGGCGGCCTCGCCCAGCTGGAAGTGCAGCCGATGGTCCGCGACGGCAACGTCACGGTGGAGACGAAGTCGGCGCAGATACTCGGCATCGGCCTGCCCACCGACCTCGTGCAGGACATCGTCGAGACCTTCACCCAGAGCTTGCAGAGCTACCCGCTCGGCCTGCGCGCGCAGGAGGTCAAGGTCACCGACGACGGTGTGAGCGTGCACCTTTCGGGCGGCAAGACCGCACTCGAGAGTGACCCGTCCGCTCAGCAGTCCGGGTTCACCTGCTGATCGTGCGCGGCGGTGACGACTCGGGACAGCCTCGTCTAGTCGGGAAAACCGTCGAGGACCGCGGCCGATTTCGACAACCCGAGACGCGTAGCACCGGCCTCGATCATCGCGGCGGCGTCCGCGGCGGTGCGGATTCCGCCGCTGGCCTTCACCCCGAGTCGTCCGCCGACGGTCTCGGCCATCAACCGCACCGCGTGCACGCTGGCACCGCCCGCGGGATGAAAACCGGTGGAGGTCTTCACGAAATCGGCGCCCGCCTGCTCGGCCGCCCGGCACGCGCCCACGATCGCCGCATCGGTGAGCGCCGCCGACTCGATGATCACCTTGAGCACGGCCCGATCCCTGGTCGCCTCGCGCACGGTGATGATGTCGGCGAGCACGGCGTTGAAGTCACCGGCCAGCGCGGCGCCCACGTCGATCACCATGTCCACCTCGGCGGCGCCCTGATCCACCGCCAGCCGCGCCTCGGCACCCTTCACCAGCGAATGGTGTTTGCCGGACGGGAAACCCGCCACTGTGGCCACCACCAGCCCCGGCGCACGCACCGGCAGCATCGAGGGCGACAGGCAGATCGCGTACACCCCCAGCTTGCGCGCCTCGACGACCAGCGAGTCGACCTCGGCCGGAGTGGCTTCCGGCGCGAGCAGGGTGTGGTCGATCATGTCGGCCACGGCGGCCCGGGTCAGCGGCGCGGAAGTCATTTCCCGAGCATCGCACACGCGCGGCCGAGTCCGGAACATCGGGCACGGCACATCATTGCGCTCCCGTACCCAAATCCTGGAGACTTAAGCCTGTGCTGATCCGTCGCGAGACCCCAGCGGACGCCCCGGCGATCGCCGCGATCCACCGCGCCGCGTTCGCCCCGCATTACGCGGGCGATCCGGCCGTCACCGAACCACCCGAACCCGCCCTCGTCGAGACGCTACGCACCGACGAGTCGTGGATGCCCACGCTGTCGCTGGTCGCCCTCGAATACGACACCGTCGTAGGGCACATCTGTCTCACCAGAGCCGGAATCGGCCCGTTCCCGGTGCTCGCGCTGGGTCCGCTCGGCGTCGATCCGGAGCATCAGAAGTCCGGCATCGGCTCGGCATTGGTCCACGCCGCCCTCGGCGCCGCCGACGCCCTCGACGAATCGGTCGTCGGCCTGGTCGGCGATCCCGACTACTACGCCCGCTTCGGCTTCGTCCCCGGCGCGCGGCTCGGCGTCGTGCCCGACGAAGCCGAGTGGGCGCCGTACTTCCAGGTCCGCCCGCTCACGGCCTACGATTCCGCCGTGACCGGTGAATTCCGTTATCCGGCACCGTTTTACGACCTATAGGTCATTCGAAGACGACCGTGCGACGACCGTGCACGAGCACCCGGCCCTCCAGGTGCCAGCGCAGTCCACGCGCGAGCACGACCCGCTCGATGTCACGTCCCTGTCTGACCATGTCGCGTACGTCGTCGGCGTGATCGACGCGGATCACGTCCTGCTCGATGATGGGCCCCGCGTCCAGCTCGGCGGTGACGTAGTGGCAGGTCGCCCCGATCAGCTTCACCCCGCGCGCATACGCCTGGTGATAGGGCCGGGCGCCGACGAACGAGGGCAGGAAGCTGTGGTGGATGTTGAGGGCGCGCCCGGCCCAGTGCTCGCACAGTTCGGCGGGTAGCACCTGCATGAAACGGGCGAGCACCACGGCGTGCGGGTCGTGGGAGTCGACGAGGTCGCGCACCTGCTCGAAGGCCGGACCGCGCTCGGCCGGGTCCTTCGGGAACGGCACGTAATGGAACTTCACCCCGTGCGCCTCGGTCATGCCCGCGAGGTCGGGGTGGTTGCCGATCACGGCCTCGATGGTCGCGGGCAGCTCACCGGCCTGTGCGCGGCCGAGCAGGTCGTGCAGGCAGTGCCCGTCCTTGCTGACCAGCAGCACCGCGCGCCGCGGGGCACCGGAATCGTGCAGCTGCCATTCGGTCTCGGGACCGAACTCGGCGGCCACCTCGGCGAAGCGCACCCGCAGCTCGTCGATGGAGAACGGCACCGTCGAGGCCTTCACAGCCTGGCGGGTGAAGAACCAGCCGATGTCACCGTCGGAGTGATACCCGGCCTCCACGATCGAGCCGCCGAAGCCGGCGATGAACGAGGAGATCCGGGCGATGACGCCCGGCCGGTCCGGGCACCCGAGGGTCAGCACGAACCGACGGTCGTCCGAGGTCACAGCGGTAGAACTCATCCGCCGATTCTCGCAGGCGGTCAGGCCAGGGCGCGCACGGGCTCGTTGACGGCGGCCAGCACTCGGGCCACCTCGGCGTTGAACAGGTCGAAGCGTTCGACATTGCCGAGGTGTCCGGTCGGCAGCACCTTGAACCCGGCGAGCGTGCCTGCTTCCTGGAGCAGCGCGGCCAGGCGCTCGGCGTGGATCGCCGGGGTCATGTCGTCGCGATCGCCCGCGAGCACGGTGGTCGGGACCGAGAAATTCTTCGCGTCATCGCCGAGGTGCAGCTCGGTGAGCAGGAACCCGTAGCGCGAACGCGTCATCATCGGACAGCCGCGCACCACCGACAGCGCGTAATTCAGCTTCTCGCGCGAGGTATCGAGGGTCATCACCTGCCGGGCGAAGATCCAGCGCACCGGCTTGATCGGCGGGAACACGACCGGGGTGCCGAGAATGAGCTTGCCGAGCCAGTCCGGCGTCGGCATCGAACGGCCACCGAGAATCCGCAGCGGGATGTTCAGACCGGGAACCATGGTCGATACCTCGACCAGCGAGTGCGCGCCGGTGTTGGTGAGGATCACCGCGGCGGCCTGTTCGGCGACCCGCTCCGGGTAACGGCCCGCCCAGGCGATGAGCGTCATCCCGCCCATGCTGTGCCCGGCCAGTACCGCGCGCTGACCCGGCAGCAGCACGGCGTCGAGCACGTCGCACAGGTCGTCGGCGAGCAGATTCGTGCTCGGGCGGGCGTAGCCGTTGGTGCTCTCGCCGTGGCCGCGCTGGTCGTAGGCGACCACGCGGTACTCGCCGGCGAAGGCGTTGATCTGGGCGTTCCAGTACTCGATCGAACACGTCCAGCCGTGGGCGAACACGATGACGGGCGCGTCGACCGGGCCGTAGGCGTGCACCCGCAGGCGGGCGCCGTCGGCGGTGACCACGGGGATCACGTCGTGCGGTACCCGCGGCGGATCGAAGGCCGCGATCCCGTGCGTCCGCGTCCGCAGATCCGCCCGGTGGGCCGCGAGGGTGGTCTCGACCACGGTGGACACCCGGTCGACCAGGTTCACCAGAGCCGTCGGCATCTTTGCGCGCATCGGCACACTCCTTTGTGTTACTGATAGATACAGTAACACCGCGTACCACTCACCCGCGAGCCCTTCTGAGGGCTATTTACCAGCGCGGGCCGCGCTGCACCTCGTCCACCTTCGGGCGCACATCGGCCAGATACACCCCGGTCGCGATGATCGCGATGAACGACAGCATCCCCAGCCCGCCGATGCCGATCAGCAGAAACACCAGCGCACCACCGAGAATGGCCAGCCAGATCGGTTTGGTCATCTTGTCGACGGCGGTGAAGGCATCCGAACGCTGGCGCACAGCGTGAATGAGCGCGAACACCGTCGCGCCGAAGGCGCCGATCCACAGGATCAGCAGAATCAGCGAGGTCATCCCATTCACCATGTTCACACCCCCATCATACGAACAGCGGCCCCGCACACACCTGGTGTACGGGGCCGCTGTCAGCGGTACTGCGCGAAGGTTAGACCTTCTTGGGCGCGGCAGCCTTCTTGGCCGGAGCGGCCTTCTTGGCCGGAGCCTTCTTGGCGGCGGGAGCCTTGGCCGGAGCCGGCTCGGTGGTGACGGCGACGACCTCGGCCTCGACCACGGCGTCGACCTTGTCGGCCACCGCTTCGGCCTCAGCCTTGGTGCGGCCCAGCAGGTCGTTGACCTTGGTCAGGGCATCCTCGGCGCGAGCGGAGGCATCCTTGTAGAGGTTCTCGACGCGGCCGATCTGCTCGTCGACGGCCTGGTTGGCACGCAGCCGGTCGACGGTCTCCTCGCCGCGAACGGCGAGATCGGCGTAGATGTCGAGCGCCTGGCGGTAGTACTGCTCGGCCAGCTTGCGCAGCTCTTCGGGGGTGAACTTCTCGCGCAGCTCGGCGAGGTCCTCCGGCAGCTCCGACGGCAGGCCGGAGATGCGGTCACGCAGGGTGTCGAACTGGGCCTGCACGTCGGCGGGCACGTTCGCGATGCGCTCGCGGGCCTCTTCGACGCGGGCCTTCGGGTCGGCGGTGGCAACGCGGCCACGCACGTCGGCGACGACGTCGTTCACGGCGGCGTAGATGGCGTCACCGGCGCCGACGGTGGCGAACAGCGGCTTGGTCACAGTGGCGGTCTTCTCGGTCATCAGTCTTCAGTCTCCTGGTGTGGCGGAGTGTCAGTTGTCGTGAACGAAACGTCAGTGTCTCGTTCGTTCCCCCCTGAGCCGGCTTCTTCCCCGTTTTCCCGGCGAAACGACTCATAGATTTCCAGCAACACCTGTTTCTGCCGCTCGGACACCGAAGTGTCGGCGAGCAGGGCGTCACGGACCGGGCTGTGCGGACGCTGCTCCAGAAATCCTGCCCGCACATACAACACCTCCGAGGAAACCCGCAGTGCCTTGGCGATCTGCGCGAGTACTTCGGCGGAGGGATTACGTAATCCGCGTTCGATTTGGCTCAGGTACGGATTACTTACCCCCGCCAGAGCGGCGAGCTGACGCAGGGACACCTGCGCACCTTCGCGCTGTGCCCTGATGAAACCTCCGATATCTTGAGCCGCGTGCGCTACACGACTCTCGGGTTGGTCTGTCATCGCTCACCTTCTGGCGTTGTAAGGCCAATAGTAGAACAGGGTGCTAGCTATTGCAAGCACTACAGTTAGCACCCGGTCGGCTAACGCGTACGCAGCCCCGGTTACCAGGTCGTTCAGTGGAACAGCAGCTGCGAGATCGTGTAGATGGCCAGGCCGGCGAGCGAGCCGACGACCGTGCCGTTGATCCTGATGAATTGCAGATCCCGACCGACCTGCAATTCGATCTTCCTGCTCGCCTCGTCGGCATCCCAGCGCGCGACCGTGTCGGTCACCAATGTCGTGATCTCCGCGGAGTAGTTACCGACCAGATAGCGAGCACCGCGATCGATCCACCCGTCCACTTTGCCACGCATCTCCGGGTCGTCGCGGAGGCGCTCGCCGAGCTGCTGCACATTCTCGGCCACCTTGCGCCGAAGGGTGGAATCGGGATCTTCGGCCGATTCCAAGATCAACCGCTTCGCCGCCCGCCAGGTGGCCTCGGCCATTCCGGTGATCTGCTCGCGGCCCATGATCTCGGCTTTGACCTTCTCCGCCTTCGCGATCATCGCGTCGTCGTGTTGCAGGTCCTCGGCGAAATCCTGGAGAAAGCGATCGGCGGCCCGGCGCAATTCGTGATCAGGATCGGAGCGCACCTTCCAGGTGAACTCGACGAGTTCCCGATAAATTCGCTCCGACAGCAATGTATTGACAAATTTCGGTGCCCATTGCGGCGCATCGCGCACCACGATCCGGTCGATCGTGTCCTGGGAACCCAGCGCCCACTGATGGGCGCGCTCGGCCAGCAGGTCGATCAGCGGCCGCTGCCGGTTGTCGGCGATCATCTCCGAGAGCACCCGGCCCAGCGGCGGCCCCCACAGCGGTTCGGCGATCCGCTTGACGATGGTGTTGTCGATGATCTGCTCGACGTCCTCGTCGCGCAGGGTGTTGACCACCGCGGTCAGGATCGTCGCGCTCTCCTGCGCCACCCGGGCCGCGTGCGCCGGATCGGCCATCCACCGGCCCACGCGCAGCGAGATCTGCGCCGAGTCCAAGCGCGCCGAGACCACGTCGGGGGCGAGGAAGTTGGTGCCCACGAAGGCGCCCAGGCTCTCGCCGAGCTGGTCCTTCTTCTTACGGATGATCGCGGTGTGCGGGATCGGCAGACCCAGCGGGTGCTTGAACAGCGCGGTGACCGCGAACCAGTCGGCCAGTGCGCCGACCATGCCCGCCTCCGAGGCCGCGCGGACATAGCCCACCCACTCGCCACCGCCGCCGCGCGATTCGAGCCAGCGGCACAGCAGGTAGATCACACTGGCCACCAGCAGGAAACTGGTCGCCAGCGCCTTCATCTTGAACAGGTCACGTTTTTTGCCCGCCTCGTCGGTCATCACCGCGAAGCCGGCGGGCTGTGCGGCGGGCTCGGTGCGCGGCGTGAGAACCGCCGTGTTGCCGGGAGATTTCTCCATAGCCCCCATTCTGCTGTGCGCACGGCGAGTGCGCCGCCGCCAACCCCGCGTGGCGTCGCCCACGACACGGCGAACCGCGCGGTTTGTCGTACGCGCGCGTAAGCACTCGAGTGTGGTAAATGCCGCAACGTGGGCCAAAGGAGCGCCACCCCACACCGGCGCGCCTAAGCTGTTGACTAAAGACGCCAACATCGATCACGAGGGGGCTGTTCTGTCCACCGAAGACCTTGTCGAGATCGGCGAGCAGTCGAGCCGAGCCAGTGTGCGCGGCGGCGGCCAGGCCGACGGCCGCAAACGTCGGTGGCGACAGCACAAGATCGACCGCCGCGAGGAGCTGGTCGACGGCACGCTCAACGCCATCCGCGCGCGGGGCAGCCAGGCGGGCATGGACGAGATCGCCACCGAGATCGGCGTGTCCAAGACCGTGCTGTACCGCTACTTCGCGGACAAGAACGACCTGGTCCACGCCACCATGCAGCGGTTCATCGAAACCACGCTGCTGCCCCGGGTGTACGGCGCGATCAGTCTCGACGCCGACGAATACCAACTCGTGCGCGCCGCGATGACCGAATACGTCGGCACCGTCGACGACGACCCCGAGGTCTACCGGTTCATCATGAGCAATGCCGCGGGCGACAAGTCCTCGCTCGCGGAGTTCGAGCGCCTCTTCGCCGAGGTGGTCACCACGGTGCTGGTCGACCGGGCCGGCGCCAAGGGCATCCGCACCGAGGGCGCGATGCTGTGGTCGTACGTGCTGGTCGGCGGCATTCAGCTGGCCACCCACTGGTGGACCACCACCGACAAGGCCATGCCGCGTCAGGACGTCATCGACTACCTCACGATGATGGCCTGGAGTGCGATCGAGGGCATGGCCCGCGCGGGCGGTTCACCCGAGATCTTCACCGCGCAGCCGCATCCGCTCCCCGAAATGCCGCAACAGTCGCCCTGACCCGGGATTTCCCGCGTTCGAGGGAGCCGGGCTCGACAACGGCGCGCGGTTGGCTACGCTGAACCCGGGCGGGACGCTGTGGCTTGTGTCACCGCCGTGCGCGTCGGCACCAACGGAGGTATCTCGATGGCGAAGAACGTGCCGACTTCCCGGCTTGCCCGCGGGACGAAGCTGGGGGCAGTCGCGGCGGGGTCGGTCATCCGCTCGAAGAAGACCAGATTATCGATGCGCGGCCGCTCGGAGGCCGTGCGCGCGCGGATGGCCGAGGAGTCGATGATCCGCACCACCGAACAGGTGGTCATGGTGCTGGGCACCATGAAGGGCGTCGCGATGAAGCTGGGCCAGATGATGTCGGTGCTCGACCTGGATCTGGTGCCGGAGAACCATCGCGAGCGGTTCCAGCAGCGCCTGGCCGTGCTGCGCAACGCGGCGCCGACGGTGTCGTTCGAGTCCATGCGCACGGTGATCGAGCAGGATTTCGGTGCCCCGCTGGCGGAGATCTTCGCCGAATTCGATCCGGAGCCGATCGCCGCCGCCTCGATCGGCCAGGTGTACCGGGCCACGCTGAACGACGGCCGTGCTGTCGCGGTGAAGGTCCAGTACCCCGGGGTCGACGCGGCCGTGCGCGCGGATCTGAAGAACCTCACCATGTTCCGCCGGGTGCTGGCCTCGGCGATGCCGTGGATCACCCCCGCGGTACTCGACGAGCTGAAACTGAACATGGAGAGCGAGCTCGACTACCAGGCCGAAGCCGCCACCCAGGCCGAGATCGCGCACCTGTACCGCGACCACCCGTTCATCGTGGTGCCGTCCTCGGTACCCGAGCTGTCGACCACCCGCGTGCTGGTCAGCGAGTTCATCGACGGCGACGGCTTCGACGAGGTGCGGAAAATGCCCGCCGCGGTGCGTGACCGGGTCGGCGAGATCATCTACCGCTTCTACGTCGGCTCGCTGTTCAGCTTCAACGAGTTCTGTGGCGACCCGCACCCGGGCAATGTGCTGCTCGCCCGTGACGGCCGGGTCGCCTTCCTCGATTTCGGGCTGTTCAACCGGATGGATCCCAAGCTGGTCGGATTCGAGATCCAGTGCCTGCGCGCGGCCGCCGAGGATCGCGCGGAAGACCTGCGGCAGCTGATGATCGATCGCGGCGTGATCGATTCGCCCGAGGAGATCGGCGCCGAGGAATGCCTCGAATACGTGCTCGCCGCCTCGGAATGGTGTCTGGTGGACGAGGAACTCACCATCACCCCGGAACTGGCCAGCGGCGCGTTCCTGCTCGCCGTCGACCCGAGGGCCAGCGAGTTCACCGGCATGAAGCAGCAGAATCTGCCGCCCGAACACCTGTTCTCGCGCCGCGCCGACTTCCTCACCTTCGGCATGCTCGGCCAGCTCGACAGCACCAACAACTGGCATGTGATCGCCAGGGAATGGCTCTACGGCGATCCGCCGGTCACCGAACTCGGTCTGGCCCACCGTGATTGGCTCGCCACTCATCCACCGAAACCGGTGAAGAAGACTCGCGCCCCCCGCAAGGCCGGCGCACCGGCCACCAAGCCCTGAATCATCTTTCGAAAGGCGCGTCATGCCGCAGCACCGTGAGTTCGACCTGATCCTGTTCGGCGCAACAGGTTTCGTCGGCAAACTCACCGCCGAATACCTGCTCACCGCGGCCCCGGCCGACGCCAGGATCGCCCTGGCGGGCCGTTCGGCGAGCAAGCTCGCCGCCACCCGCGACGAGCTCGGGCCCGCCGCCGCGACATGGGAACTCGTCGTCGCCGATTCCAGCGACCCCGCGTCGCTGGCCTCGATGGCCGAGCGCACCAAGGTCGTGGTCACCACTGTCGGGCCGTACCTGCGCTACGGCATGCCGCTGCTGGGCGCGTGCGCCGCGGCGGGCACCCACTACGCCGACCTCACCGGTGAGCCGCTGTTCATCCACGACGCCATCGAGAAGTACGAGCAGACCGCGGTCGACTCGGGCGCCAAGATCGTGAATTCCTGTGGCTACGACTCGATTCCGTCGGATCTGAGTGTGTACGAGATCTATCGCGCCACGATTGCCGACAACACCGGCGAGCTCGAGGACACCACCCTGGTCGCCTATCTCAAGGGCGGCGTGAGCGGCGGCACCATCGATTCCGGGCGCGCCATGATGGAGGACGTCGCGGCCGATTCCGCGCGCGGCAAGATCCTGGCCCACCCGTACTCGCTGAGCCCGGATCGCAGCATGGAACCCGATGTCGGCCGTCAGTCCGATCAGGCGCTGGCCCGCGCCGACAGCATCGACCCCAGCCTGAACGGCTGGGTCACCACGTTCGTGATGGCCTCGCACAACACCAAGGTCGTGCGCCGCACCAACGGCCTGCTCGGCTGGGTCTACGGCAAGCAGTTCCGCTATCGCGAGGTGATGAACGCGGGTACCTCGGCCGCCGCGCCGCTGGTCGCCGCGGGTATCGCGGGCGGCATGGTGGCCGCGATGGCGTCGCAGGCGGCACTGTCGCGGGTGTCGCTCGGCCGCAAGCTGCTCGACCGGATTCTGCCCAAGCCCGGCACCGGCCCCAGCGAAAAGGCCCGCCGCAGTGGGTGGTTCACCATGAAGACCTTCGCCCGCACCAGCTCCGGCGCCAGATACCAGGCCACCTTCTCCGGCACGGGCGATCCCGGCTACCAGGCCACCGCCGTCCTGCTCGGCCAGAGCGGCCTGAGCCTGGCCTTCGACACCCTGCCCGAGCGCGCGGGCGTGCTCACCCCCGCATCGGCGATGGGCGAGGCGCTCACCGCGCGGCTGCGCGAGGCCGGGATGACCATCGAGGTCGCGCGCCAGTGAATCTCGCCCGCAGGACGATGAACGCCCCGGCGCTGGCCGCGGTGTACGAGCACGCGTGGCGACCCACGTTGTTCTACCTCGCCAGCGGCCGGACCACCGGCACCGACCGCCGCGACGCGGTCGGCGCCCTGCGTCTGAGCGGCCCCATGAAGGTGCTCGATGTGGCGTGCGGCCCAGGCAATTTCACCGGCTACCTCAGCGAGTACCTGACCAAGGGCGGTTTCGTCACCGGCCTGGACTACTCGGCGCCGATGCTGGCCAAGGCCGCCACCGACAACGCGAGCCCGCGCGTCGGTTATGTCCGCGGCGACGCGCGCATGCTGCCGTTCGCCGACGGAACCTTCGACGCCGTCTGCTGTTTCGGCGCCCTCTACCTGATCCCCGATCCGCTGGTCGCCACCCGCGAGATGATCCGTGTCCTCGCCCCGGGCGGGCGCATCGCGATCAGCACCAGCTATGCCGAGGACAACCTCTTCGGCTCGGCGAGCAGCCTGGCCGCGAGCCTGAGTGGCCTGCGCCTGTTCGACCGCGATACCTTCCCGAAGCTGTTCGCCCGCGCGGGCCTGACCGAAATCGACCAGCGCGTCCACCGTTTCATGCAATACGTGGACGCCACCAAGCCCGTGTCAGACCAGGCTTAGCCAGTAGTCCTGGAACTTCAGGAACACCAGCAGCAGCACCACCGCGTAGAACACCACGACCAGGGTCCAGCGCCATTCGGCGAGGATTCCCATAGCCCCACGCGACCGGCTCCACAGTTCCTGTGTGGTCACCGCGAACAGGACCGGCACCGCCACCCACACCACCATGCAGTACGGGCACAGCGCGTTGATCCGGTACAGGCTCTGGAAGATCAGCCAGCACAGTCCGGCGATGCCGAGCACGGTGCCGAGCCACAGCCCGCCCCAGATCCAGCGCGGGAAGCCCACACCGACCACCGACAGCACGGCGAGGGTCACCACCACCGAGAATCCGACGACGCCGATGAGCGGGTTGGGGAAACCGAAGACCGCGGCCTGGTCGGTCTTCATGATCGACCCGCACGACAGCACCGAGTTGATGCTGCACGAGGTCACGTAGTTCGGGTCGACGAACAGCTTGAACCGTTCGACGGTGAGCGTGAACGACGCCAGCCAGCCCGCCAGCCCGGCGATCAGCAGCAGCCAGGCCGAGCGGGCGGGGGCGGTGATCACTTCGCCGCGTCAGCGATCACGGGGGCCAGGCCGTTCTCGGTGAAGATCGCGTCGGTCTGGTTCAGCTGGCCGTTGATGTACACCGACGGCGTCGACTTCACGCCACTCTGCAGCGTGGTCTGGGTGACCTGCTGGATGTAGTCGTTGTACGGCTTGTCGTTGATGCAGGTCGCCACGGCCGGATCGGTGTACCCCGCGTCGGTGGCGATCTCGATGAGCTCGTCGTTGCTCAGACCCGCACCGCCCTCGGCGGGCTGCTTCTCGAACATGGTCTGCAACCAGGACTGGTACTTGGTGGTATCGGACTTCGCCACGCAGAACGAGGCGTTGGCCGCGCGCGAGGAGTACTGGTTGGTCGAGGCCTTGTCGAGGAACGAGATGATCTGGTACTCGACGGAAGCAGTGCCGTCGGCGGCGGCCTTGGCGAGCGTCGCACCGTTGGCTGCCTCGAACTGCTTGCAGGCCGGGCACTGGAGGTCGGCGACCACGCGCACCTTGACCTTGGCATCAGGATTGCCGATCACGACCGTGCCGGTCTCGGTGACCGCCCCGCCCGTCGCGGGCAGCTGCGCCGCCGAGGTCGTCGACGATTCCTTGTCGGAATCGGACTTGTTCACCGCGATGCCGATGCCGATGGCCGCGACCAGCGCGACCAGGACGGCGGCGACGCCGACCTGGATCGCGATCTTGCGCTTCTTGTCGGCCGCCTCGGCCGCCGCCAGCGGATTCCTGCCCGAGGGGCTCTTGCCCGTGCTCACCGTCGTCACACGCCTTTCGCTCGTTGGCTCCCCACCGGGAACATCATGCGGGCCGAACCTGAGAGTTTCCGCAATGCTCGTCCTGCCCGTATTCAGGACTCGTCGAGTCGACGCAACTGCTCGGCGATATCGAAGTCGGCGGGCGGCCAGTCGAGTTCCATCTGCGCCAGCGCGGCGATCAGCAATTCGGTGACCGCGAGGCGCGCGTACCACTTGTGGTCCGACGGCAGCACGTACCAGGGCGCGTAATCGGTGTTGGTGCGGTCGAGAACGGCCTGGTACGCCTTCTGATATTCGGGCCAGTAAGCGCGTTCGGTGATGTCGGAGGGGTTGAACTTCCAGTACTTGTCCGGGCGTTCCAGCCGTTCGCGCAGCCTGCTCTTCTGCTCGTCGAGGGAGACGAACATGGCGACCTTCACGATGGTGGTGCCCGCGTCGGCGATCTCCTTCTCGAACGCGTTGATCTGGTCGTAGCGCTGCTCCCACTCCGCCTGCGGCACGAGGTCGTGCACCCGCACCACCAGCACGTCCTCGTACTGGGAGCGGTCGAAGACGCCGATCTGACCGTGGGCGGGCAGCTTGTTGCGGATGCGCCACAGGAAATCGTGCTGCTTCTCCAGCTCGGTGGGCACGCCGAACGACGCGTGATCGACGCCCTGCGGGTCGACCGACCCGATGACGTGGCGCACGATGCCGCCCTTGCCCGCGGTGTCCATGCCCTGCAAGATCAGCAGCACGCTGCGCTGTCCACCGGTGCGGCCGTGCGCGAACAGCTTCTCCTGCAAGACCGAGAGCACCGTCGCCCGTTCGGCGAGCAGTTCCTTGCCCAGGCGCTTGCCGCCGCTGAAGCCCGGCGTGCTCGAGGTGTCCAGATCAGCGACGCGCTGACCGTCGGCGCGCAGCGCGATATCGGCCGTTTCGGTCCACTGTTTCGCCATTTCCCATGCCTACCACTAATGGGCGGGTTTACCGGGCAAGCTCGACGCAATCGTTGCCTGCCAGCACTGCACGCCCGCCGGGTCGGCGATGTCGGCACTGTGCACATATACCGGGTCTTCACCCGCACTGCGTTGAGCGCGGTAGTCGGCGAGCAGGCGGAACGCGACGACGCCGAGCGGGATGATCGCGGCCAGGTTGACCAGCGCCATCACGCCCATGAACACGTCGGCCAGGTTCCAGATCAGGCTCACCGAGCCCAACGCGCCGCCGAAGACGGCCACCAGCACCAGGATTCGGAACGCGGTGAGCACCTGGGGACGGGTGGTGATGAATTCGATATTGGCGCGACCGTAGTAGAAATTGCCGATCATCGAGCTGAACGCGAGCAGGAACACCACCGCGGTGAGCACGTGGCCCGCCCCGCTGCCCAGCGACGCCTGGAGTGCGCTCTGGGTCAGGTCGGCGCTGCGCCGCTCGGACAGATCAGGGTCGGTGGTCAGGATGATGAACGCGGTGATCGAGCAGATCAGCAGGGTGTCGAAGTAGACGCCGAGCGACTGGACCAGGCCCTGCTTCACCGGATGCGAGACATCCGCCGCCGCAGCGGCATTGGGTGAGGACCCGAGCCCCGCCTCATTGGAGAACATGCCGCGCCGGATGCCTTGCGCGAGCGCGGTCCCGATTCCGCCGCCGACCACCTCGCGCAGCCCGAACGCCCCGCCGACGATATCGGCGAGCACCCGCGGCAGGTCGGTGATGTTCAGCGCCACCACCGCGATGCCGAGCAGCAGGTACACCACCGCCATCACCGGAACCAGCACCTCGGTGATGTGGCTGATCCGGCGCACCCCGCCGAAGATCACCACCCCGAGCAACGTGATCAGGCAGAGCCCGACCAGCGGCGCGAACCAGTCACCGTCCAGCGCCGACAGCGACGCCCGCCCGGTGGCCACGATGGTGTTGGACTGCACCGCGTTGAACACGAATCCGAAGGTCACGGTGATGATCACCGCGAAGGCCAGTCCCTGCCACCGACGGCGCAGCCCATACTCCATGTAGTACGCCGGACCGCCGCGGAAGGTGCCCGGTTCGCTCTCCCGCCGCTTGTAGAGCTGGGCGAGCGTCGATTCCACGAACGCCGACGCGGCCCCGACCGTAGCCATCGCCCACATCCAGAACACCGCCCCCGGCCCACCGACACTGATCGCGGTCGCGACCCCCGCGATATTGCCCGTGCCCACCCGAGCCGCCGCCGAGATACTGAACGCCCCGAAGGCCGACACCGCCTTCTTCCCGTCCGCCGCCGTCGGCCCCTTCTCGGCCACCACCTTGAACATCTCCGGCAACATCCGCACCTGCACCACCCCACTGCGCACGGTGAAGTACAGCCCCGCCGCTATGACCAGCGGAATCAGCAGCCAGTTCCAGAACACATCATTGACATCGACGATCACCGAGTTCAGCGTGTCCATCCGCCGAACGCTACCGCCGCCACACCGCACGACCGGTCAGGCTGTGTCTGATGTTGCTCAATGGCTGACGGCGGCGAGGGCGAACATGGCGGCTACGCCGAACAGGGTGCACAGGAGGGTCAGGCGGGAGGGGTGGCCCGCGTGGGCCTCGGGGAGGATGTCGGCGGTGGCGAGGTAGAGCAGGAAGCCGGCGAAGTAGCCCATGTAGAGGCCGATCCAGTTCTCGGGGACGTGGATCAGGGTGCCGAGGATGGCGCCTATCACGGGCGCGATGGCGTCGAGGGCCAGCAGGGTGAGGGCGCGTTTGCGGGCGTTGCCGTAGACGGTGGGGATGGTGAAAGTGTTGAAACCGTCGGCGAAGTCGTGGCAGATGACAGCGATCGCCACGGACAGGCCGACCGCCGCGCCCGCCTGGTAGCCGAGGCCGATGCCGAAACCGTCCAGGGTGCTGTGGAAGATCAGGCCGCCCGCCGCGAGCAGGCCGACCGACTCGAGACCGTGCTTGTGCGTACCGAATTCCTGCTCGTGGCCGCGGTGGACGGCGACCGCGCGCTCGATCACGTGCAGGCTGAGGAAGCCGAGCACCGCGGCGATCAACACGTACGGGATGCCCCGGAACATGCCGTCGGACTGTTCCAGCGCCTCGGGGATCAGGTCGAACGCGACCACACCGAACATCACCCCGGCGGCCAGCCCGAGAACCAGGTGCTTGCGGTCGCCGATCCGCATCGCTACGAAACCGCCGAACAGCGTCGACAACATCGACACCAGGGACAACAGGATCGCCATGAGCTGCCTATTCGTCGGTGGATGCGGCTTCGGGCTCGGTCTTCTTGCGCTTCTTCTTCTTGGCCGGTGGCGCCTCGGCCTCTTCGGTGACTTCGTAGCGCCGCACGTAGGCACCCGCGAATCCTTGCAGCGTGGCGGTGACGGGGATAGCGAGCAGGGCGCCGGTCGGACCGAGTAGCGCGGCGCCCGCGATCACCGCCCCGAAGGCCACCGCCGGATGCATGTCCAGGGTGGTCGCGGTGATGCGCGGCTGCAGAACATAGTTCTCGAACTGCTGATAGGCGATGATGAACAACAGAATCCACAGCGCCGAGATCGGGTCGTGCACCAGCGCCACGAGTACCGGAAGCGCGCCGGCCATATAGGTGCCGACAGTCGGGATGAACTGGGAGACAACGCCGACCCACAACGCCAGGGCGAACGCCGACGGCACATCGAGCACCCGCAACGCGACGTAGTGCGCGATCGCCGAGCACAGGGCCAGCAGTGCGCGCGAATAGATGTAGCCGCCGGTCTTCTCGACCGCGATGTCCCAGGCCCGCAACACATGCTTCTGCTGTTTCGGCGGCAGCAGCGAACACACCCAGGTGCGGAAACGCGGTCCGTCGGCCGCGAAGTAGAACGTGAACAGCAGCACCCCGAGCAGCTGGAACAGCGCGCCGATCGCGACAGTGCCGATGCCCCAGACGTTTCCGGCCAGACCGACCAGATACTTCTCGATCGTGGAACTCCACTCCGAGGCGTACTTGGTCAGGTCGTCACCCGAAATATCCTGATGGAAGGTCGAATTGACCCAGTCGACCAGATCCTGGACGTAGTCCGGGGCGTTCGTCACCAGCATGGTCACCTGGTTCACCAGCAGCGCGCCCAGCGTCCACACGAACGCGACGATCACCACCAGCACCACCAGGAACACCGCGCCGGTGCCCGCGCCGCGCCGAACACCGCGCGCGGCAAGCCAATTCACCGCGGGTTCGATCGCGAACGCCAGGAAGATCGACACCAGCAGCACCGTCAGCAGACCCTGCATCTTGCCGAGCACCCAGAACGCCGCGATCAACGCGGCAACCGCGAGCACCGCGTACAGCAGTGCCCGCGGCAGCCAGCGCGGCGGTGTACGCACCGACCAGAAGGCGGGCAGGGCGCTCATGTCGACGGACTGTGCGGCGGGTTCAGCGGATTCGTCCTGGGCAACCACGGATGTCACGCTACCCAGGACGTGCGCCGACAGCCTGTCGGCGCGCGCGCCTTACACGGTGGCCGTGTCGATCACGAACCGGTATTGCACATCGCTGGCGACCACGCGGTCGTACGCGGAGTCGATCTCGTCGGCGGAGATCAGTTCGATCTCCGCGCCGATGCCGTGCGAGGCACAGAAGTTCAGCATCTCCTGGGTCTGCGCGACGCCACCGATCATCGAACCGGCCAGCGACCGGCGGAAACCGGCGAGGTTGCGCCCGGTGACACTCATCGGGTGCTCCGGCAGGCCGAGGATCACGAGCGTGCCGTCGAGGGCGAGCAGGCGCAGGTAGCTGTCGATGGGCAGGTCGGCCGACACCGTGTTGATGATCAGGTCGAACTGGCCGCGCAGCTGACGGAAGGTTTCCTTGTCGCTGGTGGCGTAGTAGTGGTGCGCGCCCATGCGCAGGCCGTCGTCACGCTTGCGCAGCGACTGGCTGAGCACCGTCACCTCCGCGCCCAGCGCCGCGGCGATCTTCACGCCGACGTGCCCGAGCCCGCCCATCCCGATGATCGCGACCTTCTTACCCGGTCCCGCGTTCCAGTGCTTCAGCGGTGAGAACAGCGTGATGCCCGCGCACAGCAGCGGCGCGGCGACATCGAGTCCGATGCCCTCGGGAATCGAGACGACGAAGCTCTCGTCGACCACGATCTGCGTGGAGTAGCCGCCCATCGTGTAGCCGCCGGGCTGCGCGGACTCGGGCACCCTCGAGTTGTAGGTCCAGGTGGGGCCGTTGGTGCAGTACTGCTCCTCACCCGCCAGACACGGCACGCACTTGCCACACGAGTTCACCAGGCAGCCGACGCCGACCCGGTCACCCACCTGGTACTTGTGCACCGACGAGCCGACGGCGGCGACGATGCCCGCGATCTCGTGACCGGGCACGCACGGATACTGCGCGCCACCCCACTCGTCACGCGCGGTGTGGATATCGGAATGGCAGATACCGGCGTATTTGATATCGATCAGCACATCGTCGGGACCGACTTCGCGGCGTTCGATCGTGACCTTCTCGAAGGCCCCGTCGGGAGAGGGCTTGGCGTAGGCGGCAGCGGTGCTCATGGCTACATGCCTACAGCCGCATGCGTGTCTTTGCCAACCACCGCGTCCGTATCGAGACCGGCGGACGCCGAAAACGGGTCACAATGGATTGGTCGGCTCGCGAGAGAGGACATGTGCTGTGAAGCGTGTCGGACGAGTGCTGGTGACGATGATGGCGGCGCTGCTCGGGGTGTGCGCGTTCCTCGGGTATCGCGGGGAGATCGCCGTGGTCGAGCCGGAGTTCGTGGCGCAGGCACAGGCGCCCGTGCTGGTGCCGCTGGATCCCGCGCTGGTCGCCGGGCAGGTGGGAGCGGCGCTGGTCAATATCGATGTCGACGCGGCCGGTTTCGGGATCGGCGCGGCCGGGTCGGGGATCGTGCTCACCCCCGACGGGCAGATCCTCACCAGCCATCACGTGATCAAGGGCGCCGAGGCGCTGACCGTCACCGATATCGCCAACGGTCTCGTCTACGAGGCCACCGTCCTGGGCTACGACTCCGGCGCCGATATCGCGCTGCTGTCGCTGGGCGGGGCCACGGACCTGCCGACCGCGCGCCTGGGCACCTCGGCTGATCTGCGGATCAGCCAGGACGTGCTCGCGATCGGTGACGCGGGTGGCGACGGCGGCGAGCCGACCTCGGTCGCCGGTCCGATCACCGATCTGGACGCCACGATCGTCGCCATGAACTCCGCCGACCTCACCCGCAAGGCGTTGAACGGGATGGTGGAGATCGCCGCACCGGTGATGGGCGGGCAGTCCGGCGGCGCGCTGGCCGACGCGTCCGGTGCGGTGGTCGGGGTGATCACGGCGGCGTCGGGCGAGGATTCCCGAGCCCAGGGAAAACCGCCCAACGGCTACGCGGTCCCCATCGACACCGCCATGCGGATCGTGGCGCAGATCCGCTCGGGGACGCCCACCGACACCGTCCACATCGGCCCGACCGCCACCCTCGGCGTGCAGGTCATCGATGCCAGACCGGCAGGTGCCCAGGTGAGCTGGGCCTTCTACGGCCAGCCCGCTCGCGAAGCCGGGATCAACATCGGCGACGTGATCACCGCGGTCGACGGCACCTCGATCACCACCGCCAAGGCGCTGAGCGCGGCCATCAACACCCGCAAGCCCGCTGATCCCATCCGGCTCGAGGTGACCTCCCCCAACGGCACCACCCGAATCGTCGACGTAGTACTGGCCTACGGAACACCCAACTGACCCGTGGCCGCTGAGAACGACGTCACTCGAGAGCGTGCAGAAGTTCGATGAGGGTGAGGCGGAGCTTTTCCATCTGGGGGCGGCCGTAGAGGGTGGTGTCGTATTCGAGTTGGAGGGTGAGTCGGCCCGCGATGGTGAAGGCGGTGAGTTTCGGGGGCATGGCGGGGCCCATGGCGTAGATGTCGTCGCGGACGAACGCGATGTGGTCGGGGATCGAATGGGGTCGGACGCGGCCGATGTTGGAGAGCGCGAAGGTCGGCGGCGCGGTGAGCAGGGCGGCGGTGACGTCGTCGTTCACGAGCTGGGTGGCGAGGGGGAAGAGCGCGGGTTCGCGACGGTCCAGGCCGGCGCGCAGGCCGGTGTCGACCGAACGAGCGAGTTCGAGCTGAGTGGTCTGGCCGGTCGCCAGGACCAGCGTGCCCCCGCCCGAGGCGTAGTTGACGATCGTGTCGACGGGCACCGGCGGGTCGAATTCCGCGCGGACGTCGGCCGCGTAGCCGCAGAACAGCGGCACGCTGCCCGATTCGGGGAACCGGGTTCGGACGGCCGCCAGCACCGTACCGGTGAGCACGCTGTTCACCGAGAGACCGTGGGAGCGCGCCGCCGCCACCAGTTCGGCGGTCTCCTCGGCGGTCAGTTCGATGCGCTGCATCGCGAATCGGCCGAGCCGATCGGTGTCGGTACCGTCGCGGGGCAGTGTTCGAGGCGCGTCCTCGGGGCTCATCATCGCCGCGCCCGCCCTGACCTCGGCCAGCCACGCTTGTGCCGCCTCGACCGAAACCACCTCGGCCAACCGGGTATCCATGGCCTCGGGCATCGACTGATCCGATTCCGCTTCCGGCACAGCCTTATCCGTCACGTGCGCCGTGTAGTGCCGCCACAGCTGGCCGAGCAACGCGAATCCTGATCTGCCATCGGAGATTCCGTGATGGATGACCAACACGATCTGCTGACGCAGGCCCGCCCGCAGCAGGTACGCGCGAAACAGTCCGTCGCTCCAGTCCCGCGGCCCGTTGACCAGCGCCAGATATTCGGCCTCCCCACCTTCGACGAGGTCCAGCCGAGGCCGGAACGCGTCGTCGCGGACGAAATAGCCCGCACCGTCCTCGGTCACCACCCGGCTGCGCAGCAGCGGATGCGCCGCGGCGAGCTCGTCGAGCACCGTCCGCAGGATCGCGGGGTCGAGCTCGCCGTGCACGGTGGTGCCGAGGAACAGCGGCATCCCTCCGGTCGGGACGCTGCCGATGGTCGTGCCGATGCCGAAGTAGCTGGATTCGAACGGGGAGATACGTCGCCGAGAGGTCATAGTCGAAACATACATCTGTTTCATACACTTGTCACTGACGCTTGTTTGAAACCGATGTCACAAACAGATGTATGCGCGACTTGCTATCGTGCGCGAGTGGGAACGCGAGAAGATCTCCTGGAAGCCGCCAAGCAATGCCTGGCCGAACGCGGCTACGCCCGCACCACCGTGCGCGACATCGTCGCCGCCTCCGGCACGAACCTCGCGGCCATCAACTACCACTTCGGCACCCGCGACAAGCTGCTCCAACAGGCGATGCTGGAATCCAGCGCGAGCGCGGTGACGCAGATCCTCGACGCACTGCCCGCCGACGACCCGACCGATCCCACCGCCCGCCTCGAAGCGTTCTGGCACAGCCTGATCACCTCGTTCGTCGAGAACGCGCCGCTGTGGCACGCCAACGCCGAATGCCTGAACCAGGCACTGCACTCGCCCGAGCTGCGCGCCGAACTCGCCGACGCGCAGGGACGTGCCCGCCGCGGCCTGACCGAGGCCTTCGGCGACGGCGACAGCAATGTCGGCGCGATCCTGCAGACGATGATCGGCGGCCTGCTCCTGCAATGGCTGATCGACCCGGACAACGCCCCCTCCGCGGCCGAGCTCACCGCGGGCGCCCGGGCAATGATCCGCGCCTGACACGCTCCACCACCGAACCGGCACGCGGCGATCTCACCCGGTCCGGGCGATGTGCGCCGGTCGCGCATCGGCGGATGCTGGTGTCGCGCGGTCCGACGACGGTCGCGCGACGTGGACGCCAGGACGAGGAGCGCACATGCCGGATCAGAACGTCCCCGACTTGACCGCACAGGCCTATCTGTACGGATTCCCCCTGGTCTTCAACCTCGATTCGATCGAGCGATTGCTCCACGAGGGCATCGGCGATATCCCCGCGACACCGTTCAACGACTTCTCCCATGCCCGCACCCTCGCCGGCGCCACAGCGACCTTCGTGTCGGTCAACAACGACACCGTGTACTCGATCGCCCTGATCGACCTCTCAGTCGGTCCGATTACCTTCCACGTGCCTGATGCCGGCCATCGGTACTACGTCATGCAGTTCATCGACGCCTGGACCGACAACTTCGCCTACGTCGGCACCCGGGCCACCGGAAACCGCGCGGGCGACTACCTCCTCGTACCGCCGGGATGGACCGGCACCGCCCCCGACGACACGACGGTCATCCATTTCCCCACCGTTGTCGGCGTGATCGCCGGTCGATGGGCCTGCGCAGGCACGGACGACCTCCCCGCCGTGCACGCCTTGCAGGACGCGCTGACCTTGACACCCGCCGACCGAGGCGCACAGCCGACGGGACTTCCGTCACCGGATCCGGCGGTCGCCCCCGACCTGATGTTCCTCGAGAAGGTCCGCGTCTGGTCGCAAGCTTTTCCTCCCGCGAAGCGCGATCTCGCGCTCCAGGAATCGTTCGCGCCGATCGGCCTGACGACAGCGGGCACCTCGCCCTACCCGTCCCTCGACCCTGATCGAGCATCCGCGCTGCGCGCCGGATTGGGTGAGGGCCAGGAAGAACTGAGCAACGCGACGAAGAGCGGGGCGGGCGCCGCGGAGAACGGCTGGCAGCTGACGCTGCACCTCTTCGACTACAACATCGACTTCTTCGAGGTCGGCACGCTCGACGACGAGAACTTCAAGATCACCGACCCCGACCAGCGCATCATCGCGCGCGCCGTAGCCGCCAAGGCCGGACTCTGGGGCAACCACGCCTACGAGGCCGCCTACGCGATGATCTACACCGACAGCACCGGCCAGCAGTTGACCGGCACGAACACCTACACCCTGCGCCTTGACCCCACCCCGCCGGTGAGCGCCTTCTGGTCGGTCACCATGTACTCGACCCCCGACTTCTACCTCTGCGCCAACCCGATCGACCGCTACTCGATCGGCGACCGCACCCCCGGCCTCGTCTACGACGACAACGGCGCCCTCACCATCACCATCAGCCACGCCGAACCCACCGACCCCAAAGCCCGCGCCAACTGGCTCCCCGCCCCCGAAGGCGACTTCCGCCCCTGCATGCGCATGTACGAGCCCCAACCATCAGTCCTCGACCAGACCTACATCCTTCCCCCGATCACCAGAACCTGACCCCAGGCACCAGCCCGCAGCCCGACCTCATCGAACGGTTCGAGTATCAGTCAAGGTGCTGGCGCCCTCAGCTATCGAGCGGGCGCACCAGTCGCAGGACGGCGTTCACCGAGGCATCGACAAGTGCGTCGTCCAACGGCAGATGACCGAAGAGTGCGCGGAAGTAGATCGTCGCCGCGACTGTGTCGAGGACGAAGTCGAGATCTATGCCCGGATCGACCTCGCCGCGCCTCATCGCCGAGCGTAGGGCGTTCGCGGTGGTTTTCCTGCGCGGCTCGAAGACCGTGGACAGGAAGTGCGCGCGCAGTTCCGGGTCGTTCGTCAGATCTGCCACCAGCGCGGGCAGCACCCGATCGAGCGGGGTGTCGCGCAGTGCGGCGACGAGCCCGCGCAGGGCCGCGGTGAGATCCGCGCGCAGATTGCCGGTGTCGTCCGTCGGCCGGACACCGAGCAGATCGGCGACCACCGCGACGACTAGATGCCGCTTGGAGGGCCAGCGCCGGTAGATCGCCGGGCGATGGATGCCCGACCTGGTCGCCACCGCACCGATCGACAGTTCGGCGTAGCCGTTGTCGTCGAGCAGCTGCCGGGTGGCGGCCAGCACGGCGACATCGATCCGGTCCTCGCGCGCGCGTCCAGGCATCAGAAGACCGGCCGTGGCACGAGCATGACGATCCACCCATCCGGATCGGGAAATGCCATACCGCCGTTGGCCGCCCAGTACGGATTCTCCGCGGGCACCGGTTCGACCCCGAATTCACCGAGCCGCTCCACCACGTCGAACATCGGCGCCGCACCGTCGAAATAGAGCACCAGCAGGTTCTCCGCGCTGGGCGCCGCACCCGGGCTGCCGTCGACATGACTGGTGAACTCGAGGTGGTAATCGGCGCCGGGCAAACCGACCATTACCCCGTCGTATCCGGCATGGTTCTCGAACCGGTACAGCTCGCGCAGCCCGAGCCCGTCGACATAGAAGCGCACTACCTCGTCGAGCCGATCCGTCGGGCGCGCGATCCGAACCTGCGCGACACGTAGGGAATCCGGCCAGGCCATCACTGTCATACCAAAACAGTACAGTACGTACTGTAATGTAACCCCGTGCTGGGCGTAGGGACCATCCGGCAACAAAAAGGGCGCACCGGAATCCGGTGCGCCCTTTTGGTTTGTTCGCTTACTCCTCGGTCGCGGCGGCCGCCTGCGCGGCCAATGCGCGGCGGCGGACCCGGCGGGCCGCGGCCACCATGTTGCGCAACGACGGCTCCAGCTGCCAGTAGTGGCGGGTCTTGAGGCCGCCGTCGGGGTTGGCCCACAACCGTTGCGGGGTCACGGCATTCGCGGCCTGGGTGAGCAGTTCGTCGAACTCGTCGATATCGGGGATGCGGGCCGAGCGGCTCTCGTACACGCCGGGGCCGACACCGTGGGTGAGGCCGTGGCCGGAGGAGAGATCCTCGGTGAGCGCCTCGATGACCCATTCGATCGAGCGGGTCGCCACGATCGCGGTGACGTCGGCGTCGAGCTGGTCGATCGCGTCGACCACCTCGGTGCGGCCGGAATAGCCGATGTGCGTGTGGATCTGGGTGTCGGGGCGCACGCCGGAGGTGGCCAGCTTGAACGCGCCGACCGCCCAGCGCAGGTACTCCTCACGGCCGTGCGGGCGGGCGGGGAGCAGCTCACGGATGGCGGGTTCGTCGACCTGGATGATCGCGATCCCGGCCTTCTCCAGGTCGACCACTTCGTCGCGGATGGCGAGCGCCACCTGGTCGGCCGTCTCGTAGAGCGGCTGATCCTGGCGGACGAACGAACGTGCCAGCATCGTGACCGGCCCGGTCACCATGCCCTTCACCGGCTTGTCGGTCAGCGACTGCGCGTAGGTGGTCCACTCCACCGACATCGGTGCGGGCCGTGCCACATCGCCGTAGACGATCGGCGGTCGCACACAGCGCGAGCCGTACACCTGCACCCAGCCGAAGCGGGTGGTGGCGAAACCGTCGAGCTGCTCGGCGAAGAACTGGATCATGTCGTTGCGTTCGTGCTCACCGTGCACGAACACGTCGAGGCCGATGTCTTCCTGGAGCCGGATCGTGGCCTCGATCTCGGCCTCGACCTGCTTGCGGTAGTCGTCGTCGGACAGCCGGCCCGAGGCCACCTCGTGGCGGGCCTGGCGCAGCTTGCCGCTCTGCGGGAACGAACCGAGCGTGGTGGCGGGCACCAGCGGCAGGTTCAGCCGCTCCTGCTGCGCGGCCGCGCGCACGTCGTAGGGCGCGCGTTCGCGCATCTCGGGCGTCACCGCGTACACCCGCTGGCGCACCGCGTGCTTCTGCTTGAAGTGCACCTCGGTGGGCCGCTTGCGCCAGTTCTCCGACGGGCCCTCGGTGAGCGCCTTGGCGAGCGAGACGACCTCGCCCACCTTCTGTTTCGCGAAGGCGAGCCGGTCGGCGACGTTGCCTTCGATGTCGTACTCGGCGAGCACGTCGTAGGGCACGTGCAGCAGCGTGGTGCCGGTCGACACCACCAGGTCCGGGCACACCTCGGCGATCGCGTTGAGGTAGCTCAGCGTGACGAAACGGTCGGCCCGCCACACGTTCTGGCCACTGATGACACCCGCGTAGATCCGCTTGCGCCTGATCCCCGGGATCGCCGCCAGTTCCTCCGGCTGCATCCGGTAGGAGGCCAGGTCCAGTCCGATGGCCTCGACATTGCTCGCGGCCAGAATCCGCAGCGCCTCACCGAAGTCGCCGTACTGCCCGGTGACCAGGATGCGCGGACGCAGCGGCGCCTTCGCCAGCTGGTTGTAGGCCTTCTCGAACACGGCGAGCTCGGCGGGAGTGCGCTCGCCGGTGAAGCAGGGCTCGTCGAGCTGCACGCAGGTCGACCCGCGCTTGGCGAGGATCTCGAACAGCTCTTCGTAGAACGGCAGCAGCTGATCGAGCAGACTCAACGTGTCGAACTCGGCCTCGCCCGGCACATGCCCGGCCTTCGACAGCAGCAGCAACGACACCGGTCCGAGGACCACCGGGCGCAGCTCGATCCCGCGTTCGGCCGCCCGGTCCCACTCGTCGAGCAGGGCCTCGGGATGCAGCGAGAACGTGGTGTCGGCGTCGAGTTCGGGCTGACGGTAGTGGTAGTTGGTGCCGAAGAAACGCACCAGCTCGAGCGGCGGGGTGTCCGGGTTGCCGCGCGCCATCAGGAAGTAGAAGTCGAGCGGGTCGAGCCCGTCGGCGAACTCCTTGAAGCGCGAGGGCACCGCACCGAACAGCAGCGCGTTGTCGAGGATGTGATCGTAGAAGGAGAAGGTGTTGCCCGGCACCTGCGTGAGTCCGGTCGCGGCCAGTTCGTTGAACTGACGCTCCTGGATATCGCGACCTACCTGGCGCAGTTCCTCGCGCTCCATCGATCCGCGCCAGTACGACTCGAGCGCACGCTTGAGCTCTCGGTGCGGACCGATCCTCGGGTATCCGAGAACGCTCGACCCGAATCCATCGGTGACGTTGACCATGACCGCCGATACTCCCTTTCGATCACACGCTGCGCTCGACATAGCTCCGGATGCGCGAGCGCGTCCGGCAACAGCAGCTTAGGCCGCGAGAGCGACCCTTCGCCGTTCCCCCTGCAAACACCCCGGAAAAGGCCGAAGGCCACCGGCATCGCGTCTCAGCTGATGTCGGTGGCCTCCGGCGAGCAAACTTCTACTTGCCGTACTGGTAGAACCCGGCTCCGGTCTTCTTACCGAGCAGCCCGGCTTCGACCATGCGCATCAGCAGCGGCGGGGCGGAGTACAGCGGCTCCTTGAACTCGGAGTACATCGAGTCCGCGATGGACTTCACGGTGTCGAGGCCGACGAGGTCGGTCAGCGCCAGCGGGCCCATCGGGTGGGCACAGCCGAGCACCATCGCCTTGTCGACGTCGTCCTTGGTGGCGAAGCCCGACTCGACCATCCGGATGGCCGAGAGCAGGTACGGCACCAGCAGCGCGTTGACGACGAAACCGGAGCGGTCCGCCGAGCGCACGATCTGCTTGCCCAGGATCTCGGCGGCGAACTGCTCGGCGCGCTTGGCGACCGGCTCGCTGGTCTTGAGCGTGGTGACCAGCTCGACCAGCGGCAGCACCGGCACCGGGTTGAAGAAGTGCAGACCGACCACGCGCTCGGGGTTCGCGGTGGCGACGGCGATCTTCATGATCGGGATCGAGGAGGTGTTGGAGGCGAGCACGGCGTTGGGGTCGGTGACGACCTTGTCCAGCTCGCTGAAGATGGCCGTCTTGACCTCTTCGTTCTCGACAACGGCCTCGACCACCAGCTGACGGTCGGCGAAGTCGCTGAGATCGGAGGTGAAGCGCAGCCGCCAGGCCGCCTGCTCCCGCTCGCGCTCGGTGATCTTGCCGCTGCTCACGCCACGGTCCAGCGAACGCAGGATCCGGGCGCGGCCCGCGGCGGCGAGTTCACGGGTCGTCTCGTAGACGAGGACGTCGACGTGCGCGCGTGCGCACACCTCCGCGATGCCGGCGCCCATCTGTCCGGCGCCGATGATGCCAACGCGCTGAATCTTCTCGCTGCTGCTCACGTCCCGCTCCTGCTGTGTGTCTGGCTGTGGGGTGGCTGGGGAGGTCATAGCGACCAAAGTATAGGGATGCCCTCCCACGCCAGGGCTGTATGGCGTGGGAGGGCGTACACCCCTACCGGAGTAGAGGAAAGGTGTTGCCGGTCAAAGCAACCCCGAGGGGGATCAGTGGAACTGACCCTCTTCGGTGGAGCCCTTCAGGGCGGCGGTCGACGTGTTGGGGTCGACGGTGGTGGCGATGGTGTCGAAGTAGCCGGCACCGACCTCACGCTGGTGCTTGATGGCGGTGAAGCCACGCTCGGCAGCGGCCTTGAACTCGCGCTCCTGCAGGTCGACGAACGCGGTCATGCCCTCGCGAGCGTAGCCGTGCGCCAGGTCGAACATGCCGTAGTTGAGCGAGTGGAAGCCCGCCAGGGTGATGAACTGGAACTTGAAGCCCATCGCGCCGAGCTCACGCTGGAACTTCGCGATGGTCGCGTCGTCCAGGTGCGCCTTCCAGTTGAACGAAGGCGAGCAGTTGTAGGCCAGCAGCTGGTCCGGGAACTCGCTGCGAACCGACTCGGCGAACTTGCGCGCGACCTCGAGATCCGGGATACCGGTCTCCATCCAGATGAGGTCGGCGAAGGGGGCGTAGGCCTTGGCACGCGCGATGCAGGGCTCGATGCCGTTCTTCACACCGAAGAAGCCCTCGGCGGTACGGGTGCCGTCCAGGAACTCACGGTCGCGCTCGTCCACATCGGAGGTGATGAGGGTGGCGGCCTCGGCGTCGGTGCGGGCGATGATCACCGAAGGCACGTCGGCGACATCAGCAGCGAGCCGGGCAGACGTCAGAGTGCGGATGTGCTGCTGGGTGGGGATCAGCACCTTGCCACCGAGGTGGCCGCACTTCTTCTCCGAAGCCAGCTGGTCTTCCCAGTGCACACCGGCGGCGCCGGCCACGATCATGGCCTTCTGCAGCTCGTAGGCGTTCAGGGCGCCACCGAAGCCGGCCTCGGCGTCGGCCACGATCGGGGCCAGCCAGTTCTTGACCGACTCGTCACCCTCGACCTTGGAGATCTCGTCGGCGCGCGACAGGGCGTTGTTGATGCGACGCACGACCGCGGGAACCGAGTTCGCCGGGTACAGCGACTGGTCCGGGTAGGTGTGGCCGGACAGGTTGGCGTCACCGGCGACCTGCCAACCGGACAGGTAGATGGCCTTCAGGCCGGCGCGAACCTGCTGCACGGCCTGGTTGCCGGTGAGGGCGCCCAGCGAGTTGATGTAGTCCTCGTTGTTCACGAGGTCCCACAGGATCTCCGAACCGCGACGGGCGAGGGTGTGCTCCTCGACGACGTTGCCCTGCAGCTTGGAAACCTGCTCGGCGGAGTAGGTGCGGGTCAGGCCCTTCCAACGCGGGTTGGTGTCCCAATCCTGCTGGATTTCCGCTGCGGTCTTCGGGGTGCCGGGGAGAGACATCTCTTGACTCCACTTCCTCGTGTGGTCGGTGCTCCACGCAGTCGGCGTGCGAATCAACCGGTGGCTGAACGCTTTCGGTTGCACATCTCGTACTGCTGGAGCAATTTGCAGGCTTGCTAGGACTTACTAGGGCCCAAGGGGTGTACTTCCAAACAATGGCACACCCAGAAATGGCCGTCTACCTGTTGGTTGTGTGAATCTCAGCTAGTTTTGCCGACGCGTTTGCTAACTTTGCGAAATTAGCGGGCTGATTGCAAGGACTCCGCCTACCAGCGAGTAGCGCTGACCTGGAGTTTTAGCATAACGCTTGTACTGTTAGCGATCATCAGGTGGGCGCACGCCGACACTCCCGAGCCTGGCAGTCTGTGAGTCGTTTCACACACCACGCCGGACACGAATGATGTGCGTGTCGTCACTCGATTCGGTCACGACGCGGGTATCGATCCGCATCGCCCCGGAAGTGGACACTCATCCACCGAGGCGAAAGAGTGGGCCCATGAGGATTCCGAGGATCACGGCGGCAACGCTGACCGTGTTGGCGGCGGCGCTGAGCCTGGCGCCGGTGGCGAGCGCGCAACCGACCGAGGCGGCAGGCACCGTCGTCGGCGTCGAGTCACTGTCCCCCGCGGCCACCCTGCCCGGATCGGCCCGCGCCGAACGCCTGCTCTACCGCTCGACCACCGCGGGCGACCAGCCGACCACCACCAGCGCGGCCGTGTACTTCCCCGCGGGCGAAGCGCCGCAGGGCGGCTGGCCGGTGATCGCGTGGGCACACGGCACCGTCGGACTCGGCGACGACTGCGCCTACAGCGTGGCCGGGCCCGCCGCGGTCGAGCGGGACTGGGCCTACCTCGGCACCTGGTTGCAGCAGGGCTACGCGATCGTGGCCGCCGACTACGCGGGCCTCGGCGGACCCGGCGAACATCCCTATCTGAACGGCATCGCCGAAGCGCACAACGTGGTCGACGGTGTCAAGGCCGCGACCGAGCAGTACGCGTCGTTGTCGAACAAGTGGGCCGTGGTCGGCCAGTCCCAGGGCGGCGGCGCCGCGGTGTTCACCGCTCGCTACGCCACCGAATTCGGCGGCCCCGACCTGGACTACCGCGGCGCGGTGGGCACCGGCGTGCCCGCTTACATCGAGGACGTCATCGGGCTCATCGGCCCCGGCGTGCCCCCGATCGCCCTCAGCTCGCACCTCACCGCGTACGTCCTGTACATCCTCAGCGGCCTGCGCACCACCTACCCCGACCTGAACATCGACGGCCTGCTCACCGACACCGGCCGTTCCTGGCTCGCCCGCGCCCAAACCGGCTGCATCGGCCCACTGGGCGACGAGCTGGCCGCCGCGAAGCCCTCGGTCGGCAGCATGTTCGCCCGCCCACTGTCGTCGATCCCCGACGTCCACGGCCTGCTCGCGCGCTATATGGGCCTGCCCGAATCCGGCTTCGACCGCCCGCTCTTCCTGGGCCAGGGCCTGCGGGACACCGACGTGGTCACCCCCGAAACCCTCCGCTACGCCGCGGTCCTCCAGGCCAACGGCCAGCCCGTCACCTTCCACACCTATCCCACCGACCACGACGGCACCGTCAACGCCTCCCTGGTCGATTCCCTCCCCTTCGTCAGCGCGATGTTCGCCTGACCCCGAGCACGACAACGGCCCCGCGCTACGCCGAGTAGCTTGGGGCCGTTGCGGTTTCGATACGTAGAGTCGCCGGAGTGAGAATTATTCGATCCGCCGCCCTGGCCGCTTTCGTGCTGCTGCTCGCACCGGCTTTCGCGCACGCCGACCCGCCGCCGCCGATCTTCACCCCGGAAGAGCAGTGCGAGACCACGCGCACCCTGGTCGACAACGTCCGCGCCGCGAAACCGGATGCGACACCGGAGGAGATCGCGGACACGTTCGTCGACTACATGGACTCCATGGGCGCCTACAACCGCGTTCCGCAGGCCAAGGAATCCGATCGCCAGATCACGCTGAGCAATATCGAACGCTGCGGTCTGGCCTAGCCACCGAGCCGACGTCGGCCCCGTACGGGGTCGACGTCTCGCGTCAGTCGCCCAGCAGGCGGACGCCCGCCGGATGCACCTTGCGCCAGTGTTCGGCGATGTCGATGCGGCGGGTTATCCACACCCGATCGTGGGATTGAACGTGGTCGAGGAACCGTTCCAGTGCCGCGGTGCGGGCGGGACGGCCCGCGATCCGGCAGTGCAGGCCCACGGAAAGCATTTTCGGGGTGTCCTCGGCCCCTTCGCGGTAGAGGACGTCGAAGGCGTCGCGCAGGTGGGCGTAGAACTCCTCGCCGTTGGCGAAGCCCGCCGCGGAGGCGAAGCGCATGTCGTTGGTGTCGAGGGTGTAGGGAACCACCAGGTGGTTCTGGCCGCGCACCTCGGTCCAGTAGGGCAAATCGTCGGCGTAGGAGTCGGAGTCGTAGACGAAACCGCCGTGTTCGACGACCAATTCGCGGGTGTTCGGGGAGTCGCGGCCGGTGTACCAGCCGAGTGGAGCGGAGCCGGTGAGCTCGGTGAGGATGCGGATCGCCTCGGCCATATCGGCACGTTCGATATCGCGATCGATCAGCTGGTAGGACTTCCATTGCAAGCCGTGGCAGGCGATTTCGTGGCCCAGTTCGGAAAAGGCCGCCACCGCTTCGGGATTGCGCTGCATGGCGCGCGCCACCGCGAAGACGGTGAGCGGCAGGTCACGCCGCTCGAAGGCGCGCAGCACCCGCCACAACCCGGCGCGCGAACCGTATTCGTAGAGCGATTCCATGCTCATGTGCCGGTTCGGGAAGGCATCGGCGGGCGTCATCTCGGACAGGAAGGTCTCCGAATGCGGCGAACCGTCGAGGACGTTGTTCTCGCCGCCCTCTTCATAATTCAGCACGAACTGCACGGCGATCTGCGCGTCGTCGGGCCATTGCGGGTCTGGCGGATTCGGCCCGTACCCGACGAAATCACGACTCATGCGGAGAGCTCCCCGTAGAGGCGCAGCCGCGCGAGCCCGCCGTCGGGATAGATGTCGAGGCGCACCTCCACGACGGAGGCGGCCGCGGGCTGTAGCACGAACCGGTGGCGGGTATCGGGCAGCAGGTCGGTGCGCGGCAGGAGCTCGACTTCGGTTCCGTCACTGGTGAATCCGGTGAGCGATGCCGCGCCGGGGCTGTTGCCGAGGAAGCAGGAGGTGTCGATCTCGGCCAGCCGGATCGCCCCTGGTCCGGCGAGTTGGATTCGTACCCAGTCGTTTCCGTCGTCGCGGCGGCGCGCCGTCTCCCAACCGTCGCCCATTTCCCTGGCCAGGCCGGGGTAGAGCAGCTGGTTGGGCGAGCTGTAGAACCGGTTGGAGCAGTCGAGCACGAGGGCGCCGTTCTCCAGCGCGGCGAGATCGAGTGGGCCGAGGCCGAGCAGCGCGGGATCGGGGCGGCCTTCGCCGTGCACGCGCAGGCGGGCGACGCCGCCGTCCGGATGCATGGTGAGTTTCACATGGGTCCAGCGGTTCTCGTCGTCGATGGCGAACGGATTGCGGCTGTCACCACCGACCTTCACGCGGTCGAGCAGGGTCACCCAGTCGGTGCGGGCGGCGATCTCCTCGGCAGGCGGGTAGCCCTCGATCGCCAGCGCCGACAGCGATACCTCGGGCGGGAAGTTGCCCTTGAACCAGGCCGTGTCGACCACGACGCCACGGATCACGCCGGGCACGCCGAGGCGCACGACGGCCGAATCGTCGCCGGGCTTGCCGCGGTGCCTGCGGGTCTCCCAGCCGTCGTAGACCTGGCCCTTGTGGCCGAATGTCGCCGGCTGGTACTCCGACGGAGCCGGGCTGACCAGGTTCTCCTTCTCCGCGAAGAATTCGTCGTTCGCCCAGATCACGGAACCGCCGAGGGTGCGGACGGCCAGATCAGGGAGCAGGGTGAAATCGTCGCTGCCGGTGAATCGGCTCACGGGTGCCTCCTGGGGTCGGGTGCCATATTACTGGTATACCGCTATTCGTGGGGGTTTCGTCACGTCGAGCGCACCCGTCGAGCGGCGAGATCGAGCAGAACCTCGCCGGTCAGGCCCGGCGCGTCGGCGAGCAGTTCGGCCTCGGTGAACGCACCGGCACGCAGGCCGCGCAGCACCGTGCTCGCCAGGGCTTCGGCGGTCGCGGGCTCGTCCATGACACCCCCGCCACGCCGGTCCAGGTAGGCGATCAGGCGCGGCACCGCCACCTCGCACGCGGCGCGGAAGAAGTCGTAGGTGGCGAGCCAGCGGGTGACCAGGTGACCGGGGTGCATGTCCCAGCCCTGGTAGTAGCCGCGGCGCAGGGCCCGATCGACCAGGCGGTGGTGGTTGGCCAAGGCGGCTTCGGGATCGGCGTCGGGGACGATCTGGGTGGAGCCGTCGCAGATCCACACCCCCGTCTGCGCGGCGGCGACCTGCATCACCGATTTGGCGTAGTCGGCGGCGGGATGGTCGAGGGCCTGATCGGTGGCCGCGATGCCGCAGGCGGCGGTGTAGTCGTAGGTACCGAAATGCAGTGCGCTACAGCGTCCGTCGGCCAGGTGGATCATTTTGACGATGGGCGCGGTGCCATCGGGCGCGATGATCGCCTGCGGGCTCTCGATCTGGAGCTCGAAACGCAGCGACCGTTCGGGCAGGCCGTGGCCGCGCTCGAGTCCGGTGCACAGGTCGACGATCGCCGACACCTGTTCCGCGGCGCGGATCTTGGGCACCGTGAACACGAATCCGGGCAGTGCGCCACCCGCCCCGTCGAGGACGAGTTCGAGAGTGCGCAATGCGCGCCGGCGTTCGTTCGCGGCCAGACCTTTCGTCCGCACACCGAACGAGACCGGTGCGCCGGGCTTGTCGGCCCACGCCGCCAGCGCCTCGCCCGCCGCCTTCGCCGCCGCGTCCTCTTCGTCATCGGCCCGGAACCCGTAACCGTCCTCGAAGTCGATGCGCATGTCCTGCACCGGCCGGTCCGTGAGTTGACGGCGCACGGCCGGGAGCGAACCGGTGACATCGAGACCGACGAGGAAGTCGGCGTGGCGATGCAGCAGCTCCAAGGCGGTGGCGCCCCACTCGGCCGGCGTCTGCGCGGTGGCGCGGTCGGCCGGCACGTAGGCGGTGTGCACGGGCTGGACCCGGTCACCGGCTCCTGGGTAGCGCACGCGCAGTTCGGCGTCGACGGAGTCGAGCACCGAGTCGATGCGGGCTCGAATATGTTCGGGCAGGCGAGTATTCACCCGGCGGTTCCTTCCTTGACGGCCCGCCACACACGATCGGCGGTCATCGGTAGTCGGTAAGGGCGGACACCGACGGCGTCGCGGATCGCGTTCGCCAGGGCGGGGGCCACCGGGTTGTAGGGGGACTCACTCATCGATTTGGCACCCAGCGGGCCCAGTTCGTCACTGGTTTCGGCGAAATACACCTCGGTGCGGGGCAGATCGGCGAACTGCGGAATGTGATAGTGGCGCAGCGTCCGGGTGGTCACCACGCCGGCCTCGGATCGCATGTCCTCGTAGAGCGCGGTCCCGATCGCCTGGGCGACGCCGCCTTCCACCTGTCCACGCAGCTGCACGGGGTTCACCACCGTGCCCGCGTCGGCGACCTGGACCGACTGCAATATCCGTACCGCACCGGTCGAGGGCCGGACCGCCACCCGGAACGCGTGGACATTGAAGCTCACCGAGCGCGGGGTGCCCGCGTGGGTGCCGTGGGCGACGAGCTCGCCGTCGGCGAGCAGTCGCGCCGCGGTGATCAGTTCGTCGCCGCAGCGCACGCCGCCCGCTTCGAGCAGACAGTCGCGTTCGGGGTGACCGCTCACCTTCGCCGCCCTGGCCAGCAGCATCGCGTGCAGTTCGAGCGCCGCCGCGTAGGAGGCTTTGCCCGCGACCATGGTGCCGGTGGAGCCGAACGCGCCGGTGTCGTGGCCGACCACGTCGGTGTCGGACTGGCGGATCACGATTCGCTCGGCGGCGGTGGCCAGTGCCGTCGCCGCGAGCTGGGCATGAACGGTTGTGGTGCCGTTGCCGAATTCCGCGGTGCCGACACCGATTTCGTAGCGGCCGTCGGGCAGCAGGGTCGCCGTGGCATCGGCATGATGTCCGCGCGGGGGCACGGTCGCGATCATCGCCACCGCCATGCCCTCCCCCACCTGCCAATCCGGTCCGGGCGCGGCGACACCGTTGCCGCGAAGGAGCGCCCGCTGGGCGGTGTCGAGGCACTCGTCGAGGCCGTAACTGCCGAAAGTCAGGTCGGACTCGTCGATTTCGGCGGCGGTGAACCGGTCGCCCGGGATCACCACATTGCGGCGGCGGAATTCGAAGGGGTCGACGCCGAGCGCGCGGGCCAGTTCGTCGATCGCCGATTCGACGCCGAAGATCACCTGGCCGAGTCCGTAGCCCCGGAACGCGCCGGAGGGAACGTTGTTGGTGTACACCGCTTGTGCGTCGACCCGCTTGTTCGGGCAGCGGTAGACGGCTACCGATTCGCCGACGGAATGGAACATCACGCCCGCGCTGTGGTTGCCGTAGGCGCCCGCGTCGGCGAGGACGTCCACCGAGAGCGCGGTCAGGATGCCCGCCGCGTCGGCGGCCGCGGTGACCGCGACCCGCATCGGATGACGGCACGTGGCCGAGGTGAATTCGTCGGTGCGGGTGAACTCGTACTGCACGGCATGCCCGGTGCGGAGCACGGCCAGGGCGATCAGGTCCTCGGCCAGCATTTCCTGCTTCGCCCCGAAGCCGCCACCGACGCGAGTCGCGAACACCCGCACACGGTCTCGATCCAGCCCGAACAGGTGGCACAGTTCGTCGCGTACCAGGAACGGCACCTGGGTGCTCGAGCGAACGACGAGCCTGCCCGCGTCGTCGAGCCAGCCGATCCCACCATGGGTCTCCAGGTGCACGTGCTGCACGCGCGGCGAATTCCACACGCCGCTGACCACTTTCGCGGCCTGCTCGATACCGGCCTCGACATCACCGACACCACCGTGGATCTCGGCGATCAGATTGCGTCGCGCATCGGCGATCCGTGCCGAGTCCGGCTTGTCGGCATGCAGTAACGGCGCGCCATCGGCCATCGCTGCCTCGGGCTCGAATACCGCGGGCAGCACCTCGTATTCCACGTGCAGCGCTCGCACCCCCGCACGTGCGGCGTCCAGGGTCTCCCCCACCACCGCGGCTACCCGCTGCCCCGCGAACCGGACCGTGCTGTCGAGCACGAAGGTGTCGTCCGGATCGTCCTCGCGCAGCTCGTGACGAGCCGTGGAGAACGCGGTCCGCGGTCCATCCACATGTGTCAACACCGTGTGCACACCCGGCACCGCCCGCGCCGCGGCCACGTCGATGGAGACGATCCGCGCATGCGCGTGTGGACTGGCCAGCACAGCCAGATGCCACGGAGCCACCGGCGGCATCTGCTCCCCGGCCCCCGGCACCACGTCCATCGTGAACGCCTCCCCACCCTGGACGATCCGCGCTCCCGCCGGCGCCCCCACCCCGTCCCCGATCTGCCCCGGCCGATACTTTCGCCGCATCACCCCACCGACCCGCGCCGCCACGACCGATACGGCAGACGCCCCGACGTCCGGCCCCTGCGCCGCCGATACCGTGGTGACCTCGTCGGCCGACCGGCCGCCTGTCACGTAGGACTCGACACCGGGTCCCTCCGCGACGACCGACCCCGTCAGGTCGTCACCGGGGCGCGCGCCCTCTGATCTGGCCGCCCTCGCCGTGTCATCGAACGGTCGCTGCTTCGCGCGTTCGGCCGGGCCCTCGGTCACCGACTCGCCATCGGCCGATTCATCCGCATTCGGGTCCGTGTCAGCGCCCGTGGTGGTTGTTGTCGAGAGGTCGTCGATAATCAGCCTGCCATCGCTTGCCGCGTCTGCGTCGATCACGTAATCCGCATCGCCACGCGACTGCCCCGCGCGGGGCGCCTCGGAAGTTGTGCACAGTGATGCACAGGGTGTGGCCAGCGCATCGGCGATGGCTCGGTAACCCGTGCAGCGGCACAGGTTTCCCTTCAGCAGTTCGGCGTGTTCCGCGTCGGTGGTTGCCTGCACAGCCGAGTTGTCCACAGCTGTGCCGGGACGAGCGGCGGCCAGACCCGATGCCGTGACCACCATTCCGGCGGTGCAGAAACCACATTGGAACCCGGCGTGCTCGACGAAGCTGCGCTGCACCGGGTTCGGTCCGTCCGCGTCGCCGAGTCCGGCGGCGGTCGTCACCGCGCGGTCGGCGGCGCGGTGTGCCGGGATCAGGCAGGAGTGGACGGGTTCGCCGTCGAGCAACACCGAGCAGGCGCCGCAGTCGCCGGAGTCACAGCCCTTCTTGACCGCGAGCTCGCCGTGTTCGCGGAGCAGCGTGCGCAGGCACTGGCCGGGCCGCGCGGTCACTTCGACCGCGCGGCCGTCGATATCGAGCCTCATGAACCACCTCCGTGTTCCGTGGTCAGCACGATGCGGCCGCGCAGGCCGCCTCGGGCCAGTCGGGTGTGCGCATCGGCGGCTTGCTCGAGCGGCAGGGTGGCGGCCACGCGCAGGGCGAGGTCGTAGCCGGCGAGCGTGGCGAGGGCCGCGCCGTCGGCACTGATCCAGGCGTGGTGGACGCGAATGCCGCGCAACGGAGTCGGGTCGGCGCCACCGACGACGGTGACGAACGACCCCCGGTTGCGCACTGCGGCAAGCGCTCTGGCGCTCAGGCCCGCCGTGTCCAGGACGGCATCCACACCACCGGGCACCAGCGCACGGACCGCCTCGGCCAGGTCTGGCTTCTCACGCGGCACTACCCACTCCGCACCGAGCCCGTGCACGAAGCCGGCGTCCTCGGGGCCGACCTGCGCGATCACCCTGAGCCCACGCCACCGCGCGGCGATCTCGACCGCGAAACCGCCGACCGCGCCTGCCGCGCCGGTCACCAGCACACTGTCGCCTTCGTCGAGATCGAGCAGATCGAGCGCCTGAAAGGCGGTGAGCCCGTTCAGCGGGAGCGTCGCGGCCTCCGCCGCCGAGCGGCCGACGGGAGCCGCTGCCACCGCCGACGCGTCGAGCACGAGGTAGTCCGCGTAGCTGCCCAGCGACCGGTCGAGCAGATCACGAAGCCCGATCACGGGCTGCCCCACCGCGAAACCGGGCACCCCGGCGCCGACCTCGTCGATCTCGCCCGCCACGTCCCAGCCGATCCCGGTCACCGGTCGGGGCGCCATCAGACCGGCGTCGACCAGCGCACCCGCCCTGGTCACCGCGTCGACCGGGTTCACCGCGGCCGCCGACACCCGGATCCGTACCTGACCTGGCCCCGGCGCGGGCACCGGCACCTCGACGAGTTCGAGTGCTTCCGGTCCGCCGAAGGTATGGACGACAACTGCGCGCATGATGATCTCTCTCTTCCGTAGGTACTGACCGAACCTAGGGAGAGCTACTCTCTATCGGGAAGTACGCACTGCGAAGTGCGTACCGCACGCGAGGGAGAGCGATGAGTACGCGGACCGCCGCCGAGCGCCGCGCCGAGGCGGGCGCGGCCTACAACGCCTACGTGGCCGAATGCCCGGCGCGCCAGCTGCTGGACCGGATCGGCGACAAGTGGGTGAGTCTGGCGATCAACGCGCTGGCCGACGGTTCGCTGCGCTACAGCGAACTGAACCAGCGGCTGGCGGGGGTGAGCCAGAAGATGCTCACCCAGACCCTGCGCAATCTCGAACGCGACGGCCTGGTCACCCGCACCGTACTGCCCGAGGTGCCGGTCCGCGTCGAGTACCGGCTGACTCCGCTCGGCGAGGACCTGCTGCCGGTGATGCGCACCATCAAGGGCTGGGCCGAGCAGCACATGGATCGGGTGCTCGCCGCCCGCGCCGCCTACGACGCCACGCGCTGAACTCACGACGCCTCCCGGAGTTCGGCGGCCACCTCTGCGGCGAGCAACCCGGTCACGTGCTCACGCCAGTCCGGCGCACCGTGTGGATCGTCGAACCACACGTCGGGATCGATGTCGGCCAGCGCGTCGTTCAGCTCGGATGGCGAAGGGACGGAATCGAAGTCGAGAACGATCGGGCGAACGGTCGCCGCGGTGACGGTGATCGCGCACCGGCCGTCGGCCGCACGCCTGCCCATCACCACCGACCCGGAACGCCCGAGCGGAGCCAAGGCCACCTTGCGAAAGCTGGTGCGCGCCAGCAGGCTCGCGGTGGGAACGACGAACGAGCGCACGACCGCACCCGCTCCCAGCAGGTTCTCCCCCGGCCCGGTGACGAAGTCGCGCAGAGGGATTCGTCGCTCGCCACCGCCGCGCGGCCAGATCACCACGGTCGCGTCCAACGCGACGAGCGCGCCGAGAACCGCGCCGGCGGGCAGTGACAGACATACGTTCCCGCCGACCGTCGCTGTGCGCCAGATCTTGTGCGAGGCCAGCAGCGCCCGGCAGGACTGCGCGAACAGCGCCGTGCCCGGCCACTCCGGTCGCATGATCGAGGTGCCGAGTTCCCGGCCGGGACGGGCACCGGCGAACTCCGCCAGTGTGCAGGTCGCGGCGATCTCCAGCCCCGGTGCGGTTTCGGTCAGCGGCGCCCAGCCGAGGGTGGTGATGTCGACGAGCGTGTCGAGGTGATCGTGCGGTTCGGAGAACAGGAAAGTACCGCCCGCCAGTACCGCGCTGCCCGCTCCGATCTGCGCCAGATCGGCGCGTTCGCGGGCGAGAACAATCTCGGAAACAGTGTCCAGATCCACGTTCACCTCGCTAACCTCACCGGCCACAGTAGGGGCCGGGAGTTGCCACGATGTTGCACGAAACCCGCGCCAGATTGCGCCGCGGTTAACCCGGTGTACGCCATCCAGTGTGCGCCGATCCGGGCAAAACCGCAGATCAGCACGCCGACGCGCGCGCGGCATCAACGCACGCCCCGGCCGGGCCGCATCACGCACCGGCGAGCAGCGTCGCCTGAGCCCGGGCCACGTCGGCCCCGACCGCCGCCTCGTCCACCGTCAGTACGACATCGTCGCGGACAACCTCGCGCCCGTTCACCAGCAACGCGGCCAGCGGCGGCGCCGAGCCGAGGATCAGCGCGACGACCGGGTCCTCGATACCGGCGTGCGCGGGCATATCCAGCCGCCACAGCGCCAGATCCGCCAGCTTGCCCGGCTCGATGGACCCGATCTCGTCCGCCCGCCCGAGTACCCGCGCACCGCCCATGGTCGCCAGCTCCAGCGCCGTGCGCACTGTCATCGCCCGCGGACCGCCGACCGCCCGCGCGTACAGCAGCGCGTTGCGCGGTTCCTCGATCATCGAACTGGACTCGTTGCTGGCCGCACCGTCGACCCCGAGGCCGACGGGCACACCGGCCGCCACCAGGTCGGCGGTCCGTGCGATCCCCGCACCCAACCGGCCGTTGGAGGTCGGGCAGTGCGCGATCCCGGTCCCGGTGCGAGCCATCGCCGCGATCGCCGGATCGTCGAGGTGCACGGCGTGGGCGTACCACACGTCGTCGCCGAGCCAGCCCAGCCGCTCCATGTACTCGGCGGGTGTGCACCCGAACTTCTCCTGGCAGAAGTCCTGCTCGTCGAGGGTTTCGGCGAGGTGCGTGTGCAGCCGGACGCCCGCGGAACGGGCCAGCGCCGCGGACTCGCGCATGAGATCGGCGGTCACCGAGAACGGCGAGCAGGGGGCCAGCGCTATCCGCACCATCGCGTCGAAGGACGGGTCGTGCCAGTCCTCGATGGCCGCCGCACTCGCGGCGAGGATGTCGTCGATCGACTCCACCACGGTGTCGGGCGGCAGCCCGCCCTTGCTCTGGCCGAGGTCCATCGACCCGCGCGCCGGGTGGAAGCGCAGCCCCACCTCGCCCGCCGCGCCGATCTCGGCGGCGAGCAGGTCACCGCCGCCGCGCGGGAACACGTAGTGGTGATCCGACGACGTCGTGCACCCGCTGCGCGCCAGTGAGACCAGCGCGCCGGTGGCCGCCGTCCGCACCGACTTCTCATCGATCCGCGCCCACACCGGATACAGCGTGGTCAGCCACTCGAACAGCGTGTTGTCGGCGGCCAGCCCACGGGTGATCCATTGGTACAGGTGGTGGTGGGTGTTGACCAGACCGGGCGTGAGCACGCAGCCACGCCCGTCGATCCGCGCGACCTCCGGGCCGAACTCGGGCGGTACACCCGCGCCCACAGCGTCGATCTTGTTGCCGCGCACGGTGACCCACCCGTCGCGATACTCGGTTCCCGCCGCGTCGACGGTCACCACCGCACAGCCGTGGATCAGCAGATCGGGCGCGCTCACGGCTGCCACGCGATCCCCGCATCGGGCGCGTCCGCACGCGCCAGGGTGGCGTGGATCGAGCCGTACGGCCGGTCGGCCGCCCAGAAGACCTCACCCTTGTTCTCGATCTCGAACCGCGCGAGGTCGTAGTCGAAGTGGTGCTTGTTCGGCGCCGACAACCGGATCTCGGCCAGCACCGGAAAGCGTTCCAGCGCGGCCGTTCCCATCGCGTACAGCGTCTGCTGCAACGCCTTGGAGTACGTGGTGGCGAAGAGCTCGAGCAGCGTGGCGCGGATCCCGGCGTACACCTCGTCCCAGTCGAATCCGCTGGTCTCGGCGAACCGCCACTGGACCACCAGCGAACTGGCGAGCACGCGATCGTGGGTCGGCGCGAGTGTCGTGTACTCGTCGGTGAGGAAGTCGGCGAACTCCGATCCGGTCGACTTGAGCAGCACCAGGTCCTTGATCCCGCCGATCACCCACCGCTGCTGCTCGGCGCCCTTGCCCGCCACGGTCACCGCGGCCGTCCGCACCTCGGGGCCCTGGCGCACCCAGGTGTGATCGTGTTCGGCACCGTCGACCGAAACCCGCTGCCAGCCATAGGAGTCCACGTCGATACGCGCGCTCGACACCGGATCGACCGAGTCGGCGAAATGCTTCCCCAGCGCGATCGCGTAGTCCTCGATGGTGTCGAGACCGGGCTTCTTCGAATACACGAAGGCCATGTGCTTCTGGGTGTCGGTGGGCAGGACGTGACGCTGGTCACCATCGGTGTACGCCGCCTCGAAATCACCGCGCAGGGTGGTCGAGACGTTCACGTCGCGAATCTCGTGGCGCGCGTTCTCTTTGTAGAAACGCACAACCCGATTCTCGGCCTTGCCATATCGATTGTCGGTCAACACGATCGGACCGGACAGTGCCATCTCAGCTCCCTCGGTAGGTGGAAAAGGCGAACGGCGACAGCAGCAGCGGCACATGCAGATGCGGCTGCTCACCCACCGTGAACGCGACGCAGACTTCCGGATAGAAGGTCTCGGTGCCCTGCGCCGCGAAGTAGCTGCCGGTATCGAAGAACAGCCGGTAGTCACCCGGATTGAGTCCGGCCGCCAGCTCCTTCACCCGGCCGTCGGCGTCGGTGAGCGCCTCGGTGAGCCGCTGCTCCCCGCGCATCAGCAACACCGCGACACCCGCGGCGGGGACCCCGCGCACGGCGTCGAGCACGTGGGTACTCACGCTCGTCATGCCGTCACCAGCCCCGCCAGGCGCAGCCGGTTGATCTTCGTCAGTTCTGTTCGCATGACCTGCCTTTCAGTAGACGGATCGTTGTCCAACCGCGCGCGCAAGATCGCCAGCAACTCCTCGCCGCTGCGACCTGCCGCGCAGACCAGGTAGATATGGCCGAACTTCGCCTCGTAGGCGCGATTGCCCTCGGCCAGGGCCACGCGCACGTCCTCACCCGCCACCCCGGACTGCTCGCGCGCGGATGCCGCCGAGGTCGGGCGATCGCCGATCCGCGGGTGGCCGGCCAGTGCCTCGTCGATCTCGGCGTCGTCGAGTGCGGCCGTTCCCGCATCGGCCGCCGCCAACAGCGCTTCGGTGGTGGCATAGGGACGCGCGGCCGCGATCGCCCGCGCCCAGCGTGGCGCCGAGCAACAGGCAAGCAGTGCTTCTTCGGCAGTCTTCGCAGGTAGATCGTTGAAACCCGCGAGGCTCAGCCCTTCGCTCGTCATCGATCCAGCATCGCGCGATCCCCGGCCCGCCGCCACCGATGTGCAGTCCATCACGTCGGCGTGTCGTCGTCGGTGCGCTCCCCTGCTGTAATCGACCGGCAACATTGCGTCATTACCTTCGCTCACATGCCTCCACTCGACCGTTCCGCGCACGCCTCGTGCACGGGCATCGTCCTCGCGGCGGGTGCGGGCACGCGATACGGCAAACCCAAGGCACTCGCCGAGAACGGCGCCTGGTTGCGTTCGGCGATCACCGCCCTGCGCGACGGCGGCTGCGATCCGGTGGTCGTCCTGCTCGGCGCGACCGGACCCGATCCGGCCGCCCTCGGACTGCCCGACGGCACCCGATGCCGGTGGGTCGCCGACTGGGCGACCGGACTCTCCGCGACGGTGCGCGAGGGCCTGCGCGCCGCCACCGAAACGGACACCCGTTACGTGGCGTTTCTGCCCGTCGATATCCTCGATATCGGGGGCGAGGTGGTCGCCAGAGTGCTCGCCGCGGCACGCGCGAGCAAGAGCGGACTTGCCCGTGCTGTGTTTCACAACACACCTGGACACCCCGTTGTGATCGAGAACAAGCACTGGGAAGCCATTTCCGAAGTAGCCGCAGGCGATATCGGGGCCGGTTCCTATTTGGGCGGTCGACAGGATATGGTGTGCGTCACGTGCGACGACTTGGCGACAGGGACCGATCGCGATTTCCCGGAAGTCGGCGCACGGTGATCGGAGTTGTGAGATATGCGCGATATCGTCGATGACCTTCTGCGAGTGTGGCATTCGGGCCGTACGGGCGGCCTTGCCACCGTGGTCCGTACCATCGGCACCAATTCCCTGCCCATCGGCTCTTCGATGCTCGTCACCCCCAACGGTGGCGTCTTCGGATCGATCGCCTCCGGACGGCTGGAAGAGACCGTCTACGAAGCGGCATTGGAAGCGGGTCGCACCGGCATCCGGCAACTGCGTCGCTACAGCATGCTCACCGGTCTGGAATCGAGCGCCGACGACGGAACACTCGTCGACATCTTCGTAGAACCGTTCTCCTGCCGCGATTTTCCCGAATTCCCCACTATCGCCGCCGATATCCAAGCCCATCGCCGGGTCACCGTGTTCACCGTGGTGTGGAATCAGGATCCCGATGTCATCGGCCAGCATCTGGTCACCGATCGCAAGCACGCGACCGAACTCGTCGCGCTGCCCGAGTCGGATCTGTTCGTCGCCTCGTACTGCCCGCCGCCGCGCCTGATCATCTTCGGCGCCAACGCCTATGCCGCCACCCTCGTCGCGCAGGCGCGGATGATCGGCTACCGGGTGACGATCTGTGACTCGCGTCCCGAGTTCGCCGATCCGGCCTCGTTCCCCGGCGCCGAAGTAGTCGTCGACTGGCCGCACCGCTACCTCAACACCCTCTCGGCCGCGGGCGAGGTCGACAACAGCACCGCCATCGTCGTGCTGGCCAACGAGCCGCGCTTCGAGATCCCGCTGCTCACCGTCGCGTTACGACTACCCGAGCTCGGCTACCTAGCCGCCCTCGGCACCCCCGCCGACCAGGCACGTCGCCTCGACGACCTGCGCGCGGGCGGCTTCGACGAGCCGACCCTGGCCCGCGTGCACGTACCCGCGGGCCTGGAAACGGGCCCGCGCACTCCCGCCGAGACCGCCGTCTTCATCACCGCCGACTTCCTCGCCTCCCGCGCGGGCCTTCGCCTCGCGGCTCAGCGCGACTACGGGTCGACAGCCGCTGTGGGTATGGCCATTTGATGTACCGGTCGGCGCCACGGCTTCGCGGCGCCGACCGGGTTCTTATTTCAGGCCCGGGTTCTCGGCGTACACCTCGCGCAGCACGGACAGATCGAAGAGCTGGCCGGCCTTGATATCGATCTTGGCAGTACGCAGCGCGGCGATGTTCTGCTCGATCAGCGCGTCCGACATCGTCAGCAGGCCGTCGGTCTTGGTCGACGCCGAGACGACCAGGTCGTTTTGCGCGGTGGCCTCCGCGGTCTGCTCGGCCAGGTCGAGTTTCAGGTCCTTGCCGTAGACCTCGACGGCCAGGCGCGCGGACTCGGCGGGGTTGGCGACAGCGTCCTTCCAGCCCTTGATCTGGGCGGTCAGGAAGGCCTTGAGCTTGTCGCGCTCGTTGTCGATGGTGTGCTGGCTCACCGTCAGTGTCTCCGCGACCAGCGGCAGCCCGAAGTCGGCGAACAGGAAGTGGTCGTTGGCGAAGCCCTTGGCGGCCAGGGTGATCGGCTCGTTGGTCACATAACTCACCCAGCCGTCGACCTCGCCGTTGGCCAGCGGGGTCGGATCGAACTGCGCGGGCACGACGGTGACATCGCCGGGACTGATGCCATTGGCCGCCAGCAGGGCGCTGAAGATGAGCTGATTGGTGTCCTGCACACCGATCTTGCGGCCCTTCATCTCCGCGGGAGATGTGATCGGTTTGCCCGCCGAGCTCACGATCGCGAACGGGTTCTTCTGATAGGTCGCGCCGACGATCTTGGCGGGTAGTCCTTCCAGTACGGCGGGTGCGGTCGTCTGTGGCGCGGAAAGGCCGAGCCAGATCTTGCCGGTATCGAGACCGGCTTCCACCGACGTCGACGCCGCGCCACCCGCGACGAGATCTACCGCACCGAATCCCGCATCCTTGAAATAGCCCTTCGAATCGGCGAAATACTCACCCGCGAATTCGATGTTCTTGATCCAGGACAACTGGACAGCGACCTTGCCGAATTTCGAGCCGTCGTCGGTCGAGCCGTTCGAGGAAGTGGCCGAACTACCGCCGCAGGCGGCGAGCAGCCCGGCGCCGCCGAGCGCCGCGCCGGTCAATGCGGAAAAGCGGAGAAAGGAACGACGGTCGATACTGTTCATACGCAGAATGTAGGTTCGGTGCGTTTCGTTCTCTTTGCGGCCACGTTCCGCCGCTATTCCTTACTTTCCCGCGCTCGGGCCGAAGCGGGCGAGCACCACGTTCTCGATCACGCCGACGATCGCGTACAGCAGCACCGATACCACCGTGACCACCACGATCGACGCCCACAGCCGGTTGTACTGGAACATCGGGATGGCCCGTACCAGGCTCGCGCCCAATCCTGTTCCACTGCCGAGCCATTCACCCAGCAGGGCGCCGATCAACGCGCCGGGCACCGAGACCCTGGCCGCGGCGAACACCGACGGCAGCGCCGCGGGCACCGCGACCATCCGTAGTCGGGTCCACCGCGTGCCGCCGTAGGCCGTCACCAATTCCATTGCCTGCCGGGGCGCTTCGCGCAGGCCCGTCATGATCATCACCAGGGCGGGGAAGAACACGACGATCGCCGTCAGCACCGTCACCCCCGCCGTGCCACGGCCGAATATCAGCACCACGATCGGACTCAGGGCGACCAGCGGCACCGACCGCAACAGCATCGCGACCGGCATGAACGTCTGCCGCACAGCCGAATACAGCACGAACAGCGCGGCGACGCCGATCGCGCCGAGCATCCCGACGACGAACCCCGATGCCGCGTCACCGAGGGTGATCGCGAGGTCGTCGAAGATCGCCTGCCGGGCCGCAGGCGCACCCGCCGAAGTGACCAGGTAGGCCCAGACATCCGACGGCGTCTTGCCCACTCGCGGCCCGATCTGGGGGAACAGGCGAAGAAACAGCGTCCAGATGACGAGCAACAGAATCAGCGACGTCGCCAGCGGCAGCAGGAAGCGGCCGATCCGGCGCGCGACGGTGGTGGTCATCGCCCCTCCTCCACCGTCGTCCACGGCGTGATCAGGCGGGCCGCGCCCGCCACCAGCAGGTACCCGAGCCCGGCCAGCGCGGCCGCGGCGATCGCCATGCCCCAGGTGCGTGGCACGTTGTAGGCGGTCTGGGCCGCCGTGAGCGCGACCCCGATGCCGCTGTCGACGCCACCCAGATACTCACCGATGATCGCGCCGAGCACCGCCGACGGCGCGGCGATCTTCAAGGCGGCGAACGTATTCGGCAGCGCGGCGATGGCTTGCACCCGATACAGCTGCTGCCAGCGGCCACCGCCGTAGGCGCGCACCAGATCCAGGCTCGCCGGATCGGCCGAGCGCAATCCGCTCACCGCGCCGACCATGGTGGTGAAGAAGCAGTACATCGCGGCCAGGAACACCGTGGGCGTGCGTCCGCCGAACACCACCAGGATGATCGGGCCCAGCGCCACCAGCGGCGTGCAGTAGCTCAGGATGGCCAGCTGGGTCGCGAGGGGTTCGATCCGCGGCACCAGCATGATCAGCGCCGCGATCCCGATCGCCAGCACGTTCCCCCAGAGGAAGCCCTGCAACGTCCCGATCGCAGTGACCTGGAAGTTGGGTCCGTAGAGGCCCCACCCGTCCGACCACATGGTCGAAAGGACCCGCCACGGTGAGGGAATCGTCCCGCCCGCGGTTCCGGCGGCGGCCAGCGCCCACCACAGGGCGATCAGCACCACCACGCCCAGAGCCCCGGCCACCCGCCCCATGTCGGCCGGGATCCGCCGGGCTGTCGCCACGCTCATGCCACCCCACCCCGCCCGAACAGCAGCTCGGACAGGTAGTCACAGAGCTTGTGGAATTCGGGCGTGCGCATCATCTCGGGTGTGCGTGGACGCGGCAGGTCGATCTCGACCAGCTCCAGCACCCGGCCCGGTCGCGGACTCATCACCGCCACCACGTCGGACAGGAACACCGCCTCGCCGATGCCGTGGGTGACCATCAGTGTGGTCGCGGGCTTCTCGGTCCAGATGCGCAGCAGTTCCAGGTTCAATCGCTGCCGGGTCATGTCGTCGAGCGCGCCGAACGGTTCGTCGAGCAGCAGCACCGACGGCTGCACGACCAGCGCTCGCGCGATCGAAACCCGCTGGCGCATACCGCCGGACAGCTGCGCGGGCTTGGCCTTCTCGAACCCCTCCAGCCCGACCAGCGCGATCAGTTCGGCGATCCGGTCCGGTTCGGCGGGCAGCCCGGCCACCTGCAACGGCAGCCGGATGTTCGATTCCACACTGCGCCACGGCAGCAACGCCGAATCCTGGAACGCGATACCGAGCTCGGCTCCACCGCGCAATTGTTCCGGGGACATGCCGTTGATCCGCGCGGTGCCCGCACTCGGTTCGTCCAGGCCGGCCAGAATCCGCAACACCGTCGATTTGCCGCAGCCCGAAGGCCCGAGCAATGACAGGAATGCGCCGTGAGAAGTCCGCAAATCGACCGAGTCCAGCGCGTTGACAGTGTTGCGGCCCACTGTGAAGGTCTTGCTCAACCCACTGATCTCGATCCCGGTGGTCGCGCTACCGGGGATTTCCTTACCCATGCTCGTCACCATAAGAGCGCCTGGTTGCGGCGGCATTTCCGAATCACAGCTCAGATTGCGCCCCCGTAAACCGTGCTCGAGGTCACCATAAAAGTGAACCGGTAACGATTCGGTCCTGTGAGAGGACATAGAGTGTCGGAGGATCTGACAGCCCTGCAGGCGTCGAGCGCATATGCTCTCGGCGACCGGGGGAAGCACTGCGATGACGTGCCCGACAGGGCCCGTGGACTGGAACCGACTGTTCGATGAAGCTCTCTGCACTACGTACCGTGGCCGCGCTGCGCACCACCGCCGTGGCTCTGACCGCCGCATTGTCGGTGGCCGTTGTCGCCGGTGGCGCCGCGACCGCCGAGCCCGAGAAGCCCTCAGCCGTGTCGTCCATCGTCAAAGACGGACGCGTGTGGCATCTGAAGGTGTACTCGGCGGCGATGAAGAAGGACATCACGATCGACGTGCAGCGTCCCGTCGACGAGTCCAAGCCGGCCCCCAACTTCTACATGCTCAACGGCCTCGACGGCGGTGAGGGCACCGCCAGCTGGGCTGCGCAGACCCAGGCGCTCAGCTTCCTGGCCGACAAGCAGGTCAATGTGATCCAGCCGATCGGCGGCCGCGGCAGCTACTACACCGACTGGAAAGCCGAAGACCCGAAGCTGGGCCTGAACAAGTGGAGCACCTTCTTCACCCAGGAGCTGCCCCCGCTGATCGACGCCGCACTCGGCTCGACCGGTCTGAACTCGCTGGCCGGCCTGTCCACCTCCGGCACCTCGGTGCTGCAGCTGGCCGAGGCCAACCCGGGTCTGTTCAAGTCCGTCGCCGCCTACAGTGGCTGCGCGCAGATCGCCGACCCGATGGGCAAGCAGGCCGTCAAGTTCTCCGTGGAGACCTGGGCCGGTGGCAAGACCGCGAACATGTACGGCCCGGACAACGATCCCGCGTGGGTCGAGAACGACCCGGTCATCAACGCGGAGAAGCTGCGCGGCACCAACCTCTACATCTCCAGCGGTAGCGGCATGCCGACCAACGCCGATGTGGCCTACTACCTCAACGGTTCGCCCGGCCCGATGGGCGTGATCAACCTCGGTCTCGGTATCGGCATCGAAGCGGCGACCAACGCTTGCAGCCAGAACCTGAAGACCAAGCTGGACTCGCTGGGTATCCCGGCGACCTACCAGTTCACCCCGATGGGCACCCACTACTGGCCGTACTGGGAGCAGGCGCTGCACGAGTCGTGGCCGCTGCTCGCTCAGGGCATGGGTATCTGATTTCCCACTGAAAGCGGGAGGCATCCGGATTCGGATGCCTCCCGCTTTTGCGTTGTCGCCGGCTACGTGGTGGGCGCGACCGCGGTGCGCACCGTGAGCCCGGAGCGGATGAAATAGGCGATCTCCTCGCAGATCTCGTCGACCGAGATCGCGTCGCCGGGAACGGTGGCGTGCACCATCTCCTGGGCGAGGGAATTCACGGCGCCGATTACCGCGAGGCCGAACAGGTGCAGGCTGCGCGATTCCGCTTCGCCACGTTCGGCGGCGCGCTGCGCTTCCCGGGTGAGCAGTGCCGAAATCGACCGCCGCTGCGCGCGCCGCCATTCCTCCACCACCGGACTCACCCCGACGACCTCGACATAGAACACCCGCGCCGCCCGGCGATCACGGCAGGTCACCGCCAGGAACGCACGGAAACTCTCCACCACGCGCACCACCAGCGGCTGTTCGCTGGTGTGTTCCAATGCCTCGTCGAGGCGGCGTAGCGCGGCCGCGTTCAACCGGTCGACGAGTGCGATCAGTAATGCCTCGCGGCTACCGATGTCTTCGTAGAAACTGCGGGTCGACACATTCGCGGTCGAACAGAGCCGCTCGATCGAGGTCGACGAATATCCCTGGGTACCGAATAGTTCCAGCGCCGCGTCGGTCAACCTGTTGCGGCGTAGCGCGACTCGCTGCTGGCGCGACAATCCACCGTAACTACGACCACTATCGGTTACATCCGCACGCCGAACCACGGATGCATGCTAGCGCGCGATCGCCGGACAGCCGGGCGATTCGTCATTGTCGCCGCGAGCGAATTCCGCTGGCGTATCGGAATTGTCGAAGTGGATGATCAATTCTGTTCGGTAGTGGGTTCGCCGTCGTCGAGTGGTTCGGCCAACGGCCAGCCACCGGCGGCCAGATGCGAAGCCACCCGCGAGACGTCGTCGGGCGCGGGCTGCTGCTTCGCGAAATCGGCGATGGCGGCCGCGATTTCGGCCTCGCTGATCGATTCCCGATTCGGATTCGCCTCCACCAGTTTCTCCCCGATCACCGTCACCTCGTAGTCGGTGAGGTGGCGGTGCAGCACCGCGAACAAGGCGACATAGTCGGACTGGGGAATGCCCTGTGGATAGCCCGCGCGCAGCCACCCGAGCACCCGCGAGAGCAGGTTGCCACGGACCGGCGGGGTCGCGGGGGTGGGGTTCGGATCGGTCATGGCTTCCTCACTCATGATTGGCCGAACAGGTGGATGCCGAACTGGTGGGCGATGAACGCCTTGGCGGTGAACAGGATTCCGGTGATCACCACGACGACGATGAGGACCAGACAGGCCACCGCACCCGCCAGCGCCGGATAGTTGCGCCGGACTCGACCCTCGGCGTCGACGGTCTCGGCATGGCCCCACCACCGCACCGCGAAGGCGAAGACCGCGGGTACACCCGCGCCGAAGATCAGCGCGGCGAGCACCACTTCCCACAGTGAACTCAGATTGGTGATCACGGTGTGCATGATCGCTCCCCTCTACCCGGCATGGTTCTGGTCGATCGGCGCCTGTGCCGAGGTGGGTGGCCGGCCATCGGGCCAGTCGTTCACATTGTGAGTGCCGACCGGGTCACGGCGCGACCGGAGATAGATTCCGAGCGCCCCGGCGATCAGGAGGCCGAACACCACGAGCACACCGGGGAGTCCACCGATGACATTGGCGATCGCCCAGCAGATCGCGCCGACGATGCCCGCCATCGGCAGAGTCAGCATCCAGGCCACGGCCATCCGGCCCATCACCCGCCAGCGCACCTCGGCGCCCTTGCCGATGCCGGTACCGAGGATCGCGCCGGTCGCGGTCTGCGTGGTCGACAGCGGCAGGCCGAAGTGCGCCGAGGTGAGAATGATCGCCGCCGAGGTCGACTCGGCGGCCAGGCCCTGCGGTGACTCGATCTCGACCAGGCCCTTGCCGAGGGTCCTGATGATCCGCCAGCCGCCGAGATAGGTGCCGAGGGCGATCGCGACGGCACAGGCGGCCATCACCCACAGCGGCATGTGGTCGTCCTTGTCCAGCGAGCCGTAGGCGACCAGCGCGAGGAAGATGACACCCATCGTCTTCTGCGCGTCGTTGGTGCCGTGCGCCAGCGAGACCAGGGAGGCCGAGCCGATCTGGCCCCAGCGGAAACCCTCTTCGGACTTCTCCTGGTCGACGCCACGGGTGATCCGGTACACCACGAACGTGCCGATGGCCGCCACCATCGCCGCGATCACGGGCGCGAGCAGCGCGGGCAGCACGATCTTGATCAGCACGCCGTCCGACCCCGATGCCCAGATCACGCCGTTCCAGCCGAGTGCGGCGATCGTCGAGCCGATCAGGCCGCCGAACAGGGCGTGCGAGGAACTCGACGGCAGGCCGAGCAGCCAGGTCAGCAGGTTCCACAGGATGCCGCCGACGAGGCCCGCGAAGACGATTACCAGCAGGTCCTGCCCGCCCACATCGTCCAATTTCACGATCCCCTTGGCCACCGTCGCCGCGACCGCCACCGACAGAAACGCCCCGATCAGGTTCAGCACGCCCGAGAGCGCGACCGCCGTCTTCGGCTTCAGCGCACCGGTGGCGATCGAGGTCGCCATGGCGTTGGCCGTGTCGTGGAATCCGTTGGTGAAGTCGAACGCGAGAGCTGTGACGATGACGATCAACAGGACCATTAGTTCGGCGCTCACCGGAACAGTGTGTCGTATGCTGCCGCCGGATTGCCAAACTGTTGCGGGTAAGTCGCACGACCAGCGGCGGAGCTCAGCCGGCGGCCACGCCGAGCGCGCGCACGGCCTCGATGGTGTCGGCCTCCCCCGGTTCCTTGTCCGGCCGGTACCGCACCACCCGGGCGAAGCGCAGCGCGACGCCGCCCGGATATCGGGTACTGGTCTGGACGCCGTCGAGCGCGATCTCGACGACGAGTTCGGAGCGCAGGTACACGGCCTGACCGTCGCGGTGGGTTTCGTGGCGCGGGAATTCCTCGGTCTGCCAGCGCAGCAGTTCGTCGGTGAGGCCCTTGAACGTCTTGCCGACCATCACCGGCTCACCGGTCTCCGGATCGCGGGCCGCCAGATGCAGGTTGGACAGGAACCCGGTGCGGCGGCCATAACCCCATTCGGCGCCGATCACCAGTAGGTCGAGGGTGTGCGCGGGCTTGATCTTCTGCCAGGCCTTGCCACGGCGGCCCGCGGCGTACGGGGCATCGAGCGCCTTGACCATCACACCCTCGTTGCCGACCGCGAGCGCGTCGTCATAGCAGTCGGCGGCAGCCTCCGGAGTGGGTGCGATCAGCGCGGGGATGCTGTGTTCGCCCGCGACCTGTTCCAAAGCGGTGCGGCGGACACGCAGCGGTTCGTCGATGAGGTCGGTGCCGTCGAGATGCAGGCAGTCGAAGAAGTACGGGTGTAACCGGCGTGGATCGCCGAGGGTGGCGAACCTGCTCATCGTCTCCTGGAACGGGCGTGGGCGGCCCGCGTCGGTCAGGGCGAGGGTTTCGCCGTCCAGGACCACGGTGGCGCAGTCGAGGGACTTGACCAGATCGACGAGTTCGGGGACGCCCTCGGTGATGTCGCGCAGGGTTCTGGTGAAGACCCAGACCTGGTCGCCGTCGCGGTGCACCTGGATGCGGGCGCCGTCGAGCTTGTGTTCGACACTGATGTCGGAACCCAGCTCGGCGAGGGCCTCGTCCAGCGAACCGCCGGGTGAGGCGAGCATCGGCGCAACCGGACGTCCTACTTCGAGACCGAACGCGGCCAGGGCCTGCTCGCCCCCGGCGAGCGCGGCGATCGCGGTGACGGGGAGCCGGCCCGAGAGCATATGGGCCCGGCGCACCACGTCGACGGGGATGCCGGTGGACTGTGCGAGCGCCTCGACCACGATCGCGGTGAGCGCGCCCTGCCGGAGTTCGCCGGTGAGCAGGCGGACCAGGAAGGACTGTTCCTCCTCGGTCGCGGCGGTGAAGAGCGCGGTCAGCAATTCGCGGCGCCGGTTGGTCGAGCCCTTGCCGTTCAGGCCGGTGAGCTGGGAGAAGACGTCGTCCACCGCGCCGACGGTGAGGCTCGCGTCGCCGCTGGGCGGTGTGTCGAGCCCGGCCACCGTGCGCCACCCGGCCCCGATCCGGCCTTGCACCAGCTCGCCGGACAACCACGCCACCACGGTCCCGATCTCGGACGGGTCCGCGGCACCGAAGAGCTCGGCCAGCGCGGCGGTTTTCGCCTTGCGCGACCTGGTCGCCCGCACGGCCGCGGAGGCCGTGACGACATCGCTGAACAGCACCCCACGACAGTATCGCGAGGGTGTGACACAGAGCTCGAGCCCGGTTGTTAAGAATCCATTGGCAAGCCTGCGAAACCGCCCCTAAACTGGACATATGGCCAAGACCTATGTCGGAGCGCGGCTACGCCAGCTGCGGACCGAGCGTGGGCTGAGCCAGGTCGCGCTCGCGCAGAAGCTGGAGATCTCGGCCAGCTATCTGAACCAGATCGAACACGACGTGCGACCGCTCACCGTGCCGGTGCTGACGCGCATCAACGAGGTCTTCGGCGTCGACCCCACCTTCTTCTCCGCCCAGGACGACACCCGGCTCATCGCCGAGCTGTCCGAAGTGGTGATGGACGCCGAGCTCGGCATCGAGGCCGACACCCAGCAGATCGCCGACATGGTCTCCGCCCATCCGTCGATGGCGCGCGCCCTGGTGGCCATGCACAACCGCTACCGCAACACCAGCGCGCAGCTGGCCGCCGCCACCGAGGACCGGTTCGCCGACGGTTCCGGCAGCGCCGCGATCAGCAAGCCGCACGAGGAAGTGCGCGACTACTTCTATCAGCGCCAGAACTACATCCACGAATTGGATACCGCCGCAGAGGATCTCACCGCGCGCATCCGGTTCCACGGTGGCGAGGTGAGCACCGAGATCGTGCGCCTGCTGCGTGCGCACGGCGTGCGGATCAGCGAGCGCATCGACCTCGGCGAGGGCGTGCTGCACCATTTCGATCCCGAGACCAAACAGCTCGAGATCTCCCCACACCTGTCCGGTGGGCAGCGCACTTTCAAGCTCGCCGCCGAACTCGCCTACCTGGAATGCGGCCCGCTCCTCGAAAAACTGGTCGACGAGGGCAATTTCGCCTCCGACGCCTCGCACAAACTCGCGATGCTCGGCCTGGCGAACTACTTCGCGGCCGCGATGGTCTTGCCCTACACGCACTTTCACGAAGTAGCCGAGAGTTTCCGCTACGACATCGAACGCCTGTCGGCGCATTTCTCGCAGAGTTTCGAAACCATCTGCCACCGCCTGTCGACCCTGCAACGGCCGACCCTGCGCGGCGTCCCGTTCTCCTTCGTACGCGTCGACCGCGCGGGCAATATGTCGAAGCGCCAGTCCGCCACGGGTTTCCACTTCTCGGCCAGCGGTGGTACCTGCCCGCTCTGGAACGTCTACGAGACCTTCGCCTACCCCGGCAAGATCATGACCCAGATCGCCCAGATGCCCGACGGCCGCAAATACCTCTGGATCGCGCGCACCGTGGAACGTCGCGCCACCCGCTACGGCCAACCCGGCAAGACCTTCGCGATCGGCCTCGGCTGCGAGCTGCGCCACGCGGGCCGCGTCGTCTACGCCGACGGCATCGACCTGGGCGAAGCCAACGCCACCCCCATCGGCGCGGGCTGCCGAGTGTGCGTGCGCTCCAACTGCCCCCAGCGCGCCTTCCCGCCGCTGGGCAAGGCCCTCGACATCAGCGAACACCGCAGCTCGGTCTCGCCGTACCTCATCAAATAGCCGCTCAGAAGGCTTCTTCCGGGACGGCCATGATGTCGTTGTCGATGGCGGCGAGGATGTTCTTGGTAGCGGTGAGTTCGGGGAGCACGTTCTTGGCGAAGAAGCTCGCCGCGGCGACTTTGCCCTGGTAGTAGGGGCGGTCCCGCGGTGCGGCGTCGGAGGCCAGGGCGGCGGCGGCGATGTCGGCCTGGACCAGCAGGCGCCAGGCGATGAGGAGATCGCCGACCGCCATCAGGAAGCGAACCGAGCCGAGGCCGACCTTGTAGAGCTCGGTGGGCTCGGTCCGGCCCGCCATGGCGTAGCCGGTGAGGGTGGCGGCCATCGCGCCGACATCGGCTTGGGCGGTGCGCAGCAGGGCGCGCTCGGTGGCGAAACGGCCGGTGTCATTGTCCAGGTAGACGCCGATCTGAGCATTCACGTGGGCGAGGGCGACGCCACCATCGCGAATGATCTTGCGGAAGAAGAAGTCCTGGGCCTGGATCGCCGTGGTGCCCTCGTAGAGCGAGTCGATCTTGGCGTCACGGATGTACTGCTCGATCGGATAGTCCTGCAGATAGCCGGAGCCGCCGAAGGTCTGCAGCGACTCGGCGAGCAGCTGGTAGGCGCGCTCGGATCCCACGCCCTTGACGATCGGCAGCAGCAGATCGTTCACGCGGTGCGCGGTCTCCGGATCGGCACCGGACACCAGCTGCGCCACATCCGCGTTCTGGTGCGCGGCGGTATACAGATACACCGCTCGCAACCCCTCCGCGTAGGCCTTCTGCATGGCCAGCGACCGGCGCACATCAGGGTGATGGGTGATGGTGACGCGCGGCGCCGCCTTGTCGGCGACCTGCGTCAGATCCGCGCCCTGCACCCGCGTCTTGGCGTACTCGAGCGCGTTCAGGTACCCGGTCGACAACGTCCCGGACGACTTCACGCCTACCGTCATCCGCGCGTTCTCGATCACCTTGAACATCTGCGCGATGCCGTTGTGCACGTCGCCGACCAGCCAGCCCTTGGCGGGCACCGCGGTGCCGCCGAAGGTCACTTCGCAGGTCGGCGAGGACTTGATCCCCATCTTGTGCTCGACCCCGGTCACGTACACACCGTTGCGGTCGCCCGGTTCCAGCGTCTCGGGATCGAAGAGGAACTTCGGCACGTAGAACAGCGAAAGCCCCTTGGTGCCGGGGCCGGCGCCCTCCGGCCGGGCGAGCACCAGGTGGAAGATGTTCTCGGCCGTATCGCCCACGTCACCGCCGGAAATGAACCGTTTCACCCCGTCGATGTGCCATGACCCGTCGGGCTGCGGCACAGCCCTGGTGCGACCGGCGCCGACATCGGATCCGGCATCCGGTTCGGTGAGCACCATGGTCGCCTGCCACCCGCGATCGAACCCGCCCCGTGCCCAGCGCTTCTGTTCGTCGTTGCCGATCTCGTAGAGCACCGAGCCCATCATCGGGCCCATGTTGAAGAAGCTGGCCGCCGGATTGGCACAGATGATGAGCTCGTTGATCGCCCACATCAGCGCGTTCGGGGCGGCGGTGCCGTCCATACCCGCCGGCATGGCGAGGCGGTACCAGCCCGCTTCGTGCACCAGGTCCACCGTCTTGCGCAGCGGATCGGGCACGGTGATGTCGTGGGTATCGGGGTGGAACACCACCGGGTGCCGGTCGGCCTCGGCGAACGAGTCCGCGATCGGCCCCTCGGCCAGGTGTTTCACCTCGTCGAGGAGCTGGCGCACCGTATCGGAGTCCAGGTCGCCGTAGGCGCCGGTGTCCAGAACCTTGTCCAGGTTCAGGACCTCGAACAGATTGAACTCGATGTCACGCACGTTCGCCTTGTAGTGCCCCATTGGGCCCTCCTCGACTGACCGCACACGGCCGATTGCCGTGTGACTCGGCGGCTCGACGTTGTACAAATCGAAGCGTGCCGCACCTGTGCGGCCCTACGCAACCGTAGGCAAGGCGACCCTTCGGCAGCTGCCGCGGACGAACAATTCACACGGACGAAACAGACGAAACGGGCACGTGACCGAGAGACATTCGGGTGCAACAAGTTCCCTCTACTGTCTCGAATCACGAATACAGCTTCTGTATACAACTCGGTGTACATCCAGTCTCCGGGGCAGACAGCGGCGGTATTCGTTGTGGCGCGTGTGGCGCCGCCGTTACACCTGATGAGGAGAACCGCCCCATGTCTGAATCCCGTTTGGTCAAGGCACTTGTCGTGCCTGCCGCGGTGGCCGTCGCCGGCCTGCTGCTCACCGGCTGTGGTGCGCGCGACGACGCGTCGACCGGCTCGACCGCCGCCTCCTGCGTCGACACCAGCAAGGACACCATCAAGGTGGGCTCGCTACACTCGCTGTCGGGCACGATGGCCATTTCCGAAGTCACCGTGGCCAATTCGACCAAGCTGGCGATCGACCAGATCAACGCGGCGGGCGGCGTGCTCGGCAAGAAGATCGAGATCGTCCTCGAAGACGGCGCCTCCGACCCCAAGACCTTCGCCGAGAAGGCGGAGAAGCTGATCAGCTCCGACTGTGTCGCTTCGGTATTCGGCGGCTGGACCTCGTCGAGCCGCAAGGCCATGAAGCCCAAGTTCGAGAGCCTGAACTCGCTGCTCTACTACCCCGTGCAGTACGAGGGCCTGGAAGATTCCAAGAACATCTTCTACACCGGCGCCACCACCAACCAGCAGATCATCCCCGCGCTGGACTACCTGAAGCAGAAGGGCATCAAGTCCCTCTACCTGGTCGGCTCCGACTACGTCTTCCCGCAGACCGCCAACCGCGAGATCAAGGCCTACGCCGCGGCCAACGGTATCGAGATCAAGGGCGAGGACTACACCCCGCTGGGCTCCACCGACTTCTCCACCATCGTCAACAAGGTGCGGGCCGCCAAGGCGGGCGCGGTGTTCAACACCCTCAACGGTGACTCCAACGTGGCCTTCTTCCGCGAGTACACCAACGCCGGCCTGAAAGCCGCTGAGATGCCGGTGGTTTCGGTGTCGATCGCCGAGGAAGAGGTCGCGGGCATCGGCGCGCAGAACATCGCGGGCCAGCTCACCGCCTGGAACTACTACCAGACCGTCGACTCCCCGGCGAACAAGAAGTTCGTCGCCGACTACAAGGCCGCCTTCGGCGCCGACAAGCCGACTTCGGACCCGATGGAAGCCGCGTACGCCTCGGTCTACCTGTGGAAGAACACCGTCGAGAAGGCCAAGTCGTTCGCGGTGGCCGACATTCAGGCCGCGGCCGACGGCGTGAGCTTCGACGCCCCGGAGGGCACCGTCACCATCGACGGCTCCAACCACCACATCACCAAGACCGCCCGGATCGGCGAGATCCGCCCCGACGGCCTGATCTACACCGTCTGGGATTCCGGCAAGGCCATCACCCCGGACCCGTACCTGAAGTCCTACGAGTGGGCCAAGGGCCTCAAGTAAGTAGCCCGACCGAGGTGGGACGCGCTCTGAGTCAGGGCGCGTCCCACACCGCCCCCTTTCCAAGGAGTCCACTGCAATGGACGTGCTGATCAGTCAGCTCTTCACCGGGCTGAGTCTGGGATCCATTCTTCTGCTCGCCGCGCTCGGCCTGTCACTGACCTTCGGTCAGATGGGCGTCATCAACATGGCGCACGGCGAATTCATCATGGCCGGTTGTTACACGACCTACGTTGTGCAACAAGTCTTCTCATCGGCCGGAGTGTCGCTGGTCGTGTCCTTGCTGATGGGCTTCCTCATCGGCGGCCTGCTCGGCGCCGCCCTGGAAATGGGGCTGATCCGCTACATGTACGACCGGCCGCTGGACACGCTGCTCGTCACCTTCGGTGTCGGACTCGTGCTGCAGCAGGCCGCGCGTGACATCTTCGGCGCACCCGCCAAGAACGTGCTGGTGCCCGAATGGCTCAGTGGCGGCATCACTATCGCGGGCGCGGTCGTGCCGAAGACCCGCATCTTCATCCTGGTGCTGGCGATCGTCGCGGTGACCACCCTGGCCGCCGTGCTCAAGACCACCCCCATGGGTCGACGGATTCGCGCCGTCGTGCAGAACCGCGGACTGGCCGAAACCAGCGGCATCTCCAGCAGATTCACCGATATCAGCACGTTCTTCATCGGTTCCGGACTGGCCGGCGTCGCCGGTGTGGCGCTCACCCTGATCGGTTCGACGAGCCCCACCATCGGCCAGAGCTATCTGATCGACGCGTTCCTGGTGGTCGTGATCGGCGGCCTCGGCCAGATCAAGGGCACGGTGATCGCGGCGTTCGCGCTCGGCCTGCTCAACTCGTTCATCGAATACTCCACCACCGCGTCCATCGCGAAGGTGATCGTGTTCGTGCTGATCGTCATCTTCCTGCAGGTCCGCCCGCAGGGCCTGTTCACCGTGCGGACGAGGAGTCTGGCATGACCGCACTCACCGAACGTCTCCGCGAATACCCGCGGCTCACCCCACTACTCGGCTTCGGAGTGGCGGCGATCCTGCTGTTCGCCGTCGCCCCTGCGGTGCTGAGCGATTTCCGCCTGAACCTGCTGGCCAAGTTCCTCTGCTTCGCCATCGTGGCCGCCGGCATCGGATTGGCCTGGGGCCGTGGCGGAATGCTCACCCTCGGCCAGGGCGTGTTCTTCGGCATCGGCGCCTACATCATGGCCATGCACATGCAGCTCGCCGACGCCGCCCGCCTCGGCAACGATGTCCCGGAGTTCATGGAGATCTCCGGCATCAGCGAACTCCCCGGTTTCTGGCAGCCGTTCAGTTCCGCGCCGGTCGCCATCCTCGGCATCCTGGTGCTGCCCGCGCTGGTCGCCGCCGTGCTCGGGTACGGCGTGTTCAAGCGCCGGGTGCGCGGCGCCTACTTCGCCATCCTCAGCCAGGCACTGGCCGCGGCGCTGGCGATCCTGCTCACCGGTCAGCAGGCCATCGGCGGCTTCACCGGGCTGTCGGACTTCCGCTCCTTCTTCGGATTCCGGCTCTCGGACCCGGCCAACCGGCAGATGCTGTTCTTCATCGCCGCGGGCACGCTGCTCGTGGTGGTGGCCCTGATCCGCCAGCTCAACCGCAGCCGCTACGGCGAACTGCTCGTCGCGGTGCGTGACGCGGAGGAGCGGGTGCGCTTCCTCGGCTACGACCCCGCCAACATCAAGATCGTCGCGTACGTCGTGGCGGCATTCCTCGCCGGGATCGCGGGTGCGTTGTTCACCCCGATCGTCGGCATCATCTCCCCCGCCGACATCGGCGTGATCCCGTCGATCGCTTTCCTCATCGGTGTCGCCATCGGTGGCCGCACCACCCTGCTCGGACCGATCCTCGGTGCGATCGGCGTCGCCTGGGCGCAGACCTCGCTGTCGGAGTCGTTCCCGTCGGGCTGGACCTACATGCAGGGCATCCTGTTCATCGTGGTCGTCGGCTTCATCCCCGCCGGGCTGGCCGGGCTGTGGCCGATGTTCAAGGGCTGGCTCGACAGCCGTAAGAAGCTGCCACCCGCACCGGAAGAACCCGCCGCCGTCGTCACCGAGGAGAAGGTGCAAGCGCGATGACACTCGAACCCAAAGCCGGCGGTAACGCGGGCATGGACAGCGACTACCTCGAAATTCGTGGTCTTTCCGTCAGTTTCGACGGTTTCAAGGCCGTCACCGATGTCGATCTCACGGTGCTGCAGGGCGACCTGCGGTTTCTGATCGGCCCGAACGGCGCGGGCAAGACCACGCTGATCGATGCCATCACCGGCCTCGTCCCGGCGACCGGTTCGGCGCAGAAGTCGGGCACCGAACTCCTCGGCAAGAAAGTGCACCAGATCGCGCGCCTCGGCATCGGGCGCACCTTCCAGACGGCCAGTGTGTTCGAGCAGCTCACCGTGTTGCAGAACCTGGATATCGCGGCGGGCGCCGGGCGTTCGGCACTGTCGCTGCTGCGTATGCGCAAGTCCGTGCTGCCGAGTATCGAAGAGGCGTTGGAGACAACGGGTCTCACCGCACTGCGGGACAAGCCCGCCGGGGTGCTCGCGCACGGGCAGAAGCAGTGGCTCGAGATCGGCATGCTGCTGGTGCAGAACGCGTCGGTGCTGCTACTCGATGAGCCCGTCGCGGGCATGAGCGCCGAGGAGCGCGAGGAGACCGGAAACCTGTTGCGCCGCATCGGCAGTGACCGCGTGGTGATCGTCGTCGAGCACGACATGGACTTCATGCGGTCCTTCGCCACCTCGGTCACCGTGCTCGCGGGCGGCAAGGTCCTCAGCGAGGGCAGCGTCGAACAGGTGCAGGCCGATCCCAAGGTGCAAGAGGTCTATCTCGGCACCGCGACCCTGGTCGCGACAGACAAGGAGTCGGCCGATGCTTGAGCTACACGACATCCGTTCCGGATACGGGCGCACCGAGGTCATCCACGGTGTCAGCATGACCGTGCCCGACGACAGCGTCGTCGCGATCATGGGCCACAACGGCGCGGGCAAGACCACGCTGCTGCGCGCGGCGGTGGGGCTGCTGCCCACCAAGTCGGGCACCATCACCTTCGACGGCGAGAAGATCACCAAACTCTCTCCCTCGCAACGGGTCAAGCGCGGAATCGGTTATGTGCCGCAGGGCCAGCAGAGCTTCGGACAGCTCACCACCGCCGAGAACCTGCAGGTGGTCGCGGACGGACGCAAGCGCGGCAAGGCGCTGATCGACGAATCCCTCGATCTGTTCCCCGCGCTGAAGGACCTGCTCACCCGCAAGGCGGGCCTGCTCTCGGGCGGGCAACGTCAGCAGCTGGCCATCGCCAGGGCGCTGATCACCGAGCCGAAACTGCTCATCCTCGACGAACCCACCGAGGGCATCCAGCCGTCGGTCGTCGCCGAAATCGAGCGCACCATCATCGAATTGACGCAGCGCGGCGGTTTGAGCGTGCTGCTGGTGGAGCAGCACATCGGCTTCGCACTGCAGGCCGCGCAGCAGTACTACGTGCTGCACTCGGGGCATCTCGGCTCGACCGGGGCAGGCGGGGCAGGCGCGGAATCCGCGGTCCGCGCGGCGATGGCGATCTGATCGCAGCGGCGCAGATGGCCGGGAGGGGATCGGGCGAGGACGCGCGTCCCGCCGGCGGCCGGCGGCGGGTGCCGCTGGCCGCCCGCGTCTACGACGAACTCCGCCACGACCTCGCCACCGGGGAACTGGCGCCGACCGAACGGCTGCGCGCCGAACGGCTGGCCCAGCGCTACGGCGTCTCGCGCACCCCGGTGCGCGAGGCGCTGGCCCGGCTCCAGGCCGACGGGCTCGTGCAGCGACATCCCGACGGTCTCTACCTGTACCGGCCACGCCTGAACGAACTCGACGAGCTCTACGAACTACGAATCGTGCTGGAATCCCGTGGTTTTCAGCGTATCGCCGCGGGTGGTTCCGTCCAGGTGCACATCCCGGCCGAGCACGACCTGCCCACCGTGCGCGCCGAGCTGGCTCGCTGGCTCGAATACCGCGACACCCCACCGGAACCCGGGCCCGACCTGGTCGCCGCCGACGAGCGGTTCCACACCGAACTGCTCAGGGCGGCGGGCAATTCCGCCCTCGCCGAGGCACTGGCCGCCGTCTACCTGCGGGTTCGCCCGGTACGCACGATGGATGTGCCGACCGCCGAGCGGGTGGCGGCCATGACAGCCGATCACATCACCATCGCCGAGCAGGTGCTCGCCGGGGACGACGAACAGGCCCTGCACACGCTCACCACCCACATCGACTCCTCCCGCGCGCACGTCCGGGTGCGCGCCGAGCAGGCGATCGCCTTCACCAAACTCGGTCGCGCCGTGCGGGATTGATCAGCACTCCGGCTGGAACGGCCAGCACTCGGTCTTGCGCGGAGTCGCCGACGTGGGCGCACGGGTGGTCGAGCTCTGCGAGGTGTCCGACATCGGACGCGGATGCGGCGAATCCTGGATCAGCGCCACGCCGACGACCACGAAGACGACGAAGATGCCGAGCACCGCGGCGGCGAACAGTCCGATGCCGACGAGCTTTCCCCGGCGCGACGGATCAGGCGGCGGGGCGGGCTCGCTGAATTTACGCACCTGCGGCGCCACCGGAGTCGGCGCGCGTCGATGGGTGTCGAAGCCCTCCTCGACCAGCTCGGCGCGTGACGGCGCTTCGACCACACCGAGCGCCGTGCAGGTGGTGAGCACGCGCTCGACCGTCCATTCGCGCGGCCCCGCCGAGAACCCTTCCAGGTATACCCGCAGTTCATGCGCATCGACGCTGTTCGCGACCAGCACGTCCAGACCCGGCCGCAGCGCGGTGCGCGCCGGCCGTACCACCACGCCCCGGTACGGCACGAGCACCACCGCGCCGGAGACATGTCTGCTGTCCTGCAACGCCCGCTCCAGCGCGACCCGCACCGCGTGCACCCCGTGTTCGACCCGGTCGGTGAGACCGTTCGACGCGTCGGCTTCTAAATCCAGCGGACTGTCGCTGATCATCCAGGTGCCGTCGGCGGCGGCGGTGAGCAGCCCGCTCTGCCGTCGCCGGAAACCCTTCACCTCGAGCACCGTGATCCCGCGCGGCGTCACGATCACCGCGCCGAGCCGCCGGTCACCCACCCGGCAGTCGACCAGCGCGAGCCCCGTACTCGGATAGGCGCGCAGGCAGTCCACGAGCTCACGCTCGGCGCCGGTGAGCTCGGCACCCGGTCTGATCCGAACCAGCATGTGCGATGTTCCCCTACCAGTGCTGCGACCTCACACCGCCGCTGCGCGCTGCGGTACCCACCGATCATGACGCGCAACTGTTCCGAAAACCACTGGAAACCAAAGAAAACCGGCACGAATACAGGAGTGGCCCCTGGAGCGGATACCGGCGAGTACGCTCCGATCCTGGCCGACGATGTTCGAGAAGACAGGTGGACCAGAGATGGAATCAGCGCCCCTACCACGCGTTTCGCCGGGCCGGTTCGGTGAACTCGGGCCGATCAACTGGGTTGTCTGGCAAGTACTTTCCCGTGCGTCGGGCACCGAGGACGCGCATCTGTTCAGCACCCTCGGTCGCACCGGCGGGCTCTTTCGCGGCTGGCTGCATTTCTCCGGCAAGCTCATGCCGGGTGGCAGGTTGCCGCGCGCCGAGGCCGAGCTGGTGATCCTGCGCGTCGCTCAGCTGCGCGAATGCGACTACGAGGCCGACCATCATCGTCGATTGGGCCGCAAGGCGGGGCTGTCGGCAGTCGAGATCGAGCGGGTTGCCGCAGGTCCCGAGGCCGAGGGCTGGACTCCTCGGCAGCGGGCACTGCTGAATGTCGCCGATCAGCTGGTGAGCACCCGCAACGTGGACGACGCGGCGTGGAACGCGCTGGCCGAGCACTACGACGAGCGGACGCTGATCGAGATCGTGCTGCTGATCAACCAGTACGAGGGTCTGGCGTCGACCATCACGACCTTGCGGATCGAGCGCGACACGTTCTGACTGTGTGACCCACGTCATATAGCGAGTCGCCGTAGAGTCTCCCACAGTAAAGGCGTACAACGTACGGAGTTCACTGCCACCGAGGAGACCCATGCAGATCAGCGCTTCCGCCCTCTCGCTCAATGTCGCCGACCCCCAGGCCTCGGCCCAGTTCCTGATCGACCACCTCGGCTTCACCGAGAAGATGGCCGCCGACGGGTTCGTCAATGTGACGCGGGCCGACGCGGGCATGGACGTGATCTACCTGCGCACCGGCCTCGGCTCGTTCAAGCCGGCCCGCATCGCGGGCAGCGCGGGCGAGGGGCTGCTCGTCGTGTTCGTCGTCGACGACATCGACCGCGAATACGACCGCTTGCGGGCCGAGGGCGTCCCGATCGAGACGCCCATCGAAACCGAGGAGTGGGGCGAGCGGTACTTCCAGATGACCGACCCCAACGGGATCGTCATCCAGCTCGTGCAATGGGTGTGATCAGCGGCGGGCGACGCGCAGCGCGGCCACGATCATCGGGATCTGCAACGGCAGCCGCGCCAGCACACCTGCCTTGAAAGCCTTGGGCGCCTTCGGATTACCGACCACATCCACCGTCATCTGGATATTGGCCGGGAAGACACCGACGAACAGCGCCGCGGCCAGCCAGCCACCCAGCCGACGGGTGCGCGGCACCGCCAGCGCGGTCGCCACGCCCAGCTCGGCAACCCCGGACCCGTACGTATAGGTCCGCGGGTTGCCGGGCAGCTGCGGCGGCACGATCTTGTCGAACGGCTTCGGCGCGAGGAAGTGCAGGATGCCCATGAAGAACAACAGCCCACTCAACCAGGAGTGCGCCGTTGCGCCCCTCCGGGTATTCGAGCCAGACCGCGGCGCGGGGCTAGGTGACGTTGGCGGGCGGAGGTCGCTCATCTGGCCAGGTTAGCCCGTGCCCGGTGAGTTACCCATGTGCTGCCGTCAACGACGGCGGCGACTACTGCGCGAAGACCGTGGCGGCGGAGGTGGCCGGGCGGCCGAGGAGCTTGGCCAGATCGCCGGTGGTTACCTCCAGCAGGCCCTCGCCGATGCCGGCATCGGCGTCGGCGAGGACGGCGGCGTACTGCTCCTCGAGACCCGCCGCGCGCAGGGCTGCCGCGTAATCGTCCTTGGCGAGGTCGGCGTAACGGACCGGGGAGCCCTTCGCCTCGGTGGCCGCGGCCGCGAGGTCGGCGCCGGTCAGCGCCTCGTCACCGCCCAGTTCGTAGACGCGGCCCTCATGTCCCTCGCCGGTCAGCACGCGCGCGGCCGCCTCGGCGTAGTCGGCGCGTGCGGCGCCGGAGACACGACCCTGGGCCATCGCGCCGTGGAGGACGCCGGACTGGGCCGCGTTCGCGACGGCGCCGGCGTAATTCTCCCAGTACCAGCTGTTGCGCAGCAGCACCGTCGGCACGGCGGCGCTCGCCAGCACCTCTTCGGTGCCGCGATGCTCGGCGGCCAGCAGCATCGGATTGCTGTCGGCGCGCGGAATGCTGGTGTAGGCCAGCAGTTCGACCCCGGCGCGCTCGGCGGCGCGAAGCACGTTGGTGTGCTGGGCTACTCGCTTGCCGAACTCGTTGCCCGAGATCAGCAGCACCCGGTCCACACCGGCCAGGGCGGCGTCGAGGGCCGCCGGATCGTCGTAGGACGCCTGCCGCACTTGCGCGCCGCGCGCGGCGAGGTCGGCCACCTTGGCCGGATCGCGCACGATCGCGACCGGTCGCTCCCCTGCGGCGAGCAGAGCCTCCACGACCAACCGGCCGAGCTTTCCGCCTGCTGCTGTCACTGCCACGGTCATTTCTGCCTCCATCGGTGCAAGTACTAACTATTAGTAAGCACTATGCCTTCAGTGGGCACTTGCGTCAAGTAGGTACGATGGATCCATGCCCGAGACGACCCCCGCGGATCACGACCCCACGCTGGAAGCCGACGTCTTCGCGCGCAATTGCCATTCCCGCCCCGTCCTGCAGAACATCACCGGACGGTGGGGTGTGCTCGCTCTGGTCGCGCTGCTCGACGGGCCGGTCCGGTTCAGCGCCCTGCGCCGCCGGGTCGACGGCGTGAGCGAGCGCATGCTCTCGCAAACCCTGCAGGCGCTGGAACGCGACGGCATGGTCCATCGCGAGGTGCTCGAAGCGATCCCACCCCGCGTCGAATACACCCTCACGGAACTGGGCACGACGGTCGCGAACCAGCTGAAGTCGCTGATCGTCGTCGTGGAATCCAATATGGACACCGTCCGCGCGGCGCAGGACACCTACCACCGCACAGGTGGCATCGACCAATGATCGGCTCAGCGCGCGAGTAGCTCCGAGACAGTGACGAATCGGTAGCCCTGCGCGCGCAATCCGTGCACGATCTCCGGCACCGCGGCAAGAGATTCGGGCCCGTACATGACGTGCAGCAGAATGATCGATCCCGGTCGGGTCTCGGCGAGGGTGTCGCTCACGATGGCCTCCCGTGACGCGCCCCCCGCGGAATCGGGCTCCACATCCCAGGTCACCGAGGTGCGATCGTGGTCGGCGAGGTAGTGCGGCAGCGTCCACAGTTTCTTGCCGTACGGCGGGCGGAAACTGATCGGCCCCGGATAGCCGGCGCGACGGATCTCGGCGTCGGTCCGCTCGATCTCCTCGCGCACGGTGTCGCCGGAAACCAGCACCATGCGCCGGTGCGAATAGGAGTGATTCCCGATCTCGTGGCCCGCGCCCACGATCGCCGCACCGTATTCGGGATGCGCGGCCAGGTCCTCGCCGACCAGGTAGAAGGTCGCGGGAACCTGTAATTCCCCCAGCGTCCGCAACACGTCCGGCGTCCGCGCGGTGGGTCCGTCGTCGAAGGTCAACGCGACGACCTTCTCGTCGGTCTCGACCCGATCGACCAGCCGACCCGCCACCTGATAGGTCCGCGAATTCGTCAACACATACAGACCGGCCAGCACCGCCGAAACCACGACGATGCCGACAACCCCGCCCACCAACCACCGACGCATGGACAGACGGTAACTCACCGGGCCGGATCAGCCCGGTGAGTTGTCCGGGTACCTACGCGATGACCTGGGTGATGTCGCCTGGGTTCAGGTAGTCGAAGAAACGGTGGGCGCCGTCTTCGGTCATGCGCACACAACCGTGTGATTTCGAATCGACCGGACCCACGTGGAATGCCATGTCGCCGTTGAAGAACGTGGCCCAGCGCATCGGCGCATTGTGCATCGTGCTCCAGTGGAATTCCCGCTTGAAGGAAATCTTGGTCACCGCGGGCGGCGTTTCGAAGCCGGCCATGCCGTGCGAGATCGGCGTGGGTCCGAAGATCACCCGGCCGTTGTCGACCAGCCACGCCTCGTTGGTCGACAACCGCATGCAGGCCCTGGCCTCGACGACCGGGCACGGCGATGCGGTGGGAACGATGGCGGGAACACCGGGAACGTCCGGCCCACCGGGGAAAAGAGGTTCAGCGACGGCCGGCGTCACCGTACCGAGTCCGGCCACAGCGACCGCGGCTATTGCCGCCATCCGTGCTGTCCAACCGAAAATGCTCATCGAGTTTCGACCCTCTCTGTCCGCCTCTCCGCGCCTTGTGCCGGTCGTTAGGTACGACGACAGCGCGGTGCCGGGCTGGCGGTCACGATGGAGTCAGCTTGTGGGCGTGCCCGGCGAGTTACCCATGTACTCACAAGATCAGGTGTTGCGACTAACAAGCGAACGAAAGAGCTACAGAGATCATCGGTTACGGGCTTCGATTCACCAAATCAACGCCCGGAAAAATACCGAATAGAAACCAAAAGACCGGGCACGCGATCGCGCACCCGGCCTTTTCGACTGACAGGTCAGAAGTTGATCATGTGCCCCGCGAGGCCGTGGATCGCTTCCTGCACCGCTTCGCTCAGCGTCGGATGGGTGTGCACATTGCGGGCCACCTCGTTGACGGTGAGGTCCCACTTCTGGGCGAGGGTGAGTTCCGGCAGCAGCTCGGACACGTCGGGGCCGATCAGGTGGCCGCCGAGGAGCTCGCCGTGCGTGCCGTCGGCGATCAGCTTCACGAAGCCGGTCGGGTCGCCGAGGCCGTGTGCCTTGCCGTTGGCCTGGAACGGGAAGTTCGCGACCTTCACGTCGTAACCCTCGTCGCGGGCCTGCTGCTCGGTGAGACCGAAGCTGGCGACCTGCGGCTGACAGAAGGTGGCGCGCGGCATCATCCGGTAGTCGCCCAGGGTCATCGTCTCGGCGCCGCCGATGGTCTCGGCCGCGACCACGCCCTGCGCCTCCGCCACGTGGGCGAGCTGCAGCTTGGCGGTGACGTCACCGATCGCGTAGATGTGCCCCACGTTGGTGCGCATGTAGTCGTCGATCTCGATGGCGCCACGGTCGGTGAGCGCGACGCCGGTGGTCTCCAGGCCGTAGCCCTCCACCCGCGGCGCGAAGCCGACGGCCTGCAGCACCTTGTCGACCGTGACGGTCTCGATCGCGCCGGACTTGTTGTCCTTGATCTGGACGGTGACCTTGGAGCCGTCGTCGTCGATCGACTGCACGGCCGCACCGGTGCTGATGGTGATGCCGAGCTTCTTGTACTGCTTGGTGATCTCTTTGGAGACGTCGGCGTCCTCGTTGGGCAGCGCGCGGTCGAGGAACTCCACGATCCGCACGTCGACGCCGTAGTTCTTGAGGACGTAGGCGAACTCCATGCCGATCGCGCCGGCGCCGACGATCAGAATCGAGCCGGGTAGGTCACGGGTGAGGATCTGCTCCTCGTAGGTGACCACGTTCTCGGAGAGCTGGGTGCCCGGCAGCAGCTTGGTGGTGGTGCCGGTGGCGATGATGACGTTGTCGAACGTGAGCGTCTCGGCGCCGCCCTTGGTGAGGGCCACGTCGATCGAGTTCGGGCCGGTGAAGGTACCGAGGCCGTCGAACTCGTCGATCTTGTTCTTCTTCATCAGGAAGTGCACGCCCTTGACCCGGCCGTCGGCCACCTTGCGGCTGCGGTCGAAGGCGGCACCGAAGTCGAAGCTGACCTCACCGGAGATGCCGAAGGTCTTGGCTTCCTTCTGGAAGATATGGGCCAGCTCGGCGTTGCGCAGCAGTGCCTTGGACGGGATGCAGCCCACGTTCAGGCACACGCCACCCCAGTATTTCTGCTCGACAATCGCTGTTCGCAGGCCGAGTTGAGCGGCACGGATCGCGGCGACATATCCGCCGGGACCAGCGCCGAGAACGACGACATCGTAGTGGGAAGTCACGTCACCGAGCCTAACTCTGTTTCGAGGAGTTCACCCACCCGTCCCCCACATAGGTGAGATGTGCCCCGACCGGCCGCCGGTCACCGTCGACGCGGACGCGGCGAGGCCAGATCGGTAGCGCCGAGCACTTTGCGCAAGGTGGCGGCGACGGCCTCGAGTTCGGCGGGGTCAGCATGGGCGCCGAGCCGGCGTTCGATGCCGTCGAGGTAGTGCGGTGCGGCCGCACGGAACCGCTGCCTGCCGAGCTCGGTGACGGCGACGATCGCGGATCGGCCGTCGTCGGGGTTGTGTTCGCGGCGCAGGAGGCCGTTCGACTCCAGCTCCGCGACAAGGCGGCTCACCCTGGTGCGGCTGAGGACGACCTTCTCGCCGAGGTCGCTCATCCGCATCGGTCCGGCGGCGTCCAGTTCGAGCAGGACGTCGTACCAGGTCAGCGGGAGTCCGGCGGCTTTGCGCAGTTCGGCGTCGAGCTCGGGAACGAGGGCGGCGTGCACCTGCAGCAGCGCGGCCCACGCGGCTACCGCGGGACGACGGGACGACTGTTCGTTCGGCACCACCCCACCCTAACCACTTGCGTGCGTGCGCACACAACTAGTAGCGTGTGCACGCACACAAAATTCTTTCGAACGACATGAGGTGAACCCATGACCGCACTCATCACCCGCGACGAACTGGTCGCGGAAATCGCGGCGAACAGCGTGATCGTGCTCGACGCCCTCGGCCCCGAGTACTACGCGAAAGCCCACCTGCCCGGTGCGCTCAACCTGACCGGGGACGAGGTCGCCGACCGCGCCGCCGACCTGCTCCCCGACCGCGACGCCGCCATCGTGACCTACTGCTCGAACGCGGCGTGTGGCAACAGCGAGGCCGTCGCGATGAAGCTGGAAGCACTGGGCTACACCAACATTCGCAAGTACCGCGAGGGCATCCAGGACTGGTCCGACGCGGGCCTGACCATCGAAACCTCGGCCTGAGCACAACCTCGGCCCGCCACCGCTCACCACCGCGCCCAGTACTGTCGGTCCGGTGAGCGGTGGCGCGTCGGCGGAGGGAATCGGTAGCCGGCTCGATGGCACCGCGTCCACCCACCTCGTCCGTCTGCTCGTTCGGGCGGCCAGGGAGGCGGAGGTGGCCGAGGACCAGCTGGCCCGCGTGACCGGCATCGACGAGGCGACTCTGCGCGGCGAGCTCAATCGGATCCCGATGGGTTCGCTGCTGCGACTGTGGGAATTGATCGCGCAGGCCCGGCCCGGCGCCGGATCAGGGGCCGCGATCGCCGCCGCCGCACCACTGGGCTCGCTGAACACCTGGGACTATCTGGTGACAACCGGTGCGACACTCGCCGATTCGCTGCGCGCGGCGCAGCCGTACCACCGCCTGGTCACCGCGGCCACCGAAGGTTTCGACCTGTCCGGCGACGGGGATCTCACCATCGGCTACCGGACTTCGGCCAGCGATCCGGCGGTGGCCTCGGTGGTCAACGAGTACGTGCTCGCCTACTACTTGCGCCGCGCGCGCGAAGCGACCGGCCGACCGCTCGTGCCGACCCGGGTGAGCTTCGGTCACGCCGCCCCGGCCGAACACTCCGGGCTGGTGGCCGTATTCGGTACCGCCGATATCGCCTTCGACGCCGAATCGGACGCGATCACCTTCCACGCCGACGACGCCAACGCACCGCTCACCCGCGCGGATCCGATGCTGGCCGACTTGATGCGCAGCCACGCCGACCTGGTCCTGGCCTCCGCCCGCCCGATCTCCGATCCGCTCGACGCCTTTCGTATCGCCCTCGGCGCGGCACTGGACGCGGGCGACCCAGCCCTGCCCCGAGTCGCGAAAAGCCTTGCCATGAGCCAGCGCACCCTGCAACGCCACCTCGCCGAACACGGCACGTCCTGGCGCGACGAACTCGACCTGCTCCGTCACGAACGGGCGAAAACCCTGCTGGACCAGGGACACAGCACCGCCACCGTCGCCGCCCGCCTCGCGTTCACCGACGACCGAGCACTGCGCAAGGCCTTCCACCGCTGGACCGGCACCTCGCCCACCGCGACCCGCTAGTCGCGCTCACCGGGCCGCAGCGCTCCCACGATCTCGTCGGCGAGCAGCAGACTGGCCAGGCCGTGACCGTGTTTCTCCCGCCGCACGAGGGAGATGACGTTGTCGCTGAAGGCGTCGCGGACCGGCCGGAAGACCAGACGGCCGTCGCGCATTTCCTCGGCGATGTCGAATTCGCTGAGGAAGGCGATGGCCTCGCCGGACGTCGCGAGCCGTTTCATGGTCTCGATCGAGTTGGTGTGAAACGCGGGCTGGATATCGAGATCGGCTTTCGCGAAAGCCTCGGCGACGATGCCGTGGATCACCATCGAGCGATCGGCGAAGATCAGCGGAAAGGGCGTGCACTGCGCGAGCGGGACCGTGTCCATGGCCGCCAGCGGATGATGCGGGGAGACAACGACTCCGAGCCGGGTGTTGATCCGCCAATAGGTCTCCAGCCGCGTGGACGACGGAATATTGAAACCGAGACCGAGGTCGGCCTCGCTGTTCTCGACCGCCTGCACGATATCGAGGGTCGACATGGTGCGGATCGATATCCTGACCTGCGGATGACGGGTACGAAACGTCGCCGCGGCGGTGGCGACGACGCTGCTGGCCAGGCCGGTCATCGTGGCGATCACGACCTCACCGCTGCCGAGGGCACGCAGGTCGCGGATATCGGCCACCGTTTCCCGGTATTGCCGCAGCGTCTGCCGGATGTGCGCGAGCAGCGCCTCACCCGCCGGGGTCAGGCGCATGCCACGGGGCAGGCGCTCGAACAGCGGCTGGTCGAGTTCGGCCTCGAACAGCAGGATCTGGCGGTTGATCGCCGAGGGCGCCACGTGCAGGCGCGCACCGGCCGCGCGGATGGACCCGAGACGGGCCACCTCGTCGATGTACTGCAGCAATCGCGAATGGAGCACCGCGCACCTCCTCTTCGGAACTGTACGAAAATTTAGTACACCTCGTGCGAAAACGCATGCTTGTGGGCAACGGTGTTTGTCGCGTCCAATCAATACAGGCAAGCGACAGTGAATTTTCGAAGTGAGGACCACCATGGCCCAGCAGAATTCGACGACCGACGACATCACCGAGGTCGCCACCCACGATGACCACGTACGAATGATCTTCGGCATCTTGGAAGGGGAGCGAGAAGCCGACCTGCTGCTGCGCAATCTGCATATCGTCGATGTGCACACCGAATCCGTTTACCCCGGTTCGCTACTGGTCCACGGTGAGCGCATCATCGCGCTGAATCCCGACGAATCGATCGTGCGATACCGCGAATCCTTCGACGGCGAGGGTCTTTACGCGATTCCGGGCCTGATCGACGCGCATCTGCACTTCGAATCCCAGCTCGCGCATCCGGCGGCATTCGGCGAGGCGATCGTGCCGAGCGGAACGACCACCGTTTTCGGGGAAACGCTCGATTTCGCCAGTGCCGCTGGCGAAGACGCGATCGACGCCGCCCGCGCGCTGTTCGCCGACCACGAGAAGCTGCCGTACCGGCTCTATGCCTTCGCACCGGGAAAGAAGACCTCACCCGAGATCACCGAGGCGATGCTGGCGATGGATCCGGTGATCGGCCTCGGCGAACTGGCCCACCTGTCCTATATGACCGGCAACGCCGACGATTTCCGCAAGTCCGCGCTCGGACGCGCGAACGCGGGAGTCGTGAACTGCCACTGGGGCGTCACCTCGCTGTCGGACATGCTGCTGAATTACATGCCCGCCATCGGCGTCGACAACAACCACGACGTCTGGAACGAAGACGATATCGAGAAGAGCATCCGCTACGGGCTCAATACCCAGATCAAATTCGGCGTCGGCAGTCCCGAGGTGATTCGAACGATGCTGCGCGCCATCGTGAAACGCCGTTGGCCCGCCGAGAACTTCCAGCTGTGCGCCGACAACATCTCGGTGGATCGGGTGCTGCGGCAAGGCCATATCGACTGGGTCATCTCGCTGGCCGTCGAGATGGGCATGCCGCCGATCCAGGCGATCAAGATGGGCACGCTGTACACCGCGCGCTCCTTCCACAAGGACCGCGACCTGGGTTCGCTGAGCCCGGGACGATTCGCCGACATCGTGCTGACCGACAGCCTCTCCAAGATCAACCCCCGCTATGTGTTCAAGGGCGGCAAGCTCGTCGCCGAGGACCGTCGCCTGCTCGAGCCGGTCGGCATCGACTACTCGGTCCTGGCCAAGCAGCCCCGGCCCGGCCTCGCCGACCTGCGCGCCGAGCAGCTCGAGCTCACCCCGATCGAGGTCTCCGAGGACGGCACCCGGGCGAAAGTACTGCTTTTCGACGTGTACGGGCGCGGGCATCTCAAGTTCGCGCAGGAGGTCTGGGTCCCGGTGCGCGACGGCGTCGTCGTCCCCGAGCTCGAAGGCGTTCGCCTCAACCGGATCTCGGTCGTGCAGCGCTACGCCGACGGGCCGCGCCACATAGTCAACGCGCTGTTCAAAGGCGTTTCGCTCGATCGCGGCGCGGTCTCGACCTTTTGGCCGGCTCCGGCGGCCTACTTCGTGGCCGTCGGCAGCGACAGTACCGAGATGCGCGAGAACCTCCGGCACTTGGACGGTCTGGTCGGCGGCTGCGTCGTGACCGAGGACGCGCAGGTGAAAGCGGTTCTGCCGCTGGACTTCTACGGAGTGATGGCCGATATGGACCTCGCCGAACTCGTCGAGGCGACCCGCTCGATCGACGACGCACTGGCGAAGCTCGGCAACCACAACGAAGGTGAGCCGGTCGTCAACAAGCTACTCACACTGTTCATCTCGCTCGACCGCTTCGGCTTCATGAAATAGCCTCGGCTACCAGAGCAAGGGATCCACCGCTATGCAACACGACAACGACGCGGCAGTCATCGACAACGGAAACAAGGTCCGCCGCTGGATCACCTACGTCGCCGGCATCTATATCCTCACTCTCGGCCTCAGCCTCGCCATCAGGGCCGGGATCGGCATCTCCCCGCAGAGCAGCCTCACCCGCACGATGACGCTGGTGTTCACGCCGCTGAGCCAGGGCAACTACAACCTCATCCTCGAGGTCATCATGCTCGGCCTGACCTTCCTGGTCAGACCGAAGGCTTTCAAGGCCGGCTACCTGCTCTCGATGATTCCGGCGCTGGTCCTGGCGGTGCTGCTCGATGTGAACCTGTGGCTCACCGAGTGGATCCAGCTCGAGCCGTACGCGGCCAACGTCGTTCTGCTGGTCTTCGCCGACGCGATGCTGGCCTTGGGCCTGTTCATGATGATCCGGGCGAACCTGATCCTGATGCCGATCGATCTGTTCGTGAACACGATCCAGCAGAAGACCGGCCGGAAGTGGGGCAACATCAAGACGGTGTTCGACTGCACGCTGCTGGCGCTGTCGGCGGGCATCGGCCTGCTGTTCCTCGGCGCACCGCATTTCATTCGCGAGGGCACGATCGTCAACGCGATCCTCGTCGGGCAATACGTGAAGGGGTACTTCTTCCTCTACGAGAAGTTCGTGGCGCGCAAGCGCTCGGCCGCGCTGGTGCCGACGCCCGTCGCCGACTAGGAGTAACCACCACCGCCCGGTCTGTCGTGAACGGACCGGGCGGTGGCGTGCGCGGACCTGGGAAGGTGCACCCGGCCGCCATAACGTAGTCATCACCGGCGAGAAACACCGGCTGACCTCGAAAGAAGGCTCGATCATGTCGAACACGGCCACCCGCGCACTGCCCACCTTCACCCGCGAGATCCACCTCGCCGCCCGCCCGAACGGCGCACCGGTCGCCGGAGACTTCGCTCTCGTCGAACGGGAACTGCCGGAGCTGGGCGAAGGCCAGATCCTGGTCCGCAACACCTGGATGTCGGTCGACCCGTACATGCGCGGCCGGATGGACGACAAGGCTTCCTACATCCCGCCGTTCGAACTCGGCGCGGCCCTCGACGGTTCCGCCGTCGGCGAGGTGATCGCCTCCCGCTCGGCCGATATCGCGGTCGGCGCGACGGTCTCGCACTTCGCGGGCTGGCGCGAACACGCCGTCGTCGACGCCGCGACCGCCACCCCGATCGACCCGGAACTCGCCGCGCCGCAGCACTTCCTGAGCGTGCTCGGCACCACGGGCCTGACCGCCTACGCCGCACTCACCGATGTCGCTCGGGTCGAGCCGGGCGACACGGTGTTCATCTCCGCCGCAGCGGGAGCGGTGGGCAGCGTGGCGGGCCGGATCGCCAAGGCGCTCGGCGCGAAGCGGGTGATCGGCTCGGCAGGCGGTCCCGTCAAGACCCGGAAGTTGCTCGAGGAGTTCGGTTTCGACGCGGCGATCGACTACCGCGCCGGCGATCTCGGCGGTCAGCTCACCGCCGCCGCACCCGAAGGCGTCGACGTCTACCTCGACAGCGTCGGCGGCGAACACCTGAAGGTCGCCATCGAGGCGCTCAACCAGCACGGCCGGGTCGCCCTGGTCGGCGCGATCAGCGGCTACAACGGCGCCACCGCCCAGCAGACCCCTGACCTCTACCTCGCGGCGACGAAGGAGATCACTCTGCGCGGCATGCTGGTGACCAGCTACTTCCCGATCTTCGGCGAGTACATCGCCAAGGCCGCGGGCTGGCTCGCCGACGGCACCCTGACCACCACCGAAACCGTCTACGAGGGCCTCGACCAGGCCCCCGCCGCGTTCCTCGGCGTCCTCACCGGCGCCAACACCGGCAAGATGCTCGTCCGCCTCGCCTGAGCGGCACCCGGAACGCCCCGCCGCGCACCGAACCCGGTCCGGCGGGGTGAACCCCGTCGATCAACCCGCTTCGGCACAGGTCATGCCCGCCAGACGTGGCTCGCGGCGCGGGCGAAGTTGCCGCCGAAGATCGCCGCGCGCTCGGCGGGCGTGAACCCACGGTCCGCGAGGAGCTCGGCCAGACCCGGCACATCGGATTCACCGAGCAGGTCCTCGGGCGGGGTCCACTGGAGTGGGCCCCATTTCGTGTAGGACTCGGAGAACGCACCGGGATTGTCGCGGATCTCGTCGTTGAACTCCTGACCGTCGAACGAATAGTCCGACCCGATCCCGATGTGGTCGATGCCGACCAGATCGACCCCGTACCTGATGTGGTCGGCGATCGCCGTGACCCGCTCGGCGCGGGCGGCGGGCTCGTTGCGGCCGAGGAAGATACCGACGCCGTTCACGCCGATCACCCCGCCCGTGGCGGCACACGCGCGGGCCTGTTCGTCGGTGATGTTGCGCGGATGCTCCCACAGCGCGGCGAAATTGGAGTGGCTGTAGATCATCGGGACCGAGGTGTGCGTGGCGATGTCGAGCCCGGTGCGGCGCGAGCAGTGCGAGCCGTCGGCGAACATCCCGACCTCGTTGAGCTTGCGCACCAAGTCTTTTCCGTACCCGGTGAGCCCGGTGTCCTCGGTGTCGAGGCAACCGCAACCCGCCGCGTTCGCATGGTTGTAGGTGGGCAGCAGCGAACGCACGCCTAGGTCGTAGAACAGTTCCACATTGTCGAGATCGCCGTCGAGCGGCCCGGAATCCTCCAGATCGAAGGCCAGCGAGATCACTTCCGGCGCACCGATATCGCCGACCCGATCCACCAGCCGGAAGCGCGGATCCGCCCCCGCGTCGTCCCGGAACCGGTGCAGCAGAGCCAGCGAATCGTCCTTGGTCTGCGCCGAATACCCGACGTTCACCGACAGATACGACCCCAACGGATACCGAGCCAGTTCGGCGATCCGCGCCGTGTGCCGCAACGGCAGACAGCAGTGCTGCTCCCACAGGAACACATCCACCTCCGGTTGACTCGTGACCTGCGATCCTACGTTTCGCGGCGCATTCGACACCGGACCGACGCTAACGCGATGTCTGATCCGTTCGATAAATCGGTACTGCTCCGCTAGCCCGAAGGCCCCAGATCAAAGGCGGTGCGACATGCGTCGCTTCCTCGTCCTCCTCGCCACACTCGCCGCCTGCGTCGGTCTCTCGACGCTGCCCGCGGCCGCCACTCCGTCCTACTGCGGCCTCGACTGGGGTTCACAGGACAAGACGTCTTCGAACAACTCCACCGCCACCGTCGCCGATGTTCGCGCGGGCCGCCACGAGTGCTTCGACCGACTCGTCATCGACCTGTCCGGGCCCGTCGCCGGTTACCTCGTCGGGTACGTCGGCACCGTCACCCAGGACGGCTCCGGCGCGACCGTCCCCCTCCGGGGCGGCGGGTTCCTCCAGATCGCGGTCCTCGCCCCCGCCTACGACAACGCGGGCAACAGCACCTACAACCCGTCGAACCGCACCGACCTCCTCTCGACGAGCGGCTATCCGACCTTCCGCCAGGTCGCGTTCGCCGGCTCCTTCGAAGGCCGGACCACCTTCGGCCTCGGCGTTCGCGCCCGCCTCCCCTTCCGCGTGAGCACCCTGGACAACCCCGCCCGCGTCGTCATCGATGTCGCCCACTACTGGTGACCGCACGCGCCTGACATCGGCGCGGGTCGCAGCGCGCCCGACATGCGAATCCTCACATCGGCAACAATGTGGGGATGAGCGGCGTTGAAGAGAACGTGACCGATCCCCATCTCTGGCTCGAGGACGTGACCGACGAGGGCGCGTTGGACTGGGCGCGCGCCCGCAACGACGTGGTGGGGCGGCGGTTCGCGGCAACCGACCGATTCGCCGAGATGGAGCGTCGCGTCCTGGCGATGCTCGACGACGACACCAAGATCGCCTATCCCGGCAGACGGGGGCCGTGGCTGTACAACTTCTGGCGTGATGCCGAGCACCAGCGCGGGTTGTGGCGGCGGACCACATTCGAGTCCTACGCCACCGACGCCCCCGAGTGGGATGTGCTGATCGACGTCGACGCGCTGGCCGAGGCCGACGGGGAGAACTGGGTATGGGCGGGCGCCGCGGTGCTGCGGCCGTCACAGGAGCGCGCCATCATCCACCTGTCCCGTGGCGGTGCCGACGCGACCGTCGAGCGCGAATTCGACCTGACCACCAGGCAATTCATCGCGCCCGAGGACGGCGGGTTCTTCGTGGCGGAGGCGAAGTCGCGGATCGGCTGGATCGATGCCGACACGGTCTACATCGGCACCGATTTCGGGCCGGGATCCCTCACCGATTCCGGATACCCGCGCATCGCCAAGCGCTGGCGGCGTGGCACCGAATTGTCCGCTGCCGAAACGGTGTTCGAGGGCAAGTCGAGCGATGTCTCGATCGGCGCCGGATACGACCGTCACCCCGGCTACGAGCGGCACTACCTGCACCGGTCGACGGACTTCTTCAACAGCGAGGTGTCACTGCTCGACGGCGGGGAGTGGCGGCTGATCGAGACCCCCACCGACGCGGACGTGGACTGGTACCGCGACTGGCTGCTGGTGCGCTTGAAGACCGAGTGGACACCGGGCGACACCACCTTCGCTCCCGGCAGCCTGCTGGTCACCGATCTGAACGAATTCCTCTCGGGGGAAAGGGAATTCGAGGTCCTCTTCGCCCCGGATCCGCACACCTCACTGGAATCGTGGGGCTGGACCGAGAACCACCTGATCCTCACCACCCTGCACGATGTGCAGACCGGATTCCGCGTGCTCACCCCCGGCCCGGACGGCTGGGCGAGCAGCGAGCTCGCCGACTCCCCCGCCATGTCGTCCACCTCGGTGGCCAACCTCGACCCGCTCGAGGGCGGTGACGAGTTCATGCTCACCACAACCGGTTTCACCACGCCGACCACGTTGCTCAGCAGCGCGATCGGCGATACCGCCGTGACGCTGAAGCAGGCCCCTGGCTACTTCGACGCCACCGGCATCGAGACCGAACAGTTCTTCGCGACCTCCGACGACGGAACCGCGGTGCCCTACTTCGTGATCCGCCATCGCGACCGGCGCGGCACACCGGGTCCGACGATCATGAACGGGTACGGCGGCTTCGAAATCTCCAAGACTCCGGCCTATCTCGGCTCGGCGGGCATGAACTGGCTCGAACGCGGCGGCACCTACGTGATGACCAACATCCGTGGCGGTGGCGAGTACGGCCCCGAATGGCATACGGCCGCACTGAAGGAGCACCGCCACCGCGCCTACGAGGACTTCGCCGCGGTGGCCCGCGACCTGGTCACCCGCGGGGTCACCACCCCCGATCGGCTCGGCGCGATCGGCGGCAGCAACGGCGGCCTGCTGATGGGCGTGATGCTCACCCGCTACCCGGAACTGTTCGGCGCCATCGTCTGCCAGGTGCCGCTGCTGGACATGAAGCGCTATCACCTGCTGCTGGCAGGCGCGTCGTGGGTGGCCGAATACGGCGACCCCGACAAGCCGGAGGAGTGGGCCTACATCAGCGAGTACTCGCCGTATCAGAACACCGACACCGGCAAGCAGTACCCACCGATCCTGCTCGCCACCTCCACCCGCGACGACCGGGTCCATCCCGGGCACGCGCGAAAGATGGCCGCGCTCCTGGAGTCCCAGAATCGCACCGTCTGGTACTACGAGAACATCGAGGGTGGTCACGGCGGCGCCGCCGACAACAAGCAGTCGGCGTACCTGTCCGCGCTGGTCTACGAGTTCTTCATCCAGATGCTGATCGAGGGGCGCCGCTCGGCCTGAGGTCAGCGGTCGCGCAACCACTTCTCCACCGCGTCGACGGTGGAGTCCGGATTGGTGATCCAGCCGTTGTGCCCGAGGGCCTCCGGCTGGAACCACCGGGTGATCTGCGTGCCGGGCAGCTTGCCCAGCAGGTGATCCGCGGAGGTCTGCGGGGCCATGTCGTCACCGGCGACGGTGATCGACAGCACCGGGAACTTCAGCCGCGACATCCGCTCGTCGTAGTCGATATCGGCGCCGACGGGCACGAAGCGCCCGGTACGCGCCAGCCTGGCCCAGTCCGACATGAGAACTTTGGACTGCCTGCCGTAGGCGCGCTTGCCGAGCAGGTCCCCCGGCCAGAACCCGGCCAGGTTCGATGCCACCGCCACCGCCGCGGTGCCCACCAGCACGCCCGGACCGAACACCCCGCGATACCCACGGAAATACGGTGTGCCGGACGCGATCAGGATCAGGCCACCGAGCCTGCCGCGCACCCGCGCCGCGTACATCGCCGCGAGTTGCCCGCCCATGCTGTGGCCGAGCAGGTACGGCGTGCTGGCGGGGAACCGGTTGCGCACCGCGGCCAGCATCGCCGGGAAGTCCACCGAGACCAATTCGTGGTAGCCGTAGGTGCTCTCGCCATCGGGACGGTGGGTGCTCTCGCCCTGACCGCGCAATTCACCGATGGCGACATCGAATCCACACGCGGCCAGCCGGTGTCCGAAGTACTCGTAGAACTCACCCGGCACAGCCAGACCGGGGACGATGACCACGACCGCGCGTGGAGCGTCCGGGGTGACCGGATGCCGGTGCGCGCCGGTGGCCGGAATGAGACGCACCGGCAAGGTGCTGCCGTCGGGTACCTGGATCGGGACGATCTCGACCCGCGCCATCAAGCCCCGACCGCGCCCAGGATCACCCGGCTCAGCACCTTGATCACCTCGTCGAGCGGCGGGCGTGGGTCGCTGCCGCTCCAGCCGTCGACCACGTAGTTCACCGCGCCGATGACGGCGAGCACTCGGAGTTCGTAGTCGCCGGGCGGGATTTCGCCGTGCATGGCCGCGTCCTCGGCGGCGCTGGCCAGCAGCGAACCCCACACGCGGCGCAGTTCCAGACGGAACTTCTCGACTTTGGGGCCTGCTCCGACCACCTCGACCAACGCGACCCGCGCCTTGCGGGGATCGCTGCCGATCGACTCGACGTAGGCCCGCACGGCCGCATCGATCTGCTCGAGGACGGTCGCCTCGGATTTGTCCTCGAGCGCGGTAGCCACCGCCTCGCGCGAATGCCGGTCGATCTGCTCGTACAGCTCCAGCAGCAGAGATTCGCGACCGGTGAACTCCTCGTAGAACTGTCGAGACGATAGTCCCGCGTCCTTACAGATCGCACCGACCGAACTGTTGGCATACCCGTCGCGCGCGAAGACCGTCAGGCCTGACTCCAGAAAACGCGCACGCCGCTGGCGTTGCCGGTCCTCTACGGGTTGCCCGGCATACATTCGTCCCGTATTCGCATCCTGTGACATTGTCGCTGACAATACCGAAGGGCCTGATCCCCTCGTCATGGATCAGGCCCTTCGGCTGCCCAATCGGCCAACCGCGCGTTAGCCGAAAGATGGCTACAGACGGCTCAGTTGCCCGAGCCCTGCACCGAACCGGTGCTCAGCGAGCTGGTGAGCAGGCCGAGCAGCAGGGTCAGGATGTTGCCGTCGCTGCTGTCATCAGTGATGTTGTAAAGCATGTGTCACTCCAAGTCGATGTTTTGTGACTTCGTTGTCACTGGCCATTTGCCGTCTCGGACGATACCCAGTGACAATGTGAAGCGGGAGTGTTTTAAAGGAATTTTCTAGAATTTTTTGTCGTGGGACACAAGACCAAGGAACTCGGGGCGCACGCGGGCCCGACATGAGCCGATTCACTCACGAGAACGAAGCCGTCGACAGCACGAGATCGTGAATATCGGCATCGCCGACACGTCATCGACGCGCTGGGGCAACCGCGATGTGAAACGTGAGTGTACCGAAGCGCGGTACCCGCATCCGCCGAACCGTCGCGGTGAGCCCGGCCCGACGGATCCGAGAGCGACCGATGTGACTGCCGGACAGTCGAATACGGCGTACTGGGATCAGCGCACGATGCGACAAACCATTGCCGGCGAGCGCTGGGCACGGTACTCCTGTTCCCATGACCACTCCGCTGAGCGGCGGGCTCGGGCCCGTCGGCGACTACTGAGACGACGGGCCGGGGGTGAGCGCCGACAGGCAGAACAGCCGCGACAATCTGTGCCGTAGGGATTCTCGTCGCCGGACCGCTCTCCGTGACGCTGCCGATACTCGGCGACCCGACCGAGGCACAGGACACCGGCCGCGGCGCGGCGACCCGGACAATCCCTGCTTTCGGGCTCGCCTACCGCGTCGGCCCTCCGGTCACCGGCCCGCCGTGGAACCGAGGGAGCCCGGTGATCGCCGGGAGTCCGACGGCCTGGTCCACCCCTGCGGTGATCGCGGAGCGGAATTCGAGCTCGGGTCCGGCCGTGCGGGGTTCGCCTCCGTGTTGCGCACCCCGCGGCTGGTTCTGCGCTACCTCAGCCGCCGCGCCCGGGTTGCGGCCGGCCTGCCGAAATCCGCCTACAGGCGGAGGCCGGTCCCCCCGGGGGTGCCTATGCTGAGCGTGACAGCCCGTCACGCATACCCGGAGGCACCGTTGCCGAACACTCTCGAAGCCAGCATCGACATCGTCGCACCGCCGGAGAAGGTCTGGTCGGTACTCGCCGATCTGCGCCGCATGTCCGAGCTCAGTCCGACAACCCTGAAGATGGTCGCGCTCGGTGGCGTTCGCGACGGCGCCTTCACCGTCAACGTCAACAAGGTGGGCTGGAAGGTCTACCCGACCACCTCGCGGATCGTGCGCTTCGAGCCGAACAAGGCACTGGCGTTCCGGATGAACGAGAACCGCACGGTCTGGGCCTACGAGCTCGAGCCGACCGCCACCGGCACCCGCGTCGTCGAGACGCGCACCGTCGATGCCAAGGGCCTGCCGGGCTGGCTGCGGGGAACGATCAAGGTCGCCATGGGCGGCGAGGAGAAGTTCGAGGCCGACCTGGTCTCGGGAATGCACGAGACGCTGAGCAAGGTGAAGGTCGCCGCCGAGCGCTGACCCGATCTACGCCTGAGCCCGCCGGAACTTTCCGGCGGGCTCTTTTTCGTCACGGCAGGTTGTCGCGGATCTCGTCGAGTGCCTGCGCGCTGCGCGTGAGCAGTTCCTGCACCGCCGCCAGTTCCGCCGCGGTGAATCGATCGGCCAATGTGCGCTCCACCGCGATCGCGCGGGTGTCGGCATCGGCCATCACCGACCGTCCCGCCTCGGTCAGGCGGGTCTCCAGCACGTTCTTGTGCCACTCGTGCGGGGTCCGGTCCACCAGGCCGCGCTCCTGGAGGTTGGTCAGGACGGTGTTCATCGTCGGCGGGGTAACGCCGGCCAGCCGGGCCAGGGCGGCGGCCGAGATGCCGGGGTTCTCCGCGAGGTGCAACAGCGCGCTGTACTGCGCGACGGTCAGCCCGGCCGGTTTCAGCGCGGCAGTCTTGGTCGCGATCAGGGCTTGCTCGGCGCGCTTGATATACGAGCCGAGCCTCTCGGCGGCGGGCATGGACGTCATGGGTGCATGATATCCGCCCATCACTTCATAACTCTGTTGACGATCATAAAGACTCTAATTTACATTACTGCCTATTGCTTGATGTTCAGCATTACATCACCGAGAGGCTTCATCATGTTGCGAACCATCGCCGTCGCCACCGCGTGCCTGGCCCTGACCGCGTGCGGGACCTCCCCTGCCACACCCACGCTGAGCACGGCCTACGAACTGCCGGGCAACGCCGTATATCCCGAGGGCATCGGCTTGGACGCGCGCAACGGTGACACCTATGTCGGGTCGTTCGCGGACGGAACCGTCTACCGGGCGACGGCCGACGCCGCGCGCGCGGAGGTGTTCCTGCCCGCGGGTGCCGACGGCAGGAAGACGGCGAACGGCGTGAAGGTCGATCGGAGCGGTCGGCTGTGGGTGATCGATTCCGGTGTGGGCGTGAGTGTGTACGACACCGGGTCACGCGCCCTGCTCGCGAAGTTCGGCGTACCCGGTGACGCACCACGTTTCGTCAACGATCTGGATTTCGGGGCGGATGGGTCCGCCTACCTGACCGACAGCGTGCGCAATGTCGTCTACCGAGCGGTCGTCGGCTCCGGCCGTGACGAATTGACCGTGGCCTACGACCTGACCGCCACACTCGGACCGCGAGAGCCGAAGGTGTTCGAGCTCAACGGAATTGTCGCCGACCCGGCCGGGACGTATCTGATCGTCGTCGCCATGTCAGCGGCCGAGCTGTACCGCATCGACCTCACCGGCGGCCCGGAATCCATCCGCAAGGTAGCGCTGACCGGTGGCGACGCGCGCCACGGCGACGGCTTGGACCTGCGCGGGGACGCCCTGTGGATAGTTCACAACCTCGACAACACCATCAGCCGCTGGACCCTCGCCGACAACGGCGCCACCGCTACCCGCACCGGCGAATTCCACGATCCCGCGCTGAATGTTCCTACCACGATGGTGCATTCGGGCGAGAAGGCGCTGATCGTCTCCTCACAGTTCGACAAGGGCGGACCGCTGGGGGCGCAGGGCACACCGGGGACGTTCGTCGTCTCCGCCGTCAGTGGGATCTGATGAATTCGCCCAGCACGGAGACGAACTCGTCCGGTTGCTCGACCTGGGGCGAATGGCCCGCGTGCTCGACGAGGTGGGTGTCGGCGCCCGCCGCGGCGAAGCGGGCGAGGGTCTCGGTGCTGTCGTAGAGGTTGTCGTGACGACCGTGGACGGCGAGGACGGGCTGGTCGAGGGCTTGCGCGCGAATGTCGAGCGGGGCGGCCGCGAAGTCGGCGGCACGGCCGCCCACCGCGTAGGCGAGGCCGCCGGGAAGAGCGGTGCGGAAGTCGCGGACCAGCGCTTCGGCCAGACCGGGCGCCGAGTCGTAGCGGAATCGGGGCGCGAAGACCGAACGGTTCGCCAGGCGGATCACCGGTCCGGGTGTCCACCGTTGCGCCAAGCGCACCGACCACGGACGGACTACCCATCTCGCGGCGGTCGGGATGCTCGCGGCCCGGTAGTCCGGGGCCTGGCCGACGACCACCACACGAGCCACCCGGTGCGACGCGGCGGCGAGTTCCAGCGCGATCTCGGCGCCGAACGAGTGACCCACCACCGTCACGTCGGTGAGGTCGAGGTCGTTCATGAGTGCGATGAGCGGAGCCGTGCGGGCCGCGGCGCTGAAGTCACCGTCGGCGCCCACATCGTGCATGTCCACGCGGATCACCCGGAAGGTCGCGACCATCCGCTCGGCGACCGCGGCGAACCAGTCGACCGAGCCGGGGATGCCGTGCAGGAACACGATCACCGGTGCCGTGGGTTCGCCTTCGTCCACAACCAACACGTCAACCACCCTAGTCGCCGCACGGCCGAATAGGCTCTGGGCATGTCTACCGCCCTGCTGTACGGCCTCGGTACTGCGGTCCCGCTGCTGATCGGGGTGGCGGTGGGGCTGCGGTGGTCACTGCCGAAAGCCGTGCTCGCCGCGATGATGGCGTTCGGTGCGGGCACGATGATCGCGGCGATATCGGAGGAGCTCTTCGCGCCCGCCTTCCACCGCGACGGTGCGCTGCTCGCCGGCACCGCGCTGTTCGCCGGTGCGGGGGTGTACGTGGTCGCCAACCATCTCATCGAGAACAAACTCGGGCCCGCCGCGATCGGCTGGGCGTTGCTGCTCGGGACGGTGCTCGACGGCGTGCCGGAGAACCTCGCACTGGGTGTATCCCTCAGTGGCGGAGGAGGATTGGTGTTGGTGGTCGCGATCGCGGCGGGCAATGTGCCCGAAGCGGTCAGCGGGGCGGTCCTCATGCGCGAGCAGCACGGGTTCGAGGCGGGCCGGACCTTCGCGCTCTGGGCGGTGACGGCCTCGGTGCTCGTCGCGGTGACCGTGCTGGGAAACGCTTACGCCGACTCGGTTTCGACGACCGCGATCAGCGCGGTCCAAGCGTTCGCGGGCGGCGCCACGATCGCGGTGCTGGCCGACTCGCTCGTCCCCGAGGCCTATCGCGAAGGCGGCTGGTGGGTCGGAATGGCAACCGCGGCAGGATTCTTCGTCGCTTTCGCCATCGGCTGAGCCATTCCGCCCGGTCGCGGCCAGAATTTCATCTCCGTACCGGTGGCAATATTCCGCCGGTTCGCATACGCTTCGCCGCGGATGAAAACGCCTCTTGGAGGGACGAGTGATCACTCCGAACAGGCCGGAGGACGTAGCCGATGCTCGGCACGCGGTGCCGTTGACCCAACTGATACACCTGATGGCGGAGTATCAGCATCTCGGCGCGCACCGTGACACCTTTCTCGCCACCCCCGCCGACGACACCTTCGTGCGCGGCTGCGGCATCGTCGCGGGCTGTATCGCCACCATCGGCATCATCGTCGCGGCCGTCGGCGGATGGCAGGGCGGCGTGGCACTGCTCGTGATCGCCGGCGCGCCCGTCCTGCTCGCACTGCACCGCGGGGTGGTCAACCGGCAGAACCGCGCCGCCCGCATCGACCTGTTCGACCAGGGCGTCACCGTCTACCGCTCGGGTCAGCGCGTGGCCGGATTCCGGTGGGACAGCACCGAAGTGCGTCAGCACGCGATTCCCTTCCACGACACCACCCCCGTCACCTACCTGCTGGAACTGTCGGGCCCCGGCGGTGTCGAAGCGACCATCGACGAAGAGGGTTTCGCCCGCGCCCGCGAATGGGCCCGCGCCATCCAATCCGCGGTCACCGCAACCCAGCTCCCCGCCGCGGTGGCCGCCATCGACAACGGCGAAACCGTCCCCTTCGGCGACCTCTCCCTCTCCCTCGACGCCCTCACCTTCCGCGGCGACGCCCTGTCCTGGGAAGACATCCAGCTCATCGACGCCCGCAGCGGCCACATCCGCATCAAACTCTCCGGCGTCTGGATGTCCCTCGCCCCCGTCAGCACCATCCCCAACTTCTACATCTTCAACGAACTGGCCGAACGCCTGCGATTGACTCCGGTCGTCTGAAGCCCATATGCGCTGGCCTGTCCGTCACCTACCATTCCCACATGCCTCGTAGCGCTGCCGCATCAGGCGATAGCTTCCCGTACCGAAGCCAGACAGTCTGCTACATCGAAGTCCACAATGACGGGACAGTGGCCCAGGGCGTAGATCCCGATGCGTGGCGTCGAGCCAAAGCCGGTCATTCGCGGTTTGGCCGGGCGAGTGGCGAAGCGACCTGTTCGAAGTTGACATAGTGAGCGTGCGCTACTTCCGGAGGCTGGGGAAGTAGCCGCGGAGTAGATCCTGAATCCGCTGTCTACTCGATGAGAACTCGGCGCAAGAGCCTTACTTGACGCACGCCTGTAATGGAAAGTAGAGCACTCAGGGTTGCAGCCCGAGAATCAGGCGGATCGAAACCTCTACTCTCCGCAGCTCCCCCGGCGCGAGCACGCCGAGTTTGCGCCGCAGCCTCGGCTTCGCGACGGTGTGCAGGTCTGCGCAATTGACGTACGACTCTTTATATTTGGTCAATCCAGAGTCCGGGCCCACCGGAACATGGGTCGCGTCAGGACCGGATGTGCCAGTGATGACGGCGACGGTCACCGCAGACAGTGGTGCCGCGATCCGGTTGATGGTCAGTACGACCACCGGATGGGGGCCGATCGGCGATGCCAATGCACACGACCAGACCTCACCCCTTAGCGCACTACCGGCGATCACCACTGCATCTCGTCGGCAGCGGCGAGCTCGGATTCATTCGGCTCGATGACGCCGTCCGGCAGCGGAGCCTGTCCGTCCCCATAGAACGTGCGGATCTCCTCGGCTGCACTGACCTCCGTGGCTTCCCGTACCAAGAGCCGCAGCCCTTCCCGCAGCGCATCAGATGTCGACTCGAGATGCAGAGTCCGCATGACCTCCTCCAAGGCCTGCACTTCATCACCTCGAAGCCTGACCTGCGCCAGGCGACCGGCAGAGGGTGCCGCGTCACGGCTGGTCTTCTTCCTGGCGACCTTCCGTTTACGAGTTGCCGCGACGTTTCCATCGCCAGCCTGTCGTACAAATGTCATACACCCAGTGTGGGCCGCCTTGGTGCGCTGGTCAAGCTCGCTTGCGAATCGGAGCAGCCGCCCCGGAACACGCCGAAGGCCGGCCCACCGTGGTGGACCGGCCTTCGTGACTTGCGTTGGAACCAGCTGATCAGGAGATCAGAAGTCCATGCCGCCCATGCCGCCGGTGGGGTCGCCACCTGCGGGGGCGGACTTCTCCGGCTTGTCGGCGACTACTGCCTCGGTGGTGAGGAAGAGCGCGGCGATGGAGGCCGCGTTCTGCAGGGCCGAGCGGGTGACCTTGACCGGGTCGGCAACGCCGGCGGCCAGCAGGTTCTCGTAGACACCGGTGTCGGCGTTCAGGCCTTCGCCCTCGGGGAGGTTGGAGACCTTCTCGGCCACGACGCCGGGCTCGAGGCCCGCGTTGAAGGCGATCTGCTTGAGCGGAGCCGACAGCGCGACGCGCACGATGTTGACACCGGTCGCCTCGTCAGCGGTCAGGCCGCTGAAGCCGTCGAGCGCGGGGGCGGCCTGCAGCAGCGCGACGCCACCACCGGCAACGATGCCCTCTTCGACGGCGGCCTTGGCGTTGCGCACGGCATCTTCGATGCGGTGCTTGCGCTCCTTGAGCTCGACCTCGGTGGCGGCACCGGCCTTGATCACCGCGACGCCGCCGGCCAGCTTGGCCAGACGTTCCTGCAGCTTCTCACGGTCGTAGTCCGAATCCGAGGACTCGATCTCGGCGCGGATCTGCGCCACGCGGCCCTTGATGGCCTCCGCGTCGCCGGCACCCTCGACGATGGTGGTCTCGTCCTTGGTGATGACGACCTTGCGCGCGGTGCCGAGCAGCTCGATGCCGGCGGTCTCCAGGGAGAGGCCGACCTCTTCGCTGATGACCTCGCCACCGGTGAGGATGGCGATATCGGCCAGCTGGGCCTTGCGACGGTCACCGAAGCCCGGCGCCTTGACGGCGACAGACTTGAAGGTGCCACGGATCTTGTTCACGACCAAGGTCGACAGGGCTTCGCCCTCGACGTCCTCGGCGATGATCAGCAGCGGCTTGCCGGCCTGGATGACCTTCTCCAGCAGCGGCAGCAGGTCCTTGACCGTCGAGATCTTGGACGAGACGAGCAGGATGTACGGATCCTCGAGGACCGCTTCCTGACGCTCGGGGTCGGTCACGAAGTAACCGGAGATGTAGCCCTTGTCGAAGCGCATGCCCTCGGTGAGCTCCAGCTGGAGCCCGAAGGTGTTGCTCTCCTCGACGGTGATGACACCTTCCTTGCCGACCTTGTCCATCGCCTCGGCGATGAGCTGGCCGATGGCCGGGTCGCCCGCGGAGATACCAGCGGTAGCAGCGATCTGCTCCTTGGTGTCGATCTCCTTGGCGGTGTCGAGCAGCTTGGCGGTGACGGCCTCGACGGCCTTCTCGATGCCACGCTTCAGGCCGAGCGGGTTCGCGCCGGCCGCGACGTTGCGCAGACCTTCACGCACGAGCGCCTGGGCGAGCACGGTGGCGGTGGTCGTACCGTCGCCCGCGACGTCGTCCGTCTTCTTGGCGACTTCCTTGACCAGCTCGGCGCCGATCTTCTCGTACGGGTCCTCGAGGTCGATCTCCTTGGCGATGGACACACCATCGTTGGTGATCGTGGGGGCGCCCCACTTCTTCTCGAGTACGACGTTGCGACCCTTCGGGCCCAGCGTCACCTTGACAGCGTCGGCGAGGGCGTTCAGACCCCGCTCGAGACCGCGACGGGCCTCTTCGTCGTACGCAATTGTCTTGGCCATTGCGTTGAGATCCTCCACATGTCTATGGCTGACACACGAGACGACCACAGGTTGGATCGCCCCAAAGTACGCTGGCCAGGAGGTGCCCGCGACGGACGACCGAGGGTGTCGATGGAACCCGATCTCACCGTCCCGACCTGGCACTCAACAGTCACGAGTGCCAAGCCATTTTTAGCACTCAGGTGGTGAGAGTGCAAGGTCGCGCCCAGCGCGGTGGACACACCGGGCGCGCCCCGCGTTCTCAGGTCTCGTCCTGCACCGAAGCCAGGAACTGATTCAGCAGCTCGACGAGCTCGGCCTCTACGACGGCCTTGTCAAGGCCCAGACCGCTGAGTACGCCCGCACCGTTCTCCTGTTCCAGCAGGGCCAGCAGGATGTGCTCGGTGCCGATGTAGTTGTGACCGAGCCGCAGCGCCTCGCGAAAGGTGAGCTCGAGGACCTTCTTCGTGTCGCCGTCGAACGGGATGAGCGCGGGCACGTCACCGTCGGCGGCGGGCAGCGAGGCGGTCGCGGCATCGCGCACGGCGTCCAGCGAGACACCCCTGGCGACGATCTCCTTGGCGGCCAGACCTTCCGACTGGCCGATCAGGCCGAGGATCAGATGCCCGAGCGCGATCTGGCCGCTCCCCGAGGCGCGGGCCGCCTCCTGCGAGCCGACGACCACCTGCCGGGCCCGGTCGGTGAACTTGGCGAAGCCTGCCTGCGGGTCCATGGCGGCTGTGTCGCTCGGCCCCTTGGGCACGAATCGTTTCTGCACAGCCTGCTTGCTGACGCCCATGCTGGCGCCGATGTCGGTCCAGGAGGCGCCGGAACGGCGGGCCTGGTCGACGAAGTGGCCGATCAGGTGGTCGGCGGTCTCGCCGAGGTGATTGGCGGCGACCACCGCGTCGGAGAGTTGGTCGAGGACGTTGTCGGGGCGGGCCTTCTTGATGCCGTCGATGAGGTCGTCGAGGCGAAAGTTCGGAGTGCTCATGCGTCAACCATAGGTTGACGATGCTGGGTCGTCAACGATTGGTTGACGGCAAATTCCTGGCAGAGTGTCGCCATGGGGAGAATTCGGCGCTGGGCGCCGCGCGTGGTGGGGATCATCGTGACGGCGGCGTGCCTGATCGGGGCCGGGCGACTGCTGTGGCCACAGCCGGGGCTGGACGAGCAACCCGGATCGACCGCACGCCAGTTGGCCTTCGTACGTGATGCGCTCGACGGCGGCTCGGATACCGCTGCGCAGCAACTGTTTCCGGAGGGATACGTCTTCTCGAACGTGCTCTACGGTCTCGCCTGGGTACAGGCCGCGCACACCGATCCGGGACTGCGCGAGGACGCGCTACGCGAAGCACGATGGGCGCTGGCCAGAACGGAATCCGACGAGGGCCGTGCGGTTTTCAGTCCCGGGTTGCAGCCCGCGTACGGAGTGTTCTGGGCCGGGTGGACCAACTGGTTGCGAGGCGCGATCCTGTCGCTCGATCACTCCGATACTGCTGCGGTGCAGCAGTTCTCCACACACAGCGCCGAGATCGCACAGGCGTTCTCCGCGGCCGGCACACCGTTTCTCCAGGCTTATCGAGGTCAGGCGTGGCCGGTCGATTCGACCGTCGCGGTGGCTTCACTTCGCCTGCACGACACGCTGTTCGGGGCGCAGTACACCGGGGTGATCGATCGCTGGCTCGAGCAGGCCGAGACCCGCCTCGACCCCGCCACCGGGCTACTGCCGCATCAGGTTTCACCGACCGACGGATCGATGCTGACCGGCGCCCGAGCAACCTCACAGACGGTGATGCATCGGTTCCTGCCGGAGATCGACCCGACTTTCGCGCGAAGCCAGTACGCGCGCTATCGCGACCGATTCGTCGCGCACCCCGGCGGTTTCGGTCCCGCCGTTCGCGAATACCCGAAGGGCGTCGACGGCAGCGGTGATGTCGACTCGGGACCGCTGGTAGCCGGGATCAGCCTGTCCGCCACCGTCGTCGCCGTCGGAGCGGCCAGGATGAACGGTGACGGCGCGCTGGCCGCCGCGATCGGATCGGAAGGCGAGCTGATCGGGTTGCCGGTCGATCTGCCCTGGTCCAAACGCTATGCGTTCGGGCTGCTGCCGATCGGGGACGCGTTCGTGGTGTGGTCGTCGACAGCGCGACCGCTCACGGCCGCACCGGCGATGGCCGAATACGACCTGCGCTGGTGGTGGCGGCTGCCATGGCTGGCCCTGCTCGGCCTGATCGCTCTCGCGCCATGGGCATGGACGTCGGCCCGCCTCCTGCGAGGGCGGGCCGAGCGCCATGCGATCGGACTTACCGCAACCCCACGGTGAAGGCGGTTCCGCGCACGATCAGTTCCTTCATCACCACACCGATGCGACCGGTGAACACCGTGTTCGTGGGGGTGTCGTCGGCCTTGACCAGTTGCAGCACCGCGTCACGGCGGCCGAGGCTGATGCACTGCGCCACGTAGCGGCCCTCCATCGGCTCCGGTTCGCGACCCCGCGCCCGCGCTGTGATCGCCCCGACCACGTACTGCCCGGCGGGAATCGCTGTCGCGCAGGCCATCCGCAGTGGGCGCCCGTCCACCCCCGTCATCAGCGCGGCGTCGCCGACGGCGTAGATGTCGGGGTGCGACACCGAGCGCAGCGTGTTGTCGGTGCGGATGCGACCGTCGGCCGCGACCTCGAGACCCGCGCGCCGAGCGAGATCGGGAACGGTGAACCCGGTGGTCCACACGGTGGTGGCGGCGGGCACCAGGGTGCCGTCGGCGAGCCGGACGGCATCGGGCAGCACCTCGACCACCTTGACGCCGGAACGGATTTCGACGCCGAGACGGGTGAGCGCGGCACGGATCGCCTCGTGCGCGCGCGGCGAGAGCCACGCACCCGGATCCTCGGTACCGAGCAGGCTGATCCGCGAATCCGGCTGCGACTCAGCGAGTTCAGTGGCCAGTTCGATGCCGGTCGGGCCCGAGCCGACGATGACGATCTGACCCGACAGTTCCGTCAGGTCCTCGGCGGTGGCGACGAACTTCGCGTGCTCGGCCGCCCCGGGCACGGCGTCGCGGTCGGCCTGGCTGCCGAGCGCGTAGACGAGGGTGTCGTAGTGCAACGTCCACTCGCCGTCCAGGGCGACGATCTTGCGATCCGGGTCCAGGTCGGTGACCCGCGCCTGAAGGAATTCGATACCCTTGCGTCCCAGCGACTTCCGCAGGTCGAGCCGCTTGACCGGCTGACCGGCGGCGGCCTGGTGCAGACGCACCCGCTGCACGAATTCGGCGCGGCCGTCCACGACGGTGATCTGGGTGTCGCGAGTCTTCTTCGCGAGGGCGCGGGCCGCGGTGAGTCCCGCGTACCCGGCGCCGAGGACGACGATCCGATGCTGACCGGTCATGGTGTGGCTCCTTCTCTCGAAATGCCTACACACACCAGACCGATCAGCCCCCGAGTTCCTGACAGGTTCTTGAAGTGATCTGGATCACACGGTTACGGCGCCCAGTTTAATCGGGTTCACGACCGTGCGGACCGCTGCGATCGAGCCCGCTTCGTCGAAGTCGAATACGAGTACACCGGCCGGAATCTCGTCCTGGATCAGGATCAGGCCCACGTCGCCGTTGATCTCGGTGAATTCGAACCGCGACGTGGGGCTGAGGAAACGCCGCAGGTTGGACAGGTAGCGCGCGACCACATCGCCACCGACCACCGGGATCTTGGCCGCGACCACCCGGCCGCCGCCATCGGCGACCGACACGACGTCGTCGGCGAGCAGTTCGCGCAGACCGTCCACATCGCCGGTAGAGGCCGCTTGCAAGAACTTCTCGATCATCGTGCGCGCGTGCTCGGCCGACACCACGAAGCGCTGCTTACCGGTGCGCACCCGCTGACCGGCCCGATGGAATATCTGCTGGGTGTTGGCCACGGTGAGATCGAGCATCTCCGCGATCTCGGCATGGGAGTAGCCGAACGCCTCGCGCAGCACGAACACGGCGCGTTCGATCGGGCTGAGCCGTTCCATCGCGGTGAGCACCGCCAGCGATACCGATTCGCGTTCCTCGACGGTCCTCAGCGGGCCGAGCGCGCCGCCGCCGGTCGGTACCGGCTCCGGCAGCCACTGCCCGACATAGGTCTCGCGCCGGGCCCGAGCCGAAACGAGCTGGGTGCGACACAGATTCACGGTGACGGTCGTCAACCACGCTTCGATATTGGCGATCTCGGCGCGGTCGGCCAGCGCCCACCGCAGATAGACCTCCTGCACGACGTCCTCGGCCTCACTCGCCGCACCGAACATGCGATATGCCAGCGAGAACAGCCGCGGCCGATGCTCCATGAACTCGGTGATATCGGCGGCCGGCGCCGCGGAGTCCTCGGGCGGAAGAGGTGGTGTTGATGGCTCCATGTCGAAACGTCCAGTCGCGAGGGTCGTATGCCTGGTCAGTCGTCGTTGCGCGGGCGACGCAGGCGCAGGCGCGCCGATCCACGGATCGCCGGTCGGCGGATCGCGGGCATCCGTCGCTGCGCCCGCCGTTGTGCCCGCCGCTCAGCCGGCTTGTGCTGCCAGGTCTCCGGACGGGCGGCCACCCAGCGGGCCGACCGCCAGGCGAACGGAATGTGCGCGAGATAGAGCGCGACCAAGATCAGCAGCAGCACGATCGGGTACGTGACCAGCAGCGCGGCAGCCAGCGCGGTGAGCACCAGCAGCCCGGCCGCGGCCTGCGGAGCGACCGACACCGACTTCATCGCCAGGGTGGGGATGGTGCTCACGCACAGCAGCGCGGCGAAGACCGTCCAGGCGGCGACGAAGGCGAACCCGTCCCACCAGCCGTCGCCGAACTGCACCTTCAGGGCGATCGGCACCAGCGCGATCAGCGCTCCGGCGGGCGCGGGGACACCGACGAAGTACTCACGCGCCCAATTGGGCCGGGAATCGTCGTCGAGCAGGGTGTTGAAGCGGGCAAGGCGCAAGACCAGGCTCACCGCGAACAGCAGCGCGACGATCCAGCCCGCACTGTTGCCGTCGAGCAGGGTCACGTAGATGACCAGCGCGGGCGCGACGCCGAACGAGATCGCGTCCGAGAGCGAATCGAGTTCGGCGCCCATCTTGCTGGTGGCGTCGAGCATGCGCGCGAGCCGCCCGTCGAGCGTGTCGAGCACGGCGGCGGCACCGACCATCGCCAGCGCGATCCCGAGTTCACCGTCGAGCCCGAACTTCACTGCCGACAGGCCGGCGCACAGCGCGAGAATGGTGACGACGCTCGGCAGCAATCGCACCGAGCGGGGCCGTTTGCGCGGTGCTGTGCGAGCCTGTTCGATCATCCCAGCACAGCCAGGACTGTTTCGGCCCCGATCGTGCGCTGCCCGGGGGCCACCAGCAGTTCGGTGCCGACCGGGAAGTACGTGTCGACGCGAGACCCGAACCGGATCAGGCCGTAGGTGTCACCGATGGTGAGCAGGTCACCGACGCGCGCATCGCAGACGATGCGCCGAGCCAGCAGTCCGGCGATCTGCACCACGACGACCTGCTTACCGTCGGCGGTGTCGATGACCATGCTGTTGCGCTCGTTGGCGTCGGAGGCCTCCGGCAGATCGGCCGAGAGGAACTTGCCCGGCTGATGCAGGACCTCGCGCACGGTGCCGGACACCGGAACGCGCTGCACGTGCACATCGAGCACCGACAGGAAGATGCTCACGCGCGGCAACGGCTGATCGCCGAGTCCGAGCTCGACGGGCGGCACCGCGGTGTCGACCAGCGCCACTTCACCGTCGGCGGGCGCGACCACGATGCCCGCCCGGTTCGGCGGCACGCGATGCGGGTGCCGGAAGAAGGCGGCGCAGGCGGCGGCCGAGGCCAGACCGGCCCGGCGCACCCATTTGTTGCGTCCGCCGATCACCGCCACCGCCAACGGCACCGCTACGAACGGCAGTCCGACGGGATGTAGTGGGGGTACAGCGGCCCGCACCAAGTCGACGACATGTCCGACGCCGGTGGTATCGGGCGTGCCGGGCGGGGTGGGGCGGCGTGCCACGGGCTCCCTCTTTCGTGTGATGACTACAAGCGATCACACCTTACGGGAAGCCCGGGGCAAGCACCTGTGGTCAGTGGACCGATTTACGCCCGGTGAACAGCTTCACCAGGTACAGCAAAACGCAGGCGCCCACCAGACAGGTGATGAAGCTGAAGATCCAGCCCGCGCCTTCGACATCGACGCCGAACAGACTCAGCACGAAGCCGCCGAGCAGCCCGCCGATGATTCCGACGACGATATTGAGCAGGATGCCCTGCTGTGCGTCGGTCTTCATGAACTTGCTCGCGATCCAACCGGCCAGACCGCCGATGATGATCCAACTGATGATGCCGAGTCCGAGCATGCTGTCCTCGATCCCTCGAAGGGTCGGCGAGCAATCGCCTTGTCACCAAGATACCCCCGGCTGCGCTGTGACAATCGACACTCTGATCATGAGGCGCTAATATGAGGAAGCCTCATGTCTGAGCGTTCACATGGTGTCCACGTACGGGTCACGGGCGATGAGGGACAGATTTCGATGCTTCGGGTACACCCAGCGGTGCTGCCGCAGGTTGACAGGTACATAGGAGACGCACAATGGCTCGAATCGCCCAGACGACGGGTACTGAGCACACCGCGATCCTCGGATTGGGCGTCTACCGCCCGGCTCGGGTGGTCACCAACGACGAGGTAGCGGGGCCGATCGACTCCAGCGACGAGTGGATCCGCACCCGGTCGGGAATCAACACCAGACGCTTCGCCTCGGATGAGGAAACCATCCAGTCCATGAGCGTCGCCGCCGCGCGCGACGCGATCGCCGCCGCCGGGGTGCAGGTCGACCAGATCGACTGCGTCATCGTGGCGACGTCGACGCATCTGGTGCTCACCCCGGCAATCGGCCCGCGCATCGCCACCGAGCTCGGCATGACCGGCTCGGCCGCCTTCGACATCTCGGCGGGCTGCGCCGGGTTCTGTCACGCGCTGGGCATGGCATCCGACTTCGTCCGCACGGGGACCTCGAAACACGTGCTGGTGATCGGCGTCGAAAAACTCAGCGTGACCATCGACTTCACCGACCGCGCGACGGCCTTCCTGTTCGCCGACGGCGCGGGCGCGGTCATCGTCGGCCCGTCCGCCGAACAGGGCATCGGCCCGACCGTCTGGGGATCGGACGGCACTCAGCACCATGCCATCGGCCAGACCAAGGACTGGGTGGAGTTCTTCGACGAGATCGAGGAGAAGGGCACCGACGCGGTGCGCCCCTACCTCACGATGGAGGGCACCGCGGTGTTCCGCTGGGCCGCGCACTCGCTGGAGAAGGTGTGCCGCGACGCGATCGACCGCGCGGGCCTGACCACCGGCGACCTCGACGCGATGATCCCGCACCAGGCCAACGGCCGGATCATCGAGATCATGGCCAGGGTGCTCGAGCTACCGGAGCACTGCGCGCTCGCCAACGACATCGAGGATTCCGGCAACACCTCGGCAGCATCGGTCCCCCTCGCGATGGAGGCGCTGTTGCGCAAGGGCGAATCGAAGCCGGGCGACACCGCGCTGCTGATCGCCTTCGGCGCCGGGCTGTCCTATGCGGCACAGGTTGTCACCATGCCCGCCTGGAAATAGCTGATCAGCAAATCCCACAAAACCGGGGTGGCCTGCGCCGCAGCAGGCCACCGACCGGTTGGCTCGCCGTGTCCACCTTGTCCCGCTTGCACCAACTCGGACATGCTGGCAAACTTTTCGCTACCGACGTTTGCTGATCGACGAAGCTCAGCCTCCAGCGTTCCCGTCGTCAACCCGAGGTGATCGGCCGTGAAACTGCGCTCACTCCTGCCACGCAGGCACATCAACGAGGTCCCGCTCCTGCCGAGCATCGGACCGGACGACGCCTTCGCGCTCCCCAGCGCGTTCGTGCCCCGCGGCACCCGTCTCAAACGCGAGGAACGCCTCGAACGCCTCCTCACTCCTACCGAACTCGACCTGGTCCTCCACCACCAGCTCTGACCGCTACCTCGCAGCAGGGGGATACTCGATCGGGTGAGCACTCCCTCGGTAACCAAACCGGCCATTCTGAGCGTTGACGACGATCCCGGCGTATCGCGCGCCGTGGTGCGGGACCTGCGCCGCCGCTACGGCGCCGATTACCGGATTCTGCGGGCCGAATCGGGACCGCAGGCACTCGAGGCGCTGCGGGAGATGAAACTGCGCGGGCAGCCCGTGGCGGTGCTGATCGCCGATTACCGGATGCCCGGCATGGACGGGATCGAATTCCTCGAGCAGGCGATGGATCTGCACCCTTACGCACGCCGGGTGCTGCTCACCGCCTACGCCGACACCGATGCCGCGATCGACGCGATCAATGTCATCGATCTCGACCACTATCTGCTCAAGCCGTGGGACCCGCCGGAGGAGAAGCTGTACCCGGTGATCGACGGGTTGCTCGAGGTGTGGCGCAGCGCCGAGCAGCGGCCCGTGTACGAGACCAAGGTCGTCGGCGATCGATGGTCGCCGCGGTCGTCGCAGGTGCGAGAGTTCTTGGCGCGCAATCAGTTGCCGTATCGGTGGTACCCGGTCGACGAGCCGGAGGGCACCCGGTTGCTGGAGGCGGCAGGCGCCGATCCGGCGGCCTGTCCGGTGGTGATCACGGCCGCGGGCACCGCGCTGATCCAGCCGACCGACAGCGAGCTCGCCGAAAACGTCGGGCTCACCGTCGAACCCAGCGGGGACTTCTACGATCTGATCGTGGTCGGCGGCGGACCCGCCGGACTCGGCGCGGCGGTCTACGGTGCGTCGGAGGGCTTGCGCACGGTGCTGGTCGAGCGCACGGCCACCGGCGGACAGGCGGGGCAGAGCTCGCGGATCGAGAACTATCTCGGATTTCCCGACGGGGTCTCGGGGTCACAGCTGGCGGATCGGGCGCGGCGGCAGGCGGCGAAATTCGGCGCGGAGATCATCACCACTCGCGATGTGGTCGCGCTCGAGATCAACGGGTCGGCGCGCACCGTGCGATTCGCCGATGGCGGAAAGCTGTGCGCGCATACGGTTCTGATCGCTACGGGCGTGGACTATCGACGTCATCCGGCACCGGGTGTGGACGAATTCACCGGGCGCGGTGTGTATTACGGTTCGGCGATGACCGAGGCGGCCGAGTGTGCCGAGCAGGAGGTCTACATCGTCGGCGGGGCCAATTCCGCCGGACAGGCGGCGGTGTTCCTGTCCCGCAACGCCCGTCGCGTGCACCTGGTCGTCCGGGGCGACTCGCTGGACAAGTCGATGTCGCACTATCTCGTCCGGCAGATCGCGGCCATCCCCAACATCGTCGTACACACCGAGACCGAGGTGGTCGGCGTCGACGGCGACACCCACCTGGAACGCATCGTTCTGCGCGACAACAGCACCGGCACCGAAGACAAGGTCGACGCGCAACGGCTGTTCCTGTTCATCGGCGCCGCGCCGCAGACCGGCTGGCTCGACGGCGTCGTCACCCGTGACGCCGCCGGATACGTGCTGGCCGGGCCAGACCTGATGGTCGACGGCGCGCGACCACCCGGCTGGGAACTGCCGCGCCCACCGCAACACCTCGAGACCAGCGTCCCCGGCGTGTTCGTGGCGGGCGATGTGCACGCCGAATCCGCCAAGCGGGTCGCCTCGGCGGTCGGCGAGGGCGCGATGGCGGTCATGCTCGTCCACCGGTACCTGGCATGAGAGGTCAGCGGCCGGAGGCGGTAGCGGAGCGTAACCACGCAGGCCGCCCGATCGTGTCCACGGAGACAGCATGAGTGAGGACCTGATGATCTGCGATCCGGAAGAACTGCGCACTCTGTTCCTGTTCGAGAAGCTCGACGACTCCCAGCTCGCCGAACTGTGCGCTATCGGGCGCATCGAGTACGTCGAACCGGGCCCGGTGTTCCGCGAGGGCGAACCCGCCACCTGCTTCTACGTGCTGATCGACGGCGAGGTCCGGCTGACCAAGCTGTCCGGCGGTGTGGAGATCGAGATCAACCGCACCGACCATCGCGGGGTGTACGCGGGCGCCTGGATGGCCTACCTGGGTGATCGGACGAACCAGGACTACAACGGCTCGATGTACGTGCTGCGCCGCTCCCGGTTCCTGGTCATGGACGCGGCCGATTTCTCCCGGATCATGCACGAGTGGTTCCCGATGGCCGTGCACCTGCTCGAGGGCGCGTTCTTCGGCGGGCAGAAGTCGAACCAGCGGATCGCCGAACGCGAACGGCTGCTCGCCCTGGGATCGCTGTCGGCCGGGCTCACCCACGAACTCAACAATCCCGCCGCCGCCGCGGTGCGCGCCACCTCCGGCCTGCGCGAACGCGTCGCCGGGATGCGGCACAAGCTGAAGATGATGGCCGAGGGCAAGTTCCCGGCCGACGCGCTGGTCAAGCTCGTCGAGATGCAGGAGCAGGCCGCCGATCAGGTCGCGAAGGCGCCCGATCTCAGCCCACTGGAAGCGGCCGACCGGGAGGACGCGCTCGCCGACTGGTTCGAAGAGCGCGGCATCGCCGACGGCTGGAATCTGGCGCCGACCTTCGTGCAGGCGGGCCTGGACACCGACTGGCTGGAGGGCGTGCACGCGACCCTGGAAGCCTGCCAGGCGCCGGTGTTCGAAGGGGCCGTGCGCTGGCTGAACTACACCATCGAGACCGAGTTGCTGATGAACGAGATCTTCGACTCGACCACCCGCATCTCCACTCTCGTCGGGGCGGCCAAACAGTACTCACAGATGGATCGCGCGCCCTATCAGGTCGTCGACCTGCACGAACTGCTCGATTCCACCCTGGTGATGCTCAACCGCAAACTCGGTGACGGCATCCGCGTGGTGAAGGACTACGACCGCGCGCTGCCGCCGATCCCCTGCTTCGCCGCCGAACTCAACCAGGTGTGGACCAACCTGATCGACAACGCGGTCTACGCGATGGGCGGCGAGGGCACCCTGACGATCCGCACCTTCAAGGAGAACGACTGCGCCGCCATCGAGATCGGGGACACCGGGCCTGGCATTCCCCCCGAGGCGCGGGGCCGGATCTTCGAGCCGTTCTTCACCACCAAACCGGTCGGCGACGGTACCGGTCTCGGCCTCGACATCTCGTTCCGGATCGTGGCGAACAAGCACAACGGTGACATCCGGGTGGAATCGGAACCCGGCAACACGCGGTTCATCGTCCGCCTGCCGCTGCACCCGGCGGCGGAGGATGTCAGCACACCTACTATAGGAGGTCAGGATGGCTGAAGCGGGGATCGATCCGAGCGTGCCGCCCAGTGGCGCCGGTTGCGTCGAATGCGACGCGAGCGGCGGCTGGTGGGTACATCTGCGCCGCTGTGCCGAATGCGGGCACGTCGGCTGCTGCGACAGCTCTCCCAGCAAGCACGCGACGAAGCATTTCGAGGCCACCGCGCACCCGTTCATGCAGAGCTACGAGCCGGGCGAGGACTGGTTCTACAACTTCGCCAGCGGCGAGATGTACAGCGATGGTCCCGAGCTCGCCGCGCCGACCAGTCATCCCACTGATCAATCCGTCCCCGGACCGGCCGCGCGGGTGCCCGCGAACTGGCAATCGCTGCTGGGCTGAGCCAGGACTAGGGCTTCATCCCGGCGGCGTCGGCTACCGGCTTGTCGGCATTGGCCGGCACGAGGCAGACCAGCTTCACGGTGCTGAGCGCCACGTTGGGGCTGCCCTCGAACGGCCCGCCGGGGTGTGCCGCGAGGACCTGATCGATCGCCTTCTTCTCGCCGTCGGAATCGAGTGAGGTGAACTGCGCGCAGGTGATGTCGGCGCCCGCCGCGGCCGGTGTCGGCGCCGCGCTCGACGTGGGCGCCTTGGTGGTGGCGGCGGGCGCGCTGGAGCTCGGCGTGCCCTTGCGCAGCCCGCTCGCATCAGCGGAGTCGTCGGACCCGCACCCGACCAAGGTCAGGGTCAGAGCCCCGGCGGCCAGAACGGCGAGGGAGATTCGGTTCATCTGCTGCTTTCCCCGGTAGATCGCGGCGCCGGCACCTCCGGCGCGTCCGGTGCAGCGTACCGACTGGCGGCGATAGTTCGTCATGTCCGCCAGAATGGCCCGCTGACCTTGCGGTCGGCCTATCGATTCCTGATCGCGCCGCGAAGGGCAGAATGGGGCGGTGGCTGAACTTTCGCTCACCGCCCGGCTCAATCCCTCCGCAGCCGACGCTCGTCGCGGGGTGGTGCGCCTGCACCCCGAGACGCTCACCGCGCTCGGCCTGCGCGAATGGGACGGCATCGCGCTGATCGGCGCGCGCAGGACCGCGGCGGTGGTGGCGAAGGCGCCCGCGGACAGTCCGCCGGGGGTGGCGCTGCTCGATGACGTGACGCTGTCGAATGTGGGATTGCGGGAGAACGCGGCGGTGACTGTCGCCCCGGTGACGGTCTTCGGCGCCAGGCAGATCTCGCTGAGCGGCTCGGCGCACGCTGTGGCCAGCATCCCGGCGGCCACCCTGCGGCAGGCGCTGCTCGGCAAGGTGGTGACCGTCGGTGACACGGTATCGCTGCTGCCGCGCGATCTCGGACCCGATATCAGTTCCGCGGCGGCCACCCAGGCGCTCTCGCGTGCCTTCGGGATCGCCTGGACCACCGAACTGCTCACCGTGACGGCGATCGAGCCCATGCCGGGACCGGTGAGCGTGCAACCGAATTCGGCCGTCGGCTGGGGTGCGGGTGCGGGTGCGGCAGCGATCCAGCACACGGTGGAACGTGACGGCGATGTGCGGCCTTCGAGCAAGGCGGGCCGACAATGGTTTTCGGAGCCGGATCAGCCGGGAACCGCCGCGGTGAAGGTGAGTTCGGGCAGCACGCCGGTCCAGATCGAGGATCTGGCGGGTGTGCAGAGCCAGGCGGCCAAGCTGGCCGAATGGCTGAGCCTGGCGCTCGATGAGCCGGAGTTGCTGAAGACGCTCGGCGCACCGGCGCACCTCGGTGTCCTCATCACCGGGCCCGCCGGGGTCGGCAAGGCCACCTTCGCCAAAGCTGTTGTCGCACCGCGTCGTATCGTCGAGCTCGACGGGCCGAGCGTCGGCGCGACCGAGAGTGGCACCCGGCTGCGTGAGGTCGCCGAGGCGGTGGCCGATGTCGCCACCGGGCAGGGCGGCGTGCTGCTGATCACCGATATCGACGCGCTGCTGCCCGCCGAGGCCGAGCCCGTCGCCACCCTCGTTCTCGACCAGCTGCGGGCCGCGGTGCGCGCACCGTGCGTCGCCCTGCTGGCCACCACCGCCCATCCGACACAGGTGGATTCGCGGCTGCGCGCTCCGGATCTGTGCGATCGCGAACTGGCATTGCCGCTGCCCACCGCGGCGATCCGGCGGGCGCTGCTGGAACAGCTGCTGCGCAAGGTGCCGGCGGGAAAACTGGACCTCGATGTGATCGCCTCGCGCACACCGGGTTTCGTGGTGGCCGACCTGACCGCGCTGTGCCGGGAAGCGGCCGTGCGCGCGGCGGGCCGGGCCAGCCGCGAGCACACCGACCCCGAACTCGTCCAAGACGATCTGATCGGCGCGCTCGACGTGATCCGGCCGCTGTCCCGTTCCGGCACAGAGGAATTGGCGATCGGCTCGCTCGACCTCGACGACGTCGGCGACATGATCGAAACCAAACAGGCACTCACCGAAACAGTGCTGTGGCCGCTGCGCCACCCCGACTCCTTCGCCCGCCTCGGCATCGAACCGCCGCGCGGGGTCCTGCTCTACGGGCCACCCGGCTGCGGCAAGACCTTCCTGGTGCGGGCGCTGGCCGGGACCGGCCAGCTCAGCGTGCACGCGGTGAAAGGCGCTGAGCTGATGGACAAGTGGGTCGGCTCCTCCGAACGCGCGGTGCGCGAGTTGTTCCAGCGGGCCCGCGACTCCGCACCCTCGCTGATCTTCCTCGACGAGGTCGACGCGCTCGCCCCCCGACGCGGCCAGAGCAGCGACTCCGGGGTGTCGGACCGGGTGGTCGCCGCGCTGCTCACCGAGCTCGACGGCGTCGAACCCCTGCGTGATGTGGTGGTGGTCGGCGCGACCAACCGCCCCGAACTGATCGATCCCGCGCTGCTGCGGCCGGGCCGGCTCGACCGGCTCGTCTTCGTCCCGCCACCGGACGGCCCGGCCCGGCTCGAGATCCTGCGCACGGCGGGCCGCTCGGTACCGCTGGCCCGGGATGTCGACCTGGCCGCGCTGGCAGAGGATCTCGACGGCTACTCGGCTGCCGACTGCGCCGCCCTGCTGCGCGAGGCCGCGCTCTCGGCCCTGCGCCGCGATATGGCCGCCGCCGACGTCACGGCCGAGGACGTGGCCACCGCCCGCGCGAGCGTGCGGCCGTCCCTGGACCCCGAGCAGGTCGAATCGCTGCGTCGCTATGCCGAGAGCAGGGCTTGAGGCCGAAATCGCCACCCTGATCCGGCCGCGACATCCCCGGTGGAGGTGTGTGTCGCCGGTAACGTCGGCACGGTGCCCAAGATCGGTGATGGTCTGGACGTGGTCACGGCGTTCGCCGGCGCCGCGGCCGCGGGGATGTCGCTGTTCCTGCCGTTCAGCTTCGGCGACGGTTCGTCGATCGATTCGCCGTACCGCGTCACCAGTCTGATCAACAGCGTTCCCCGCGCGGCCGCACTCGGTCTCATCGTCGCTGTCGTCGTCGCCGTGCTGGCCAGGCCGATCACCCGGCCGGGGCTGATCTGGCTCACCGCGACGGGCGGGGCGGCGGCGCTGGCGATCAACTACTTCATCGGCGAGGCGATGACCTCCGCCGACGTACTCACCACCCAGAACTACATCGACTCGCTGTGCGGCGGTGTGCTGTTCGGGGCACTGTGCATCTGCGCGTGGCGGATGCGCTGGTCCGCGGTCGGTTTCGGGCTCGGGGTCCTGGTCGTGTTCGTCTACGGCGAAGTCGTGGCGGTGTTCACCTCGAACGCCGCGGCGACGGCGGACAAGGCCGTGCACACCCCGTTCTGGCTGGTCGGCTCCGCGGTCGTGCTGCTGGCGGTGAACACCGCGCGCCATCGGCACGGCATCATGCTGCCCGCGGTGCCGCGGATGGCGGCGGATCTGCCGATCGCCCCGATCATCGCCACCACGGTGCTGTCGCTGTCGCTGCTGATCGCCACCGAGTGGCTGGGCCGCGAGTTCGACGCCCGCCGCGGGACCTCCTGGCAGGTCGCGCTCGCCGTGATCGTCACGATCGTGGCGGCGTTCGTGGCCGCCGCGCTGCTGCCCGGCCGCGACGGCACCGGTGTGCTGATCGCCGTGAGCGTCGCCGCCGCGGCCGATTCACTCAGTGACGCACCCCGCCTCGGCTGGCATCTCGTCCTCGTCCTTGTGGTCGGTGCGGTCGCCATCCTGGCGGGCCTGCGGTGGGCGACACCGTGGGGCGTGCTGCTCGGCGCCGCCGTGATCTGCGGTTTCGCCATTGTGGCCGAACGTCTTCCGTGGGCGTTCGTGTGGACGGCCGGGGTGGTGCTGCTGACCTGTGTCACCGGTTTCGCCATCGGCTCGATCCGGGTCAGCTACCTGCCGAGCGCGATGCTGGGGCTCGGCGCGCTGTACCTGCCGTCGATCCTGTGGTCGATTCCCACCGGGCAGCGGCACTGGCCGACGGGCAGCACCGCCGTCGCCGATCGAGTGCCGGGGCAGGTGGCATTGGCCATCACCGTCGGCGCAGCGGCCGGACTCGCGGTGCTCTATCAGATCCGGCCACCCGCGCAGCCACGGGCGGCGCAACCATAGCCGGACCGCTCGCGACATGGCCGACGCGACAACCTCGGTGCCGCCGAACATCCCGTCCGCGCCCGTAGGATCGGGACGCGCTACTCGACCGCTACCTACCCGACGGAGGGGGAGTTGCTAGCCGTACTGCTCGTTCACGCACTGGCCGCCCTCCTGGCCCCGCTGTGTGTACGAGTGCTCGGCCGCAACGCTTTCTACCTGCTCGCCCTGGTACCGCTGGGCAGCCTGGGGTGGGTGATCGCGCACTGGGGAACCACTGTGCGCACCCATGTGCAATGGGCGCCGCAGATCTCGATGGACATCGATCTGCGTTTCGATGCCCTGTCCGCGGTGATGTGCACGCTGGTGCTCGGCGTCGGCGCGCTGATCCTGGCGTACTGCGGGCGGTACTTCGAGCGTGACGAGGCCAGGCTCGGGGTGTTCGCGGCCGAGCTCACCGGCTTCGCCGGCGCCATGTTCGGGCTCGTCACCAGCGATAACATGCTGCTGCTGTACGTGTTCTGGGAAATCACGACGGTGCTGTCGTTCCTGCTCGTCGGCCACTACGCCGAACGCGCGGTCAGTCGACGGGCCGCGATCCAGGCGCTGCTGGTGACCGGCGCGGGCGGGCTGGCGATGCTGGTCGGCATCGTGGTCCTCGGGTTGCGCTACGACAGTTTCCTGCTCTCGGACCTGCTCGCGGCGAGCTCGGTCCCGGACGGGAGCGCGGTGTCGGTCGCGATCGGCTTGGTGCTGATCGGGGCGATCAGTAAATCGGCGATCGTGCCGCTGCACTTCTGGTTGCCCGGCGCGATGGCGGCGCCGACACCGGTGAGCGCGTATCTGCACGCCGCCGCGATGGTGAAAGCCGGTATCTACCTGGTGGCCCGGCTGGCGCCCGCGCTCGCGCAGACCCCGCCATGGCATCTGATGCTGCTGCCGCTCGGCATCGCCACCATGCTGCTGGCCGGGTGGCGGGCGATCCAGGTACACGATCTCAAGCTGGTGCTGGCGTTCGGCACCGTCAGCCAGCTGGGTCTGATGATCACGATGATGGGCATCGGCACGCCCGACGCGGCGCTGGCCGGGCTCGCTCTCCTGGTGGCGCACGGGCTGTTCAAGGCGTGCCTGTTCATGGTGGTCGGCATCATCGATCACGGCGCGGGGACCAGGGATCTGCGCAGGCTGTCCGGGCTCGGCCGGCGTGCGCCGGTGCTGTGCGCGATCGCGGTACTCGCCACGCTCAGCATGGCAGGGCTGCCGCCGCTGCTCGGTTTCGTCGGCAAGGAGTCGGCGCTCGGCGCGCTGTGGTCGGCCGGGATACTGAGTCCGCCGGTGCGGTTCGCGCTGCTGGCCGGTGTCACCGTCGGGTCGGCGTTCACCGTGGCCTACAGCATCCGATTCGTCTGGGGCGCCTTCGGAGTCACCGCGAATCCCGAGCGCGCGGTCACCTGGCACGCACCCGGCCCGCTGCTGCTCGGTCCGCCCGCGGTGCTCGCGGTGGCCGGGCTGGCCGGGGGTCTCGACACCAAGGCGGTCGATCGATGGTTGAGCCCGTACGCCGAGTCGCTGCCGGGCGTGCTCGACACCCATCTCGCCCTCTGGCACAGCTTCACCGGACCGCTCGCGCTGACGGTGGTCATCGTCGCGGCCGGTATCGCCCTGTTCCTGATCCGCGGCCGGATCGGCGAACCCGCGCACCCGCGTCTCGGCAACGCCGATCGCAACTACGACGCGGCCCTGCGCGCGATGGACCGACTGTCGTTGCGTATCACCGGAACTGTGCAGTCGGGTTCGCTGCCCGCCAGCCAGGCCACCATCCTCGGCACGCTCATCGTGTTGCCGACGGTGATGCTCGCGATCGGCACGCGGACCGGAGTGCAACTGCGACTGTGGGATTCACCGTTGCAGGCGGCGATCGGAGCGATCATGATCGCGATGGCGCTGGCCGCCACCGTCTTGCGCAACAGGTTGGCCAGCGTGCTCGTGGTCGGGGTGACGGGCTACGGCTGCGGCGTGATCTTCGCGCTGCACGGCGCCCCCGATCTCGCACTGACCCAATTCCTGGTCGAGACACTGACTCTGGTCGTCTTCGTGCTCGTGCTGCGCGCGTTCCCGGCGGAGATCGCCGAAAGCCAGGGCACGGCGTTCAAGTTCCGCCGGGCACTGCTGGCCATCGGCGTCGGCATCACCGTCCCCGTACTCGCCGCGTTCGCCATCGCCGCCAGGCACGGCAACCCGATCTGGCATGCCATCCCCGATGCGGCCTATCGGATCGGCGGGGGCAAGAACGCGGTCAACGTCCTGCTGGTCGACATCCGCGCCTGGGACACCCTCGGTGAGATCTCGGTGCTCGTGGTCGCCGCGACCGGCGTCGCGTCGCTGGTCTTCCGCAGCCGCCGCTTCGGCAGCGCACCCCGCGCCGCCGATTCCCCGAACTACGACCCCGACGCGGTGAGCTGGCTGCCCGCCGCCCGCCTCCTCGATCGCCGCGATCGCTCGATGGTCCTGCAGATCACCACCCGCCTGGTCTTCCCCACCATCATGGTGCTGTCGGTGTACTTCTTCTTCTCCGGCCACAACGCGCCCGGCGGCGGCTTCGCGGGTGGCCTGGTCGCCGGATTGGCGCTGACCCTGCGCTACCTGGCGGGTGGCCGATACGAACTGGGCGAAGCGCTCCCGGTCGACGCCGGGCACCTGCTCGGCGCCGGCCTCACCCTCGCGGCGGGCACCGCGACCGCGTCGCTCCTGCTGGGCGCACCGCCCCTGTCCTCGGCGATCATCGAGGTGACGCTGCCGCTGCTCGGCCACCTCAAACTGGTCACCGCCATGTTCTTCGACCTCGGCGTCTACCTGGTGATCGTCGGGCTGGTGCTGGACGTCCTGCGCAGCCTCGGCGCCCGCCTGGACAAGGAAATCCCATGAGTGCCGACCTCGTTCTCCTGATCACCATCGGCGTGCTCACCGCGTGCGGTGTCTACCTGCTGCTCGAGCGGGTGGTGTCGAAGATGCTGCTGGGGATGATCCTGCTCGGCAACGCGGTGAACCTGCTGATCCTCACGATGGGCGGCCAGGACGGGAAGCCACCGATCCTCGGCAGCGCCGACACCTCCCCCGACGGCATGGCCGATCCCCTCGCGCAGGCGATGGTGCTCACCGCGATCGTGATCACCATGGGCCTGGCGGCTTTCGTGCTCGCGCTGGCCTATCGCTCCTACATGCTGACCACCACCGAAGACGTGACCAACGACCCCGAGGACGCCCAGGTCGCCGCCCGCCGCGAACGGGAGGATCCCGAACAGTGACCCTGTCCCCGGAACTGCTGCCCGCCATCGCCGCACTGCCCGTGCTGGTTCCGCTGCTCGCCGCCGCGGCGACCCTGGTGTTCGGCCGCCGCCCACGGCTCCAGGCGATGATCACGCTCACGGCGCTGTCGGTGGTGCTGCTGATCAGCGCCCTGCTGCTGTATCTCGCCGACCGCGACGGCACCACCGCGGTGCAGGTGGGCGGCTGGCCGACCCCGATCGGGATCACGCTGGTGGTCGATCGGCTCAGTGCCGCCATGCTGCTGGTCTCGGCCTTCGTCCTGCTCGTGGTGTCGATCTACGGTGCGGGACAGAACATCTCCGACGGTGGCGAACACCAGCCGACCTCGATCTACCGGCCGACCTATCTGATCCTGACCGCGGGCGTGTCGACCGCGTTCCTGGCCGGTGACCTGTTCAACCTGTTCGTCGGCTTCGAGGTCCTGCTCGTCGCCTCGTTCGTCCTGCTCACCGTGGGCGCCACCGAGGAACGGATCCGCACCGGCATCGCCTATGTGATGGTGTCGATGGTGTCGTCGCTGATCTTCCTGATCGGCATCGGCCTCACCTACGCGGCGACGGGCACGCTGAATCTCGCGCAACTGGCCGTGCGCCTGGAAGCGACGCCCAGTGGCGTACGCACCGCCTGCTACGCGGTACTGCTGGTCGCGTTCGGGATCAAGGCGGCGGTGTTCCCGCTGTCGAGCTGGCTGCCCGACTCCTACCCCACCGCGCCCGCGCCGGTCACCGCGGTGTTCGCGGGTCTGCTCACCAAAGTCGGTGTGTACGCGATCATCCGCACGCACACGCTCTGGTTCCCCGACGGCGCGTTCGACGACATCCTGCTGGTGTGCGGACTGGCGACGATGATCGTCGGCGTCCTCGGCGCCATCGCGCAGACCGATATCCGGCGACTGCTCTCGTTCACACTGGTCAGCCATATCGGGTACATGGTGTTCGGTATCGGCCTCGCCACCACCGCGGGCCTCACCGGCGCGGTGTTCTACGTGGCCCACCACATCCTGGTGCAGACCGCGCTGTTCCTCGCCGTCGGACTGATCGAACGCCAGGCCGGCTCGGTGTCGTTGCGCCGGATCGGCGGACTGGCGACAGCCAGTCCACTGCTGGGCGTGCTGTTCCTTGTCCCGGCCCTGAATCTCGGTGGTATCCCGCCCTTCTCGGGATTCATCGGCAAGGTCGCACTCCTGGAAGCCGGTGCCGCCGAGGGCAGCGTCCTGGCGTGGGTGCTGGTCGCGGGTTCGGTGATCACCAGCCTGCTCACGCTGTACGCGGTGGCGCGGGTCTGGAGCAAGGCGTTCTGGCGACCACGCGAAGAGGCGCCGGAAGGTCATCTCACCGCGGCGAATCTACCGACACTGGTGGAGGATTCGACCGATGTGTACTACGAGGACCGCACCGATCCCGGCCGGATGCCGGTGCTGATGGTGCTGGCCACCATCGGGCTCGTCTCCGCGGGACTCGCGCTCACGGTGTTCGCCGGACCGGTCCTCGGCATCGCCGAGCGCGCCGCCGACGACCTGAACGACCCGTCGGTCTACATCGACTCGGTCCTCGGCCCGGTGCTGCGATGAGCCGGCTCGTGAACCGCGACAATATCCTTCGCGTCGCCGTGCTGATCTGGCTCACCGCCGTCTGGGTCGCGCTCTGGGGCGATCTGAGCCTGGCCAACGTCCTCGCCGGGGCCGTCGTCGCACTGATCGTGGTCTTCGCGCTGCCACTCCCGTTGGTCCCGGTGGCCGGGCGCTTCCATCCGCTGTCGTTTCTCGAATTGATCGCTGTCGGTACCTATTACGCGCTCGAATCGAGCTTGCAGGTGGCCTGGTTCGCGATTCGGCCCAGCGGCCCGCCGGTCTCGGGCGTGCTGCGCGTGCATCTGGCCATCCAGTCCGATCTGGTGCTGGTGATGTGCACCGACCTGCTCAACCTGATCCCCGGCACCATGGTCCTCGAACTCGACCGCGCGCGCTGCGTGGTCTATGTCCACGTGCTCGATGTGGGCAGCGACGAGGCGGTGGTGAAGTTCTACCGCACCACCCGGCGCCTGGAACACCTGATGATCAATGCCTTCGAACGACCGAGCGAACGCCGCCGCGTCGAAACACCACCGGAGGTGCAACCATGACTGTCGTCGCCGTCATCGCCGCCGTCCTGCTCACGGCCGCCGCGGTGATCACCAGCTACCGCGTCCTCGCGGGTCCGAGCACCCTCGATCGCGTCGTCGGCATCGATTCACTGATGGCCATCGCCGCGTCCGGGCTGGCGGTGTGGGCCGCCTACAGCGACGACACCACGGTGATCCCGGCGATCGTGGCGCTCGCGCTGGTCGGTTTCCTCGGCTCGGCCGCGGTCACCCGATTCCGGGTCAGGGACGACCGATGAGCGTATGGGAATGGGTGTCGGCGGTGCTGATCCTCACCGGCTGCGCACTCGCGTTCACGGCGTCGATCGGCATCGTCCGTTTCCCCGACACCCTCACGCGCATGCACGCGGCCACCAAACCACAGGTGGTCGGCCTCATGCTGGTTCTCGTCGGCACCGGCATCGACATCCGCGACGACGTCAATGTCTGGATGCTCGTGCTCACCGGCCTGTTCACGATCATCACCGCGCCGGTCGTCGCCCATCTCATCGGCCGCACCGCCTACCGCGAACAGCGCCACCGCGACGGGTTGTTCTAGGTGGCGGGCGTCGCGATTCGCTCGAGGGCCGGTGCGGGCGCGGTGGCGAACCAGGTGTTGTGGAAGGCGATCGCGACCGCGGCCAACAGCCCGATGACGATCGCGCCCGCGGCCACCGGATACTCCGCCATCGGCACCGCCAGGTACCGGTAGGACAGCAGCAGCCCCGCGAACACCGCCACACCGAAGCCGACCAGCCGGATCCGGAAGCCGCCCCAACCACGCTCGGGCGCACGCAGCGCCGACTCGACGGTCAGGCACAGCACCGCGCCCGCCACGAGGTCGACGCCGTAGTGATACCCGAAACCCAGTGTCGCGGTGACCGTGGCGGCCAGCCAGAACGCCCCGCCCCAGCGCATCCAGACCGGGGCTCGCGACCCGTCGACATCGCGGCGGGTGTGGATGAACAGCGACAGCGCCCACGCGGTGTGCATCGAGGGCATGCAGTTGCGCGGAGTGAACTCGTCGAAGGTGAGCGCGGCCGGGTTCGCATCGAGCGGCGGCATCGCGGCGGGCCAGAAATTGCCCACCTGGAAACCGTGCCCGTCGGCACCGAACGCGAACATCGGCCCGACCACCGGGAACAGCACGTAGAACAGCGGCCCGACCAGACCGAGCACCAGGAAGGTGCGCACCAGGTAGTGGGTCGGCCACTGCCCGGTCGTGACCACTGCGCGCAACTGCCATACCGCTACCGCGATCGCGGCCACCGGCAATTCGATGTAGACCCAGTGCAGCACCGCGTACACCTCGGGCCCGAGCACATCCAGCACGCGCCCGACGACCCACGACGGATCACCGAGCGCGTGATCGGCGAGCAGCACGTATTCGTCGAGCACGGTGGGCCGCACCGCCGAAGTCAGGTGCAGCCACACATCGCCGACCTTGGTGGCCAGCACCAGCAGCGCACCGAGCGCGACCGCCTTCAACGCGTCGCGACGTTCACGACCCCGCCATCGCACTGCCGCGACGACAGCCAGCACGGCCAGCACGATCGTCGGCCCGTTGCCGACGGTGAACGGCTTGCCGTCGATGAGTCGCAGCGCGACCCACACCGCGTCGATCCCGATCGCGGCGGCCAGCGCGAACACCCGGCGGCGCGTGGAGATCCCGACGAGCGCGAGCACCAGTCCCGCCCACGGCACCGACATCGACTTGGGCGTACCGACGAAGTCGCGAGCCAGGCTGGCCAGCGGTCCGTCGAAGCCGCTGAGCGACGCGACGATCTGCAATCCGACCAGCAGCGCGAGCACTGCGGCCACCCCGGCGACGGCGAGTGTGCGTGGTTCACGCAGACGCGAACCGAGGGTGGCACCCCCCGCAACGTCGCGCGGATGTTCGACAAGCATCCGACCATCGTAAACGGCGGGTGAACGCGATCTCCCCGCGCAGCTGAACGCTACTGATCCAGCTCGCGCACCAGCGCGTCGACGACCGCGACCATATCGCCCTGTGTCTGCGCGGCGACCCGGCGTTGCCGCTGGTAGGAGGCACCGTGACGGGGAATGTCAGCCACCGCCGCCAGTTCGTCGGCGCAGCCGAGACGCTTCGCGGTCGGCTCGAGCCGGGTGAGCAGATCCATCAGATCGTCGGTGACCAAACGCTCATTGCTGGCGTCGTCGACGATCACGATCGCGTCGAGCCCGTAGCGCGCGGCGCGCCATTTGTTCTCCTGCACATGCCATGGCGGCAGCGTCGGCAGTTGCTCGCCGTTCTCGAGGCGCTGATCCAGGTCGACGATCAGGCAGTGGATCAGCGCGGCCACCGAGGCCAGTTCGGCGCGGCTGGACAGCCCGTCGCACACGCGCACCTCGATGGTGCCCCACTTGGGCGCGGGCCGGATATCCCAGTGCATCCCACCGAGCTGTTCGAACACACCGGTTTTCATCTGGTCGTGCACGAAACCTTCGAACTGGCGCCAGTTCTCGAACTGGAACGGCAGCCCGGCGGTCGGCAACTGCTGGAACATCAGCGCCCGGTTGCTGGCGTAACCGGTGTCGTCGCCGGACCACATCGGCGACGACGCCGACAGCGCGAGCAGATGCGGATACGACAGCAGCAGCGAGTTCAGGATCGGAAAGACCTTGTCCCGGTGCGACACTCCCACATGCACGTGGACGCCCCAGATGAGCATCTGACGGCCCCACCACTGGGTGCGTTCGATCAGTTCGTCGTAATGCGGTGAGCGCGTGAGCTGCTGGGCCGACCACGCCGCGAACGGGTGGGTGCCCGCGCAGAACAGGTCGACACCGAGCGGATCGGCCGCGCGCCGCACCGCGTTCATGGTGCCGTGCAGGTCTTCGACCGCGCCGCCGACCGTGTCGTGCACGCCGGTCACCAATTCGACCGTGTTGCGCAGCAGTTCCTTGGTGACCTGCTGGGTGCCGTCGTGGGCGCGCAGGTCACCGACCGCGTCGAAGACCGCCGAGGCGGTGTTGGACAGATCACGCGTCACCTTGTCGACGAGCGCGATCTCCCATTCGATGCCGATGGTCGGCCGGGGCGAACCGCGAAACGAAACCGACTCGAATGCCCCGGCCATGGGAGTGTCTCGCTAACCGACGACGCCGCACGCCACCCGGGCGCCCGCATCACCGGTGGTCAGCGTGGTTTCGTCCGGTCCGGTGCCACCCTCGCGGGTGTAGCGCGGCGGGATGTTGCCGAAGTTGTCGGCGCCGCCGTGGATGATCAGCGCCTTGCCCTTGACGTTGTCGAGGGTGACCGAGTCGGTCCGGGTGACCAGCTTCGCGGAGCCGTCGGCGCCGACCTGCAGCGAGGTGAGGTCACCGCTGGCCGGGTGCGCGGTGGCACCGCCGACCTGCAGATGCCCACCGGCCGAGGCGAAGTCGCCCTCACAGGTGCCGTTCTGGTGGAAGTGCAGGCCGTGGAAGCCGGGGGTCAGACCGCGCGCCTCGACGGTGACGACCAGGTGGCCACCCTCTTGGACGATGGTCGCGGTGCCGACCTCGGCGCCCGCACCGTTCTTGAGCGAGGTCTTCAGGCCGCCCGCCACGCCACCGTGGTCGTCGCCGTGGCCGGGAGCCGCGGTCTCCGACGGTGCGGCGTGACCGCCACCGTGGCCGCCGCTTTCGCCCGCGGGTGCCGCCGAGCTGGTCCACACCGGCGGCGTGGTGCCCTTGACGTCACTCGACTCCTGGCTGTTGGTGCAGGCTGCGAGCCCGAACGCGGCGACCGCGAGCACCGGGGTCACAATGCGCCAGGACGGGCGACGAGTTGTCGACGTGGCCATCAGGGGACTCCTTATCGGACTGGGGCTATACCGCTCAAGATGATGCCACAGCGGCGACACGGCCTACGGCACCGCGTGCCGCGCCTGGTTCAGCGACCGGTCAGTACGACGACGACACCCGGCGAGGTGTCCCCCGACTTGGGCGCGACCGTCCCGCCGACCTGCTCGGCGATCTCGGTGGCCGCGGCCTTGTCGCGCGCGCCGCCGCCGTAGTACACGGTGGTGGTGGTCAGGTTCTCGCCGCTGTAGTTGCCGGTGCTCACGTTGGTCCAGCCCGCGGTGGTGAGTTCGCTCGCGGTGCGCGCGGCCAGGCCGGCGACCAGGCTGTTGTTCAGCACCCGCACCGACACCGTCTGATCCGTGGCGCCCGTCGCGGGTGCCGTGGTGGTGGTCGTCGGCGCGACGGAAGTCGTCGTGGTGGTGGTCGGGGCAGCGGCCGCGCTGGTGGTCTTCGGCGCGGGCGTGGTGGCAGGCGCCTGCGCGACCGCGCTGGAGGTGGTGGTCTCGGTCTGCTCGGTATCCGATGCCACGGCATCGGAGTTCGACAGCGACATCGCACCCAGACCGGCGAAGACAATGGCCAGCGCGATCAACACCATCGCCAGCGCGCGCAACGGCGGGCCGCCGGGGGTGGGGTTCGGGTTGCTCACCCGCCCAACCCTAGTCGCAACGAACGGTGTGTGGCCGTCATGTCAGACCTGGAAACCGAGTTTGCGGGCGGCACGCGATTTCTGCCTGCTCGCTCGCAGCCGGCGTAGCCGCTTGACCAGCATCGGGTCGGCGGCCAGCGCCGCGTCGGAGTCGACGACAGCGTTGAGGACCTGGTAGTACCGGGTGGCCGACATGGCGAACAGCTCGCGGATCGCGTCTTCCTTGGCGCCCGCGTATTTCCACCATTTGCGCTCGAAGTCCAGAATGTCGAGCTCACGACGACTCAGACCGGTGCTCTCGTCGGCGGCCGAATCCTGTTCGCCCGCAGAGTGGCCCTCCGCGATGTGCCGAGCTGCTGCGCCGTCCATCTTGCTCCCTCGCCGAGTATCACGAGATGGGTAGATACCGTCGTCATTCAACCACGGGTTCCCCTGATCCTTCGACCCATGTCACGGCGTGTTGACTGAAGGCCAGTAGGGGTGGCGCGGCCCACAGGGGTCCGCCGATCCTCCGCCCGCGCCAGCGGCGATAATGGCGACCATGGCAATTCTCCCGATCGTGATCGTCGGTGACCCCGTTCTCCACAACCCCACCGCGAAGGTGACGGAGACCCCCGCGGAGCTGGCCGAGCTCATCGCGGATATGTACGACACTCTCGAAGAGTCCAAGGGTGTCGGCCTGGCGGCCAATCAGGTCGGCGTCGGCAAGCGCCTGTTCGTCTACGACTGCCCCGACTTCGACGCCACCGGCAATCCCGTCCGCCGCAAGGGCGTGGTGGTGAACCCGGTGCTGGAGACCTCGGCGATCCCCGAGACCATGCCCGACCCCGATGACGACGAGGAAGGCTGCCTGTCGGTGCCCGGCGAGCAGTTCCCGACCGGTCGCGCGGACTGGGCGAAGGTCACCGGGACCGACGAGAACGGCGAGCCGGTGGAGCTCGAGGGCACCGGCTTCTTCGCGCGCATGCTCCAGCACGAGGTCGGCCACCTCGACGGTTTCCTCTACGTCGACGTGCTGATCGGCCGCAATGCCCGCGCCGCCAAGAAGGCGATCAAGCGAAACGGCTGGGGTACACCGGGTTTGAGCTGGATCCCCGGCACCGTCCCCGACCCCTTCGGTCATGACGACTGATATCCCCCTCGGCCGCCGGGTGGTGATGCGGTACCAGCTGCCCGCGGGTTATCCCCAGCCACTCACCGACGTGATCGGCGAACTGGTGTCGCTCACGCCGCCGTCGGTGCGGACCGCCGAGGGCGAGCTGGTCTCGGTGTCCGCCGATCGCGTTGTGGCGTTGAAGGCGCTGGGGCCAAGGCCCATTCGGACCAAGGAGATCCGGTCGCTGGAGACCGCGGCTGCTATGGCCTGGCCGGGCAGCGCGCACCTGTGGATCGACGGCTGGCTGGTACGAGCGGGCAACGGCTACACCGGGCGCGCGAATTCAGCTGTGCCGCTGGGCGAGTCGGGTGTGCCCGCGGTGTTGTCGATCGACACCATGCACAAGATCGCGGACTGGTACACGAGTCAGGGGTTGCCGCTGCTGCTGCAACTACCCGACCGGCTCGCTCCCGTCCCGCCGACCTGGAACACCTGGAGCGAGACCGTGGTCCTCGGTCTCGACATCGCGAATTTCGTACTGCCGCAAGGACCGTCGATGGTCCGTATCTCCGACGAACCCGAGGACGGCTGGCTGCGGACGCACCGCTACCGCGGCGAGATCCCGCTCGATCCGACCGTGCGTGAACCAGACCGCGCCGTGCTCACCTCGGTGCTGGACGGCACTCTCGGCTTCGCCTCGCTCGGCCTGCCCGAACCCCTGTCCATCGGCCGCGGCGCGGTGACCACCGCCCCCGACGGCCGGCGCTGGGTCGGGCTCACCTGTGTGGCCGTAGCGACCGCGCACCGCCGCAACGGACTCGGCGCGCTGCTGTGCGCCGAACTGATCCGGTGGGGTGCCGAGCTGGGCGCGAGCCACGCCTACGTCCAGGTGGAGGTGGGCAATTCCGGCGCCCTCGCCCTCTACCGCGAACTCGGCTTCATGGAACATCACGCCTACCGCTACGCCGCCCCCCAGAGTCATTAGTCCCGAAAGGACCATCGCCGTCGTGCGTCTCGCCACCTGGAACGTCAACTCGATCCGCTCCCGCGTCGATCGGGCGATCGCCTTTCTGGACCGCCACGACATCGATGTGCTGGCGTTGCAGGAGACCAAGTGCCGTGACGATCAGTTCCCGTTCGAGCAGTTCGAGGCCGCGGGGTACGAGGTGGCGCACGTGGGGCTCAATCAGTGGAACGGTGTCGCGATCGTGTCGCGGGTCGGGCTCACCGATGTCGAGCTCGCGTTCCCCGATCAGCCCGGCTTCGACAAGAACGCCGGCGATTCGCTGATCGAATCGCCGGTGGTGGAGTCGCGCGCGATCGGTGCGACCTGCGGCGGGGTGCGGGTGTGGAGCCTCTACGTCCCCAACGGGCGCACGCTCGCCGACCCGCACTACACCTACAAACTGGACTGGCTCTCGACCCTGCGCGCGAAGGCGGCAGGCTGGCTGGCCGACGACCCGCAGGCGAAGATCGCGCTGGTCGGCGACTGGAACATCGCCCCCACCGACGACGATGTCTGGGCGCCGGAACTGTTCGTCGGCAAGACCCACACGTCCGCGCCCGAACGCGAGGCGTTCCAGTCCATGCTCGACATCGGCTTCCGCGATGTGATGCGCCCGTTCGCCCCCGGCCCCGGTGTCTACACCTACTGGGACTACACCCAACTGCGTTTCCCCCGCAAAGAGGGCATGCGCATCGACTTCATCCTCGCCTCCCCCGCCCTCGCCGACCAGATCAAGGACGCTTCGGTGGACCGGGAGGAACGCAAAGGCAAGGGCGCCAGCGACCACGCACCCGTCATCGCCGAATTCTCGACCTCGATTCCGGACACCGAGGCGTAGCAAGTACATGGGTAACTCACCGGGTACGGGCTAAGCTGAAAACCGCCTACCGGCGGCCGCGTCGCCGCCGGTAACGCTCCTCAGTCTGGCCAGAAGACGCGGAGAGGCGGTCAGCGCGCTTTATGTCGTTTTATCGCAGGGCCGGGACGGTGCCGCCGAAGCGGCATACGCAGCATCGGGATGCGCGCGGCAACCTCTACTACGAAGAGCTGATGGGCGAGGAGGGGTTCTCCGGGGACTCCTCGCTGCTGTATCACCGCGCACTGCCGCCCGCGATCGTCGACGCTACGGTCTGGGAGCTGCCCGATCAGACCTTGACGCCGAATCATCCACTGCACCACCGGCATCTGCGGCTGCCACTGCTGTTTCCCGGCGATACGGCGACGACGACCGACCCGGTGACCGGGCGCAGGTTGCTGCTGGCCAATGCCGATGTGCGGATCTCGTACGTGGTCGCCAAGGGCGCGTCCCCGCTGTACCGCAATGCCATCGGCGACGAGCTGGTGTACGTGGAATCCGGTGCGGCCGTGGTGGAGAGCGTGTTCGGGATCGTGCCGGTCCGCCAGGGCGATCAGGTGCTCATGCCGCGCGCGACGACCCACCGCTGGCTGCCGATGGGCGAGGAACCGTTGCGCGCGTACGTGATCGAGGCGTCGAGCCACATCACCCCGCCCAAGCGCTATCTCTCGAAATTCGGTCAGCTACTGGAGAGTTCGCCGTATTGCGAGCGGGATCTGCACGGGCCACTCGAATTGCTGCTCGTCGAGGACACCGATGTGGAGGTGCTGGTGAAGCACCGGGCGGGCACCGAGGTGATCGGCACCAGGATGACCTACGCGACGCATCCGTTCGATGTGGTCGGCTGGGACGGCTGCCTGTATCCGTACACGTTCAATATCGCCGATTTCGAACCGTTGACCGGCCGCGTTCATCAGCCACCGCCGGTGCATCAGGCCTTCGAGGCCACCAATTTCGTTATCTGCAATTTCGTGCCGCGCAAGGTCGACTATCACCCCCTGTCGATTCCGGTGCCGTACTACCACTCGAATGTGGATTCCGACGAGATCATGTTCTATTGCGGCGGGAACTATGAGGCGCGCAAGGGTTCCGGTATCGCCCAGGGTTCGGTGTCGGTGCATCCCGGTGGTTACGCGCACGGCCCACAGCCCGGTGCCTATGAACGCAGTATCGGGGCGGAGTTCTTCGACGAACTGGCGGTGATGGTGGACACGTTCCGCCCGCTGCAACTCGGCGAAGGGGCGCTGGCCTGCGAAGATCCCACTTACGCGTGGACGTGGTCCGGTCGTGGGCCGGGGCAGGCATGAGTGAGCGCGGTGGCGTGAACGGCGGCTTTCGATGACCGGCGCGCAGGTGCTGCGCGTCGAAGTACCGGCCGACTCGCTGTTCGGGCCGGAGAATATGCCCTACGGCGTCTTCGCACCCCACGACGGTGCTTTCCGGGTCGGTTGCCGGTTGGGCGATATGGTGCTCGATCTGGCTGTGCTGCTGGATGATCCGGTGTTCGCCCGCCCCGAGATGAACGCGTTTCTCGCGCAAGGCTCCGGGCGCTGGCGCGAGGTCCGCGCGAGGTTGCGCGCGCTCGCGGATACGGCGCTGCCGATCGATGCCGTGTATCCCTTGTCCGCTGTGCGGATGGCACTGCCCGTGCGGATCGGCGACTACGTCGATTTCTACGCCAGCATCGACCACGCCACCAACCTCGGCAGGCTGTTCCGTCCGGACAGTGAACCGCTGCTGCCGAATTGGCGGCACCTGCCGGTGGGTTACCACGGCCGGGCGGGCACCGTCGTCGTCTCGGACACCCCGGTCATCAGGCCGCGAGGACAACGCCGGACCGCCGCGGGCACACCGGATTTCGGACCGTCGCAGCGGCTGGACATCGAGGCCGAACTGGGCTTCGTCGTCGGCTCCGGATCCACGCTCGGCGTACCGGTCACCGTCGACGAGTTCACCGAGCATGTGTTCGGCGTCGCCCTGGTCAACGACTGGTCGGCCCGCGATATCCAGGCCTGGGAGTACCAGCCGCTCGGCCCCTTCCTCGGCAAGTCGTTCACCACGTCGCTCTCGGCCTGGATCACCCCGCTGGCCGCGCTGACTCAGGCGCGGGTGCCGCTACCCGCACAGAACCCAGAACCTCTCCCCTACCTGCGCGGCACCGGCGACTTCGGCCTCGACATCGACCTGACCGTCGCCTGGAACGGCGAGGTCGTCGCGCATCCGCCCTACTCACGCATGTACTGGTCACCCGCCCAGATGCTTGCCCACCTCACCGCGAACGGCGCCTCGATCCGGCCCGGCGACCTCTACGCCTCCGGCACCATCTCCGGGCCGGAGCCGTCCCAACGTGGGTCGTTCATCGAATTGTCCTGGGGTGGAACACAACCCATCACAGTGAACGATCAGACCCGCACATTCCTGGCCGACGGCGACGAGGTGACGATCACCGCCACCGCGCCGGGCACCGAGGGCAGGCGAATCGGCCTCGGCGAGGTCGGCGGCCGAATCCTGCGGGCACGCGATATCTGAGACACCACTAGCGGTTGTGGGCAGTCCTCCGCGTCCACCCAGGGGCGGAGATGGTACTCGACCGACCTCCACCCCGAGGCGGTATCGGAGATAATTCGACGCGGGATACGGTGACGGTTCGAACGTTTCCGAGCAGAGGGCACCCGACGATGTTGACGAGAATCGCCCGCACCGCCGTTGCCCGACCACGATGGGTGGTCGCGGTCGCGCTGGTGCTGATGGTGTTGTGCGGCGCGATCGGTGCCACGGTGCACTCGCACATGAAGTCGGGTGGATTTGTCACCGACGATCTCGATTCGGTCCAGGCCAGCCAGTATCTGAGCGACCACTTCCCCGGCAGTGAGCCCAACTACGTCCTGACGATCACCACCGAGGGCGTAGCCGATTCCGCCGCCGCGCGGGCGGCCGCCGACCGCGCGCTGGCGGTCCTCGCCGCGCATCCGGAGATCGTCAGCGGCGTCCAGTCGTACTGGACCGCGCGCCCCGATCTCAAACAGGCGATGCTCAGCAAGGACCGCACCCACGCGCTCATCCTGGCCAGCATCGAGGGCGACGACGCCGAACTGCCCGTCCGGGCGGCCCAGCTGAGCGAAGAACTTCAGGTCGAGAACGGCCCCGTCACGGTCAAGGCCGGTGGGCTCGCCGCCTCCTTCGCCGATATCAACACCCAGATCAGCAAGGACCTGATCATCGCCGAGGCGATCGCGATCCCGATCACCGGCCTGCTGCTGGCGCTGGTGTTCGGCAGCCTCATGGCCGCCGCGCTGCCGGTCGCGATCGGGCTGTTCGCCATCGCGGCGTCGCTGGGCATTCTGCGCGTGCTGACCGCGCTCACCGATGTATCGATCTTCGCGCTGAACATGACCACGGCACTCGGACTGGCGCTGGCGATCGACTACAGCCTGTTCATCGTCAGCCGATATCGCGAAGAGCTGACGGCGGGCTCCACCCCGGCGGCGGCGGTGACCCGTGCGATCCAGACCGCCGGTCGTACGGTCGTGTACTCGGCGCTGGTCGTCGCGCTCTCGCTGTCGGCGCTGCTGGTGTTCCCGCAGTACTTCTTCAAGTCGTTCGCCTACGCGGGCATCGCCGTGGTCGCCGCGGCCGCCGCGGCCGCGGTGATCGTGCTGCCCGCCCTGCTCGTTCTGGTGGGTGACCGCATCGATGCGGGCGACCTGCGCGCACCGATGCGCCGGCTGTTCCGGCTGACCCCGAGGACGGAGAAGGAACCGCGTCAGACCTTCTGGTACCACCTGGTCACCGCGGTGATGAAGCGTCCGTTGCCGATCGCGCTGGCCACCACCGCGTTCCTGCTGCTGCTCGGCTCGCCGTTCCTGGGTGTCCAGTTCGGCTACCCCGACGACCGGTCGCTGCCCACCGATGTCGCCAGTCGCGAAGTGGGCGACATCCTGCGTACCGAATTCGATGCCGACCTGGCCTCGAGCGCGACCATCGTGCTACCCGAATTCCGGGGCAGCACCGCCGAACTCGATACCTACGCCCGTGACCTGTCCAAGGTGCCCGACGTCCCGGCCGTGCTCAGCAGCGCGGCGGTGTACCGCAACGGGCTGCGGGTGGCCCCTGGCGTGCCCGAGATGACGGACCCGCAGCACGGCGCCTACCTGTCGGTCGCCACCACGGTCGACCCCTACTCCGACGCGGGTGGCAACCAGCTCGACACCCTGCGCGCCGTTCCCGCACCGTCGAAAGCCCTGATCACCGGCCCGGCCGCGCTGAACCAGGACTCGGTCAACGCGATCACCGGCAAACTGCCGCTGGCGGGCGCGCTGATCGCGCTCACCACGCTGGTGCTGCTGTTCCTGTTCACCGGCAGCGTGGTGCTGCCGGTGAAGGCGCTGATCCTCAACATCCTGTCGCTGGCGGCGACGTTCGGCGCGATGGTGTGGATCTTCCAGGAAGGCCATCTGTCGGGGCTGCTCGGCTTCACCGCGACCGGCACCCTCAACCTGGCCATGCCCATCCTCATGTTCAGCCTGGCGTTCGGCGCGTCCATGGACTACGAGGTCTTCCTGCTGTCGCGGATCCGCGAGGAATGGCTGGCCGGGCCCAAGACCACCGAGGGCAATACCGAGGCGGTCGCGATGGGCGTGGCCCGCACGGGACGCATCTTCACCGCCGCCGCGCTGCTGATGAGCATCGTGTTCCTCGGCGTCGCCAGCTCCGGCGTGTCGATGATGAAACTGTTCGGCCTCGGCTGCGCGCTGGCGGTGATCAGCGACGCGACCGTGATCCGCGGCCTGCTCGCCCCCGCGCTCATGCGAATGATGGGCACCTGGAACTGGTGGGCGCCGAAGCCACTGATGGTGCTGCACAGCAAGTTCGGGCTCGATGAAGCCGAGAACGACGCGCACGACGCGCCGAAACAGCTCGACTCGGCAGCGGTGTAGCGAGCCTCGCGCGCGATCCGTCCGGTCCATCCCCGGGCGGGTCGCGATCCGGGGCGGGTATCGTCGGCGGCGCACTTCACACCAACGGGGGCTCGCACCAGCGGGCTGAGAGGACGGCTAGCCCATATCGGGCGTTCAGGGCCGTCGACCGTATGAACCTGACCGGGTAATGCCGGCGTAGGGAGGAACAATCGTGGGCTCGAACACGTCTTCTGACAGGACGGTCGACACCGTCACCACCGGTCCGATCCAGGGCAGCGTCAAGCACTACCAGGAGGTAGACGGCCTGCGCATCCCGGTTCGCCGGATCAACCTCACCAACGGCGACCACTTCGATGTCTTCGACACCTCGGGGCCGTACACCGACGGCAACGCGGTGATCGACCTCGAAGCCGGGCTGCCGAAACTGCGCGACGAATGGGACTCCCCGACCGTCGACGGCCCGCCGACCCAGCTCGCCTGGGCTCGTCAGGGCATCATCACCCCCGAGATGCGGTTCATCGCCGCCCGCGAGGGGGTCTCGCCCGAACTGGTGCGCGAGGAGGTCGCGCTCGGTCGCGCGGTGATTCCGGCCAACCACAACCACCCGGAGCTGGAGCCGACCATCATCGGCAAGAAGTTCCTGGTCAAGATCAATGCCAATATCGGCAACTCGGCGGTGTCGTCGTCGATCGCCGAAGAGGTGGAGAAGATGGTGTGGGCCGCGCGCTGGGGCGCCGACACCATCATGGACCTGTCCACCGGCAAGAACATCCACGAGACCCGCGAGTGGATTCTGCGTAACTCCCCCGTCCCGATCGGCACCGTGCCGATCTATCAGGCGCTGGAGAAGGTGAACGGTGATCCCACCAAGCTCACCTGGGAGATGTACCGCGACACCGTGATCGAGCAGTGCGAGCAGGGCGTCGACTACATGACCGTGCACGCGGGCGTGCTGTTGCGCTACATCCCGCTCACCGCCAAGCGGGTCACCGGCATCGTCTCGCGCGGTGGCTCCATCATGGCCGCGTGGTGTCTGGCACATCACCAGGAATCGTTCCTGTACACGCACTTCCGTGAACTCTGCGAGATCCTGGCGCGCTACGACGTGACCTTCTCCCTCGGTGACGGCCTGCGTCCCGGCTCCATCGCCGACGCCAACGACGAGGCCCAGTTCGCCGAGCTGCGCACCCTCGGCGAACTCACCAAGATCGCGAAATCCTATGGCGTGCAGGTGATGATCGAAGGCCCCGGCCACGTGCCGATGCACAAGATCGTCGAGAACGTGAAGCTCGAGGAAGAGCTGTGCGAAGAGGCGCCGTTCTACACCCTCGGCCCGCTGGCCACCGATATCGCGCCCGCCTACGACCACATCACCTCGGCCATCGGCGCCGCGATCATCGCCCAGGCCGGCACCGCGATGCTCTGCTACGTCACCCCCAAGGAACATCTGGGCCTGCCCAACCGCGACGACGTCAAGGTCGGCGTGATCACCTACAAGATCGCCGCCCACGCCGCCGACCTCGCCAAGGGTCACCCGCACGCCCAGGACCGGGACAACGAATTGTCCAAGGCCCGTTTCGAATTCCGCTGGCACGACCAGTTCGCGCTCTCGCTGGATCCCGACACCGCCCGCGAGTACCACGACGAGACCATGCCCGCCGAGCCCGCCAAGACCGCCCACTTCTGCTCGATGTGCGGTCCGAAATTCTGCTCGATGCGCATCTCCGCCGACGTGCGCGAATACGCGGAGAAGCAGGGGCTCACCGATGTGGCCGCCATCGAGGCGGGCATGGCCGAGAAGTCCGCCGAGTTCGCCGACCACGGCAGCAAGGTGTACCTCCCGGTCGTCTCCTGACCCCGCTCCACCCTCGCCGACGCCCGTCCGATCTCCGCGATCGGGCGGGCGTCGTACGCGTGCACCCTGGATTTCGGGGCTTTCGCGCACCGTGGCGATCGGTAACGATTGGCAATCGTGTCGACCTACCGGCACGCCGAGCACTGGAGTGAATCAATGAAGCGCATCGTCGCCGGGGCCCTCGTGGCCGCCGCCCTGTCCCTCGCCGCCCCGCTCGGCACCGCCCAGGCCGCGTCCCTCCCGGTCGCCGACTCCGGTTCGTCGTCCATCGGCTGCACCTCCGACACGAGCCCGTGTGCCCTGCGCCCGCTGTTCGACCTGTTCACCGCCCTCTTGACGGGCAGCGCCTAGGCCACGAGGGCGCGCGGGGTAACGTCGGCCGGGTGGCCGATGCCTTCTACCGCCAAGACCCCGCGGACCCGAACCGGTACCTCTCGACCGAGCTGACCCGGGGCCCGTGGTCGCCGGACGCCCAGCACGCCGGACCGCCCTCCGCTCTGCTCGGGCATGTGATCGAGCGCTGCGAACCCCGGCCGGGATTCCAGGTCGGACGAGTCGCCGTCGAGATTCTCGGGCCGGTGCCGCTGGCTCCGCTCACCGCGCAGGCGAAGGTGGTGCGGTCGGGGCGCAGTGTCGAACTGATCGAGGCGACTTTGTCGTCGGAGCGCGGACCGGTGATGCAGGCCAACGCGTGGCGGCTCAAGCTCGCCGAGCCCGCCCTCGATCTGCCCGCCCAGTTCCTGCCGACCGGCACCAGGGCGCTGCCCGCGGAAACCGAGCCGGAGCAGTTTCCCTCCGATCAGGAGATCGGTTTCCACACCGGCATCGAATACCGATTCACCGCAGGCTCTTTCGCCGCACCTGGGCCCGCGATCTGCTGGATCCGGTTGAAGTATCCGATCGTCGCGGGGACCACCCCGAGCCCGCTGGAGCGCGCACTGGCCGCCGCCGATTCGGGAAACGGGGTCAGCGCGGTCCTCGACTGGTCGAAGTACCTGTTCATCAACACCGACCTCACCGTGACCCTGCATCGTCAGCCGGTCGGTGAGTGGGTGTGCCTGGACGCGGTGACCCATCCTCAGCCGCACGGCATCGGCCTCGCCGAATCCGCGCTGTTCGACGAGACCGGGCCGATCGGGCGCAGCACCCAGACGCTGCTCATCGCGCCCCGGGGCTGATCAGGGGCGCGGCTTCACCAAGTCGGCGTTGCCGTGCTTGAGCAGTTCCGACTCGCCGGTGCTCGTGCGCCGGAACGGGTCGCCTTCACCGGTGGTGAGCAGACCGCGCAGGCTGGTGGTGATGTAGGCGCCCCAGGCGTTGGAGCACACCTCGTAGCATTCCCCGGCCGGCACCAAACCCACATGGGTGAAACGGATTTCGGTTCCGTCGGCGTTCTCGGTGATGTCGAAGACGACGTCGGTGTCCTCCCATTCGCTGGTGTCGGCGATGAAGGACAGGTGCGAGTCGGTGACGTGCCAGACCAGGCGCTCGCCCGGAATCGACGTGGTGGTCGTCATGGTGCAGCGGTGCAGGCCGGGGACCTCGAAGAGGTAGCTGTCACCGACCGTGCCGGTGCTGCCCTCGATGGTCTCCGACCACCAGGCCCACACGTTGTTGATGGCCGCGAAGGCCTCGTCGGGAGTCTTGTCGACGGTGATGGTGGCGGTGAAGTCGTTGTCGCTCATTGCGTTTCCTTCCGGCTCAGCCGTCGAGATGCCGGCGGAGCGCGTCGAGTGGGCCGTCCCAGTCACGCGACAGGGCGGCCAGAAATTGTTGTGCCACGTGCATCGGGGCGGAATCGAGGCGGTAGCGCACGCGCCGCCGCTCCCCCGGTTCCGCGATCACCAGGCCCGCATCCGCGAGCAGGGCAAGGTGTTTGGCGATCGCCTGCCGGGTGATGGGCAGCCGATCGGCGAGGTCGGTCGCGGTGGCCGGACCGTGCGCGGCGAGTGCGGCGAGTACCGACCGCCTGCTCGGATCGGCCAGCGCGACGAAGACCCGTTCGGCGGTGGCCTCCAGCTCAGGCCGCATCGAGGTACTCGACGAGCTCGCCCAGCTCGCTCTTCCAGCCGCCGACATTGCCCTCGAACGCCTCCTTGTGCGCCTCGTCGGGCAGCTGGGCGAAGCCGGTCTCGGTGACTGTCAGCCGGGTGCCGTCGCCGACGGGCTCGAGGCTGAATTCGACGTAGGTGCGGCGCGGGTCGTCGTCGGGCAGTCCGTTGATCGGCCAGGTGTAGCCGAACACCGAGGGCTCCTCGACCCGCTCCACCCGCATGTCGGCGGCGAACCCTTCCTTCCAGGTCATTCGCATGTCCCCGCCCGGCCGCAGGTCGATCTCGGCGGTATTGCCGAACCAGCTCCCCAGCCCTTCCGCGGTGGTGATGGCCGCCCATACCTTGGCCGGCGGATGCGCGAGCTCGACAGTCCGGACGATCTGATCAGGGAATCCCATGATGCCTCCTCATATATTGCAACCGACTGGTTGCAACTCAGAGTATTGCAACCCTTAGGTTGCGTCAAGGGTGTGTCCTCAGTGGTCGCCGGCGACGCGGAAGCCTTTCGGGACCAGCCAGACCGTGCCGACAGCCACCACCGCGACGACGGCAGCCGAGATGTAGGACGTGGTGGTGAGGGCGACGTCGAAGGCATGACCGGCGGCATGGGCGAGTTCGTCGCGGGCGGGTTCGGGTAGGTCGGTGGCCACCTCGGCCGCACCGCCGATCGAACCGCTCGCCTGGTCCAGTTTGTCGGCGGGGACGGAAAGGCCCGTCATGTGCTGACTGAAGATCCTGGCGTGCAGGCTGCCGAGCAGGGCGACGCCGAAACCGACGCCGACCTCGTAGTTGGTCTCCTCCACCGCACCCGCCTGGCCCGCCCGGTCCGCGGGCACGGCGCCGACCAGCACCGCGGCCGCCGCGGTCACGGCCATACCGTCGCCGAGACCGAACGACACCAGCACCAGCGCGACCACCGGATAGGTGGTGGGTTCCGGACTCACCGCCAACAGCAGGAAGCCGAGGGCGACAGCGCCGAGGCCGAAACCGAGCACCGCGCGGACACCGAACTTCTCCATCAGAAACGGCGTGAGCAGGGAGGCGGTGAGCAGCGTGAGCGCGGCGGGCAACATCCGGATGCCCGCCTGCGACGGGCTGTAGCCGTGGACGTATTGCAGCCACAGTGAGATCAGGAACATGGCCGCGCCGATCGCCATCATGGCCAGCAGCGTCGCGACCGCCGCCGCGGTGAACGCGCCGTTGCGGAACAGCCGCACATCCAGCAGCGGGTCGGTGGCGGTGAGCTGACGTCGGGTGAACCAGGCCAGCGCGGCGATGCCGATCAGCAGAATCGCCCAGTCCACCTCGCTCGCTCCGCCTTTCGCGAGATGCTTGACACCCCACGCCAGACAGACGATGCCGGCCACCGACAGCGCGGCGGCGAACCAGTCCAGGCTCCCCGCCTGCGGCGCACGATATTCCGGCAACACCCACAGCCCCACCACCACCGTCACAACCACCACCGGCACGTTGAGCCAGAACGCCGACGACCACCCGAAGTGCTCGACGAGGAACCCACCGACGATGGGCCCCACCGTGGCGCCGACGCCGGCGACCGCCGCCCAGATCCCGATGGCCATGGTGCGTTCGCGCACGTCGGTGAAGATGTTGCGGATCAGCGACAGCGTCGACGGCATCACCATCGCACCGCCGACCCCGAGCAACACCCGGCCGCCGATCAACTGCGCCGCGCTCCCGGCGGTGGCCGCGACCACCGACGCGATGCCGAACAGCACGAACCCGCTGATGAACAACAACTTTCGCCCCACCCGATCACCGAGCGCGCCGGTGGTGATCAGCAACCCGCCGAGCACGAGCCCGTAGATGTCGATGATCCACAGCTGTTCCAGCGGCCCGACCTGCAAATCCTCGATCAGCGACGGCAGCGCCACGTTGAGAATCGTGGCATCCATCGCCACCAGCAACAGGCTGGCGCACAGCACCCCGAGCATCACCCAGCGCACCGACCCGTAGGACTCGTCCCGCGCTTCGCTCACCCTGGCCACCTCCCCGGCCGCTCGGCCCTCGACGTCCGTTGACGACAAGCTACCCACAACAGTGGCGCCCGCCCGGCAACGCTCGCGGCAGGTCCGGCCGCGATCCGAGCACGCGAAGGCCGACGCGGGCCGATCACCGACGGGTGCTCAGCCGGGCAGGACCGCCTCGATGAGGGCGCGCGCGGCGCGGCCCGTGCGTTCCCGGTCGCCCGTGATCACACGGTCCTGGATGATGCCGCGCAGTCCGGAGACCAGCAGCGTGGACACCACCTCGGGATCCTCGGCCAGTCCGGTCCGGCGCAGCGCGGCGGCGAGTTCGGTGACAAAGGTGGCGATCGCGGCGTTGGCGTAGTCCTGGTACGGCGAGCCTGGGGCACACGCGGCACCGAGCACCTGCAGCAGCACCCGCACGCTGTCGGCTTCGGCGCCCTCGGAATTCACGTCGAAGAAGCCGATCAGCCGCTCGGGTAGCTGCGCGGGCTCCACGATGTCGGCGAAGAGCGCGGCGAGGTCGGGTCGCTGGGTCGCCAATGCCTGGACCAGCAGTTCTTCCTTGGTTCCGAAGTAGTAGATCAGCATGCGCGAGCTGGTTCCGAGCGCCGCGGCCAGCGGTCGCAGCGAGAGCTCGGCCAAGCCGTGCGACGCGATGTAGGTGACGACGCCGGCCAGCATCTCGGCGCGCTTGCGGTGGTCGAGGGGACGGGCCATGGGTTGACTGTAGCGAGTGCTACAGGTATTCATGTCAGCGTGACTGTACCGATCGCTTCAGAAACTCGAGACGGCGTGGTGGTGACCGCGTACGCGGCGACCACCGCACTGGCCGACACCATGGACGAGACCTGGTCGCGTCTGCTGCGCGGCGAGAGCGGAATCCGGGCGCTACCCACCCAGTTCCTCGCCGAGCACGATCTGCCGGTGCGGATCGGCGGACCACTGGTCACCTCGCCCGACGCCGAGCTGACGCGGATCGAGCAGCGCAGGCATTCCTATGTCGAACGCATGGCTCTGGTCCTCGGCAGGCAGGTCTGGCAGGCGGCGGGCGCGCCGGACGTCGACCGTGAGCGGCTCGCCGTGGCCATCGGTACCGGTCTCGGCGGCGGTGACGCACTGATCGATGCCGTCGACGCGATGCGGGCGGGCGGCTACCGCAAGGTCTCACCGCTGGCCGTGCCGATGGTGATGCCCAATGGACCCGCCGCGACCGTCGGGCTCGAAATCGGCGCGCAGGGTGGGGTTTTCGCGCCGGTGTCGGCCTGCTCGTCGGGGTCGGAGGCGATCGCGCACGCGTGGCGGCTGATCAGCACCGGCGAGGCCGATGTGGTGGTCACCGGTGGCGTCGAAGGGCATATCGACCCGGTCCCCATCGCGGGCTTCGCGATGATGCGGGCGATGAGTACCCGCAACGACGAGCCCGAACGCGCCTCCCGGCCGTTCGACCGCGACCGCGACGGCTTCGTCTTCGGCGAGGCGGGCGCGCTGCTCGTGCTCGAATCCGAGCGGCACGCGAAGGCGCGTGGTGCGCGCATCCACGCCAGGGTGCTCGGTGCGGGCATCACCTCCGACGCCTTCCACATCGTGGCCTCCGACCCGGCGGGTACCGGTGCGGCGCGGGCGATGCGCAAGGCGATTCACACTGCGGGGCTGCGGGTTCGCGACGTCGATCACGTGAACGCGCACGCGACGTCGACATCGATCGGCGATGCTTCCGAAGCGGCGGCGATCACCGCGGTCGCTCCCGATGCCTCGGTGTACGCGCCGAAGTCAGCGCTCGGTCATTCGATCGGCGCGGTGGGCGCTCTCGAAGCGGTCCTCACGATCCTGAGCCTGCGTGAGCAGATCGTGCCGCCCACACTGAATTTCGACAACGCGGACCCGGCGATCGATCTCGATATCGTCGCCGGGGCCGCACGGCCACACAGGATCGACTACGCCCTCAGCAACTCGTTCGGCTTCGGCGGCCACAATGTCGCACTCGCGTTCGGAAAAGCGTAGCGGCAGCTCAGCGAGACTTACGCCTTGTCGAAGCGGGTATCGACGTAGGACTTGAAGTCGACCTTGCCGGGGATGGCCTTGGCCTTGGTGAAGGCGTCGGCGATTTCCTGTTCGGAGGCGATGACCTGGTCGGTGAGTTTGATCGGCTCCTTGATCGAACGGGTCCAGGTGGTGCGGGAGGCGTCGACGCTGATCTGGGTCAGTTCGGCGTATTTGGTCGACCAGGTGTCGAGGTTGTCCGAGGACCACTTGGTGGCGGCGGCGTAGCGCTGGAAGAAGTCGGCGAGAGCGGCGGACTTGCCCGCGTCGGCGACGGTCTTGTTGCCCGCCACCCAGAAGTTGTAGCCGTTGGCGGCCTGGTCGGCGGTGGCGATCGACTTGGCGCCGATCTCCTTTTCGGCGATGGCGGTGTAGGGGTCCCAGGTGGCCCAGGCGTCGACGTCGCCGCGGGTGAGCGCGGTGTAGCCGTCGCCGGGAGCGAGGTAGACCGGCTCGACATCGCTCAGCGACAGGCCGGCCTTCTGCAGTTGCAGAAGCAGGTTCGCGTTGGCCGAACTGCCCTTGTAGACGGCGACCTTCTTGCCTTTGAGGGCCGCGACCGAACCGATCGTGGAGTCCTTGCCGACCAGGATCGCGTCACCCTTGCCGGTGGCCGAGAGCGCCCCGACGATCTTGATGTCGGCGTCGGCGGCCGCGCCGAAGATCACCGGGGTATTGCCGGTTTGGGCGATGTCGATACCGCCCGCACTCGCCGCCTCGACCAGCGGCAGACCGGCGGTGAAGGTGGAGAATTCGATCTTGTAGGGCAGGTTCTCCAGCTGTCCCGATGCCTTCAGCAGCACCTCGATCGAAATCGCCTTCTGGTCCCCGACTTTCAGTGTGACGGTGCTCAGGTCGACCGGGCCCGAGGGGGCGGCCTCGGTCGCCGTGTCGTCGCCGCAGGCGCTCAGTGCGAGCGTTGCGACGACGGCGAGGGCAAGGCCCGCCAGACGGGACATCGAAGTGCGTTTCACAGGAACAACTTTCGTGCGATGGTGCGGAGGATTCAGTGCACGCCGAGCAGTGCGAGCAGCTGCGTCGCGTACTCGGCGACTTCCGGCGCGGCGGCGGTGCGGGGGCGCGGCAGCTCGATGGGCACGTCGGCGGCGATGCGGCCGTCGTCGAGAACGAGAACGCGGTCGGCCAGGGTGATCGCCTCCAGCACATCGTGGGTCACCAGCAGGACGCCGAATTCGCGCTGCGCGTGCAGGCCGAGGAGCAGCTCGTGCATCGTCAGCCGGGTCAGGGCGTCGAGAGCGCCGAAGGGCTCGTCGAGCAGCAACAGCGTCGGCTCGGCCACCAATGCCCTTGCCAGCGCGGCACGTTGGGCCTCACCACCGGACAGGGTGAGCGGCCACGCGTCGGCGCGACCGGCGAGGCCGACCTCGGCGAGCAGGTCACGGGCGGCTTGCTCGTCGGCACGTCGGTTGCGCGGCTTCGGCCTGCCGAGGGCCACATTGCGCACCACCGGCTGCCACGGGATCAGTCGGGGTTCCTGGAAGACGATCGTCGGCCTGCCTTCGACGGAAACCCCACCGCGAGTGGCGGTATCGAGGCCGCCGAGGATCCGCAACAGCGTGGACTTGCCCGATCCACTGCGCCCGACCAGTGCGACGATCTCGCCCGCGCCGATCTCGAGATCGATCCCGTCGAGCACGGTTCGCTCACCGAATCGCTTGCCGAGAGCGGTGATTCGCGCGGCGGGAACGCGAGCCGATCGCGACGAGATCGGGGTGACGGTCGTGGCGGCGGCAGCGGTCATGGGGTGAACCTCGCGATCGAACGGCGGCGGGTAGCGGGCCTGCCTGCTCTCGGGACGGGGTGGGTCCTCGAGCCGGCGGAAGAAGCGGACATCAGCGGTGCACCGCCGGGCGCCAGCGCAGTGCGCGGCGTTCGAGCAGCCGTACGATCGAGTCGGTGAGCAGGCCGAGCAGGCTGTAGACCACCAGGCCGAACACCACGATGTCGGTACGCAGGAATTCGCGGGCATTGTTGACGACGAAACCGAGTCCGGCACTGGCATTGATCTGTTCGGCCACGATGAGCGAGAGCCAGGCGATGCCGAGACTCTGCCGCGCGCCGACCAGGATCTGCGGCAGGGCGCCGGGCAGCACGAGCAGGCGCAGTCGCTCGGCGAGTCCGAGGTGCAGGGCGCTGCCGAGCTCGAGCAGTTTCGGGTCGAGCTGGCGGATGCCCGAGAAGGTGTTGAGGTACAGCGGGAAGAACACGCCGAGGGCGATCAGGTAGACCTTGGGTTCCTCGCCGATGCCGAACCAGATGATGAACAGCGGGATCAGGCCGAACAGCGGGATGGTGCGGATCATCTGCAGCGGCGGGTCGACCGCGTACTCACCGATCTTGCTCAGGCCGGCGAGCACGCCGAGCACCAGCGCGAGAACCGCGCCGAGCGCGAAGCCGTACAGCGCGCGCTGGCCGGAGACCAGCAGGGCCTCGGTGAGCTGCCCGGATCGGTAGGTTTCCAGACCCGCGTCCAGCACCGCGGACGGCGCGGGCAGCTTCTTGGCCGGGATCGAGCCGCTGGCACTGGCGAGCTGCCAGATGACCAACACCGCGATCGGCGAGAGCGCACGCAGGAACCCCGGGCGACGGTACAGCGGGATCCGTCGCTCGCCGGTTTCGGTGGGCCTCTCCAACAGCATGCGAGCATGGTGCCCGCCCGAAGCGGTATACCGACAGGGTTCGAATCAGCTCGAGGAATTGTCGGCTCGGCTGGAGATCTGCTGCACCGCCCAGCCGTTCCCGTCGGGATCGCTGAAGAAGACGAAGCCGACATTGTCGAGCGGATGCGGGACGGGCCGCGGATTCTTGCCGAGCTCCTGCACCTCACTGACCTCGACTCCCCGCGCCACCAGCTCCGCGTGCGCCTGCCCGATATCGGGAACCACGAGTTGCAGGCCCTTCAGCGAGCCCGGCGGCATCTCCGGCACGGCCCCTTTGCCGATGACGATCGAGCAGCCCGAGCCGGGCGGGGTGAGTTGCACGATGCGCACGTCGTCGGAGATCACCGTGTCGTGGTCGACGGCGAAGCCGAGCTGACGCGCGTAGAAATCCTTGGCCCGGTCGATATCGGAAACCGGGACGATCACAACTTCCAGAGTCCAGTTCACTACGCGCCTCCGCGTTGCAGTCCGGGGTGATGCGCCAAGTGTGCCAGTTCCGCGCTCCGGAGCGGCGCGTATCGCCTCCCTCGCCGCGGTCAGGGCTTGCGTTCCCATCGCCAGGCGAATTCGCCGGTCGCCGGGGGTGGGCCCGGCAACTCGCCCTCGGTGGTGAGCCCGTCCACGATCAGCGCGAGGACGCGGTGGCGCAGTTCGGCGGTGCGCACCGGGTCGGGCATCGTGATGGCCGAGCAGGCCTCGAAGATCAGGCCGAGGTCGAGGGCATCGACATCGGGCCGAAGGCGACCGCTGGCGTGCGCGCGGCGGACCAGCTCCTCGCCGGCCTCGCCCGAGTGCACGACGTCGGGCAGCATCGACTCGTCGGGTGTGAAGGTGCCCGCCAGACGCACGGTGAGCGAGTGCACGTCGGCCTCGACGACCCGTTCCAGGAATCCGACGAACCCGCGCCAGCCGTCCGAATCCTCCAACGCCGCATCGGCTTCCGCGTTGAATCGCCGTAGCCCCTCGTGGCAGAGGGTGCGCAGCAGTACCTCCTTGCTCGGATAGCGCCGGTAGAGCGCGCTGATTCCGACGCCCGCCCGTTCGGCGACGGCGGCGATCGGCGCGTTCGGATCGTCGAGGAACACCGCGCGGGCGGCGTCGAGGATCAGTCCGTCGTTGCGCGCGGCCTGCGCCTTGCGACCGGGCAAGCGGGGCTGATCTGCGGTTTCGGTCTGCTTCGCCATGAATATCAGCCTACCACTTGAAACAGAATGTTCCGTTCTGCTATGTTTGAAACAGAACGAAACATTCCGTTTCAATAGGAGGAGTCGACATGACCGCCATCACCCCGTTCCGGATCGACGTTCCGCAGGCCCGCCTCGACGATCTCGCCGACCGGCTGCGCGGCGCCCTGTACCCCGACGAACTGCCCGGCGTCGGCGATTCCTACGGCGTCCCGGCCGGTCGCCTCCGCGCCCTGGCCGAGTACTGGCTCGAAGAGTTCGATTGGCGCGCACTGGAATCAGAGCTCAACGCCTACCCGCAGTTCACCACCGAGATCGACGGTGAGGACATCCACTTCCTGCACATCCGCTCCTCACGCGCCGATGCGACGCCGGTGATCCTCACCCATGGCTGGCCCGGTTCGATCCTCGAATACGTCGACGTGATCGCGCCACTCACCGAGCCGGAATCGGCCGACACGCCCGCCTTCCACCTCGTGATCCCCTCGCTGCCCGGTTTCGGTTTCTCCGGTCCCACCCGCAGCACCGGCTGGAACCGCTACCGCACCGCCCGCGCCTGGGCCGAGCTGATGTCGCGCCTGGGCTACCAGCGCTACGGCGCCATCGGCAACGACGGCGGCTCGATGGTCTCCCCGGAGATCGGCCGGATCGCGCCCGACAATGTGATCGGTGTGCATGTCACCCAGCTGTTCTCGTTCCCGTCCGGCGACCCGGCCGAGTTCGAGGGTCTCTCCGAGGCGGATATGGCCGCGCTGCAACATCTCCAGTGGTTCCACGAGAACAAGATGGCCTTCAACACCCTGCACAGCCAGCAGCCGCAGACCCTGGCCTACGCGCTCGCCGATTCCCCGGTGGGCCTGCTCGGCTGGAACGCGCAGCTGTTCGGTGAGTCGCTCGACGCGCAGTTCGTGATCGCGAATGTGGCGCTGTACTGGCTCACCGGGACGGCGGGTTCGTCGCTGCGCTTCTACTACGAGGACGCACACGCCACCGAGCAGCCGACCGAGCCGACCACGGTCCCGACCGGGCTGGCCATGTTCGCCGGCGATTTCCAGTCGATCCGCCGGTTCGCCGAGCGCGACCACAGCAAGATCGTCAGCTGGAATTCCTACGACACCAGCACGGGTGTGGGCGGCGCGAACGACGCGGCCGGGCACTACGCCGCACACGAGGCGCCCGCGGTGCTGGTCGGCGACATCCGCGAGTTCTTCGCCGGGCTCGCCTGATTCGTCCAGGTGCCGCGGCCCACGCTCCCCTCATCGGTGCGTGGGTCGCGACCCATTCGAATCATGCACCAGCGCAGTGTGATACGCGCACCAAAGATGCCAATCAGTGATGCTCGTGCAGGTCGGCCCAGGCCGGGAACGGATCGGCGTAGCCGGTCCACGCGCTCGGGCCCGCCGCGAACTCCGCGTCGGTGAGCAGCGCGGCGTCGAGTTCGCGCCGTACAGCGGGGGCGTCGATGCGCACCCCGATGAACACCAGCTCCTGCCCGGCGGGCACTTCCAGTTCCGACCACCACGCGCCGGGTTCGAAGGTCAGGTTCGGGCCCGCCTGCGACCAGATCGCCGCCAGCTCGGGACGGCTCGCGATCCAGCAGAATCCCTTGCTGCGCAACATCCCCCGCAATCGCTCCAGCGCGGCGGCGAGGCGTTGCGGATGGAAGGGCCGGTCGGCGAGGAAGGTGAAGCTGCTGATCCCGTATTCCTCGGTCTCGGGAGCGTGTCCCCCCGCCAATTCCTCTGCCCAGCCTTCGGATTCGGCCGCGACCACCGGGTTGTAGCGCCCGGTGGCGAGCACTTCATCCAGGTTCACGATGCCCTTCTCGGTTCGCAGCACGTGTGCTCGCGGGTTGAGCCTTCGTACGGTCGCCTCCACCGTGGCCGCGGCGTTCGCGCTGACCAGGTCGGTCTTGTTGATCAACAGCACGTCGGCGAACTCCACCTGATCGACCAGCAGATCCGCGATCGAGCGGGCATCACCCTCGCCGGCTTCGAGGTCGCGTTCGGTGAGCGCCTGTCCGCGGACGAGTTCGGCCAGGAAGGTCGAGGCGTCGACGACGGTGACCGTGGTGTCGAGGCGGGCGATATCGCCGAGGCGGAACCCGTCGTCGAACTCCCAGTCGAACGTGGCGGCCACCGGCATGGGTTCGGAGATGCCGGTGGACTCGATCACCAGCTGGTCGAAGCGGCCCTCGCGCGCCAGACGCGCGACCGCCTCGATCAGGTCCTCGCGCAGGGTGCAGCAGATGCAGCCGTTGGTGAGTTCGACCAGCTTCTCCTCTGTGCGGTCGAGGTGTCCCTGGCCCGCGACCAGCGCCGCGTCGATGTTGACCTCGCTCATGTCGTTGACGATCACCGCGACCCGGCGGCCGTCGCGGTTGGCGAGGATGTGATTGAGCAGCGTGGTCTTGCCTGCGCCGAGGAAGCCGGACAGGACGGTGACGGGCAGGGGTGTCAGGGTGTTGGTCACGAGTTAATGATAATGGTTTTCATTTGCAGTGCCCAGGTGGGGTCTCGCGACGGCGAGTGCGGTCGTAGGGTTGGGGCGTGAAGATGTTGCCGCTGACCCCCGATGGCCAGACCCCCGTTCGCGCGCTCACCATCGCGGGCACCGACTCCGGTGGCGGCGCGGGCATCCAGGCCGATTCGCGCACCATGGCGCTGTGCGGCGTGCACGCGTGCGTGGCGGTGGCCGCCGTGACCGTGCAGAACACGGTGGGCGTCAGCGGTTTTCACGAGATTCCGCCGCAGGTCGTGGCCGATCAGGTACGGGCGGTCGTGCGCGATATCGGCATCGGCGCGGCCAAGACCGGCATGCTCGCCTCCACCGCGATCATCGAGGCCGTCGCCGGGGTGTGCCGCGAGCTCGGAATCGGGCGCGAGGGCACCATCCCGCTGGTGGTCGATCCCGTCGCGGCTTCCATGCACGGTGATCCGCTGCTGCACGCCGAAGCCCTGGAGGCAGTGCGCAATACGCTGATTCCGCTGGCGACCGTCGTTACCCCCAACCTCGACGAGGTGCGTCTGATCACCGGCATCGAGGTGGTCGACGACGCAACCGCGCGCAAGGCCGCCGAGGCATTGCACGCACTGGGCGCGCAGTGGGCGATCGTGAAGGGCGGGCACCTGCGCGCCTCGGAATTCAGCACCGACCTGCTCTACGACGGCGACACCTTCCGCGAGTTCAGCGCACCGCGCATCGCCACCGGCAACGATCACGGCGGCGGCGACACCCTGGCCGCGGCGATCGCCAGCGCGCTCGCCAACGGCTACCCGGTTCCCGACGCGGTGGAGTTCGCCAAGGAGTGGACCTACCGATGCCTCGCCGCCTCCTACGATCTCGGCGCAGGTCACGGCCCCGTCTCACCACTCTGGAGACTCCACGTCGAGGCCTAGCGTGGCGTCCCGAACTTGTCGGTGCCCAGGTTCATACTGAATCCATCGCACCCCCGTCGACCCCAATGACGTGATCGGCGAGAACAACGGAGTTCGTGCCGGGCGCGAGATCTCAGTCGAGACCGAAAGCCGAGCGCAGCGGTTCCGACGGGTCGATCTTGACCCCGTTGAAGCGAGCGTGCGCCTGCGCCAGCGCCGAGATGCTCTCGGCCAGATAGTCGACGAAGCGCTCGACCGGCATCGCCGATACTTCGCGCTGGTTCGCGCCGAGCCACCAGTCCGTGGCCGAGGCGACCGCGCCGAAAATCGAATAGTTCACCAATTCGATCCCGGTCACGTCGATCGATTCCGTCGGCAGCAGGCCAGCGAAGAATTCCGCCGCCCGCCTCGCCGATTGGCGGGCCGCGACCAGCGCGCGTTCGGTTTCCTTGGCCTGCTGGCTGAAATGGCTGTGCAGCATGAACCGGAAGACATTCGGATGCGCCGACACGACCGCCACATATTCGGTGGCCGCGGTATGGACGAGTTCGCTGATCGAATCGTCGGTGAGATTCACGCTGGTGAGCACGCGCTCCCAGAGCATGTCGCGCACCCGGTCGACGATCGCGTTGTAGAGGTCGGTCTTGTCCTCGAAGTGGCGATACAGCTTCGGCTTGGCCGCACCGGCTTCCTTGGCGATATCGCCCATGCTCACATCGGGCCCGACTTGATCGAGCGCCCGGAACGCCGCGTCGACGAATTCGATACGCACCTGCACGCGATGCTCACGCCAGCGTTCGGTCCGCGCGTCGACACGACGCCGCGGCGCCTCGTCCGTCTTGGGGTAACCGCGCGTCACGGTAGTAATACTAGGGCGGGCCGTACCGAGGGTTACGCACCCCACCGAGAGCGGGAACACATTTGCCGAAACAGCAAGATTTCTGGCGCCCTGCGGAGCTGCCGATGCACTATCCGATGATCCTTTCACCCTGACTGACCAGGAGCATCGATGACCGAGACCGTGGCGAACGCCGAAGAGTTCTGGGAAGACTTCTACCGCGAGCGTGCGCAGATCTGGACCGGCAACCCGAACCCCCTCCTGGTGCGCGAGGTCTCCGAACTGACCCCCGGGACCGCCCTCGACCTGGGCTGCGGCGAGGGCGCCGACGCGATCTGGCTGGCGGAGGGCGGCTGGCAGGTCACCGCCGCCGACATCTCCGCGACCGCGATGGAGCGCGGCGCGCGGCGGGCCGCCGAAGTAGGCGTGACGATCGTGTGGGAGCGCCACGACCTCCAGGCGAGCTTCCCGGCAGGCACCTTCGACCTGGTGTCGGCGCAGTTCCTGCACTCCCCGGTGGAACTGCCGGACGAGCGGGCCGGGATTCTGCGCAGCGCGGCGGCCGCCGTCGCGCCCGGTGGTGTGCTGGTGATCGGCGCGCACGCGGCCGCGCCGAGCTGGGCCTCCAGCGAGATGCACGCTCATGTGTTCCCGACCATCGAGCAGGTGCTCGACCAGCTCGAGCTCGGCCCCGAATGGCAGGTCGAGACCGCTGAGCTGGTCCACACCCCCTCGACCAGCCCCGACGGTGTGGCCGGCGAGCGCGCCGACAGCGTGCTGCGCCTGCGCCGCGGCTGACCACGATCCCCAGCAACCTCCCAGCCTGGTCCCAGCTCGGTGGCAGCGCGGCCGTCGAGCCTGGGTGTCATGACTCAGACCGAGGCCGAGCAGAAGGCCATGCAGAGCAGCCGCGCGCCGGTGCTCGACGTAGTGATACCCGTCTACAACGAAGAGGTCGATCTCGGCCTGTGCGTGCGGAGGTTGCACGCCTATCTGCGCGCCGGATTCCCGTTCACGGCCCGCATCACCATCGCCGACAACGCCAGCACCGACGCCACCCTCGCGGTGGCGGAGTTGCTGGCCGCGGAACTCGACGGCGTCGAGGTGCTGCACCTGGACGCCAAAGGGCGCGGGCGGGCCCTACGGGCCGCGTGGGAAGCCTCGGACGCGGCGGTGGTCGCGTACATGGATGTCGACCTGTCGACCGACCTGGACGCGCTGCTGCCGCTGGTCGCGCCGCTGGTGTCCGGGCATTCCGATCTCGCGATCGGCACCAGGCTCGACGCGTCGGCTCGGGTGGTGCGCGGACCCAAGCGTGAGATCATCTCCCGCTGCTACAACCTGCTACTGAAAACCACTCTGCGGGCGGGTTTTTCGGATGCGCAGTGCGGCTTCAAAGCCGTGCGCACCGAGGTCGCCCGGGAACTGCTGCCACTGGTCCGGGACGGCGAGTGGTTCTTCGATACCGAGTTGCTGGTGCTGGCCGAGCGGGCGGGTCTGCGGATTCACGAGGTGCCCGTCGACTGGATCGACGATCCCGACAGCCGGGTCGACATCGTCGATACCGCACGCAAGGACCTGCGCGGAATCTGGCGCTTGACCAGGGCGCTGACCACCGGCGCCCTCCCGCTGGACGAGCTGCGGGCCGCTGTCGGGCGGGAACCGCTGGTCGCCGGGGTACCCCTCGGCATGGTCGGGCAGCTGGTGCGGTTCGCGATCGTCGGGGTGAGCTCGACCCTCGCCTACATCGTGCTGTATCTGCTGTTGCAGCCGCTGCTCGGCAGTCAGGGCGCCAATCTGATATCGCTGCTGGTCACCGCGGTGGGCAATACGGCCGCCAACCGGGCATTCACCTTCGGTGTGCGCGGACGCGGCAACGCGATGTCGCACCAGTTCCAGGGCTTGGCCATCTTCGCGTTCGGGCTGGCGATCACCAGCGGATCCCTGTTCGCCCTGCATCGCTGGGCTCCCGACGCACCCGTGGCGGTGGAACTCACCGTCCTGGTCACCGCCAATCTCGTGGCGACACTCGCTCGTTTCGTCGGCCTGCGCTGGGTGTTCCGGCACGCGGGCGGCGACCGGACGAGCGTCTCGCCGGTGTTCGTAGCCACCGACAATGCGGATTCGGCGGCGCGTGCGCACGCGGTGGAGGTCCGTCGATGACCACGACCATCGCACCCTCCCCACCGGCCGATACCGTGCGGGCGAGGCCGACCCGAAAGCGCTGGGAGCGCCCAGCGTTGGCGGTGTTGCTGCTCGGCACGCTGATCGCCTATCTCATCAATCTGAGCGCCAACGGCTGGGCCAACGACTTCTATGCCGCTGCGGTACAGGCAGGTTCGCAATCGTGGGAGGCGTTCTTCTTCGGCTCCTCCGATGCCGCCAACTCGATCACCGTCGACAAACCGCCCGCTTCGCTGTGGGTGATGGAGCTGTCGGTCCGGCTGTTCGGGCTCAACAGCTGGAGCATGCTGGTGCCGCAGGTGCTGCTCGGCGTCGCGAGCGTCGCACTGTTGTGGGCGACCGTCCGCAGGTCGTTCGGACCCGCGGCGGGGTTGATCGCGGGCACGGTGCTCGCGGTGACTCCCGTTGCGGTGCTGATGTTCCGGTTCAACAATCCCGACGCGCTGCTCGTCCTGCTGATGATCGCGGCCGCGTGGGCGATGACACGAGCGGTCGCGGACGGACGGTGGCGATGGTTGCTGCTCACCGGCGCGTTCATCGGATTCGGGTTCCTGGCCAAGCAGTTGCAGGTGCTGTTGGTGGTGCCACCGTTGGCCCTGATGTATCTGATCGCCGGACCCCCGAAGCTGGGAAAGCGGGTCGCTCAATTGTTCGCCGCCGGTGCCGCGATGGTGGCCGGCGCGGGTTGGTGGATAGCGGCGGTGGAGCTGTGGCCGTCGGATTCGCGGCCGTGGATCGGTGGGTCGCAGAACAATTCGATCATCGAGCTCACCCTCGGATACAACGGACTCGGCCGGTTGAACGGCAACGAGACCGGCAGTGTCGGACCCGGCGGGGAACTGCCCGCCGGCGGCAACGGGATGTGGGGAAGCACCGGGATCACCCGGATGTTCGAACCCGCGCAGGGCGGTCAGATCGCGTGGCTGATTCCGGCGGCGTTGCTCGCGCTCGTGATCGGGCTCGCCTTGCGCGGACGCGCGCCGCGCACCGATGCTCGACGGGCCGCGCTGATCCTCTGGGGCGGTTGGCTTCTCGTCACCGGACTGGTGTTCAGCTTCATGGCGGGGATCTTCCACCAGTACTACACGGTGGCCCTCGCGCCCGCCGTCGCGGCGCTGGTCGGGATCGGGGCCGTGCAGATCTGGGGTTCGCGTGATCGGCTGTGGCTGCGGTGCGCGGGCGCAGTGGCCATCGCGCTCACCACGGCGACCGCGTGGATGTTGTTGTCACGCAGCGCTTCCTTCCAGCCGTGGTTGCGCTGGGCGATCCTTGTCGTCGGTGTCATCGCCACCGTCGCGTTCGTGTTCCCGCCGGCTCGCAAGCAGTCGGTGATCGTGGCGCTCGCCGCGGCCTTCATCGGCCTCGCCGGGCCGATCGCCTACTCGGTCGACACCCTCGCGTCCGCGCATTCCGGTGCGATCCCCTCCGCCGGACCCAGTTCCGGCGGGATGCACGGAATGGGGGGACCCGGTATGCGTCCCGGTGGAGACGGCGGCAGGCCCGGCGCCGATGGATCCGCCAGGGACGGTGCCGCACCCGGCGGTGCTGCCACGGGTGCGCCGACCGGCACGCCGCCGGACGGTGGCGCGCAGGGGCAAGATGGCGCGGCTACGCCGAACGGTGCCGCGCAGGGTACGAACGGCGGTGACCAGCACATGGGTGGCGCGGGTGGATTGCTGGGCGGATCGCGGCCGAGCGACCAGATCGTCACCCTGCTGGAGTCGAACGGCACCGACTACACCTGGGTCGCGGCGGCCGTCGGTTCCAACAGCGCCGCCGGGTATCAGCTCGCCACCGAACTGCCGGTGATGCCGGTCGGCGGGTTCAACGGCAGCGACCCGTCGCCCACCCTCGAACAGTTCCAGCAGTACGTGGCCGACGGAAAGATCCACTACTTCGTCGGTGGTGGGCGCGGTGGCCCCGGCGGGAACAGCGCATCGACCAGCTCGGCGATCACCGCCTGGGTGACGGCCAACTACACCGCGACGACAGTCGACGGAGTAACCCTCTACGACCTCACCCAACCGAAGGCGTAGCTGTCTCGCCGTCAGGCCGGGGCCCGGCGGATCACCCCGATCCGCCGGACCCCGGCCTTCGTGTAGCCGCCCATATGTAGGGCAACCCTGTGTCCCCATCGCCGCTACTCGACCCGACGTCGGTCGCGTCGGAGAGCGGGCGCAGCGGCCTTTGCGCGAGCCACCCGGGTGAGCAGTGTCAGCGAGCGGCGGGGACCGTGGCGGCGACCCACTCAGCGAAGGACGGACCGGCCAGGGTGGCGTGCGGGGACGGCAGGAGGGTGCCGTTCTCGAATTGCTCGCGGTCGGGGTTGGCGGAGTCGGAGGTTTCGATGATCTGCAACGAATCGCCGCGGGCCTCGACCAGGACAGTGGCCGCACCGGCCATGGTCTCCGGCTGCGGTCCTGCGATCTCCGGGAACGGAATATCCTCGGCGGCAATCGGATTCGCGGCGAGATCGACCAGCGCCTCGGCTACTGTTCGAGCGGCGACCAGCTGGGTACGCATACCCGGAACGTAGGCGACGGAGCCTTGCGTACCCCACCCGGCCATCACCTCGACGAGCTCGTGGAACTGCGCCGCACGCAGGATCTGCACCGGCAGCACACCTTTGAGAAGTTCCTGCTCGTGGGCGAGCTTGGCGGCGTTGTACCCGGCGAGCGAACCGTCGATCCCGATGATGGACACCACGACCAGCCGCTCGACCCCGGCCCGCTCCCCCGCCGCATGCAGGTTCCGCGCGGAAGCGGTGAAGAAGTCGGTCGCCACCTGCTGATCGGCCGAGGGCGTACTGGACGCGTCGATAACGATGTCGACCCCGGTCAACGCCTCGTCGAGACCCGCACCGGTCTCGATGTCGACACCGTCGGCGCGCGAGAAGGCGACAACGTCATACCCACGCTCGGCCAGCACATCCACCACGTGCCGACCCAGCCGCCCGGTTGCCCCCGCCACCGCGATCTTCTTCTGCTCCACCATGATCCACTCCTTCATCGCTTCTTGCGGGTTCACAGAGTCGACGAAGTAGGCGACCGGAGTGTGACATCACCTGGTCACGACGTCTCGAGACTCCCCCGAGGCGCGACCCAGCGGTGATTGAGGTCCACCACCGATGCGACCGTTTCGAAATCGGAGTCGTAGTGGAACAGGACAAGGCGGTGTTCTATCGCCAACACCGAAGCGAGCAGGTCATGGATGCCGACCGCGCGGTGGCGGCCCGACCGCGCGAGTTCGCGCTGGATAGCAAACGCGCTCTGCCAGTGTTCGTCGTTGGTCGGTAGATACTCGAACAGCGCGCGCCGATCCGATCGGAGCTGTTCGTATTCGACAGGATTGCGCGCGCTGTAGAGGATCTCGGCGTCGATAGCGGCACAGGTGGCGACCATTCCCGCGTCGATGAGCGGCACGAGGTGACCGGCAACCTCCGGACGAGGCATTCGCGCGAGTGCGCTGGTGTCGACCAGGTATCGCGCTGTCACCGCCATACGTCGTCGCGCCGATCCTTATCGGCCATCTCTGCCAGCCCCCCGTTGATGAGCCACTCGACATGACGGGCTCGGGCCGCGGTGACCGCAGCCGAGTGCAGGGCCGCGCGCACGGTATCGGAGACGCCGGTAGTCCCGAGCGCGTCCTGCGCGGACTCGAGTAGCTCGTCGTCGATCTCGATCAGGCGTTTGGTCATCGCACAGTCCCTCGATATATATTCCCCCATGCCCGAACTATATACCTCGAAACGACCAGGTCACAAGGGTTCAGTGGGACAGGTTCAGGGCGGTGTGGAGGGTGGCGGCCCACTGGTCGACGATCAGTTTGCGGCGAGCGGAGTCGTCGGTGAGGACGTCGGCGAGGCCGAGTCCGCGGGCCAGGTCGAGGGTGGCCTGGACGAGATGGTGGGTGACCGGGTCGGAGTCGTCGACGCCGAGGGCTTCGATGGCGCGGCGGTGGGAGATGCGGCCGAACCGGGCCTCGAGGGGCAGGATGCGTTCGCGCAGGGCCGGGTCGGCGGCGGCGTGGGTCCAGACCTGGAGCGCGGCTTTGAAGAACGGGGTGGTGTAGGACTCGACGAGCGCGGAGACGACGGCGCGCGTGCGGCCTTCACCCTGGGCGACCGCGTTCACCGTTTCGGCCTCGGCCTTGGCCTGGTCCATCCGGAACTCGAACATGAACTCGAGCGCGGCGGTGATCAGGTCCTCGCGGGTGGGGAAATGGTGCTGGGCGGCGCCGCGCGACACCCCGGCCCGCTCGGCGACCACCGACACGGTGGCGGCTGCCCAGCCGGTTTCGGCCAGGCAGTCGATGGTCGCCTCCAGCAGCCGCTGCCGGGTGGCCCGGCTGCGGTCCTGCTTGGGTTCGTGGGGTGTCGCCATCGGACTATTGTGCCCAGCTGGGCGGACGCTTCTGGAAGAAGGCCGTCATGCCCTCGATCACCTCGGGGGTGCCGAAGAAGCTCGCCGACCGCTCGGCCAGTGCTTCGGCCTCGGTGTCGAACGTAGCCAGCACCGCCGCGTTGACCAGTTTCTTGGACTCGGCCAGTCCCTGCGGCGACCCCTTGCGCAGCTCGCCACTCAGGCGTTTCACCTCGGCGGCGGCGTCCTGCGCGGCCACGGTGACCAGGCCGATCTCCTGCGCGGTCGCGGCGTCGAACTTCTCGCCGGTCAGGAAGTAGCGGCTCGCGGCCCGCTGGTCCAGCCGCGGCACCAGCGTGAGCGAGATCATGAACGGCGCCATCCCGATGCGCACCTCGGTGAGCGCGAAACTGCTGCTCGGTCCGGCCACGACCAGATCGCAGGCCCCGATGATGCCCATGCCGCCGGCCCGGACATTGCCGTCGATCTGCGCGATCACCGGCTTGGGCGAGGCGAGGATGCCGCGCAGTACGTCGATCATCACGCGGGTGCGTTCGTCGGCGGCCACCGCCGGGTCGGCCGTGCTCGCCTCCTTGAGGTCGGCGCCCGCGCAGAAGGTGTCACCGGTGTGGGCGAGCACGATGCCGCGCACGGCGGGATCGGCGCCCGCGGCGTCGAATCCGGCGAGCAGCTCACGAACGAGCTTGGACGAGAGCGCATTGCGGTTGTGCGGGGAATCGAAGGTTAGCGTGGCGAACCCGTCGACGACCTCGTAGCGGACGAACGGTGTTTCCGTCGCGTCACTCATCGGGACTCCTGTTCATCCGGTAGGGGTGGTCGCCCCGCTTCCGGGGCGACCACCGTTGTGCCTAGTACGAGCGCGGCAGGCCGAGCGAATGCTGGGCGACGAAGTTCAGGATCATCTCCCGGCTGACCGGCGCGATGCGCGAGATACGCGCGGCCTGCAGCATGGCTGCCAGCCCGACCTCACGGGTCAGGCCCGAACCGCCGTGGGTCTGAATCGACTGGTCCAACGCTTTGATGCTGGCTTCCGCGGCCGCGTACTTGGCCATGTTGGCCGCCTCGGCGGCGCCGAACTCGTCGCCGGTGTCGTAGAGCGTCGCGGCCTTCTGCATCATCAGCTTGGCCAGTTCCAGCTCGATCTTCACCTGGGCCAGCGGATGCGAAATACCCTGGTGCGCACCGATGGCCGTCTTCCACACCGTGCGCTCCTTGGCATACTCCACGGCCCGGTCGATGGCGTAGCGGCCGAGGCCGACCGCCATCGCCGCGCCCATGATGCGCTCGGGATTCAGTCCGGCGAACAGCTGGGCGATGGCCGCGTCCTCGGAACCGACGAGGGCGTCGGCGGGCAGGCGCACGTCGTCGAAGAACAGCGTGAACTGGTTGTCCGGCTCGATCACGTCCATCTCCTGGACGTTCTTCACCAGGCCGGGCGCGTCCACCGGCACGATGAACAGCGCGGGCTTGAGCTTGCCGGTCTTGTGGTCCTCGGTCCGCGAGACCACCAGGATGGCCTCGGCCTGATCGACACCGGAGATGAAGATCTTGCGGCCGTTGAGGATCCAGTCGCCGCCGTCGCGGCGGGCGGTGGTGGTGATCTGGTGCGAGTTGGAGCCCGCGTCGGGTTCGGTGATCGCGAAGACCATCTTCGACGAGCCGTCGGCCAGCTTGGTCAGCCAGTTCTGCTTCTGCGCCTCGGTGCCGTACTTGGTGATGATGGTGCCGCAGATGGCAGGCGAGACGACCATCAGCAGCAGCCCGGCGCCCTGCGCCGCCAGCTCCTCCTGCACCAGCGCCAGCTCGTACATGCCCGCGCCACCGCCGCCGTACTCCTCGGGCAGGTTCACGCCGAGGAAGCCGAGCTTGCCCGCCTCGTCCCACAGCTCGGTGAGGGGCTCGTTCTTGCGCGAGAGCGGCAGCACGTAGTCGCGGTAGTTGTACTTGCTCGCCAGCGAGGCGACCGCCGCGCGCAGCGCCTTCTGCTCTTCGGTTTCGATGAAGCTCATGCCTCCACCTCGCTGACGCTCGGCTGCGGCATGCGCTCCGCGCGCTGGCACATGATTCTCTCGCTTCGCTCGTTCATGCCTGCTCCTGCTCTTCTTCCTCGACGACGGCGAGGACGGTTCCGACCTCGACCTGCTGGCCGACGGTCACGTTGAGTGCACTGAGAATGCCGGTCGCCGGGGCCGCGATGGTGTGTTCCATCTTCATCGCCTCCAGCCACAGAATGGGCTGCCCCTGCTTGACGTGGTCGCCTTCGGCGGCACCGAGGCGGATCACGCTGCCGGGCATCGGCGCGAGCAGCGAACCGGCGGCCACCTGCTCCGACGGGTCGGTGAAGCGGGGCAGCCTGCGCACGGCCACCGGGCCGAGCGGGGAGTCGACCGCGACATGATCGCCGTAGCGGGCGATCTCGAATTGCCTACGCACCGAACCACGTTCACCCGGTACACCGAGGATTACCCGATCGGGCGCGACCGAGATGAGCTCGAGACCGTCGTGGCCCTCGACCGCGACACCCGTGCGGGTGAAGCGGTAGCGCACCTCGTGGGTGCCGGAGGTGCGGCTTTCGTAAGACTTGGTCTGCGGCAGCGAAGACAGGTTGCGCCAGCCACTCGGGGTGAGTCCGGCCAGGCGCGAGGTGCCCCGATTGGCAGCCGAATCGGCAAGCGCCGCGGCGACAATCGACAATGCCTCGTCGGCCTCCGATACCAGCGGCGCCGAGAGCACGGCCAGGTCGTGGGTGGCGAAGAAGGCGGTGTCGGTGTCGCCGGCGAGGAACGCCGGGTGCCGCAGCACGCGCACGAGCAGGTCACGGTTGGTGACCAGGCCGTGGATCTTGGCGCGCTGGAGCGCGGTGGCGAGCAGATGTGCCGCCTCAGCGCGGGTTTCGGCGTAGGAGATGACCTTGGCGAGCATCGGGTCGTAGTGGACGCCGACCACCGAGTCGTCGACGACACCGGTGTCCAGGCGCACGCCTGGCTGGTCGAGAACCGTGAACTCACCAGCGGTGAAGGGGATCTCGATCTTGTGCACCGGACCGCTCTGCGGCTGCCAGTCGTGCGCGGGGTCCTCCGCGTAGAGGCGCACCTCGATCGAGTGGCCACGCTGGGCGGGCTGGGTCGCGGGCAGCGGCAGACCCGACGCCACCTGCAACTGCAGGCGGACCAGGTCGAGGCCGGTGGTCTGCTCGGTGACCGGATGTTCCACCTGGAGACGGGTGTTCATCTCCAGGAAGAAGAAGTCACCCTTCTCGTCGGCCAGGAACTCGACGGTGCCCGCGCCTTCGTACCCGATCGCCTCGGCCGCCAGACGCGCCGCCTCGAACAGCCGATCGCGCATGCCGTCGATCTTCTCGACGAGCGGCGAGGGCGCTTCCTCGACGACCTTCTGATGACGACGCTGGATCGAGCACTCCCGCTCGCCGACAGCCCACGTCTTGCCGAAGGTGTCCGACATGACCTGGACTTCGATGTGCCTGCCGGTCTCGAGGTAGCGCTCGCAGAACACGGTCGGATCACCGAAGGCCGACTCGGCCTCGCGCCGAGCGCCCGCGATCTGATCCTGCAGGTCGCCCAGCTCGCGCACCACGCGCATACCGCGTCCACCACCACCGGCGGACGCCTTGATCAGCACGGGCAGGTGCGCGTCGGTGACCTCGGCCGGATCGAGCTCGGCGAGGACGGGGACTCCGGCGGCGTCCATCATCTTCTTGGACTCGACCTTGGAGCCCATCTGCTCGATCGCCGCGACGGGCGGGCCGATCCAGACCAGACCCGCGTCGAGCACGGCGCGCGCGAATTCGGCGTTCTCGGAGAGGAATCCGTACCCGGGGTGGATCGCGTCGGCACCGGCCGACAGCGCGGCCTCGATGATCAGCTCGCCACGCAGATAGGTCTCGGCCGGAGTGTTGCCGGGCAGCCGGATGGCAGCATCGGCCTCGGAAACATGCGGTGCCGCGGCGTCGGCGTCGGAGTAGACCGCGGTGGTACCGATGCCCATCCGACGGCAGGTGGCGAACACGCGGCGCGCGATCTCACCACGATTGGCAACGAGGACATTCGTAATGGCCATGTTGTCGCGCCTCACATTCGGAAGACGCCGAAGCCCTCGGCGCCCTTGATCGGGGCTGTGTGAATGGCCGACAGAGCCATCCCCAGCACAGTGCGGGTGTCGCGGGGGTCGATGATGCCGTCGTCGAACAACCTGCCCGACAGGAACATCGGCATGGCCTCGGCCTCGATCTGCGCCTCGACCATCGCGGCGAGACCGGCGGCGGCCTCCTCGTCGAACGGCAGGCCCTTGGACTCGGCCGCGCCGCGCTGCACGATGGTGAGCACGCCGCCCAGCTGCGCCCCACCCATGACGGCGGATTTCGCACTCGGCCAGGCGAACAGGAAACGCGGGTTGAACGCGCGCCCGCACATGCCGTAGTGCCCGGCGCCGTAGGAGGCGCCGACCAGCAGCGAGATGTGCGGCACCGTGGAGTTGGCGACCGCGTTGATCATCATCGCGCCGTGCTTGATGATGCCGCCGTGCTCGTACTCCTTGCCGACCATGTAGCCGGTGGTGTTGTGCAGGAACAGCAGTGGCGTGTTCTTCTTGTTGGCCAGCTGGATGAACTGGGTGGCCTTCTGCGATTCCTCGGAGAACAGCACGCCGCGCGCGTTGGCGAGGATGCCGATCGGGTAGCCGTTGATCTCGGCCCACCCGGTGACCAGGCTCGAACCGTAGAGCGGTTTGAACTCGTCGAAGTCTGAACCGTCGACCACGCGCGCGATGACCTCGCGGGGATCGAACGGGATCTTGAGGTCCGAGGGCACGATGCCGAGCAGTTCCTCGGGATCGTAGATCGGCGAGATCACCTCCGCGCGCGGCTCCGGGCCCTGCTTCTTCCAGTTCAGGCGACGAACGATATTGCGGCCGAGGCGGATCGCGTCCTGCTCGTCGGCGGCCATGTAGTCGGCCAGACCGGAGGTGCGGGCGTGCATCTCGGCGCCGCCGAGGGTCTCGTCGTCGGAGTCCTCACCAGTGGCCATCTTCACCAGCGGCGGGCCCGCGAGGAAGACCTTCGCGGCTTCCTTGACCATCACCACGTAGTCGGACATGCCGGGGATATAGGCGCCACCGGCGGTGGAGTTGCCGAAAACCAAGGAGATGGTGGGGATCCCGGCCGCCGAGGCCTGGGTGAGGTCGCGGAACATCGCGCCACCCGGGATGAACACTTCCTTCTGCGTCGGCAGGTCCGCACCACCGGACTCGACCAGCGAGATCACCGGCAGACGATTCTCCCGGACGATGTCGTTGATGCGCAGTGTCTTACGCAGCGTCCACGGGTTCGACGTGCCGCCGCGCACCGTCGGGTCGGGCGCGACGATCATGCACTCGACACCCTCGACAAGGCCGATACCGGCGATCGTCGACGCGCCGACGTGGAAGTCGCTGCCCCACGCGGCGAGCGGGCACAGCTCGAGGAACGGCGAGTCCTCGTCGAGCAGCAGCTCGATGCGCTCACGGGCGGTCAGCTTGCCGCGCTTGTGGTGGCGGGCCACCTTCTCGGGGCCGCCCCCGGCGATGGCCTTGGCGAACTCCGCCTCGACCTCGGTGAGCTTGGTGGACATCGCCTCGGCCGCCGCGGTGTACTCGGGCGAGGCGGTGTCGATGAGGGAACGGAAGGTCGTCACGACTGGTACCCCAATACTTTCGACGCCAGCATGGTCAGGATCTCGTTGGTGCCGCCGCCGATGCCGATGATGCGCACATCGCGGTAGATGCGCTCGACCTCGGCCTCGCGCATGTAGCCCATCCCGCCGTGCAGCTGCACGGCCTGGTTGGCCACCCATTCGGCGGTCTCGACGGCGTTGTTCTTGGCGAAGCACACCTGAGCGATCAGGTTCTCCTCACCGGCGACGTAGCGCTCGACGAGCGCCCGGGTGTACGTGCGCGAGATATCCACGCGCTGCGCCATATCGGTGAGCGTCATCTGCACCTTCTGGCGGCTGATCAGCGGGCGGCCGAAGGTCTCGCGATCGCGGCACCACTGCACGGTGAGGTCGAGCGCGCGCTGGGCCAGCGAATACGCCTGCACCGCGAGGCCCACCCGCTCGCTGACGAACGCGGCGGCGATCTGCGCGAAGCCGCTGTTCTCGGCGCCGACCAGGTTCGACGCCGGAACCCGTACGTCCACGTACGACAGCTCGGCGGTATCCGAGGCCAGCCAGCCCATCTTCTCCAGCTTGCGGCTGACGGTGAAGCCCGGCGTGTCCTTCGGCACCACGATCAGCGAAACACCGGCCGCGCCGGGGCCGCCCGTGCGCACCGCGGTGACGACGAAGTCGGCACGGCAGCCCGAGGTGATGAAGGTCTTGGCGCCGTTGATGATGAAGTCCTCACCGTCGCGCACGGCCGTGGTGGTGAGGTGGCCGACATCGGAACCGCCGCCGGGTTCGGTGATGGCCAGCGAACCGATCAGGTCACCGGCCAGCGTCGGCTTGGCCCACTGGTCGATCTGGGCCTGGTTGCCCGAGGCGATCATGTGCGGCAGCGCGATTCCGCAGGTCAGCAGTGAGGCCCACAGCCCGCCGGACGCTCCGGCGACATGGATCTCCTCGCCCACGATCACCGAGTCGATGGCGTTGCCGCCCTCGCCGCCCGCCGATTCCGGGTACTCGATGCCGAGCAGGCCGAGTTCGCCTGCCTTCTTGTGCAGCTCGCGCGGCAGTTCGCCGGCCCGCTCCCAGGCATCGAGGTCGGGCAGGATCTCCCGCTCGACGAACCCGCGCACGGTGGCGCGCAGCTCTTTTCGCTCCGGCGTTTCCCAAACTGAGGTCATGCGAACAGCTCCGTCGGCATATCGATGTGGCGGGAGCGCAGCCATTCGCCGAGCCCCTTGGCCTGCGGGTCGAAACGTGCCTGGTAGGCGACGCCCTTGCCGAGCAGGCCGGAAATGATGAAGTTGACCGCGCGCAGGTTGGGCAGCACGTGGCGGGTGACGGTCAGTTCGGCCGTCTCGGGGAGGAGTTCTCGCAGCTTCTCGACGGTGAGGGTGTGCACGAGCCAGCGCCACTGGTCGTCGGTGCGCACCCACACGCCGATATTGGCGTCACCGCCCTTGTCGCCGCTGCGGGCGAGCGCGATCGTGCCGAGCGGGACTCGACGGGTCTCGGTGGGCGGCAGGGGTGCGGGCAGTTCTGGTTCGGAAACAGGTTCGAGGACAACGGTTTCCGTGGCAGGGGCGATGTCGACGCGGGTACCGTCCGACAGCACGGCGATATGCGGCACCTCGTGCGCGTCGACGAAGCCCGGGGTGAAGACACCGTAGGGCGAACCGTTTCCGGGCAGCGCGGTGAAGCTGGCGCCCGGGTAGCTCGCGAGCGCCAATTCCACAGCGACACTGGAGAACCCGCGACCGACCTTGTTCGGGTCGGCATCGCGCACCACACAGCGCAGGATCGCGCTGGCCTGCTCTTCGGTCTCGGCGTCGGGGCGATCGAGGCGAGCCAGGGTCCAGGTGAGCTCGGCGGGCTTGTCCGGCAGCCAGGATTCCAGCTGTCGTTGCGCCAGGGCGGCTTTGGCCTCGATATCGAGTCCGGTGAGGATGAACGACATCTCGTTGCGAAAGCCGCCGAGAGTGTTCAGCGAGACCTTGAGCTGTGGCGGCGGGGCCTCACCGGTGACACCGCTGATCAACACCCGGTCCTTGCCCTCCTGGCTCAGCACGATGCTGTCCAGGCGGGTGGTGACATCGGGTCCGGCGTAGCGCGCGCTCTGGATCTCGTACATGAGCTGGGCTTCGACGGTGTCGACAGTGACCGCGCCACCGGTGCCGTCGTGCTTGGTGATCACGCAGGAGCCGTCGCGCCGGATCTCGGCGATCGGGAAGCCGGGGCGGCCGATGTCGCCGAGTTCGGTGAAGAAGGCGAAGTTGCCGCCGGTGGCCTGAGTGCTGCACTCGATCACATGGCCCGCGACCACGGCACCGGCGAGCGCGTCGTAATCGGTACGGGCCCAACCGAAGTGGGCCGCCGCCGGACCCACGATCACGGAGGCGTCGGTGACCCGGCCGGTGACGACGATGTCGGCGCCGGAGTTCAGGCACTCGACGATGCCCCACGCGCCGAGATAGGCGTTGGCGGTGAGCGGCTGACCCAGGTCGAGCTCGGCGGCCCGCGAGACCAGGTCGTCGCCTTCTACGTGCGCGATCTCGGCATCGAGCCCGAGCTCGGCGGCGACCTTGCGCAACTGCTCGGCCAGCCCGGCCGGATTCAGCCCGCCGGCATTGGTGACGATCTGGACGTTCTTCTCGAGCGCGAGCCCGAGACAGTCCTTGATCTGCTTGACGAAGGTCTTGGCGTAGCCGAGGCTCGGATCCTTCATCCGGTCGCGGCCCAGGATCAGCATGGTGAGTTCGGCGAGGTAGTCGCCGGTCAGCACGTCGAGCTGACCGCCTTCCAGCATCTCGCGCATGGCGCTGAGCCGGTCACCGTAGAACCCGGAACAATTCCCGATCCGGATCAGGTCCGGGTCAGCGGAGAGAGCACTCATGGCACCCAGGATCGCAGCGGTTCAGAAAAAAAGCAAGCATGCGTGCTTGTTAATTCCGTGCAATCGACCAGGCAAGATGGAACCCATGCTGTCCGTCCTCCTCTTCGCCCTCGCCGGATTCCTGCTCGGCGGCGCGTACACGACCTGGAAGAACAACCGCCCGGTGGCGATCGGTTTGATCGTCGCCGCTGTCCTCGCGGGCCTCGGCGCCGCGCTCTGGCTGGAATAGCAAGGCTTTCGCAAGATCAGGGCAAGGCAGGGGCTGTTGTCTTGCCGACATGTTCACTTGGTATGTCGGCCTGCTCGCGCTCAGCGGCCTCGCGATGATCATCATGGCCAACGTCGACAACGGCCGCAGCCAGCTCTCGCGCGCGCTCAACGCGGTGTTCGGCATCGCGTTCCTCGGATACGCGGGGTACCTGTGGTTCGTGTTCGAAGGCGGCGACTACCTGATCTTCTTCCACGCGTTCATCCTGCCGGTGCTGCTCATCATCGACTTCGTTCGTTCGACGAACTGGCAGGCGCTGACCACCAAGCCGACCCCGACCCAGCAGGCGTTCCGCGCCTACTGGAAGGAACAGGATCGGCTGGAGAAGCGCTCAGCCCGACGTGTGTAGCTTGAAGATCCTGACGTCTTCCGGGACGCCGTTCAGCGGCGCCGCCCAGAAGTTGCGCTTGTAGGGTTTGGCGACAACACCCAGATCATCGAGGGTTTCCGGACGCAACGCGGCCAACGTGATGCTGGATATCATTGTGTTGCCGTTGCCGCCCGCCTCCATCATCCTGGCAGCGATATTGACGTCGACGCCGAGCCAGTCGCCGCCGATCTCCCGGGGCGAGCCGGTGTGCAGACCGACCCGCATCCGCGGGGTGTAGCCGTTGATCTCGACCCCGGCGAGATTGCGCCGGGCCGCCAGCGCGGCGCGCACGGCACGATCGGGCGAGGAGAACACCGCCATCAGACCGTCGCCCATCCGCTTGACCACCTGACCGCCACGCTCGACGATCGGCGGCTCGATGGCCTTGGCGACCTTGCGCAGCAGTTCCAGGGTGCGCTCGTCGCCCACCGACAGCGACCAGCTCGAGAACCCGACCAGGTCGGTGAACACGATGGTCACCTCCTCGGAGCCGCGCCCACGGCCGATCCGCTCCAGCCCCGCCTGCCACACCTGCAGGGCACCGAAACCGATTTCCCTGGCCGCGGTCGGGGCGCCGCCCGCGATCTTGTCCGCCGCCCGGGCCACCGCGCGCGCACCACCGGGTCCTGTCACCGACAGCGGGTCGCCGAAGGCCGGGTCGCCGGGCAGCTGTTGGCGTGCCCTGCGCAGGGCGCCGATCAGGTCCGCCCGCCGGTTGGCCGCTTGCAGCTTCGACGAGATCTGGGCGCGCTTGCGGCTCGCGCGCGCATCGGTGTCGGACTCGGCGGATTCACTCACGATCGGCTCCAACGGGATGGACACGTCCGCGGCGTCGCGCCGCCGCGGATTCACCCCGCCAGAAGGCGTTTCACTCACGCCAAAAGGTTAGCCGATCCGCCTCCCCGAGACTTCCAGCCAGACTCAGGCGCAGGGGGACGAGGTGACGCGGCCGATGGTTCCGCCCGTGGGGCACGTTCGCCCGTGCCCGGTGAGTTACCCATGTACTCACTGAATATGCGCGAGCCCCCGGCGTCCGGGCAGCGGACGCCGGGGGCTCATGCAGGGGCGACCTCCCGACAAGGTCGCGGCCCTCGCGGCCCGGGCGATTACGAGGGCGGCCCGGGCTGGCTTTATCAGGCGTCGCGGCGGTTGACCAGCACGAGCGCGCCGGCGAACACGATCGCCACGAACACGGCGAAGTAGATCAGGCTTCCCCACACGCCCCAGTGCCAGTCGCCCGCGTACTCCTCGACGCTCAGGAAACGGTTCGCGTTCTGGAAGGGCAGGAACGGCTTGACGGTGCGGCCGAAGCTGCCGAACGCGCCGAGCAGGTTCTCCAGCAGCAGCGACCACAGCACGATCAGCGAGATCGCCGCGGCCGACTGGCGCACCAGCACACCGACGCCGATGGCGAGCATGACGCACAGGAACGCGTAGATCGGCACGCTGTAGATGGCCCGCCAGTTGCCGTCGAGCACGAGACCGGGAGCGTCGTCACCGGTGATCAGCTTGGCCACGATGAACGCGATGAGCGCGAGCACACCGGTGAGCACGGCCGAATAGAAGCCGACCAGCGCGGTCTTCGACAGCACGACCTTGGATCGGTTCGGGACCGCGAGGAAGCTGGAGCGGATGACGCCGAAGCGATATTCGCTGGTCACCGTCAACGCGGCCATGATCATCAAGACCATGACGCCGAAACCGGCGACACCCGACACCGCCACGCTCGGGGTGAGCAACGGCGGGCCCTCGCCGGAATCCCCGGTGGAGTCGGCATTGGTGACCAAGGCGATCAGCACGGCGAGGCCGATGCCGAGCACCACCACGACCGCCGAGCACCACCAGGGCGAGCGGGTGGAGGTGAGTTTGATTCGTTCCGCTGCGAGCACGCCCATCAGAGCGCACCTCCCATCGCCTGTTGATCGAAGCTTTCACCGTGGTACTCCACGGCGCCGCCGGTCATCCGCATGAACGCTTCCTCGAGCGAGGCCTGCTGCGGTGCCAGCTCGTAGAGCGTGACGTTGTTCGTGCCCGCCACCTTGCCGACCTCGTCGGAAGTGACGCCCGCGACGATCAGCGCGGCGTCGCCGTCTTCCTTCACGGTCATGCCGTGTGAGGTGAGCAGGCTGCGCAGCTGATCCAGCTGCGGGCTGCGCACGCGCACCGACTGCTCGGAGGCGCGGTCGATGAACTCCTGGGTGGTGCCGTCGAACATCAGCTGACCACGACCGATGACGATGAGCTGCTCGGCGGTCTGCGACATCTCCGAGAGCAGGTGGCTCGACACGAGCACCGTGCGGCCCTCGGCGGCCAGGCGCTGCATGAACCGGCGGATCCACAGGATGCCCTCCGGGTCGAGGCCGTTGACCGGCTCGTCGAACAGCAGCACCTTCGGGTCGCCGAGCAGCGCGCCCGCCAGGCCGAGACGCTGGGACATACCGAGCGAGAATCCGCCCGCGTTCTTGTTCGCCACCTCGGACAGGCCGACCAGGCGCAGGACCTCTTCGACCCGCGACTTCGGGATGTCGTTGGAGGCGGCCAGCCACTCCAGGTGGGCGCGCGCCGAGCGGTTCGGATGCACCCACTTGGCATCCAGCAGCGCGCCGACCTGCGTGAGCGGGCGTTCCAGCTGCTGGTACTGCTTGCCGTCGATGAGCGCGCTGCCCGCCGTCGGCTTGTCCAATCCGAGGATCATCCGCATGGTCGTCGATTTACCGGCACCGTTGGGTCCGAGGAACCCGGTCACCAGTCCTGGTCGGACGGTGAACGTGAGGTCCTGCACCGCGACGGTCTGGCCGAATTGCTTCGTCAGGCCCTTCAGCTCGATCATGCGCCCCAGCTTGCCTCACGATCGCCGTGCCGCGCGTCGCCGAGAAGTAGCGAGTCGGGTCATCCTCGAGGATGACCTTCGACCCTTAGACGGCTGGGGAAGAAGCCTGAGCCCAGAAACGCTTGGGGATACGGCCCGCCTGCCTGGCCAGATAGCCCGCACGCACCGCGGCCGACATGGCCGATGCCATGAGTTCGGGCTCTTTCGCCCTGGTCACGGCGGTAGCGAGCAGGACTGCCGAGCAACCGAGTTCCATGGCGAGAGCGGCGTCGCTGGCGGTGCCGATGCCGGCGTCGAGGATCACGGGGACCCCGGCGGCGGCGACGATCATCTCGATGTTGTGGGGGTTGCCGATACCCAGGCCCGTGCCGATCGGGGAGCCGAGCGGCATCACGGCGGCACAGCCCGCTTCTTCGAGGCGGCGGGCGAGGATCGGGTCGTCGGTGGTGTACGGCAGGACCACGAACCCGTCGTCGACGAGCTTCTCGGCGGCGTCGAGGAGCTCGAACGGGTCCGGCAGCAGGGTGCGGTCGTCGGCGACCACCTCGAGCTTGACCCAGTTGGTGTCGAGCGCCTCGCGGGCCAGCTGGGCGGTGAGTACGGCTTCGGCGGCGGTGCGACAGCCCGCGGTGTTGGGCAGCAGGGTGATGTCGAGGCGCTTGAGCAGGTCGAGCACGCCGGTGCCGCCCGCGGCGTCGACCCGGCGCATGGCGACGGTGGTGAGCTCGGTGCCGGAGGCGATCAGTGCCTGTTCGAGGACGGCGAGGTTTTCGGCGCCCCCGGTGCCCATGATCAGGCGGGAGCCGAACTCCTTGTCGGCGATCCGCAACGGCGACTCAGCCACCCTGCACCGCCGTGAGCACCTCGATGGTCCAGCCGCGCCCGACCGGCTCGTCCCAGCGCGACTTCGAGAAGACCGCGCCATCGACCGCCAATGCCACACCCTGGCAGGGCAATTCGAGCTTGGTCAGCAGTTCGCGGACGCTGAGCGGCTCGGGGAACTCGTGGTCGACACCGTTGACGGTGACACCGATCGGGATGGTCGAGGTCATCGAACTCCTCCTTGCGACAGAGATGGCATCTGCGATGCCGGAAAACGTTGAGGTGCAGCGGCTTCGATGACCGCGGGGGTCTCGCCGTCGAGCAGTGCGGGCACGACCGCCGCGGTGAGCGCGAGGGTGAGCATGCCGTTGCGGCCGTGACCGGTGGCGGCGACGACCCGGTCGTCGAGGTGGCCGAGCAGCGGCAGGTTGTCGGGGGTGCCCGGCCGTGAGCCCGCGTTCGCTTCGGCCAGTTCGTATTCGGCGATACCGGGCAGGATGGTTTCGGCGTCGGCGATCAGGTCACGGACACCGCCGACGGTGACAGTGGTGTCGAAGCCCGCCTCGTATTGTGTTGCACCGACGACGATCCCGTCCTCGCGGGGAACCAGGTAGACCTGCCTGCCGTGGACCCGGGCGCGGATCACCCTGGTCGGTGGCGGGCTGACGCCGGGCCTGCGACGCAACCGGAGGATTTCACCCTTCACCGGGCGCACCGGCAGGCCGGGCCAGAGCTCGGCGGAGCGGGCGCCTGCCGCGAGAACTATCCGGTCATGCGGTAGATCATCCAGCGCGGCAACGGCTTCGGCACGGATCTCGACACCGGCTCCGGCGCAGGCGGATCGGAGCGCACGCAGTACGCGCCGATTGTCGATGGCGGGTTCGGTTCTCGCGTGCAGTCCGGCGCGGACGGTGCGCGCGAGCGCGGGTTCCAGTGCGCGGACACCCGCACGGTCGAGCACCCGCAGATCATGACCGAAACCGGCCAGCCAGTCCGAGACGGTGCGCAGATCCGTGACATCGGCGCTGTCGAGGGCGACGGTGAGCGTCTCCCCGGCCACGAACATCGATTCACCCGAGACCGCTCGGAGCCGTTCGGCGAAAGTAGGCCACTGCGCCAGCGCGGCCGCGCCGAAGGCGAGCACCCTGTCCTCGCCCGGCCAGCCTTCCGACAGCGGAGCGAGCATTCCACCGGCCACGAAGGAGGCGCCGCGCGCGGGTTCGGGGTCGTAGACGGTGACCGTCCAGCCTGCCTCGGCGGCCCGCCATGCGACGGCAAGTCCGACGGCGCCGCCGCCAACGACCGCCAGAGTTCGCATCACGTTCCACCTGTCTTTTTCGCCTACCGCCCGCCACGGCGTTCGCACTCCAACGGTAGCGCGACTACCGTCGAGAACGTGCAGCCCTCCCATCCGAACCGTTCCGTCCCGCCAAGGGAGCGCCTGTCGAGTGCACTGCTGTATCTGTGCACCGATGCGCGGCGGGAAAAAGGCGATCTGTCCCGCTTCGTCGACGCGGCGCTGGCAGGCGGAGTCGACATCGTGCAGCTCAGGGACAAGGGATCGCCGGGCGAGGCCGAATTCGGGCCGCTCGAGGCTAAGGCCGAGCTCGGTGCGCTCGCCGAGATCAAGGCCGCGACCCGCCGCCACGGCGCCTTGCTCGCGGTGAACGATCGCGCCGATATCGCACTCGCGGCGGGCGCCGATGTGCTGCACCTCGGCCAGGGCGACCTGCCGCCGTCCTACGCGCGACGCGTCCTCGGCCCCGATGTGGTGATCGGCCGCTCCACCCACAACCGCAACCAGGCGAGCCTGGCCGCGATCGACGGCCACCTCGACTACTTCTGCACCGGCCCGATCTGGACCACGCCGACCAAGCCCGGTCGCCAGGCCGCGGGCGTCGACTTCGTCCGCTCGACCGCCGAGTCCCATCCCACACTCCCCTGGTTCGCCATCGGCGGCGTCGACGCGCAACGTCTCCCGGAGGTGCTGGCCGCCGGTGCCCGCCGCGTGGTCGTCGTCCGCGCGATCACCGAAGCCGCCGATCCGGAAGCCGCGGCTCGCGAACTGAAGCAAGCGCTCCTCGCCGCTGACTGAGCGCCACGACAGGCACTGCGGCCGTGTGCCGATGTGCGCGCAGCCTGGTCGACGAGGTGGCGCTCCGGACTCAGGCGAGAACGTCTGCCCTGGTGAGAATCGGGCCTTCGGTGGGCTCACCATCGACAACGACTTCGACGCCGGGGCCGTCGGCCCGCGCGTGCAGCCAGAAGAAGCCCTGGTCGGGCAGTTCGACTGTGCGGGGTAGCGCTTCCGCGAGCTCGGCGTCGGCCTCGAGGCGCACGCGCAACGGCACCGCGCGCAGTTCGATCCAGGCGACGGCGAAGCCGGGATGCAACGGCAGATCGGCGACCTCGTCCTCGGGGACCCAGGCCAGTTCGGCGCTCTCCTTGTTGGCGACCGTGGGCAGCGGCTTGTCGGCGTCGGCGATGACGGTGATGTAGGTCCAGCCGCTCGGGGCGGTCATGGTCAGGCGCTCGGCCCGGACCCGGAGGTCGGCGGCGGCGATGCCCGCTTCCTCCTCGGCCTCCCTGACCGCCGCGTGCTCGGGGGACTCGTGCGAGTCACGCGCCCCACCGGGCAGCGCCCAGGTGCCGCCCTGATGACTCCACGGCGCCCGGTGCTGCAGCAGCACCGCGGACCCGCCACCGGGCAACGGCGCGCGCAGCAGCAGACCCGCCGCACCGAATTTTCCCCAGTGCTTGGCCCCATCGGGGCCCTTGAACCAGCCGTCTCCGTCGCCGCGCATCCCATACTCTTTCCTCCGAGCAGCCGTACAGCAACCGCTGCGGGGGTGTGTGAGGGGCTGCGCTACCCGTAGGCCCACAATAAACTCCGCACAGGTAGGTGTGCACGGACAGCGCCGGGAGGTGAACGATGGTCGAACCGGGGAATCGCAATGCCTCGACGGAGGTGGCGGCCGTCCGTGTTCGCCCGTCATCGCAGGCCACGACGGGTGCGAAGCACTCCGAGACGGCCGGCGCGGCGCCGGTGACACCGCGCTGGGCGCCGCTGCGCCGACCGGCCGCGCCGGTCGACCGGCCGCCCGCGCCCGACGTCAGAGCGTTGCGCGCGCAGTTCCAACCCGCCCGGTTGCGCAGCTTCGCGCACTCCTCGCCGGGACGGCTCGTCGCCGCCGGACTGGTCCTGATGGTGCTGTGCGTCACCGCGGGCGCGGTGACTTCGACGACCGTGAGCGAGCGTCAGCAAGCTCTCGGCGTCCTGCTCGACGACACCGAACCCGACGCGCATTCGGCCAACCACCTCTACACCTCGCTCTCCATCGCCGACGCCGCCGCGGGCACCGCGTTCATCGCGGGCGGACTCGAACCACAAGCGGTGCGCGACCGCTATACCCAGGCCATCGGTGAAGCCGCCGCCGAACTGGTGACCCAGGCCGGGCACGTCTCCGACGAAGAGGCAGCCGATCCCTCGGGCACCGACCGCCGCCTGCGCACCGGCATCGCGACCGGGCTGCCCGTCTACAGCGGGCTGATCGAGACCGCGCGGGTGAACAATCGCAACGGCTATCCCGTCGGCGCGGCCTATCTGAGCGAGGCATCACATCAGATGCAGACCGGACTGCTGCCGATGGCCGAGGAGCTGGAGGACCACCGCTTCGACGCGGTGACCGCCGCGCAGTACCGGCACGTGCAGCCACCGTGGACGGCGATCGTGCTGCTGGTGGTGGCGCTCGGCGCGCTGATCTGGGTGCAGGTCGAGCTGGCGCGGCGCTCGCGCCGATTCTTCAATATGGGCTTGCTGGTCGGCACCGGCGCGCTGGCGCTGACCCTGATCTGGACGGTGGCGGCCGGTTCGCTGTCCGCGGTGGCGATGATTCGCTGCCGGGACGAGGGCGCGGTGCCATCGGCGCGATTGGCCGAGAGCCGAATCCTCGTACAGCAAGCCAGATCAGCGGAAATGGTGAAGCTGGTCCGCCGCGACGCGACCGGCGACTACGACCGCACCTTCGATACGAACGCCGCCCGGCTCAACGAGCTGCTCGCCGGTTACCCCGGGGACGCGCCGGCCCGCGACGAGGTGGCGCACGCGCGCGCCGCGCTCACCCGCTGGCAGTCGGCCCATCAGCGGATGAACGACACCCTCGAGCGGGGCGATTTCGTGGGCGCGGCCACCGTCGCGACCGGTCCGAGCGCCGCAGATTCCGCCGCCCAGGTCGACGCACTCGACCGGGCACTGGACAAGGCGGGCGCGGTGACGCGAGACACCCTGCGCGCCAAGGTCTCGCAAGCGATCAACGTGCTGTCGTTCCTCGCCCCCGGCGCGTTCGTGCTCGGCATCGCGGCGGCGGCATGCGTCGCGCTCGGGCTGTGGCCGCGACTGCGGGAGTACCGATGAGGCGCGGCCGGGTTGTCGCGGCGCTGATGCTGGCCGGACTGCTCGCAGGCTGCTCCGAGGGCACCCCCACGCCCGCTGAGCGGGGTGTCTATTCCGAGCCGCCGTTGCCCGCCAAGGCCATTCCGATCGGCACCGACACCCCGGTGCCTCCCACCGGCGGCGAACAGTGCGGCGATCCGACCGCGAGTCTGCGACCGAGCACCGCCGCGGGCCCGACGATCGATGCCATTCGCGCGCGCGGCAGGCTCGTCGTGGGCCTCGACGCGGGCAGCAACCTGTTCAGCTTTCGCGATCCGCTCACCGGTCGCATCGTCGGGTTCGACGCCGACATCGCCCGCGAGATCGCCCGCGACCTGCTCGGCAATCCTGATCTGATCGAATACCGCAGTCTCGCTTCGGAAGAGCGCGAGCGGGCACTGCAGGATCACACGGTCGACCTGATCGCGAAGACGATGACGATCACCTGCGAGCGACGTCAGCGGGTGGCGTTCTCGACGGTGTACCTGCGGGCCGACCAGCGGGTGCTCGCGGTGAAGGGTTCGGGCATCGACGGGCTGGCCGATCTGGCGGGCAAGCGGGTGTGCGTGGTGCGCGGCACCACCTCGCTCGACCACATCCGCCGCGACCAGCCTGCTGCCACGATCCTGACGGTGCCGACCTGGGCCGACTGCCTGGTGGTGCTGCAACAACGCCAGGTCGACGCCGTGAGCACCGACGACTCGATCCTGGCGGGCCTGGCCGCCCAGGACCCCTATACCGAAGTGGTGGGCGGGAGCATCAGCGCCGAGCCGTACGGCATCGGGATCCCCAAGGGCGACGACGACCTGGTGCGTTTCGTCAACTCCACCCTGGACCGCATCCGCAACGACGGCACCTGGACCCGCATCCACCGCCGCTGGCTCGCGACGCTCGGCGAGACACCGAGCCCGCCCGCACCGAAGTACCAGGACTGACGGCCATGAGCACGAACCCGACCGATGACGGAACAGGGCAATCGACATCCCACGCCGCTGCGCCGGATGACCAGGAACGGCGCGAGCCGACCCAGCTGACCCAGCGCCACCGTCCGGGCACCCTGCCCGGCGGATGGACGCTGCCCGGCGACGACGAGACACGGCCACTGCCCAAGCTCACCGCCGAGGCGGCCGCGGAGTTCGCCGGCAAACAAGCGAGCAGCCGCGACCAGACCCCGGCGACCGACGCCACCCGGCGTGCCGAGGAGTCCGGCGCCGACCCGCGATCGGGCGACGTTCCCCCTGCCGACTCGGGAACGTCGCAGGACCACCTCGCTACGCAGCGGGCGAGCAGACCCGCGCCGACGGCACACGAATCCGCCGCGTATGTCCCGACCGAAGCGACGCAACGCGCCCCCGAGGCCGCGCCGAACGCGGCGGCCGAGGACGCACAGCGCACCCGCGAGACCGCGCCCTACGCGGCGACCGAAATGGCCCATCGCCCCGCCGAAACCGCGCCCTACGCGGCGACCGAAGCGGCACAGCGGGTTCCGGTGAACGCCCCGCACGCGGCGACCGAGGCAGCCCAGCGCGACGATCAGACCGGCGCACGAGCGTCCGATCCCTGGCCGTCTGCGCCACAGACCGGGGTGAGTACCGCGCGGTCGGGGCGCAGTGTGCGGACCGCGCGGTCACGGCCGACGCGGCGGCTCGGCGCCGGGCTGGTGCCGATTCCGACGGTCACCCCGGCGGACCCGCGCGACGCCGTGCTGGCCGATCCGATGGTCTCGGAGGGCCGCCGGTTCTGTTGGCGCTGCGGCAATCCGGTCGGGCGGTCGACGCCGGCGCGAGCCGCTTCGACCAGCGGGGAGTGCGAAACCTGCGGGGCAGCTTACGATTTCCGGCCGTCGCTGCACGAGGGCGATATGGTCGCCGGGCAGTACGAGATCCAGGGGTGCATCGCGCACGGCGGTCTCGGCTGGATCTATCTGGCCATCGACCGCAATGTGAGCGATCGGTGGGTGGTACTCAAGGGCCTGCTGCACGCGGGTGACGCCGAGGCGCAGGCCGTCGCGGTGGCCGAGCGCCAGTTCCTGGCCGAGGTGGCGCACCCGAGCATCGTCAAGATCCACAACTTCGTCGAGCACACCGCGGGTGACGGGTCCATCGGCTACATCGTGATGGAGTACGTGGGCGGGCATTCGCTGCGCGACATTCTCGATGCCAGGCCACGGGGCGAGCAGATGCCGCTGGCCGAGGCCATCGCGTATGTGCTGGAGATCCTGCCCGCGCTGGAACATCTGCATTCGATCGGCCTCACCTACAACGACCTCAAGCCCGACAACGTGATGGTCACCGAGGACCAGGTGAAGCTCATCGACCTCGGCGCGGTCGCCACCATCGACGCCTATGGGAACCTGTACGGCACCAAGGGTTTCCAGGCGCCCGAGATCGCCCGCACCGGGCCGACGCCCGCCTCCGACGTCTACACCGTGGGCCGGACGATCGCCGCGCTCACGCTGGCGCTGCCCAGCGAACACGGCCGCTACCTCGACGGCATCCCCGACCCCGCCGACGAACCGCTGCTGGCCCGCTACGAGTTCTTCCACCGATTCCTGCTCACCGCCACCGATCCCGATCCGGCACAGCGCTTTCCGTCGGCGCGGGCGATGTCGGCGCAGCTGGCCGGTGTGTTGCGCGAGATCCTCGCCTACGACACCGGCACGGAACATCCACAGCTGTCCACAGTGTTCAGTCCACAGCGCACCAGCTTCGGGACCGAGGAACTGATCAGCCAGACCGACGCCTATCTCGACGGTGTCGGTCGCTCGCCGCTGCTGGATTCCCGCGATGTGGTGGCCGCACTGCCGATTCCTCTGATCGACCCCGCCGACCCGTCGGCGCCGCTGCTGGCCGCCACCGCCAACCCCGAACCGGAGCGGGTGCTCGAGGCGCTGCACGACTCCCGCGAGCGGGCCGAGGCCGATCCGGACAACGCACCCGAGACCCTGGCGGGCGAATTGCTCTTCGCCGAGGCGCGAGCGCGGCTGGAACTGGGCGAGTCGGCTGCGGTGTTGCACATGCTCGATCGGGTGCCCAGCGAATCCGATTGGCGCACCGACTGGTTCACCGGTCAGGCACATCTGCTCGAACTCGACTACGAGGCCGCCTTCGCGTCGTTCGAGGCGGTGTTGCGGGTGCTGCCGGGCGAGATCGCGCCGAAGCTGGCGTTGGCCGCCACCGCGGAACTCATTCTGCAACACTGGGATTCCGACGCCCCCGAACAGTGGCGAAGCTTCGCCGAACGTTATTACGACACCGTCTGGCGCACCGACAGGGCCGTGGTGAGCGCGGCATTCGGCCTGGCCAGACAGCTGGCGGTGGCCGGGCGAGTCGGCGAAGCGGTCCACGCCCTCGACGATGTGCCCGCCGCGTCCCGCCACTTCACCACCGCTCAGACCACGGCGATCCTGTTGCTGCTCACCAGCTCTCCCGTCGCCGAACTCGACGAGCAGATCCTGCGGCTGGCCGCCTCGCGCGCCCAGTCCATCCCAGCAGGCGAGCACCGCGCCACCCTGATGCGCACGCTGGTCCAGGGCTCGGCATTGGCCTGGCTACAGGCGGGGAACACACCGAAACGTAAGGACGCCAAGCTGTTCGGCCGCGCCTTCACCGAACGCGAACTGCGCGACGGCACCGAATCCGGTCTGCGCTCGCTCGCCCGCAACGCCCCGGACCGGACGCACCGCTACGCCCTCGTCGATCTGGCGAACTCGCTACGACCCAAATCCTGGTTCTGAGCTCAGTGCCCGCCGACCAGCTCGTGGGCCGCGCGGGCAATGGCCAGTTCTTCGTTGGTGGGTACCACCAGCACGGTCACCGGGGCGGACTCCGGCGAAATGCGGCGGATGCCCGGCGCTCTCTTCTCATTGCGGGCCGGGTCGATGTCGATGCCCAGCGCCTGTAGACCCGCCAGGGCGTCGGCGCGCACCGCCGAGCTGTTCTCCCCCACACCGGCGGTGAAGATGATGGTGTCGACGGTGCCGAGTTCCACCAGGTAGGCGCCGAGATAGCGGCGCAAGCGGTGGATGTAGACGTCGTAGGCGAGCTTCGCCTGGGTGTCGCCGCCGTCGATGAGCTGCTGCAATTCGCGGAAGTCGTTGACCCCGCTCATGCCTTTGAGGCCGGAACTGCGGTTAAGCAGTTGCTCCACCTGACTCACGTCCAGATCGGCCGCCCGCATGAGATACGGCGTGACGCCGGGATCCAGATCGCCCGGCCTGGTTCCCATCACCAGACCTTCGAGTGGGGTCATCCCCATGGTGGTGTCGATCGCGACGCCCCCTCGGATCGACGAAGCCGACGCCCCGTTCCCCAGGTGGAAAACGATCTGGTTCAGCTCTTCGGTCGGTTTCCCCAGGTACTCCGCGGCCTTCTCCGACACGTACTGGTGCGAGGTCCCGTGGAAGCCGTACTTGCGAATACCGTGGGCCGCGGCGAGTTTCGCGTCGATCGCGTAGGTCTTGGCGGCGTCGGGCAAGGTGTGGAAGAACCCCGTGTCGAAGACCGCGACCTCGGGAATGCCGGGCAGCAGCTCCCGCGTCGACTCGATACCGACCACGTTGGCGGGATTGTGCAGCGGCGCGAGCACCGACAGTTCGTCGATCGCGTGCAGCACGTCGTCGGTGATCAGGGTCGGTTCCCAGAACACCTCGCCGCCGTGCACCACCCGGTGCCCGACCGCGCCGATGCCGACCGTGGTCAGGTCGAGGCCGGTCTCGCGGAACATCTCGAACGCCCGCAGCAGACCGGCTCTGTGGTCGGGTATCGCCCCGTCGTATTCGAGTTCGGCCGTCCCCGCCTCGTGCACGATCCTGCCGCCGTGCGACTCGCCGATCTTCTCGACCAGGCCGGATGCCAGCACCTGCGCCGAAACAGCATGCAGCAGTTGATACTTGATCGAAGAGGAGCCACTGTTCAGCACCAGAACAAGGTCACTCACTTGCCATCCCCCTGAGCCTGGATGGCGGTGATCGCCACCGTGTTGACGATGTCGGCGACCAGTGCGCCGCGCGAAAGATCGTTCACCGGCTTGCGCAGACCCTGGAGCACCGGCCCGATCGCGACCGCGCCCGCGCTGCGCTGCACCGCCTTGTAGGTGTTGTTGCCGGTATTGAGGTCGGGGAAGACGAAAACCGTGGCCTTGCCCGCCACTTCGGAATCGGGCAGCTTGGCGCTGGCGACGGCGGGCTCGATCGCCGCGTCGTACTGGATCGGGCCTTCCACCGGCAGTTCCGGCGCACGCTCACGCACGAGTTCGGTGGCCGTGCGCACCTTGTCGACGTCGGCGCCGGTGCCGGACGCGCCGGTCGAGTAGGACAACATCGCCACCCGGGGGTCGATCCCGAAACGGGCCGCCGTGCCCGCCGAGGACACCGCGATGTCGGCCAGCTGCTCCGAGGTCGGATCGGGAACCACCGCGCAATCGCCATAGGCGAGCACACGATCGGCCAAGCACATCAGGAACACGCTCGACACCGTGGAGACCCCGGGCACCGTCTTGATGATCTCGAACGAGGGCCGGATCGTGTGCGCGGTGGTGTGCGCGGCACCGGAGACCATGCCGTCGGCGATCCCCTTGTAGACCATCATGGTGCCGAAATACGAGATGTCGGACATGGTTTCGCGCGCACGCTCGAGCGTCATGCCCTTGTGCTTGCGCAATTCGGTGTATTCGGCGGCGAATTCGTCGAGGTAGCCCGAGGTGCGCGGCGCCATCACCTGGGCGTCGGCGATATCGACACCCAGCTCGGCGGCGCGGGCCCGTACCGAGGTCTCGTCACCGAGGATGGTGAGGTCGGCGATCTTGCGCTGCAGCACTCGACCGGCCGCACGAATGATGCGGTCGTCATCGCCCTCGGGCAGCACGATGCGTTTGCGGTCGGCGCGGGCGCGTTCGATCAGCCGGTATTCGAACATCTGCGGTGTCACGACGGCCGAGGACGGAACCTGAATGCGCCGCAACAGCTCCGGCGCGTCGACCCGCTGCTCCATCAGCGCGAGCGCGGTGTCGACCTTGCGCGGGCTGCCCGCCCACATCCGGCCGCGGGTGCCGTGCACGGCACTGGCGGTGTCGTAGGTACCCAGCTCGGTGGCCAGGATCGGCAGCCGGGGGTGCAGGCCCTCCATCAGCCGCGCGATGGCCGGATGCGGGCGAAGACCGCCGTTCATGATCACGCCCGCCAGCGACGGGAAGCCTTCTGCCTCGTGGGCGTTCACCAGGCTGAGCAGCACGTCGGAGCGGTCGCCCGGGGCGATCACCACCACACCGTCGGAGAGCCGCTCCAGGATGTGTTCGGCGGTCATCCCGCCGACCATGATGCGCAGCGCCTCACGCTGCAGCAATTCCGGGTCGCCACTGTAGATTTCGCCGTCGATCGCCTCGCACAGCTCGCCCATGGTCGGCGCCATCAGCAGCGGCACCTCGGGCAGCGTCCAGGACGGCACATCGAAACCGGCCAGTGCGGTCGCGATGTCGTCGAGCTCGTCGGGAGCGCACCGATTGGCGACGATCGCGACCAGGTGGGCGTGCTCGGTGGCGAGCTCGGCGGTACACAGTTCGACCAATTGCTTGACCTCGCCGGGCGTACGTTCCGCGCCGCGAACGACCAGCAGGACCGGCGCGCCCAGGTTCACCGCGATCCGGGCGTTGAAGCGCAGCTCGCTCGGGCTGGCGACGTCGGTGTAGTCGCTGCCGACGATCACCACCGCGTCACAAGCCTTGGCGACGTCGTGGAAACGCATCACGATGTCGCTGATCGCGGCCGTGGGGTCGCGGTGGACGTCCTCGTAGGTGACGCCGACGGCCTGCTCGTAGCTGATATCGGCGGTGCTGTGCTCGAGCAGCAGTTCGAGGATGTAGTCGGGTTCGTCGGTGGAACGGGTGATCGGACGGAACACGCCGACGCGTGCGGTGGTCGCGCACAGCATGCCGAGGACACCCAGTGCCACCGTAGATTTTCCGGTGTCACCCTCGGGCGAGGCGATGTACACGGTGGACGGCGCTTGTTCGACCATGCTCGCGAGCTTAGTGAATCGGCGGCGATTCAGGGGTTCGGCGGGGTCCGATCGGTCGCGTTATAGTCCGGCCCATGACATCGCAGTTCCCGGATCGCCAGTGGGGCTCCCGCGCCAATCCCCTGTCCCGCGCCGCCACCCGATTCGCCGCGACCAAGCCGGGTTCCTGGCTGATCCGCACCATCACCCCGCTCGACCGCGCCCTGCTCGAGCGCACCGACGCCAAGTACACCGTGCTGGGCCCGATCGGCGCCCCGGTGATCCTGCTCACTACCACCGGCCGCAAGTCCGGCGTCGCGCGCACCCAGCCGCTGCTCTACGTCCACGACGGCGACACCCTGTACGTGGTCGGTTCCAACTTCGGCCAGGCCCACCACCCCGCCTGGACCGGCAACCTGCTCGCCGATCCGGCAGCCACTGTCGCCATCGCCGGCGAACGCATCCCGGTGACCGCCACCCCTGTCACCGACGCGGACAAGGACGCGATCTTCGCCCGCTTCATCGATATCACCGGCGCCTACGCCGCCTACCGCGACCGCACCACCCGCGACCTACGCATGTTCGCCCTGCGCCGGTCGTAAGCGCCGGGTTCGGGCCGGACCCTCTTCGAGAACGTCGAGCGGACTCTCGCGGCCGTCGGAGCGACCTGGACCGACGTCTGCCGCCCGGGCGACCGCACTCGTGAACCGGCAGGACTGACGAGGTATCCGGTCAGCCCTGCCGGCTCGAGACTCGCCCACGACGTGGCGGTGATCAGACCTTGTCGACTTCGCCGTTCGACAGAGCCTTCTGCAAGGAATTGAAGACCGTCAGGCCCTGACCGACCATGCCGTTGAGCAGCTCGCCCACGCCGTCGGGGCCGTTGAGGACGGTGAGGTTGGCGCCCGCCAGGCCGTGCGAGGCCTGCTTGACGATTTCCGGGAGTTGCTCGATGAGCATCTGGTCCAGCGCGATGCGGTTGTTGGACGCCGCTGCCTCGGCCTGAATACGGGTGCGGTCGGCCTCGGCCACCGCGAGGATGCGGACTCGTTCCGCCTCCGCCTCAGCGGGTTTCACCACTTCGGCCTGGAGTTGCTGTTCGCGCAGTTCCGCGTTCTTGCGGGCCTGCTCGGCCTGGGCGTGCAGCACGGCCTGCCTGGCGATGGCGTCGGCGAGCGGGCCCGCCTGTGCCGCTTCGGCATTGGCCTTGTCGATGTCGCGCTGGTACTGCGCCTTGAGGATCGAGGTCTCACGTTCGTATTCGGCGCGACGGCGCAACGACTCCTGCTCGGCTTCGGCGGAGCGCTGCGCGGCCTGGGCCTGAGCGATCTGGGCATCGCGCTGGACGGCCGCATTGTGCGGTGCCGCAAGGGCATTGATGTAGCCGAGGTTGCCGTCGTCGATGGACTGGATCTGGAACGAGTCGACCCACAGGCCGATATTGCTCATCTCCACCTTGGAGGCGATCAGCACCTCGTCGGCCAGCTTCTGACGTTCGCGGATGATCTCCTCGACAGTCATCGAGCCCACGATCGAGCGCAGATGACCGGAGAAGATCCGCCCGGTCAGCACCGACATCTCCTGCTCCTGTTCGGACAGGAAGCGCTGTGCCGCATTGACGATCGACTGGGTGTCGTTGGCGACCTTGAACGCGATCACCGCACGCACATCGAGCTGGATGGCCTGCTTGGTGACGCAGCGCTCGCGGATCTCGGACTCGAACATGGCCAGTGACAGGTAGCGGACCTTGCGGAACAGCGGCACCACCCAGGTGCCGCGCCCGATGACCACCTTGAACGGGGTGTCGTCCTTGGTCTTGGCGCCACTGACCAGCATGGCTTCGTCGGGATCGGGAACGTGATAGCCCAGCATCGCGGGCCCCTTTCATTCAGAGGGAAGCGGAATCCAGGTGACCACGTCGACCAGGCGACCCGGGTGGACCGCGACGATCAACACGGTGGTCCAGGCGGCGATCGGTTCGTCGGCTCGGGCGAGATAGAGCTCGGTGCCCCCGCGAATCGAGATCAGTACCTCACCCAGTGCGCCCGCCTCCCGAATCGGTGACGTGATGGTGCCCGTCATGCCCTGCACCGAGTCGGTCATCGCGGGTGAACCTCCCTGTCTCGCACCGGATGCCGTCAGCGTACGGAGGGTCGGCTATAAGCCGGTAGCAAAATTCTTATTGACAGTATCCTGTCAAATATGACAGGATACTGTCATGTCGAAGAAAACAGTTCACGTAGCCGTCTACGACACCCTGGCCGACTGGGAAGTGGGGGCCGCGACGGCCCACATCGCCAACGGCAACTGGCACCGGGAGCCCGGAACGTTCGAGGTCGCGACGGTCGGCCTCACCACCGAACCGATCACCACCATGGGACGCCTGCGAGTGACGCCCGACCTGGCCGTCACCGATCTCGACCCGGCCGGTAGCGCGATGCTGATCCTGCCCGGCGCGGATCTGTGGATGGGTGCGGACCTGATCGCGTTCGCGCACAAGGCGAAAGAGTTCGTCGACGCCGGGGTGCCGGTGGCCGCGATCTGCGGCGCGACCTTCGGACTGGCCACGGCGGGACTGCTCGATGATCGCGCGCACACCAGCAACGCGGCGGAATTCCTTGGCTACAGCGGATACTCGGGTGCGCGGCACTACGTCGAGGCGCCCGCGGTCACCGACGGTGACGTGATCACCGCGGACGGCATGTCGCCGTTCGAATTCGCCAGGGAGATCTTCGCGCGGCTCGATCTGTACGAACCGCGGGTACTCGAGGCCTGGTACCAGCTGTACGCGCACAAGGACCCGGCCGGGTACGCCACGCTCGCCGAATACGAAGGGAGCCACGCGGCTTGAACTCCGAACAGGACCTGCTCGACGGCGCCGCCCTCACCGTCTTCCGGCTCAACGGTCAATTCCTGACCATCGGCGACGGCTTGTCCGCGCCGGCCGGAATCTCGGTGGCCTGGTGGCAGGTGATGGCCGCGGTGCAGGACCAGCCGCAGCCGGTAGCCGGGATCGCCCGCGCGATGGGCATCACCCGGCAGAGCGTGCAGCGGATCGCGGACCTGCTGGTCGGCAAGGGCATGTGCGAGTACCGGCCCAACCCCGCGCACAAGCGGGCCAAGCTGGTCGCGATGACCGAGGAAGGCACGGCCGCCATCCGTCGCATCGATCCGCAGCACGCGGCCATGGCGCACCGGCTGGCCGAGGCGCTCGGCCCGGCCGAGTTCGCCGCGACGGTCGCGACCCTCACGCGTCTCGCGGCGACCCTCGACACGATCATCGCCGACGAGGACTAGCCACGGCGCACAACGGCCGACGCCCCCATCACCGCACAGGTGATGGGGGCGTCACGTCGGTCCGGGTCAGCCCTGGAGGACCGCCTCGATCTCGAGGGTGAGGGTGATCTTGTCGCCGATCACGGCGCCGCCGTCGGGCAGCGGCATGTCGATGTCGAGGCCGAAGTCGCGGCGCGAGACCACGGTCTTGGCCTCGAAGCCGGCGACCTGACCGTTGCCCATGCCCGGGCTCACGCCGACGAACTCGACCTCGAGGGTGACCGGCTTGGTGTTGCCGCGCACGGTGAACTCGCCGTCGACGACGAAATCGCTGCCCTCGCCACGGAATGCGGTGGACTTGAAGGTCATCAGCGGGAATTCCTCGGCGTGGAAGAAGTCGGCGGTGCGCAGGTGGCCGTCGCGCTGAGCATTGTCGGTGGTGAGGGAGTCGACGCGGATCTCGGCGTGCGCGGTGGCGGTGCCGTCCTCGGCGATCACGAGCGCGCCGTCGAAGTCGGTGAAGCGGCCACGGACCTTGCTCACCATCAGGTGGCGTACGGAGAAGCCGACGGTCGAGTGGGTGGGGTCGATGGCCCAGGTGCCTGCGGTGAGTCCCTTGGCGATGGCGGTGGTCATGAGTGTGCTCCTTGGGGGTTGGTGTGCATCAGTGATTCGCTGCGAGAAGGTCTTCGAACGGGGTCGTATCGGTGTACGGGTCGGTGGGTCGGGTGGCGGACGTGCCGAGCAGTAGCGCGCCGAATTCGGCTGCGGCGCGGTCGATTCGATTGTTGAGCGCCTTGTCGCCGCCGTTCGCGCCCCAATCTGTCGACGCCGCGTAGACCGCGGTGGGGACGACGATCGAGCGCAGGTAGGCGAACAGCGGGCGCACCGCGTGCTCCAGCGCCAGGGAATGACGCTCGGTGCCGCCGGTCGCGCCGGTGAGCACCGGCATCCCGGCGAGCGAATCCGGTTCCAGCACATCGAAGAACGTCTTGAACAGGCCGCTGTAGGAGGCGCTGAAGATCGGCGTCACGGCGATCAGGCCATCGGCGGTGACGACCTTGTCGATCGCCGCCCGCAGCGCGGGGGCCGGGAAGCCGGTGAGCAGGTTGTCGGCCAGATCGCGAGCGTGATCGCGCAGGTCGACGAAGTCCACTTCGACCTCGGCGCCTTTCGCGCGGAGCTCGCGTGCTGCCGCGGCGGCCAGTCGATCGGCCAGCAAACGTGTCGACGAAGGCTGCGAAAGCCCTGCCGAGACCACGGCGATACGGGTTGTCATGCGATCACCTCCGTGGTGTGCGGGCCGCCGAATGCGCGGCGCGGTGTGGATGTCACGCGTTGACCTCCGCCATGGTCTTGGCGGCGAGCAGCGAGTCGTGCGTCGGCGCGTCCGGGACGTGCGCCGGGCGTCGAGCCGCGAACTCCTTGCGCAACACCGGGATCACCTCCTCGCCGAGCAGGTCCAGCTGCTCGAGCACCGTCTTCAACGGGAGTCCGGCATGGTCGACCAGGAACAGCTGGCGCTGGTAGTCGCCGAAGTGCTCGCGGAAGGTGAGCGTCTTCTCGATCACCTGCTCCGGGCTGCCCACGGTGAGCGGGGTCTGCTCGGTGAAATCCTCCAGCGACGGGCCGTGGCCGTAGACGGGCGCGTTGTCGAAGTAGGGCCGGAATTCGCGGACCGCGTCCTGCGAGTTCTTGCGCAGGAACACTTGTCCGCCGAGACCGACGATCGCCTGGTCGGCGCTGCCGTGGCCGTAGTGCTCGTAGCGCCTGCGGTACAGGTCGATCAGCCGCTTGAAATGGTCGGTGGGCCAGAAGATGTGGTTGGCGAAGAAGCCGTCACCGTAGTACGCGGCCTGTTCGGCGATCTCGGGGCTCCGGATCGACCCGTGCCAGACGAACGGTGGCACGTCGTCGAGCGGACGCGGGGTCGAGGTGAACGACTGCAGCGGGGTACGGAACTTGCCTTCCCAGTTCACGACGTCTTCACGCCACAGCCGGTGCAGCAGAGCGTAGTTCTCGATGGCCAGGGGGATGCCGTCGCGGATGTCCTTGCCGAACCACGGATAGACCGGGCCGGTGTTGCCGCGGCCGAGCATCAGGTCGACGCGGCCGTCGGCCAGGTGCTGCAGCATCGCGAAGTCCTCGGCGATCTTGACCGGGTCGTTCGTGGTGATGAGCGTGGTCGAAGTGGACAGCAAGATGTTGTCGGTGCGGCCCGCGATATAGCCGAGCATCGTCGTCGGTGACGACGGCACGAAGGGCCGATTGTGGTGCTCGCCCATCGCGAACACATCGAGGCCCACTTCCTCGGCCTTCTGCGCGATCGCGACCATCGCCTTGATCCGCTCGGCCTCGGTGGGGGTGCGGCCGGAGGTGGGATCGGTGGTCACATCGCCGACGCTGAAGATTCCGAACTGCACGGGCCCTCCTTTGGTTGCCATGGCAACTACAACCACGGCAGGCGGGCACCTATTCCGATGAGATGCGGATCACATGGCTACTCGGCGAACGGGTGGCGCGTGCGGCCGATCAAGTCGGCCACCGAGCCCACCACCATGGTCGGCCGGAACGGATAGGCCTCCACCGAGGACTTCGTCGAGATGCCGGAGGTCACCAGCACCGTGCGCAGACCCGCCTCCAAGCCGGCGATCACGTCGGTGTCCATCCGGTCGCCGATCATCACCGTCGATTGGGAATGCGCGCCGATCTGACGCAGCGCCGAGCGCATCATCAGCGGATTGGGCTTGCCGACGTAGTACGGCTCCTTACCGGTGGCACGGGTGATCAGGGCGGCGACCGAACCGGTGGCGGGCAGCACGCCGTCGCGCGAGGGTCCGGTGGCATCAGGATTGGTGGCGATGAACTTCGCGCCCCTGTCCACCAGCCGGATCGCGGTGGTGATCGCCTCGAAGGAGTACGTCCGGGTCTCGCCGAGGACCACGTAATCAGGGTCGCTGTCGGTGAGCACGTAGCCGATCTCGTGCAGCGCGGTGGTGAGACCGGATTCGCCGACCACGTACGCGGTGCCGTTGGGGCGCTGGTCGTCGAGGAAGGTCGCCGTGGCCAGCGCCGAGGTCCAGATCGACTCCTCGGGGATGTCGAGGCCGGTGTGGCGCAGGCGGGCCTGCAGGTCGCGGGGCGTGCGGATCGAGTTGTTGGTCAGCACGAGGAACGGGATCTCGTTGGCGCGCAGTTCGGCGAGGAACTCGTCGGCGCCGGGGATCAGCTGATCCTCGTGCACCAGCACGCCGTCCATGTCGGTGAGGTACGACAAGATCTGCTCATCCTTGGTGGCCACCAGTTAATTGTCCGCTAAAACTCGGCGTGGTGGGTGACGAAACGGCATGGGCGCGGATGACGGGCTGCGCGCTAGTGTCGTGTTGGCAGGGGTCAACGGACGACAGGAGTGGCTGGAATGGTTGAGCTCAAGCTCGGGTACAAGGCATCGGCAGAGCAGTTCGGGCCACGAGAGCTGGTCGAACTCGGCGTCGCCGCCGAGCAGCACGGTCTCGACAGCGCGACCGTGAGCGACCACTTCCAGCCGTGGCGCCACGACGGCGGGCACGCGCCGTTCTCGCTGGCCTGGCTGGCGGCCGTCGGCGAGCGCACCGAACGCATCCAGCTCGGCACCTCCGTGCTCACCCCGACCTTCCGCTACAACCCGGCGGTGATCGCGCAGGCCTTCGCCACCATGGGCTGCCTGTACCCGGGCCGGGTGATGCTCGGTGTGGGCACCGGTGAAGCGCTCAACGAGATCGCCACCGGTTACAAGGGCGAATGGCCCGACTTCAAGGAGCGTTTCGCCCGCCTGCGGGAAGCGGTGAAGATGATGCGCGAATTGTGGACCGGCGATCGCGTCGATTTCGACGGCGATTACTACCACACCGTGGGCGCCTCCATCTACGACGTTCCCAAGGGCGGCATCCCCGTCTACATCGCCGCGGGCGGCCCGGTGGTCGCCAGGTACGCGGGTCGCGCGGGCGACGGTTTCATCTGCACCTCGGGCAAGGGCATGGACCTCTACACCGAGAAGCTGCTGCCCGCCGTCGCCGAGGGCGCCGAGAAGGTCGACCGCGATGTCGCCGAGATCGACAAGATGATCGAGATCAAGATCTCCTACGACACCGATCCCGAACTGGCACTACAGAACACGCGATTCTGGGCCCCCCTCTCCCTGACCCCCGAACAGAAGCACGACATCACCGACCCCATCGAAATGGAGAAGGCCGCCGACGCCCTCCCGATCGAACAGGTCGCCAAGCGCTGGATCGTCGCCAGCGACCCCGACGAAGCCGTCGCCGCGATCAAGCCCTACCTCGACGCGGGCCTCAACCACCTGGTCTTCCATGCCCCCGGCCAAGACCAGCTCCGCTTCCTCGATCTGTTCAAGCGAGACCTGGCCCCCCGCCTGCGCGCCCTGGGCTGAGACCGGCCGCCGCGAATCCCTGGCCGGGCTCCATTAACGGCGCCCGGCCAGATATCGATCCATGGTCACGAACATCGGATCGACACAAGGAAACGAACCATGGGATTGTGGATCGGTAGCCCCGCGCTGAACGCCACCGAGAACGTCGTCTGGCAGAAACTCGCCAATCGAACGCAAGGCAGCAGGGCCGTCGGCGGACGCCTCCACCTGACCGAAACCCGACTGCTCTTCGTGCCCAATCACCTCGACGCGATCACCGGCGGCAAGCGCTGGGAAGCGCGCCTGACCCAGCTGCGCGCCGTCGGGCAGCAGAGCCCGGATGGCGGCCTGTTCAGCGGCGGCCTGCGCACTCGTCTGCGCGTCGACACCGACGCCGGAACCGAGCTTTTCGTCATCGATCCGATCGACGAGGCGATCGCGATTCTGGACGCCGCTAGGCAGTGAATCCGCTCAGGGCATGGTCGAGGCCACCGAGAAGCCGCCCTGAAGCCTGTAGACAATAGTAGACAATTTTCGGCTAGAATGATTTCATGAAGTCGATCAGTGTCGGCGAACTCCGCCAGAATCCGTCCGCGATGGTCGCCGACGTCGAGTCCGGCGAGGTCTACGAGTTGACGCGCCACAACCATCGGGTCGGCTACATCGTCCCCGCGGTCTCGTCGACCCAGATCATCCGGCGCGCGGTCGACGGCGGGGCACACACGAGTGCCATCGCCCGGCACGAACTCCGCAGCGCTGCGTCGATCGACGAGCTCCTCGAGTCCGAGAAGGGCGAGTGGTGAGGGCCTATTACCTCGACACCTCGGTGGCAATGCGGATCATGCTGGGGCATTCCATCGAAGCCGCACGGTGGTTCGATGAGACGACCGCGGACAAAGAGTGCCGGATCGTCTCTTCGCGACTGTTGCGCACCGAGATCACTCGCGTCCTTCGCCGGGAAGGCCTGCCTGTGCTCGACCGAGGTCAGATCATCGACCACATCGACATCATTCCGATCGATCACGCTGTGCTGAACGAAGCCGAGGCGATCATCTCGCACATCCGGACACTCGACGCGATTCATCTCGCCTCGGCACTGCGCAGCGGCTTGGACGATCTCACAGTGGTGACCCACGACAAGAACATGGCCACCGTCGCGGGCCACCTGGGGTTCGCGGTCTACGACCCGGTCCGGTAAGCGATCCACGAGTCCGACGTCGACCTGCCGAGCGTGGATCGTTGCGACAGGCCGACTCGGGACGTTCGGACGAACTAGCTCAGGGCGTTGTCGAGGTCGCCGAGGAGATCTTCGAGGTCTTCCAGACCGACCGAGATGCGAACTACCCCGTCGGACAAGCCGATTGACGCGCGCCCCTCCGGGCCCATGGCTCGGTGGGTGGTGGTGGCGGGGTGGGTGATCATGGTTTTGGCGTCGCCGAGGTTGTTGGAGATGTCGATGATGCGGAGGCGGTTGAGGACCTCGAAGGCTCGCTTCTTGCCGTCTTCGCCGTTGAGGGCGAAGGTGACTACTGTGCCGCCGCCGGTCATCTGCTCTTTGGCCAGTGCGTGTTGCGGATGTGATTCCAGGAAGGGGTATTTCACCCAGTCGACCGAATTCTTGGTCTCCAGGAACTCGGCTACCCGCAGGGCCGACTCGGTGGAGTGGCGCACGCGCAACGGCATGGTTTCCAGGCCCTTGAGCAAGGTCCAGGCGTTGAAGGGGCTCAGGGCCGGGCCGGTGTGGCGCATCAGGGTTTTGACGGGGCCGTCGATGTAGTCCTGGGCGCCGAGGATGGCGCCGCCGAGGACGCGACCCTGGCCGTCGATGTGTTTGGTGCCGGAGTAGACCACCACGTCGGCGCCGAGTTCGAAGCCGCGCTGGAGCAGGGGGGTGGCGAAGACGTTGTCCAGCACCACCTTCGCGCCCGCGGCGTGGGCGAGCTCGGTGACCTTGCGGACATCGACGAGGGTCTGCATCGGGTTGGCGGGGGTCTCGAAGAACACGGCCTGGGTGGGGACGGACAGGGCCTGCTCCCACTGGTCGAGGTCGTCACCGTCGACGAAGACGGTTTCGATGCCCCAGCGCGGCAGGATCTCGTTACAGACCACGAAACAGGAACCGAACAGGCTGCGGGCGGCGACGAGACGGTCGCCCGCCTTCAGCAGGGCACCGAGCGCGGTGAACACCGCCGACATGCCGGACGCGGTCGCGAAGGCCGCCTCGGCGCCGTCGAGCAGGCGGATGCGCTCCTCGAACATGGCCACGGTCGGGTTGCCGAAGCGCGAGTAGACGAAGTGCTCGACGTCGCCGGTGAACGCGGCCTCGGCGGCCTCGGCGCTCTCATAGACGAAACCCGAGGTCAGATACAGCGCCTCGGAGGTCTCGTCGAAGCCGGAACGGCGCAGGCCGCCACGCACGCCGAGCGTGCCGGGACCGACGCCTTCGGGCAGTGGCTTGTCGAACGAACCACCGGTGATCATGCTTTTCTCCTTATGCCTGACGCCACGGCAGGCCGACAGCGCGCCAACCGGTGCTGCCGCGCTGACCGAACGCGTCGGGACCACCTTCGAAACCGTCGAGCACGTTGTAGGACGGCGCCACGCCCGCCGCCGTCGCCAGGTTCGCCGCATGCGCGGAACGCTGGCCGGAGCGACACAGGAACACCACGGGTGCGTCGTCGGGGCGACCGGCGAGTGCCTTCTCGAGCTGCACTCCGAACTCCGGGTTGCGCGTGCCGGTGCCGTCGACCCATTCGATGAAATGGGCCGGGCGTTCGATGGAGCTGGTGTCGGGGATGCCGATGTGTGCCCACTCGCCCTCGGTGCGCACGTCGACCAGCACGGCGCCGGGGTGCTCGGTGAGCAGCTCCCACGCCTTCTCAGGGGTGATGTCGCCGGCGTAAGTCATGTCGATCCTCCTGCGTGAATCCGCTCTTGCCGTGCCGGAAATCCCCGAACACACGGCCAGGTCGTCACCCGGAGCACCCCACCGCGGAGGAGGGTTGCCGACCAGCGAGCCGGGGCTTGACGCTGGCACTCATGACCTTGCGATCTGAGATTGCCTCGGCACCGGTCATCGTGTCAAACGATTCAGAACGAGCACACCAGCCACGCGCTGTCCACGCGGGTCAGTTTCCAGTTGCTCGCCGCCGGGTTGCCGTTGACCACGAGCGCCGCGTCGATTTTGGCGCGGTCACCGTTGACGGTGGCGTTCTCGAAACCCTTGCCGTCGATCGTGACAGTGGATTTCGGGCCACCGAGCTGTTCGCCGAGGCCGGAGGTCTCTTCGCTGAAGCCGGGGCAGGCCACGCCCGTCGGCGGACGGAGGTCGCTGCGCGAGCGCGCGTCGATATAGTTGGTGACAGCGGCCGCGAGACGGTCGGCCTCTGTGACATTTTTCTCAGCGGGTGAGAGCAGTCCACCCGCCACGATGCCGATGAGCACGATGATCGCGATCACCGCGGCCGCGACGAACGGGACGATGGAACGCTTGTCGGTCTGATCCACCACTACGGGCTGGTCATCCGAGCCTGTTTGCTCCTCGTTCATGGGGTGTCGTAGCGCAAAAACCGGTCCTCTATGACCGGCCACGAGCACGGCAAGTTGAAGCCTGACGCGCACAGCGCTACTCCTCCTTTCGGGATAGTCAGGTTACAGATAAGCATGCTAATTTGTAAGGCGTGGGCGAGGTTGTGAAGCGGGCTTTCAAGTACCGGTTTCACCCGACCCCGGAGCAAGCCGCTGAGTTGGAACGGACCTTCGGTTGCGTGCGCAAGGTATACAACCTCGCACTCGAGACCCGGACCGTGGCGTGGCAGCGGGGCGAGCGGGTCAACTACAACACCACGTCGGCGATGCTGACCGAATGGAAACGCAGCGAAGACCTCGCCTATCTGAGTGCGGTGTCGTCGGTGCCGTTGCAACAGTCGTTGCGTCACCTGCAAACGGCATTCGCCAACTTCTGGGACAAGCGGGCCAAATACCCACGCTTCAAGTCCCGTAAGAAGTCCAGGGCCAGCGCGGAGTACACCCGGTCGGGGTTCCGGTGGCGTGACGGGGAGCTGACTTTGGCGAAGATGAGCGAACCGCTCGCCATCGTCTGGTCGCGCGAGCTGCCCGGCGATCCCTCCACGGTGACGGTGTCGCGAGACGCGGCCCGTCGCTGGTTCGTGTCCTTGCTGTGCGAGGATCCCACGGTCGAGCCACTCCCTCGCACGGGTCAGGCGGTCGGGATCGACGCCGGGCTGACCCATTTGCTCACCCTGTCGACCGGCGAGAAGATCGCCAACCCGCGCCACGAACGCGCCGACCGTGCCCGGTTGGCGAAAGCTCAGCGCAGCCTGTCCCACAAGGAGGAGGGCTCGGCGAACCGGGCCAAGGCTCGGCGCAAAGTCGCTCGCGTCCACGCTCGCATCGCCGACCGCAGACGCGACTACCTGCACAAGATCACTACTCGGCTCGTGCGTGAGAACCAAACGCTCGTGATCGAGGATTTGACCGTCCGCAACATGATCCGCAATCACTCGCTCGCGCGAGCGATCTCGGACGCGTCGTGGTCGGAGTTTCGGTCGATGCTGGAGTACAAGGCCGATTGGTACGGCCGCAAAGTAGTTGCGATCGATCGCTGGTACCCCTCGTCGAAGCTGTGCTCGTCGTGTGGTGTCTTGCGCAACAAGATGCCTCTCGAGGTGCGTGAGTGGGTGTGCAGTTGCGGTGTCCGACATGATCGGGATGTGAACGCCGCGAAGAATCTTTTGGCCGCCGGGCTGGCGGTGACAGTCTGTGGAGATGGTGTGAGACCTCAACGGAACCCTCCGGGCGGGCAGTCGTCGGTGAAGCAGAAAACCCGACCCGCGAGGGTGGGGACCCCGGTCCTTCAGGGACGGGACGATGTCAAGCTGTAATCCTGACAGGGGAAAAAGCAACCGTGCGGGCAGCTACACCGCGCCCCACGAAGCCATCAGCGTCGCAGCTAGAATCACACGTGATTGCGGCCTGCTGCCGCAACTCGGCAGCTGCCAGTAAGTCGGCATGCCGACTTAGCCTAAGCTAAGTTGACGCCGTCAAATCAGTTCTCGACCAAAGGGTGCGCGTAGAAATGACCGAACAGAGTGCAGCGACTCGCCCACTTCGCATTGCGATCGTGGGTGCGGGACCGGCCGGTATCTACGCCGCCGACGCGTTGATGAAGTCCGATGCCGACGTGAGCATCGACCTCTACGAGCGCATGCCCGCGCCCTTCGGTCTCATCCGCTACGGCGTCGCCCCCGACCACCCCCGTATCAAGGGCATCATCACCGCCCTGCACAAGGTCCTCGACAAAGACCAGGTCCGCCTGCTCGGCAACATCGACTACGGCACCGACATCACCCTCGACGACCTGCGCCAGTTCTACGACGCGGTCATCTTCTCCACCGGCGCCAACGCCGACCGCGCCCTGGCCATCCCCGGCATCGACCTCGACGGCTCCTACGGCGCCGCCGACTTCGTGTCCTGGTACGACGGCCACCCCGACGTCCCCCGCTCCTGGCCCCTCGAGGCCGAGAAGGTCGCCGTCCTCGGCGTCGGCAACGTCGCCCTCGACGTCGCGCGCGTGCTGGCCAAGACCGGTGACGAACTGCTGCCGACCGAGATCCCGCCGAACGTCTACGAAGGACTCAAGGCCAACAAGGCCCTCGAGGTCCACGTGTTCGGTCGTCGTGGCCCCGCGCAGGCCAAGTTCACGCCCCTCGAGCTGCGCGAACTCGACCACTCGCCGACGATCGAGGTCATCGTCAACCCCGAGGACATCGACTACGACGAGGGCTCCGAAGCCGCACGCCGTAACTCCAAGCAGGTCGACATGGTCGCCAACACCTTGGAGCAGTGGGCCATCCGCGACCACGGCGACCGCCCGCACAAGCTGTTCCTGCACTTCTTCGAATCGCCCTCGGAGATCCTCGGCGCCGACGGCAAGGTCGTCGGCCTGAAGACCGAACGCACTCAGCTCGACGGCACCGGCAACGTCAAGGGCACCGGCAACTTCACCGACTGGGACATCCAGGCCGTGTACCGCGCCGTGGGCTACCTCTCGCAGAACGTCACGCAGCTGCCGTTCGACGATCAGGCGGGCACGGTGCCCAACGAGGCCGGCCGCGTGATCGCCGACGACACCGCCGAAGGTGACGCCCGATTCATGCCCGCCACCTACGTGACCGGCTGGATCAAGCGCGGCCCGGTCGGCCTCATCGGCCACACCAAGGGCGACGCCAACGAGACCATCGCCTGCCTGCTCGACGACGCCAAGGCCTTCGCCCCCGCGCCGAAGCCCGAGCTCGACGCCGTCACCGAGTTCCTCGAGGGCAAGGGCATCCCGTTCACCACCTGGGCGGGCTGGTACCGCCTCGACGCCCACGAGCGCGCCCTCGGCGAGCCCGAAGGCCGCGAGCGCGTGAAGGTCGTGGAACGCGAGGACATGCTGCGCGCCTCCGAGCCGAACAAGGCCTGAGTTTTTGGCGCGCTGGCGCGCGCGTGTTCGCGGCCCTGAATGGCCCGCCGATGTGCGGGGTTGGGTGTGCTGTCATGGCAGAACTCGGGGTTTCAGTGGTCCCGTCCTAGTGGGGGCGCGACGTTGAGTGCGCTCGCGCCGCAGAGATAAGGCATTCTGTACTGGTGTTCGATGCCCACGTCCACATCATCGATCCGCGGTTTCCGCTGATCGAGAACGAAGGCTATCTCCCCGAGCCCTACGTGATCGATGACTATCGAAAGCGTATGGCGCACTTCGATGTTCGCGGCGGTGCTGTCGTCAGCGCGTCTTTCCAAGGCGCCGATCAGACGTACCTGAAGGCAGCACTGGCCGCGCTCGGTCCCGACTGGGTCGGCGTGACCCGGCTGGATCTCGACGCCACCGACGACGAGATCCTCGAGCTGAACCGGGCAGGCGTACGCGCCCTGCGGTTCAACCTCAAGCGCGCCGCCGCCGACATCACCGAGATGACATTGCAGGCGTTGCGCGCCCACGAACTGGCGGGCTGGCACGTGGAGCTCTACATCGACGGTCAGATGCTGGCCTCGCTGCAACCGGTGATCTCGAAGCTGCCCGCGCTCTCGATCGACCATCTCGGCATGTCCGACGAGGGTCTGCCGTACCTGCTCGACCTGGTGGACCGCGGCGCCAGGGTGAAGGCGACCGGGTTCGGCCGGGTCGAGATGGATGTGGCCGAGACGCTGCGGCGCATCCACACCGTCAACCCGGGTGCGCTGATGTTCGGCAGCGATCTGCCCGGCACGCGCGCCGGTAGGCCGTTCGAGGAGCGCGATGTGGACCTGATCTCGCAGGTGGTCGGCTCCGATATCCACGCGGTGCTCGAGGACAATGCCCGCGAGTTCTACCGGCTGCCCGCGGTGCGTCGCCCGGAATCCGAGCCGCTACCCCGCATCGAGAATCCGACTATCCCGATCCCGCGCAATCAGCTCCCCGGCGCGGACGACCACACCCGCCCGCTGCCGATCATCGAGTAGTCAGCTGATGATCGCGCCGGTGAGCCACACACCGGACGCGATCAGCGCGCCGAACAACTCGACCAGCATCGACAGGCCGACGCCCTTGAGCGCGTGCACCGTCGCGGGCCAGGCCAGGTCGTTGGTCTTCAGGCGGTACAGCTCGGCCAGGTACACACCGAGCACGAAGCCGATGAACAGGCCGACGATCGGGATCACGAAGAAGCCGGCGATGCCGAGCACCGCACCGGCCAGCAGCGCACGGTTCGACACCCCGGCTTCGCGCATCCGCTTGCCCGGCCAGGTGTACTTCACGACGCCGGAGAGCGCCAGCGCGACGGTGGCGATCGCCAGCACCGTCCAGGCCGTCGCACCGCCGGTCATGAACGCCCACACCGCGATCGCCGCGAAAATGAGGATCACCCCCGGCAGAATCGGTACGATCACGCCGACGATGCCGACCAGAATGACAAGGCCGACAACGACCTCACCCCACACGCCCACTACCGGGTCCTCCCGTTGCCGCGCCGAGTCGCGCTCGTGCGAATTCTCGCCCATGCTCTACCCGAGCCGCCACCCCAGCGCTATTGTCAATGTGTCAATACCGTTCGACAACGAACTGAGGTCACCGCGTGAGCACGGAGTCCACCGCCAAGCAGGGGCCCCTTGCGGGCATCAAGGTCATCGAGTTGGCAGGCATCGGGCCGGGCCCGCACGCCGCGCTACTACTGGCCGACCTCGGCGCCGACGTGGTGCGCGTGCAGCGCCCGAACCAGCTGCCCGGCTTCATGGAACGCCCCCAGTGGCGTGGGCGAACGATCGTCGAGGCGAATCTGAAGGACCCCGCCGACGTCGCCAAGATCCTCGACCTGGTCGAGAAGGCCGACGTGCTGCTCGAGGGCTTCCGTCCCGGCGTCACCGAGCGCATGGGCCTCGGACCCGACGAGGCGCTGGCCCGCAACCCACGCCTGGTGTACGGCCGGATGACCGGCTGGGGCCAGCACGGCCCGCTCGCCGATCGCGCGGGACACGACATCAACTACATCTCGCTGACCGGTGTGCTCAATGCCATCGGGCGCAAGGGCGAGCGGCCGGTACCGCCGCTGAACATGGTCGGCGACTTCGGTGGCGGCTCGATGTTCCTGGTGTTCGGCGTGCTCGCCGCCCTGGTGGAGCGGCAGAATTCCGGCAAGGGCCAGGTGATCGACGCCGCGATGATCGATGGCGCGCTTGCCCTTTCGCACATGATCTGGGGCATGCGCGGGGTCGGCCTGTGGTCCGACGAGCGCGGCACCAACCTGCTCGATACCGGCATGGCCTTCTACGACACCTATGAGACCTCCGACGGCAAGTACATGGCCGTCGGCGCGATCGAGCCGCAGTTCTACGCCGAACTGCTGGCCGGGCTGGAGATCGACCCGGAAGGTCTGCCGATGCAGATCGACCCGAACGGTCAGGAACAGCTGCGCAAGCTGTTCACCGACAAGTTCCTGACGAAGACCCGCGACGAGTGGGCCGCGATCTTCGACGGCACCGATGCCTGCACCACCCCGGTGCTGACCTTCACCGAGGCCACCGAGAACCCGCACATCGTGGCCCGTACCGGCCTGATCGACATCGACGGTGTGGTCCAGCACGCGCCCGCGCCGCGCTTCTCGCGCACACCGGGCGGCACGCCCACTCCCCCGCCGAACGTCGCGACACCGATCGAAACGGTCTGGGCTGACTGATTTGCCGGCCTGTCGTCGGTAAAGTTTTCCACTATCGACGACAGGCCGAGGTTCCGAACCGTCAGAACCCCACCGAAGGTGCTCGCCGCCCTCATCGCGGTCACCACCTTCGGCGCGGCAGTGCTGTGCTTCATCCTGGCCGAGGGATGGTTCGACACCCGTACCGCGCAGATCGCCGAAAACCATTGCCACAGCGCGGCACCGGTGCCGGTGATGGTGAGCGTGCTGAACGGGCTGGCGACCGGGATGCTGCTGGCCGCCGCCGTCTCACTGCTGTGTTTGCTGGTGCTGCTGTTCCGCTATCCGTCCGAACGTGGCGCTGTCGCGGTGCCGCTGACCGCGGTGGGACTGGTGGCCTCGGTGCTGTTCATGTTCGGGGCGGGGTACGAAACCGTGCGCCCCGAACCGGCTTCCACCGGGCACAACCCGTGCGCGTTCAGTAGCAGGTGAGCGGTTGCAGTGGGTCGGCGGCGCGGGGCGTGAGGGCGTCGTAGGCCGCGGCGATGGATTTGACGGCGATGCGTAGCTCGGCTTCGGGGTGGGTGTACGGCAGCCGGACGAAACGTTCGAACGCGCCCTGGACGCCGAAACGTGGTCCGGCGGCCAGCAATACGCCGTGATTGGGCGCGGTGGCGGCCAGCGCGGTGGAGACCGGGCTGGGCAGCTGGGCCCACACCGACATCCCGCCCGCGCCGACCGTGATGTGCCAGCCGGGGAGGTCTTCGGCGACGGCGTCGAGCAGGGCCGTGCGCTGGGCGCGCAGCTGTTCGCGACGACGCTCGAGGATGGGTTCGGCGTTCTCGAGCAGGTGGACGGTGGCCAGCTGATCCATCACCGGGGTGCCGAGGTCGACCGTGGAGCGGATGCCGAGCAATTTGGTGATCAGCGGCTGATTGGTTCGGATCCAGCCGACCCGCAGGCCACCCCAGAACGACTTCGACGCCGAACCGATGGTGACGATCTCCGAGCCCTTCGCGAACGCGGCGACCGGCGGGGGCATGGTCCCGTCCGACAGGTTCAGTTCGCCCATCGACTCGTCGACGACGACGGTCATCCTGGTATCGCGGGCGATGGCGGCCAGCTCGGCGCGGCCCTCGGCGCCGAGCAGCAGTCCGGTGGGGTTGTTGAAGTCGGGAACCAGGTAGGCCAGGGTGGCCGCGGTCTGCCGCGCTGTACTGCGCAGACCTTCGAGATCCCAACCGGCGTCAGGGAATTCGGGGCGCAGTGGGATCGGGATGGGACGGGCGCCGACGTCGCGGATGGCTTCGATGGCGTTCGGGTAGGACGGGTGCTCGATCAGGACCCGGGCGCCGGGTGAGGCGAGCACGTTGAGGAGCAGCCGAAGTCCGTGTTGCGCACCGAGGGTCACCAGGATCTGGTCCGGTTCCGTCGGCAGACCGCGCGCGGTGTAGCGGCGGGCCAGTGCTTCGCGCAGCGCGAGGATGCCGACCGGGTCCATACCGTGGGTGCCGAGATAGGACGGGATTCCTTGCAGCGCGGTCGAATACGCGTCGTGGAGTTCGGGGGACGCGGGCATCGCGGCATAGGTCATGTCGATGGTCGGCAGTTCCGGCTGCGCCATCAGGGCCATGATGCCGCGGCTGGGCTTGGCGCCGTCGTGCTGGATCGCGGGCGGGAGCGCGACAGTGCTGCGAGAACCCTGGCGGCTGATCAGATAGCCGTGTTCGCGCAGCAGCGAATAGGTGGAGGTGATGGTGGTGCGGCTGACGCCGAGAGTTCCCGCCAGATCGCGCTCGCTGGGCAGGGCCACGCCGAGTGGGGCGCGGCCGTCGTGGATCAGCAGGCGGATGGCTTCGGCCAGGGCCAGGTAGGCGGGCCGGTGCGGGCGGCGTTCGGCATCGCCGTCGGTTTCGGGGTCACGCCACCGGCCGAGGTCGCGAGCCAAGCCTGCTGCGCCGATCACTCTTGTCGCCATAAAGTCCAGTATTCCCTAAGTGGATATTTCTAAGCAAGGCCAGTGGGTGGATTCTTACTGGCATGACCACTTTCCTAGCCCTCACCGTTGCCGTTGCCTTCGGGTTGGCGGTCTACCACTTTTCGCCCAAGAAGGGCGAACTACCATTCTGGCCCTTCCAATATCTGCCGCATGACCGGGCCTTCGGCACCTATGACGAGCAGCGCCTCTACCGAGATCTCGATGCGATGCGCTCACACGAGGTAGGCGACGATGCAGTCCAGTCGCCCCAAACTGGCCTTGAAGTCCAGTCGGCAGACCCGCAGCGAGGGTCGCTCGCCGCGTGAGTATGTCTTTGTCGGTGGGTCAGCGCACACTGTGATCATGAGTGACTCGACGCAGACCGAGACGGTGGTCTCGGCACTGTTCGACACCGCTATCGGGCTGTGCGCGATCGCCTGGCACGGTGACGCCGTTGTCCGGTTCCAGCTGCCCGAGGCGAGCGAGGAGGAAACCCTCGCCCGGATCACCCGGCCGTTCGCCGGGTCACCGGTGCCGGAGAGCGCACCGGGGCCCGTGATCGTCGAGGCGATCGCGGGAATTCGCGCCCACCTCGACGGGGCGGTCGACGCACTGCGCTGGATCGAGGTGGACCTGCGGGGTGCGCCGGAATTCCATCGCGCGGTGTACGCGGTGACCCGCGAGATCGACCCGGGTCACACGCTCAGCTACGGCGATATCGCCAGTCGGATCGGAGCTCCCGGCTCCGCGCAGGCCGTCGGACAAGCGCTGGGGCGCAACCCGGTGCCGCTCATCATTCCCTGCCATCGGGTGCTCGCGGCCGATCACGCGCTGCACGGATTCTCGGCGCCGGGCGGGATCGGCACCAAGGCGCGGCTGCTGGAGATCGAACGGACGCCGGGCTTCGGCGAACCGATGTTGTTCTGATCGCCCGACTCGTTCGGCGAAGCACCGATGAATTCCCGCGACGCGTCCCGTCTCAACGAACAAGATCGGACTCGCCCGGCTCGTGCCGGCTGCCGGATCCGCGAAACCCGCGCGGACCTGCGGTCGAGGTGATCGCGTACCGTCGAGCGCGGCGGCCCGTTATCGAGAGGAATTCCCCATGCAGACTGTGACGTCGGCCGACGGCACCACGATCGCCTACGACCGGATCGGTGAGGGGACCGCCGGAACCGTCATCCTGATCGGTGGCGCGTTCAGCTACCGCGCGTTCCCCACGATGGTCGAACTCGCGCAGGCGCTGGCCGACGACTACGGGCTCACGGTGCTCAACTACGACCGGCGCGGGCGCGGTGACAGCACCGACTCCCCCGGCGTGTACGACGCCGCCAACGAGATCGCCGATATCGCGGCGCTGGTCGAGGCCGCGGGCGGGAAAGCGGCGCTGTTCGGCTGGTCCTCCGGCGCCGCGCTGGCGCTGCTGGCAGCGCGGTCCGTGCCCGGCGTCACCGAGGTGGTGGCGTTCGAGCCGCCGTTCGTGGTCGACACGAAAGGCCATGTGCCGCCGAAGAATCTGGAAGCCAAGCTGCACCCGATGATCGCGGCCGGCGATCGCGGTAAAACCGTGCGGTACTACATGACCAAGGCGATGGGGATGCCGTCGCTCATGGTGGCGGTGATGCGGGTGACGCCCTTCTGGAAGACGCTGACGGCGACGTCGAACTCGACCGCGCACGACTGGGCCGTGATGAAGCCGTACATGCAGGGTAAGAAGCTGGACCGCGCCGACTGGCAGGGTGTCGAGGTGCCGGTGCTCGTGCTCGCGGGCGACCGGACCGCGGCGCTGCTCATCAAGGGTTCGAAGGCCGCCGCCGAGGTGCTCCCGAACGCGGAATTCGCCGAACTTTCCGGCGTGGGTCACAACCCCAAGATCTCGATCCTCGCCCCCGCTGTCGGCGAATTCCTCACCCGCACAAAGTAATCAGGGCGGCGGCGGGTGATCGCGGAAGAACTGGCACGGCTCACCGGTGAGGTAGCCGTCCAGACACGCGAAGTAGACCTGGACGCAGCTGTTACTCGTGCAACCGACGGTATAGAGCATCCCGCGAATGCGTTCGTTGCGCTGCTGCGAGGGAGCGAGAGTCTGGGCGGGCGGCGGCGCCGAACTCACCGGGGAGACGCTGGGCGAGGGAGCCGGCGCGTCCTGGGCGGCGCATCCCGGCAGGACCGCCAGCGCGAGCAGAGCCGCCGCGGCTGACCCACGTCGCAGAGCCATCGTCCACCTCCATCCCGAAACCCTTCTCGACGCTACCCCGGCGGGCAGTCGGACGACGAGGTCGCCCGAGCCGATTCCCACCGGATCGCGGGACTGTGGCCGTGCCGTCGGGGGACGGGTCAGAGGGTCGCCCCGTAACCGCTGCCGAGCACGCCGCCCGCGACGGCACCCGCCGCGGCCGCGGGAACGCCGAGCACGGCGGCACCGGTAGCCGCACCCGCCGCGGCGCCGATGGCGGCGCCCGCACCGGTGCTGGCGGCTGCGATCGGCCACGCCAGGGCGAAGCCTGCGGGGATCGCCGCCAAGGCGCTCGCGCCCGCCGTCGGGACCGCCGCCGCGGCACCGAGAATCGCGGCCGCACCCGCGGTGCCCGCGGCGCCCACCGCGAAGCCGACACCGGCACCGATGCCGGCGCCGATGAGGCCGCCGCCGACCGCGCCGACGGCAGCGGCCGGAACACCCGCGATCGCGGCACCGGCCAGCGCGCCGCCGACGGTCGCCGCGGCGATCTTGTCGGACCGGCTCGGGTTGATGCCGACCGAACGGCCCTGGGTGGCGATCGCGGCTTCGGCGTCGGCCGCGGTGCCGTTCACACCATCGAGGACGTCGTTCGGAACCTCGTCCGGGACCGGGCTGGTGAAGTCACCGATGCGCAGTGTCCGCTCGGGCGGGGCGATCGGCGCCACCGGCTCGACCGGCTCCGGAAGGTGGAGTTCCTCGATGACGATCGGCGGGGCCGGGGTGGTGTACTCCGGCACCGGGCGCGACTCCGGACGCTCGGGCGTGAGATGCCCGAGCGAATCCGGACCGTCGAACTTCGCCAGATCCGAGCGACCGCCTTCGTCGGCGGGCGACTCGGTGGTGACACCCGGCTGCACCGGAACATTCACACCCGGCTGCGGCACTGCGATCGCGACACCCGCACAGGCGACCGCCAACGCCATGGGCACCACCCCGATCACCGGCCGAGCGACCCGCCGCACCGTCGAAGAGTTCACATTCACAGACCGACGGATCACGCCGACACCCACTGACACTCGAGGAGAACGGCACGTCCCCGCGTGCCGCCCCGCGACGATAGCGTTAGCCAGCTGGATGCCACAAATCGATATAGCGAGTCCACATAATTCGCGCACGTCGCCCTGACCAGGGCGGATATCCGGAACCCCGCCCAAAAGGAAGGTCCGGTGCCGTAACCGGCACCGGACCTCCGACTGGTTTCCCAGTCTCACATCACGCGAGCACGTCGTGCCGAACGATCGTCTGGTCGCGACCCGGACCCACACCGATGCACGAGATCCGCGCACCCGACAGCTCTTCCAGCCGCAGCACGTACGCCTGGGCGTTGGCGGGCAGCTCCTCGAAGGTGCGGGCGTGGGAGATGTCCTCCCACCAACCCGGCAGCTCCTCGTAGATCGGCTTGGCGTGGTGGAACTCGGTCTGCGTGGTCGGCATCTGCTCGACCCGCTTGCCGTCGATCTCGTACGCCACGCAGATCGGCACCGTATCCAGCCCGGACAGCACGTCCAGCTTGGTGAGGAAGTAATCGGTGACCCCGTTGACGCGCGTGGCGTACCGGCTGATCACCGCGTCGAACCAGCCACACCGCCGCGCACGACCGGTGGTGACACCGACCTCGCCGCCGTTCTTGGCCAGGAACTCACCGAAGTTGTCGAACAGCTCGGTCGGGAACGGGCCGGAGCCGACGCGGGTGGTGTAGCACTTGAGAATGCCGAGCACCGTGTCGATCTTGTTCGGTCCGATACCCGAACCCACCGCCGCGCCACCCGCGGTCGGGTTCGACGAGGTGACGAACGGGTAGGTGCCGTGGTCGACGTCGAGCAGCGTGCCCTGCGAGCCTTCGAGCAGCACGGTGTCGCCGCGCTCGAGCGCCAGGTTCAGCTCGAGCCGGGTGTCGGAGATGCGGTGCTTGAACGATTCGGCCTGCTCGAGCACCTCGTCCACCACCTGCTGCGGGTCGAGCGCGCGGCGGTTGTAGATCTTGACCAGCACCTGGTTCTTGAACTCCAGGGCGGCTTCGACCTTCTGGGTGAGGATCTTCTCGTCGAGCACGTCTGCCACCCGGACGCCGACGCGGGCGACTTTGTCCTGGTAGCAGGGACCGATACCGCGACCGGTGGTGCCGATCTTGCGGTTGCCGAGGAAGCGTTCGGTGACCTTATCGATGGCCACGTGATATGGCATGATCAGGTGCGCGTCAGCGGAGAGCAGCAGGCCGGAGGTGTCGACTCCGCGCTCTTCCAGACCGGCCAGTTCATCGAGCAGCACGCCCGGGTCGACGACGACACCGTTACCGATGACGTTCTTCACACCGGGGGTGAGGATGCCGGACGGAATCAGATGCAGCGCGAACTTGTCGCCATTGGGGAGAACCACCGTGTGGCCGGCATTGTTGCCGCCCTGGTATCGGACCACCCACTGCAACCGCTCACCGAGCAGGTCTGTAGCTTTGCCCTTACCCTCGTCGCCCCATTGGGCACCGATGAGGACGATTGCCGGCATTTCGGAGTCTCCTACAGATCGACGGCAGCACACGCGGCACTGCAGCTACCTGCCGTACTGAGGCGGTGGCCGGAGACACAGTCTAGCCGACGCCTGATCAGGTCCCGTCGACCTGCCCCGCCGGAGCGGTTCGACCCCGCCCTACCGCACCTGCCCTGATCGGTTACGGTTACCAGTCGGCAGTGAGTTTGCGTGACCGAGGAGGGTGTACCGCAGTTTGAGTACCCACGTTCTCCGATGCGGTGAAATGCCGGTCCCGATCGCGCTCTCGTCGTTACCCAACACCCAGACCGGGCGGGTCCCCGATGTCGCGGTGATCGACGAGCTGCTTCCGGTGCTGGCCGCCGACAGCCTGCCGCGCCTGATCGTGCTCGGCGCCGATGCCTCGCTCGCGGCCGTGCTCACCCACCTGATGCGCACCGAGCGATTGCACGTCGAAGTCGGTTTCGTCCCGGTCGACACCACCTACGCCTCGCGGGTCTATCAGACCGGAACCGGCAACGGCGCCGCGAAGCGAGCGGTGGAGGGCCGGGCGATCGAGACCCCGCTGATCCGCGACGACACCGGCACCGTGCTGGTCGGCCGCGCGAGCATCACCGGCGTGGACGGCGCGAAGCTCGAGGGCGAAGCCTATGTCGACGACACGCTGCTGTTCACCGGCAAGGTCACCACGATGCTGATCTCGCCGACGATGACCATGCCCGGAGTCCGCGCGCGAGTACGCAAAGGCCTGCGCAAGCGCACCTGGGTGTCCGGCCGCGCCGCCCAGCTCGGGACGCCGGGGGCGGTCGTCACCCGCGACGGGATCACCGCCGAACGCACCGTCCCCCGCTCGACCTTCTATCGATTCGAACAACCCTGGCTCCTGGTGCGATGACCTACTCCTTCCCCTCGGATCGGCGGTCCGGGCACAACGCGGTCCGGCCGAGCCCGGTTTTCCTGCTGATCGTCCTGATCACCGTGGGCGGCGGTGCGCTCGCCTGGGACGCCGACATCGATTCGGTGCGCGCCAAGGTCGGCGTATTCGTGCTCGTGGTGTTCGGCTGGATCATCAGCTTGTGCCTGCACGAGTTCTCCCACGCGTACGTGGCGTGGCGGGCAGGCGATCACGAGGTGGAGGTGCGTGGGTATCTCACGCTGAATCCGCTGAAGTACAGCCACCCCGTGCTGTCGATCGGTCTGCCGCTGGTGTTCATCGCGCTCGGTGGGATCGGGTTGCCCGGCGGCGCGGTGTATGTGGACACGACGCGGTTCAAGACGAGTGTGCAGCGCCTGGTGAGCGCGGTCGGCCCCGCGTCGAACGCGCTGTGCGCGGTGGTGCTGCTGATCGTGATCCGGGCTTTCGGCTCGGTCGCCGAGCATCCCGCGTTCTGGTGCGGGCTCAGCTTCCTGGCATTTCTGCAGATCACAGCGTTTCTGCTGAACATTCTGCCGGTGCCGGGGCTGGACGGCTACGGGATCATCGAGCCGTCGCTGAGTTACCAGACCCGTCGCTCGCTCGATCAGTTCAAGCCCTACGGCATGTTGATCCTGTTCGCTGTCATCTTCTTCACCCCGCTGAGCCAGGTGTTCTTCAACGGTGTTTACGCATTGTTCGAACTGTCGGGGGTACCTGAGGTGTGGGCCGCCTACGGTGGCCAGTTGACCCGATTCTGGCGTTGATAGCCTCGGGTCAGAATCGACCCTGGAACGGAAATTGCGTATGAGCTCCACCGGATCGTCCGCTGTCCTGTCCGTCGTCATCCCGGCGCTCGACGAAGCAGCGGGCATCACCGCATGCCTCGAGCGCCTCGTCGGCCAGGACACGATCGATGAGATCGTCGTCGTCGACAACGGCAGCACCGACAACACCCGCGAGATCGTCGCCGAACTCGCCGCCCGACATCCCAAGATCGAGCTGATCTCCGAGCCGCAGCCCGGCGTCGCGTTCGCTCGCAACACCGGCTTCGACAAGGCTCGCGGCGACTACCTCGGCCGCATCGACGCCGACACCCTCGTCTCCCCCGACTGGGGCGCCACCGTGCGCGCCCACCTCGACTCCTACTCGGACACCATGGCGGTGACCGGCATCAGCACCTATCACGACTCCCCGATCGGCATCTTCCTCGCGGCCGCGATCGGCGGCCAGGAACGGCTGGGGATGATCAAGACGCAGCCCGTCGGCAATGTGCACGGCGCCAATATGGCGATCCGGCGCTCGGCGTGGGACCAGGTGCGTTCCGCCACCACCACCCGTCGCGACCTGCACGAAGACCTCGACCTGGCGCTGTGCCTGTCGAAGGCGAAGCTGCGGATCGACCAGCTGCCGACGCTGCGGGCCGAGATCTCCGCGCGCCGTCGCAAGACCCCGCCGGACGTGTGGTGGAAGTACCAGTTGCGTGGCCTGCAGACCATCGCCAATCAGGGCTACGCCATCGTGCCGTTCCATCGCGCGGTGATCACCGGCGCCTGGATCATGCACACCTCGCAGTGGCCGATCTACCGGGCGTGGGATTTCGATCGCAAGCGTTTCTCGCTGCGACCGGGGCGCCCGCGTGTTTCGCCCGTCGGTGACTGAAGCTACTCCTCCGGCGTCACATACGGATTGGGCACGGTGGGCGGAAGCAGGGCGATCGCCGAGATGCGCTGCATGCCGCACACCACCATCAGATCCACCACGATCGAGCGCAGCTGCGCGAACACCACATGCGCCGACAATCCCGCCCCGACAACGAGTTCGGGGCGGGCAGCCTTGGCGACGCTGCGCAACGACGTGAGGGCTTCGGCCTGATCGGGCTGCTCGCCCGGATCGGCCAGCATCATCTTGCGGACCACATCGGTGGCATGGCCCAGCTGGTCGACCAGGTCGATCAAGCGCGGATCGAGAACCTCGTCGTCGCGGACCAGGGTGAGCGAACGGCGAAGCAGCACACGGGTATTGCGGACCGCGTTGTCGAGCGGGTCGGCCGCGTTGTGGATGCGTTCCAGACGTTTTCGGGAATTCCAGTACAGCGGTGAGATGCGGCTGATCTCCCGGCCGCCCGCGAGCGCGTCGCGCAGGGCGTCGATCTGGGGCTGGGTGTCGCGCACCGCCGACAGCGAGTCGGACACCTTCGTCGAGTTCTGTTCGAGCAGGCCCTCGGCGCAGGTGATCATCGATTTACTCATCACCGACAGCACGTCGGCAGCGTGTTCGCGGGCGCGGCGCACCGGGTGCAGTGGGATCAGCGCGACCATCACCACCCCGACGAGTCCGCCGATCAAGGCGTCGATCATGCGGTTCGGACCCGCGCCGGGCGCCTGGTTCAAGGTCGAGACCAGCACGGCCGAACCCGCCGCCTGGATGGTCATGAGCGCGCCGCTGCCGAGAAAGACCGACACCGACATGGCGCCGCCGACCACCAGCGCCACCTGCCAGACGCCGGTCCCGACCTGGGCGATGAACAGGTCGCCGATACCGATGCCGACCGCGACACCCACCACCAGTTCCACCGACCGGCGCACTCGCGCACCGAACGAGATCCCGATGGAGACCACCGCGGCGGTGGGGGCGAAGAACGGTTCGATGTGGCCGACGAGATTGTGGGCGATGAACCACGCCAGCGCGGCGCCGAGCGCGCACTGGATGATCGGGATCGCCGAGAGCCGCAGGCGCTCGATCGACGCCCGGTACCGGCCGACGGTGCTGACCTTGGCGGCAGCGACAACCGGAGTGGCAACGGCGACGAAAGGCTTGTGTTCGCTCACCTACGACTCGGACCCGACCGCTGGCTCAGTCCAGGCCGAGTTCGTTCGCCGCGCGCGGGTCGCAATCTTCGAGCAGGTCGAGGCAGCGCGCGTACTCTTCGGTCTCGCCGATCGTCTTCGCGGCACTCGCCAGCGCGCCGACGCTGCGCAGGAAGCCCTGGTTGGGTTCGTGACTCCACGGGACGGGGCCGAAGCCCTTCCAGCCGTTGCGCCGCAGCAGGTCGAGGCCGCGGTGGTAGCCGGTGCGGGCGAAGGCGTATGCCGCGACGGTGTCGTGGTTCACCTCGCCGCCGGCGCGCTGCAGAGCGGCTTCCGCGAGCTGGGCCCACGCGATCGATGCGGCCGGGAACTGCGCGGCGACATCGACCGGGTCGGTGCCCGCGGCAATGGCGTCTTCGGCGTCGATCAGTTCGGGAAGGAGGACCGGCTGCGGTCCGAGCAGGTCACCGAAGGAGGTCATGGGTTCATTGTGCACCGAGGCTGTGGCAGTCGCCGACCGGCCCGCCGCTGAGCCGTCGGCGGTCTCCCCCACGCAGCGCCCGTCAAGCGTGCCTTCACCCTCGCTCCGGGCCTGCCTGTCCTTTCGCCGCGGCCGTGCGCGAGAGACTTGGGACCGCTTCGCCGCTGTGCCTATTAGGCTGAGCGCAGAGTGCAACGTTCGAGCCTGAGCGAGGGGTACAGAGGTGTCCGACCCGACCGACGAGAACAACCCGGCAGCAGAGTCTGCCGGTCCCGGCGCGCCCGGCCAGCGTGACGATTCGTCCGCGTCCCCTCCCGGCGCACCGGAGTCGGTCACCGAGCCGGACCGGGCGACGAGCCCGCCGGTGGGTCCTGATGAGACCGTGGTGATCCGGCGAGGAGATCTGCCGGGTCGGCCCGATGACGGTGCGCGCGTGCAGGACACACGTTCCGGGACGCAGCCCACCGCGGGACCGGGCGATCAGCCCGGTGGCGCTCAGCGCCCGGGTGGTCCCGGCGGATCTCGGGTACAGGGTGGGTCTGCCCAAGATGGACCGCGCGCACCGCAGGGTAACGCCGCTGGTGGACGACCGGGTGGCACTGCGCCCGGCGCGGGACAGGGCCCCGCGCGACAAGGCACCGTGGCCGGCGGACAACAGTCTTCGGGACCGGGTGCACAGCAGTCCTGGGGCCGTCCAGGGTTCACGCCCGGCGGGGCGCGGCCGGGAGCGGGACAGCCCGGCAATGGTGCTGGTGCTCAACAACCTTCAGGTCGTCCGGGCAATGCGCCTGGTGCACAACCGCATGCGGGTCAGGGCGGGCCGCGCGCCGCGGGTCCGGCCGGCGGGCCGGGTTCGCCGCAGGGCGGCGGACCACAAGTGGGACACGGACCGAGCGGTGGGCCCCAGGCGAGTTTCGGGCCGAGCGGTCGTCCCGGTTCGCAACAGCCAGGTGGACCGCCGGCGGGCCGTGGGCCGAGTGGCCCGGCCTCGCCGCAAGCAGGTCGCGGGCCGAGTGGCCCGGGTTCCCAGCAAGCAGGTGGACGACCCGCGGGCCGAGGGCCGGGTGGCCTGGGTTCGCCGCAAGCGGGGCGCGGGCCCAGTTCTCAGCAAGGTGGTGGACCGAACGCGGGATACGGACCGGGTGGCGGCCCAGGTTCGCAGCAGGCCGGTGGACCTCGTGTCGAGGGCGGAAATGCCGGTGCGCCCGGTGCTCGGCAGGTGGGCGGGCCGGGCAATGTGAGCGGTGGATCGCAGCCCGCCGGACCGGGTGTCGATTCGCGAGTCGGCGCTCCCGGTGGTGGCTCACCTTCCGCCGGACGGCAAGGGAACGTGCCCTCGGGTTCGAACGGCCGACCAGGTGCGCAAGGGCCGGAACAGGATTCGGCTGACGGCGGTTCGCCGTTGGCCGGGTTGTCGAAGGGATTGCCCGGCGGGAGCCGGGGCGACCATGCGAAAGTTTCGGGCCCAGCGGCTCGGGACGAGCAGGGGTCCGACATCGCCGGACCGGACGCGCCGACTACCGCGATGTCGATTCCCGGACGGAATCCGACGGCGGGGCGCGGGGGTTCGGCGGATGACCGCACCGTGAAAATGGGTGGCGCCCAGTCGAAGTCAGCTCAGGCCGATGTGCCGACTGCCGCGATGAACAGGGCCGATCTGGCAGCGGCGTCGGATGCGGAGTTCGGCGACGACTCCGCGCCGGACGACACCACCACACGTGGCGCGGTTGCCGGAGCAGCGGCGGCAGGTGCTGTCGCCGCAGGTGCCGCAGCGGCGACCGCGAGCGGCGGATCCGACGAGGCGTCGGATGCGCGGGGCTCGACGTCGACCGCCGATGACAGCTCCGGCACGCAGGCGCGGGACGGCGACAGCTCCACGGAAGACGCCGCGACCGAAGCTGATTCGAGTGCGTCCGCCACCGCAGAGCAGCAGGACGACCCGACTGCCGCTGCGAAGACGAACACCGAGGCCGACTCGGTCACGACCACGGGATCCACCGCTTCAAGGCCCGCAAAGACCGCGCCCTCGCCTGCCGAGCAAGCGTCGGACGCCGAGGCAGCAGGCTCCGCAGCCGCACAGCCCGCGGTAACAGGGCCCGCAGCCGCCGGGTCCGCAGCCGCCGGGTCCGCAGCCGCCGGGTCCGCAGCCGCCGGGTCCGCAGCCGCCGGGTCCGCAGCCGCCGGGTCCGCAGCCGCCGGGTCCGGTGCTGCTGCGGGACAGGGTGACTCGCGGGGCGACAAGCCGGTTGATGTCGACGCGACCGAGAAGTTCCAGACCAGTGGGCCCAAGGACGCAGGCTCCGGGTCCGAGGATCGGACCGTGGCGATGCGGACGGTGAGTTCGGCGGATGCGCCGACCACCGCGATGCCGGTGCAGCGGGCGAAGACTGCCGGGCCGGGCACGACCGACCGGGTGGTGCCACCCGCCGGTGGGCGGCCCGCGATGACGCCGCCGCCGAATACGCCGCGCGGTCCCGCCGGTCCCCGACAGGCCGGTCAGTCCGGGCTCGGCGGTCCTGCCGGTCCCGGACAGCACCCCGCGGGTCCGGGACAGCAGGGACCGTCGGGTCCCGGCCAATACGGACAGGGACCGCAGGGACCCGTACGCGGTCAGCAAGGCCCAGCTCAGCAAGGGCCTGCCGGCTCGCGGCCCGGCGGCCCCGGGCCTGTCGGTCCAGGCCAACAGGGCCGAGGCCAGCACGGGCCCGCCGGTCAGCAAGGATCGGGTCAGCAGGGCCCTGCGGCGGCCGGCGAGCAAGGACCCGCCGGTCCCAAGCAGTTCGGGCCCGCTGCGGCCGGTCTGTCGGGACTCGCGGCCGCGGGCAACCAGTCCCCTGGTGGCGCCGCCCCGACCGATTCCGACCAGCAGGGAATCGAGGAGACTCAGCCGTCGCCGCCGCGCGGGCCGGGTGTGCCACAGCGGACAGGGGGATCGGCGCCTTCGCCCGCGGATATCCAGCCGACTCGACCGGCCCAGCAGTTGGCCGAGGGTCAGCGGCAGGTGGCTCCGCCGCAGCGGGTCGGGGTCGAGCAGAGCGAGAAGGCCGGTGCGCCCGGCGCCGAGCGGTCGAAGAAGTGGCTGCTGGCTGCCGGTGGCGCCGCGGTGCTGGTCGTCGCCTTGATCGCGACGGTCGTGGCACTGATGAGCGGTGCGGACGATTCGCCCGAAGGACAGGTGAAGGCGGTGATCGGGGACTACACCGACGCGCTGCGCAGCGGTGACCTGGAGGACCTGCGGGCGAGCACGTGTGGCGAGCTGCACACGTTCTATCAGGGCATCACTCCCGAGCAGTTCAAGGGCGTGCACGAGGTCTCGACCGAGCGCGGTTCCATTCCGGTCGTGGACAGCGTGGACGCGGTCCGGATCACCGGTGACACCGCCCTGGCCCAGGCCACGGTGTACACCACGGCGGATCCGACGAAGCGGACCGCGCGCACGTTCGACCTGCAGCGCACCGACGGTAGCTGGAAGGTGTGCGACCCCGCGGGCACTCCCTGATCGTGCGTCGACCCGTCGTAGTGGGCACTTCTGCCTGCTATGACGGGTCACACATAACTGGTGATCCAGATGGGTGAACAAGTAAAGTTTTCCGGATCATGAGCAGGGAACAGACAGTGGAGCAGCCGGACATCGATGCTGTGGTCCCGGATGCGACGCTGGTCGGTCAGCGCTTCGCGTTCCGCGATCACTACGAAGTCGGCCGCGAGAAGATCCGGGAATTCGCTCGCGCGGTGCAGAATCTGCACCCCGCCCATCAGCAGGAAGTCGACGCGCGCAAGCTCGGCTACGACGGGGTGATCGCCCCGCCGACCTTCGCGTCGGTGATCGGCATGACCGCCACCCGCGCCCTGCTCGACAGCGTGCTCACCGAGTACGACCTGTCGCAGGTGCTGCAGACCGACCAGGTCTTCGAGCTGTTCCACCCGATGCTGGCGGGCGACCGGATCAGCACCGAGATCGAGATCGAGTCGATCCGCCAGTTCGGCGACAACGACTTCATCAACGTCGGCTTCAAGCTGCGCAACCAGCACGACCAGGTCGCCGTGCAGGGCACCACCACGATCGTGGCCCGCCGCGGCATCGAGGTCGACCCTAATATCGTCGAGGCCGTCGAGAACATCAGCATGCACCCGCGCCCCGACACCATCGGCGGTGTCGGCGCGGGCGATCTCCTGATCCGCCACACCGGCATTGCCCCCGCGCTCCCCCCGCGCGAAACCGTCGCGGTCAACACCACCCCCGAATTCGACTCTCTGACAAAGGGAACCGAACTTCCCCCCGCCACCGCCCGCCTGACCCGCGGCGACCTGGCCAACTACGCGGGCGTCTCCGGCGACCCCAACCCGATCCACTTCAGCGACCGCGCCGCCGAACTGGCCGGACTCCCCACCGTGGTCGCGCACGGCCTGCTCACCATGGGCCTGGCCGCGCAGTATCTGACCGACTGGCTGGGCGACCCGACCGCCATCGAGAAGCTGAGCGTGCGCTTCTCGGGATTCGTTCCGGTTCCCCCGGCCGAGGCGGGCGTCATCGAATTCTCCGGAAAGATCAAGTCGATCGATCCCGATCGCCGCGCGGCAACCGTGCTGCTGAGCGGAGTCTCCGAGGGCCGCAAGCTCTTCGGCCGAGCCGCAGCCGAAATCCGCTTGACGTAGTACCTGCCACCCCAGGTCGGCCACGACCGCACTACCGTGGCGGACCTGGGACCTACTTCACCGCGATGAACACCAGAACAGTTCCGCCGATACGGATTACGTCCCCATCGGCCAGCAGTGCCCCGTTGTCGATCGGCACCTCGTTGACATAAACCCCGTTGGCCGAGTGCAGATCCTTGATCAGCAGCCCGGCACGGCTGGGCATGATGTGCGCGTGGTACCGGCTCGCCTTCGGATCATCGAGAACGAGTTCGTTGTCCGTCATCCGGCCGATCCTGATCCCCCCATGGGGAATCGGCAGCGTGCGCCCATCGGCGAACCGCAGATTGCCGTTGCGAATCGACTGCGGCACTTCGGTGACCGTCTCGGTCATCGCCGCGGCCACCTGATCAGATCGCCTGGACGCCAGCACATTCAACGGCTCCTGGCGCAGCACCTGCCGCTCCAGCTCGATCAGCGCGGCCCCCGGGTCGATTCCCAGCTCCTCGGCCAGCACGCTGCGCACCCGGCGGCACGCCTCCAGCGCGTCCGCCTGCCGCCCGGACAGATACAGCGCGGTGATCAACTGCCCCCACAGCGGCTCACGCAGCGGATGCTCGTTGGTCATCGACACCAACTCGCCGATCACCGAAGACGCCCGGCCACAGGCGATTTCCGCGTCGACGCGCGCGGAGACGGCGAGTAGCCGCTCCTCGTTCATCGCGGTGGCGAACCCGTCGGCGAATTGCAATCCGGCCAGGTCGGCCAGCGCCCGCCCGGTCCATTCCCGCAGTGCCGCACCGAAAAGGTTGGCGGCACCCGGGTGGTCACCGACATCCAAACACCGCGAACCCGCTTCGCGCGCGCTCTCGAAACGTCCGAGATCGCACGCGGTATCGGGGATTTCGAGCCGATAGCCCGCGCCCTCGGTCCGCAGCACCTGCGCGGAGTCGATCCCCGCGTTGCGCAGCGCTTTACGGATGTTCGACACGAACACCTGCAGGCTGGCCGCGTAGGAATCCGGCGGATCCTCGTTCCAGACCATCTCGGCGAGCACAGCAGAAGACACCGCGCGCCGCCGATTGACGGTGAGCGCGGCAAGGAGAGCGCGCGGCTTGGGCCCGCCGACCGCTACCGGCTCGCCGCCGACGAGCAGTCGAACGGGCCCGAGCACACGGACATCAAGACTCATGAGCTCGGGCCCCGTTGGTTGGTACGAAAATCAGAAACTGCTCACGGAGCGTCCGGCCGACTTCAGGTCGTTGCAGGCCTCGGTCACGCGCGCGGCCATCGAGGTCTCGGCCTTCTTCAGGTAGCTACGCGGGTCGTAGACCTTCTTGTTGCCGACCTCACCGTCGATCTTCAGCACACCGTCGTAGTTGGCGAGCATGTGACCGGCGACCGGGCGGGTGAAGGCGTACTGGGTGTCGGTGTCTACGTTCATCTTCACCACGCCGTAGCGCAGCGAGTCCTCGATCTCGGACTTCAGCGAGCCCGAACCACCGTGGAACACGAAGTCGAACGGCTGCGCACCGGACTCGAGGCCCAGCTTCTCGGCCGCGACGCGCTGGCCCTCAGCCAGCACCTCGGGCTTGAGCACCACGTTGCCCGGCTTGTACACACCGTGCACGTTGCCGAAGGTGGCGGCCAGCAGGTACTGCCCGTTCTCGCCCGCGCCGAGCGCGGCGATGGTCTTCTCGAAGTCCTCGGGCGAGGTGTAGAGCTTGTCGTTGATCTCGGCCTCGACGCCGTCTTCCTCGCCGCCGACCACACCGATCTCGACCTCGAGGATGATGTTGGCCGACTTACAGGCCTTCAGCAGCTCCTGGGCGATCTCGAGGTTCTCGTCGATCGGGATGGCCGAGCCGTCCCACATGTGCGACTGGAACAGCGGGTTCAGACCGGCGTTCACGCGATCCTGCGAGATCGCGATCAGCGGACGCACGTAGGTGTCCAGCTTGTCCTTGGGGCAGTGGTCGGTGTGCAGCGCGATCGTCACGTCGTACTTCGCGGCGACGATGTGCGCGAACTCGGCCAGTGCCACCGCGCCGGTGACCATGTCCTTCACGCCGAGACCGGAGCCGAACTCGGCACCACCGGTGGAGAACTGGATGATGCCGTCACTGCCCGCGTCGGCGAAGCCCTTGATGGCGGCGTTGATCGTCTCCGACGACGTGCAGTTGATAGCCGGGAACGCGAACGAGTGCGCCTTGGCCCGGCCGAGCATCTCGGCGTAGACCTCCGGGGTCGCGATAGGCACAGCAGTGACCTCCGTCTTGTGGGGAGCAAAAACCAATTCTGTCAGGCCACACCCTAAATTAGGAAGGCGAAGGCGAGATCACCCGGTGGGGCGAGGTTCACCCGCAGGGCACTCACGTCACAGATCGGACCGGTACTGTGGGGGCCGTGACTTTGCTGGCGGTATCCGATGCGGTGACGAACAACCTTGCGTTGACCCAGTTGCTGGACCCGATGTATCTGCTCCAGGAAACCTGGCTCAAGAACGCGGTGCTACCGGCCATCCTGGCGATTGTGTTCATCGAGACGGGTCTGCTGTTCCCGTTGCTGCCCGGTGACTCGCTGCTGTTCACCGGCGGCATGCTCGCGGCGCAGCCGGGCTCGACCCTCTCGATCTGGGTGCTCGTGCCGTTGGTGATTCTCACAGCCTTCGCCGGCGACCAGTGTGCGTATTGGATCGGCCGCAAGATCGGTCCGGCCATCTTCAAGAAGGAAGACAGCCGCTTCTTCAAGAAGCACTACGTCACCGAGACGCACGAGTTCTTCGAGAAGCACGGCCCCAAGACCATCATCCTGGCCAGGTTCGTGCCGATCGTGCGCACGTTCATGCCGGTGCTGGCCGGTGTGTCGAAGATGAGCTACCGCAAGTACGTGGCGTTCGACATCGTCGGCGCGGTGCTGTGGGGTGGCGGCGTCACGATCCTCGGCTACTTCCTCGGCAACGTGCCCTTCATCCGCGATCACATCGAGGGAATCTTCCTGCTGATCGTGTTCGTCTCGATCCTGCCCGCGATCATCACGGTCGGTAAGAAGGTGCTCGAGCGCCGCAACGCACCGGCCGCGCCGGCGCAGAGCGGCGAGCTGGCTGCTTCGACGAACGAGACGCACTGATCCCTGTGACCGCAGTACCGTCGACCCTCGCTATGGGCAGCTTCGATCCGCTGATCTCAGCAGGCCCCGCTGTGGTCTGCACGGTGGTGCTAGTTTTCGTCTTTCTCGAATGCGCGTTCATCATCGGGCTGTTCCTGCCCGGTGATTCCATGCTGATCACCGCGGGCATCGTGCTCGCCTCGCACGCCAATGGCGAGGCGCAGGTCTGGGCGTTGTCGGTGGGCACCATGCTCGCCGCGATCGCGGGTAATCAGGTGGGTTATGTCGTCGGGGCGCGGACCGGGCATCGCCTGGTCGCGCGCAAGAACGGCCGATATATCAACACCAAGAATCTGGCCAAGGTCACCGATCTGCTCGAACGGCACGGGTTCCTCGCGGTGCTGGTGGCCCGCTGGATTCCGTGGGTGCGCACGCTGTGCCCGATGGTCGCGGGTGCGGCCGGGATGGATCATCGGCGCTACACGGTGGCCAGCACGCTCGGCGCGATCATCTGGGCGCCCGTGCTGTTGTTGATCGGGTACTACGCGGGCGAGTTCCTCGAGCAGGTTCCGTGGCTGATGCCCGCGGTGATCGGCACGCTGATCGTCGGCCTGATCGTCGGCACTGTTCTCGGTATCCGGCACTATCGCCAGGAGATGGCGAGGCCGGTCGAGGATTACGACCTCGAGCCGAGCGTCGCGGTCGAGTCCGAGCGCTGAGCTACAGCCCGGCCGCGGTGACCTGGTAGGCCGCTTCCATCAACATCCAGCCGGACAGCTGCACGGACAGGTCGCGTTCGGGCACCGCCGAGGCCGTCACCGAACCGCCCGCGGTGAATCTGCCCGCGCCCGCGGTGCCGCCCGGCAGCCTGGCCGGTTTACTCCAGTCGAATCCGAACAGCGGCTCGCCTTCGAACTCGAGCCGATTGGCCCAGGCGGCGGTGGCCGAGGCTTTGACGATGGCCGCGGCGGTGCGCCGATCGGTTTCGGCCTGCTTGCCCTCGCCGGGCAACATCAGGGCGACCACCGCCAGGTAGCGCGCCAGGACGCCGTTGAACAGCCCACCGTCACCGCCGCCGCCACCGTTGATCACCAGGCGGGTGGTCATGTGTTCTTCCACCGCGGCCAGCAAGCCGCTGACTCGTTCGATGTGACGTTCGTCGTCGTCGGTGTGCACGGCCAGCTCGGTTTCCAGACCGAGCACGACTCCCTGGCAGTAGCTGAACACCGGGCGTTCGACCTCGCCCGAGGGTAGGTGGATCCCGTCGAGGATCAGGCCGGATTCGGGGTCGCGGAGGGTGGCGTCGAGCCAGTCGGCCATCTCTCGCGCGCGCTCCACCCGGCCGAGGCGTAAGAGCGCGATGCCGGCCGGGCCGTTGGCGGGGGCGTTGAAGAAGTCCGATTTGATCCGCCACGGAATACCGCCGCCGACCTCGGGTTCCCAGGCGCCATAGAGCTTCTGCTCGAGGGCGAGCAGGCCGCTGCGCGCCGAGGTGAGTTCCTGCGTGCGCTCGGCGCGTTCCAGGGCAATGGCCAGCCAGGCCATGTCGTCGTAGTAACGATTGGTCCAGCCGGTGATGTTGCGTAGCCGGATGCCGCGGGCGATCGCGCCGATGCGCCTGCGGCGGGCGGGGGTGGGGACACGATTGGCGGCGTCGACCGCGACGTCGAGCAGGTGGGCCTGCCACCAGTAGTGCCAGCCCGCGAAGGCTCGTTCACGACGAGTCGCCGGCCAGCCGACAACACCCAATTCCGTTCCGGGACAACCCCACAGCGTCCGCAGGTGCCGCGAGACGATCGCGGACTCGGCCATGTCGGCACGCTCGGACCACAGCGCCGGGGTGGGCACGGATCCGGCGCGATCAGAGGGCTGGGGGCGCCGGCCGCTGCGCGAGGTCATGGCTCCATGGTGCCAGGTGGTACCGACATTCCGTGCCCATTCCGTTACCAGGCCGCAGACAAGTCGGCGTGTTGGCGGATCCAGGCGTGCATGGCGATGCCCGCGGCGACACCGGCGTTGATGCTGCGGGTCGAGCCGAACTGGGCGATCGAAACAGTCAGGGCCGCTGCGTCTTTCGCGTCGTCGCTGACCCCGGGGCCCTCCTGGCCGAACAGCAGCAGGCAGTCGCGTGGCAGTTCGGCGGTCTCGAGCGGGACCGCGCCGGGCACATTGTCGACGGCGACCACCGTCAAACCCTCGCGCGCGGCGAATTCACGCAGTTCGGCGAGGTCGCTGTGGTGGACGAGGTGCTGGTAGCGGTCGGTGACCATGGCGCCACGCCGGTTCCAGCGCCGTCTGCCGACGATGTGCACCGCGGCGGCGGCGAAGGCGTTGGCGGTACGAACCACGGTGCCGATGTTGGCGTCGTGGCCGAAGTTCTCGATGGCCACATGGAAGGGGAAACGGCGGGCGTCGATGTCGGCGACGATCGCCTCGCGGGTCCAGTAGCGGTAGGCGTCGACGACGTTGCGGCGGTCGCCCTCGGCCAGCAGAACAGGGTCATAGCGCGCGTCGGTGGGGACGGGGGTGTCGTATTCCTGCTCCCACGGACCGAGGCCGTGCGGGTGCTCGCCCCACTCGGTCGGGCCCGCGACCTCTGCTTCATTCACCCGGCAATGCTAGGCGGGGGCTCGCTACGACGAGGAATCGGCCATCGCGCCGACGATCATCAGCACCACGGCGACACCGACGATCAGGACGGTGAAGGCCAGCAAGCACGTACCGACGATGCCGAGGATGTACCCGGCGTATACCTGCGTGCGACCACCGATCTGCCCACCGGAGCCATCGATTTCAGCGAGCACGCCGCGACCCTTGAGCCAGGCGAACGGAGCGCAGAGCCCGCACAGCGACATGCCGAGCACACCGAGGACGAGGACCGTGGTGGCCTGCGGATGCTCGGGCGGCGGGCCGTAATAGCCCTGGGGATAGCCCTGCGGGTAGCCCTGGGGCCCGTTGTCCGGGTAACTCATGACCGAAGCGTAATCGCGACCGCCCCGAATCGCCGTTTATCCTGGAGGGACAGAGTCTTTTCGGTGGTGAGCGTGATGGATCATGCGCGAGTGTCGCGGGCGCTGATCGGCGTCGTGGCGGGGTATCTGATCGCGCTCGCGGTGTGGTTGGGGTGGCTGGCTCCGCACGCGCCGCCGGGCACCGCACCGTTTCAGGTGATGATCATGGTCGGGCTGTTCGGTTCGGCGTGCGGGATCGCGATGACGTGGGCTTCGATGCCGACACGGGCGGATCGGCGGTTGCTCAGGCACGGGCTCGAGGGGTGGGCGCGCATCGACGGGGTGCATCCGCTGAGCCTGACCGATCACGCGAGTGAGCTCACCGAGTTCGATGTGGAGCTCACCGTGCCCGGCTCCGAGAGTTACCACGGGACGATCGTGGTGGACGTGATGCCGGTACACAAGCCCAGAATGGTTGTCGGACAGACAGTTCCGATTCGGGTGGACCCGCAGGACCGGGATCGGATCATCCTGGCGCTGTGAGCGGCGCGTGTCCGTTCGACCGCGCCGGGTCGTCGGCGGGCGCGGGGATGTTCGACGACGCGGGCGACGGGAGGCCGACGATCGGGCGACCGCGGCGGAGGGTGCGCTGCCAGCGCAGGGGGTCGAAGACGGCCGGGTCGGTCTCCTCGATGAACGAGCGGATCAGTGCGACGAAGCGGTCGGGATCGAAATGATGCGGGAAATGGCCTGCGCCCGCGAAGATTTCGATACGACTGCCGGGGAAGGCACGATGTGCGCGATCCGCGTGACCAGACGGGATGACGGTGTCGCGGGTGCCGCCGACGACCAGGGTGGGCAGGTGGGCGGCGAGATAGCCGCGGTCGAGCATGGTGATCGTCTGGCCGCGGCGGTCGGCGGCCGCACGAATGGTGCGCAGGAAGGCGTTGCGAGCGCCGGAGTCGGAGAGGTGGCCGTAGAGGCGGAGCACGTATTCGGCGTCGGGACCGAGGCCGAGGCCACCCAGCGCGGTGACGATCGGCACCGCGGCCGTCACCGCGGTGCGGACCGGCCAGCTGGTGATCGCCATCAGCGCCGGGCCCGCGCCTGCCAGTGTCGCGAGCCGGAACGCGGGGTGCACCCCCGCACCCATTCCCGCCGGGCACACCAGTGCGATCCGCTCCACCTTCTCGGGAAACTGGTAGGCGAACTGCATCGCGACACCGCCGCCGAGCGAGTGCCCGACGACGGTGATCCGCTCGATACCGAGGATGCTGAGCAGATCGCGCATGCCGTTGGCATAGGCCGCCACGGCGTAATCGCCGCGCGGTTTGTCCGATTCGCCGTGGCCCAGCAGGTCAGGTGCGATCACGGTGTAGTGCTCGGCGAGCGCGTCGAAGACCGGCGCCCATGTCCCCGAGCTGTCGGTGATGCCGTGGATGAGCAGCAGCGGCGGACCGGTTCCGGCCATCCGGAACGCCCGGCGATACCCGTGCACCTCGATGAACTGCGCTTCCCCACTCATCTACGAAGCGTGCGCGCGAGGTGTTGCGCCCCGACGACACCTGAGTTAGCGCCGTGTGACACCGAGTATCACGAACTCACCGGCGAGCGGGGAGTGCGGAGCGCCGAGACGCTCCAGGTGCGAGATCCTACGTCCGGCCCAGATCACGGGGAGGCGGGACAGTGAGCAGGTATTGCGCGGAGGCGTACGTCGCCAGGATGACGCCCTCGGTGATCCGGCGGGTGCGGTCGTCGCGGGCGAAGAGGCGGCGCACGACGATCAGCGCATCCGAGATCGTGAACAGCAGGGCCCCGACGCCGTAGCGACTGCGCGGGTCGGAGTTCGGAATGTTCAGGCCCGCGATGTTTTTCGCATCCGGGGCGAGAGCCGGGTCCGAAGCGAGGGTCGCGGCCGTGCCCAATGTCGCGCCGTAGGCGGTGAGCGGCAGAACGAGGTTCGGGGCTTTGGCGCGCAGCAAGCCCGCCGCGCCGACCCACGCCACCACGCGCGGGAGGGCGATCTCGGGGCGCGGCCGGGCACCGCGCTTCCACCACAGCAGTGAGTAGCCGGTTTGCATGACCGCGAAGGACGACGCGCCCGCGATGAGGCGGCGGTCGTCGTCGGGGTCGAGCAGCAGCACATCGCCGACCGTCGCGGCGGCCAGCGAGCCGAGCAGGAGCCGGCGTTCGGCCGGATCGAGATCGACGCCGCTGGTCACCGTGTCGGCGGCGAGCAGCGGCATCAACAGCGGCTTGGCGACCCATTGCAGGCGGTCGCGACCGGTGACGGCACCGAACACAGTGACCGCCGCCGCCCCCAGATAAGCGGCGCGCAACCCTCGCATGTCAGAAGCTCGGTTCCTTCGGGGCGGGCGGCAGGGTCACTACCTGGCCCGCGTAACTCAGACCCGCGCCGAAGCCGAGCAGCAGCGCGAGCTGACCACCCTTCGCCTTGCCGGTGACGAGCATTTCCTCGATCGCCAGTGGCACCGAGGCAGCGGAGGTGTTGCCGGTGTTCTCGATGTCGTTGGCGATCGGGACACTCTCGGCCAGGCCGAGGTTCTTCTTCATCAGCTCGTTGATCCGGGCGTTGGCCTGATGCGGGACGAAGACCTCGATGTCCTCCTTGGCCACGCCGGAGGTCTCGAGCGCCGCGGAGAGCGCGCGCGGCAGCGTGACCGCGGCCCACCGGAAGACCTTCGGGCCCTCCATGTGCAGCGACATCCGGCCGACGGCCTCGACCGCCGGATCGGTGCCCTGCAGGGCCTGCGCCTTGTTCATGTACTCCAGGAAATCGACGTCCTGGGCGATGGCTTCGGCGTTCTCACCGTCGCTGCCCCAGACCGTCGGGGAGATGCCGTTGTCCTCGGCCGGGCCGACGACCACAGCGCCCGCGCCGTCACCGAAGATCATCGCGGTGCCGCGGTCGGTGGGGTCGAGGCCGACGGTCATCGTCTCGGCGCCGATCACCAGCACATAGTCGAACGAGCCCGCGCGGATCAGGTCGGCGGCGACACCGAGTCCGTAACAGAAGCCACCGCAGCCGGACGTTAAATCGAAGGCGGCGACCCCGTTGAGCCCGAGGTCGAAAGCCACCGAGGGAGCGCCGTGCGGGGTGAGCTTGAGCCAGCTCGAGGTGCACAGGACGACCGCGCCGATCTTGGATCGATCGATCGGGGTGTTGTTCAGCGCACGCTCACCGGCGGCCGCCGCGATCGACCGGATCGTCTCGTCGCCACTGATCCAGCGCCGGTTGTGGATACCGGTGCGCTCGAAGATCCAGTCGGGCGTCGAGTCGAGGGTCTCGCACACTTCGGCGTTGGTGACGATGCGCTGCGGACGGTAGGCACCGATCCCGAGCATCGCAACGTTGTCGCGACCTTTGTTTACTGCAATGCTCACCACAGGTGACTCACACGTCCTTCAGACTTTCCGGACAGACCACGTCGTCGTCCGGGTTCGGCGTTGTTCAGGCTATCCCAGGGCGAGATCGTCGAGACCGAGGATGGATCGATATTCCAGCCCCTCCTCGGCAATCACCTGGTCAGCACCGGTTTCCCGGTCGACAACGGTGGCAACGCCGACCACGATCGCGCCCGCGTCGCGCAGTGCGCGCACCGCGGTGAGCGGCGAGTTGCCGGTGGTGGTGGTGTCCTCGACGACGAGCACGCGCTTGCCGACGATGTTGGGGCCCTCGATCTGGCGCTGCATGCCGTGCGCCTTGGCGGCCTTACGGACCACGAAGGCGTCGATCGGACGGCCCGGCGCGTGCATCACGGCCATCGCGACCGGATCGGCGCCCATGGTGAGCCCGCCGACAGCGTCGAAGTCCCAGTCGGCGACGAGCTCACGCAGCAGCGTGCCGATCAGCGGCGCCGCCTGGTGATGCAGGGTCGCGCGGCGCAGGTCGACGTAGTAGTCGGCTTCCTTGCCCGAGGACAGCGTCACCTTGCCGTGCACGACCGCGAGCTCGCGCACGAGGGCGGCCAGCTGGTCGCGATCGGCCTTCGTGAGCGCCTGACGTGCTTGGTCGATCATCTAAGTCATGTCCTTCCGCGTGCGTTGAAGAGTCCGCGATTCATGCGGGCCACCAGGGTGCGCGGGACGAAGCCCGCTACCGCGGTGAGCACCTTGTACTGCACGCCGGGCACGCTGATCACCCGGCCGGAGTCCAGATCCTGCAGGCACCCGTCGACGACCTGGTCGACGTCGAGCCACAGGCGCTCGGGCAGCGAACTCATCTCGATGCCCGCGCGCTCGTGGAACTCGGTGCGCACGAATCCGGGGCACAGCGCTTGGATGCGGACACCGGTGCCCACCAATCCACCCGCTAAACCCTCCGTGAAGGATACGACGTAGGCCTTGGAGGCCGAGTAGGTCGACCCCCGTCCGGGGATCAACCCGGCCACACTCGCCACATTCACGATCGAACCCGCGCCCGCCGCGACCATCGGCGGCAGGGCCGCCCTGGTGAGTTGCAGGACCGAGGTGACGTTGACGTCGAGCTGGGCCTGCAGCTCCGCGGGCTCCAGGGTCCAGAACTCACCCGAATGCGCGAAACCCGCGTTGTTCACGAGGAATTCGATGCCCTGGGCGGCTCTGGCCGCGACGCGAGCGCGATCGTCGTCATCGGCCAGGTCGGCGACGACGACTTCGGCCGACGTGGCGAAACGGCGGGCAACATCGTCGGCGAGTGCGCGCAGGCGTTCCTCGTTCCTGGCGACGAGGACCAGGTCGTAGCCGAGGGCGGCGAGACGGTGGGCGAAACCCCGCCCGATGCCGGACGTCGGTCCGGTGATCATCGCGACGGGGCGGTGCACGCCGGGCAGACGTGAAGGACTATCAGACATCGCTGGTCGATTCCGGTCGACGGGGTGCCGCGACGACTACCGCGGCAGGTGGATCACTTCGGAACAGGGCCCTGGTAAGGGCGGAAACCGGGGTGGAACGGTCCGCCCGGCTGACCCGATTCCGCGTCGTCGAGCGGTGGCTCGGTGCGCGGACGCGGCTCGGGGACGACGGCCAGCGACGGGCGCTTCGGCGGTTCGCCCAGCGGGCGGCGGCCGGGCGCGGGCTGGTCTTCGAACTCGGGGTCGTCGAGATCGGGGTCGTAGTCGGCGGGCAGGGCGGGGGCGCGGCCGCCGATCGGGGCGCGATCGTCGACGTCGCGGGTCGCGGCGCCACGCGCCGCGGAGGGCGCGTCGACTTCGGGGAAGCGGGCGCCACGATAGGGCTCGTCGTCATCGGGCAGGCGGGCCGCGGAGCCACGGGGGGCGAAGGGCTCGTCATCGGAGTCGAGTTCGTCGGGGCCCGGGAAACGGGCGCGGCCACGTTCTTCCACATCGGCGTATTCCGCACGGCCCGCGGCGAATTCGCGATCGTCGTCTTCGTCGTCGTACTCGGGGCGGAAACCGGGTGCGAGATTGGCACTCGACCGCGGCCGGGTGAACTCGTTCGGCTCGGCCACCGGGGGCAGCACGTGCAGCAGGCCGGACAGGCGGAGCACCACGTCGATGGCGGTCTCCCAGTCCTTGGATCCGCTGCCGACGGGGAGCATGCCGAGGGTCCAGTTGCCCTCACTCCACAGCATCTGCACGGTGTCGGACAGCGACTCGATGAAGCCGACCATCCGCTGATCCACCGCGTGGCGCGCGATCTCGGGGTCGGTGGCGAACACGACCCGGTCGCCGATGGCACCGAGCAGTTCCAGATCGTGGTCCTTCGGCGGCGCGGCGGTCTTGAGCCGCATGTCGACATCGATCTCGGAGCCGATCTGGCGTCGCACGGCCACCAGGGTCGCGGCGTCCTCCAGGTCGAAGAGCACGAACTTCTCGCCCTTGCGAATACCGGAGACCACGTCGACCGCCGAGAGATAGCCGAGCTTGGCCAGCGCGCCACGTCGCCACGTCGAGGCGAGCGCGGGCTCCACCGACACGTAGGTGTAGCCCTGGGACTTCGCCCACACCTGTCTCGCGTGTCCGGTGCGCTGCCGCTGGACCCGATCGAAATACAACAGGACGACCGCACCCACGAGTGCGATCGCTGCTAACCCGAACCACATAGCCGTCATCGTCGCCTAGCCTATCCAGCCGTCGCCGTGATTGCCCGGTAGCACCGGGGATTCGACGCGCGGGTCGCTCATCGGGGGCCGCCCGGCAACGCCGTACTGATAATGATCTTGGCGTGGATCGACCCGTCTGGGTTCTTGTCGCCCTGCACCATAACCATGTCGCCCACGGGAAGCTCGCTCGCCTTCGTGCTGGTCAGCGAGATCACCTGGGTGGCATCGTCGATCAGCACCCGCACATCGGATCCACCGAGGGTGCTCATGGTGATCTCGGTACCGGTATTGGCGGTGATACTGCCCATGGTGGCGCCGAGATCTTCGCCGCCGCCGAGACCGGGCAAGCCGGGGAGCCCGCTCGCGCTCGGCGGAGATCCCGGCGTGGTTTGTTTCGGTGTCGGCGGGACGAGCAGCTGGCTCGTCGTCGGCGCCGATGCGGTGTTGTCGCCCGAGTCGTCACCGCTGAGGACCAGACCGGCGAGCACCCCGCCGACCGCGATCAACGCCAGTACGCCCAAGCCGAGCGCGATCCACAAACCGATGTGACGTTTGGGAGGTTCCTCCTGGTCACCGTCCTGCGGCCGCGGTGGATACCCCGGCGGCGGCGCGGCGGGATAGCCCTGGCCATACCCGGGCGGCGGCGCCTGGTAACCCTGGTCGTACCCCGGCGGCGCCTGCTGCGGCGGGGGTTGAGCTGCCGGATAACCACTTTCGTAGTCACCCCATTGCGCGTCGTGCGGCGGCAACGCCTGCGTCGGGTTCGACGGTTGCCCCCACTCGTCGAACGAATTGCCTCCGTACGGCGTGGTCGAGTCGGTGCCCGGCGAACCCAGCCGTTCGGTCGGCGAATCCTCCGGGCGTTGCCCCCACGGATCGTTCGGGTTCGTCATGGGCTCCAGGGTAGGACAGCCCGGTGCGTTTGGGAGGTCCCTACGCACCGGGCTGTGGATAAATCACGAGCTGTGGACAACTTCGCGTTCGACGACGAGCTTGTCGGTGGCGTCGTCCACACTCACCTTCACCGTGTCGCCGTCGGCGACCGAACCGGACAGGAGTTCCTTGGCCAGGCTGTCGCCGATGGCCTGCTGGATCAGCCTGCGCAGCGGTCGCGCGCCGTAGGCCGGGTCGTAGCCGCGCACCGCCAGCCACTGCTTGGCCTCCTCGGTGACATCGAGGGTCAGCCTGCGCTGCGAGAGCCGTTTCTGCAGCTGACGCAGGTTGATGTCGACAATCGACTCCAGTTGCTTGGCGTCGAGCGCGTGGAACATCACCACGTCGTCGAGCCGGTTGATGAACTCCGGCTTGAACGCGCGCCGCACCGCCTCCATCACCTGATCGCGGTCGCCACCGGCGCCGAGATTGGAGGTGAGAATGAGGATCGTATTGCGGAAGTCGACCGTGCGCCCCTGGCTGTCGGTGAGCCTGCCCTCATCGAGAACTTGCAGCAAAATATCGAAGACGTCCGGGTGCGCCTTCTCGATCTCGTCGAACAGCACCACCGAATACGGTCGCCTGCGCACCGCTTCGGTGAGCTGGCCGCCCTGGTCGTAGCCGACATATCCGGGCGGCGCGCCGACGAGGCGAGCCACCGAGTGCTTCTCGCTGTACTCGCTCATGTCGATGCGGACCATGGCGCGTTCGTCGGCGAACAGGAAGTCGGCCAGCGATTTCGCCAGCTCCGTCTTGCCGACACCGGTCGGGCCGACGAACAGGAACGAGCCGGTCGGACGGTTCGGATCGGCGACACCGGCGCGCGCCCTGCGGACCGCGTCCGACACGGCCTGCACCGCTTCCTCCTGCCCCACGACGCGCCCCGCGACCTCGCTTTCCATCCGCAGCAGCTTGGCGGTCTCGCCCTCGAGCATGCGCCCGACCGGCACCCCTGTCCACGCCGAGACGACGTCGGCGATGTCGTCGGGAGTGACCTCCTCGTTGAGCATCATCTCGCCGCTGGCGGCGGTGCCACTGGCGGCTTCGGCGGCGGCGAGTTCCTTCTCCAGCGCCGGGATCTTGCCGTAGCGCAGCTCGGCGGCCTTGCCCAGATCGCCGTCACGCTCGGCCCGCTCGGACTCCCCGCGCAGCGCCTCGAGCTGCTCCTTGACCCCGCGCACCGAGTCGATCGCGTTCTTCTCGTTCTGCCAGCGCGTGGTGAGCTGGCCAAGCTTCTCCCGGTCGTCGGCGAGTTCCTGACGCAGCTTCTCCAGGCGCTGCTTCGACGCGGCGTCGGTCTCCTTCTCGAGCGCCACCTCCTCGATCTCGAGGCGGCGCACCGCCCGTTCCACCTCGTCGATCTCGACCGGCCGCGAGTCGATTTCCATGCGCAGCCGCGAAGCCGATTCGTCGATCAGGTCGATCGCCTTGTCGGGCAGGAATCGTGAGGTGATGTAGCGGTCCGAGAGCGTCGCCGCCGCCACCAGCGCGGAGTCGGTGATCCGCACGCCGTGGTGCACCTCGTAGCGCTCCTTGATGCCGCGCAGGATGCCGATGGTGTCGGCCACCGACGGCTCGCCGACCAGCACCTGCTGGAATCGCCGTTCGAGCGCGGCGTCCTTCTCGATGTACTTGCGGTACTCGTCGAGGGTGGTCGCGCCGACCAGGCGCAGCTCGCCGCGGGCCAGCAGCGGCTTGATCATGTTGCCCGCGTCCATCGCCGAGTCGCCGGTGCCGCCTGCGCCGACGATGGTGTGCAGCTCGTCGATGAAGGTGATGATCTCGCCCGCGCTGTTCTTGATGTCGTCGAGCACGGCCTTGAGCCGCTCCTCGAATTCACCGCGATACTTCGCGCCCGCCACCATCGCGCCGAGGTCGAGCGAGACAACCTTCTTGTTGCGCAACGACTCCGGCACATCGCCTTCGATGATGCGCCGCGCCAGACCTTCGACGATGGCGGTCTTGCCGACGCCGGGTTCGCCGATGAGGACAGGGTTGTTCTTGGTGCGCCTGCTCAGCACCTGGACCACGCGACGGATCTCGGTATCGCGCCCGATGACCGGATCGAGTTTGCCCGCGCGGGCCGCTTCGGTGAGGTCGGTGGAGTACTTCTCCAGAGCCTGGTAGCTGGCTTCCGGGTCGGGGCTGGTGACGCGGGCGCTGCCGCGGACCGTGGCGAACGCGTCGCGCAATGCCTCCGGGGTGGCGCCGTGCTTGCGCAGCAGCTTCGCCACGTCGGAATCGCCGTCGGCCAGTCCGACCAGCAGGTTCTCGGTGGAGACGTACTCGTCGCCGAGTTCGGTGGCCAGTCGCTGAGCGGCCGTGATCGCGGCCAGGGACTCCCGGCCGAGCTGGGGTGTGGTGGTGGCGCCGGTGGCCCGCGGCAGTTTGTCGGCGATGTCGCCCGCCTCGCGTTCGACGGTCGCCGGGTCGACACCGATGGCTTTGAGCAGCGGTGCGGCGATGCCGTCGGTCTGGTCGAGCAACGCCACCAGCAAGTGCGCCGGACGGATCTCCGGATTGCCTGCGGCGGAAGCGGCCTGCAGAGCGGCGGTCAGCGCCGCCTGCGTCTTGGTGGTGGGATTGAACGAGTCCACGAATCTCCTTGTGTGTGTCCGGTATCGACTTGTTCAACGCTCACAAAGTTGAGTCTGTTCCGCTCAACTCTAAAAATTTTCACGGACTTCGAATCCGCGCTTCACGGTACGCCGCGACACCACCGAAGACGACCAATCACCGCATGTCGAACGGCTATCCGCCTAGGATTGCGATGCCCGGCTCACCCCCGATGCGAGGAGTTCACCCCCATGCGCGCGATCGTGGTTCAGAAGTTCGGCGCCACACCCGAGCTCGCCGATGTCCCGGTTCCCGACGCGGGTCCCGGTGAGGTTCAAGTGGCGCTCGACGCGGCCGGGGTCAACCCGTTCGACCTGAAAATGGCCGACGGCATCCTGGAGGGCAAGATGCCCACCGACTTCCCGATGATCCTCGGCGTCGACGGCGCGGGCACCGTCTCGGCGATCGGCACGGGCGTCACCAAGTTCAAGGTCGGCGACAAGGTGGTCGGCAAATTCCTGACCGCGCCGGCGGGACACGGCAGTTGGGCGCAGTACGCCACGGTCCCCGAGGACGCGACCCTCGTCCCCATCCCCGACGGCGTCACCACGGTGGCCGCGGCGGCGTTGCCGGTCGCCGGGGTGACGGCCCAGGATCTGGTGGACGCCGCGCATATCCAGCCCGGCCAGACGGTACTGATCGTGGGCGCGACCGGCGGTGTGGGTTCCTTCCTCGTCCAGCTCGCCAATATCGCCGGCGGCCATGTGATCGCGACCGCCCGCGGCGACGCCACCGACCAGGTCGCGCGCCTCGGCGCCGCCGAGACCGTCGACTACACCCAGATCCGCCCCGCCGACCCGAATGCCGTCGACCCCGACCCGGCCACCCGCCAGGACTCGAGCATCACCGACGCCGTCCGGTTCACCCACCCCGACGGCATCGACGTCCTGTTCGACCTGGTCAGCTCCGCGGGCGATTTCGCCTCGCACGCCACGCTCGTCCGGCGCGGCGGACACGCCTACTCTACGATCTGGGCAGCCGACGAAGCCGTGCTGCGCGACCGCGACATCACCGGCGGAAACTTCGAATCCAAAGGCCGCTCACCGGAATTGAGCCGCCTGCTGTCGCGGGTCTCCGCCGGTGATGTGGTGGTGCCGGTGCAGATGACGGTCCCGCTGGAGGCCGCTCCCGCCGTCCTCGGCCAGGGCAGCGCACGCGGAAAAACCGTCCTCGCCATCTGATCCACGGCCGGCCGACAGCTTCCTGGCGTTCCTGCGAAATGCTGGCCATATCCACCGCGAACTTCGCGAAGCGACGGCGGCGATGCGACCCGATCGGCGATGACCGGCTCAGCGGGGGAGGTAGGTGCCGGTGCGGGCCTTGGTGGCTGTGGTGGTGAGGATGGTGGCGAGGGTGGATTGGATTCGGGTGGGGGTGGTGGGTTTGGCGATGAAGGTGGTTTCGCCGTAGAAGACGTAGCGGCCGTCGCCGGGGATGTCGTGGAGCTGGAAGTCGTCGCGGCCTTCGGTGTGGCGGTTGTCGACGCTGCCGTGGGCGTAGACGCCGATGTGGGTGAGGGTGGTGGTGGGTTTGGCCAGGAAAGATTCGAGTTGTTCCCGGGGGGTGGGGTTCCAGCGGTCGCGGACGTGCGGGCGAGGGGCCGCGAGTTCTGCCGCGGTGACCCGGATTTCGCGGCCCTTGCCGGGGGCGACTTTGGGGAGGGTGGACAGGACAGCGGCGGCCAGGGCGTCGGGGTCGCAAAGGTGGAGGGTGATGTCGCCGGGGTTGGTTTCGTCGCCGGGAGCTTGGACGGCAAGGGAGGCGTAGGTGTCGCGGGTGCCGCCGTGGGCCCGGATCGTTTTGACGCCCTTGGACGCTCCCGCCACTTCGACGCGGGCATGCGGGGCGAGCAGGGCGGCCATGGCGCGGTCGAGATCACTGTCGAACTCGGCCATCAAGTTCTCCGCGGCCTTGCTGCGCAGACGCAGGACCTCGGCGTGGGTGTCGACGTCGGTATGGCGGTGATGCAAGGGGTACGGGAGGACGTCGCGGCCCGCGGCTTCCCACAGGGTGCGGAAATCTAACGCGGTGAAATGCCAGGTACGCACGGGAGATCTACTCTGTTCCATCAGGATTGGCGACTAGTCGGCGCCGATGACCGGCGGGACCATCTTGGGCAGGGTGTCCAGACCGGTGAGTTCGTCACCGTTCTCCTGAGTGATGAGGTAGTCGGGGATTCCCTTGGTCGATTCGTCGTCCTTGCCGCCACCCTTGCCCGCGCCGGGACTCATCATGCCCGGCATGCCGGAACGGCCCGCTGTGCCCGTGCCGGTTCCACGGCCCCCGGCGCCGCCGGCAGACGTCGGACTGCCGGCCACCGCGCCACCCGGCGTTCCCGCGCCCGGTGTGCCCGCACCCGGCGACCCACCGCCGGGCGAGCCCGCACCACTCGGTGATCCGGACGGCGAGCCCGAACCGGGGACGGTCGCGCTCGGGGTGGTCGAGGCGGGAGTCGTCGAGCCCGGCTCCGTCGACTCGGGAGTGGTCGATTCGGGAGTGGTCGAATCGTCGGTCGAGTCGTCGGTGTCGTCCGGGTCGGTGGTGGGAGTGGTCGACGCCGGAGTGGTGGGCTGCGTCGTCGTGGACTGGGTGGTCGGCTGCGTTGTCGAACCCTGCGTCGTGGATTGTGTTGTGCTGACCTTTGTTTCGGGTTGGCCGCCGCCGTCTTCGATGGTCTTCGGGATGGGGATCACCGGGACCTTGTTGTCGGATTCGTAAATCACAGGGGCGTAGACGGTTTGGAGGATACGAACGGCTTCGACGCGCGCGTTCTCTTGCGCGACATCGTCATTGCGCCACCCACGTCCGGTGAGCAGGGCGCCGACATTGTCGAGACCGCTGCGGTGCTCGGGCTCGTGGGGGACGAGACGTTTTGTCGGCTCGAGGCCGGTGCGGAGTTCGTCCAGTTTGGTGCTGGTGAGCGCGGCGGCGGTGGTGACCTTTTTTCCCGTGGTGTCGTATGCCGCAACTGTCTGCGCGGCCGCGCTCGCTGCGGAACCTGCCCAGACGTCGGGGGACATGCCCCGTGTTATTTGCTTGCGGAACTCGTCCAGGGAAGTGCTGTTGCGCGTGGAGATTTCGTTCCAGGCGCCGATCAGGTCGTTGACAGCGTTGAGATCGATCTTGTCGACCTTGGCGCGCAGCTCCTCGACAGTGCCGGGGAACAGGTCGTTCCTCGTCACCACAGTCGGGCGGTAGTCACCGTCAAAACCGAGATCGCCGGCCTTCTGGCGGTTGCGATCACGCTGGGTGTTGTACTGGTTCTGGATATCAGCGATTTCGGAGCTGTCGAGTTCTCCGTCGTCGCCCGAGAACGGGGACATGACGAAGTTTCGGAGGTTGCCGAGTAGGTCGACGCCGCTGATGCTCTGCATGCCGGTCATTCAGCTCACCTGCCCAGTGACGTAGTCGAGAGCGTTGGCGTTTTCGATGTCTTTGCCCGCAATGCGTTTGAAGGAGATGGAGAAGACCTCGCGCAACTGCTTCACCGCCTCGATGTCCTTGAGGATGACCTCGTAGATCGAGTTCGGATCGTTGCCGGCTTGAGCACGGAACTTCGCCTCGAGCTGTCTGGCAATGTCGAAATCACCGAAACCGCTTACGTTCTGGGCTCGCTGAGAAGTGATCAGCATTTTGTCGAGATCGGTCAGCCGCTGATCACATGCCTTGAACATGTGATAGGCCGCCGCCTCGTCGTTCAAGTAGACCTCGCCTGCACGAGCCTGCGACAAAAGCGTGCTGTAAGCCGTCGTATCAGCCATTTGCCCTCCCTGCTATCGAGGGAAGGTCGGGACGAGCGCGCTTGCCGCGTTGTTCAGGTAGACGCACGGTTCCTCGAGGCCGTCAAGGCTGGCACGATTCATAACCTCGAGTTGCACCACCCCGCCCTGAGTCGCGAAGACCACGTCGCAGATCAGGTTGCGAGAATCGCCCGCGACCTTGAACTTCCTTCCGGGGCGACCAGCCACGGTGACATCAGTGAAATCAACGTTGCCCGGCTTGGCCTCGAACTCCGCGAGGGACTTAGCAGATGTGTAGACCGTCAATCCGTACTTGGGGGCCATCCATCCACAGATCTCCCACCCCGACTGCGGAACCCCCGCGACACCCTTCTCCTCCGTAGCCGGATCAACCCCAGCCTCACTCAACACAGCATCCGAAATCTCCGTGCACGGATTCCACAACACCGGTTTGGCCGTGGTCGTCGCCCCCTTCGACGTCGACTCCCCCGAGTCGCACCCGACCAGCCCGACAACCGCCAAACCGGCAACCACCATCGCCGTACCTGCGCGTTTCATCCCCACCCCTTCCGGCCGAGTACTGCCTTGACCAGGCACATTAGCACGGTCAACCGACCAGAGCCGGGGCCGCGTAGGTTGTCGGAGCATGAGCGAACTTCGACTTTCGGCGCCGTTCGACGGGCGTAGTCCCGAGGGCAAACCGGTGGTGAACCGGTCGGCGGTGGACTCCGATATCCAGGATCGGGTGCTGTCCTACCTCGAGCACGCGCCGGTGATTCTGAGCGCCCGCGGCCACGACGCCGACGAGTTCGACCCCACCCGGCGCGACGTGCCGTTGAACTTCCACACCGACGGCACATTCGTCTGGCCGGGCGCTGTTCCCTACTACCTGCGCAAGTACGGGCTGCCGCCGGAGGCCGCGCTGGTCCAGCACATCGTGGGCAAGGGGTTCGAGATCGGGGAGGTCGACGAAGGGGCACGGCAGGCGGCGGTGCGGAGGGTCACCGGCTGACGCGGTTTCAGCTCAGGCTGCGTGGCAGCGCTTCCAGGCCGGGGCCACGCAGGTTCGCCACGGCGGCCGACCTGCCGGTCATCAGCAGCAGGAGGTCGAGGATGGGGCCGTGTACCGGAGTGCCTGCGCCCGTTGACCATTCGATGTCGTCGGCGGCGAGGTGCAGGCCGCGGAGGTGACGTTTCGCCCAGAAGGGCCAGCCCATCGTCCACACCCGCTGTGCGGCGACGGCGGCCGCGCGCGGAGTCACGTCGATGGTGCGGCCGAGTGGGCGGGCGATGTCCTGGGCGTGGACGATCACGTCGAAGAAGATGTTGCGGTAGTTGGTCACGGCAGGCAATCGGCGCGATGCCGCGTGGGCGCGGATCTCGCCGGCCAGGTCGGGGCGATCCGAACAGCGCACCGCGGCGTCGTGATTCATTCGGTGGAAGCGGCCGCCCGCGCGGATTCCCATCCGGATCATCGCAGCCGGGCCGGGTGGCTGCGGCGCCATCGCCAGATGCGCGGCCACGTCGCGCACCCGCCAGCCCGCGCACAGCGACGGCGACTCCCATTCGGCCGGGGTCAGGTCGTCGAGTAGGTCGGCTACGGCACGGCGCTGCTGTTCGATGACCTGCCACTGCTGCTCACGATCCATCATCGACCTCCGGATTTAGTCAGCCTATCTGACCAATATAGTCAGATACACTGACCGAAACAAGGAGGAGAGCGTGGACGAACCGAACCTGGGCCTACTCCTGTTCGTCCCCTACCGCGAGATGGAACGCCGGGTGTTCGCGGCGCTCACCGCGGGCGGTCACGCCGATCTCACCCCGGCCAAGGCCCGCCTGGTCGCGCGGATCGGCACCAACGGCTCCCGCCTCACCGACCTCGCCGCCCAGGCCCAGGTCACCAAACAGACCGCGAGCACCCTCGCCGACCAGCTGGTCCGCGCCGGCTACCTCGAGCGCGTCCCCGATCCCACCGACGGCCGCGCCCGCCTTCTCCGCCTCACCCCCACCGGTCGGGCCGCCGCCGACCTCGCCAACCGCACCGCCGATGAGGTTCAGGCCGAATGGATCTCCCACCTGGGCAAACGAGCCGCCGCCGAGCTACGGAAAACGCTCACCGTGCTCCGGGAAGTCACCGACCCTTACGCGTGAAGCAGGCCGGCGAGTCGGAGCCTTCCGCTGCTCCGCGCGCAGCACAACGGGCCGAGTTGCGCGCTACCAGCTTCGACGCACCGCCGCCTTGGAACCGGTCATCAAGCTGTTCGCCGGGACGTCGTCAGCGACGACCGCACCCGCGGCGATCACGGCGTCGCGACCGATGCTGACGCCGGGCAGAATCATCGCGCCCGCGCCGATCCACACGTTGTCCGCCACGTCGATCGGCGCACCGGTGAGGAATCGGCGCCGTTCCTCCGGATCGACGGGATGGCCCATGGTGATGAAGGTGGCCTTCGGGCCGACCATCACGCCCCGGCCCAACCGGATTCCGGCGTAGTCGAGGAACGTGCAGCCCTGATTGATGAACACGCGCTCGGCCAGGTCCAGGTTCAGTCCGTGATCGGTATAGAACGGCGGGTAGACCGTGAGACCCGCCGGGAGCGGGCGGCCGAGGATCTCCCCCAGCAGCGCCGCCTTTCCGGTCTCGTCGTCGAAGGGCAGCCCGTTGAGACGGGAGGTCAACGCGCTGACCTGCAGAACTCGCTCGTGCATCGCCGTGAACTCGGCCCCCAGAACCCGTTCACCCCTGGCCAGAAGTTCGGGATCGTGAATCTCCATGAAGTTGTCGCTCGCCATCCCTCGATTCTCACGCACCTGCGCGCACGACCCGCAAGATCACCGACGCGTATCGATGATGGGGAGATCATGCTGATCGGCGACGGGGGGTTTACGATCCGTGCGGCTGGGAACGGCGTGACGAGCATCCCTGCACCGAGACGACGGTTTCGGGGGATACTGGGGAGGGCGGCACCGACGGGTGAGCCACATTGCGGCAATTGCAGAGAAATGGAGCTTGACGACGTGGATGCGCGTTCGCTTGCGCTGGTCCGCGCCGATTTCCGCGGGGTGTCGGAGACACCCGGTGGGTCCGAGCGGCTGATCAGCGCTTTCTACGGTCACCTGTTCGCGCAGGATCCGAGGTTGCGTGAGCTGTTTCCGCCTGCCATGGACATGCAGGCCAAGCGGATCACGACGGCGGTGCAGTTCGTCCTCGACCATCTCGAGGACTTCGAACGCGCGCAACGCTTCCTCGAGCAACTTGCCCGCGACCATCGCAAATACGGGGTCGAAGCCGACCACTACGACATGGCCGGACGCGCGCTGCTCGCGGCACTGCGAACCTTTCACGGCAATCGCTGGACCAGAGAGCTCGACGAGGGCTGGCGTGACATCACGCTGCTGATCTCGGCGTCGATGGCGATCGGCGCCAACGAGGACACCTCGCAGCCGTACTGGGACGCGACCGTGGTGGGTCACCGTCGAGTGCTCGACGATCTGGCGATCGTGCGATTACAGGCCGACGGGCCCATACCGTTCAAGGCCGGACAGTATGTGCCGGTCGCGGTGCCGCAGCGGCCGAATATGTGGCGCTACTTCTCCCCCGCCATCCCCGCGAACCCGTATGGCGAGATCGAATTCCATGTGCGGCGGATCAGCGGCGGCTGGGTGAGTCCGGCGATCGTCAACGACACCAAGGTCGGGGACCGGTGGAAGATCGCCGGGCCGCTCGGTGGGTTGCACGTGGACCGGGAGTCGGGCCGCGACGTGCTGATGATCGGCTCCGGCACGGGCATCGCGCCGTTGCGGGCGCAGCTGATCGAGATGAGCCAGCGCGGGATCAATCCGCGCGTGCACTTCTTCATCGGCGGGCGCTATCCCGGCGACCTCTACGACGTGGACAACATGTGGCAGCTCTCGCAGTCCAACCCGTGGCTGACCGTGGTACCGGTCTGCGAGGAACACACCAATCCCTGGTGGTATCCCCAGGATTCGGGTGAGACGCCGATGGGCATGCCGCGCCGCCTGGTCGGTAATCTGGGAGCGGTGGTGACCAGCTTCGGCGCGTGGTCGGACCGTCAGATCCAGATCGCGGGATCGCCGTCGATGATCGCCAACACCCGTTACGCGCTCCAGCGGGCCGGTACACCGACCGAGATCATCGCCGCCGACCCCGTCTGAACCCGCCCGCGACATCGCGAAAGAGGCTGATGAGCAACGCTTTTCCTGACCCCGCCTGGACGGCGACCGTCGTCGGTCACCACCGCTTGCGCCACGACCTCGCCGTGATCCGGCTGATCGGCGATTTCGTGCCGTTCGAAGCGGGCGGTTCGGTGGAGGTCGAGGTGCCGCAGCATCCGGGCGTGCGGCGGCGGTTCTCCCCCGCGCTGCCGCCCTCGCTGGACGGCAAGCTCGAGTTCCATGTGCGCACGGTGCCCGGTGGGTGGTGTTCGAGTTCCATCGTCACCGACACCAAACCCGGTGATCAGTGGCGAATCAACGCGCCCCACGGGGTTCTCGCGGTCGATCCCGACGCTGTCGAGGTGGTGATGATCGCCGGCGGTACCGGGCTCGCGCCGATGCGCGCCCAGATCCTGGACCTGGCCCGTCGCGACACTCCGCCGCGCACCTATCTGTTCTTCGGTGGCCGCTCGCCCCGCGACCTCTACGCCAACGACATGTTGTTCCTGCTGTCGGGCGAATTGCCATGGCTTTCCGTCATTCCGGTTGTCGAGAGCCCGGATGACCCCGCGGTACGCGATGAATGGCACGAACAGACTCGCTCCGATGTGGGTTTCAGCCCCGAGGAAATGCTCCACGGCACCCTCGCCGATGTCGCCGCCGCGCACGGCCCCTTCACCAAGCACCAGGTCCTGGTCTGCGGTTCGCCCGCGATGGTCCGCACCACCGTCGACCGCCTGATCGAAGCGGGAACTCCCCCGGCCAACATCATCTCCGAAGGCGCCTGAGGACCGGTTTCGCGACGGGCCCCGTGGTCAGAACAAGGGGTCGTGGCGGATCGACTGGGCCTGGGTGCCTGCCGCCATGAGGCGGAACTTGGTGGTCTGGACCATCGAGGGGGAGCCGACGATCTGGACATCGCGGTCTGCCCACGGTCCGTAGCTGGCGACGACCTTGCCGATTTGACCGGTCATGCGGGGTTCCAGGCCGGGTAGATCCGGCTGGGGTTCGCCGGAGTCGTAGTACCACCAGGGGTTTTCGTCACTCTCGGTGACGGGGGTGACGGTGAGCCATTTGTTGGCGATGGCGAGTTGGCTCAGGACCTGGAGGTCGTAGAGATCGCAGGGGTGGTGGCCGCCGACGAACAGGTGGACCTTCGGGTTGACCCGGCGCTGGGCCATCGCCATGATCTGCGCGCGCAGGGGGGCGATGCCGGTGCCACAACCGACCATCAGCATCTTGCGTTTGGTGTTGCGCGGCACGCCCAGGCCGCCGAGAGGCGAGCCGAGCGCCCACTGATCACCGACGGCGGTGTGCGCGACCATGGCGGGGCTGACCCAGCCGCCGAGCACGCCGCGAACGTGGAACTCGATCTCGCCGTTGGGATTGGCCGGGTTCGCGGGCGAGAGATAGCGCCACATCCGCGGCCGCGAGGGAATCTGCACGCTGAGATACTGACCGGCGGCGTACTGCATCGGCACGTCGAGCTGGACCCGGACGATCGAGAGATTGCGCAGCACCTCGCGATGTTCGACGACGGTGCCCGTCCAGGTAGCCGGGGTGGTCTCCTTGTCGGCGGCGCTGATCATCGCGCCGCTGATGGTGGCCAGACCTTCGTCCCATGCGCTGGCGACCTCGTCGGTCCACATCTCCGCACCGGCGAACAACCGCATGGCGGATTTCAGCGAGTTGGCCACGGCCACATAGTGCGCCGGTTGCACGCCGTATTTGCGATGGTCGCGCCCGAGCTGGGCCAGGAACGGCAGCAGCTTGTCGGGCTCCTCCAGCCGGTCGAGGGCGTAGGAGATCGCCGTGACGAGTCGGTCGCGCTGGGAGTCCATGGCAGCCGGGAAGTAGTCGCGGACACCGGGGTAGTCCGTGAAGAGGATCGAGTAGAACGACCTCGACAGCTTCTCGGGCCCACCTTCTTCCGCAGCAACCGCCTTGAACGTAGTACGGATCAAAGCGACAGTCCGCGAATCCATATGTGTCACAACCTCGTTTCGCCATCGAACGCTAGCCGCGCCGGCGAGTGACGGGCTGGGAGGACACTCGTCAGCAGCCGATGCGAGAAGTCTAGGCGAGGTTTGCCAGCTTAGGAATCGTACTCTTAAACATCACGCATGTAATTCGCGAAATACCAGGCGGTTCCCAGTAGTTTCTCATGAAAACATACCTGAAGCCCGTTAATTGAGGGTGAACAGCCGCTCACGATTCTCGAAACCACCGGGCGTATCAGGCAATTGGTGACCAATGGCCCTGGTAGAGCGACCCTTCCGCAACGTCGCCCGCAGGTGGCGATCCGACGCGCCGAGCCATGACACGCGGGGTCGGCGCACCGGAGTGGCTGGTCGCGGGCAGCGAATTGCCTTCCGATTGATCCGAATTCAGCATCCGGGCAGCAAACTTTTGGACGTCCACGGTGATAAATCCCCACCTCAGCGCGCCGCGACGCTACTTCCGATCAGCAAGATCACGAATAAGTGAGTTGCTGGAGAGTCACCAGCCGGTCGCCGGGGGTTGACCGGAGACGAACGAGCCCCCGGCTCGCATCCACCACAGCGGATGGGCGAACCGGAGGCTCGTCGAATCGAAGACGACTCAGCGCCGATGCCGTGGCTGCCACACCACGAGCGCGGTACTGCGTGCGGGCGGCGACAGATCGGGCCGGTAGCCCGCCCGCAACCGCTCCATCTCCGCGCTCATCTCCTCGACGCGCTGCTGCAACGCCTCCACCTGATTGGTGAGCTCGATGATGCGCTTGATGCCGGCGAGATTGACGCCCTCGTCCTGCGACAGGCGCTGCACCTCGCGCAGCACCTCGACGTCGCGGGCCGAATAACGGCGTCCGCCACCCGAGGTCCGTTGCGGGGTGACCAAACCCAGCCGGTCGTAGGTACGCAGCGTCTGCGCGTGCATCCCCGCCAGCTGAGCCGCCACCGAGATCATGAAGAACTCGGCACGCGCGGTCGCACCCGAAACAGACTTCGGATCATCGGACATCATCAAGCACCCGCCCATCCTGCACGCGGTTCGAAGCCACTGGCCTTCTCCGCCTCCTGATAGCGCTTGAGCGCATCGGTGGCGTCGGAGTCGAGCGATTGCGGCACCGCGACCTTCACCGTGACCAGCAGGTCACCGGCGCCGCCCGCCGCGCCGCGCTTGGGCACGCCACGACCACGGACTCGCAGGATACGCCCGTCGGCGGTACCCGCGGGCACCTTCACACCGACCCGGCCGTCCAGCGTCGGCACGGAAACCGTTGTCCCCAGAACCAATTCGCTGTAGCTCACCGGGAGCACCAGGGTGAGGTCGTCGCCTTGACGGCCGAAGACCTTGTCCTGGCTGACGTGCACGGTGACATACAAGTCGCCCGAAGGCGCACCGCGCAGACCCGCCTCGCCCTGACCGGCCAGCCGGATCTTCTGACCGTCACTGACGCCCGGTGGGATCCGGACGGTGATGGTGCGGGTGCGGTTCTGGATACCGGTGCCCGAGCAGTCGGTGCACGGGTCGTCGATGATCGACCCGGTGCCGCGGCAGTCGTCGCAGGGCTCGCTGAAACCGAACGCGCCCTGATTGCGGCTGACCACGCCCGCACCGTTGCAGTGCGGGCACACGCGCGGGCTGGTGCCCGGCTTGGCACCGCTGCCGTGACAGGTGGTGCACGGCGAGGGACTCGTCATCCGCAGCGGAACGGTGACGCCCTGGGCGGCCTCACGGAAACCCAGGGTCGTCTCGGTCTCCACGTCGGAGCCGCGGCGCGGACGAGCCGCCGCCCGGCCACCGCCGCCACCCCGGTTGAACAGCCCGCCCAGCAGATCGCCGAGCCCGCCGTCGCCCGCGGCGCCGGTACCACCGGCCTGACCGAAGATGTCACCGATGTTGAAGTCCTGCGAGAAGCCGCCGCCGGCACCGGGATTGAACCCGCCGCCGCCGTAGGCTCGTCCGCCACCGCCGCCGCCCGCGAACATGCGGCGCGTCTCGTCGTACTCCTTGCGCTTGGCAGGATCCGACAGCACCGCATTGGCTTCGCTCACGGACTTGAACCGCTCCTCGGCCTTGGTGTCACCCGGGTTGGAGTCCGGGTGCAGGTCGCGGGCGAGCTTGCGGTATGCCTTCTTGATCTCGTCCTGCGAGGCGCCGGAGGAGACACCCAGCTCCTTGTAGAAGTCCTTTTCGATCCACTCCCGTTGGCTCACCGGGCATCTCCTCCTTTCGCGTTCTTATTGACTGTCGCCGGCATCCGGATCCGATGCCCCCGCGGCCTCGGCATCGGTTACCCCGACCAGCGCGTGCCGAAGCACCCGGTCGCCGAACCGATAGCCCTTGCGCATGACGATGCCGATCACCGGGTCGGCGCCCGAACCCTCGTGCTGCACGGCCTCGTGCAGCGTGGGGTCGAACGGGTCACCGGTGGCACCGAATTCGACCAGACCCTGCTTGGTGAGCGCGGTCTCGAGCTTGTCGGCGACGGACTTCAGCGGGCCGGAATCGAGGTCGCCGTGCGCCCTCGCCCGATCCAGATCGTCCAGCACCGCGAGCAATTCGGTGACCACCGACGCCTTGGCGGCGTCGATGTTGGCCTGACGGTCACGCTCGACGCGGCGGCGGTAGTTCGCGTATTCCGCGGTCAACCGCTGCAGGTCGGCCGTGCGCTCGGCCAGCTCGTCGTGCTCCGGCTCGACAACTTCGGCGTCGAGGGCGGAGTCCGCCGTGGCGGCCTCCGCGTTCTCGTCCGCAGTGTCGTCCAGGATTTCCTCGACCAACTCCTGCTCCGAGGAGTTCGCCTCGGTCACTTCTTGTCCGTGTCGACCGGCTCGTCCACGACCTCCGCGTCGACGACCTGATCGTCATCGGCCTGGCTGGGGCCCGCGCCGTTGCCGGACTGCGCGTCGGCGGCGGCACTGGCCTCGTAGATCGCCTGGCCCAGGGCCTGCGACTCGGTGGCCAGCTTCTCCACGGCCGACTTCACCGCGGAGATATCGGTGCCCTCGAGCGCCTGCTTGGCCTCGGCGACCGCGTTCTCCACCTTCGCCAGCTGATCGGCGGAGACCTGTGCGCCACCTTCGCTCAGCTTCTGCTCGTTGATGAACTTCTCGGTCTGGTGCACCAGCGACTCGGCCTGGTTGCGGGTCTCGGCCTCTTCACGGCGCGCCTTGTCGTCGGCGGCGTGCGCCTCGGCGTCGGCGACCATGCGGTCGATCTCTTCCTTGGACAGACCGGAGCCGTCCTGGATCTTGATCTTGTTTTCCTTGCCGGTGCCCTTGTCCTTCGCGGTGACGTGCACGATGCCGTTGGCGTCGATGTCGAAGGTGACCTCGATCTGCGGCACGCCGCGCGGGGCCGGGGGCAGACCGGTGAGCTCGAAGGAGCCCAGCAGCTTGTTGTGCGAGGCGATCTCGCGCTCACCCTGGAACACCTGGATCTGCACCGAAGGCTGGTTGTCGTCAGCGGTGGTGAAGGTTTCCGAGCGCTTGGTGGGGATGGTGGTGTTGCGCTCGATGAGCTTGGTCATCACGCCACCCTTGGTCTCGATGCCAAGGCTCAGCGGGGTGACGTCGAGGAGCAGAACGTCCTTGACCTCGCCCTTGAGGACACCGGCCTGCAGCGCGGCGCCGACGGCGACGACCTCGTCCGGGTTCACGCCCTTGTTGGGCTCACGGCCGCCGGTCAGTTCCTTGACCAGCTCGGAGACGGCGGGCATCCGGGTGGAGCCACCGACGAGCACGACGTGGTCGATGTCGGCCACGTTCAGGCCCGAGTCCTTGATCACGGACTGGAACGGCGCGCGGGTGCGATCCAGCAGATCAGAGGTGATCTTCTGGAACTCCGAGCGGGTGAGCTGCTCGTCGAGGAACAGCGGGTTCTTGTCCGCGTCGACGGTGATGTAGGGCAGGTTGATCGAGGTGCTCTGGCCCGAGGACAGTTCGATCTTGGCCTTCTCGGCAGCCTCGCGCAGACGCTGCATGGCCATCTTGTCCTTGGTCAGGTCGATGCCCGAGGACGCCTTGAACTTGTCGACCAGCCAGGTCACGACGCGCTCGTCCCAGTCGTCGCCACCGAGGTGGTTGTCACCGGAGGTCGCGCGGACCTCGACGACGCCCTCGCCGATTTCCAGCAGCGAGACGTCGAAGGTGCCGCCACCGAGGTCGAAGACCAGGATGGTCTGCTCTTTGTCGCCCTTGTCCAGGCCGTACGCGAGCGCGGCCGCGGTGGGCTCGTTGACGATGCGCAGCACGTTGAGACCGGCGATCTGGCCGGCTTCCTTGGTGGCCTGACGCTGGGCGTCTTCGAAGTAGGCCGGGACGGTGATCACGGCGTCGGTGATCTCCTCGCCCAGGTAGGCCTCGGCGTCGCGCTTCAGCTTCATCAGCGTGCGCGCGGAGATCTCCTGCGGCGTGTACTTCTTGTCGTCGATCTCGACGTTCCAGTCGGTGCCGATGTGGCGTTTGACCGAGCGGATGGTGCGGTCGACGTTGGTGACCGCCTGGTTCTTCGCGGGCTGACCGACGAGAACCTCGCCGTTCTTCGCGAAGGCGACGATCGAGGGGGTGGTGCGCGAGCCTTCCGAGTTCGCGACGACGACCGGCTCGCCGCCTTCGAGCACGGCGACGACGGAGTTCGTGGTCCCGAGGTCGATTCCGACCGCACGAGCCATAGTGGTTTCCTCCTGTTTGACGTTCGGTTATTGCAACGCTGAGCGCAGTGGGCTCAATCCTGCCTTCGAGATCCACCGTGAGTCAACCCGAAGTTGAGTCAGGTTCGCTCATGTTGTTGATCAGCACAACCAGTAGCTGCGGCGATTCATTCCCGCCACCCGAAAAAATTTCCCGACCCCCGAGCCATTCTTGCCACGGGTGCGCTCAACTGCAGCCCCTGATGCGCGATCGTGACGGTCCGGAGACCATCGGCGGGCTATCGGGTGAGGCCGGGATGGATGCCGGGGCGAAGGCCGTTGCCCTCGGCGGTGCGGCGCAGGAGATCAAGGAAGACCGCGCGGTCTTCGGGAGGCAGGGGAGACAGGAGTTCAGCGTCCAGCTCGGCTACCCGCTGCTCGGCTTCGGCTAGGAGAGCATGGGCGGCGGGCAGGAGGTGGAGGGCGTGCGCGCGCCGATCGCTGGGGTGGCGGCGGCGTTCCACGAGGTTGCGTTTCTCCAGGTCGTCCACCAGGCCGACCATGACATTGCGGTGGATCTCCAACGCCTCGCCGAGCTCCTGCTGGGTGCGGCCGTCGTGGGCGCTCAGGAGTTTCAGCATGCCGAAGTGGCGGGGCTTGATGCCCAGCGGCGCCAGTAGATCGCTGAAGCGATAGGCCGTATGGAAGCCCAGTTGGCCGAGGAGGAATCCGGCGTGGGTCGACAGCTGCGTCGGGTCGGTCACACCACTACGATACGCCGATTAACGCACCATTCATGATTGCCCTATTGATTGATAATCACTTGAGGTGCATAGTTTGAGAGGTCCCCTACTCGAAGAGAGACTCTCGTGACTACCTCCCCCACTCCCCCCGCCCCGGATCCGCGGCGCTGGATCGCGTTCGCGGTGGTGCTGGCCGCCGGCTTCATGGATCTACTCGACGTGACCATCGTCAATGTGGCCGTACCGAGCATCCGGAACGACCTGCACGCCGAGTACTCGCAGCTCGAATGGATCATCGCCGCTTACGTTCTCGCCTTCGCCGCGGTGCTGATCACCGGCGGACGGCTCGGCGACATCTACGGTCGCAAACGCGTGTTCCTCACCGGCATGGCCGGTTTCACGATCGCCTCGGCGGCGTGCGGGCTGGCCACCGATCCCACCGTGCTCATCGGCTCCCGCTTCGCGCAGGGTGCGATGGGAGCGCTGATGGTGCCCCAGATCCTGGCCATCATTCAGACGACCTTCCCGAAAGAGGAGCGGGCCAAAGCGATTGCCGTCTACAGCGGTGTCGGCGGGTCGGCCTCAGCGGTCGGTCTCGCGCTCGGCGGAGTGCTGGTGCAGGCCGACCTGTTCGGGTTGGCCTGGCGGCCGATCTTCCTGGTGAACATTCCGGTCGGCATCGCGGGGTTCATCGCGGCGTGGTTCGTGATGAGCGATTCGAAGTCGGCCAGACCGCCCCGGCTGGACCCGGTCGGGATGGCACTGGCGGTATCCGCTGTACTGCTGCTGGTCTACCCGTTGACCGAGGGACGTCGACTCGACTGGCCCGCATGGACTTTCGTGATGATGGGTGTGGCTCTCGCGGTGTTCGCCGGGTTCCTGTTCTACGAGCGCGGCCTAGCGCGGAAGGGACGTTCGCCGCTGGTCGATCTCGGGCTGTTCCGGTCGCGGCCGTTCGCGATCGGGCTGGGGACCTGGTTGCTCTTCTGGATCGCCATGGGTGGATTCTTCCTGGTGTGGACGTTGTTCATGCAGGGCGGACTCGGGTGGTCGCCGTTGCGGGCCGGGCTCACCTCGGCGCTGTTCGCGGTGGGTGCCGGCGTGGGAGCCGGTCTTTCGGTCGGCGTGCTGGCCGCAAGGTACGGGCGGCGGGTGTTGATGGTCGGGGCGCTGGTGAATGCGACGGGGTTCGCGCTCTACGGCGCGATGGGTGTGCGATACGGGAGCGAGTTCACTTCCTGGCAGATGGCGCTGCCGCTGGTGATCACCGGTGCGGGGTTCGGGATGGTGGTGGCGCCGACGCTGGACCTGCTGCTCGGGCAGGTGCCGGTACGGGAGGCGGGGTCGGCTTCCGGGCTGCTGAACACGGGGCAGCAGTTGGGGACCGCGCTGGGCGTCGCGTTGGTCGGCGTGCTGTCCTTCACCGCGCTCGACCGGGATTCCGATCTCGGAGTGGCCGCCGTGACGCCCGAGATCCGGGCCGAGCTGGCGCTCGAGGGAATGCCGATACAGGTCCAGGATCAGATCCTGGCCGGGTTCGCGGCATGCGTGCACGATCGGTCGGCGGAGGATGATCCGGCCGTGACACCCGCTAGTTGTCAGTCGAATTCTGGTGGCGACTCGGTGGTTTCGCGCGTACTCGCCGAGGCAGGGACCGAGGCCAACGCGGTGAACTTCGCTGAGACGTTCCGGTACACGCTGTTCTACGGCGCCGGGATGCTACTGGTGGTGTGTCTCGGATTCTTCGCACTGCCGAAGGAGGCCAAGCTGGAACAGCGCGTACTCGATGATGAGCCGGAAATCGTCACAGTATGAAACACGAAGGGTGGAAGCACATGTACACCGTTGATCTGCTGACCGTCGGGCGCGGGCGCGAAGTTGTCGATACCGCGCTCGGCTATGTGGGCGGGCTCGGATACCGCGTCCTCGGGTCGACCACCGACGAGGAGGCGCTCGCGATCCTCGAGCGTGAGCGGGTTCGCCTGCTGGTGATCGGAGGTGGAGTCGAAGCCGAGTCCCGGAAGGAGTTGACGGCCGCGGCCCAAGAGCGCGGCGCCACCGTGATCCAGGCGGAGCGGGCCGGGCGCGGGATCGAGCAGTACCTCGCGGAGGAGGTTGTGCCGGCCCTGGGTGAGTGATCGGCCTCCCGCCTGATCGTTGCCCTGATTATTCGGGGCAACGATAGGGGTGCGAACAATCCTGTCGGACACTAGTTTCGGAAGTATGCGTGCATCGATGGGCAAGGTTCAGTGGAAGCGGGCGTTCGGCGGAGTGGCCGTGATCGCCGCCCTGGCCGGAGGCGGGATGGTCGCCTCCGCCGGGAGCGCCGTGGCCGACAGCGGCGTCGCCGTTGCCGATGACGGATGCACGTTCTCGTCGGTCGGGGGGTCGTGCAGCGATCCGGGGCCGGTGGGGCACGCGTTGATCGCGGTTCGGGAGTTCGCGAAGAGCCTGGGGTACGGGACCGGAAGTTCCTCGGGGACCGCTTACTTCATCTGACCGGCTAGGTGGTCCGCGGCGGAGGGAGTTCGGCCAGTATTCCCTCAGCGCTGCGGGCCGCGGCTCGGCAGGCGGTGGCGGTCGATCGGTCGGCGAGAGGATGGGCCGCGCGGGCCCGCCAGGTACGGACGGCGGCGAAAGCCGTGGCACGCAGGGAATCCGGGTCGGACTCCGCGGGCAGTCCGAGGCGTAGATGCGCCGCCACGCCCGCGCCGCCGAGCATGCGGTACAGGTCGGCGAGTACCGGTGGCGGCAACGGCAATTCGTCGGTACGCAGGCGCCCGAGCAGTCGGAGTTCGGTGAAACCGTGCACATCGGCGAGCCGAGCACGCACGCGGGGCCGCAGGCGATCGGCTTCGGTACCGGGGTAGGCGGCCAGGATCCGGTCCAGCGTGCTCAGCGCCGAATGCGCCTTCAATTCCTCAGCGCGCTGACCGAATTGGACCTCCAACACCGAACGCAACTCTTCGATGCCGCTGCGAGCCGCCAATTCCGCTGCCAGCGCGGAAGAATCGCGGGCACCGAGCCGAATCAGCATGGTGGCCATGCGAATACCGAACAGGCCGAAACGATCAACGAGCTGCGCGCGCAGTTCCGGGGCGACCGGCAGCGCGATGTCGGCGCGAGCGAATCGGTCCGCCGAGAGCAACGCGATCCCGAGGTCCTCCGCGGGCACTGTGGACAGCGCCTCGAACGCCGCGAACTCCGGCTGTCGCAGGGTCGCCGCGGCGAAAGCGAGCAGCCCCGCCACCGGAATCACCGACTGGCACAGGCCGGTTCGCTCCAGCTCGTCCGCGAACCGGGCGGCGACATCGCGGGCCGAATGCAGCGCGTCGATGCGACCGGAGCCGATCTCGTCGGCGCGCGACACCACCCCGATCACACCGAGCGGCCCCGCACCACCGGCGCCCGCACCGATCTGCTCGAGAAAACGCACGTCGGCGGCATCGAGACGGCGCAACAGGTAGACGACGGCGTCGGCGCCGGACACCGACAACGGCGCGGCTCGCGCATCGTCCTCGACATCGGCGGGAGTGAGCAGCCGTGCGGTGCGCAGCGACACCTCACGCGACAGCGACGACGTGCCAGGGGTGTCGATGATCGTGGTCTGCGACAACGCGGCCGACGGCCACCCGACCTCGAGATGGTCCACCGCACGGGGACCGCGCGCATCCCAGCTCAGACCGTTCAGGTCGAAGGTCAGTCCGTGCGCGCCACTGCCGCGTCGCACGATCACATTCGCGCGCGATCCGTCCACCGCGTGCGCGGTGACCGTGGGGGTTGCGGCGTCGCGGTACCAGGTGACGACGCGGGTGCACTCGGTGGCGTCGGTCGGGGCGACGGCCTGGCCGACCAGCGCGTTCAGCAACGTCGACTTGCCCGCCTTGATCGAACCGGCCAGCGCCACCCGCAGCGGCTCACGCAAGCGGTATTCGCATTCGGCCAGCAGCGTGCGCGCGTACTCGTCGCGCCCGAACGCCCGCGCCGCCGCGCCGATCAGCTCGTGCGCTTCGGCCAGGATCCTCGGTGTGGTCCGGTCGCTGGGCGCGGCGGTGTCGAAACGGTGGGTCACCCAGATACCGTACCGTCGGCCCGTCTCAGTTCGATCTGCATCGATTCCGCGTAGCGGCGCAGCTCGGCCACCGCGTGCAGCTGGCGTTCCAGCACGACGGTGCGCTCGGCGCGGTGTGTGGCAGCCATGGCCGCCGCCTCCTGTGCGGCCCGCAGGGAAGCGTCGATCGACCGCAGGCTGCGCTCGGCCACCCCGGCGAAGTGGTCGCGCAGCGCACGGTGGATGCGGTGCAGCCGGTCCTTGGTGTCCTTGGCCGCCTGGAACGCCACGTCGTCGAGGAATCGGCGCACCTCACCGTTGGCCTCGACGCGGCGTCGCGCCAGCCGGGCGGACTTGTCGTCGCGATAGGCCTTGCCGCCCACGATCAGGCCCGCGCCGAGCGAGATCGGGTTCAGCATGGCCAGGCCGGCGAAGGTCGTGGCGAGCCCGATCATCAGCACGCCGCCGTAGGAGCCGCGCATACCGACCAGAACCTTGCTCGTGAAGCCGATATCCGGCTCGAGATCGGCCAGGGAACCCGAACTGGCCAGGCCGCTCTCATCGTCCATCCCGGAGTGCACCTCCGGCAGATCGACCGCGCCGACCTCGGCGAAATGGCCCGCGATCCGTTCGGCGAGCAGCTCGGCTCGGCGGTGGGTCAGCAGGAGATTGTCGCCGAGGGCGGTGTCGACGGAGCCGGTCAGCCATTCCGTGATCGCGCCCCAATGCCTGCCCGGGTCGTTCTCGTCGATCCACTCCTGGCCCGTGCGGGCGATACCGCGCAGCCGGTCGCGCAGGTCGTGATCCACATCGCCGACGAGGTCGGTGATGCCGTCGGTGAGGGTCTGCTGCCAGCTCGCGGTGCGCCGCTGCAACTCCTCGGCGGCCGCACGCGCCGACTGCAATTCGTTGACCGCCGCCGCGCCACCGGCCGGATCGCGCAGCGCGACCAGCTCGCTACCCAGCGCCAGCGCCAGATGCTCCGCCGCCGAATGTAATTCGCGAGCCACCGCCTGCCGCGTGACCGCCTGATCACGGGCGACGACCCGATCGCGCAGGAAACCGAACAGCACGCCGAAACCGGACTCCAGGCCCAGCTGCGCGTCCTGCAAGCGCAGGGCGTGCGCACGCAGCAGCGCCGATACCGGGATCAGGGCGACATCGGCTTCCGCGCGCGTCAGATGGCCCCGGTCGGCCTCCAGCACCTGCCGCCAGTGTGGGTAGAGGTCGGTCTTGGTGAGCAGAACGGCGACCGCGGGACACATTTCGCGGATCTGCCGGACGAACGTGAGTTCGGGTTCGGTGAGCTCGGTGGAGGCATCGGAGAGCACAAGTACGGCGTCGGCGGCCGCCGCCAGGCTGAGCACGCCCGCGGCGCAAGCACTCCCGTGGCCGCCGACACCGGGGGTATCGATCAGGACGATGCCGTCGGCCAGCAGCTGACTGGGCAGCTCGGCTTCGATCCGCACGACCTGCCTGCCCTGCGCCAGTGGCGTGCGGGTATCGACGGCGCCGATCTCGTCGAACGGGATCTCGACCCGCGATTCATCGGTACCCGGCGCGGTGAGCACCAGATACGCCCGCTGCTGCGCGCCGTAGGACAGCTGCAGGGGCAACACGGTGGTCGCGTCGTCGCCGACCCGGCACACATCCAGCCCGAGCAGTGCGTTCACGAATCTGCTCTTGCCCTGACCGAGCTGACCGGTGACGACGATCCGGTGCCGCGGGTCGCGCACCCGCACGGCCACCTTCTCCAGACGTCCGACCAGGTCGTCACGGCCCGCGGCGTGGGCCGCCGCGACGGTGTCGGCCAACACCGTCGTCAGCGGCACCACGTTCGGTGCGAGAACAGTCATCCCTTCGCCCGTTTCGCTCAGTGGAACAGTCCGTCGGTGTGCACGTCGGCACCGGTGTCGGCGACGGTGCTCGATTCACCGAACAGCGACGCCTCGCCACCACCGAGGCCGGAACCGTGCAGGCCCGAACCGAACGCACTCGATACGTCGACGCCGGACCAGGTGTCGGCCGCGGTGGTGACCGCGCCCTGCGTCGTCGCACCGGCGGTGCCGGAAGTGTCGATCTGGGTGGTCGAGGTCGACGTGGTCTCACCGGAGAGGCCGCCGACCGCGGCGGTGCCGCCCTGCGCCGCGCCGTCGACGGCGGAGGTGAAGCCGCCGGTCACCTGGGTGCCGCCGGTGATCGCGCCCGACAGTCCCGCATCGCGGAGGCCGCCGAGGCCGGTCTCGAGGCCGGTTCCCGTTTCGGCGCCGCCGGTCGCGGATCCTGTCAGGCCGGTCTCCACGGCACCGGTCAACCCGGTCTGGGCGCCGCCGACTGCGGAACCCGCGAGCCCAGCGCCCGCGCCGGCGACACCGGTCAGGCCCGCTTGGGCGCCACCGGCCAGATCGACACCGGACCCGACGGCGCCGTTTACTCCTGCCTGCGCACCCGAGGCGAGAGAACCGGTCACATCGGTGCCGGCAGTCGTCGCGGTCTCGAGGCCGCCGTGCAGACCGGTGCTCAGCCCGATACCCGAGGTGGTGGACAGCGCTGATTCCACTCCGGTCGTGATCTGTCCGGTTCCGCCGCCGGTGAGTAGTTCGTCGACACCGAACCCGGTCCCCGCCCCACCCGTGAAGCCACCGGTCAGATCCGTACCCGCCGACACTGCGCCACCCAACCCGGTTTCGAGACCTGTGCCCAGGTCCGCGCCCGCGCCGACCACACCGTCGAGACCAGTGATCGCCGACGTGGTGGCGACCGCGCCCAGCCCGCCGGCGGCCTGCGCCCCCACGTTGGCTGCGGCGCCGAGCCCACCGGCAGCCTGCGCGCCCGCGTTGGCGACAGCGCCGACGCCGGCCCCGAGACCTCCCGCGGCCGTGGTCGCACCGCTCAGACCGGCATCGAGGCCACCGCCGAGACCAGCGGCGACATCGACCGCGCCATCCAAGTCGGCGGCGATATCGCCACCCACGGCCAACGCCCCGTCGAGACCGGCGCCCGCACCGACCGCACTCGACAACGCGCCACCGAGACCGGCACCGGCCGCGCCGGTCAGCTCGCCACCGAGACCGGCACCGGTACCCACCGCACCGTCGAGACCAGCGGCAAGATCCGCGCCCGCGCCTGCCGCACCCGTGAGCACACCGCCCAGACCCACACCCGCACCGGCCGCGCCGCCCAGCGCAGCATCCAGCCCGGTCTCGAGTTCGGCCCCCGCGCCGACCGCGCCGGTGAGCGCCTCACCGAGACCAGCGCCCGCGCCGACCGTCCCGGCCAGGCTGCCGCCGAGACCAGCGGCCAGGTCCGCCCCCGCGCCGACCGCACCCGACAGGGCACCGTCGAGACCGGTGCCGATTCCACCGGTCAGCGTGGTGTCGAGACCCGCACCGAGATCCGCGCCGACACCGGCCGCACCCCCCAGCGCGCCACCGACTCCAGCCGCACCATTCAGCGCGCCACCGAGACCGGCGGCAAGATCGCCACCCACGTCGACCGCACCACCGAGACCAGCAGCCAAATCACCACCAACACCCAGCGCACCATTCAGCGCGCCACCAAGACCAGCGGCAAGATCGCCACCCACGTCGACCGCACCACCGAGACCAGCAGCCAAATCACCACCAACACCCAGCGCACCATTCAGTGCGCCACCAAGACCAGCGGCAAGATCGCCACCCACGTCGACCGCACCACCGAGACCAGCAGCCAAATCACCACCAACACCGAGCGCACCGTTCACAGCACCACCGAGACCAGCGGCCAAATCACCACCAACACCCAGTGCACCATTCACAGCACCACCGAGGTTCGCACCGAGGTCGAGGGCGCTGTCGATCGCGCCGTTCAGGCCGAGGCCCGCGCCGAGGGCGCCGGTCACACCGGCGGCCAGGTCGGCGCCGAGGCCGGCGTTCACATCGACGTTCGCGCCGGTGACGGCGTCGAGTGCCACGTCGAGGCCGGCGCCTACCTGGGCGGCGGCGTCGGCGACTACCGAGGCCACAGCGCCGAGGCCGACGTCGAGACCGAGGTCGAGTTCGGCATCGGCCGCCGCGGCGGCCGTGACGGCTGCGGCAGCGGTGGCCGTGCCTGCCAGGGCCGCGCTCGTGCTCGCCGCGGCGCCCGCGGCTACGATCGCCTGCAACTGGGAGCCGCCGCTGACCAGCGCGGATTCCGCCACCATCGGGGCGACGGCGGAAATGTCCTCCGGGGTCACCACGAGGCCTGCCTCAGCCAGCGCGAGGCACGGGTTGGCGCAGTAACCGGCGGCGGCCTCGGGGTCGCGCAGCAGATTGAGGATGAACTCCAGAATCGCGTTCGGTGTCATCGAGATCAGCTCCTCCAGATCATGGGCGGTGATGCCCGATCTGTTTGTCGTTGGAATGTCTTTCACGCTAGGCGGGCCCGTCGTTACAGGTAACGGGGCGAATACCTAGTCCCGCCGGGCGTGCCCCATTAGGGGCCGACCACCGATTAGGGGAATTTCCCCGTACTTGCCCCATCGCAGGTAACAGCTGTCCCCTAGCAACCGACAGATCGAGTGGGACGCTGCCATCGGCGATCTCGCTGTACATCAAGCGTTTACCGGCCCACCGGAAGTCCTGCGAACGGGGTTGTCCAATGACAGAGCGTCTGGCGCTCGGCATCACTGTCGGAGCGGCGAATTCGGCCGCCGCGGCCACGACAGCCGACGGGACCGGTGCCACCGTTCTCACCCATCGCAGCGCACTGATGCTCGGCGCCGACGGATCGGTGAGCTTCGCCGACACCGCGCGCCACCATCGCGGAGTTGTCGTCGACGACTACGTGTCCAGGGTCGGCGATCCGGTGGATCTGCTGGCAGAGGACGGTTCCGCCCACGACGCAGCCGATTTGGTCGCTGCCGCGACCCGTGCGCTGATCGCCGAACTCTCCGGGGTCACCACCGATGTGCCTACCACCGTCGCGTGCTACCCGGCATGGTGGCCGGAGCACACCGTCGAGGCCGCCAGGTCCGCGCTCGCACGCGCCGGCCTGCCCGAAGTGACGCTGGTGCCCGAGCCGCTGGCCGCGGTGCGCCGATACGAGATCGAGTGCGGACAGCTCGAAGACGGCGCGCTGGTCGTGTACGACCTCGGCGCGAGCGGCTCGACCGTGTCGGTCCTGCGCACCGGCGAGCAGGCCGGACTGCTCGGCACCCCGGTGCACAGCACCGCGATCGCCGGTTCCGAATTCGATCTACTGACCATGCGCTACGTGCTGGCAAATGTTCTGAACGGAAACGACATCGATCCATTCGATCCTGTTGTCGAAGAAGAATTGTCGGCATTGCGAGAGCGCTGCGGAATTGCGAAAGAAGAACTCTCCAGAATTACCGCGACGGCGATTCCGGTCGGCATGCTCAACCCCTCGATCCACACCGAACAGGTCCGGTTGACCCGGGGCGAACTCGAAGATCTGCTGCGCCCGATCCTGCTCGACTCGATGAGCCTGCTCCAGGACGCGGTGCGCCGCGCCGAACTCACCCTCGGCGATGTCGGCCGGGTGCTGCTCACCGGTGGCGGTGGCGCGATTCCGCTGGTCGCCGAGCTGATCTCCACCGAATTCGGCCTGCCGGTGATCGCCTGCGCCGACCCGGCGACCTGCACGGCACGCGGCGCGGCCGAGATCGCCCTCGACGTCGCCGCGATCAGCGTGCCCACCGAGGCCATCCCGGTCGTGCCGGTAGCACCGGCAGCGGCTGCGGCGGCACCGGCCGTCGAGGGGCTCGCGCTGCCACCGTCCGAGCCGGTACGGACCAAGATGTTCACGGCCAAACGCTCGGCGATCGTCGCGGCGGCGGCCTTGACCATGGCCGCGCTCGCCACCGGCACCCTCGCCCTCGGTGGCGCCACCCAGTTCTCACCCACCGGCCCCGCCGAGACCACCGTCGGCCCTTCGGTCCCCGGCGCCCCCGCGGCGACCGGCGCCGGCGGCGCGGCCGGGACGGCGAATGCCACGAACTCCGTGGTCACCGACCCGGCCAAGCCGGGCGCGGTCGGTACAACAGCGCCATCGGGTGCGATCCCGGTCGGCACGACCGACGCCGGAGCACCTGGCGGCACGCCCGCGGCGGGAACTCCGGCACCCGTCGGAACACCCACCGGTGGAGCACCCGCCGACGGAACACCGGCGACCGCGGGCCAGCCAGGCCCCGCCGAGCAGCAACCGGCCCAGGCGCCGCCCGCAGGGCAGTCCCCGGCGCCCGCCCCGGCTCCGGCGCCTGCCCCCGCGCCGGCACCCGCACCCGCCCCGGCTCCGGCGCCCGCACCGACCCGGCCGCAGGTCCCCACTGTCAAGGTCGACCCCGGCGGCCTGCTCGACGACGTGGGCGGCGCGGTCGGCGAAACCCTCGAATCGGGTACGCAACTGCCCGGCAAGGTCCTCGGAGGAAATGGTGGCTGAGATCGCCCACGACACCTTCCCGAATGCCCGCTCCGTTTTCCGCGATCTCGACAACGCCGACCAGCAGACAGTGCTGCTCTTGATCCGTGGCCGAGCCGGGACCGGAAAAACGTTCCTGCTCGACGCCGTTCGCGCACGCCTGCGTCGCCGCGGCATACCGGTGGTCGAATCCGCCGCCGACGATGTCGAGAACGGGGTTCCCGACCGGGCGGTGCTCGTCGCCGACAATGTCCACAGCTACAGCGACGCCGAGCTTCGCGCGCTCTGCGAGGCCATCGAAACCGGGCAACGCTCGGTCGTGCTGACCACCCAGCCTCGGCCACACGATCCCCAGCTGCGCGCGCTGGCCGACGCGGTGGCGCGCAACGGCCGCACGGTGGATCTGCGAGCGCTGGGAAGTGCGCACATCACCTCGTTCGCCAGGGAACTCGGCGTGGCTGTGTCCCAGCCGCTCGCGGCGCGTATCCATCAGCTGACGGCGGGCATCCCCGGCGGTGTCGTGGCGGCGTTGAAGGGCGCCCACGCCGCGTCGCTGGAGACCTGCGAGGCAGCGGTCGACGAAGCCGTCACCGTCTGGACGCGGACGCTGCTGGAAGCGGTCGAACCCGAGTTGCTCGAAACGCTGGTCATCGCGGCGACCGGAACCGGGCTGGACGCGACAGAACTCACCGAGGTGCTCGGTGTCGACACCGCCACCGCCCACGACCTGATCGACCGGGCCAGGTCGGGTGCCCTGGTCACCGATGCCGACCTGCTCCTCGCGCCCGCCGTCGGTCCGCTGCGGACGCTGCTCGGCGATCGCCGCTATGTCGATGTGCAGCGCAGGCTGCTCACCGCGCGCCTCGACGCGGGTCTGCTCCGCGATCGCACCGCGCTGATCCTGGCCGAGTCCGGCGTCGTCGATGCCCGGCTCGCCGAGTTCCTCTGCCGCACAGCCGAGAAATCCGACGAGGCGACCCGCTGCTACGCGGCGGCGGCCGCGGCGGGCGCGGCGGTGGAGTCGATCGCGCTGCGCTGGGCCGAGGCCGCCGCGCACGCGGGTGATACCGACACCGCGCTACGCCTGGCCGAACCGCTGCTGACCGCCGAGAACGTCGCACGCGCCGACCTGGTCGCCGCGGTACGCATCTGCGCGAGCGTGCTCATCCGCCGAGGACTGGTGAGTCGCGCGGCCGGACTGTACAACTGGCTCGGACCCGACCGGATCGGCGCCGACTGGGCGCCCGCGGCGATAGTCCTCACCCTGGCCGGTGAACAGGCCGGCGCCGCGCGGATGTCCGAAGCGGCACAGCACTGGCCGCCGACCGAGGCCGACGCGGGCGCTCGGCTGATCGCGGGCGCGCTCGACGAATCGCTCGACCCGCACGGAACCGGAACGGCCGCGGCGATTTCGGCCCTGATCCAGGCGGGCAACACCGACACCGGCGACGATCGCTATCTGCCCTGCTCCGCGGTCTCGATCGCCACGCTGCTCTGCCTCGGCAGCGGCGAGCCCCGTCGCGCCGGCGACGCGCTGCGCCGGGCGGCGGGCATGGGCGGTGGCCGGCAGCTTCCGGTGCTGACGGCCTGGACCGCCCTGCTCGGCGGCGACGAACGCCGTGCCGCGAGCACCCTCGCCGAAATCGACATCCCCGCCCTCGCACCCCGCGATCAACTCCTCGCCCATGCCCTGGCTGTGGGACTGGCCCGTCGCGGCGGCGATCACGCCGCCCTGGCTCGCGCGTGGCACGCGGCCTGCCCACTGTTCGACGAGCTGGAAGCCGACCTGTTGAGCCTGTTGCCGATCGGCGAACTGTGGCTGGCCGGCATCCGCCTGGGCGACGCGCGCCGGATCGAACCGCTCGTCGATGCCGCCAGGGCGCTGGTCCGCAAAGTGGGCCGCGCACCCGCCTGGACCAATTCCTTCCACTGGTACGGCGTGCAGGCCGCGCTGGCCGACGAATCGCCCCGGGCGCTGCTGCCCCACGCCCACGCGCTGAAGACGGCGGCGGAAGCGGGTGACCGGCAGGCCACCGTGCTGGCCGACGCCGGGCGCACCTGGGTGCTCGTGCTGCGCGGGCAGGTCGCCGCGGCCGATGTGGAGGCCGCGGTCTCGGCACTGGCCGAGCTCGGGCTCACCTGGGACGCCGCCCGCCTGGCCAGCGAGGCCGCCCTCGCGGCGAGCGACTCGACCACCGCCACCGCCTTGCTCAAGCTCGCGCGTTCGGTGCGCACGCAAGCCCAGCCGGTCGAGCCGCTGCGACCGACCGCACAACCGCAGCCGCCCGCAGCCGGTCCCGTGCCCCTGACCGGCGAGTCCGGCGCGCTGAGCGACCGCGAACGCGAGGTGGCCGAGCTGGTCCTGCTCGGTCTGACCTATCGCGAGATCGGCGCGAGGCTGTACATTTCCGCGAAGACCGTAGAGCATCACGTCGCGCGGATCCGACGTCGAATAGGCGCGCGCTCACGATCGGAATTACTGTCAATGCTGCGCGCGATGGGACACGGCCAACTGCTGGTGTGACTCGCGCGGACGATGTCGACGCCGAAGTGAGGGGTGTTCCGCCGATGGCCACTGGGGTCGGCCTGCGTATCGCCGATGACGAATGCATCGCCGCGGTGGTCACCGAGGACGGCACGGTTCAGGTGATCGAGCGTGCTTCGGTTCTGCACATGTCCGACGACGGTGACGCCGCCCTCGGCGGACCGGCTCCCACCGGGCATGCCCACTCGATCGCCGGTTTCGTGCGCGCGATCGGGGATCCGGCCGGTGTCGATGTCGACGGCGGCGAGGCATATCGCGCCGAAGACCTCCTCGCGACGGCGATGTTCTGCCTGATCGATCTCACCACCGAGCACCTCAGCGGCCCGGCCGAGTTCTACGCCACCCATCCCGCGGCCTGGTCGACCGAGGTCGTGCGCGGCGTGCGCGAGGCTTTGGACTATCTGGGCTTGAAGTCGGTGGCCCTGCTCGGCGAGGACGAGCTGCCCCAGCCCGCGGACGGCGCCGATCCCGGCAAAACCTTCGCCAACGCCGCCGCCCAGGCCGCGCTGGTCGCGGTGCTGGCGACCCCGGCCGGCTCGACCCCGCCCGACCCGATCGTCACCGAGAACGCCATGGTCGCCACCGATGTGATGCCCGCGCTGCCGCCGCCCTCGGTGACCGCGCAGGCGTACTCGGCGGCGCTGCCGGTCTCGCCGCTGCCGACGAAGGCGATGGCGCCGATCGCGCCCGCCCCGATCGCGGAGCCCGCGGTGGTGCCCGCCCGCGAACCCGCGCGCAGCAAGACCCCGCTGCTGATCGCCGCGGCCGCGCTCATCGGCCTGCTGCTCGGCGGGGTCGCGGTCTCGGTCCTGATCCGCGATTCCGAAACCGTCCCACCGCCGACGATTTCCGACGCCAGCCCGGAAACGCTGTCACCGACCTCGGCGCCCGCGCCGCCTCCGCCGCCGGTCGTCGAGTCGACCACGCCCCCGCCGGTCACCACGACCGACGAACCGGTGCCGACGACCACCGAGGCGCCACCGACGACCACCCCGGAGCCGACCACCACACCGCCGACGACCACACCGAGCCCCACCACCACCCGGCCCCGGTCTCCCTTCGGGACCTACCCGCCCGGCTATCTCCCGGCGCCCCTGACCATCCCGGGGCAGCGCTGAATCCAGCAGCCGGACGGTAACCGCGCCAGCTGGGCGAGCGTGCCCTAGAGTGATGCGCTGACCGACATGATCGCCGCCGGCGGTGTTCTCGGTCACTGGTTGTCGACGAAGGGATTTCATGCGCAAGTTGGTGGCGCGTCGCGCCGCGGTCAAGGCAGCCTCCGCCGGGTTCGCCGCGACTGTTCTTCTCGCACCCCTGCTCGGATCCGGCATCGCGTCATCGGAACCTGCTGCGCCACTACAACTTTCGGCCGATGCGTTACCCGGCGAATTGGTGACGGCACTGTCGCGTGACCTCGGGATGACCCCCACCGAGTACCTCGATCGTGCCGCGCGCGCCCAGCAGTTGCGCGACTACGCGACCGACTTCCGTGCCGCGAACCCCGACACCTTCGCCGGTGCCTGGCTCACGCCCGAGGGCAAGGCCGTCGTCGCCACCACCGATGCCGAGGCGGGCAAGCTCGTCACCGCCGCCGGCTACCAGACCCATCTCGCGCCGATCTCGGCCGGAGGGCTGGAAGGCGCGCTGGTGCAACTGAGTCGGTGGGTCGCGAGCCTGCCGCCCGCGATCTCCGCGCCGATCAGCTCGATCGCGATCGACGCGCTCAACAGCCAGCTCGTGCTCAACGTGGCCAACACCGGCACCGGCCACATGCTCAACCTGCCCACCCTGATCGCCACCATCAAGGTGGTGCTCTCGCCCGGCGGCGGCGGTCCGGTGGAGTACAAGCCGATGGGCGGCGACACCTACATCACCGCGACCAAGGACCTGCACGACGCCGACCTGCGCGGAGTCGACGTCTGCTCGTTCGGGTTCAACAGCACCGACGCCGCGGGCAACGCGCTCAATATCTCCGCGGGCCACTGCAACCCCAACGTCGACAACGGCGGCACGGCCTCGGTCTACGTCCCGAACGTGCGCGACATCCCCAACAGTCCCGAAGTCGGCACCTTCGCCCGCGCGGTGCTCGGCGGCCCCGCCTCGCTGGACTACTCGGTGATCAAGCTCAACGAGCGGGCGGTGAACGCGGGCATGGACCAGCCTCGCGTGCGCGGCGCCGAGGGCACCACCCTGACGGTCACCGGCACCGCCGAACCCGTCACCGGCGCACCGGTCTGCAAGACCGGCCAGTCCTCCACCTTCACCTGTGGGTTCGTCTCGGCCGATCACGTCGAGACCCAGCTGTTCACCGAGGCGGGCGTCAGCAAGACGATCCGCGGCTTCGCCAGCACCGCCTGCACCCTCGGCGGCGACAGCGGCGGCGCCATCGTGTCCGGCACGCTCGCCCTCGGCATCACCAGCGGCTCGAACGCCTCCGGTGCGCCCAACTGCACCGAGGCCAACACCCAGCTCGCCCCCTACGGCGGCACCGCCTCGCTCGGCGTCCCGATCCGGCCCATCCTGGCCGACATCGAGGCGACATCGGGCGGCGGCCTCGGCAGCGGAATCATGGTGCGCACCAAGCCCAACGCGAGCTGAGCGGGGACAAATCACCGACCGGACCGGGTGAGCGAAATCTCTTGCCCGGTCCGAGTAGGCATAAGTCGCTCGAGCCCATATAGTTCGGACCATGCTCCTGCCACGTATGGGTCGTACCCCGTCCGCGCGAAGCTCGAGAAGAGCTCGGAAATCTATAATCGCCGCTTCGGCGGCGTTTCTGCTGTTCGGCCCCACGATGGCGGTTGCCGACGCGCAGCCCGCGCCCGCGGATCTGCCCGCCCAGCTCATCGAGGCGGTCACCCGGGATCTGAAGATCTCCCCTGACGAATACCTGCGCCGCGCCGATGTCGCGCAGCAGGTCGCCGCGTTCTCCACCACCGCGCAGCGTCAGTTCCCGCAGGTCTTCGCCGGTTCCTGGCTGAGCGACCAGGGCAACGCCGTCGTCGCGCTGTCGCACGGCCCCGGCGCCGACCAGGCCCGGGAAGCCGCCCAGTCGGCCGGTTTCGAGGTCCGCAACGTCGCCAAGAGCGAGTCCACCCTGCGCGGCGAGAAGACCGCCTTCGAGAACTGGCTCGCCGCCGCACCGCCGGAGATCTCCGCGCTGGTGCGTGGTGTCGTCGTCGACACCGTGAACAACTCCATCGCCGTCCGCGTGCAGCAGGCCGGGCTCCCGCTGCCCAGCTTCATCGACCCCTCCCGCGTCATCGTCACCGCACCGCCGGTGGCCGGCGAGCGCGTCGACCTGACCGCCACCCCCGTCGCCGGTGACGGCAACGGCGCCCTGGCAGGCGGCGACGGCTACGCCTCGGTGATCGGCCGCAGCTCGCTGCGCTGCTCGCTCGGCTTCAACGGCACCGACCGCTCGGGCAACGTCGTCAACATCTCGGCGGGCCACTGCAACCCCGACATCGAGTCGGCGGGCACCGGCAACGCCGCCGCCGTGTACGAGGTCAACGGCGACCGGGCGGGCGCTCAGCTCGGCACCTTCCAGAAGTCGGTGCTCGGCGAGCAGGACTACTCGATCATCCGCGTCAACGACAACGCGCGCGCCCGCTTCGAGAACAACCTGGTCCGCATCCCCGGGCAGGCCCCCATCGCCGTCGACGGCGTGGCCACCCCCGTGGTCGGCGCCCCCGTCTGCAAGTCCGGTGCCCGCACCGGCTTCAGCTGCGGCGTGATCAACGGTGTCGACCAGACCGTCCAGGTCGGCGACCGCCAGCTCACCCAGAGCTTCTCGGCCAACATCTGCGCCCTCCCCGGCGACTCCGGCGGCGCCATCGTCACCGGCCGCCTGGCCCTCGGCATCTCCAGCGCCTCCTCGGTCGCGGATTTCCCGATCTGCGAGATCCCGAACATCATCGGCGCCATCACCGGCGACACCCCCCAGCTGTTCGCCCAGCCCCTGACCGTCGTCCTCTCGGACAACCCCGGTCTTTCGGTCCGCACCAACTGATCACCACCATGTAGGCACAGAGCAGCCCCAAAAAGGCCGGTAGCACTCCCGCTACCGGCCTTTTGGCTGTCTGCCCCACCCTCTTCCCCGAGTCGTCAGCGTGTCGTCCGGTAGCTCGACCGCCAGCCCTCGGCCTCCACCCAAAAACCGCCGCACTACCGCACCCCCCAACCACACCCTCCACCCAAAAACCGCCGCACTACCGCGCCCCCAGCCACACCCTCCGCCCAGAGACGGCCGCACTACCGCACCAGCCCCAGGTGCACCCCACGTCCGCCATGACCGGCCTCCCAACCCCGCCCCGCGACCCCTAGGGAGCGGCGGCCACGAAGTGGCCGGTCCGCGGC
>NZ_JBHURA010000005.1:64169-505247 GCF_042674185.1 Nocardia sp. NPDC056952 | reverse complement strand
GCCCTGCGTGCCTCCGGGGCGCTCGCCACGGCGGCGCACAATGGTGCCTTTCGTCTGGTGGTGTCCCCGCCTCCCCGCGTATTCTGCCCTGATTCCGGCTCGCCGCCGGTCGTTGATGCGACGGGCGGCGAGCCTGTTATCGGGTAGCCCGATCCCGGCAAGTTACCCATGTTCTTGCGAAATCACGGATTGCGATTCGCGGGCGGGGCGGACTGCCCTGCTGTCAGACGAGCGCGGGTTGTGTTGTCGACGTCGACGACTCGTCGTCGCGGCCGGTTCGGGAGGGAATCAGGGCCGTGGCCACGAGGCCGAGCAGGACGAAGCCCGCGGCCAGATAGGCGCCGAGGTTGACGCCGGCGGTCATGGCGGATCGACCGGCGGTGGCTACTTCCTGCGTATCCGGCTGGGCGGCAAAGCCTTCGATCGCCGCGCCCGCGCTGCCGGTGATGGCGTGCGCGTATTGCTGGGCTTGCGCCGGAGGCGTACCGACCGCGGTGAGGTCGTCTTCGACATTCGAGCTCAGCGTGGTGAAGAAGATCGTCGTGAGCAGTGCGATGCCGAGGGCGGAACCCAGTTGGCGGAAGGCGCTCTGGATGCCGGACGCCTGGCCGTTGTCGGCTTCGGGAATGTCGGCGAGGACGACGTTGGTCACCTGAGCCGTAGCGAAACCGACACCGATGCCGTACACACACAGGACCAGCGCGATCGACCACCACGAGCTGTCGGTGGCGGCGAAGAAGCCCAGTGCGGCCAGGCCGACGACCTCCAGCCCCAGACCGAGGCGGACCATGTTCAGCGGCGAGGCCTTCCCTGCCATCCCGAAGCTGGCACCACTGGCGATGAAGCTGCCGATGGCGATCGGCACCAGGGCCAGACCGGACTGCAGGGCGCTGTAACCGAGGGTGAACTGCAGCCACAGCGGTAGCACAGCGACGATGCCGAACTCACCGAGGCCGATGATCAGCGTCGCGATATTGCCGTTGCGGAACGAGGCGAGCGAGAACAGGCTCAGGTCCATCAGCGCCTTGTCGGCATTGCCGCCGCGGCGCAACAGCACCTGCCGGATGACGAACCCGCCCAGCGCCAGCACACTCAGCACGAGCGCGACCAGCACCGGCGAAGGTCCGCTCGTCCAGGTGAAGCCGGCGATCCCCATCGGATGGACGGTGGTGATCCAGCCGTAGGTGCGGCCCTCGACCAACCCGAAGGCCAGCAGCCCGAGGCCGAGCACCGACAGGATCGAGCCGAGCACATCGAGCCGACCGGCGACCTTCGGCGACGGCGCGATGCACGCCAGCACACCGACCACGATCAGCACAGCCAGGGGCACATTGATGCCGAACGCCCAGCGCCACGACACATGCTCGGCCAGCCAGCCACCGAGCAACGGGCCGAGCGCGGCGGCCGCACCGATCGTGGAACCCCATACCGCGAAGGCCTGACCACGGGCTTTGCCGGTGAAGGTGGCGTTGAGCAGGGCGAGCGAGGTCGGCAGGATCATCGCCGCGCCCGCGCCCTGCAGGAATCGGGCGATGACGAGCAGTCCGCCGTCCGGTGCCAGCCCGGCCAGGATGCTGGTCGCGCCGAACACCACGACACCGGCGACGAACACCCGGCGTGCCCCCACCATGTCGGCGAGGCGGCCGACTACCAGCAGCAGGGCCGCGAAGACGATCGCGTAGGACTCCTGAATCCATTGCGCCTCGGTGGAACCCGTGTCCAGGTCTTCGATGATCGACGGGATGATCACGTTCACGATCGTGGTGTCGACCACGATCAGCGCCACGCCGAGGGCGATGGCGATCAAGCCGAGCCATCGGCGGATGGACGACTCTTGACTCATCGCACACTCCTATTTCCATGGTGGAATATTTCCATGGTCAAAGTAGATTGTGGGCAATAGGATGTCAAACGATGCGAAAGGAACCTATGAGCCAGTCGGACGCTCGCGCCCAGTACGAACGAATCCACGAGGGCATGCGGGCCTACGGCGCGAGTTACCGGGAACTCGCCCGCCGATTCGCGACCTGGCTCGGGTTGCACTCGACCGATGCCGAGGCCCTGATCGAGATCCTCACCGCAGAGGAACGCGGGACCACACTGTCACCGGCACGGCTCAGCGAACGGATCTCGTTGTCCAACAGCGCCACCACCGCGCTGCTGAACCGGCTGGAACAAGCCGGTCATATCGTGCGCAGCCGAGAACACGACGACCGTCGCGTGATCACACTGCGCAGCACACCCCGCATCCACACCCTCGCCAACGACTTCTTCGGCCCGCTCGGCACGAAGGTGGAGGACACGGTGATGGGGAAATACTCACCCGAGGAGCTGCGACGATTCGAGTCGTTCCTGGCCGACGTGCACGCCACCATGACCGCCCACCTGACTGAACCCGCACCATCGCGACCACTGATGTCGTGAGAACATCGGTAACTCACCGGGTACCGGCTCACCGAGTTGCCGCGCGACCGCCCGCCGCGTCATCGACGCACCGCGCCCCTAGGTCTGGCTCAAAGACGCGGAGAGGCGGATCAGAAGGGGCCGATGCCCTTCAAGGGATTGCCGCCGTGGAGGAACCAGAAGGTGAGGATGGCGGCGGCGACGGCCAGGACGACCACCACGAAGGAACCGTAGGAGGGGCGGGTGGCCCAGCCTCGGGTGCGGTCGAAGGACCAGCGGCCGGGGCCGGTGAGGATGATCGCCAGAGCGGAACCGGCCAGGACGGAGTCGAGTTCGACGCCGGTGGGGGTGCCCGCGTTGTACTGGAAGCCGGGAACCATGCCCTGCTTCCACATCCACGCGTTCAGGATCGTGGCCAGGACGGCGCCCGCGGCGAGCGGGGTGGCCAGGCCGATCACCAGCAGGATGCCGCCGCCGAGTTCACCGGCGATCACCAGCGCGGTCGACAGTGACGGGTAGTCCCAGCCGCCGCTTTCCATCATGGTCTTGGTGCCGTCGAGGCCGGGGCCGTGGAACCAGCCGGTCAGCTTCTGCAGACCGTGGTAGATGAAGGTGTAGCCGACCACCAGGCGCAGCACGAACAGGCCGAGGTCGAGGGTGCCGCGGCGAGCCTCGCGGTTGCGGCGCTGCAAGCGGACGGTGCCCGCCGAGGCCGCCGACGCGGGCGGGATCGTCGCGTACCCGTAATCTTCGTCGCCGCCGCCACGACCGGTTTGCGCGGTGCTCGCACCGGGAACCTCATCACCGGGGTCGAGACCGAGATCCTCGTCGGTACGGGGGATGTCCTTCGGATCCGGCTTACGCATCTGCGTCGTCGGCGAATCGAACGGGCTGGTCACCGGGCGACCCGCCGCCGACGCGCCCTGCCCGGCCGGTGCCGAACCTTCGGCCTTCGGAGTGTCATTCGACTTGTCGGTCACCGACTCACCTTATGACGTGCCGTCCCGGTGTGCCGCCCTTCCTCGCAACGGGCGTGTCAGCCCCGCTCGACTTCCGGTCGCGTCCGGGCAGCCGCATTCGGACGCGACGGGCGTGTCAGGCCCGCACCGGTGCCGGTAACGTCTGACCTATGAGTTCGGGAATCGCGGGCCGCGTGGCAGTCGGGGTGGCACTGAGCACCGTTTTGCTAGCCGGGTGCGCCCGTTTCGACGAGTCGGCGTCGAGTCCGTTCACCACCGAACCGCAACTGGGTGGGTCCGGCGCGGAACCGAAGAAGCCGCAGGAAGACCCCTCGCAGCCGCCGCGACCGACCGGACCGTGTATCGATCCCGATCCCAATGTCATCGCCACCTGCATGGAATCGGGGGCCGGGCTGATCGCGGTGGGCGAGGGCGCCTTCGTCGCGGAGCGAAAGACGGGGCGGATCCTGCAGGTGAAGCCGGTCGACGCGAGCACACCGCAGGAGACGCCGGTGGAGATCGCCAGCGTGCCCGTCGACGGATCGGCCGACGGCGGCATCTCCGATATCGTGCTCTCCCCCACCTTCGGTGAGGACGGGCTGATGTACGCCTACATCACCACCGGCAGCGACAATCGGGTCGTGCGGCTGTCCAAGGGCGGGGCGGCCAAGCCGATCCTCACCGGAATCCCCAAGGGCGCCGACGGAAATCGCGGCGCACTGGAATGGTCCACGCCGACGCAGCTGATGATCCTCACCGGTGACGCCGGAAACCCCGGCGCCGCAGCCGATCCCGGCTCGCTCGGCGGCAAGCTGCTTCGCCTGGACTCGCCGTCGGCGGGCGCGAACAACCCACAGGTGGTGGCGTCGGGCATCGGTTCGGCCGGCGACATCTGCCGCGACGGCAAGGAAGGCATGTGGGTCACCGACCGCACCGCCGCCGAGGACCGGCTCCAGCACCTGAGCCCCGACGGCACCCTCAGCGTCTCGTGGACCTGGCCCGACCGTCCCGGCGTCGGCGGCTGCACGGCCACCGGTGACGGCGTCGGCATCGCGCTCAGCGAGGGCAAGGCGCTGGCCGCCGTCGCCGCGGACCCCAATACGTTCGCCGTCACCACCGCCCCCACCCTGATCGCGCAGGACAAGTACGGCAGGTTCCTCGGCGCCACCGCCAGCGCCGACGGCAGCATCTGGGTCACCACCACCAACAAGACCGACGGCGAGCCGGGCGAATTCGACGACCGCGTCGTGCGCATCCCACCCCCGCAGGGTGGAGCCGGCGGCCCGGACTAGGAGAGGAAGCGGCCGCCCGTACTGCGAAAGCAGTGCGGGCGGCCGTTTCGCATCCTCAGCTACAGGCGGCGATGACCAGATCGCGGACGCGGGCGGCGTCGGCCTGGCCGCGCGTGGCCTTCATGACGTCGCCGACGATCTTGCCCGCGGCCTGCACCTTGCCGGAGCGGATCTTCTCGGCGATGTCGGGGTTGGCGGCGAGGGCCTTCTCGACCTCGGCCTGCAGGGCAGAATCGTCGCTGACCATGCCGAGGCCCTTGGCCTCGACGATGGCGGCGGGCTCGCCCTCACCGGCGAGGACGAAGTCGACGACCTGCTTGGCGACCTTGTTGTTGACGGTCTTGGTTTCCACCAGTGCGATCACCGCGGCGACCTGGGCGGGGGTGATGGGCAGGTCGGCGAGGGCGATGTCGCGTTCCTTGGCCTTCTCGGTCAGGTAGGCGACCCACCAGGAGCGCGCCTCGTTGGCGGGGGCGCCCGCGTCGACAGTGGCGATGATGAGGTCGAGGGCGCCCGCGTTGACGAGGTCGCGCATGACCTCGTCGGACAGGCCCCAGTCGGCCTGGATCCGGGCACGCACCAGCCACGGGTATTCGGGGATGGTGGCGCGCAGCTCCTCGACCCATTCGGCGGCCGGGGCGACAGGCTCGAGATCGGGCTCGGGGAAGTAGCGGTAGTCCTCGGCGGTTTCCTTGCGGCGACCGGCGGCGGTGGAGCCGTCGGCCTCCTGGAAGTGGCGGGTCTCCTGGACGATCTCGCCGCCGGCGGTGAGCACCGCGGCCTGACGACGCATCTCGTAGCGCACCGCGACCTCGACGCTCTTGAGCGAGTTCACGTTCTTGGTCTCGGTGCGGGTGCCGAATTCCTTGGCGCCGATCGGCATCAGGGACACGTTGGCGTCGCAGCGCAGCGAACCCTGCTCCATCTTCACGTCGGAGACGTGCAGCGAGCGCAGCACCTCGCGCAGCGCGGTGACATACGCGCGAGCCACCTCGGGGGCACGCTCACCGGCACCGGTGATGGTCTTGGTGACGATCTCGATCAGCGGCACGCCCGCGCGGTTGAAGTCGAGCAGCGAGTGGCTCGCACCGTGGATGCGTCCGGTCGCACCGCCGACGTGCAGGGACTTGCCGGTGTCTTCCTCCATGTGCGCGCGCTCGATCTCCACCCGGAAGATGGACCCGTCGTCGAGTGTCACGTCGAGGTAGCCCTCGGTGGCGATCGGTTCGTCGTACTGGCTGATCTGGTAGTTCTTCGGCTGATCGGGGTAGAAGTAGTTCTTGCGCGCGAACCGGCCCCACGGGGTGATCGAACAGTTCAGCGCGAGACCGATCCGGATGGCCGATTCGATGGCCTTCTCGTTCACCACGGGCAGCGAGCCGGGCAGGCCGAGGCACACCGGGCACACCTGGGTATTGGGTTCGGCGCCGAACTCGGTGGGGCAACCGCAGAACATCTTGGTCGCCGTGGACAACTCGACGTGGACCTCCATGCCGAGCACCGGCTCGTACCGGGAGATGACATCGGCGTAATCCATCAACTCGACCGTGGGTGCACTCATGACGCCCAGTCTAGGTAAGCCCGCTGACGCACTCGGCCGGTGGTCCTAGCGGGGCGGGACGCGCTGGGTGAGCCAGCCGGTGACGTAGGTGAGCACCGCCGGGTCGATGGTCGTCTCGATGGTCGCGTACTCGCTCGGCTTGCCGGTCGCGGTGGGCTGCATCAGGTGGTTGAGGCCGGGAAAGGTGTACACGGCCGCGTCGGGAGCGGCGGCGAGATTCTCGCGCATCGGGCCCTCGTTCTGGGTGGCGATGACCTGCTGGTCCTTGTCGCCGAAGAACGCCAGCACCGGCACACGCAGCGCCTGCAGCGTCGGTTTCGGGTCGTGGGTGATGAACGAGGTCATGTACGGGGTGTTGAACCCGTCGACCACCTCCTGGGGCGCGCGTTCGGCCACGGGCAGGGAGTCGTTGTGCCGCTGGGTGAAAGCCCGCGCGCCCTCGATATCGCCCGCGCGCAACAGCCTCGACCATTCACTGACGTAGGCGACCTGCTGGTCGATCTGGTCCTGCGGTGCGCCCGTCGCGGCCATGATCACTTTGTTCTGCTCGATCAGTACGTCGGCGCCGGGCACCGACGGGCCTGCCATCAGGACCGCGAACGCGACATCGCTGCCGGGCAGCGCGGCGACCATCGGGGCGAGGTAGCCGCCTTCGCTGTGCCCGAACAGACCCACCCGGGCGGGATCGATCTCGGGTCGGGCACGCAGGAACGCGAGGCCCGCGGCCGCGTCGGCGGCGAGGTCGGGATAGGTGGCGTCGTCGAGAGTGCCGCTGGTGCCGCCGACACCACGGTCGTCGGTGCGCAGCACGGCATAGCCTGCGCGAGTGAAGGTGTCGGCGAGCAGCTGGAACGGGCGGTGGCCCATCAGCTCTTCGTTGCGATCCTGCGGGCCACTGCCCGTGATCAGCAGCATCGCCGGAAACGGGCCACTACCTTCGGGTTCGGTGAGCGTGCCGGCGATGGTGATGTCGCCGTTGCGATAGGTGACATCCTCACTGCGGTACGGGTACGGCGGCTTCGGGTCCTGCGGGCGGGGCAGGTTCTCGATCTTGCCGCGCTGCAGCGTGACCGGAGCCTTCTCCCCGGACTGCACCCAGTCACCGGTGAGCCGGTCGCCGTCGAGCTTGCCGCGAAAACCGGGGTCACCCGGCGCGTCGGGGATGGTGAACTCCACCCGGTCCGGTTCGGTGCGAACGTCTTTCAACGGCGCGTCGCTCACACCCTGAGCCGGGATGTCGATGGTGGCCGATCCGTCCTCGGCGAAACTCACCCCGATCGCGATCGGCTGCCCCGGCACCTCGATGTCACCGTGCCAGCTGCCCCGCACAGTGGGGGCCGCCGCGTCGTCCGAGGACTGCGAACACCCCGCCACCAGAGCGGTGACGACGAACAGAACCGAAACGATCACTCGACCGGTGCGCATGAACCCACGGTACCGACGCGCACCGACCATGGTGGAGGAACCCGCGCCGGTATCAGCCGAAGAACGCCGACGCCTCGCTGAGCCGTTCCGGCGGAACGCGTTTGAGCTGCTTGGTCGCCTCCGACAGCGGAACCAGCCCGATATTGGTGCCGTGCAGCGCCACCATCTGACCGAAATGTCCCGCATGCACCGCCTCGGCCGCGTGTACCCCGAACCGCGTCGCGAGAATGCGGTCGTAGGGCGTGGGGCTGCCACCGCGCTGAATATGGCCGAGCACCGTGGTGCGCACCTCTTTGCCGATGCGGCGTTCGATCTCCGACCCCAGCTGCTGGGCGACGCCGGTGAACCGCTCGTGGCCGAACTCGTCGATCCCGCCCTCGCGCAACGCGAATCCGGATTCCGGCGCGGGATGCGCGCCCTCGGCGACGACGCAGATGAAGCTCTTGTCACCGCGCTGGAAGCGGGCCTTGATCATCGCGCACACCTGGGACACGTCGAACGGTTCCTCGGGCACCAGGGTCAAGTGGGCGCCCGCGGCGATCCCGGAGTTCAGCGCGATCCAGCCGGCGTGGCGGCCCATCACCTCGACCAGCATCACCCGCTGATGGGATTCGGCGGTGGTGTGCAGACGGTCGATGGCCTCGGTGGCGATCGACAGCGCGGTGTCGTGGCCGAAGGTGACGTCGGTGCAGTCGATGTCGTTGTCGATGGTCTTGGGCACGCCGACCACCGGCACGCCCTCGTCGGCGAGCCAGCTCGCGGCGGTGAGGGTACCTTCGCCGCCGATGGGGATCAGCGCTTCGATGCCGTTGTCGTCGAGGGTCTGCTGGATCCTGGGCAGGCCGGCGCGCAGCACCTCGGGATTGGTGCGTGCGGTGCCGAGCATCGTGCCGCCCTTGGTGAGCAGGCGGTCGGTGCGATCGTCATTGTGAATGCGGATCTTTCGATCCTCGAGTAGGCCGCGCCACCCGTCCTCGAAGCCGACGATGGCATCGCCGTAGCGTCCGTTCGCGGTGCGGACCACAGCCCGGATCACCGCGTTCAGACCTGGACAATCTCCGCCTCCGGTCAAGACTCCGATGCGCATGGCGTTCATCTTGCCGCACCGGCCCCGATCAGGGGCAGTGACCTCCGGCCAGCTCGCTCAGGTGCCCCGAGATGAGCGTCGCCATCTTGTCGAGCATGGCCATACCGTCGTTGAAGCTGCCCGAATCCGGTTGTGCGGCGAAGGCGATCGCGATCCGCCCGGTGGGCGAGTCGATCAGACCGAATTGGCGGACCAGGTACTTACCCGCCGGGTCGGGCCCCCACCCGCCCTTGAACTCGGCACTGCCGAACGCGCCGAGACCCCAGTGGTGGCTGGCGATGATCTGCTGCATCAGTCCGACCACGCGCTCGCTCTGCGGGATGCACGGCAGCTGCGAGGCGAAGCGCACCTGGTCGGCCAGCGTCCATTCGGCCTGACCGTAGACCGACGCGTCGGCGCGGGTGCGCGTGGTCGGCACGGTGGTGCGGGTGTCGCCGCCTTCGCGCAGCACGCCCTCCACCGCCTTGGCCGCGTCGGCACCGCTGCCGAGCGAGGCCCACAGGGTGTCGGCGGCGCCGTTGTCCGACGCGGTGATCGCCGCGGAGGCATACGACGAGTAGGAAGCGCTGTTACGCAGGGCCGCGATGGCGAGCGGCACCTTGATCGTCGACCAGGCCGGCCCGGAGGACCAGTTGCCGAAGGTGACCATCTTCTTGCCGCCCACCGGCATGATCGCCAGCCCCGCGCTACCGCGGAAACCCTGCTGGAGCTCGCTGAAATCGGCGGCGAGGCTGCCGGGTACCGCGATCGAGATCGTGCCGTTGTCGGCGCCGGGATCGGCGACGGGAACCGTGGTGGTCACGCTCAGCCGGGCGGCCTTCGGCTCGGCACCGCACCCCGCGGTCGCGAGCACGACCACGCCCAGCAACGCGGACAGCACCACCCGGACGTGATGGCGTCGTTCATTATTCGTTATGTGAAGCATTTTCGTTTGTAAACTCCCCCGGGGCGTTCGGTGCTGGCGACCCGTACCGTTACCGTACTGCGACATATGCCGATCGCCCACTTCGAGCACCGAACCCTCAGGTCAGACGGTGTTCGCCCGTATAGATATTCATCGTTTCGGCACGCAGGAAGCCGACGAGTGTGAGGTCGGACTCGGCGGCCAGGTCGACAGCGAGCACGCTCGGCGCCGACACCGCGGCCAGGATCGGGATCCCGGCCATCACCGCCTTCTGCGCCAGCTCGAACGACGCGCGACTGCTCACCACCAGCACCAGATCGTGCGCGGGCACCCGGTTCTCGCGCACCGCCCAGCCGATCACCTTGTCGACGGCGTTGTGCCTGCCGATGTCCTCGCGCAGGGCCAGCAGCGTGCCGTCGGCGGTGAACAGGCCCGCCGCGTGCAAGCCCCCGGTGGCTTCGAACAACTTCTGCCCGGCGCGTAGCTGTTTCGGCAGGTCGGTCAGGGTGTCGGTGCTGATCGACACCGAGTCGTGCGGGATCGGGAAGCGGGTGTGGGTGCGTACTTCGTCCAGCGCGGTCTTACCGCAGAGGCCGCAGGCGCCGGTGGTGAGGAAGTTGCGGGTGTGGATCGGCGCCGGATTACGCAGGCGCAGATCGAGGACGTTGTAGGTGTTGCGGCCGTCGCTGTCGGTGCCTGCGCAGTAGCGCGCGGTGACGATGTCGTCGGCCGATCCGATGATGTCCTCGCCGAACAGGAACCCGTGGACCAGGTCGATGTCGTTGCCGGGGGTGCGCATGGTGACGGTGAGCGATCGGCCGTCGACCCGGATCTCGAGCGGCTCCTCGACGGCGAGAGTGTCGGGTCGCTGAATCCGCCCGGCCGGGGACAGGCGGGTCGTCTTGCGCCGTGCGGTCACTCTGCTCATCCCATGACTCTGCTCACTGTGCGGGTTCTGATCAAACACGGGTTGCCGATCAGGTGATCGGCGCGATGGATCAACACTCAACCGGTGGCGAGTCCGGCGACGAGATTGATCGTCGTCGCCAGGATGACCGTCCCGAAAATGTACGACAACAGGCAGTGCCGAAGAGCGATGGCGCGAATCTTCTCGTTGGAGACATTGGTGTCGGAGACCTGGTAGGTCATGCCGAGGTTATAGCTGAAATAGAAGAAGTCGCGGTAGTCCGGCTGCACGGTGATGTTGAAGTCGATCCCGCCGCGTGGCTGCTGGTAGTAGATGTAGGCGTAGCGCGCCGCGTACATCAGGTGCACCGAGGCCCACGCCATGAACACTCCGCCCAGCGCGACCGCTGCCGCGATGTTCGACGCGGTGGAATGGCGCAGGACCAGGACCACCACGATGCCGACCAGTCCGCTCAGCGCGGCGGCCACCACCGACAGCTCCTCGATGAACGGCTGGAAGTCTTCCCGCCGCGCGACCCGCTCGGTTTCCCCGGGGCTCATCGGCCACAACACGAACCACCCGGCGATGACGAATACTGTTGCCGCGGAAGCGATTCCCGACAGAATTCCCAGCGGCGCCTCGTGCCCCAGCCCGACGGCCAGTCCGACGATCACGCCGATGACCGCCGAGCCGACCAGGCGCGTGACAGCCGACAGCAGCAACCGGGTGCTCATGGTCGTGCACAGTACCCAACGGGTTGCCCGGTCATAGCTGAACGGGATCAACCGGTGGCCGGGCGCGGCGCGACAGCGAAGTCGGTGGCCCGTGCGGTGCCGATGAGCGCGGTGGTGAGCACCGATCCGGGCTCGACCGCCGCGGTGACGAGCACGATCTGCGCGGTGACCACCGGGTCGGCGAGTTCGAACACCCGGATGTCGGCGGTGGGTCCCAGCGCCGCGACCCACGGCTGCGGCACGATGCACGCCCACCGCCCGGTGCGGGCGTGTTCAAGCAATGTCGCCACCGAGTCACTCTCGAGTTGCGGTGCCGCGGTAAGGCCCAGCGTCGCGAGCGCGTCGTCGATCAGCTGACGACCGCGCATCCCCGGTGGCAGCAGACACATCGGCAGTTCCAGCGCGTCTGCCCAGGAGATCTCGGTGCGGCCCGCGACGAGCGCGCTCCCCGCGACGAGAACGTGACGTTCGGCGTAGAGCGGGGTGAGGGTGAGGCCGGAAGTATCGACACCCCGCGCGTAGACGATGCCGGCGTCGAGCTCGAATCGGCGAATCCGTTCGACGATGTCGAGCGAGCGCAGACTCGTCTCGACCCGCACCCGCATCAACGGATGTTCGGTACAGAAAGGGTCGGTGAGCAGCGCGACCGTGCTCGACGCCGCGGGCACCACCCCGATCCGCAGTTCACCGGTGAGACCGGTTTGCAGCGCGCGGACCTCGTGTTCGAGCGCCTCGCGGTCGGCGATGATCCGCCGGGCCCACAGCACCAGCCGCTCACCCTCGGGAGTGAGACCCTCGAACGTGCGCGCGCGGCGGACCAGCGGCACGCCGAGTTCGTGTTCGAGTTTGCGGATCGCCTCCGACAGCGCGGGCTGCGACACGTAACAGGCCTTCGCCGCCCGGGCGAAATGTCGTTCCCGGGCGAGCGCGACGAAGTATTCGAGCTGACGGAACAGCATTCGGCGATCGGGTCAGTCGTCCTGGTCGTCGGCCGCTTTGTTGCGCGCCTTCGCGATCTCGAGCGCCTTCTCGGCGGTGGCCTGGTCCGGGTAGGGGCCCATCCGGTCGCCGTACCAGCAGGCCTTGCCCTGTTCGGCCTTGTGGTGCTTGAGGCAGTAGTACCACTCGTTGTCGTCAGCCATGCCGACAGTATGCAACGTTTCGCATACCGGCGTCTCGTAGGTGGGTAACGCGGGGGTAGCGGGTTCACGAATGAGCAGGGCGACAGCGATTCCCACCGCGACGCCGATCACCGTGTCGACCCCGCGTTCGGTGAGCAATGTGAGCGGATCGGACGGATCGGCCAGTTCGGTCATCGACATGATCAGCGGCGTGAAGAAGCCCATCGCCACGGCGTAGTGGCGGGCCATGAACAATTCGGTCGGGTAGAGCAGCGCGATGATCGCCAGGCCGAGCATCGCCGGGCTCGGACCCGGGATCAGCAGCGGCGCGGTGACCGCGAGTCCGATGAACGTGCCGACCACCCGGTGCATGCCGCGGGTGATCCGGTCACGGGAGCTGGCGGCGGCCAGGGGCACCGCGGCGCCCGCCATCGCCCAATTGGCATGGCCGACGCCGAGCAGCAGCCCGATCCCGCCGGAGATCGAGATCGCCAGCGCGTAGCGTCCCGCCTGCACGTACGACACTCCGCCGGTGCGATGCGGCGCGATCGGTACCCGCATCGCGCACATGCCTGCCCGGCGGACTCGCCGCGTCGACTCGAGATAACCGACCAGCACGCACAACGCCGCGGTGCCCGCACACAGCACCGATGCCAGGAGCGGATCGCGCTGAGCCCCGGCCACCATGGCGATGGCGCCGAACGCGAAGATCCCGAAGAACGGCCCCTCCGGCCGCAAGCCGAGGCGGTCGGTGATCGGCGAGGCCACCGCGGCGAACACCGCCACCGCCGACACCAGCACCGCGGGAGGGGCGTGCAGGCGCGCGAGCAGGATGCCGGCGCCGACGGCGCCGACCAGCATCACCGCCGCTTCGCTCTGGTGGATCAAGCGCCGGCGCGGCGATTCCGCGAAGCCGTACATCCCGGTGAAGGAACCGAAGACGGCGTAGATGAGCAGGTCGGTGCGGCCCACCGCGATCAGCACGAGGCCGGGAATCGCGAGACCGACGAAAACGCGGGCGGCGGGCAGATGATCGATCTCGGTGACGAACCGGTGATAAATCTGGCGCGCCCGTGTTCGCGTGGTGCGCAAGGGTTCCTCCGAAGTCGGTCGCGGGACATGCCCGTAGGGCCGATGATCAAGCCTGCACGATCCGCGCGCACGCCGTCAACCTGCGGTGATCCCGGTCGCACCGGCGAAAACGGCGCTCTGGCGGGGGTGATAAGCGCGACCGATCGACCGGTCGGAAATCGGTCTTGGACGTCGCCGACCGACACGACGAAAGTTACCTACGCCCTTCCGTGATCTCGACGGTAGAGAATCCAACCGAGGCACTGGACAGAGCACATCTTTCTCGACCCGCATTCACCGCGAAGGGAAGATCTGACATGGCTGACGGCCCGCACACCATCTGGGATCCCGATCAGGGCCCGAGCGAAGCAGCAGACCGGGCAGCCGTGCCGAAAGCCAAGCCCTACCACCATCCGGCGGCGGGCTGGGGCGCGGCGATCGCGGTCGGAAAGTTCATGGTCGGCAAGGAACACGAGCCGTTCATCGGCACCAAGGCCATCCTGAAGATGAACCATCAGGAACGCGGCTTCGACTGTCCGGGCTGCGCGTGGCCCGACGCCACCGACGGCTTGGTCCTCGACGTGTGCGAGAACGGCATCAAGCACGTGACCTGGGAGATGACGCACAAGCGGTGCACTCCTGAATTCTTCGCCCAGCACACCGTGACCGAGCTGGCCACCTGGAGTTCCTTCGACCTCGAGGACCAGGGCAGGCTCACCGAGCCGATGGTCTACGACCCCGAGACCGACCACTATGTGCCGATCAGCTGGGCCGACGCGTTCGAGATGGTGGGCAAGGCGCTGCGCGAGCTGCCCGACCCGAACGAGGCCGCGTTCTACACCTCGGGCCGACTCGCCAACGAGGCGACGTTCCTCTACCAGTTGATGGTGCGCGAGTACGGCACCAACAATCTGCCCGACTGCTCCAACATGTGCCACGAAGCCAGCGGCCGAGCTCTGCAGGCCTCGCTCGGCACCGGCAAGGGCACCTGCGACCTCGAGGACTGGGACAAGGCCGACGCGCTGTTCGTCATGGGCCTCAATGTCGCCTCGAACGCGCCGCGCATGCTGACCTCGCTCGCCGAGGCCTACAAGCGCGGCGCCCAGGTGGTGCACGTCAATCCGCTGATCGAAGCGGGCTCGCGCAACACGATCATCCCGCACGACTTCCTCGCGATGGCCACCTTCCACCCGACCAAGACCGGCACGCTCAACCTGCAGGTGCGTATCGGCGGCGACTTCGCGCTGATCCGCGGCATGGCCAAGGCCGTCCTCGAAGAGTCCGCGACCGACGAGAAGGCTCTCGACCACGAGTTCATCGAGCGCTACACCGTCGGCTTCGACGAGTACGTGCGCGAAGTCGAGGCGACCACGTGGGCCGATATCCAGACCGAGTCGGGCCTGAGCGAGGCCGAGGTCCGCAAGGCCGCCCGCATCTACTGCGACTCCGACCGCAGCATCATCAGCTGGTGTCTCGGCATCACCCAGCACGAGCACGGCGTGGAGACGATCCGCGAGATCGTCAACCTGCTGCTCCTGCGCGGCAACCTGGGTCGCGAAGGCGCGGGCCCGTCGCCGGTGCGCGGGCACAGCAATGTGCAGGGCAACCGTACGTGCGGCATCGACAACAATCCGCCCGCCGCGTTCCTCGACCGGCTGGCCGAGGTGTGTGAGATCGACGTGCCGCGCGCCAACGGCTACGACGTCGTCTCCGCCATCGAGGCGCTGCAGAAGGGCAAGCTGAAGTTCTTCATGAGCATGGGCGGCAACCTCGTCCAGGCCGCGCCCGACAGCGAATACACCTTCGAGGCGTTCCGGAAGGCCGATTTCACCGTCATGGTCTCCACCAAGCTCAACCGCAGCCACGTCGTGCACGGCAAGCGGGCGCTGATTCTGCCCTGCCTGGCGCGCACCGAATACGACGAGCAGCGCAGCGGCCCGCAGGTGGTCTCGATGGAGAACGGCATGGCCGTGGTGCACCTGTCCAAAGGCATGAAGAAGCCCGCGTCGCCGCATCTGCTGTCGGAGCCCGCGATCCTGGCGGGTATCGCCAAAGCCGCACTGCCCGAGACGAAGACACCGTGGGAGTACTACGTCGAGGATTACGACCGAATCCGCGACACCATGTCGAAGGTGCTGGACGGTTTCGAGGACTACAACCGGCGGGTGCGGCTGGGACTCGGATTCCGGATCCGCCAGCCCGCGCGTGAGCTGATCTTCCTCACCCCGTCCAGCAAGGCGGAGTTCTCCGCCGCGACGCTGCCCGACACGACCAACCCGGCCGGGGTGCTCACCCTGGCGACGCAGCGCTCCCATGACCAGTGGAACACCACCATCTACACCAACAACGATCGCTATCGCGGGGTGAAGAACCTGCGCACGCTGGTCTTCATGAACTCTCGCGATATGCGCGACCGCGGCCTGAAGGAATTCGACGAGGTCGATATCACCAGTACCGCCCGTGACGGGTCGACGCGGTCGCTCTACAGGTACAAGGTCGTCACCTACGACATTCCGCCGGGCTGCGCCGCCGGGTACATGCCGGAAATGAATGTGCTGTGCGCGATCGGCGATTACAGCACCGAGAGCGATCAGCCGATGATGAAGAGCGTGAAAGTGACTGTCACACCGTCGAGTTGAACTCATTCGAGGAGATGGCAATGAACCAGCACACGCGAAAGACACTGGCGTCGATCGTCGGGCATCCGGCGCCGCGCGATATCGAATGGACGCAGTTCATCACCATGTGGGACGACATCGCCGACGAGGTCGAGCAGGAGCACGGTGATCGGCTGGCGGTGAAGATGAACGGGCATCGCGAGGTGTTCCATCGCCCGCACGACGGGCGGGTATCGATCGGCGATATCGAGCACGCGCGCCAATTGCTGAAGGACACACCGGTACTCAAAGGTTCGGGCGATATGTTCGTGGTCGCGATGGACAGCGAGAGAGCGGGTATTGCATTTCGACCTCGACACTCCCGAGGTCGCCGAGACCGAACGCGATGTGACCAACCACGACAAGGTCGCCCACCATCTCCGCACGGTCGAGCATCACACCGGGCACGACGATCAGCAGGTGTTCATCAAATATTTCGACGATCTCGCGGTGGCGTTGATCGAGTCGATCGGCACCGAGAATTTCGTGCTGCTCGGGCACGGGCGCGGCAATTCCGATGTGGCCGATGATTTCGTGAAGCGCTTGCGCGAGATCAATCCCCCACTCGCCCAGCGGATTGCCGGGGTCGGCGTGATCGACCTCAGCGCGGCCGACGACGCGACGCTCGAGGCCGCGGCTCAGCGGATCCTCGAGGCCGCGAAGTAGGGGGACAACCGATGTCATATCTGCTCGCACTCATCGCCGAACCCGGCGAGAAGTCCCCGGCGCAGCAGTTGGCGACCGAGGCCCAGCGGGTCGCGATCCGCAACAGTATCGACGTGGTGAGCCTGGCCGAGCTCGACACCCTGCCGCCCTACAGTGCCGCGATCGACACCGAGGACGGGCGGCCGCTGATCGCCAACCAGTTGCGCCGCTCCACGCTGGAAGCCGACGGTGTGCTGCTGTTCGCGGTCGAGGGCGAGTCCGTGGCGCCGCTGGCGGCGAGTGTGATCGCGTGGCTGGCCAATCCGGAGTCGGCGCCGACCGTCGGGGGCAAGCCGGTCGCGGTGATCACAGTCGGGCCGGGTGAGGTGATCAATCAGGACTTGGCCGATCGGTTGCGCAAGGCGGGCGCCGAGGTGGTGGCCGACGGTGTGTCGATCACCGGATCGTGGAGTGACCCGGACACCGTGGCCCGGCTCGGCGACACGGTGGTCGCGGTCGCTTCGGCGAGCTGAGGTTCCCTACGCGACCGCGGCCCCCGATATATCGGGGGCCGCGGTCGTTTTCGGGTCAGTAGACGTAGACCACGGCGTTCTCACCGCCGGTGCAGGTGACGAGTTTGCCCTCCGGTGCGCACGTCATCGTGTAGGTGCGGCCGGTCACCGGGCTGGTCGCCACCACCGAGCGGGCGCCCGTCCCGCCGCCGGCGTAGGCCTCCCGGACCGCTTCGGCGAATCCGCAGCTGGTGACCGCGCTGCCGACGGCGACCTTGTTGTAAGAGCCTGTGGCGGTGCCGGTTTCACAGGGCTGCGCGCCCGCGGGCAGGGTGACCGGTCCCGCCGAGGTGGTGGGGGCGGCCGTGGTCGCGCGCGCAGTCGTGCCCGCGGGTTGGCCGGAACCACCCGGCGCCTGCGAAATCGGTGCGGCCGTGGAGGTTTCGGCGGGATCGGCGGCCGACATCATGCGCCAACCGATCGCGCCACCGACCGCGAGTACCAGAACGGCGAAGACACCGGCCAGCACGGGCAGCAGAACCGATCGGCGACGCTCCGAATCCTGGTGCGCCCAGGCCGGATCGGGACCATACGCGGGATCCGGTCCATAGGCCGGGTCAGGCCCGTAACCGGGGTCGTATGCCGGATCGCGGTAGGCGTGATCACCGTAGGCACTCGGCGGTTCGTCGTAGTCGGAGTACGCGTTCTCCTGACCCACGTACTGCCGGGTCGCGGCCGACCTGGCCGGATCCTCGAACTCCGGCGGGGCCTGATGGGCAGCGAAAGGCGCGGCACCGCCACGGTATTGATGTGTCGGCTGCGAGCGCTGCGGATCGAGTCCGTCGGCGCCGTAATGCTGGGTCGGCGCCGATCGTTGCATGTCGGCGGGGTCGTACTGCTCGGTCGCCGGTGCGTACTGCGCGGGCGGGCCACCGAACCGGTCGTCGGCATCCTCGTCGAAACGCTCGGGGGGACCACCGAATCGGTCTCGCGGATCGTCGAGATCGCCGCCGAACTTCTGCGTCGGCGGCGCGAAGGCGGCGGGGTTGTACTGCTCGGTCGGCGGGCCGAACGCGTCGCCTCGGCCATGGCCGGAAGGGCCGTCGAATCCGGCGTCCGGCGAGCCGCCGAAAGGTCCTGCGGGACTGTCGAATCGGTCCTCGGGGACTTTCTGTTCCGCACCGAACCGCTGGGTCGGAGCCGCGAAAGGAGCAGGCGAGTTCGGGCGAGGTGCGTCGAATTCCGGTGTGGGGGCGGGGAACCGGGGGTTCGGGTTCGATGCCGGCGGGAGGTATTGCTCGGTGGGCGGGGTGTATGCCGCCGGGAGTGGATGTTCGCCGGAGTAGCGCTGGGTGGGGGCGCCTCGCTGGGGATCCTGCTGCGGCGGGAGACGGTGCGGGCCGGTGGGCGCCGGGTAAGGGGTGGCCGACGCGGGACGCTGTGGCTGCAGCAGGGGAGCCGACGTTTCGCCCGGCTGCGCACCGTCGTAGAGGTGCGCGTCGGGAAAGGGGCGCATTCGCGGGAGGCCCTGGTCGGGGGTATAGGCCGGGGGCGGCTCGGGGGCCTCCGGCTCATCGGCCGACGGGAGGGGCGCGAAGTAGGTGTCGGCGGGCCGGATTTCGGCGGGGCCGGTCGGCTGGATCACCGCGGGTATCGAGATCTCGCCGGTGCCTTCGGCGGGAACACGGCGGAAACCGGTGGTATCCGATGCTCCGGGGCGCGCCTCGGGCGGACGGATGATCAAGGTCGGCTGGGCGCCGGTCGCGGTCGACTGACTGCGCGAGGTCTCCACACCACCGGTGGCGGTCACCGCGCCGATCACCCGGAACTCCCCGGTCGGCGTCGGCACCTGCTCGACGTCGGCGGGCTCCTGTGAGTCGGGGGCGCCCTTGCGGGCACCACTCGCGGCACCGATCGGCACCGCACGCGCCGGCCCGGTGGCGGACCCCGCGGGGCCGCCACGCTCGGCACCGGCCGGTCCGCCAGGAGCACCGGTCGGCGCCCCCGCGGCACCGCGTCCCACACCGGCGGCGAAACCGGCGGCGGCGGCGAAACCGCGCCCGGGAGCCGAGCCCGGGCTACCTTGCGGGGCACCCGATGGCGCGCCGGCGGAACTGCGGAGCGTGGGACCGGACGAAGAACCTGGAGTCACATCATGGCCACCGGGGACGCGGCGGGCCCCGTCGTACGACGCGAAAGCACCCGATGGCGCGGGCGCGCCGGTTTCCCGCACGGCCGAAGCCAGCGCTCGGCGAGCGGCGACGGCCAACGCACCGGCCGACGCGTAGCGATCGGCCGGGTCCTTGGCCATGCCGGTCCCGATGACGTCGTCGAGCGCGCCGGGGATACCGTGCAACAACTCGCTCGGCCGCGGCGGGGCCTCGGACAGGTGCGCGCGGACCAGCACGCTCATGCTCGCCGCGGGGAAGGGCGAAGCGCCGGTGAGGCATTCGTGCAGGACACAGGCCAGTGAGTACACGTCGGCGCGATGCGAGATCGGGCCCACATCGAAGCGTTCCGGTGCCATGTAGATGTAGGAGCCGACCGCCATCCCGGCCTGGGTCACCGCGCTGTCACCCTCGGTGTGCGCGATGCCGAAGTCGGCGAGGTAGGCGAAATCGGCGGGCGTGACCAGGATGTTGGCGGGCTTCACATCGCGGTGCACCAGCCCACCCGCGTGCGCGGCGTCCAGCGCGGCGGCGATCTGCTCGACGACGGCGACCGCGCGTTCCGGGCTCATCGGCCCGCCCCCGCGCAGCACGGTGCGCAGATCGGAGCCGGGCACCAGGCGCATATCGATGAAGAGGACCCCGTCGATCACACCCCAGTCGTGGATGGGGATCACGTGCGGTTCGGCGAGCTTGGCCGCGGCCTGGGATTCGCGCCGGAACCGGACCTGGTAGGCCGGGTCCTGTGCGAGCTCCTCGGCCAGCAACTTCAGAGCGACCACTCGGTCCTTGCCGGTGTCGTAGGCCTCGTAGACCTCGCCCATCCCGCCTTTACCCAGCATCGACCGCAACTCGTACGGGCCGAATCTGCTCCCCGTCCGTGACCCAGGTGCCTGCACCAGCGTCCGCCTCCCACTTCTGGCAGGCCCGTGGACCTGCTTCTCAGTAGGAAGATTCTCCCGGTGTCACTACGCCGTGGTCAAACGCGAACACGATCGCGGCGGCTCGATCGCGCAGGTCGAGCTTGCCGAATATGTGTCCGACGTGGCTTTTCACGGTTACTTCCGAGATACCGAGTTCGGCGGCGATCTCGCTGTTGACCCGGCCCGAGCCGATCAATTCGAGCACTTCGTACTCGCGGGCGGTGAGTTCGCCGAGCCGGCGATCGGTTCGGGTACCGACCGGTTTCACTGTTCTGTACGCCGTGAGCACCCGTCCCGTCACCGAGGGATCGAGCCACGCGCCACCGCCCGCCACGGTCCGGACCGCGCGGATCAGATCCTCCGCGGGCGAATCCTTGAGCAGGAAGCCCGCGGCGCCCGCGCGCAGCGCGCCGGAGAGCAGCTGATCGTCGTCGAAGGTGGTGAGCACCAGCACCGGTGGGGCGTCGGGGCGGGCGCGCAGCAACCGGGTCGCATCTATGCCGCCGACCCGCTTCATCCGCAGATCCATCAGCACCACATCGGGTCGTTGCGCGGCGACAGCGGCCGCGACCTCGTCGCCGTCGGCGCACTCGTTGATGGTGAAACCGTCGCGACGCCGCAGGATGCGACGCAATCCGCCGCGCACGAGTTCCTGGTCGTCGACCACGAGCACTGTCACCAGCTGCTCGATCGGCGAAGCGGTCGTCACGTGTCCTCCTGAAGTTTGTTCCAGAGCTTGCCCGGCAGCACGGCCGAGAGGGTGGCGCACGAGCCGGTTCGCAGGGGGAAGCCGACCCCCACGGTCCAGCCGTCGTCGCGGTTGCCCGCGGTGATCTTCCCACCGAGCAGTTCGGTGCGTTTGCGCATGCCGCGCAGTCCCATCCCGGTATCGCGGCGCGGCGTGGGCCCGGGCGGCAGCGAATTCGACACCACCAGCGTGGCCGCATCGGCCGAGACATCGAAGCGCACCGTGGCGGGGGCGCCCGGCGCGTGCTTGATGACGTTGGCCAGCGATTCCTGACCGATCCGGTAGAGCGCGTGGCCGATGGCACCGGAGACGGTGGTCAGGTCGCCGGTGCGCGCGTAGTCGACGGTGAGCCCGGCGCGGCGGAAGTCGCCGATGAGTTCGTCGATATCGGCGGCGCCCGGCTCGGGAGCCAGTTGCGCCGGGCCCGCGTCGAGCATGCCGACCGTACGCCGGATGTCGGCCATCGCCTGGCGGCCGAGGCGTTCGGCCTCGACGAGCGCTTCCACCGCCTCGGTGACGTCGTCGTCGGTCTGGAGCGCGCGGCGGGCGGCGGTCAGGTGCAGCAGGGTGATCGAGAGCGAATGGGCGATCACATCGTGGACTTCGCGGGCGATCCGGCGTCGTTCCTCGTCGGCGGCCTGACCGGAGCGGATCGCCTGATTCTCGCGCTCTTGATACAGGAAACGCCGCTGATACTGCAGCATCACCCCGACGAACATGCCGAGCAGGATGCCGATGATGTACATCGGTAGTCCTTGCAGCGGCTGCTCACCCCAGTGCACGTGCCCGGCCACGTCGAACGCGACCAGTTCGAGGATCGCGAGCAGGGTGAATCCGATCGTCCACCCACGCGAGGCGACCGCGGCCACCTCACCGGCGACGATCACCAGCACGAACGGCGCGAAATCGGCGTTGACCGGCTGCAACAGGAACAGGGCGCAGGAAGCCAGTGCGCTCCCCTTCAGCAGCACGGGGTGGGGATTCACCCGGAAGATCGCGAACAACGGGATCGGCAGGAACGCGGTGGCCATCGCCAGCAGCGGCAGCACGCTCGGGAAATACGCGTGCCGTTGGATCACCGCCGCACCGGTGACCACCAGCAGGGCGAGGTCGGCGGTGAGGATCACCGCGGGCGGATAGTCGTAGGGCAACGATTCGATACGTTCGCGGACGGTGGTGAGCAATCGCGGCACCGCGGCTCTGGCCGCGAACCGCTGCCGCAGGCTCACTCGGCCCGGCGCCTTCGCGGGGATGGCGTGGCTCACATCCATGATGTAAGGCTAGTCGCCGCCTACCGGGCGAGCATCGTCCCGCGAACGGTACCGATCTCCTACCTGGGTAGGAGAAGAAGTCGGGTCCCCGGGACGACGATTCGGCCGTTCGCCGCCCGTAACGTTCGATTCACCCGCTCACGGAAGGTGAAGCCCATGACCTGGACCGATCTACACCACCGCACCGAGATCGTGCACACCGTGCTCGCCAGGGCAGCGGTCGACCCGAACGACCCGGCTCTGTTCGCCGGCATCGCCGAGCTCGACACGCTCTTCGGCGGAGTCGACGGCCTGCTGCAGGCGCTGGCCAACCGCTGGGACAATCACCTGCGCGTCAAACTCGAACTGGCCGAGATCGACGGCCGCACCCCGATGGAGGCCTATCTCGAGCTGGCCGCCGAACAACCGGCCCTGCGTGGGCTTCTCGACGCACGCCCGGCGATCGGGCAGACTACCCGCGACCGCGCACTCGCACGCTGAAACCCGAAACTCCCTGGGGGACAAGATATGCCCGACATCGAATCGCCACAGCAGCCGATGCTGGAGTTGACCCGGGTGGTCAAGCAGTATCGCGTCGGTGATCAGGAAGTCCGCGCGCTCGACGAGGTGAGCATGCGCATCGAAGCAGGCCAGTTCACCTCCATCATCGGGCCGTCGGGTTCCGGCAAGAGCACCCTGCTGCACCTGCTCGGTGCGCTCGATCGTCCCGATGAGGGCTCGATTCGTTTCCGCGGCACCGAGATCGGCGATCTCGACGAAGACCAGCAGGCCGCGTTCCGGCTCGAGCAGGTCGGCTTCATCTTCCAGTTCTTCAACCTGCTGCCCACGCTGTCGGCCTGGGAGAACGTCGCCGTGCCGAAGCTGTTGGACGGCACCGGCTTACGTAAGGCCAAGCCGCGCGCGCTGGAACTGCTCGATCTCGTCGGCCTCGGCGATCGCGCACAGCACCGGCCCGCGGAGCTCTCCGGTGGGCAGATGCAGCGCGTGGCGGTGGCCAGGGCACTGATCATGGATCCGCCGCTGATCCTGGCCGACGAACCGACCGGAAACCTCGATTCCAAGACCGGCGCCGCGATCCTCGCGCTGCTGGGCGACATCACGGCGCAGGGCAACTCGGTGGTGATGGTGACTCACGACATGAGCTCCGTCGACTACTGCGACCGGGTGATCACCTTGCGCGACGGTCAGATCGGCGCGGACGAGCGCGTCGCATCGCGGGTCGACGCATGATCGCCGCCGCCATCGATCGATTGCGGCTGTTCAACTTCGGTGAACTGCTCCGCCATCCCGGCCGCACCCTGATGTCGGGAGCCGTGATGGGAGTCTCGGCCGCGCTGATCGTCGCGGTGCTGAGCATCTCCGGGTCGGTCACCGGGTCGGTCGACAAGCTCACCAAGGGTCTGGCGGGCACCGCCGAACTCGAGATCACCGGTATCACCGACGCGGGCTTCGAACAGTCACTGCTACCCCAGATCGCCGCGACACCCGGAGTGGCGACGGCGGTGCCGATGCTGCGCGGCACGCTCGGCGCCGGCCCCGACCGGGCACTGCTGATCGGCGCGGATCAGAATATCGGCGCGCTCGGCAGCGATCTGGCCGGGCCGATGTCGCAGTACACCACCAAGCTGCTCAGCACCGAGCGCGGCGTGCTGGTCGGCGCCGCCATGGGTCTGCGCGAGGGCGACCCCGTACCGATCGGGGCGGGCACGGCGAAGGTGGCCGCGGTCCTCGACTCCGAGGCGACCGACCGGCTCAACAGCGGACACGTGGTGGCGGGTCCGCTGCCGCTGATCCAATTCCTCACCGACCGGGTCGGCAAGCTCGATTCGGTGCAGATCGTGGTGAAGCCCGGCACCGATGTGGCCGCGCTGCGCACCGCCCTCACCGAAGCGGTGGACGGCCGGGCGGTGGTGGCCGAGCCGAGTCTGCGCACCGCGCAGGCCGGCGGCGCGATCCAGATCATGCGGTACTCCACGCTGATGTCGTCGGCGGCGGCGCTGATCGTGTCGGCCTTCTTGATCTACAACGCGATGAGTATGGCGGTGGCGCAACGCAGGCCGACGCTGTCGCTGTTGCGGGCGATCGGCGGCAAGCGGGCCCCGATGGTGCGTGATCTGCTCGTCGAGGCCGCGATGCTCGGGCTGATCGGCGGGGCGATCGGCGCGGGAATCGGTGCGCTGATGGGGCGGTTCGCGATCGACAGGCTGCCCGCCGCGATCGTGCAATCGGTCGAGGCGCGCACCGAATTCCAGGTGCCGAACTACGCGATCCCCGTCGCGATCGCCGCGTGTGTGGTGGCGACGGTGCTGGCGGCGTCGATCGCGGCCAGACAGGTGTACAAGGTCGCCCCGGTCGAGGCGTTGGCGCCGGTGGAGGCCAGCGATGCCGCGGCGACCAACTCGGTGTTGCGCTGGGTCGCCCTGGCCGCGGGTGTGCTTCTCGGTGCGGCGGCGGTGGCCATCGCGTTCGTCGACCTCGGGCGACTGTCGCTGGCCGCGATCACCACGTCGTTCACCGCGACGGTGTTCCTGTGTTTCGCCGCCACCGGTCCGATCGTGCGTGGATCCGCGGCGATCGCCCGCTGGTTCGGTGCGCCGGGCGCGCTCGGGGCGACAACGCTGGAACGCGCGCCGCGCCGGGTCTGGGCCACCGCGATGACGGTGATGATCGGCGTCGCGGCGGTGGTCGCGCTCGGTGGCGCGTCGGGCAACATGGTGAAGTCGGCGACCGATTCGTTCCAAAGTCTGGGCGACACCGATCTTTACGTGAGTCCGAGCCCCGTCGAGCAGTTCCCGACCGGGCCGGTGCTGCCCGACGGGCTGGCCGCACGGGTCGCGAACGTCCCCGGCGTGGAACGGGTGAGCCCCGCCCAGATGGCCTTCGCGACCATCGGCAGCGGTCGGGTGATGTTGCAGGGCTATCCGCCGAGTACCGCCGATACCCGTCTCGGCGCGGTCGATCGGGCGGTGATCGACCGGATGGAGCGGCGCGAAGGTGTGGTCATCACCCGTGATGTGGCGCGGTCGCTCTCGCTGACCGTCGGCGACGAGATCACCATGCCCACCCCGTCCGGTGAGCGCAAAACAGCTGTGCTGCAGGTGATCCCGTACTTCACCGCCGTCTCCGGTGTGGTGATGATGAACCTCGACCAGATGCGGGAGTGGTATCAGCGACCCGGCGAGACGATCCTGTCGATCCACTACTCGCCCGGTGCCGACCCCGATGCGGTGCAGGCCGCGGTCCGCGCGGTGGTTCCCCGGGAAATCCATGTCGACACCGGCGCCGACATGGTCGACGCGATCTCCTCGAGCGTCCAGCAGGGTGCGGCGATGAGCAACATGATCCTGTGGATCGTCGTCCTGGTGGCGACGGTGGCGTTGCTGAACACCCTGATGCTGTCGGTCCTGGAGCGACGCAGGGAGCTGGGGGTGCTGCGCGCCATGGGCACCAACCGCAAGTTCCTCCTGCGCTCGGTGCTCGCCGAAGCCGCGGGCATCGGATTCATCGGCGCGGCCATCGGTCTCCTCGTCGGCGTCGCGGTGCAGTATCTGGCCACGGTGGCGATCGGGCACGCGATGACCATCGACATCGTCTACCGGCCGAGCCCGCTGATCGCGGTCTACGGTGCGGTCGCGCTGGGCCTGGCCCTGCTGGGCTCGATCCCGCCCGCCCTGCGCGCGGCGCGGATGCCGATCGTGGCCGCGCTGGCCGTGGACTGACCTCGGTCGCCGCGGTGCCCGGCATCTCAGCCCGGCGCCGCGGCGGCGACGCCTTCCCTGACACCGCCACCTCGGTATCGCAGGTCGATCGCCCCGAGATCGGCCCCGTCATCGCTCAGAGCGGAACTTCGTCCCACCACGCGATGACCTCGTCCTGCGCGGAAGGGCGGGTGGCCCCACCGGTACCGCTGCTTCCCCGGCGACTCACCACCACAAGGTAATTCGCGCGGGCGGAGTCGCCGGGGAAGCTCAACACCTGGTGCGCGGTCTGGATGCGGATGCTCGCCGGATCCGGAACCACCCACCGCTGCAGCGAGAACGGCACTTCGTCCTTGTTCCCCGCGTAGCGGACGGTCGCGGGCAGCGCCTCCAGCACCGACCGCGCCTGGCTCGCGTTCGCGTATTCGAGCACCAGGTAGCTCACCGCACCCGCCTGATTGTCGAGCCGCTCGCACTGCCACCCGGTCGTGATCGGAGTCCACTGCAACGCAGGCTCTTTCCACGCCAGCTCGCTGACATTGCGCACCCCCACGCACCGCGCCCCCCGATACCCCACACCGTCACTCATCTGCCCCTGCGGAACCAAGGTCGGGAAAACCCGCCGACTCTCCGCGAACGAATCCGCCACCTCGGCCACCGAATTCGACGGCCCGCTCGCACCGTCTTCCACGTCGAGACCGTCGTCGTCCCCCGGCAACACCACCACGACCAACGCGACAACCAACGCGACCAGCACCAGAACCAGTGCCACCAACACAACCCACCCGAACCGCTGCATTCCCGACACCCGTCGAGGCACCGGCCAATACCCCCGATGCGGCACCATCCAGGGCCCCCGCGGCCCGGGCCGCGGGGGCCCGTGCTGCTGCCCCGCACCACCCGGCATGACCGGGCCACCCGACTGCCCCGCCGCCGCCGACTGGCCCGCGTCTACCTGAGGCCCCGCGCCACCCGGCTGCCCCGCGCCACCAGGCTGGCCTGGGCTGCCCGGCTGACCCGCAATGCTCGGCTGACCGGCAATGCTCGGCTGACCCGCATTGCTCGGCTGACCCGCATTGCTCGGCTGACCCGCGCTACTCGGCTGACCCGCGCTACTCGGCTGACCCGCATTGCTCAGCTGACCCGCATTGCTCAGCTGACCCGCGCTACTCGGCTGACCCGCGCTACTCGGCTGACCCGCGCTACTCGGCTGACCCGCATTGCTCAGCTGACCCGCATTGCCCGGTTGACTCGCATTGCTCTGTGCTGCGCTGCCAGGCTGTCCCGGCTGGCTGGACTGCCCTGCGGCCCCCTCCCGCGCCACAGGCCCGGCTGGGGCCGTGTTCGAGGCCCCAGCGATCGACGTCACCTCGGTCAGGGCCGCCGCGTTCGCGGCATCCAGCTCGCCCGCGTCGCGCATCGATACGACATCGGTTGCCGCAGTGGCCGATACCTCGCCGGACTCCGCACCGCCGGTCGCTGCTTCGCTATCCGATCGAGCCGCCGTGGATGACGGCTTGTCGAGAGACACTGGGCTGGCAGATATTCCGGCATCGCCCACGGGCGCGGCCCCAGCTTCGGCGACGCCCGGCGCGGGGGGCTGCACGCCCGCGGATGGCGGCACGGCAGCCGAGGCCGCGACCGCAGGCGCAGCGGCAGCCATGGGCGCCGCACCAGGCGCAGCGGGCGCGGATCGGCGCGCATTCGGCTGTCCGGCAGCGGGACTCGCGGCCGGACGCTGGACCACCGGAGGTACTTCGCCGGGCGGCACCGCACCGCTGGGCGCGGCCGGGCGCGGGGCGACCGGCGGGACAGCTCCGAAAGGCCGCGAGGGCGGTTGCCAATGAGGTTGTGGCGCAGGTTGTCCGGGGGGACCCGGGTACCCGGGCTGTGCCATACCGGGCGGCGCGTAAGGCGCGGCAGGTCCTTGCTGCGGGGCGGGCGGGTAGTAACCCGGCATCGGGTTCGCGGGCGGGCGTGGCAGGACCGGTGGGGTCTTGGAGGTCAGCGCCTGGCGGGCCGCCTTGGCGAACGCCGCGCAGGAATCGAACCGTGCCGCAGGATGTTTCGCCATCGCGGCGGCGAGGACGGCGTCCATGATCGGCGGCAGACCCGCGCGACGCAGCGCCAGGGGCGGGGGCGCGGCGTAGAGGGTGCCGCGGATGATCTCGTTCGGATCGGCGGAGTCGAAGGGCGCCAGTCCGGTGAACAACCAGTACAGCGAACACGCCAGCGAGTACTGGTCGGAGCGATGGTCGAGTTCGGCGCCGGTCATCTGCTCCGGCGACGCGTAAGCCAGTGTCGCGGTGAACATTCCCTGCTGGGTGAGGTGGGTGGAGTCGGCGCGGAGACGGGCGATACCGAAGTCGGTGAGGAAGACCCGCTCGCCCTGGCCGCCGGTGGAGCGGGCCAGCAAGATGTTGGCGGGCTTCACATCTCGGTGCAGCACTCCCCTGCCGTGCGCGTAGTCCAGCGCGTCGGCGACCCCTTCGATGATCTGCACGGCCCGCTCGGGCGGCAGCGCCATCGGGTCGACCGTCGCGGCGTCGATCCCGTCGACGTACTGCATGCTGATCCAGAGTTGTTCGCCCTCGGTCCCCCGGTCGAAGACGGTGACGATGCCGGGATGGTCGAGCCCGGCGGCGAGATCGGCCTCCCGTTCGAACCGCGCGCGAACGCGCTCGTCGGCGAACAGATCCCGGTTGAGCAGCTTGAGCGCGGTGAGCCGGTCCAGGCGCGGATGCCGGGCCAGATACACCGTGCCCATGCCGCCCTGGCCCAGCATCGCCTCGATGGTGAACCCCGCGAACACCTCACCGATGTCGTGCACTACGACCCCCTTCCGACCGTGTGACCACGTTCATTCGAATTCTCGCCGAAAATCGGTGAAACTTGCTAACAGTCGTCCGGGTGTGACCGGACGCGTTCGACGAGAAGTTTGCACCGCCGGAGCACGCGCAATGGGTGGTGGGGAGGATTCGGTGGTGAAGTCGACCGGAACGGCGGCTGCCTGTCGCAGGCTGCTGCTCTGTGGGGTGCTGGCATCTGCCGCACTGTCCACCTCGTGTGCCACGCCGGGCACCCCGACGGCGGTGAGCGCGCCCACGGTCACCGTCAACAGCGAAGACGCCTGGCATCCCGGCCTGTCCATCGGGCTGCCCGATTCGCTGGCCGCGGAGTTCACCCTCTTGCAGTCGAAGCTGCCGGGCCAGGTCGGCATGGCCTTGATGCCGGTCGGCGGCGGCCGGATGACGATCTACGGCGACTGGACCACCGGCATCGCCTGGTCCACGATCAAGATCCCGCTCGCGGTCGCCGCGTTGCGCCACGACTCCGACCAGTCGATCTTCGAGATGGTGGAGGCCGCGATCACGGTGTCGGACAACGACGCCGCCGAAGGCCTGTGGGAATCCCTCGGTGACGCACCGGAAGCCGCCGACGCCGTGCAGCAGATCCTCGACGAGGCGGGCGACGCGGCCACCGGCAAGTCGGGCACCCGCACCGAACTCGACGGCACCTCCTTCGGCGGCACCGAATGGTCGCTGGCCAACCAGGTGCGGTTCGCGTCGCGGCTGCCGTGCCTGCCGCAGGCCGAGGTCGTCACCTCGCTGATGGGTGAGATCACCGAGGATCAGGGGTGGGGTCTCGGCTTGCTGGACGATACCGAGTTCAAGGGTGGCTGGGGTCCCGACGATGTCACCGGGGTCTACACCGTGCGTCAGTTCGGACTGGTGCCCGTGGGCAGCGGTCAGCTCGCGGTAGCCCTTGCGGCACAAGCCGATTCGGGTTCGTTCGACGACACCACCGCGCTGCTCGACCGGATGGCGCTGCTGCTGGCCCGGCACCTTCCGAACTTGCGCGGCGGCGTCTGCCCGCGCTGAGCGTACCGGCTCAGCCGGGAACGACCAGGCCGGATTCATACGCCAGGACCACCGCCTGGGCGCGGTCGCGCAGCCCGAGCTTCGAGAAGACCTTGGAGACATGGGTTTTCACGGTCTGCTCGGCCACGAACAGTGCCGCGGCGATCTCGGTGTTCGACAACCCCTTGGCCACCAGTTCGAGGACCTCGCGTTCGCGCGGGGTGAGGGTGCCGAGCGCTGGCGCGGGGGCGGTACGCACGGTATTGCGCCTGCGGGTGACGTCGGCGATGAGCCTGCGGGTGATCGTCGGCGCGAGCAGCGCCTCACCGTCGGCCACCACCCGCACCGCGCGCACCAATTCCTCGGCGGGCGCGTCCTTGAGCAGGAACCCGCTCGCGCCGATGCTCAGCGCCTCGTAGACGTAGTCGTCGATGTCGAAGGTGGTGAGCATGAGCACCCGCACCGGCGGGTCGAGATTCGCGGTGAGGATCGCGCGGGCGGCATCGAGGCCGTTCATCTCCGGCATCCGCACATCCATCAGCACCACGTCGGGACGCAGCCGCTTGGCTTCGGCCACCGCCACCTTCCCGTCGGGTGCGTCGCCGACGACGCTGATATCGGTCTGCGCACCCAGCAGGGCGCCGAAACCCTGGCGCACCATCGCCTGGTCGTCGGCGATCAAAACGGTAATAGCCACCCGACCACCCTAGTGGGTGGGCAGTGTCACCGAGACCTCGAATCCGCCGCTGAGCGTGGGCGCCGCGTGGAGCTCACCGCCGACCGCGACAACGCGGGTGCGCATGCCCTCGATGCCGTGCCCACCGCCCGCACCGGGCTGGGGCACCGTGGCGGTCGCCGCGTTGTGCACGGTTACGCTCACCTCGCCGGGGCCCACCGCCACCGCGACGTGCACCGCGGCACCCGGTGCGTGCCGCGCGCAGTTGGCCATCGACTCCTGCACCACCCGATAGACGACGAGCCCGGTCGTCTCCGGCACCGATTCCAGATCCCCGGTCACCGTCCAGTCGACGGGCAGACCCGCGCGCAGGGCCGACGCGCAGAGGGCGGGCACGTCCGAGGCGCGCGGCTGCGGCGCGTGTTCGGGCAGCTGGCCATCACTGCGCAACACCCCGAGCAGGCCGCGGATCTCGTTGAGCGCGGTGCGGGCGGTGGCGCCGATCGACTCGAACTCGGCGCGTGAGGCGGGGTCGAGGTCGGTGATCCGGTACGGCGCGGTCTGCGCCTGCACCACCACCATGGACATGTGATGGGCGACCACATCGTGCAGGTCACGGGCGATGCGCGCCTTCTCCTCGAGGATCGCCCGACGCGCGCGCTCGAGCTCGGTCACCTCTTCCTGCCGCTCGAGCTTGCGCCGCGAGGCCAGCAGGATCCGCACGAGATAGCCGAACAGCGCCAGCGCGCCGAACCCCATCGCCCAGCCCCACAGCGGACCGGTGTCCGAGCCGGGCATCGTCGTGGCGAACAGCATCGAGGTGGCCGCCCAGGCGACGACCACGATCGGCACCGCGGCCCGCAACGCCACCGCGAACAACAGCACGAACAGCACGATGATGTGCACCACCTGGAAGGGCAGATCGTTGTCGGCGCCCGGCTGCATGCCGATCGAGAACAGCAGCGCGGCCCCGGCGGAGATCGCCCACCCCATCGCCGGGTTGACCCGCACGAACAGGATGGGGAAGGCCGCCAGCGCCGACAGCAGCGGCGCGGTGACCGGCGAGACCTCGTGGGTGACGAACAACGTCGGCCACGCGATGCTGTACAAAATCAGCGCGACCAGCACCGTTGCGAAGTCGAACCAGGTGCGCGCGGGTATTCCTCGCGCGGCGGGGCGCAGTGGTGCGGTCATGACAGTGAGCCTACGAACCGTCCGGTCAGCGGACCTCATACCCACGAACCGAATACGACCCCCTACCCTGGTGTGACCCCGGCGCCGGGCCTGCCACCCGCGCGCCCCGATAAACAAGTCCGTAGCGGGATGCCCGCCGCGTGACCCGCTCCTTACCGTCGGAGGCCATGAACACCCCGCTTCGCCCGGTACCCGCCGCCGCTCGGGCCCGTACCGCAGATTCCGCCGCCTCCGCGCCGTCCCCCGATTCCGCGCAGCACCGCCGTCGTAGCGGTGTCGCGCTGTGCACGGCCGGGCTGGCCATGGCCGCCGCCGTGGTCATGTCGGCACCGGGCGCCATGGGCGGTACGACCCCGACCGGCAGCGAGAACGTCGCGGCCGCCGCCGCGGTGCGCGCGCTCATCGACGACAGCCCGGACGCCACCTCGCTCATCCCCCGCGATTTCGGCTACAAGTTCGGTTACGACCCCGTCCAGCTGGACGGCTTGCTGGTGAACCCGAACGGCGGCTGCTCCTCACCGGTGACGCTGCCCGCCGAGTTCGAGTCGGCGTGTAAGGCGCACGACCTGGGCTACGACGTGCTGCGCTATGCCGAGCGGGTCGACGAACCCCTCGGCGGGTGGGCGCGCCGCTCGGTGGACGCGGCGCTGAACCGGCGTATCCACGCCTCGTGTCAGCAGCGCGACGACGAGTTCTCCCGTGCTCGCTGCGGCGTGATGGCCGATATCGCCTTCACCGCCGTGGACGTGAACTCGCGACGTCAGGAGTACGGCGCACCGGTGGTCGAGAACGTCTTCGCCCAGACCGACCCGGCTGACCGGCCCAACCTCTGGCCGCTCGCCCGCACCGTTCTCGGCTTGTTCGCGGTGACGGCGGCTTCGGCCGTGATCATCGACGCGCTGCGCAAGTTCCGCCGGCGCTTCGTCTGATGCGGTTGCCGAAAACTAGAACATGTCCTAGTTTTCACACATGTCTCTAGTCATCGACGAAACGATCGAGATCGACGCCCCCGCCGCGAAGGTGTGGGAGGTGCTCACAGATTTCGAGCGCTACGGCGAGTGGAACACCTTCTGCTACGAGGCGTCGAGCACGCTGGAACCGGGCTCGACCATCGACATGCGGGTCCAGCTGGGCAGCAACCGCCGTCCACAGCGGGAATGGATCCGCAGCCACACCCCGGGCGTCGAGTTCAGCTACACCATGAAGCCGGTGCCGCTGGGCGCGCTGCACAGCCTGCGCTCGCACACCGTCGTCCCCCTCGGCCCCGACCGGTGCCGCTACGAGTCCCGGTTCACCCTGGCCGGCTGGTTCAGCCCCGTGGTGAAGTTGGCGCTCGGCAAGGATCTGCGAGCCGGCTTCACCGCGATGACAGCGGGCGTCGGCAAGCGCGCGGTGGCCTGAGCGCACTCGTTCGGGTACCGCCAGGCCCACACCGAGGCGGCCGCCTGCACGGCAACCCCCGGCCGCGACTCACCAAAAACGGGGCGCGCCCGGCTCTTTCGAACCAGCGCGCCCCGCTCGGGGAATTTCTCAGACCGCGCTCGGGGTCGGCAGCGCGCCACGAGCCACCTCGTAGGCCGCGCCCACCCGGTACAGGCGGTCGTCGGCCAGCGCGGGGGCCATGATCTGCAGACCCACCGGCAGGTTGTCGTCGGCCGACAGACCCGACGGCACCGACATGCCGGGGTGACCCGCCAGGTTGGTCGGCAGGGTGCACAGGTCCGACAGGTACATGGCCAGCGGGTCGTCGACCTTCTCGCCCAGCTTCCACGGCGTGAACGGGCTGGTCGGCGAGACGAGCACGTCGACCTGCTCGTAGGCGGCGTCGAAGTCGCGCGCGATCATCGTGCGGACCTTGAGCGCCTGGCCGTAGTAGGCGTCGTAGTAGCCCGCCGACAGCGCGTAGGTGCCGATCATGATGCGGCGCTTGACCTCCGGGCCGAAACCGGCCTCACGGGTCAGCGACATCACCTGGTCGGCGCTGTGGCTGCCGTCGTCACCGACGCGCAGGCCGTAGCGCATGGCGTCGAAGCGCGCCAGGTTCGACGACACCTCCGACGGCATCACCAGGTAGTACGACGACAGCGCGTACTCGAAGCTGGGGCACGACACCTCGACCACCTCGGCGCCCAGTTCCTTCAGCACCGCGACGGCGGCGTCGAAGGAGGCAATGACGCCGGATTGGTAACTGTCGGAATGCAATTCGCGCACCACGCCGACGCGCACGCCCGTCAGATCACCGTTGGCGCCCTGCTTGGCGGCGGCCACCACCGGCGCCACCGGAACATTGCGTGAGGTGGAGTCGCGCGGATCGTGCCCGGCGATCACCTCGTGCAGCAGCGCGGTGTCGAGCACGGTGCGACCACACGGACCACCCTGATCCAGCGACGACGCGCACGCGATCAGGCCGTAGCGCGAGACGGTGCCGTAGGTAGGCTTCACCCCGACCGTCGCGGTGACCGCGGCGGGCTGACGAATCGAGCCACCGGTGTCGGTACCGATCGCCAGCGGCGCCTGGAACGAGGCCAGGGCCGCCGCCGAACCGCCACCGGAACCACCAGGGATGCGGGTGGTGTCCCACGGGTTGCGGGTGGGACCGTAGGCGGAGTTCTCGGTGGAGGAGCCCATCGCGAACTCGTCCATGTTGGTCTTGCCGAGAATCGGGATGCCCGCGGCCCGCAGCCGGGCGGTGACCGTCGCGTCGTACGGCGACATCCAGCCCTCGAGGATCTTCGAGGCACAGGTGGTCGGCATGTCGGTGGTGGTGAAAACGTCCTTGAGCGCCAACGGAACTCCCGCCAGCGACGAGGCGGGCGTTTCGCCCGCGGCGAGCGCGGCGTCGACCACGGCGGCCGCGGCGAGGGCTTCGTCGCCCGCCACGTGCAGGAAGGCGTTGAGCTCACCGTCTACCTTGCCGATGCGATCCAGGTGCGCCTGGGTGACCTCGGTGGAGGACACCTCGCCGCCGTGGATCTTGCTCGCCAGCTCCGCAGCCGACAGCTGCGTCAACTCCGTCATTCGCCCTCTCCCAGGATCTGCGGGACCAGGAAACGCTGTTCTTCCACGGCGGGCGCCTGGTCCAGCGCCTGCTCGGGGGTGAGGCCGGGCGTGACCACATCGGGCCTGGTCACATTGGTCGTCGGATTCGGCGACGCGGTGGCGGGGACGTCGGCGGCGACCTCGGTGATGGTCTGCACGTGGCTGAGGATCGAATCCAGCTGACCGGCGAACTGGTCGAGTTCGGCGTCGGTCAACGCCAGCCGGGACAGCCGGGCGAGGTGAGCGACCTCGTCGCGGGAGATTGCGGGCACCGCGGGACCCCTTTCGGCTTCGGTGGGCAGTATTCGGTACAGCCTAATTGGCGGGGCCCAGAGGTTTTTACGCGCCCGTCCCCGCAGCTCGGACGCACCCGCCGCACACGAAAGTTCGCGCATGTCGCGCCGATGGGGTCATACTTCGGGTCGAGAACCCGCGTTCAGGGGTGTAAGTATTGCTTCACCGGGTATTCGTCTCGAACAACCCCGGCCGTTATGGAAAGGAACGCACGTGTCATACCTGCTCCGCGTGCAACTTCCGGATCGACCGGGAAGCCTCGGCTCCCTCGCACTCGCCCTCGGCGGGGTCGGCGCGGACATTCTCTCGCTCGATGTCGTGGAACGCGGCGCCGGCTTCGCGATCGACGATCTCGTCGTCGAAGTCCCCACGGGCGCACTTCCCGACACCCTCATCACCGCCGCGGAATCGGTGCGCGATGTGAGCGTCGACTCCATCCGCCCGTACTCCGGCGTGCTCGACACCCACCGCGAGCTCGAGCTGATCGACCAGGTCGCCAGCGCTCGCGACGACCGGCTCCAGGTGCTCGTCGACGGCTGCCCGCGGGTGCTGCGCGTCGGCTGGTCCACGATCATCGGCCTCGGCCCGGCAGGCGCCTACCGCATCGTCGGCAGCCCGAGCGCCCCTGAGACACAAGCGGGTTCGGCCCCGTGGATGCCCATCGAGAAGCCGATGTGGCTCGACGGTGAGGCCGAATGGGTGCCGGAGATCTGGCGCGACATGGACACCAAGCTCGCCGCCGCACCGCTGGGCAACACCGGCCGGGCACTGCTCCTCGGTCGCCCCGGTGGGCCCGACTTCCGCCCGTCGGAAGTGGCGCGGCTCGGCTACCTCGCCGGCATCGTCGCCACCGTGCTGAACTGATCGGGTCAGCGCAGCGCGAGCCGCATCACGAACAGTTGCAGTCCGTCGTGGGTGGCCCAATCACGTTCGGGGACACCGACAAAGCCGAGCCGCTCGTACAGCCGGTGCGCGTCGACCATCGAGAACATCGTGGTGAGCGCGACCGCGTCGAAACCGCCTGATCGCGCCTCGTCGACGACGGCGCGTACCAGTGCGGTGCCGACGCCGAGTCCGCGGGCCCGCTTCGACACCGCGAGCATCCGGAACTCGAGTTCGCCGGGCTGAGCGATCTCCGCGTAGGGCGTGCCGGGCTTCGCGACCGTGAGCGAGCCGACGACCTCCCCGTCGTGCACGGCCACGAGGACCTCGGCCTCGGCGGCCCGATGCGGCACGTCGGCGAGTTCGCGCACGTAGTCGTCCCCGTCGGCGACATAGCCGTCGCCCACGTACACCTCGACGGTCAGCGCGGCGACCGCGTCGTATTCGTCGGGGTGGGCGGGCCGGATCAGAAGTCCGGTGGTCTGGTCGTCGGTACCGTGCATCCCCGAATGGTCCCATCCGGACGCTTGTGAGCTCCGACTCACCCATGCCCGGCGAGGACGGTGAGGTCGCTCAGGAGCCGAGGTAGGGGCGCAAGCCGGGGTGCTCGGTGTGCCAGTCGTCGGGATTGTGCGGCGGGTAGGCCACGGCGAGGTGGTCGCCGGGCGCGGGCCAGTGTGCGGCGTCCCAGGCGAAGCGGCGGTAGACGACCTTGCCGGTGATCGACGGGCCGGTGACGGTGCCGGTGATCGTCACGTAGTGCTCACCGGTCATCGCGGGCAGCGGGCTGACACCGGTCACGTAGAGCGACCCGTGTTCGAGGTTCGCCCTGCCCCGGCCGGTCCGCCCGGAGACGACGGCCGCGATCGTCACCACCAGCATCGTCACCAGCGCTACCGCCATCACCACTTCGAGCATGCGCCCATGCTATGCCCCGCTCACAGCGGCGTGAGTTCGCTGACCCCCAGCGCGCGGCGCACCTGCCACACCGCCGTGCGGGTGCGCTGGGAGCGGCCGTTGCCGCGGTCGATCAGCGCTCGATCGGCGGTGGTGTAGATCAGTTGTGCGCCACGGGAATTGGTCTCCGGGTTCTGGAACAACTGGACGAGGCGGTCGGTCTCCTCCACCGGCAGGCCGACTCCGAGATCGTCGACCGCGAGCACCTGGCCGGTATCGAGCGCTTCCAGCATGGCGGGCAGTACGCGCAGCAGCGAACGGGTGGCGGTGGATTCGTCGGCCAGTTCGAACGGGACGTCGATGCCCTCGTGCACCAGGCTCAGCCCCGCGCCGCGGCGGTCGACCATGCGCCGGTACAGCGCGTCACGTGCCGCGCGAAGGGTGCTCAGTTCGCGATCCACGAGAATCTGCTCGGGGTGGTCGAGATGGCCTGCCAGCGCGCCGATCTCGGCGTCCAGATCGCGCAGGTAGTCCGCGTACATCGGATCGTGTTCGGCGACGAGCAGATCCTCGATCCCGAGATCGGCGGTGCGCAGCAGCATCAGCAGACGCGCCGCGTTGTCGGGCGAGCGGGAGATATGGCTGCCGAGGTCGTGCGCGAGCGCGTCGGTGTCGGTGTCGACATCGCCTTGCTGCACAGTCAGATTCGCCGCGAACCACCGGTACGCGGGCACGAGCGCCTCGGCGTACATCTGCCCCGCCAAACTCAGCAGCAGCGCGTTCGGCCGCAGCAACGGCACCAGCGCCGCCACCCCGTACCGGGCCGCTTCGAACATCGGCCCGATCTTCACCTCGTCACCCCGGCGTTCGAACACGATCCGCTTGCGCGACCGAGGATGGGTGTAGAGCCACTCCGCGACCACGTCGGCGTTGTCGAGCCGGAACCCGTAGGTATAGGGCACGCCCTCGGCGACGAATCCGGCCACGAATTCCGTCGGCCGCTCGGCGAACCCGAGATGCGGTCGCCGCACCGGGCCCGCGTAGGGATCCCATCCGCTCACGGAATTCAGGACCGCGTCCCGCATCTGCCCGATCGCGTCGATCACGCTCGTCTTCCCGGCCGCCGCCACCCCGTGCACCGCGGTCACCGGCACCGCCAACGGCCCGCCGGCCCCCTTGGTCAGCCGCAACTGCTGAGCCTCCGCCAGCGATCCATGATTGGTCACCTGAAAACTGCGCAGCAAGGGTCCGCCTCTCCGAGATTCTTGGCAAGACTAAGGGACGTGGGGTGTCCGCCGACACAACAGGCTGGTCCACGGCTCCAGCGTTCTTGGCCGAATCGCAAGCCGACCGTGCGCGATGACCAGTGCCCGTTCGCCTCGCAGCGCCACCGACTCCCGCCTGATCTCGTCAGGACATGGGTAACTCACCGGGCACGGGCAAATGCGACTACCACTTCATAGCTTGCCGCGCGACAAAGCCTCCCTGTCCCGTAGTCTGGCTGAAATTCACGGAGAGGCGGAACAGTGGCGGTTCGGGTGATGGTTCGCGGAGTTGTCGTTGCCGCGGTGACCGCGGGAGCGCTCGTGCCCGCGGCGCTGGTGAGTGCGCCCAGCGCGCTGGCCGATCCGTGCCCGGCGGGAACCGCGCGGGTGTTCCTGGGGAACTCGACCAACTCGTGTCAGGGTGCGGGGTCGGTGTCCTACACCGACGCTCCGGTGTCGAAGGTGTGCTCGATGACGAGCACCGATGTGACGGTGGAGATCCAGACCAACATCAAGAAGCGGCCGCTGCGTACCCAGGAGCTCAGCAACGGGCAGTGCGCGTCGTTCGACATGAAGACCCAGATCGGCAACACGGTCACCGTCACCCCGAACTGACGCCGGGGTGTTCGGACTCGGCTAGTCCGCCACGACCGGATCCTCGTCCGGTGCGACCCTGACCGCGTCGGGGCCACCCTCCAGGAGCCGCCGGAAGCCGTCTTCGTCGAGGATCTGGACGCCGAGTTCTTCCGCCTTGGCCGCCTTCGAACCGGGCGCCTCGCCGATCACCACGAACGCGGTCTTCTTCGACACCGAGCCCGCCGCCTTGCCGCCGCGAACGAGGATCGCCTCCTTCGCGCCGTCGCGGCTGAAGGTCTGCAGGGATCCGGTGACGACGATCGACAGACCGTCGAGGTTGCGTTCGATGGATTCGTCGCGCTCGTCTTCCATCCGCACCCCGGCCGCACGCCACTTGTCGACGATCGCACGATGCCAGTCGACGGTGAACCATTCCACGACCGCCGCGGCGATGGTGGGGCCGACACCGTCGGTGGCTGACAGTTCTTCTCCGGTCGCGGATTCGATGCGCGCGAGGTCCGCGAACTCGGCGGCCAGCGCGCGGGCCGCGGTCGGACCGACATGGCGGATGGACAGCGCGACGAGCACCCGCCACAGCGGAGTGTCCTTGGCCGCTTCGAGGTTCTCGAGCAGGCGGGCACCGTTGGCCGAGAGGGCACCATCTTGTTTGGTGAACAGCGGCACGCCGAGCAGATCCTGCGCGTCGAGGGCGAACAGGTCGCCTTCGTCGGCGATCGCGCCCGAGGTGAGCAGGGCGTTGGCGGCTTCGTAGCCGAGGGCCTCGATGTCGAAGGCGCCGCGACCGGCCAGGTGGAAGACGCGTTCGCGCAGCTGGGCCGGGCAATGCCGCTGGTTGGGGCAGCGGATGTCGGCGTCGCCCTCCTTGGCGGGGGCGAGTTCGGTGGCACACTCGGGGCAGTGCGTCGGCATGACGAATTCGCGTTCGGTACCGGTGCGCGCGTCGACGACGGGCCCGAGGACCTCGGGAATCACATCACCGGCCTTGCGGATCGTCACGGTATCGCCGATGAGCACGCCCTTGCGCTTCACTTCCGAGGCATTGTGCAGGGTCGCCATCGACACGGTCGAGCCGGCGATCGAGACCGGCGACATCACCGCGAACGGGGTGACCCGACCGGTGCGGCCGACGTTGACCTCGATGTTGAGCAGCGTGGTGGTGGCCTCTTCGGGCGGGTATTTGTAGGCGATGGCCCAGCGTGGGGCACGTGAGGTGGAGCCGAGGCGGCGTTGCAGGGCCGTCTCGTCGACCTTGATCACCTGACCGTCGATCTCGTGCTCGATGTCGTGGCGATGTTCGCCCCAGTAGGCGACCCGCTCGATGACCGCGTCGATGCCCTCGACCAGGCGGGTGTGGGCCGAGACCGGCAGGCCCCAGGCAGCCAGTACCTGGTAGGCCTCGTGCTGGGAGGCCGGGCGGTAACCCTCGATACGGCCGAACCCGTGGCAGATCATCCGCAGCCGACGCTGGGCGGTGATCGCGGGATTCTTCTGGCGCAGCGAACCGGCGGCGGTATTGCGCGGATTCGCGTAGGGCGGTTTGCCCTCGGCGACGATCTGCGCGTTCAACGTCTCGAAGTCCTCGAGCCGGAAATACACCTCGCCGCGAACTTCCAGGAGCTCCGGGATCGGGAATTCCTCGGTGGGGGTGAGCTCTGCGGGGATGTCTTCGATGGTGCGCGCGTTGAGGGTGACGTCCTCCCCGGTGCGCCCGTCACCGCGAGTCGCGCCGCGCACCAGCTTGCCGTTCTCGTACACGAGGTTCAACGCGACGCCATCGATCTTGACTTCGCACAGATAGTGCAGCCCGGACCCGGTTTCGGCTTCGACCCTGCTCGCCCAGGTGCGCAGCTCGTCGTAGTCGAACACGTTGTCCAGCGACAGCATCCGCTCGAGATGGTCGACCGCGGTGAACTCGGTCGCGAATCCGCCGCCGACCAGCTGCGTGGGCGAATCGGGGGTCCGCAGATCCGGATGCGCGTCCTCGAGAGCCTGCAACTCGCGAAGCAACGCGTCGAACTCGCCGTCGGTGATGATCGGCGCGTCCCGCAGGTAGTAGCGGAACTGATGCCCACGCACCTCGTCGGCCAACTGCTGCCACTGCACCCGCTGCTCGGGCGTAGCGGCTTCGGCACTCACAGAAACCGCGCTGTCGCTGTCACTCACCCACCCGAGGTTAGTCGAGCACACCGACACATCCACGCACGTCGCAGCCGTGCGGGAACGAGATTTCGTGGAGATCGGCGGGAACTACCTCACCGATGACCGCGGCCCGACCGCGACTGTTCCGGCCGCTCGATGGTGAGCGAGTCCGGGTCCTCGGCGAAGGCGCGGGCGACGTCGGCGGCCAGCGCGAGGGCCTTGCGAGACCACGCGAGCGGAGCTCCCGCCAGACCGCAGGTGGGGGTGACCAGGACCTGGGTGAGGGCCGCACGAGGGAAACCGAGGTCGTCCACGAGCCGGACCGCGGGCTCGGCGGCGGTGCGCCAGGTGAGCGGGCTCGTGGGCGGTTCGGTGGGGATGAGTCCGAGGGCCAGCTTCTTGCCGGAGTCCACGGCTTCGCCGATGTCGTCGAAGTCGGCGGTGGTGATGGTCGACGCGTCGAAGGACAGGGCGGCGGCCGCGGTGCGGCGCAGGGTGGGCAGGGCCGGGCGGGCTGCGCAGGTGTGCAGGACGACCGGTCCCGGTTGGGCGTTGATCACGACGTCGAGGAAGTGGATCGCCTCCGGCCCGGGCAGCGCACGGACGGTGTTGAGCACGCTCGGGCCGGTCAGCGATCCGTCGAGAACCGTTGTCAACTGCGGTTCGTCCAGTTGCACAACCACTTTCGCCCCGAGTCGTTTACCGATCTCGGCGGCGTGCAGGGCAAGGCCCTCGGCCAGCGAGTCCGTGAGGTCGCGCAGCGCACCGCGATCGGTGAGGATGCGATGACCGCCGGGCAGTTCGACCTCGGCGGCGAGGGTGAGCGGCCCGACCGACTGGATCTTGATCACCCGGCCGGAACCGACGAGACCCGCTGTCTCCCAGGCTTCCTCGATCGCGTCGAGATCGACGCGCACGAAGTCGCGGGCCTTGCGCGAGACCGAACCCGGGCGGTCGGCGAGCCGGTAACCGCGGGTGGTCGCGTCGAACCGCAGATCGACCAGGAGCGCGGAGGCGCGCCCGATCATGTCGGCGCCGATCCCGCGATCGGGAAGTTCGACGAGGTGGGGCAGTTCCGGCAGTTCACCGATGATGGTGGTCGCCGCCTCGAGTGGATCGGTGCCCGGCCAGGAACCGAGACCGGTGGCGAACGCTCCGGCGAGCAAGTCCACCGGCTCCGCCGCGGATCGGTCGTCGGACTGCTCACTACCACGCCACAACGTCACGCGCTCAACACCTTTCGTGTCGTCTGGGTCGGTGGTCCACACCGGATCGGCGCCGACCACCACGAACCGTGCGCCGCACCACGGCGCGGGCCGTCACCCGTCATCCTGCCGTGCGCGCCGACTACCGGCGCACCCACCACGACACGATCAGGCTGACGCCGCCGACGAACCGGACTCGACGTCCGCGGCACGGTCGGTGCCGTTGATGGTGCCGCTGCCGATCACGGTGTCGCCGCCGTCGTCGTCGGGCAGGTACAGCACGATGGCCTGACCCTTGGCGACGCCGGTGAGCGGCTCACGCAACCTGGCGACGAAGCCGTCGCCCTCGGGCTCGACCACGGCCGGCGCGGTCCCGCCGTGCGCGCGCACCTGCACGACGCACTCGATCGACGAGGTCGGGCGCACGCCGGACGTCCAGATCGCGCGGTCGGCGGTGACGATGTCGACCTGCAGATCCTCGACCGAACCGACCTTCACGGTCCCCGAATCGGGATCGATCCCGGTCACATACCGCGGCTTGCCGTCGGCGGCGGTGTGGCTCAGGCCGAGGCCCTTGCGCTGACCGACGGTGAACCCGTGCACACCCTCGTGACTACCGAGCACCGTGCCGTCGGAATCGACCAGCGCACCGGGCCGGATGCCGATCTTGGCACCGAGGAAGGCGCGGGTATCCCCGGACGGGATGAAGCAGATGTCGTGGCTGTCGGGCTTGTTCGCCACCGCCAGCCCACGCTCGGCGGCTTCCTCGCGGATCCGAGGCTTGGGGGTGTCACCGACCGGGAACATCGCCCGCGCGAGCTGCTCGGCGGTGAGCACCGCCAACACGTAGGACTGGTCCTTGTCCGCGTCGACAGCACGACGCAGCACACCCTCGTCGAGCCGCGCGTAATGCCCGGTCACCACCGCGTCGAAGCCCAGCGCCTGCGCGCGATCGGCCAGCGCGGAGAACTTGATCTTCTCGTTGCAGCGCAGGCACGGGTTCGGGGTCTCCCCCGCGGCGTAGGCGGCGACGAAGTCGTCGATCACGTCTTCCTTGAAGCGATCGGCGAAATCCCAGACGTAGAACGGGATTCCGAGCACGTCGGCGGCGCGACGCGCGTCTCCGGCGTCTTCCTTCGAGCAGCAGCCACGCGACCCGGTGCGCAGCGTGCCCGGGTTCGCCGACAGCGCCAGATGCACCCCGACCACCTCGTGCCCGGCGTCCACGGCCCGCGCCGCGGCCACCGCGGAATCGACACCACCACTCATCGCGGCGAGAACTCTCATCAGGCACCTCCTCTAGCGCCGGCCAGGCCTGCGGCCCTGGCCCGATCGATGACCTGCGGCAGCACGGTCAACAGTGTTTCGACATCGGCTCCGGTCGACGTGTGACCGAGCGTGAAGCGCAGCGAACTGCGCGCCTGCCACGGTTGCACACCCATCGCGATCAGCACATGGCTGGGCGAGGCGACGCCCGCGTTGCAGGCCGAACCGGTGGAGCATTCGACACCGGCGGCGTCGAGCAGCATGAGCAGCGAGTCGCCCTCGCAGCCGGGGAACGTGAAGTGAGCGTTGCCGGGCAGTCGTTGCGCGGGCCCGTTGAGCACGGCATCCGGCACCGCGGCCCGCACACCGTCGATCAGCTCGTCGCGCAACGCCCGCAACCGCTGAGCGCGCGCGGGCAGGTCGGTGACGGCATCGCGCAGCGCGGCGGCCATCCCGATCGCCGCGGCCACATCGGGGGTACCGGAGCGCAGGTCGCGTTCGTGCCCGCCGCCGTGTACCAGCGGCACACACGGCACACTTCGGCCCAGCAGCAGTACGCCGATCCCGTGCGGACCGCCGACCTTGTGCCCGGCCACGCTCAGCGCGGCCAGCCCGCTCGCGGCGAAGTCGACCGGAATCTGGGTCACTGCCTGGATGGCGTCGCTGTGCATCGGGATGTCGAATTCCTGTGCCACAGCAGCCAATTCGGTGATCGGCTCGATGGTCCCGACCTCGTTGTTGGCCCACATCACACTGACCAGCGCCACCTCGTCGGCATGCGCGGCGAGCACCTCGCGCAGCACCTGCGGCGAGACGACGCCCTCCGCGTCGACCGGCAGCCAGCTGACCTGCGCGCCCTCGTGCTTCTCCAACCACTCCACGGCATCGAGCACCGCGTGATGCTCGACCGAGCTGGTGACGATCCTGGTGCGCCGCGGATCAGCCGCCCTGCGCCCCCAGAAGATCCCCTTGACGGCGAGATTGTCGCTCTCGGTACCCCCGGAAGTGAAGATCACTTCGGACGGCCGCGCACCCAGATCAGCGGCGATCGACTCGCGCGCCTCTTCCAGCGACCGCCGCGCCGCCCGCCCCGATCCGTGCAGCGAGGACGCGTTGCCGACCGCCCCGAGGGCAGCCGTCATCGCCTCGACGGCGGCGGGCAACATCGGAGTGGTCGCCGCGTGATCGAGGTAGACCGTCTTGGGCGCACCGTTGACCGGACCCGAATAAGCCGACTTCATGACCGACAAAGCCTATACCACCGCTGACCTGGTCATCTTCGGGGTCCACCCCTGCTTCCTACGATTTTTCGACGATTTACCCAGGATCCTCAACGCGGGCATCACCGATCGGTATTCCCGGATCGACGGTACAGACGCCGGGAATCCGCTCGATCAGATCGACCTCAGCTCCCTCCGTGCGTCATTGCGTGGGTGCGGTCTGCCACGTCACGGGTCAGGTTGTCGCGGAGTGCGCCGCCGGGACTACGCCGAGTTGCTGCATCATCCCGAGCGTGTCCCAGGAGGCCCAACTCTCGATGATCTTGCCGTCCTCGAAACGATTGATCGTAATTCCCTGAACAACTGCCGATTTGCCGGTGGCGGGCATACCCATCATCTCGCCGTCATTGGTTCCGGTTCCCGTCCATCGGGTGGTGACGAAGTCGCCTTCGGCGATCTGTTCGTTGATCAGGAACCGTTGATCCGAGAAAGCGGCGAGATACATCTGCACGAGCCGCCTGAGGCCTTCGGGGCCATGAACCTCGGCGAACGGGTTCTGCGGATCGTGGTTGATGCAGCCGTCGGCCATGACCTCGTCGAAGACATCGAGGTCTCGCGAGTTCCACGCGTCGAAGATGCGCTTGGCTGAAGCCTTGTTCTGCTCTGACATGGCGTTTCCTAACTGGTAGTGACGCCGAACCGGCGAAGGGGCTCGTCACTACAGGCAGCCTTCGCCGCGCCCGGCGTTCAGCATGGTGTGACGCTCTGGCCGCGATGCCGACGGAATCCAGCCGTCACAACCCGATACGAGGACGCTGCCATCACGGAGGATGCCCGCCCAGATGTTGCCCGGCAAGCATTCGACTCCCCACCGGGCGCAAACGTGAAGCCGGTGTACGGAATAATTGTGCGCCTTTTTCGCAAGCAAGGTAAGGGGCGACAGCGAGAAAGCGCGGCCGGATACACCGAAGGCGACGACCACCGGGCCTCCCCGGTCGGCGCGCCGCGCGATGAGTTTTCCGGGGCGACGTCGTCTGCATCGATACATCCCGCAGACGACAAGGAGAATCCGATGGCGACCACGTACACATTCGATGTCTTTTCCAGCCTCGACGGCTATGGCAGCGTCAGCGGGGGCGACTGGGGTGGGTACTGGGGCAAGCAAGGGCCGGAGCTGCTCGGCCACCGGCTGGCGCTGTTCGAGGTGGATCAGCGGATGGTGTTCGGGCCCAAGACCTATCGGGCGTTCGCGGAGATGCTGGCTTCGGGCGACGTGGCGGAGGTGCGTGACCCCTGGGTCACCCGGATGCGCGATCTCCCGGCGACGGTGGTGTCGAGCACGCTGGAGGGGCCGCTCGACTGGCCGGACGCGACGATCGCCCGCGGTAACGCCGTCGACGTGGTCGCCGAGCTCAAGGAGAAGTCCGCCGTGCCGTTGCGCTCCCACGGCAGCCTGTCGATGAACCGGGCGCTGATGGCCGCGGGGCTCGTCGACCGCGTCCAGGTGACGGTGTTCCCGGTGATCACCGGACAGACCGGTGACGACCCGATCTTCCGGGGTGCGGCCGATTTCGACCTCGAACTGCTCGAGAGCCGGACGCTCGACGGCGACATCCAGGAACTCGTCTACCGGCCGACCCTGCACGGCTGAGATCAGGTGTGCGGTTCCCGGGTTCGGTGCGTGTCAGAATGCGCCCATGACCATCAAGTTCGACGCGCTCGATGCCGCCTTGCTGGCCGAACTGGCCCGTGACCCGCGGGCGCCGATTCTCGAGCTGGCGCAGCGACTCGGGGTCGCCCGCAATACCGTGCAGGCGCGGATGAAGCGGCTCGAGGCGTCGGGTGCCGTGCGGGGCTATCCGCCCGATATCGATGTGCAGGCCATCGGGTTCGCGGTGCACGCCTTCCTCGGCATCGAACTCGATCAGAACAAGATGGATCCGATCATCGAGACGCTGCGCGGGTTCCCGCACGTCCTCGAGGTGCACGCCACCACCGGCCGCGCCGATCTGCTGGTGCGCATCGCCGCGCAATCGCAGCAGGATCTCCTGGAGATCATCCAGCGGGTGCACGCCATCGACGGCGTGAACCACACCGAGACCATGCTCGCCCTGGCCACCCCGATCGGGTATCGGAGCCTGCCGCTGGTCGAGCACCTGACGAACCGGACGAATCAGCCGTGATGTGACCCAGGTCTCTCGTCCTCGAGCAGATTGACACATCCAGCCCAGTGGTACAGATCACTTTTGAGCAGACTGATCAACTATTCGACTGACTGTTGACACCGATTGCCCCTCCACGGCACATTTCGCAGCACCGATAGCAAGTTCCTTCGTTGCGCAGCTCACGATCTGGGTTGTGGAAAGTGTGGTGAGGCGTTCATGACCACCGTCGTCTGTGCGACTGCCCGACCGTCGGCCGAGCCGGCCGCGCCCTACGACCTCGCCGATCGCTACCGCTCCGGCGCGGGCCCGGTGCTGCTGACCGGGGTCCAGGCCATCGCCCGGCTGCTGGTGGAACAGCACGTGCGCGATATCCGCGCCGGTCGCCGCGTCGCGACGTTCGTCTCCGGCTACCAGGGCAGCCCGCTGGGCGGGGTGGACAAGATGCTGCTCGGCATGCCCGAGGTGCTCACCGAGCACGACATCACCTTCGTCCCCGGGTTCAACGAGGAACTGGCCGCCACCGCGGTCTGGGGCAGCCAGGCCGAGCTGCCCGCCAGGCGGCCGACCCACGACGGCGTGGTCGGAGTCTGGTACGGCAAGGGTCCCGGCGTCGACCGCGCGACCGACGCCATCCGGCACGCCAACATGTACGGCGTGAATCCGCGCGGCGGCGTGCTGCTGCTGGTGGGCGATGATCCGGCCTCGAAGTCGTCGACCGTGCCCGCGGTGAGCGAACGCTCGCTGGCCGCCATGGGTGTGCCCGTTCTGTTCCCGCGCAACGCCGAGGAGATCATCACCCTCGGCATGCAGGGCATCGCGATGTCGCGGGCGTCGGGTTGCGTGGTGGCGTTGAAGATCGTGGCCGATGTCGCCGACGGGGCGTGGACGGTCGGCGCGGATGTAGCCGACCTCGCGCTGACGGTGCCCGAAGTACAGTGGGAGGGAACGACTTTCGTCTACCGGCAGCGGCCGATGGCGGCTCCGACCGACAGCGTGCTCGCCGAAGCGGACCTGTACGGGCCGCGCTGGGCGACGGTGCACGCGTACGGTGCGGCCAACGCTCTCGACGTCGTCGAGGTGGACCCGGCCGAGGCGAAGGTGGGGATCGCGGCCACCGGCACCACCTTCGACGCGGTCCGCCAGGCTCTGCTGGATCTGGGTGTCGACGAGGCGACCATGCACCGCGCCGGAATCCGGTTGCTGCGCATCGGCATGCCCTATCCGCTGGGCACGGCCGCGCTCACCGAGTTCGCCCGCGGGCTCGAGCAGTTGATCGTCGTCGAGGACAAGACCGCGTTCATCGAAACGCAGGTCCGCGAGATCCTCTACGGCACCCCGGACGCGCCCCGCGTGCTCGGCAAGCAGGACGAGCGCGGCGCGCGCCTGATGCCGGTCGACGGCGAACTCACCGCCGGACGGCTGCTGGCGCCGCTGCGCCGGGTGCTACGCGGACGGGTGGAGCTGAAAAGGGCAGCGCCGCCGGCACTTCCGCTGGAAGTTCTCTCCGCCAAGCGGACGCCCTATTTCTGCAGCGGCTGCCCGCACAACCGCTCCACCGCCCTGCCCGACGGCTCGATCGGCGGCGGCGGCATCGGCTGCCACACCCTGGTCACCATGTCCGGACGCACCGACAGCGCGGTCACCGGGCTCACCCAGATGGGCGGTGAGGGCAGTCAGTGGATCGGGCAGGCGCCGTTCACCGATGTGCCGCATCTGTTCCAGAACATCGGCGACGGCACCTTCTTCCATTCCGGGCAGCTGGCGATCCAGGCCTGCGTCGCGGCCGGGGTGAACATCACCTACAAGCTGCTCTGGAACGAGGTCGTCGCGATGACCGGCGCCCAGGACGTGGAGGGCGGGATCACCGTCGCGCAGCTCACCCACAAACTCACCACCGAGGGTGTCCGGAAGGTCGTCATCTGCGCCGATGAGCCGAAGCGGCACAGCAAGCGAGCGCTGGCGAAGGGCACGCTGTTGTGGCATCGCGACCGGCTCGACGAGGCGCAGAAACTGCTGCGCGAGATCGAGGGCGTCACAGTGCTGATCTATGACCAGCACTGCGCCGCCGACGCCCGCAGACAGCGCAAGCGCGGGACACTGCCGACCCGCAACACCCGGGTGGTGATCAACGAGGCCGTATGTGAGGGCTGCGGTGATTGCGGCGCCAAGTCGAACTGCCTGTCGGTGCAGCCGGTCGAGACCGAGTTCGGGCGCAAGACCCGCATCGATCAGACCTCGTGCAACACCGATTACAGCTGCCTGGACGGCGACTGCCCGTCCTTCGTGACGGTGGAGGTGGATCCGGCCGAGGGCAAGTCCCGGCGGCGCGAACCCGTCGAGCCGCCCGCCGTGGCCGACCCGGGCGTGGGCGCGCCGACTCGCACGCAGAACGTGCTGATCGCCGGAATCGGAGGTACCGGCATCGTCACGGTGAACCAGGTCCTGGCCACCGCCGCCCTGCGCGCGGGCTACGAGGTGGAGAGTCTGGACCAGATCGGCCTGAGCCAGAAGGCCGGCCCGGTGCTGTCCCACCTGCGGTTCTCCACAGGGGAATTGGAGCCGGCCAATCGGCTCACTCCCGGCAGCGCCGACTGCCTGCTCGCCGTCGACCTGCTCACCGCCACCGACCCCCGCTACCTCCAGTACGGCGACGCGGCGAGCACCGTGGCAGTGGCGTCGACGAGCCAGACCCCGACCGGCGACATGGTCTTCGACAAGTCGGTGGCCTACCCGGCGACGGACACCCTGCTGGATCGGCTTGCCACGGTGACGCATTCGATCAGTCACTTCGACGCGCTCGCGGCGGCGCTGACGCTGTTCGGGAACACGGCGGCGGCCAATTTCCTGATCGTGGGCGCGGCCGTCCAGAACGGCGGGCTGCGCCTGCCGGTCGCGGCGATCGAGGAGGCCATCGGGATCAACGGTGTCGCGGTGAACGCCACCATCGCGGCGTTCCGGTGGGGGCGCGTCGCCGTGGCCGATCCGGCGGCGTTCGCGGCGGCGGTCGACTCACGTCGGCCGCGACGCACCCAGCCGGTGGCGCCCGCGGAGCTGCTGGCGAACACCAGCGTCGAGGGCGAGGTGCGCCGGATCGTGGAGCTGCGAGCGGCTCAGCTGATCGGCTACCAGAACGCGAAGGTGGCGCATCGATACCTCGAGACGGTCGAATCCGTCTGGGCGGCAGAACGTTCGGTCTCCGAGCGCACCGAATTCAGTGCGGCGGTCGCGCGCGGGCTGTACAAGTTCACGGCCTACAAGGACGAGTACGAAGTGGCCCGGCTGCTCGTGGACCCGGACTTCCTCGCCGACGTGCAGGCCCAGGTGCCCGGTGGCGAGAAGCTCACCTACAAGCTGCACCCGCCGATGCTGCGTGCGCTGGGCCGCGACAAGAAGATCGGTCTGCGGCCGAAGTCGCATGTGGCGCTGAAGGTTCTGGCCAAGGGCAAGTTCCTGCGCGGCACCAAGCTCGACCCCTTCGGCTACGCCCACGTCCGCAAGGTCGAACGCGAACTGCTGGCCCACTACACCGGCATGGTTCGCCGGCTGGCACACGATCTGACCACCGAGAACTACGAAACAGCCACCGCGGCAGCCGCACTCACCGACGTCGTGCGCGGCTACGAGGACATCAAGCTCGGCAATGTCGAGCTGTACCGCGCCGGGCTGCGCGAGCTCGGTATCGAGGACTGACCGAACCACGCTGCCACCGAACCCACGGTGCCACTCGGCTGCCACGACCCACGGCCGAGCGCCCCGCGGTACCACCACGTCGCCGCACCAGCGGCACAACGGAACCGCCGCGTACCCGCGGCATCACCACCCCGCGGCCAGGGCACAACCCTGGTGCGCGGAAACCGGAAAGGAATCGACAGTGACCGTTGCGCACACCGAGGCAGGAGTCTTCGGCCGATCGCACGAGTTGAGCGCCCGCGCCCACGAGCAGGTCGTGTTCTGCGAGGACGACAGGTCCGGGCTGAAAGCGATCATCGCGATCCACTCGACCGCACTCGGCCCGGCCCTCGGCGGAACCCGCTTCTACCCGTACGCCGACGAATCCGCGGCCCTGCAGGACGTGCTGCGGCTGTCCTGGGGGATGACCTACAAGGCCGCCGCGGCCGGTGTCGACCTCGGTGGCGGCAAAGCGGTGATCATCGGCGATCCGGCCACCCTCAAGAGCGAGGACCTGCTCGCCGCCTACGCGCGGTTCGTCGAAACCCTCGGTGGGCGCTACATCACCGCCGGTGACGTGGGCACCAACACCGACGATCTGGATGTCATCGGTCGGCACACCCGCCACGTCACCGGCCGCAGTGTCGGCGCGGGCGGCAGCGGCGACAGTGCCCGGCTGACCGCGCTCGGCGTCTTCCACTCGATGCGCGCCGGAGCCGAATTCGTCTGGGGCGCACCGACACTGGCCGGTCGCACGGTCGGCGTCGAGGGTGTCGGCAAGGTCGGGCGCGAACTCACCGCCCTGCTGCTGGCCGACGGCGCCGAGGTCTGCGTGACCGATGTGAACGAGGCGGCGCTGCGGCGCATCACCGGCGAACTGCCCGCCGTCCGGCTGCTGTCGACAGTGTCCACCGCGCCGGTCGACGTGTACGCCCCCTGCGCGATGGGCGCCACCCTCACCGCGGCGAGCGCCGCGACGATCGAGGCTAAGCTCATCTGCGGCGCGGCGAACAACCAGCTCGCGACACCCGAGGTCGAGCAGGCGCTCACCGACCGCGGCATCACCTGGGTGCCCGATTTCGTGGCCAATGCCGGTGGCCTCATCCAGGTGGCCGGTGAACTGCGCGCCGCCACGCCGGCCGAGGTCGAAGCCGAGGTCGCCGACATCTACCCGCGCTGCCGCGAGATCATCGCCGCCGCCATCACCGAGGGGATCGGGACCGGTGCCGCCGCCAACCGATTCGCCGAGCGCCGTCTCGATGCCATCCCGCGGTCGCTCTCATGACGAGCAAGAGCGGCTTGTTCCGCACCAAGTCCGTCGAGCAGTCGATCCGCGACACCGACGATCCCGATGCCAAGCTGAAGAAGGATCTGACGGCCAAAGACCTGACGATCTTCGGTGTCGCCGTGGTGATCGGCGCGGGCATCTTCACCCTCACCGCGCGCACCGCGGGCACCGTGGCGGGACCGGCGGTCTCACTGGCCTTCGTGTTCGCGGCGATCGCGTGCGGGCTCACGGCCCTGTGCTACGCGGAGTTCGCCTCGACCGTGCCGGTGGCGGGCAGCGCGTACACCTTCGCCTACGCCACCTTCGGCGAGGTGATCGCCTGGATCATCGGCTGGGATCTGATCCTGGAGTTCGCGCTCGCGGTGTCGGTGGTCGCCAAGGGCTGGTCGCAGTACCTCGGCGACGTGCTCGGGTCGTCGGCGCCGGTGGTGCACTTCGGATCGGTGACCTTCGACTGGGGCGCGGTGGTGATCATCGCGGTGGTCGGCGTGCTGCTGGCGACCGGGACCAAGCTGTCCTCGCGGGTCTCGGCCATCGCCGTCGCGATCAAGCTCGGTGTGATCGCGCTGGTGCTGGTGGTCGGCGCGACCTACTTCAAGCCGTCGAACCTGACGCCCTATATCCCTCCCGCGCAACCGTCGGCGAAGGCCGAGGGGATGCACCAGTCGCTGTTCGCCTTCCTCACCGGATCCGGCGGCACCAGCTACGGCTGGTACGGCCTGCTCGCCGCGGCCAGCCTGGTGTTCTTCGCCTTCATCGGCTTCGACGTGGTCGCCACCACCGCCGAGGAGACACGTAACCCGCAGCGCGATGTCCCGCGCGGCATCCTGGGTTCGCTCGCGATCGTGACGGTGCTCTACATCGCGGTCTCGGTGGTCCTCACCGGCATGGTGTCCTACACCGAACTGGCCGACGGCAATGCCACGCTCGCCACAGCTTTCGCCATCCACGGCGATACGTGGGTGAAGAACATCATCGCCATCGGTGCCCTCGCCGGGCTGTCGACGGTGGTCATGGTGATGTTCCTCGGCCAGACCCGAGTGCTGTTCGCCATGGCTCGCGACGGCCTGCTCCCCCGGAGCCTGGCCCAGACCGGTAAGAAGGGCACGCCGGTCCGGCTGACCGTGCTCGTCGGCGTGGTCTGCGCGCTGCTCGCCGGGTTCGTCGACTTCGGCACGCTCGAGGAAATGGTCAATATCGGCACGCTGGTCGCCTTCGTCCTGGTGTCGATCGGCGTCCTGGTACTGCGCCGCACCCGCCCGGACCTGCAGCGCGGATTCCGCGTCCCCTTCGTCCCCGTGGTTCCCATCCTCGGCGCCCTGGCCTGCCTGTGGCTGATGCTCAACCTCTCGATCGAGACGTGGCTGCGGTTCGTGATCTGGATGGCCCTCGGTGTCATCGTCTACTTCGCCTACGGGCGCCGACACTCGGTTCTCGGCCGCAAGCGACCGGATTCCGCGGAACCGGAACTGACACCGGTTCGATAAACCCGGCATGCCCGTCAAGCCCGGCGATCCCCTGATCGCCGGGCTTCGCGCGTGCGGTCAGAGTGTCAGCTGACCGGCCGCCGCCGTGAGCAGGTCGATGAGGTCGCGATCGTGCACGGGCAGGCGGCCGGTCTTGCCGATCGCGGCCAGGGCACCGGTGACGGTGCCGTCGGCGGTGCGGACCGGGACCGCGACGGCGCTGCGGCCGAGGCGGCATTCGTTCACCTCGACGGCGACGCCGTCCACGGCGACTCGGCGCAGCTCGGCGGCGAGATCGGCGGCGTCGGTGATGGTGGAGGTGGTGACCTTGCGCAACGTTGCCTCGACCACGGATTCGGGATGCCGCGCCAACAGGATCTTGCCGATAGCGGAGGCGTGCGGGCAGGTGAGCAGCACCTTCTCACCACTGAGCTCGTGGTCGGGGTCCTTGTCGATCATCCTGATCCGGCCGTCGGCGAAGGAGGCGAGATGGATGCCGAAGCGCAGCTGGGCGCGCAGTTCGCCGAGGATCCGGGGATTGCCCGAGACGGGCTCGGCCGCCCCGGCGAGTTCACGGGTACGGCGGCCGAGGGCGAAACCGGACAGGTCCTCGATCCGCACCAGGTACCCGTCGGCGACAAGCAGATTCAGCAGGCGGTACGCGGTCGCAGGGGCGATGCCGGTCTGCGCGGCGATGTCCTTCGCGGTGGCGCCCGAACCCAGTCGCGCCACGGCCTCGAGCAGCGCGAGGGCCTTCTGGACAGCCCTCGGCTCGTGCCCGGTCGGGCCGTCGCGGCGGGTCGTCGTTGTCACTGTTCGGCGCGGTCCGCCCCTACCAGGGCCATCTCGCCGCGGGCGTTGACGGCGAACACCCCGGCGCCGGGCAGGACGTCCGCGGATTCGGGACTGTCGAAAACACCGATGGCCATGAGACTTCCGGGACAGCTGTCCCGCAGATAGCGATACCAGCCGGCACCGGCCAGCAGCACCGCGAGCACCGTCACGGGCGCGACCACCACACCGTCGCTCGCATCCGACACCGTCAGACAGACCAGCACCGCGGCGAGCACCCCACTGCCGACCCACCCGGCGACGAGGTCGGCGCGGCTGCGCTCGCGGATCCGGCCGAGGAACAGCACAGCACCCACCGCGACCAGGATGTAGGACAGCGCGAGTGCCGTGCGCATCACGGTCTTGGCCGCGGCGGGCACACCGTCGAGCGCGACGAAACCCGAACCGACCGTCGCGACGATGCCGATGATCACCACCAACGCCACGTGCGGGGTCCGCAACCGCATGCCGACGCGGCTGAGAACCCGCGGCAACACACCCTCCACGCTCATCGAATACACAAGCCGCGACGCGGCGTTCGACGAAGCCATCGACGACCCGAGCCACGAGCACGTCAGCCCCGCGTCGAGCAGGATCACCACGAGCAGACTCGACCCACTCGCCGTCCCGTGCAGATACGCGTTCACCACCGCCCCCGCATGCCCGGACCAGGCCGCCCACGACGCGAAGATGAACAGCGCCCCGCACAGCACCGGGGTGAGCAGCACCGTTCGGGTCACGGTGACCAGCGGACGCCGCGTCTCCGGTGCGAAGAACGTGGCGCTCTCGAAACCCGCGAGCGCGAACAGCGCCGACATCGCGATGGCCAGCACCGCGGGAACATTCGGTGCGGCCGGGGTGATCGCGACAGCAGGCCCCGACACCAGCATGAGGCCGATGATGAAGGCCAGCGAACATGCCTCGACCGCCAGGATCGCGATCGCGGCGAACCGCACACCACGCACCAGCACCGCGCCGATCAGCACCGCGATGCCGAGATAGACGGCCCCGATCTGCCAGCCGCGTAGCGTGATTCCCAGCTGCGCTGCCAAGGCCAGAGCGGTCTGCGACCCGTGATACATCGTCAGCGACGCACTGCCCAGGTACTTCACCAGCATTCCGACACCACAGGTCAGCGCCGCGCGCGGTCCTGCGCCGTGGCTGACGAAGGTGTAGAGCCCACCCGCCGCGGACAGGCGCCGGGTGAACTGTGCGACGCAGTACGCGATCAGCGTGATGACCAGCGTCGCGATGACGATCGTCACCAGGCCGGGCAGCAGGGCGTTGTGGGTGAGCATCGTGGCCGGCAACAGCACCATCGACGCGGCGGGCGCGGTGGTCGCGATCGACTGGCCGAGCAACGCCAGACCCGGCAGTTGCCTGCGCCCCAGCGCCCGCAACGGCGACACCGCGGGGCGCTCGGGTTCCCCGGCCGCGAACGAGCGCGCGACCGCGTCGGCCAGTGCCGTCATCCCACACCTCCCAGCGTTGTCGGTGCGGGCGAGGATATCCAGACCTGGTTTCGGCGGTATTGCGGGCGCGAGTCGACCGGTGGCAACCGAGCGAGAAAGTGACGGCGGGCGATCCCACTCGCCGATCGGTGAACGTTTTCCGCGGCGTAGCGGCGCCGACCCACCGCTGACGGACGCTGTCGCAGAACGGATATCGCGGCGGACGGAGCTACCCATGGCAGTCACCAGAAGATCATTCATGCAGAGTCTCGGCATCACCGGCGGGGCCGGCCTCGCCTACGGCGCGATGTCGACCCTCGGCCTCGCGCCCGCCACGGCGCAGGTGTCGTTCCGCTCGCCCGCCATGGGCGACCTCATCGGCAAGGGCGACGGTGGCGCGAAGGTGGCGATCCTCGGCGGCGGCCCGGCGGGGTTGTGCGCGGCCTACGAACTGGGCAAGGCCGGATACGACGTGACCGTGCTCGAAGCCAGGAAGCGCGCGGGCGGACGGGTGTGGTCGGTGCGCAACGGCACCACCGAAACCGATCTCAACGGCGAAACCCAGAGCTGTACCTTCGCCGAAGGGCACTATTTCAATCTGGGCGCCACGCGAATTCCGCAGGGCCACATCACCCTCGACTACTGTCGCGAACTCGGTGTCGAGATCCAGCCGTTCGGCAATCAGAACGCGTCCACCTTGGTCAACTATCAGAGCGGCACCTCGATCTCCGGGCAGTCGGTGCAATACCGCGCCGCCAAGGCCGACATGTACGGCTACATGTCCGAGCTGCTGCAGAAGGCCGCGACGCGGGGCGCACTCGACGACGTGCTCTCCGGCGCCGACAAGGAAGCGCTGTCGTCGTTCCTGCGCGATTTCGGCGACCTCTCCAGTGACGGCCGCTATCTCGGCTCGACGCGGCGCGGCTACACCGCCGAACCCGGCGCGGGTCTGAACTTCGGCGAACAGCCGAAGCCGTTCCCGATGTCCGACACGATCCGCAGCGGTCTCGGCCGCAACTTCAGCTTCGAATTCGGCTACGACCAGGCCATGATGATGATGACCCCGGTCGGTGGCATGGACCGCATCTACGCCGCCTTCCAGCGCGAGATCGGCACGCAGCGCATCCATTTCGGCGCCGAGGTGTCGGCGATGAAGAACACCCCCGAGGGTGTGCGGATCGAATACACCCAGGACGGCGCGCGCAAGTCCCTCGACGCCGACTACTGCATCTGCACGCTGCCGCCTCATCTCGTCGGCCGACTGGCCAACAACCTGCCCGCCGACGTGCTCACCGCGCTGAAAGCGGCGATCCCGGTGTCCTCGGGCAAGCTCGGCATCGAGTACTCGCGCCGCTGGTGGGAGCTCGACGACCGGATCTACGGCGGCGCGAGCAATACCGACAAGGACATCGCGCAGATCATGTTCCCCTACGACCACTACAACGGTGACCGTGGCGTGGTGGTCGGCTACTACAACACCGGCAAACGTCATCAGGCCTTCGAATCGCTCACCCACCGGCAACGTCTGGCGAAGGCCGTCGACGAGGGCGCGGCGATTCACGGCGACAAGTACCGCGCCGACATCGCCTCGTCGTTCTCCGGCAGCTGGCGGCGGACCGCGTACTCCGAGGGCGCGTGGGTCGGGTGGTCGGGCAGCAGCTCCCACGGCGGCGAGGCCACCCCCGAGTACACGAAGCTCCTTGCCCCCGTGGAGCGCATCTACTTCGCCGGGGACCACCTGTCCAACGCGATCGCCTGGCAACACGGCGCCTTCACCTCCGCCCGCGACGTGGTGACCGCCCTGCACGCTCGCGTCGCCGCCTGAATCTCTCACCCCGACAAGGAGTATCGACCATGAAGACGACGATCACCCTGGCCGTGACGGCCCTCGCGGCGCTGACCCTCACCTCCTGCTCGGCCGACCCGGCCGAGCCGAAGCCGTCCGCTGCGCCGAGTACCTCGGTTCTCGAAGCGGGACAGGCGAATCCGATGATCGCCCAAGGCGTGACGATCGCCGCCGACGCCACCGTCTACAAGACCAGCGGGCTGGGCCCCACCGCCACCAACAAGGCCGCCCCCACCGGCAGCCCCGAATCCTTCATCGACACCCAGCAGTTCGCGGACGCGAAGCTGCCGGCCGGTGTCACCGTCACCGAGGCACAGGGCATGTCGGTGCTGGCCAGAATCCGGGAGAACCTCGAAGCTCAGGGCCTGACCCTGGACGACGTCATCACCATGCGCGTGTTCCTCGACAACGCCCCCGGCACCGACCGTGCCGACTACGCCGGCTGGAACCGCGCCTACCGGCAGTTCTTCGCGAATACGAACCTCACCACCGGCGACACCGAACTGGTCCCGCTCGGCAGCGCCGCCCCGGCCGCACCCCTGGTCCGCAACGCGGCACGACCGAGCCGCTTCGCCCTGGAAGTGGCGAGTCTGCCGGTGGCGGGGTGGCTGGTCGAAGTCGAAGTCGACGCTGTGTACCCGGCCCGTAAATGAGCCGGCTCGCCTGACGAATTCCCTGGTCAAGGTCACGTCCGGCCGGTGCGATAACTCACGTTCTCGCCAGCCTGTGGCACTGAGTGCCAGCCCGGGTGAAATAATCCCCGGGACAGCCAGGGCAATGCGATGTTGGGAGTTCTCCAGTGGAGTTGATCGGTGTAATCGGAGGCGGCACGATGGGCGCGGGGATCGCGGAGGTGTGCGCCAAGGCGGGCAGCTCGGTGCTCGTGCTCGAGACGAAGCCGGAGTTCGCCGAGGCGGCACAGAACCGGATCGCCACCTCGATCGGCCGTGCCGTGACCAAGGGCAAGATCACCCAGCACGAGGCCGACGCGGTGCTCGCGCGGGTGCGCGTCACCCTGGACATGGACGAGTTCGCCGATCGTGACCTGGTGATCGAGGCGGTGCCGGAGATCGAGGCGCTCAAGTACGAGATCTTCGGCAAGCTGGACAAGATCGTCAAGCCCGAGGGCATCCTCGCCACCAACACCTCCTCGATCCCCGTGATCAAGGTGGCCGGGGCGACCAAGCGGCCCGAGCGGGTCGTGGGCGTGCACTTCTTCAACCCCGTGCCGGTGATGCCGCTGGTCGAGATCATCTCGACCCTGGTGACCGCGCCGGAAGCGGCCGTGGCCGTCACCGACTACGTGAAGAACACCCTCGGCAAGATGGCTGTGCAGGCCGGTGACCGCTCCGGGTTCATCGTCAACGCGCTGCTCATCCCCTACCTGTGTTCGGCGATCCGGATGCTCGAGTCGGGCTACGCCACCGCCGAGGACATCGACGCGGCGATGAAGGGCGGCTGCGGCTACCCGATGGGCCCGCTGACGCTGCTCGACACCGTCGGCCTCGACATCGCCCTCGCGGCGTCGGAGTCGCTCTACGCGGAGTTCGCCGAGCCGCACCTCGCCCCGCCCGCGCTGCTGCGCCGGATGGTGGACGCGGGCCGACTGGGCCGCAAGACCGGACGCGGGTTCTACGACTACGCGAAGTAATGCTGATTCCCGCAGGAGCCAGGTGCTCCTGCGGGAACCTCGGCGAGCCCCCGCTCACGCGGGCGCGAGATGGTTCGCTCCGGGCGCCGGGAAGAAGCCGATGTCGATGTAGTGGTCGAAGTAGCGGGCGATGACCGCGGCGTCGACCGCGGGGAACTCGATCGGCAGGCCGCGGAAGGGTTCGGCGGGGGCCGATTCCACGCCGGTGAGCACCGACGCCGGATTCGCCTTGGCGAGCGCGGCCGCGTAGTTGCCGCTCAGTGCCGAAGCCCGCGCCAGGATGGGGTCCGCGTCCCGGCGTTCGGCCGCGGTGGAGAGCTGGAGGCCGAATTCCATCGGGTCGATGAAGTCGAAACGGTAACCGCGACTGCGGATCTCCTCGTAGACGACCTGCAACGGCACCTGCGCACCGGAGGCCCGGAAGATATTACCGATGGCCGCCGCCTGGCGGGACCGGCTGACGATCCCCGCCGCGACATGGTCGACCGGGGCCATCTCGATGGCGATCGCGCGCACATCGACCGCCACCCCGAGCACCAGCATGGACCGCAACATCGTCCACCAGGCGTCCTCGGCGGGGGCGACGCCCGTGCGGGAGTCGCCGGTGATCAAGCCGGGGCGGTAGACGGCGATGGGAACGCCACGCTCGATCGCGGCGTGCACGAGCTGCTCGGCGACCCACTTGGTCATCGCGTAACCGGGCAGACCGGCGGGCACCCCGTTGTCCTGCGGGACCCCCGCCAGCACCGACAGGGTCGACACATAGTGGATCGGCTTGACCCTGGTGGTGGTGGCCAGGCGCAACACCTCGGTGGTGCCACAGACATTGGCCGCTCGCATCCGCGCGTACGGTTCGAGGTGGTTCACCAGCGCGCCGTTGTGGTAGATCGCGTCGGCCCTGGCGGCGAGTTCGGCGAAGCGCAGTGGGTCCATGCCGAGGTTCGGCTGCGCGAGATCGCCGGGGACGCCGACGATCCGGTCGCGATAGGGCCACAGGTCGATGTGGTACTTCGCGGCGGTGGAGACGACGCGATCCACCGCGCCCGCGTCATCGGTGGCGCGGACCAGGCAGTGGACGGTCGCCGACGTCTGTTCGAGGAGTTCGCGCAGCAGGAAGCTGCCGAGGAACCCGGTGGCGCCGGTGAGCAGCAGCGTGGCCGGTGCGCCGGTGCGCTGGGGCGCGCAGCCGGTGAGGTCGATCGACGGGTCGAGGATCGCGTCCACGGCCGGATCGGGACCGGCGGCCGAGGCCGACGACTCGTCGCGCAACGCCAGTGCCAGGTCGCTGACCAGCGGATAGCTGAACAACAGGCGCAGCGGCACCTCGATGCCCAGTTGCTCGGCGAGGGTGGCGCGCACCCGGATCGCCGCGAGCGAGGTGCCGCCGAGGACGAAGAAGTCGTCGTCACGGCCGACCCGGTCGAGATCGAGCGCTCCGGCGATCGCCGAGGCGACGATCTGCTCGTCGGCGGTGGCCGGCGCCTGGTATTCGCGGATCTCCACGGCGGGCGCGGGCAGCGCCTTGCGGTCGAGCTTGCCGGTGGCCCCGAGCGGGAACTCGTCGAGCACCAGCAGACGGTGCGGAATCATGTACGGGGGCAACAGGGTTCGAATGGTCGCCAGCACCTCGGCGGTGTCGACCGATGCGTCTAGGGGTGTCACGTAGCCGACCAGCTGTTCGTGATGCACCGCGACCGCCGCCCCCGCGACCGCAGGATGCGTGCGCAGCGCCGCCTCGATCTCGCCGGGTTCGATGCGCAGGCCGTGCAGTTTGAGCTGAACGTCGGTGCGGCCCAGGTAGGTCAGATCACCGGACGGGAGTCTGCGCACCAGATCGCCGGTGCGGTACATGCGCTCACCGACGGGACCGTACGGGTCGGCGACGAATCGCTCCATCGTCTTGTCGGGGCTGCCGAGGTAGCCGCGGGCCAGCTGCGCGCCGGCCAGGTACAGCTCGCCGGGCGTGCCGACGGGCACCGGCCGCAGCCGCGCGTCGAGCACGTAGGCGCGAGAATTCCAGTGCGGCAAACCGATCGGAACGATGCCGTCGCCCACCTCGGTCACATCGGCGCCGGTGATCGACACGGTGGCCTCGGTGGGACCGTACAGATTGTGCAGTCGACCCGCGGTGACGGTGGTGAAGCGTTCGATGGTGGCATTCGGCAGCGCCTCACCGCCGACCCACACCGCGCGCAGCGAACGCAGGGCGCCGGTGGGCGCGGCATCCAGCAGCATCTGCAGGACCGAGGGCACGATGGTCGTGCCGGTCACACGATGGCGGGCGACGAGTTCGGCGAGGTAGGCGGGATCGGTGAGCCCCTGCGTGGCGGCCACGACCATGTGCGCACCGGCGCGCAACGGGGAAGCGAAACCGATCATCGAGGCATCGAAGGTGAACGGAATCGACTGCAGGACAGTGTCGGACTCCCCCACCCCGTATTCGCCGACCATGAACGCGGCCTGGTTGACGATCGCCGAATGCGGCACGCCGACGCCCTTCGGCTTGCCCGTCGAACCGGACGTGAAGATCACATACGCCAGGTCGAGAGTGTGCAGTGGGCGCAGCCGGTCGGCGTCGGTCAGCCAGGCGTCCGAGAGGTGCGACAGTGCCACCCGGTCCACGGTGACGACCGGCAGGCCGTCGGCCGCGATCGCGTCGCCGGTGGTGGTCAGCAGGCAGACCGGCCGTGCGGCGGCGAGGATGTCGGCGCGGCGCTCGGCGGGCGAATCGGGATCGAGCGGCACATAGGCGCCACCGGCCGCGAACACGGCGTACATGGCGACGACGAGATCGATCGACGGCCGAATCGCCACGCCCACCGTGCTTCCGGGGCCGACACCGTCGGCGACGAGCAGCCGAGCCAGCCGGTTGACCCGGCCGGCCAGCTCGCCGTAGGTCACCGTGACCTCGCCGAAAGTGACCGCGGGTGCGTCCGGACGATGCTGGGCGCGGGCCTGGAACTCGTCGAGCAACGTCGCGTCGGGGACGAGCCGGAGCTCGCCCGAGGGCTCGGTCAGCTCGGCTTCGGTCAGGACCGGCAGGTCGCCGACGGGCCGGTGCGGGGCGGCGACCGCCGCGGCCAGCAGCCTGGACAGGCGGGCACCGAGCTTGGCCATGGTCGAGGCGTCGAACAGGTCGGTGGCGTAGCGCCAGGAGCAGCGCAGACCGGCGGGTCCGTCACTGTCCTCGAGCGGAACAACGGTGAGCTGGAGATCCACCGGCGCCGCTTCCTCGCCCAGATCCACCGCCGACACCGTCAGCTCGGGCAGTTCGAGGCGCGTGGCGCCGAAGTTCTGGAACGACAGCGCCACCTGGTACAGCGGGTGGTGCGCCTGGGTCCGTGGCGGATCCAGTTCGGCGACAAGGCGTTCGAACGGCACATCGGCGTGGGCGAAGGCGGCCAGATCGATATCGCGAACCCGATCGAGCAGGGACGCGAAGGATTCGGCGGCGTCGACGCGGGTGCGCAACACGATGGTGTTGACGAACATGCCGACGAGATCGTCGAGCTCGGGCTCGCCACGGCCCGCGACCGGCGCGCCGACGGTGACGTCCTCGGTACCGGCGACCCGCGCCAGCAGCACCGACAGCGCCGCCCGCACCACCATGAACAGCGAGGCATTGTGTTCGCGCGCCAGGGTTTCCAGCGCGGCATGCACCTCGGCGGATACCGCGAAGTCCTGGGCGGCGCCGCGAGTGCCCGCCACCGGCGGACGCGGCCGGTCGGTGGGCAGCTCGAGCAGGGCCGGGGCACCGGCGAGCGCGGTGCGCCAGAACCCGAGCTGTTCGGCCAGCAGCGAGCCTGCATCGTCTGCCGCGCCGAGCATTTCCTGCTGCCAGAGCGTGTAGTCCGCGTACTGCACGGGCAACGGCGCCCAGCCGGGCGCCGCACCGGCGGCGCGGGCGGCGTAGGCGGTCATCAGGTCGCGCGTCAGCGGGCCGAGCGAGAAGCCGTCGGTGGCGATGTGGTGCACGACCACCGCCAGCACATGGTCGGTCGCGGAGAGCCGGAAGACGGCCGCGCGCACGGGAACTCGACGGCACACATCGAATCCGCCGAACGTCAGCCTGGCCAGTGCGCCCGGCAGATCGGCTTCCGCGATCGGGTCGACCACCACGTCGAGGCCGGCCTGCGCCAGGGGCAGCACCTGCTGGAAGCCGGCGCCCTCGTGCTCGGGGTACACCGTGCGCAGCACCTCGTGGCGTTCGAGCACGTCGTCGAGTGCGGCGGTGAGCGCGACGGTGTCGAGCGGGCCGGTCATCCGCAGCGCGACCGGGATGTTGTAGGCGCTGGAGTCGGGATCCAGCCGCGCCATGAACCACATGCGCTGCTGGGCCAGCGACAGCGGGACGTGCGCACCACGTTCGCGGCGGATCAGCGGCACCCGCGCCGACGCGGCACCGACCAGCGCGTCGAGCGCACCGGCCAGCTCGGCCACCGTGCCGTGCTCGAACACGGTGCGGGCCGGTACCCGCACACCCACCGCGGCACCGAGCCGGCCGGCCAGCTGGGTGGCGAGCAGCGAATTGCCACCGAGGGCGAAGAAGTCGTCGCCGCGCCCGATCGGGTCGGCGCCGAGCAGTTCGGCGAAGACCGCGGCCACGGTGCGTTCGGTGTCACCGCGCGGCTCCTCGAACTCGCGGGCGGTGAGTTCCGGCGCGGGCAGTGCCCGGTGATCGAGCTTGCCGACCGGCGTCAACGGCACCTCGTCGAGCACCATGATCGCGGCGGGCACCGCGTGCTGGGGCAGGTGCCGCTCGGCCAGCCGGGTGAGTGCCGCCGTGTCGATCGTGGCACCCGGGGCCGCGACGAGGTAGGAGACGAGCGCGCTCTCCCCGCTGGGCAGCGTCCGGATCAGCGTGGCGGCGAAGCGCACCGCGTCGTCGGCGGCGAACAGCGCGTCGATCTCGCCGAGTTCGATGCGGAAACCACGTAGCTTCACCTGCGCGTCGGTGCGCCCGAGGAATTTCAGGCCGACCCCGCCGGGCACGGGAACCCACTGCACCAGGTCACCGGTGCGATAGAGCCTGCCGCGACCGAGCGGGTCGGCGACGAATCTGCTCGCGGTGAGCCCGGCGCGATCGTGGTAGCCGCGGGCCAGACCTTCGCCGGTGAGATACAGCTCGCCGGGCACCCGATCCGGAACCGGGCGCAGGCGGGCGTCGAGGACCAGTGCCGTCATCCCGGGGATCGTGTCGCCCATGGTGATCACGTCGTCGGCGGTCAGCCGATCGCTCATCGCGCAGACGATGGTGGTCTCGGTCGGGCCGTACACATTGAAGAACGCGCGGCCGGGCGCCCACCGCGCGATCAACTCGGGCGGATAGGCCTCACCGCCGACGGCGAGCGCGGCCAGTTCCGGCAGCGCCGCCGGGTCGAGCCCGGCCAGGGCGGCGGGCGTGATGAAGGCGTGGGTCACCCGTTCGGCGCGCAGCAGTTCGGTCAGTTCGTCGCCACCGTAGACATCGGGCGGCGCGATGACCATCGTCGCGCTCGCGCCGATCGCCAGCAGCATCTCCAGCATGCTGGCGTCGAAGCTGGGCGAGGCGAAGTGCAGCGTGCGCGAGGCGGCGGTGATACCGAAGCGGCGGACCTGTTCGGCGCACAGACCGGCCAGGCCGGTGTGGGTGACCGCGACCCCCTTGGGGACGCCGGTCGAGCCGGAGGTGTAGATGATGTAGGCGAGGTCGTCCGGGGAAAGCCTGCGGACGCGTTCGCCCGCGCTCACGGGTTCATCCGACATCGCGGCGCATTCGGCGCCGAACTCGTCGGAATCGAGGGCGAGCCACTGGATCCCGGCGTCGAGCCGGGCCGCGTCCGCCGTCTTGGCCAGCCCGAACGCGGCACCGGAGTCGGCGAGCATATGGGCCACCCGTTCGGCCGGGTAGCGGGGATCGACGGGCACGAAGGTGGCGCCGGACTTGGCGGCCGCCCAGACCGCGACCACGGACTCGATCGAGCGGGTCAGCGCGAGGACGAACCGGTCACCGGGGCCGAGGCCGCGGGCGATCAGCACCCTGGCCAGACGCGACGACCACTGGTCCAGTTCGGTGTAGGTGAGGGTCTGCCCGGCGAATCGCAACGCGGGCGCCTCGGGGGCACGCTCGACGGCGGCCAGCAGGAGGCGCGGCAACGTGGACGTCACGGGCGCGCGGCGGATTCGCCGTGCGGCGCGACGGCGTACGCCAGAAGCTTGCTCAGTCACCGGAAAGGCTTCCCTTCACCATGGATCACCCTTGCGATCGCACATCTCGAACATCGCCTGGACTCTCGGCTACACGGGGTATCGGAAAAATCCTGCGTGACGGTACCGCAAATATCTCATCAATTTCGGCGCAGTGGCAATTTGATCGTTTCAACGTACACACCAATGGGTATAGCCGACTGGCCAGTTTGTTACACAGCTCATACGCAGGTCATACGCCGGACGAAACATCTCCGAGCGGACAGGAGCGTTTCACATTTCCACTATTCGTCGCCCGGTCACCGACCTGCACATCCGTGACGATTCCTCCGGCGCAGACGACAAAACCGGAGACCGCGAACGCGGTCTCCGGTCGTCGATGATTCCGGCCAGGAATGGTTACCAGGCAGTAGCCCTCGCCGGGCGGCGAACCTCCCCCTGCTCCCCCATCGAGGGGTCCTGCACGCGGGTATTGCCTGCTTCGATCCACTGAGTGTCGGCCACCCCGTGGCGGGAACGGTCGGTGCCACGCACCGCCGCCTCGCAGCGCCGGGCCAGATCCCGGCGATCCGGTCCGGGGTGTTCGAGCGGCTCCAGCACGATCTCGGCGATCATGCCCTTGCTGCGCAGCACCCGCTTCGCGGAATCGGCGAAGGTATCGGTGCCGACGAAACCCGGTACGGTGCATGGCATTCCGTCGCTGTCCAGGTACCGCAGCCGCACCGGCTGGACCGGGGTGGCGGTGTCGACGGCGGCCTGGAACATGGCGGGCCGCATCGAGCCGTAGGCCCGGCCGCACCAGGTGGTGCCCTCGGGGAAGACGACGATCCGGTTACCCGCGGACAGCCGGTCGGCCACCTGCCCGACCACACCGGGCAGTTCCCGCAGTCGCGCCCGCTCGATCGGGATCACGCGGGTGAGCTTGGCGAGTTTGCCCAGCAGCGGCCACTCGACCATGTCGGCACGAGCCACGAAGCTGACCGGCTGCACCGCGGCCAGCGCCACCACATCCGCCCAGCCGATATGCCCGGCCACGATCATCACCGCGGTGCTGGTGTCGGCGAAGCCCTCCGTCGAGGACTGCTCGGGAATCCGATTGTCGATGATGCGTAATCGCATCCCGAGGCAACTCAGTGCCGCCCTGGCGTAGCGGCGCTGCAACTGCTCGCGCCGCGACTTCGGGGTGGCCACGGTCAGGACCGGGAAGCTGAGTACCAGCCCGGCCATTCCGGCCAGCCGGGCGAACATCCTGGCGGTGCCGACCTCGTCGATCGGCTCGATGCAGCCGGACCCACAGGGGCTCGACGGCATCCACGAATGAGAGTGCGTTGCGAGCGGCGCGTCGAACACCATGGGTTTACTTCCCGTCGAAATTGGCGGCCGCGCTCTGCAGCCGCTCCAGGTACCGGGTGTTGATGGTTTCCATGCCGAGCAGCGCGACGAAGTCGGCGACGGCGAAATCGGGATCATGGGCCGGTTCGCCGCAGATCTCGGCGCCGAGGCGCAGGTAGCCGCGCAGCAGCGGCGGCATCTTGGGGCGGCTCGGCGGGGTCATCTGATCGAGGGAGAGTCCGTCGACGACGACCGGGTTGTACGGGTGCACCCGACGCTCGGGGTCACACGCGTGGCGGCCGAGCAACTGGTCGCGCACGCCGCGCACGTTCACTCCGGCCGGATCGGTCGGCGAATCCCGCATCGGCACCGACACACAGCCCATCACCCAGTCGTAGCCGGTGAGCTGGATGTAGTGCAGGATGCCTGCCCACATGAGGGTGAGCACCGAGCCGTTGCGGTGATCGGGCACCACGCAGGCCCGGCCCATCTCGACGATCCGGTTGCCCGTGGGATCGAGCTGGGTCAGATCGAACTCGGTGGCGGTGTAGTAGCCGCCCGCCGCGTCGACCTTGTCCGGCGGCAGCATGCGGTAGCAGCCGACGAACTGTTCGGAGAACTCGTCCCGAACCAGCAGGTGGTCGCAGTGCTCGTCGAACTTGTCGGCGTCGAGGCCGGTGGCGTTCTCGGGCATCTGGAAACCGGGTTCGGAGGCGAACACCTGATAGCGCAGTCGCTGTGCGGCTTCCCGGTGCTCGGCATCAGACGCGACGACCAAGGAGTACCGAGATTTCCCCACCCCGGAGTCCGGCGCCGGGGCGGTCAACACGGACGAAATTGTCATACTGCTGATGAAGCCAGTCCGAGCTGGCATCGGGGCGACACCTCAGTGTCGTGTCGATGCCAGCTCGGTGAACGAGACGGGAGTCACACCGAGCGTTCATTTCACGGCTGCGCAACGTTCGCCGACACCCAGTTCCGCCCGTACCGCAGCGCTCATCGCGGTGATCGCGGCGGGCAGTGTCACCGCGGGATCGGGAGCGAATCGCGACGAGTGATTGGTGGGCAGATAGGGCGGCAGCGTGCCTTCTGCCAGCATGTACGCGGCTTCGGTGGGGCCGAATCGGTCGGCGCCGAAGCCACCGACGTTCCAGAACACCGACGGGCAGCCCGCCGCGGTCCCCAGCAGGCCGAAATCCTCACTGCCGCTGAGGGGATTGCGTAGCGGCAGCACGGCCAGCCCGGACGCGCCGAGTTCGGCCATCACCCGCTCGGTGTCGCCGGGGGTGTTCACCGTCATCGGGAACGGGTGGAAGAACTCGACCTCCGGGTCGACGAGCGCACCCGCGGCGGCGGCCTCGGCCGCGACCACCCGCCTGATCGCCTCCATCATCTGCTCGCGCGATCGATCGGAGAACGTGCGCAGGGTGAGTAGTAGTTCCGCGGTCTCGGCGATGATGTTCGGCCTCGTGCCGACGTGCAAGGACCCCGCGGTGAGCACCGGCCCCGATGCCACCGCCGCCTGTCGTGCCACCAGAGCCTCCAAGCGCAGGACCAGCGACGCCGCCATGGTCAACGGGTTCACGGCCAGGTGCGGAGTCGAACCGTGTCCGCCGACCCCGGCCAACCGCACCCGGACCGAATCCGAGGCCGCCATCACGATGTCGGCGCGGGTCACGACAAGACCGGCGGGCGTCGGTCCCACGTGTTGACCGAGGCAGATATCCGGACGTGGAAAGCGTTCCAGCAGACCGTCGTTCAGCATTCCGGCCGCGCCGGCGCCGGTTTCCTCCGCCGGCTGGAAGATCGCGACAACGGTGCCGGTCAGCGTGTCGTCGGCGGACAGCTCCGCGCAGGCACCGAGCAGGGCGGTGACGTGCACATCGTGCCCGCAGGCATGCATGACACCCGAGACGGTCGAGGAGTAGTCGACTCCGGTGTCCTCCTGCACCGGCAGGGCGTCCATATCGGCGCGCATCCAGACGACGGGCCCGGGCCCGCCTCGCAACACCGCGACCACGCCGGTGCCGCCGACTCGTTCGGTCACCTCCCAGCCGGGAAGCGTGCGCAACTGTTCGGCCACCAAGCTCGCGGTCGCGAATTCCACGCCCGACAGTTCCGGATACGCGTGGAGCCGGCGGTACAGCTGCTGCCAGCGGTCCTCGGTGGGCGCTGCGACGACCGAGCGGCCGAGACCGGCGAGCAGGGATTGTGGCGGCGCGCTGATTTCGTTCATCACTGCGAAGTCCTTCGGGTCCGGGAAGCGGCGGGCCACATCACCGTGCCGACCGAGTCACCGGGCCGATAGAATTCGCCGGATCTCGCCACCGAAAGGCAAAACTATGCAGAATTTCGCCACTCTGGACGAACTGGACTACCAATTGGTGGCCGCGTTGCAGGTGGCGCCGCGGGCACAGTGGCAGCAGATCGGTCGTGCGCTGGGCATCGACGGCTCCACCGCCGCCCGCCGCTGGACGCGTCTGCAGAACGCGGGGCTGGCCTGGCTCACCTGCTATCCGGTCAGCATCGACGGCGTATCGCCGCTTCTGGCCATCATCGAAATCGACTGCGCGCCGAGACGTCTGCACGAGGTCGCGGCCGAACTCGCGCTAGACGTGAACCTGGTGACCGTCGAACTCACCACGGGCGCACGCGACCTGATGATCACCGCGGTGTTCTTCGACCACGCGTCCTTGGCCCGCTACATCACCTTCCGGCTCGGCACGCTCGACGGCGTGGTCACCACCCGGTCCCAGGTGGTGACCACCTCGTTCACCGAGGGCAGCCGCTGGCGACTCGACCGCGCACGGATGGCTCACACCTCGCTGGTCGCCCCTGCGCGCCGACGCTCCCCCGGCTACGGCTCGATCCACGCCGACGACATCCCGCTGGTCACCGAGCTCAGTCGCGACTGCCGCCAATCGGTCACCGCGCTGGCCGAACGCACCGAGATGAGCCCCACCACCGTGCGCAGGCGACTGGCCCGGCTCGAGCAGGACAATGCCATCGCCTATCGCTGCGAGGTGGCCCGCTCCATCTCGGGTTGGCCGCTCAGCGTCACCTTCTGGGCCGCGGCGCCACTGTCGCGCGTGCCGGAGATCGGCAACGCGATCGCGGCGATGCGCGAAACCCGCATGTGCTACTCGCTGACCGGTCCACGCAATCTGATCTTCAACGTCTGGCTGCGCACGATGGCCGACATGCCCGCGTTCGAGGCGCGGCTCACCGAAGCCATGCCGGAACTGACCATCGCCGATCGCTCGATGGCGTTGTGGCCGTTGAAGATCGGGGCCACCTTGCTCGACCCGCACGGGCGTCACCTGCGCCACATCCCGATCGGGCGCTGGGAGGACGGCGCGGCCTCCAGTGCCGAGGACGCCCTCGTCGACCTCCTGCGCGGTCGCCCCGATTCGGTCACCGCGGCTATCGCACAATAAAATTCGGCACCCAGCCGCCTCGGCCACCGGACAGGGCGGACCAGAGCCCCTCGACCTGGCGAATATCCGCAGCACATGAGCTGAGCTTGCCCTTTTTCCGCATACCACGGCCTTCCTGCGGCTGATAGCTGCGAACAGTCAGGTCCTGACAGCGGCACTGATTCCTTGATGTCACCTCACGCATCAAGGAGTTCGCATGAAACGCCCCCTCTTCGCCGCAGCGTGTGTCGCGGCGGTCGCGACGCTCGCCGCGTGCACGACATCACAGACCAGCGGTCCGGGCTCGGCCGCGTCCGACGCGACCGTGCGCCTGGCCCTGACCTCCGATCTGGGCAGCTTCGATCCCGCGCGGGCGGCCGGCTCCTCCGACTACGCCATCGGTCGTCTGCTGTACTCGACGCTGGTCGGTCTCGACGACGAGAACGTCGTCGTCCCCCGGCTGGCTGCCAGCTGGGACGTCACCGCGACACAGGCCACCTTCACCCTGAACAAGGGCCTGACCTGCTCCGACGGTGCCCCGCTCACCGCGAGCCAGGTCGCTGCCTCGCTGGAGTACTTCCGCAAGACCGCCCCCGGCGCGGCCTACACATTCGGCGCGGCCAACGCCGGCGACAAGACCACCATCACCGGCGACGACGCCGCGGGCACCGTCTCGGTGCGCATGGCCAACCCGTGGTCGGAGCTGCTCCCCTCGCTGGGCCTGGTCAACGCGGGCATCATCTGTAAGCCGGGCCTGGACGACCCCACCGGCCTGGCCACCGGCTCGGTGCCGGGCGCGGGTACAGGTCCCTACGTCATCACCGCGAGCGAACGCGGCTCCCGCTACACCGCGTCCCTGCGCGAGGGATTCGACGCGTTTCCCGCCTTCGCCGCCGACCGGTCCGGTCGCTCGCCCGCCACGATCGAGCTCAGCATCGTCAAGAGTGAATCGGCGGCGGCCAATCTCCTGCAGACCGGTCAGCTCGACTTCGCCGGTTTCACCGGTCCCGACGGCACCCGGCTGGAACAGGGATTCGAGACCGCGACCGCACCGATGATCCGCAACTTCCTGTTCTTCAACCAGCGTGCGGGCAAGCCCGGCGCCGACGCGGAATTCCGCAAAGCCGTCGCGCAGGCCGTAGACGCCAGGGCCTACGACAAGGTTCTCGGCGGCTCCGGAACCCTGCTGAAGAGCTATGTCGACAGCACCGCCAACGTCTGCGCCAACACCGACGACGCGCTGCTGACCCAGCACGATCTCGCCTCGGCCACCCGAGTCCTCACGGGCAAGAAGATCACCGTGACGGGCACCAACGCGATCGCCGACGGCGCGGGCAACACCTATGTCGCCGAGGCACTGCGCGCGGCGGGCGCCGAGGTGAAGCTGGTCAATGTCGACAACAACACCTGGGCATCGTCGGTGCTGCCCAGCGGCGACTGGGACATCAATGTGATGGCGTCACTGTCGACCACGCTGCTCACCGCGTCGAACCTGCTCACCGGCGCCGAACCGCCTCAGGGCCGCAACTACGGCGCGACCCACAACAACGCCTTCGACCAGGGTCTGCGCGCGGCCGTCGTCACCACCGATCCGACAGCCAAGTGCACCGCCTGGCAGCAGGGCCAGGCTGGTCTGCTCAGCGCCGTCGACATCGTGCCGCTGTCGACGCTGAACGTGCGCTACGTGTTCAGCGACGGTGTGCGGGCCCATATCCCCAACGGTCAGATCGACCTCAGCACCCTCCGGATCGGCTCGTGACAGGGTGGTTCGGCTTCGCGCTGCGCCGCGCGGCCGGACTCCTCGCGGTGGCGGTGGTGCTCGTCGTGGTCACCTTCGCCATGATCCAGCTCATCCCCGGTGACCCGGCCGAATCACTGGCCGGTCAGAACGCGACCCAGGCCGACATCGCCCGGATCCGGACCGAACTCGGGCTCGACCGCCCGGTGCTCACCCGCTTCTTCGACTACGTGTCGGGCCTGCTGCAGGGCGACCTCGGTCGTTCCTTCCAGACCAGGGAGGCAGTCTCGGACGTGATCGCGGCGCGGCTGCCGTTCACCGCGCAGCTGGCCGTGTTCTCGCTGATCCTGGTCCTGGCGATCGCGCTGCCGCTCGGCATCGCGGTCGCGGCCCGGCACAGTCGACGCACCGACGGGGCGTTCACCCTGTCGACCGGATTGCTCGGTGCCGTACCGGAATACGTGGTCGGCACCGCCCTGGTGGTGGTCTTCGCGATCACCCTGGGGTTGCTGCCCGCGGGTGGGGCACAGACGACCCAATCGCTGATCCTGCCCGTGCTGGCCATCAGCCTGCCCAGCATGTGTGTGATGGCGCGAGTGGTACGACGCGAAGCCGGAACAGTGCTGTCTCAGGACTACATCCGCACCGCGCGCGGTAGGCGTCTGCCCCCGCTGCGGCTGTACACCCGCCACGTGCTCCCCAATCTGCTCACCGCGGTGATGACCCTGAGTGGTCTGGTGCTCGCCTCGATGCTGGGTGGCACGGTGATCGTGGAAACGGTGTTCGCGTGGCCGGGGATCGGGCAGCGAGTGGTCGACGCGCTGCTGGTGCGCGACTACCCGGTGATCCAGGGCTGTGTGCTGGTCCTCGGTCTGCTGGCCGCTGTTCTCAACCTGCTGGTCGATATCGCGCTGGCGATCCTCGATCCGCGTTCGTCGCTGGCCGGAGGTAACCGATGAAGACTCGTCCCCATCCCTCCCTGGTGGTCGGTGCGATCGGTTTCACCGCCGTCGCGCTCGTCGCGCTGATCGCGCCGCCACTGCTGGGCGACACCGCCGCCGCCATGTCCTCGACCGTGCGGGCGGGGATCAGCGCCGAGCACTGGCTCGGCACCGACTCGCTCGGGCGTGATGTCTGGGCACGCACCCTGGTCGCGGCCCGGCTCACCCTGGTCTTGACCACCGTGGCGACAGCGTTGGCGGCCGCACTCGGTATCGCGATCGGCACCGCGGTCTGGGTGTCCGGGCCGCGAGTGCGCGAAATCGGACTGCGAATCATCGACATCATGGTCACGGCACCGACATTGATCATGGCGCTGGTGGTGGCGACCGTTCTCGGCGCCGGACCGACTGCGTCGGTGATCGCCATCGTGCTCGGTGGTTCACCGTCGTTCGCGCGGCTCACCGCCAACCTCGCCGGTTCGGTCGCCGGGCGCGACTTCGTCTCCGCCGCCAAGCTACTCGGCGTCTCACCGGCGAGGGTGATGAGCAGGCACCTGCTGCCGAACATCGCCGGGCCGCTACTGGTGCTGCTGTCCTCCGCGTACGCGCAGGTTCTGGTCGCCCTCTCCGGGCTGTCGTTCCTCGGTCTCGGTGTGCAGAATCCCCAATACGACTGGGGCTCGATGCTCAACGGGGGCCTGCGTTCGCTCTACACCACCCCGTCGGAAGCGCTCGGGCCCGCCGTCGCCATCACGGTGACAGGCGTGTTCGCCTCGCTGATCGGTGACGGTCTGGCCGCCACCCTCGACCCGCGCGAACGCACCGAGCAGCGACGCGTGACGGCGGTGCCGAAACCGCTCGCCCCCCAGGCTCCCTCGCCCGAGGCGTTGCTGACGGTGACCGACCTCAGCATCGAGTTGGACAACGGTGTGCGCCTGGTCGATTCGGTCTCCCTGCAGGTGGCGCCCGGTGAAATCGTCGGCCTCGTCGGCGAATCCGGCTCGGGCAAGTCCCTCACGGCGATGGCGGTGGCGCGACTGCTGCCCGACGAACTGAGCACCAGGGCGGCCTGTCTCGATCTCGACGGGCTCGACCTGACCGCCGCCGACAGCGATCCGGTGCGGTTGGCGACGGCGATCGGCATCGTCTACCAGGATCCGTCGGCGTCGTTCAATCCGGCGCAGCGCATCGGTAGTCAGCTCACCGAAGTGCTTCGCGTACATCGCGAGACGAGCCGACGCGATGCCATGGCGGCGGCGGCCGAGGCGTTGCGGCGCGTGCATGTGCGCGACCCCGAGACCGTGCTCGGCCAGTACCCCCATCAGCTCTCGGGTGGCATGCGTCAGCGGGCGATGATCGCCGCGGCTGTGCTACCCGATCCGCGGCTGATCATCGCCGACGAGGCGACCACGGCGCTGGACGTGACGGTGCAGGCGGAAGTTCTCGACCTGCTGCGCGAGATCAACGACCGTGGCACCGGCATGCTGTTCATCTCCCATGACATCGGCGTGGTCGGCACACTGTGTCATCGCGTGGTCGTGATGTACGCGGGCCGCGTCGTCGAGGAGCTGACCGCCGAGGAGCTGCGAGCCGGGCGAGCTCGGCATCCGTACACCCAGGCCTTGCTGGCGGCCAGCCCCACTCTCGACGGCAGCGCTTCCAGCGGCAGGCTGGCGACCATTCCGGGTCGCCCGCCCGCCCCCGCGGACAGGCCCGCCGGGTGCGCGTTCGCACCACGGTGCCCGCTCGCGGTGCCCCGGTGTGAGGCCGAGTTGCCACCACAGGTCGGCGGGGTGGCCTGCCATGTTGTCAATGCCCCACTCGCACAGGAGGTCTCCGCGCGATGAGCAGTGGACTCGAAATCCTCGGACTCACCGTCTCGTACGGCTCCGGCCGACGCGGGGTCACCGTGGTCGACGACGTGACGCTTCGGGTGCCGACCGGCGAAACCCTGGGCTTGGTCGGCGAATCGGGGTCGGGCAAGTCGACCATCGCGAAAGCCGTGGTCGGACTGCTGGCACCGAGTGCCGGACAGATCACCCTCGATGGGCAGTCACTGACGGGGAAGCCGTCGAGTGAGTCGCGGCGACGTGTGCAGTTGGTCTCCCAGGATCCCTACGCCTCGCTGAACCCGCGCATGACCATCGGTGCCGCCATCGCCGAAGCCATCGACCCGGCCCGCGCCAATCCGCGCAGACACACCGAGGCGATCGGGCGCTGGCTGGAAACGGTGTCGCTCGACCCCGCTGTCGCCCAGCGCTATCCGCACGAGTTCTCCGGTGGCCAGCGTCAGCGGATCGCGGTGGCACGTGCCCTGGCGGTGGAGCCGGAGGTGATCATCGCCGACGAGATCGCCTCCGCGCTGGACTGCTCGGTCCAGGCCGAGGTCCTGAATCTGCTGCTCGATCTGCGTGAACGCCTCGGGCTGACGATGCTGTTCATCTCGCACGACCTGGCGGTGGTGCGTCATGTCAGTGATGCGGTGGCGGTGCTGCGCCACGGCGAGCTCGTCGAATCCGGCTCCTGCGCACAGATCTACGGGAATCCGAGCCAGGCCTATACCCGGAAACTGCTCGCCAGCGTGCCCACGTTCGCGACGGCCTGAGCCTCCCGCCGGATTGCCGCCCTCGGCGACAGCAACGACCCGCCACGATGGTGACGGGTCGTTGCTGTTTCGGGTCAGACGGTGACGCGCTCGCGCGAGTCGGTCTCGGCCACGACGTCAGGAGCGGCCTCGTTCCGGACCGGGGCGTCAGTCTTGGTGGCGACGGCTCGAACCTCGGTGGCCTCGTCGAAGCCCGGTCGTGCGGTCCCGATGAACGCGACCAGCCATCCCGCCACCGCGGCGAAGCGGTTGCGGAAGCCGACCAGATACATCAGGTGCACGGCCAGCCACATCGCCCAGGCGATGGTGCCCTTGAACGTCACGCGCTCGTTGAGCTTCACCACCGCGCTGAAGCGGCTGATCACGGCCATGCTGCCCTTGTCCCAGTAGACGAACGGCGTGCCCGCGTCCTTCTTGCGACGGATGATGTCGGCGGCGTGGCGACCCTCCTGCATGGCGACCGGCGACTGGCCGGGGTAGCCGTTGAGCGAGGTCATGTCGCCGATGGCGTAGATGTCGGCGTGGCCGCCGACGGTCAGGTCGGGGTTGATCAGGATGCGGCCCGCGCGGTCGGTCTCGGCGCCGGTGGCCTCGGCGAGCAGGGTCGCGAAGCCGCCGACCTGCACGCCCGCCGACCACACCACCGTCTCGGCGGCGATCCGGCGCTCCATGCCCTCTTTGTCCTTGACCGTCACCTTGCCCTCGTCGATGTCGGTGACGAAGGTGCCGAGCAGCACCTCGACGCCGCTGTCGGTGAGCGAGCGCTTCGCGTACTCCGAGAGCCCGCCGCCGAAGGGCGGCAGCACCTCGCCGGCACCCTCGACCAGGGTCACCGAAACCTGCTGGTGGAAGTGCCGTTTCGCGAGTTCCTTGATCTGACCCGCCACCTCGACACCGGTCGCGCCCGCGCCGACCACCACGAAGCTGAGCAGGCGATGCCTGGTCACCTCGTCGGCACCCTCGGCCAGGGCGAACACGTGGGCGATCTGGTCGCGCAGGCGCTGGGCGTCGTCGATGGTCTTGAGCGAATAGGTCTTCTCGGCGAAGTCGTCGCGGCCGAAGTAGCTCTGGCTGGCGCCGGTGGCGGCGATCAGCGAGGCGTAGGCGATCTGGCGGGGACCGTCGGCGGTCTCGTAGGTGAGGACCGCGTTCTCCGCGTCGATGCCGGTGACCTTGCCGAGGCGGACGTCGATCTCGGGGTGGCGGCGCAGTACGTTCTTGATCGGCGGCGCGATCTCCTCGGGCGCGAGCACGCCGGTCGCCACCTGATACAGCAGCGGCTGGAACAGGTGTTCGGGCGTGCTCGAGATCAGCACGACACCGACTCGTGACTTGGCCAGTTGCTTGGCTGCGGCCAGGCCTCCGAAGCCCGAGCCGACGATGACGACATCTGTGTGTTCCATGATCACTCGCTCCAAGATCGCGTTCCAGATCGGTAATAAGTCCTTTCCTATGAGTAAACGCGATGCGGAACGCAGATGTTTCCACTGCCTGGGCGCATAATAGAGATGACTCTTATCTGCATAACTAATCAATAGGAGGTACCTGGTGGAACTTCGACAGTTGGCCTACTTCGTGGCCGTCTGCGAGGAGCTCAGTTTCAGCCGCGCGGCCAACCGCTGCTTCATCTCCCAATCCGCGATCAGCCATCAGATCGCGAGACTGGAACGTGACCTCGGCGCGCAACTGTTCGAGCGCACCACCCGCGCCGTCGTCCCGACCGACGCGACCTCGCGCCTGCTGCCACTGGCCAAGCAGATGCTGAGCCTGGAATCGGCGATCCGTGCCGCCGTGCGCACCACCGGACCGCGAATTCGCTTGGCCGCCAACATGTCTTTCGCCGCGCCCTCGCTGTCGGCGATCGCCACCGCGCGCGCCGCCCACCCCGACGCCGAGATCGAATACGTGATCAAGCCGTTCCGGCAGCGGATCACCGCGGTGGCCGACGGCGACTGCGATCTGGCGCTGATCCGCGGCAGCGTCGAACAGCCCGGCCTCGCGGTGGAACAGCTGTGGGTCGAGGACCTGGTGATCGCCATCTCGAGCAATCATCCGCTGGCCGAACGCGGCGCGGTCACCCTCGCCGATCTGAGCCCCTACCCCCTGCTGCTCCCGCCCGAGCAGGAGCAGGTGTTGTTGCACACACTGATCCGCTCGGCCTTCGCCGACCTCCCGACCGGGCCCACCTTCGGCCCGCCGATCCCGCCCGATCACACCGCCACGATGGAGCTGCTCAACCGCCCCGAGTCCTGGACGATCCTCTACGAGGGCCCCACCAAGGGCCTGCTCACCCTCGACCTCACCGACCACCGCCTTCGCATCCCGGTATCGGCGGTCCTGCGCGAGGACGCCCGCGAGAACCCGATCGTGCAGACCCTGCTGGATGCGCTGCACCGACCGTGAGTCGTGGTGGCCCTGGTCGTTCAGATCGGGTCGCCGGATCGCCACGGGTCGCCTGCCAGCGCCGTCGCGACCGCCACGTGCAGTGGCAGGGTGTCGTCGTCGCCGTCCTCGACCGACCAGACGATCTCCTCGATCGCGCGCAGGAAAGCCCAGGCGCCCGCGCGGTCGATCGGAACATCGAGGTGACGCGCGGTCGTGACGACGACGGCGCGCGCGTGTTCGGGGGTCGGCGTCGTCTGAACCTGGATCATGATCAGGAAGCCCGCGTCGAAGGCGGCTTCGCCGAGGCAGGGTTTCGGGTCGATCAGCAGCCACGGTTCACGTTCGGCGGCCACGATATTGCCGAGATGGGTGTCGCGGTTGACGATCAGCAGTTCACCGGCCGGCTCACTCAACTCCGCACACCCGCGCGCTGCCCGTTCCCGCAGCAGCGGTGAGATGTGTTCGGCCAGTGCGGGTTCCGGATCGGCCAGCCGCGCACGCAGACCGGTCACGATGTCGATGGCCACGGGCAGTTCCGGGAAACCGGCGGGAACCGTGGTCGCGGGGCGCCGCAGGCGGCGATACAACCCGCAGGCGAACGCCACCTTGTCGGCGTTCTCCGGTCGCCCCTCCAGGCTGGGGAACCCCGGCTGGGTGAGCAATTCCGTGCCCGGACGGGCCCATTCGAGCAGCATCGCACCGCTGGCCGGGTCGAAATCGAGCAGCCGGACCGCACCGTCGCCGTCATAGCTGTGTAGCGCGGTGGCCTCGGCGAGGTTCTCCTCGTCGACCATCGGCACCTTCAACACCACCCATGCCCCGCCCACGCGCCGCGCGGCCGCCACATAGGCATGCGTTCCGCCACCGAACGGCGCGGAGAACTCCGTCAGCCCCCACCGCGCGGCCAACCCGGCCACCACCTCGGGCAACGCATCGATCCACCGCGCCCCGGCCGCACCGAACACCGCGCGAACCGTCTCCTCGACCGAAGATGGCAGCACCACCGCCACACGCCCCGACGACATCAGCCCACCCTACTGACCGCCGGCTACACCGCAGGTCATCGCCAGCGACTCGCGCGCACCGCCTTGCGATACCGGATCCAGCGCCCGGTCGACGGTGATGCCGCGAAACCGACCAGCGCCGCCGCGAGGACGAACACCGCAGCACTGGCGGCGGTCGCGGCGTAGACCTCGCCCACCGCGGACCCGATGACCCCGAACAGCGCGAAGAGCCCGACGAGCACCGCGGTGATGATCGACATGACACGACCGGAGGTGCGCGCGCACAGCAGTAGTAGCGCGCCGCTGCCGGTGAACGCGACGACGACGGTGAGAATCGCGATCGCTATGAACGACCCGCTCGGATCCTTGCCCCGGTCGATCTCGTCGAGGGTTTCGGTGATGCCGTAGATCAGGAAGGCCCCGATCGACAGACTGAACAGCAGCGTCACGATGCCGACGAAGAACGCGGCGGCCTTCGACGGCTCCGGGCCACCGACCGGGGCCTGCTGCCACGGACCCGGGTACATCCGCGGATCGCCTACCGGCACACCGTATTCCGCACGCCCCCACCCCGGCTGCCCCTGCCCACCGGAGCCGAATGCCTGCGGGGCGGGCTGCTGGACGTACCCGGATGGGACGGACTGCTGCGGGTGCCCCTCGGAGCCGTGCCACCGCTGGGCGGGATCTGTCCACGGCCGCTGCGCGTGTTCACCCGAGCCAGGGACCCGGTGCTCGGAGTCGGTCCACGGCTGACGCACGGTCGGCGCGGCGACATGCCTTCCCTCGAGCGCGTCCCGCAGTACATCGGTGAATTCCGTCGCGCTGCCGAATCTCTCGTCGCGACGCTTGGCCATCGCGCGGGCGATGACGCCGTCGACCGCGGGCGGCAGATCCGTTCTGACCGAGGTGAGCCGCGGCACCGGCTGCGACAGGTGGCCGGCGACCACCTGTACGGGGTTGGTGGCGGTATAAGGCGGATGACCGGCATACATCGCGAACAGGGTGCAGGCCAGCGAGTACTGGTCGCTGCGATGGTCGACGATCTCACCGGAGAGCTGCTCGGGTGAGGCGTAGGCGAGCGTGGCGGTGAAAGTACCCGTCGCCGTGAGCTGGGTGTTGGCGGTGGCCACCCGGGCGATCCCGAAATCGGTGAGTACCGCCCGGATTTCACGACCGTGTTCGGCGTCGGCGATCAGGATGTTGCCCGGCTTCACGTCCCGGTGCAGCACCCCGTGCTGGTTGGCGTAGTCCAGTGCCGACGCCGTTTCCCCGATCAGGCGCGCGGTGACCCCCGGCTCGTGCGCACGCGAATCCCAGGTGGCGGCATCGGTTCCGCGAATGAACTGCATCGCGATCCACAGATACCCGTCATCGCTGCCACGGTCGTACACCCCGACGATGCTCGGATGATCCAGCTGCGCGACAACATCGGCCTCCCGCTCGAACCGCCGCTGCAGTTCCTGATCGGCCGAGAACTCCCGATTCAGCAATTTCAGCGCGACGCTGCGCGGCAACCGAGGATGCTCGGCCAGATAAACCGTCCCCATCCCCCCTTGCCCGAGCACCCGCTCCAAGCGATATCCAGCGAAGCCCGCCCCCGATTCCAACACAACCCGCACGCTACCCGCCGTCGGCGAGGTCCACCGAAGTACCTGCGCCACATGCCTTCGCGACGGTGGCCGACTCCGCGACCGGCCCCGCTCGATGTTGCGAGGTCGACCGCTCAGCGACCCGTGCCCGGTCGGGGAAACGGCAACGGCCCGCGAAACCGGGCTGCGCTGGCGCAGGAACAGGTTTCGCGGGCCGAGGTCGAACCGACCGGGTGGTGATCAGCCCTTGTGGGACTTGACCGCTTCGGTCAGCTGCGGGGAGACGTTGAACAGGTCGCCCACGATGCCGTAGTCGGCGATCTCGAAGATGGGTGCTTCCTCGTCCTTGTTGACAGCGACGATGGTCTTCGAGGTCTGCATGCCGGCGCGGTGCTGGATGGCGCCGGAGATGCCCAGTGCGATGTAGAGCTGCGGGGAGACCGTCTTGCCGGTCTGACCCACCTGGAACTGGCCCGGGTAGTAGCCCGAGTCGACGGCGGCACGCGAGGCGCCGACAGCGGCACCCAGCGAGTCGGCCAGCGCCTCGACGACCGAGAAGTTCTCGGCGGAACCGACGCCGCGGCCACCGGAGACCACGATGCTCGCCTCGGCGAGATCGGGGCGGTCGCCACCGACGATCGGGTCACGCGAGATGACCTTCACGACGCCGTCTTCCTGCGCCGGAACCTCGACGACGACCTGCTCGCCGGCGCCGGCCTGCGGAGCGGCCTCGATGGCGCCGGGGCGCACCGAGATCACCGGCACGTCGCCGGTGGCCTTGGCCTCGACGGTGAACGCGCCACCGAAGATGGAGTGCACAGCGGAGCCGTCGGCGTTGACGCCGATGACGTCGACGAGCAGACCGGAGCCGATGCGCGCGGCAAGGCGGCCCGACACCTCCTTGCCCTCGGCGGAGGCGGCGACCAGCACGGCGGCGGGCGCGGCGGAATCGACCAGGCCGGCCAGGACGTCGACCTTCGGGGTGACCAGGAAGCCCTCGATGTCGTCGGACTCGGCGACATAGATCTTCTCGGCGCCACCGGCGGCCAGTGCGGCGGCCAGCTTGTCGGCGGTACCGGCGGGACCGGTCACGACGGCGGCGGGCTCGCCCAGCGCACGGGCGGCGGTGAGCAGTTCGGTGCTGACCTTCTTCACGGCACCGTCGGCGTGCTCGATGAGCACAAGTACTTCAGCCATTAGTTCTTTCTCCTTAGAAGTCTCGGACGGCGCCGGATCAGATGATCTTCTGACCGATGAGGTAGGACGCGATCTGGTTGCCGCCCTCGCCCTCGTCCGCGATCTTCTCGCCCGCGGTGCGAGCCGGCTTCGGGGTGGCACCGGTGACCTGGGTGCCCGCGTTGGCGACACCGACGGTCTCCGGGTCGACGCCCAGGTCGGCCAGGGTGAAGACCAGAACTTCCTTCTTCTTCGCGGCCATGATGCCCTTGAAGGAGGGGAAGCGAGGCTCGTTGATCTTCTCGGTGACCGAGACGATTGCAGGCAGGGACGCCTCGAGCTTGAAGACACCTTCGTCGGTCTCCCGCTCGCCGGTGATCTTGTCGCCGTCGACGGTGAGCTTGCGCAGGTGCGTCAGCTGCGGGATGCCGATGTACTCCGCGATGATCGCGGGCACGGCACCGGCGCGGCCGTCGGTGGCCTCGTTACCGGCGATGACCAGCTCGACACCCTCGACCTGGCCGAGCGCGGCGGCCAGCACGTAGGCGGTCTGCACGGCGTCGGAGCCGTGGATCGCCGGGTCGTTGATGTGGATGGCCTTGTCGGCACCCATGGACAGCGCCTTGCGGATGGCCTCGTTGGCGCGGTCGGGACCGGCGGCCAGCACGGTGACCTCGCCGCCCTGGGCCTCCTTGATCAGCAGCGCTTCCTCGACGGCGCGCTCGTTGATCTCGTCGAGCACCGCGTCGGCGGCCTCGCGGTCGAGGGTGTAGTCACCATCGGTCAGCTTGCGCTCGGACCAGGTGTCGGGGACCTGCTTGATGAGTACGACGATGTTCGGCATCGGTCTTCGTCGACCTCCTTCTGGGGACACGTGTGTGGTGGGGCCGCACGAGCTGAGCCGTACGTCCGTGTGAGATATCTAGCTCAGATCGGAACACTACCCTACGCTAAGTTACCCGTGGGTAACCTACCCGCGCAAGAGGTCCCTGACTCCTGCGTGAACCGGCGGTACCAGTAACCTCGGACCAATGAGCGAGGCTGTGATCCCTGCCGCACCCGTGGCCGCCACACATGAACCACTGCCGTTGACCGGCGAGCGGACGGTGCCCGGCATCGCCGAGGAGAACTACTGGTTCCGCCGGCACGAGATCGCCTATGCCCGCCTGCTCGATCGCTGCACCGACAAGATCGTGCTCGAGGCGGGCTCGGGCGAGGGCTACGGCGCCGACATGATCGCGGGCGTCGCCCAGCGCGTCACCGGTCTGGACTACGACGAGAGCGCCGTCGCGCACGTCCGCGCGCGCTACCCGCGCGTGCAGATGATCCAGGGCAATCTCGCCGCGCTGCCCCTCGACGACGAATCCGTCGACGTCGTGGTGAATTTCCAAGTCATCGAACATCTCTGGGACCAGGGACAGTTCCTGCGCGAGTGCCTGCGCGTGCTGCGCCCCGGCGGCGTGCTGCTGATCAGCACCCCGAATCGCATCACCTTCTCCCCCGGTCGCGACACCCCCCTCAACCCGTTCCACACCCGCGAACTCAACGCCGCCGAGCTGACCGAACTGCTCGTCGACGCCGGGTTCACCGTCTCCGAGATGCTGGGCGTGCACCACGGTGCGAGCCTGAAAGCGCTGGACGCCAAGCACGGTGGGTCGTTCATCGACGCCCAGATCGAGCGCGCGCTGGCCGGTGAGCCGTGGCCCGCCGACCTCACCGCCGACGTCGCCGCCGTCACCACCGACGATTTCGACCTGCGTGAAGGCGATATCGACGCGAGCCTGGACCTGGTCGCGATCGCCGAAAAGGCAACACGTTGACCGATTCCCGCTCCGCCGTGCCGGGCCAGTTCACACTGGTCCTGCACTCCCACTTGCCGTGGCTCGCCCATCACGGGCGCTGGCCGGTCGGCGAGGAATGGCTCTACCAGTCCTGGGCCGCGTCCTATCTGCCGCTGGTCAAGGTGCTGAAAAATCTTGCCGCCGAAGGGCGTTCGCATCTGCTGAGCCTCGGCATCACACCGGTGCTCGCCGCGCAGCTCGACGATCCACACTGCCTCGCGGGCATGCATCACTGGCTGGGCAACTGGCAGTTGCGCGCCGACGAGGCGTCGATGTCGGGAAATGTGGCGCTGGGCCGTCACGAACATCGGCTCGCCGCGACAGCGCTGGCCGATTTCGAACAGAACTGGCAGCACGGCGGTTCGCCGGTCTGGCGGTCGCTGATCGACGCCGACGCGATCGAACTGCTCGGCGGACCGCTGGCGCACCCGTTCCAGCCGCTGCTCGATCCGCGCCTGCGCCAGTTCCAGCTCACCGAGGGCCTGGCCGACGCGCACCTGCGCTGGGGCACCACACCGACCGGCATCTGGGCGCCCGAATGCGGCTACACACCCGGCATGGAACGGGGCTACGACGCCGCGGGCATCACCCACTTCATGGTCGACGGCCCTTCGCTGCGCGGCGACACCTCGCTCGGCAGGCCGGTCCGCGATTCCGAGGTCGTCGCCTTCGGACGCGACCTGGCCGTGAGCTACCGGGTCTGGTCGCCGAAACAGGGCTACCCCGGCCAGAGCGCCTACCGAGATTTTCACCACTACGACCACGCGACCGGGCTCAAACCCTCGCGCGTCACCGGCAAGACCGTCGACGGTCCTGACAAGGCCCCTTACGATCCCGAACTGGCGGCCGAAGCGGTCACCCGCGACGTCGCCGACTTCGTCGAGACCGTCCGTGCCCGGCTGATCGAGGAGTCCGCGCGGATCGGCAGGCCGGCCCTCGTGGTGGCCGCGTTCGACACCGAGCTGTTCGGGCACTGGTGGCACGAGGGGCCGCAGTGGCTCGAACAGGTGCTGCGCGCGCTGCCCGAAGCGGGGGTGAACGTCGGCACCCTCGCCGATGCCCGCGAGAAGGGATTCGTCGGCGAACCTGTGCAGCTCAACGACTCCTCGTGGGGTTCGGGCAAGGACTGGCGGGTCTGGGCGGGCGACCAGGTCGCCGACCTCGTCGAGCTCAACGCCGACATCGTTCGCCTGGCCCTGGACACCCTCGACAAGGTGCGCCGCGACGGATCGCTGCGCGACCCGGTCGCCGATCAGTTGCTGCGTGAGGCGATTCTCACCGTCTCCAGCGACTGGGCGTTCATGGTCAGCAAGGACTCCGCCGCCGGGTACGCCCGCGATCGGGCCCACGAACACGCGCACGCCGTCCGCGAGCTCGCCGAGGCGATCGGCGCCGGTCAGTTCGCCAAAGCGACCCGTCTCGTTGCAGGATGGGCGATGGCCGACGGATTCTTCCCTGGTCTGGACGCGCGGCGGTTGCCGACCGCTGTCCCGTCGGCCGCCGTTGAAGGATCCGCATGAAGATTTTGATGGTGTCGTGGGAGTACCCGCCGGTCGTGGTCGGTGGGCTCGGTCGGCATGTGCATCACCTGGCCGTCGAGCTGGCCGCGGCCGGTCACGAGGTCGTCGTCCTGGCACGCCGGCCGACGGGAACCGACTCGCTCACCCACCCCACCCACTCCTACATCGCCGACGGCGTGCTCGTCGTCGCGGTGGCCGAGGACCCGCCGTGCTTCGATTTCGGCGAGGACATGCTCGCCTGGACGCTGGCCATGGGGCACGCGATGGTGCGTGCCGGGGTAGCGCTCGGCAAGCCCGGCGTCGGCGAGGGCTGGACGCCCGATGTGGTGCACGCGCACGACTGGCTCGTCGCGCACCCGTCCATCGCGCTCGCCGAGTACTACGACGTGCCGCTCGTCTCGACGATCCACGCCACCGAGGCCGGGCGCCACAGCGGCTGGGTGTCGGGCCGGGTCAACAAGCAAGTCCACTCGGTGGAGTGGTGGCTGACCAACGAGTCCGATCAGCTCATCACCTGCTCGACCTCCATGCAGGACGAAGTCGACCGGCTCTACGGGCCCGAGCTCGCGCCGATCACGGTGATCCGCAACGGCATCGACGTCGGCTCCTGGACCTTCCGTTCCCGCGCGCCGCGCTCCGGCCCGCCGCGCCTGCTCTACGTCGGCCGCCTCGAGTACGAGAAGGGTGTGCAGGACGCGATCGCCGCTCTCCCCCGCATCCGCCGCGCCCATCCCGGCACCACACTCACCGTCGCCGGTGTCGGCACCCAGTTCGAGTGGCTGCGTGAACGCGCCCGCGTGCACCGCGTCGCCCGCGCGGTCCACTTCGTCGGCAGCCTCGGCCACGACGAACTCCTCGGCTGGCTGCACGGCGCCGACGCCATCGTCCTGCCGAGCCGCTACGAACCCTTCGGCATCGTCGCCCTCGAGGCCGCCGCCGCGGGCGTCCCCCTGATCGCCTCCACCGCAGGCGGTTTGGGCGAAGCGGTGATCGACGGCGTCACCGGCGCGTCCTTCGCCCCCGCCGACATCGACGGCCTGGTGGACGCGACCCGCGCCGTCCTCGACGACCCGGCCACCGCCCAGGCCCGCGCCCACACCGCCCGCGAACGCCTCACCGCCGACTTCGCCTGGGACGTGGTAGCCGCCGAAACCGCCCAGGTCTACACCGCCGCCAAACGCCGAGTCCGCACCTCCCTCGGCCGCCCGGACATCGTGGAAAGACCCCTACCGGAACGCGATCCGAAGTAAGGCCGATCTCGATGAGCGTTCGGTGGGCCGTGGAGCCCGCCGACCCGCACAGGCCGGAGGCCGCCGGCCTCCTCCGGCTCTATCTGGCCGAGATGATCAGTCGCTATTACGGGCGGCCGACCGATGACGCCGAAATCGACCAGCACCTCGCCGACGGCCATGACAGCGACGATCTGGCCCCGCCCACCGGGCTGCTGCTGATCGCTCGCCGACGCGGTGCAGCCGTCGGCTGTATCGGGGTGCGCCGCCTCGATGCGGACACGGTGGAACTGACACGCATGTTCGTCCACGCCGATGCGCGCGGGGCGGGCGCGGCCGCCGCGCTACTTCGCGCGGCCGAATCCGCCGCCCGCGAGGCGTACGCCCACAGTATCCGGCTCACCACGCGCAACGATCTCGTGGAGGCCCGCGCCCTGTACGCGAAACACGGCTACACCGCGATCCCGCCGTATGGCGACGATTCCCTCGCCGACCATTGGTTCGAGAAGCGGCTGACCTAGTAGATCGACCGCTCGCAGGACGTGCTGTGCGGTTCCTCCGTGATGAGTGCGGTGGGGTCGTTGTCGCTGCGAAACCTGTTCCGCGTCAGGCCGGTTGGAGGCCGCCGCCGTGGTAGCGGGTGGCGGCGTTCCAGAGGAAGAAACTGTCGATGCCCGCGTCTCGGGTGGCGTCGATCTGGGCGCGGAGTTCGGCGTCGCCGTAGGTGACGCCGAGGCTGAAGTCCTGGAGCCACGGGGCCACTTTCGCACCCGTGCCCGCCGTGGCCGCCGTGAAGTCCTGCAGTGAGCGGAAGATGATGTCGTAGGGCTGGGCGTTGGGGTTCGCGACGCCGTATTCGCCGGGGCCCCAGTGCGACGGGTAGATCATGGGCGCGACGAAATCGACGCTGCGGGCGATGAGCGGGATGTCCTGGGCGATCTCGTCCGGGCGGGTGGAGGCGATTCCGTAGACCGCCGCGCTCAGGTGCGCCCCCGCGACGTGCACGGGGTAGCGGCTCTCGGCGAGGAACCCGGCGACCGCGACCGCGGGGGTATCGGTGAGGCCGGCGAAACGCATGCTGTTCAGGCTGCCGTCGGGGCGGCGGACGTAGTCGTACATGATGCCGTCGAAGCCGAGTTGCGCTGCCTCTACCGCGAGAGCGATGTTGTATCCACGAACGTCGGGGTTGGCGAAATTGGTGAAGGCGATCGGGCCGTAGTGGCTGGAATAGGGTTGCCCGGAAGGATTCTGGACAACCCAGTCGGGTCGGCCGTTGTGCCAGGCCCAGCCCGCGAGAGTCGGATCGCGGAATGCGACGATACGCCCGACTACCTGCAGGCCCATATCGTGCAATCGCCGCAGAGCCGCCGGGGCATCGTAGATCGCCGCGGCGGCACCGGATTCGAGGGCGAGCGGCACCTGGGAGGCGTAGCCGATCACGCCGTCCTCGTCTTTGATGTCGAGCTGCACGGTGTCGATACGGCCCTCACGAGCGAGATCGAGGACAGCTTCGCGCAGTCCCTCGTGCGACCAGGCGTGCGCGGTGACGTGCACCGCGCGCATCCTCGGCAGCGTGCTCGACGTGACCGCCGTGCTGCTGGTCTGATTGCCGTCGGCGTCCGTCGCGACGACCTCGAACGCGGGGGCCCATCGCACCGAGAGTTCGAATGTCCCGTCCGCGGCGGGGACCACCGAATCGGGTCCGATGGACACGCGAGCCGCGTCGGTGGCGGTGCCGCGCACCACGACCGGCGCGCGATAGGAGCTCACCGGATCGGTCGGTGTCATCCGCAATGTCGGCGGCACGGTGTCGGCGACGGGCGATTCCGCGGATCTGCTCAGCGCGAATCCGGCTACCAGGGAGACGACCAGCGACGCGAGGGCAACACCGATAACGGGAGCCATCCATCGCCGTCGATCAGCCGATCGGAGCTGCCATTCCACCGTCAACACCGCCTTTCAAAACCATTGACACGCCAACTATTTCGCAGTTCCGACGCGGCGTACTCGGTATCGATAGATCGACTGTAATCCGTCGCCGCGGCGTAATATCGCATTGATGATGGGCGGTTCGAACACAATGTTTCGGCTCGTGTCGGCGGCAGCGCTGGCGGCCGCACTCACGGCCTGTACCACGGTGAACGATGACGCGGTTCCGGCGCACACGACGGTGCCGGTGACGACGGCGAAACCGGCACCGCCGAATCCGGCCGAAATCGCCGCCAACGAACTGGGATTCGTCCCGGTTCTGATGTATCACCAGATCACCCCGAATCCGGCGGGCGAATACGACCAGACCCCGGCGGAATTCCGGGACGAACTCGAACGGCTGTACCGCGAGAACTACCGCCCGGTGACCGCCGCGCACTACATCTCCGGCGACCTCGACCTGCCCGCCGGTACCCACCCGGTGGTACTCACCTTCGACGATTCCACCGGCAGCCAACTCGGTTTCACCGACACCGGCGCGGTGGCACCGGACAGTGCCGCGGGCATTCTCGCCGAGTTCGGCGCCCGCTACCCCGACTTCCACCCGGTGGCCACCTTCTACGTGAACAACGAGCCGTTCGGCGCAGACCCGCGCGCGCTGCCATGGCTGGTCTCGAACGGCCACGAAATCGGCGCGCACACAGCCGATCACGCCAACCTCGCGAGCCTGGACGCCGACGGCGTGCAACGCGAACTGGTGCAGAACGTGCGCGCGGTGACCACGGCGGCGCCCGGAGCGGTCGTGCGCACCATGGCGCTACCGCTCGGCATCCATCCTCGCGATCACGCACTGGCCACGGCAGGCCACTGGGACGGCACCTCCTACCGCTTCGACGCCGTGATGCTGGTGGGCTCCAACCCCGCCCCCGCCCCCTACGGCGCGGTCGACCCCGGCGGGGTGCCGCGCATCCGATCGGGCCGGGGTGCGGTCCCGTTCGATTCGGCCTATTGGCTGGACTGGCTCGCCGCGAACCCGGACCAGCGCTATACCGCCGACGGCGATCCGGCGCGCATTTCCTTCACCCGGCAGCGCGCGACGGAACTCGACGCGCGCTGGCTGGACCGAGCCAACCCGTACTGAGGCGGGTACTCAGGCGTCCGGGGTGAAAGCGAAGATCTCGCCGAGGCGGGTGGCGACGACGACTTCACCTTCCGGACCGATGGAGGTGCCCGTGGTGGTGCCGGTGGCAGCCGGCAGGGGGTCGGAGTCGATGGTGTTGCCGGTGGTGGTGTCGAAGGTGATGAGGCTCAGGCCCGCGCCGATGGCGGCGACGGTGTAGCCGATGTCGCCCGAGGTGTGTGCCGGGGTGCCACGCAGGGCGAGGTCCTTGCGTTCCCAGACGATCTCGGCCTTGTCGTCCTGGTCGCGCAGCGCGGTCAGGTAGCCGTCGTCGCCCGCCGGGATGATCAGGTCGCCCGCCACGGAGATGCCACCCTGCGGCGCCCACGGCAACGGCTGGGTCCAGCGGGTGGCGCCGTCGGTGGTGTTCAGGGCGATCAGGCGCTTGCTGTTGTCGCCGATGTAGACGGTGCCGCCGTCGGCGGAGAGGGAGGGGCTGGTCGCGCTGCCGCCGGTGAGTACCTCGGCGCTCCACTCCTGGGTCACCGCGCCGTCGGCGTAGCGCATCGCGCGCAGCGCGGCGGCCTGCTTGCCCGGCTCCCAGACGGTGACGAAGAAGCGCCCGGTCGACGGGTCGACGGCGGTGGTATTGGCGACGGCGCAGCGGGGACCACCGGTCCGGCAGTCGTCGAGCCCGTCGCCGGAGGCGGGACGGGTGAGACCGGGGTACTTCAGGAAGTCGGGTTCACCGAGCAACTGCAGGGTCGGCACCACACGACCGCCGGTCTGACGGCTCAGCACGTCGACCTGACCGGACTGCGTCACCGTCAGCACGTTGCCGTCACCGGTGAACTGGATCGCCACCGGCACGCCCGCCACCGGGGTGCGCCATCGCGGCTGACCGAGGTAGTTGAACGAATTCACCGCGCCGTCGTCACCGACGTACACATTGCTGACTCCGTCGAGCACGGTCGGCGCTTCGATCGTCGACGGGCCGAGCGGGTTGCAGAAGCGTTTGCGGCCGGTGAGCATCTGGAAGGAGAAGATCGCACAGTTGCCGGTGCTCGTGGTGACGAACATCTGGCCCTCGGCGCCGATCGTCAACGGCTGGGCGATCGGGCCGCCCACCGGACGTGACCAGCTCAGCGACATCGAGTCCGCACCCCGCACCGGGCTGCCGCTCGCGTTGCTGCCATCGTGATGCGTTGCGGGCCAGCCTTTTCCGGCGCCGACCGTGATGTCGTCCACATCCGTGCCGCACCCGGCCAGCGCCACCACACCGGCGGCAGCGAGCGAGGCAACGACGCGAGTCCGAGTTCGCACCTGCTGATCTCCCTGTGTAATCGGGGTATGGCACGGTAAGTGTGCCCTGCGAAAGTACTCTGTGTACCCGACGACCGAATCCCCGGGGCACGCCCGGTGCGATCATGACGGGAGAGTAGTTCGTGACGAGCATGTGGGGCGCGCCACTGAGCGCGCGCTGGCGTGGATCACGCCGCCGCGATCCGCAGCAGGCCCGATTTCTGACCAGGGATTCGCTGCGCTGGGTGCTCGCCAACCGCGCCTACACCCCCTGGTACCTGGTGCGTTACTACCGGCTGGCCAAGTTCCGCCTGGCCAACCCGCATATCGTGCTGCGCGGAATGGTGTTCCTCGGCCGCAATGTGGAGATCCACGCGACCCCGGAACTCGCGCGCATGGAGATCGGCCGGTGGGTGCACATCGGCGACGGCAACGCCCTGCGCTGCCACGAGGGCTCGCTGCGGATCGGCGACAAGGTGGTGTTCGGCAAGGACAACGTCGTCAATACCTACCTCGACATCGAGATCGGTGAGTCGACCCTGGTCGCCGACTGGTGCTACATCTGCGACTTCGACCACCGCATGGACGACATCAACATGCCCATCAAGGATCAGGGCATCGTGAAGAGTCCCGTGCGGATCGGCCCCGACACCTGGATCGCGGCGAAGGTGACCGTCCTGCGCGACACCCGGGTCGGACGCGGTTGCGTGCTCGGCGCGCATGCGGTGGTGCGTGGCGATGTCCCCGACTACAGCATCGCGGTCGGCGCTCCCGCCAAGGTCGTGAAGAACCGCAAGGTCGCCTGGGATGCCAGTGCCGAGGAGCGCGAGGCCTACATGGCGGCGCTGGCCGACATCGAGCGCAAGAAGAACGCCGCCGCTCAGTCCTGACTCCCGGGTGATTCGGCCGGTTCACGGGAATCGGCCGAATCGCGCTGACACGGCCGCCGGATGCGATGGTTTCTGTCGGTGGGGGTCGGTACGGTCAGCGACGTGGAAAGCTATGCGGCGCTGCTGCGGGGGATCATGCCGACCAACCCGAACATGCGCAACGAGAAGTTGCGCGGGGTGTTCGAGGGGCTGGGCTTCGAGAATGTCGCGTCGGTACTCACGAGCGGCAATGTCGTCTTCCGCACCGCCGACGACCCCGCCGACCTGGAAGATCGCATCCAGCAGGCACTCAACGCCGAACTCGGCATTCCGGGCGGCACCATCGTCCGCAGCCATTCCGAACTGCGCGCGCTCCTCGACCGCGACCCCTTCGAAGGTCTCCCCCACGAACGCGGCTCCTATCTCACCGTCACCTTCTTCAAGACGAAGATGCGCGAAGCCGACACCAAGACCTTCGACGACGACCCCCTCACCCGCGTCATCGGCTACGACCGCAAGGCCCGCGCCTTCCTCACCGTCATCGACAACAGCACCGGCGCGACCCCTGACTTCATGGCCCGCCTGGAGAAGATCTACGGCAAGGACATCACCACCCGTACCTGGCTCACGGTGCAGCGCGTGGTGAAGAAGATGGAAGCCTGACCCGTGACCAGGTGCGGCCGGCCATAGCCGCGCTGTCAGCGGGCGGGAGCGACCGCTCGGCAGAGGAAGACGACGCCGGCGCGGCCGATGCGGGTGATCACCAGGGTGTACGGCGTCGAGCCGCGCTGCTTGAGCTTCTTGCGAAGTCCATCGGGGTCGACGTCGACGCCGCGGATGAGGATTTCCAGGGAGCCGCAGTCACGGCGGTTCAGTTCCTGGCGGAGGGTCTTCTCGCGGAGTTCGAAACGGTCCTCGATGCGGAAGCCCCGCATGCCCGTGGGAACCGTGTCGCCGGTGAGATAGGCGATCTGTGGGTCCAGTTGCCAGAGGCCGTGTTTCGCGGCGTAGTGACGGACCAGGCCCGCACGGACGACGGCGCCGTCGGGGTCGACGATCCAGTCGCCGGGGGCGCGGTCGGGGATGTCGTCGGGGGCGGCGTCGGTGAGCGTTGTCGCGCCGCCGTGGGAAGTCAGGACGGTGGCGCGGCGGGTGACGCCGGGCTCGGTGAGGCCGGGCGACCAGAGGCAGGCTTCGCGGACCGCGCCGTCGAGCGAGACGATCTCCACCTCACCGTCCCAGCCGAGGCGGTCGAAATCCAGGCCGGGCGCGGACTTCACGGCGAGATCGCGGCCCGCGTAGGCGGCGAGCAGATCCGGAAGTGGGGGTTGGAGTTTCGCGGGATCGTAGGTGCGACGGCCGTCGGCCCGACGAGCCGGATCGGCGATGATCACGGTGTCGCGCGTGGTCGGTACGAGGGCATCGGCCCTGGCCAACACGATGTTTCGACTACCAGCCGCTGACGGGGCGGCATCCGAACCGGTCACCGGGCCGCGGTCCACCGCCGATACCGGCCCCACCCCGAGATTGTGGGCGGCCATGGCCAAGCGGACGTCGTCGAGATCGCTACCGACCACAGTCGGACAGGCCGCTGCCAACTCGGACAGTTCCGCGCCGATCGAGCAGGTCACGTCGTGCACCGCGCGGCCGGCCAGGCGGGTCGCCCGATGCCGGGCGACGAGCGCGGGCGTCGCCTGTTGCAGCGCGTCGTCGGTGAACAGCCACTGCCCTGCCGTGGGCAGCTTCACCACGGCCTTACGGCGCAACCGCACCGTCTCGATCAAGGCGGGCGCGAGTGCACCGTGCGCACGACGCACCTGCTCGATATCGCGCAGGTGCGTCGCGGTCGTCAGCTCCAGCCGGTCGACCTCGGCGAGCGCGGCACGGCCTGCCGCGCTGCCGAGATAGGCGACATCGTCGCGGCCGAAGCGATAGCCCACCTACTTCTGCGCCGCGCCCGGCTTCACGCCGGTGATCATCGCGTTGTAGAAGAACTCGCGCGGCACGACCTTGCGCAGCACGTTCTCGTCGAGCCAGCTCAGGCCCAGCCACGCGCGGTACTGCGCCAGGCGGTAGGGCATGGTCAGCTTCTCGTCGGGGACCGCGGCCTCGAAGGTGCGCACCGGCCAGCCCCACAGGGCGGCGGCGAGTTCCTCGGTGGTGGCCTTCACATCGACGGCACCGGCCGACTTCGCCATCTTCTCGAGATCGCTCGGGTCGAAGGTGTGCAGGTCGACGACGGCCTCGAGCGCGGCGGCGCGAGACGACTCGTCCAGTTCGGTCTGCGGACGACGCCAGCCCGACAGGAACGGCAGCTTGGTGATCTCGGTGGTCACCTTCCAGGTGGCCTGGCCGAGGCGACGGGCGTAGATGTTGCCGATGGTGGTGGGCTCACCGGCGAACACGAAGCGCCCGCCCGGCTTGAGCACGCGCAGGCACTCCTTGAGCGCCAGTTCCACGTCGGGGATGTGGTGCAGCACGGCGTGGCCACACACCAGGTCGAAGGTGTCGTCGTCGTACGGGATGGTCTCGGCGTCGGCGACGCGACCGTCGACATCGAGGCCGAGGTGCTCGGCGTTGCGCAGCGCGACCTTCACCATGCCGGGCGAGAGGTCGGTGACCGAGCCGGACTTGGCGACGCCACCCTGCATCAGGTTGAGCAGGAAGAATCCGGTGCCACAGCCCAGCTCGAGCGCACGCTCGTACGGCAGCGGAGCGGGGCCGACGGCGAGGTCGAACCGGCCGCGCGCATACGCGATACAGCGTTCGTCATAGGAGATCGACCACTTGTCGTCGTAGGTCTCCGCTTCCCAGTCGTGGTACAGGACCTGGGCGAGTTTGGTGTCTTTGCGCGCTGCTTCGACCTGGGCCGCGGTGGCGTGGGGGTTCGGCGCCGGGTCGTCGGGATGGACCGTCATGCAGGCCAGCCTAATATGTGCGCCCGGGCACGCCGCTGCTGGGACAAGAGACTGCTCTTTCCTGCGCTCACGACCGGCCGCCGGACTCCCACGAGCGCGAGCCGCCACCGGACCGGACGGCCGGTTCGCACCGCCTCAGCGCGGGATGGCTGGGATGTTACCCGGGTTCTCACAACACCGGCCCGCACGAAGTTAACCCAGGTTCCGGCGGTGTTGCTAGCGACCCGTGAAGGTCGCGGCGTTGGGTCCTTCCGCGGCGAAGGTGCGGGTGCCGGTGCGGGCGTCGTCGGTGTCGAACAGCGCCGACCATTCGGTGACAGCGGTGGAATGGCCGTGCGGCCCGGACTCGAAAACCGCCTTGGCCGCGGCGAGGGCGCGGGGTGCGGCGGTGACGAACTGCGCGGCCCACGCACGCGCCGCGGTGAGGACATCGTCGGGCGCGACGACCTCATCGACCAGGCCGATCTTCTCGGCTTCTTCGGCGCCGACGAAACGACCGGTGTAGACGAGATCCTTGGCCCGGCTCGCGCCGATGAGCAGCGAGAGCCTTCGGATGCCGGAGAGCGGAATCAGGCCCGCTTTGATCTGCGGCAGACCGAGTTTCACGTTGTCGCCGACGATCCGGTGGTCGGCGCCCAGCGCGAGTTCGAGGCCGGCGCCGAGGCAGTAGCCGGTGATCGCGGCGACCGTCGGCTGCGGAACCCGCGAGAGGCAGCCGAGCGCGGCCTGGAGATCGGCGGCCATGGCGGCGGCCTGTCCGGCGTCGAGCTCGGCCAGCTCCGACATCTCGTCGCCCGCGCTGAACACCCGCTCGTCGCCGTAGACGATCAGGGCCGAGACCCCGGGATGCTCGGCCACCGTGGCCGCCGCGGCCGCCACCTCACGGGCCAGCTGGGCGTCGACGAGGTTCAGCGGCGGACGATCGATGCGCAACAGCGCGACGCCACGGGTGGTCGGCTCGGCGGGCAGCTCGAGGGTCACGAATTCGGCCATGGGAGCAACCTACCGGCCGCCGAGTGCACCCAATTGCGGCAGCTCGTCGAAATACCGTTCGTTGTCGGGGAAGTCCGACAGCGGACGCCCGCCCGCCCCGGGCGAGTACTTCGGCATGATCGGCTCGACGACGCGGTCGGCGGCCAGCGCGGCCGCGGTGTCGGCGAACCCGCACAGGGCGTCGAGCTGCGACCACGTCGGTGGCATCAGCACGTGTTCGCCTGCCCGCCAGCTCGCCAGGGCGTCCTGTGGTGTCCGCCAGGCCACCTGGGCGGCCTCGGAGGTGGCGCCGTCGGCGATCTGGCCCTGCGGGAGCACCGCGACGAAGAAGCGGGTGTCGTAGCGGCGGGGTTCGGCCTCCGGCGTGATCCAGTTCGACCACGGACGGAGGAGGTCGGCGCGCAACACCAGGCCCTCGGCCGCGAGGAAGTCCGCGAGCGACAATTCGCGGCGCTCGAGCTTGCCGCGCGCCGCGCGATAGCGCGCCGAGTCGTCGACGACGGAATCCGCGGTCGGTCCGGCAAGCAGCACGCCGCATTCCTCGAACGTCTCCCGCACGGCCGCGGCGACGAGCGCCTGCGCGGTCTGTTCGTCGGTGGCGAAGCGCTCGGCCCACCAGGCGGGTTCGGGGCCCGTCCAGGCGATGTCGGCAGTGCCGTCGGCGGCGTCGACGCCACCGCCGGGGAACACTGTCACCCCGGCCGCGAACGCCATCCCCTTGACCCGGCGCTGCAGGAACACCTCGATACCCGCCTCGCCGTCACGCACCAGCATCACGGTCGACGCGTCCCGCACGGAGACCCCGGACTCACTCATATCGTTCCTCTCCACCACCGAGCCGCACGCCCGGCGAACACCGATCTGCCGACCGGACCGGCTGTCTCCTTCGAGCGCAGCCCTGTCAGCACCCTAACGCCCGCTTGGTCGGCCGTGAGCCGGGATTCCCGGCGACCGGACGCCCAGCCAGGTCAGCCCGGCCGTCGGTGCGCAATCGCGGCCCGCGAGCCGACTCTCAGTTGCGGCGCCGGTGCCCGCCCGAACGACGAGCCCGCCGCGCGAACCACCGCCCGTCGACCCGGTCGAGCGCGATCGACTGGCTGAAGGCGTTGCTCAGATTCTCGGCGGTGAGTACATCGCCCAGCAGACCCTGGCCGACCACCTCCCCCTCCTTGAGGAGCAGCGCGTGCGTGAAGCCGGGCGGAATCTCCTCGACGTGGTGGGTCACCAGCACCATCGCGGGCGCGTCGGGGTCGGCGGCGAGATCGCCGAGCCGTTCGACGAGTTCCTCACGCCCGCCCAGGTCGAGGCCCGCGGCCGGTTCGTCGAGCAGCAGCAGTTCCGGATCGGTCATCAGGGCGCGCGCGATGAGCACCCGCTTGCGTTCGCCTTCGGACAGGGTGCCGTAGGTACGGTCGGAAAGGTGTTCGGCGCCGAGGGTTTCCAGCATGTCGACCGCGCGTTCGGTGTCGATGTCCTCGTAGCGTTCGCGCCAGCGGCCGAGCACGGCGTAGCCGGCCGAGACCACCAGGTCACTGACCTTCTCGTCCACCGGGATGCGGCTGGCCACCGCCGCCGAGGACAGTCCGATACGTGGCCGCAATTCGCTGACGTCGACGCGACCGAGCGTCTCCCCCAACAGATTCGCGTTACCGGAGGTCGGATGGAGTTCGGCGGCGGCCATTCTCAGCAGCGAGGTCTTGCCCGCGCCGTTCGGGCCGAGCACCACCCAGCGTTCGTCGAGCTCTACTTGCCAGGAGACCGGGCCGACGAGGGTTCGGCCCGAGCGACGGATGGTCACATCGGAGAAGTCGATGAGCAGATCGGGATCGGGTTGCGACACGCGCTCCATCTTGGCCCACGCGGGCTCTCAGCGCAGCGACCGGCCCGTGCGAGATTCGTCGATCCTGGTCGTCGACGGGTCACCCGGGCTGCGAACTTCGCTGCGCAACATCCGCGCGGCGACGAAGGAGACCGGCACCGACAGCACAACCCAGACGATCAGGATCACCACAATCGTCGTCATCATCGCGGAACCTCCCTGTACCTCGACGTGCACGGCTGTCGGTTACGTATACCCGTGAGGCGCTGCCGCCACACCGCGTTATCGCGGCGAGTGGCGAAAACCGCAACCCAACTGCCGGATTCGCGTCGCGCGTGTCGCGGCGATCACTGCCGTGGCGGCACCGCGATCACCGTCATCGAACCGGGCGCCACCTCGGTGAAACCGGCGTCGCGCACAGCCACCGCACGACCCGCCGCCACCTCGGCCACCAACCCCGCCCACTGCTGTTCGCCGGCGTCGCGCACCGCGCAGCGGAATCCGCGCTCCGCCCACGCGGCCGCCGCGGCCACGGGCAGCGCACCCGCCAGCAGCATGCTCGCGTGCCCGACCTGTGCGGCCGCCTTGCCCACCGACATCTCCAGCGCCGCGTTCACCCACAGCACCGGCGATGCCGGATCCGCCGGGCCCGGCTCGTCGTGGTCGAGATCGGTTCCGCCGATCTGCAGTTTGCGGATGCGCTGATCGATCTCCCCGACCGGGCCGGGAACGAACGCACGGGCCTGCGCGCCGTCGACCTCGACGGTCACCCCGTCGACGTCTCCCGCGGCCACCCACTGCGCACCACGCGCCCGCCGGGCGACCTTCCTGATCCGCGACCGCTTCCACGCGAGGTACCGCGGCTCCCACTCCCCGCCGGGCCCCGAACGCGGGTCGAGGCACACCGCGACCGCCGCGGCGGCGGCCGCTTCCAGCAGTGCGCTGCGGGCGGGCGGGTCAGCCTTGGGAATGTGCAACACCATCTGCATCGCCTGCACCATCGCCGGATCGTCGGGGTCACCGCCGCCGCCGTAGCCCTGCGCCAATTCCGCGTGCCGAGCGGCGAATTCGGCCGCTTCGTCGCGGACCGGGACCTCGGCCTCTTCCTCGGTTTCCAACCCACTACCCATGCCACAACACCCGTTCGATCGACACCAGTCCGCCCGCCAGCCTAATAGTGCGGGCGCGTGGCCTTCCCGGGCCTTTCCCCGGGACAAGGGTGGTCTCGCGCCGACCGGGCTCAGATCACCCGGACATCCACCATGAAGGTCGGCTCGGGGCCGATCGATGGTTCGCTGGCCGGCCCGTACGTGAACTGCAGCGAGGTCACCCCCCGTTCGATCGCCCGGAACGGCCACACCGTGGCGTTGCCCTCACTGGTCGGCCCACCGTCGGTGATCAGGATGCCCTTCTCGGCGTTGACCATCCCCCACTCGCCGGTCGACGCGGGATCCCGCGGCAGGCGCACCAACAGGCGCTGGCCCACTGTCGCCACGACCGTGCTGCCGTTGGCGAGCAGCTCGATCGTCAGCGGATCGGCCGCGGACTGCGCGACGGCGGTCGGCTGGAGGGTGACGTCATACGGTTCGGTCTCGTCGCCACCGCATGCGGCGGTCGATCCGCCGAGCCCCGCCAGGGCGACCAGGACGAGCAATGACCTGCGCACAAACAACCTCCCGGTGACGAGCGGTGACGACGTGCCTGTGCCGTCACTCTACGTCGGTGAGGTCGCGATTCCGCGTGACGCTACCGGCCGAGCAGCGGAACCCGTCGCACGCCACCGTCACGCGCGTCGGCCGCTTCCACCTCGTCGCGGGTGACGCCGAGGATGAACAGCACCGCGTCCAGGTAGGGGTGCGACAGCGCCGTGTCGGCCACCTCGCGCAGCGCGGGCTTGGCATTGAACGCCACGCCGAGCCCGGCCGCGTTGAGCATGTCGATGTCGTTCGCGCCGTCACCGACCGCGACGGTCTGCTCCATCGGCACCCCCGCCTCGGCGGCGAACTTGCGCAGCGCGGTCGCCTTGAACGCCCGGTCGACGATCTCGCCGACGACCCGCCCGGTGAGCTTGCCGTCGACGATCTCCAGGGTGTTGGCCTGCACGAAATCGAGTTCCAGCTCGTGCGCGAGCGGCTCGATCACCTGCCGGAACCCACCGGAGACCACGCCGCAGCGGAAGCCGAGCCTGCGCAGGGTACGAATCGTGGTGCGCGCGCCCGGGGTGAGCTCGATCCGGTCGGCGACCTCCTCGATCACCGACTCGTCGAGGCCCTCGAGGGTGGCCACGCGCTGGCGCAGCGATTCGGCGAAGTCGAGCTCGCCGCGCATCGCGGCCTCGGTGACCTCGCGGACCTGGTCTTCGACGCCGGCGTGCGCGGCCAGCATCTCGATCACTTCGCCCGTGATCAGGGTGGAGTCGACGTCGAACACGATCAGGCGCTTGGCGCGGCGGGCCAGCCCGGCCCGTTCCACCGCGATGTCGACCTGTTCGGCGACGGCCACCTCGGCCAGTGCGGTGCGCAGCCGCGCGTCGCCTTCGTCGCTGGTGTCGGTCGCGGTGACCATCAGTTCCATCCCGGTCACCGGGTAGTCGGCGATGCCACGGATGGAGTCGATGTTGGCGCCACCGGTGGCGAGTTCACGCGAGATGGCGCTGAAGGCCTTCGCGGTGACCGGGGCGCCGAGCACCACGACCGCGTGCGTGGACATCGGCGGCTTGCCGATCTGCGCGTCGACCGACACGTCGACCTGCATGCCGACGGTGTTCATCGCCTCTTCGAGCTCGTCCTGCAACGCCTCGGGGTCGTTGGGGCACGACACCAGCACCCCGAGGGTGAGGCGACCCCTGATGACCACCTGCTCCACGTCCAGCAAGCTCACCTGATGCCGGGACAACGTCGCCAGCAGCACCGAGGTGACGCCTGGTCGGTCGGGGCCGGTGACGGTCACGAGAACTGTGGTGTCGGCCAAGTCGATCTGCTCCGTTCGATTACCCACAAAAAGAGTGTGCACCCGCTGGTCACCCAGCAGGTGCACACCCTGTCGTTCGGTGGTGTCCTACTTCTTCGCGAGCGCGCCTTCGGACACGTGCGTGCTGTGCTTACCCGAGCCCCAGCCGACGTGCGCCTCGGCCTTCATGCGGTCGACCATGTGCGGGTAGTGCAGCTCGAACGCGGGACGCTCGGACCGGATCCGCGGCAGCTCGTAGAAGTTGTGGCGCGGCGGCGGGCAGGTGGTGGCCCACTCGAGGGAGTTGCCGTAGCCCCACGGGTCGTCGACCGTGACGACCTCGCCGTAGCGGAAGCTCTTGAAGACGTTCCAGATGAACGGCAGCATCGACGAGCCCAGGATGAACGCACCGATCGTGGAGATCGTGTTCAGCGTGGTGAAACCGTCGGACGGCAGGTAGTCGGCGTAGCGACGCGGCATGCCCTCGGCGCCCAGCCAGTGCTGGACCAGGAAGGTGGTGTGGAAGCCGACGAAGGTGGTCCAGAAGTGCCACTTGCCCAGACGCTCGTCCATCATGCGACCGGTGATCTTCGGGAACCAGAAGTAGATACCCGCGAAGGTCGCGAACACGATGGTGCCGAAGAGCACGTAGTGGAAGTGCGCGACGACGAAGTACGAGTCGGTGACGTGGAAGTCCAGTGGCGGCGAGGCCAGGATGACGCCCGACAGACCACCGAAGAGGAAGGTCACCAGGAAGCCGATCGACCACAGCATCGGTGTCTCGAACGTCAGCTGACCGCGCCACATGGTGCCGATCCAGTTGAAGAACTTCACACCGGTCGGGACCGCGATGAGGAAGGTCATGAAGGAGAAGTACGGCAGCAGCACCGCGCCGGTGGCGTACATGTGGTGCGCCCACACCGCGATCGACAGCGCCGCGATGCCCAGCGTCGCGTAGACCAGCGTGGTGTAACCGAAGATCGGCTTACGGCTGAACACCGGGAAGATCTCCGACACGATGCCGAAGAACGGCAGCGCGATGATGTAGACCTCGGGGTGGCCGAAGAACCAGAACAGGTGCTGGTAGAGCAGGATGCCGCCGGTGGCCGGGTCGTAGATGTGGCCGCCCAGGTGGCGGTCGTAGGCCAGACCGAACAGCGCCGCGGTGAGCAGCGGGAACGCGAGCAGCACCAGCACGGAGGTGACCGCGATGTTCCAGGTGAAGATCGGCATGCGGAACATGGTCATACCGGGTGCGCGCAGGCAGACCACGGTGGTGAGCATGTTGACGCCACCGAGGATCGTGCCCAGACCCGAGACGGCCAGACCCAGGATCCACAGGTCGGTGCCGACACCGGGCGAGTGCAGGATGTCGGTCAGCGGCACGTAAGCCGTCCAGCCGAAGTCCGCCGCGCCGCCGGGGGTCACGAAGCCCGCGGTCGCCATGGAGGCACCGAACAGGTACAGCCAGTAGCTGAACGCGTTCAGTCGCGGGAAGGCGACGTCGGGGGCGCCGATCTGCAGCGGCAGGACGATGTTGGCGAAGCCGAACACGATCGCCGTCGCGTAGAACAGCAGCATGATCGTGCCGTGCATGGTGAACAGCTGGTTGAACTGTTCGGGCGAGAGGAACTGCAGACCCGGACGTGCGAGCTCACCACGCATGAGCAGCGCCATGAGGCCGCCGATCATGAAGAAGCTGATCGCCGTGACCAGGTACATGGTGCCGAGCACCTTGGGGTCGGTGGTGGTGACCGCCTTGTAGAGGAACGAGCCCTTCGGCCCGGTCCGGGCCGGATACGGTCGAGTCGCTTCCAACTGAGGGACTGGCCTGGGCTCTACCGCAGTCACTGATCCTCCTGAAGATGCCTGTACGTCACTCGCAGCGTCGGCCGCGCCTCCATGACGGACAGCAGCAGACATGCGTTGGAGTGAATCGTAAACCGTGCTGCCGCAGCATTCCGCGCGGGTCCTACTCTGTGTCGTATTCGGCGCGCCGTAGTTCGCGATCCCGATCTTCCTCCGCAGGTCGCGTGGGTGCAACGGTTGTCGGCGATGACTTTTCGGCGGTCGGCGCGTCATGATCGATGCCGACGCGCGAACATGCCAGCGTCTCTATCGCGCTACCCCTTCAGCCGAGGAGAAGTCATGTCGTTCAGCCCGAAACCCGGTGATCCCACCTGGGTCGACCTCTACACCACTGATCTCGACCGCGCGATCGCCTTCTACGGCGAATTGTTCGGCTGGACCGCCGAACGCGGCGGCGAGGAGTTCGGCGGCTACACCACCCTGCGCAAGGACGGCCGAGCCGTGGCCGGTGCGATGGGTCGGCACGACGATCCGGGCGACCCGTACCCCGATCGCTGGACCGTCTACCTGAACTCCCCCGACGCCCTCGCGACGACGGCGAAGGTGAGTCGAGCGGGCGGCAATGTCATCGTCGAACCGATGGCGGTCGGCGATCTCGGTGCGATGGCGGTGATCGCCGATGTCAGCGGTATCGGCGTCGGTGTCTGGCAAGCCGACACCTTCGCGGGCTTCGAAGCGGTCGGCATCGTCGCCGACGGGACATGGACCGACCACATCGGCGTCCCGTCCTGGTTCGAGCTGATCACCCGCGCCTACGACGAGTCCCTGGTCTTCTACCGCGACATCTTCGGCTGGCGCGACACCCTCACCATCGCCGACACCGCGGACTTCCGCTACACCACCATCCACGCGACCCCGCCCATGGGCGGCGGCATCCTCGACGCCAACGGCCATCTCGCCGACGGCGTACCCGGCTCGTGGACGGTCTTCTTCGGCGCCGACGACGTCGACAAGTCCGCCGAACAAGCGGTCGCCCTCGGCGGCACCGTCGCCTTCGAACCGATGAACACCCCCTACGGCCGCCTCGCCGGCCTGATCGACCCCACCGGCGCGCATTTCAGCATCGGCGGAAACGCCCGCTGAGGCGAAACCCACGGCGGCCGGCGGCGCGCGCACGAGGCTGCCGCCGCCGGGGTTCGCCCACCCAGGGGTGGTAATCGGTCCCCCTGGGAGTCGGCGCACCAACGCTGGGGTTGCTGTCGGATCCCCCTCCCGAAGACGAGATTAGAGGTGTACCCACAGACACCCGTCAAGCCTTCGAAGGGGAACACGATGAGCACCCTGGTCACCGCACCCGCCGACAACGTCATCCCGATGCGCAGCCGCTCGGCCGCGCCGGTCGCCGGTCACCTCGCCGACGCCGATCTGGACCGTTGGGCGAACCGCCTGGCCCGGCTCCTGCTCACCCGTGGCGCCGACGCCGGCGACCGGATCGCCCTCGCTGTCGACCCCCGGATCGAGTCGGTCGTCGCCGAGGCCGCGGTGCGCAAGATCGGTGCGATCCCGGTGTCGCCGATCGAGGGCGCGTCCACCGCCCACGGCGCCGGATTCGGGATCACCACCAGGGCCCGCCGGGGCGAACTCGGCGACGGCGCCGACTGGCTGGTGCTCGACGAGCGCTCGACCCTGCAGCGCTATCTGGTCACCTCCGACGCGCCGCTGGCGGCCACGGAACTGCGCGCAGTCTGCTGAACCCATTCCGATGCGCTCGATACAGGTTCAGAATGAACATAGAGCGCAGTACGCAACGGCGGGTACTACCTACCAGGTAGCTACCCGACGGTCGGGAACCAGAGGTGAACGCCCAGCTCCAGACATGAGAACGCAGGTTCGCTCATGATCCAGTCCTCTTCGCATGCGTCGGATGCCGTCGCACCCGAAGGCCCATTTCCCCTGTCGGCCGCCCAGCGCGGCATCTGGTTCGCCCAGCACATCGCGGGCGATACCCCTATCTCCATCGCCCAGTACGTGGAGCTGTCCGGCGCGGTCGACCTCGCGCTGCTGATCGACGCGGTCCAGCGGACCGGTCGTGAATTCGGTACCGGCTATCTGCGGCTGGTCGATATCGACGGCCACCCCCATCAGGTCGTCGACCTGACCCTCGACGACGACGTCGCCGAACTGGATCTGCGTGACCGCCCCGACCCGGAAGCGGCCGCGCACGCGTGGATGCGCGCCGAGTACACCGCACCCCTGGATGTGATGCACGACCGATTAGTCCGCATCGCCCTGCTGCGTGTCGCCGAGGATCGCTGGTTCTGGTACGCGCGCATGCACCACATCGTGCTGGACGGGATGGGCGCGCTGGCGCTGGTACAGCGCGTCGGCGAGCTCTACAACGCCGCCTTCGACGGCCGTGAGCCGCCGGCCACCAAGGCCGAGCCGTTGCAGAAGATCGTCGATGCCGATCTGGCGTACCGCACCTCCGGCCGTTTCACCACCGACCGCGAATACTGGCGCGAGCACCTGGCCGCGCTGGCGGACCCGGTGACGCTCGCCGGCCGCGATGCCGAGGTCGACGCCCACCCCAACCGGGTATCGGGCGCGCTGCCCGCCGAGACCGGAGCCCTGCTGGATTCGGTCGCGGCCTCGGTGAATTCGGGTGTCGCGCCGACCGTGGTCGCGGCCTTCGGCGCCTATCTCGCCGCGATGACCGGCGCGCCGGAAGTGGTGCTGAGCCTGCCGGTCTCCGCACGGACCTCGGCGACCCTGCGTCGTTCGGGCGGCATGCTCGCCAATGTCGTGCCGCTGCGCGTGCGACTCGACCCCACCACCACCGTCGGGGCGGCGATTCTCGCCGTGCAGAGCGAGCTGACCGGTGCGCTGCGACGCCAGCGCTACCGCCAGGAGGACATCGTCCGCGATCTCGGCTGGGCGATGGACGAGGCGGCGTCGTTCGGTCCCGCCGTGAATCTCATGATGGTGGACACCAAGATCGCGCTGGGCCCGGTCGTCGGGCGGCTCCACGTGCTCACCTCCGGCCTGATCGACGACCTGTTCGTCAACCTGTACCCGGGCGTCGGCGGCGAGAGCACCCACATCGACCTGCAGGGCAACGCGAACCTGTACAGCGACGCCGACCTGGCGGGCCATCACGAACGATTCCTGCTGTTCCTGCACCGGTTCCTCGTCGCCGGACCGGACGCCCCGCTGTCGACGGTGCCCGTTCTCTCGGAGGCCGAGCAGGCGGCCTCGGTGCCCGCGCGCGGCCCGGCCGGCGTCGCGACGCGCACCCTGCCCGAGATCCTCGCGGCGGGCGCCGCGCTCGACCCGGACGCGGTGGCGCTGCGCTGGGGGGCCGACGACACACTGAGTTATCGCGAGGTCGACGACTACACCAATCGCCTGGCCCGTCTGCTGATCGCCGCCGGTGCGGGGCCTGAACACGCGGTAGCACTGTCGATTCCGCGGTCCGCGGAGTCCGTGCTCGCCACCATCGCGGTGGCCAAGACCGGTGCGCCGTTCGTGCCCATCGATCCGACCTACCCCGACGATCGCATCGAGCACATGATCGACGACAGCGGGGTCGTCACCGGCTTGACGGTCGACGAGGTACGAAAGTCCCTGCCCGACAAGGTCGATTGGCTCTCGCTGGACGACGCGGCCACCACCGCGGAACTCGCCACCCATGACCCCGCGCCGATCACCGATGCCGACCGCACTGCCGCGATCGCGCCGGATCAGGTCGCCTACGTCATCTATACCTCCGGGTCGACCGGACTGCCCAAGGGTGTGCTGGTCTCGCATCGCGGCCTGGCGAACCTCGCGGCGAGTTCGGGAGCCGGGTTCGGGGTCGAACCGGACTCTGTTGTCGCCCATGCGGTCTCGCCGAGCTTCGACATCTCGGTCGAAGAGATCGTGGTGACCCTGGCCGCCGGTGCCACCCTCGCGGTGGTCCCGCCGTCGGCCTACGCGGGTGAGGACATGGCGCACGTGCTGCGCACCCACCGCGTCACCCATCTCAACGTCACCCCGGCGGTTGTCGGTTCACTCGACCCGGTGACGCTGCCCGACCTGCGCACGATCGTGGTCGGCGGTGACGCGTGCCCGCCGGAACTGGTGGCGAAATGGGCCGGTCGCTCGCTGATCAACGGGTACGGCCCCACCGAAACGACCATCACCACCACCCTGAGCGAACCACTGGTGCCCGGCGCCCCGGTGACGATCGGCAGCCTGGTCGGTGGCGTCTCCGGCCTGGTCCTCGACCCGTGGCTGCGTCCGGTACCGGCGGGCACCGTGGGTGAGCTGTACCTCGCGGGCCCCGGTGTCGCGCGCGGTTACCACCGGCGCAGCGGCTTGACCGCGAGCCGGTTCGTGGCGAATCCGCACGCACCCGGCGACCGGATGTATCGCACCGGCGATCTGGTGCGCTGGACCGACACCGAGGGCCGTGTCACCCTGGAATACCAGGGGCGCAGCGACTTCCAGGTGAAGGTGCGCGGCTACCGGATCGAACTCGGCGAGATCGATGCCGCGTTGCAGCGGCTTCCCGAGATCGACTTCGCGATCACGCTCGGTGTCGAGTCGCCGACCGGCGCCACCGCGCTCGTCGCCTATGTCACGGCCGAACCGGGTGCCGATGTCCATCCCGAGGCGGTCAAAGCCGCTGTCGGCGAGACGCTTCCGGCCTATATGGTGCCCGCCGTCGTGATGGTGCTCGACCGGGTGCCGCTGACACCGCTCGGCAAAGTGGACCGAAAGGCATTGCCCGCACCGGACTTCGGTGCCCGCACCGTCGTGAGCCGGGCACCGTCCACGCCGCGCGAGGAAGCCTTGGCAGCCCTGTTCGCCGAGGTGCTCGGACTCGACACCGTCGGTGTCGACGACAGCTTCTTCGCGCTCGGTGGCGACAGCATCGTGTCGATCCAGCTGGTCTCGCGGGCGAAGGCCGCCGGTATCTCGTTCAGCGCCCGCGACGTCTTCGAACGCAAGACGGTCGCCGCGCTGGCCGCTGTCGCCGACGACACCCAGGTACCCGTGGTGGACGAGCTGCCCGGCGGCGGGGTCGGCGCGGTAGAGCTCACCCCGATCGTGCACGCGATGGTCGAGCACCCGGACACCTGGGGCCGCTATGGGCAGGCCGTCCTGATCGGGCTGCCCGACGGTTTCGACCGTCTCCGGCTCGCGGCGGCGCTACAGGTCCTGCTCGAGCACCACGATCTCCTTCGTTCGTCACTGCGACCGACCGCCGACGGCTGGGAATGGGTGGTGGCCGAGCGTGGTTCGGTCGACGCCGAGGATCTGATCGAGGTGACCCGGGCCGACACCGAGGACACGGTCGAGCGCGCCCTGCAGAACGCCGCGGACCTGCTCGATCCCACCGCGGGCGTCGTTGCCCGGTTCGTGTTGATCGAACGCGCCGACGCCGCCCCACTGTGCTGGCTGGTCCTGCATCACCTGGTCACCGATGGCATATCCTGGCGAATCCTGTTGCCGGACTTGGCGACCGCGTCCTTCGGCGGCGCGCTCGACCAGGTCGGCACCTCCTTCCGCCGGTGGGCGCACGGCCAGCCCGAGAACGCCGCGACACGTCTCGACGAACTGCCGATCTGGCAGCGAATCCTGGCCACGCCCGACCCGCCGTTCGCCCGCACCGGCCGTCGGAGCGCCGACAGCGCGAGGGCCACCTCGGCTACTTCCGATCGGTCCGGCGACACCGCGCAGGTCGCCTCGCCGGCTGCCGGCTCCGAGCTGTCCGACTCGGTGGCGGAGACCGTTTCGGTCCCCTGCGCCTTCGACCCCGCCCTCGACGTGGTCGCCACGATGGCGCAGTGGCAGTCGACGGTGCCTTCCGATGTCGCGCAGGCCGTCTTGCACGGCGTGCCCGAACAGTTCCATTGCGGCGCTGATGATGTGCTGCTGGCCGCGCTCGCCATGGCCGTGTGCCGATGGCGTGACCGGACCGGTGCCCTGCTGACGCTGGAGGGCCACGGCCGCGACGAATCCCTGCTGCCCGGCGCCGATGTCGCGCGCACGGTCGGCTGGTTCACCAGCGTGTACCCGGTCGCGCTCGACCTGACCGGGATCGATCTCGGCGACGCGTTCGCCGGTGGCCGTGCGGCGGGTTCGGCGATCAAGGCAGCCAAGGAGCAGTTGCGGTCGGTCCCCGATCGCGGTGTCGGCTTCGGCTTGCTCCGCTATCTGAACGACGAGTCCGCCGCGGCGCTGGCTGACGCGCCGACACCCCAGCTGAGCTTCAACTATCTCGGCAGGGCGGTGACCGGCGACGATCCCTGGGTACCGCGGCGCTTCGCCGCGACCAACGACGACCGGGCCCCGCTGGCCGCCGTCGTCGACATCAACGCGGTGCTGACCGATGCCGGACTGGAAGTCACCTGGGCCTACGCGAGCAGACTGCTCGACGAGGCCGACGTGCGCGAGTTGGCAGCGCTGTGGTCGCAGGCCCTGCGGGCACTCGTCACCCATGCCGCAACCGGCGACGCGGGTGGCCGCACTCCCTCGGATTTCGCGCTCGTCACGGTCGATCAGCCGCAGATCGAGCGCTGGGAGCACGCCTACCCGACGCTCACCGACGTCTGGCCGCTCTCGCCGCTGCAATACGGCCTGCTCTTCCACGCGCTCTACGACTCCGACACCGCCGACGGTTACACGGTCCAATCGCTGCTCACCCTCGCGGGCACGGTCGACGCCACCCGGCTGCGCGGTGCCGCGCAGGCGCTCGTCGACCGGCACGAGAACCTGCGTGTGGCCTTCGTCGAGACCGACGACGGCCCTCGTCAACTCGTCCTGTCCGCCGCCGAGATCCGCTGGGAAGAAGTAGATCTCACCGGGATCGCCGACGAAGACCAGCGAGCTCGCGAGCTCGATCGAGTGATCGAGCTCGACGCGCTGACCCGCTTCGACCTGACCCGGCCCCCGTTGCTCCGCTTCACCCTGGTCAGGACCGGCGAGGAAACGTTCCGGCTCGTCATGACCAATCACCATCTGGTGCTGGACGGTTGGTCGACGCCGCTGCTGGTGCGGGAGCTGCTCACCCTGTACGTCACCGCGGGCGACGCGTCGATGTTGCCGCCGGCCCCGTCCTACCGCGACTTCCTGTCCTGGCTCGGAGACCAGGATGCGGAGGCGTCGCTGTCGGCGTGGAAACAGGCCATGGCCGGGATCGACACGCCGACCCGCGCCGTCCCCACCCTCGTCGGCATCGAGTCGACCGAGACCGCGATGCTCTCGCACGATCTGTCCTCCGCCACGGTCGCGGTACTCGAATCCGCGGCCAGAGAAGCGGGTGCGACCGTGAACACGCTGGTCCAGGCCGGTTGGTCGCTGCTGCTGGCCATGCTCACCGGTCGCACCGATGTGGTGTTCGGCGCCACGGTGTCCGGCCGGCCGCCGGAGCTGCCCGGTGTCGAAGAGATGGTCGGGCTGTTCATCAACACCGTCCCGGTGCGGGTGACGCTGGATCCGTCGGAGAAGGTCTGCGACCTGCTGGCCCGTGTGCAGGCCGAGCAGGCGCGGCTCATGGACCACCAGCACGTCGGCCTCGCCGCCATCCACCGCGTTGCCGGGCTGGCCGAATTGTTCGACACCCTCACTGTTTTCGAGTCCTACCCCATCGATCGGGAGGCGCTGTCGCAGGCCTTGGACATCGCGGGCATGCGGGTGCTCGATGTCGAGGGCACCGACGCCACGCCGTACCCGTTGAACCTGATGGTGATTCCGCTGCGCGGCGAGGCCGGTGCGGGCGACGCCTTGCGCATCACGGTGAAGTTCATGGCCGATCAGCTGGAACCCGCTGCGGCACAGACACTCCTGGACCGGTTCGTCCGGGTGCTCGCCCAGCTCGCCGAGAATCCGCACGCCCTGGTCTCGCAACTGCGAAATTGCAGCGACGCGGAACTGGCCACGCTGGCACCGGTCCACGGGCCACCGCCCTTGCCGATGCGCACGCTGCCCGACATCCTCACGGCCGGCGCGCGCATCGATCCCACTGCGATCGCGGTCAGCTCGGGCGAGCTGCGGATGAGTTACGGCGACCTCGATGCCTGGTCCAACCGGTTCGCCCGGGTCCTGCTCCGCCGCGGGATCGGGCCCGAGATCTTCGTCGTGCTCGCGCTCACCCGGTCGCTGGAATCGGTGGTCGCCGTGTGGGCGCTGGCCAAGACGGGGGCGGCCTTCGTCCCGCTGGATCCGAGCTATCCGGTGGAGCGGATCGAGCACATGCTCTCCGATTCGAAGGCCCCGATCGGCGTCACTGTGACGGCCACCGGCGAAGACCTGCCCGGGTCCATCGACTGGCTGCTGCTCGACGACCTGAACACCATGCGCCGCGCCATGCTGGTCTCCGACGCACCGATCACCGACGCCGAACGCGGCGGCCCGCTCGATATCGACCACACGGCCTACCTGATCTACACCTCCGGTTCCACCGGCAAGCCGAAGGCAGTTCTGCTCAGCCATCGCGGCATCGCGAATCTCGTCGCCACCCAGCGCGAAACCCTGGCGCTGGACCCCACCTCCAGCGCACTCCAGGTCGCCTCCCCCAGCTTCGACGCTTCGGTCTTCGAGATGCTGACCGCGCACGCCGCGGGTGGACGCCTGGTGGTCTCACCGCCGGAGGTCTACGGCGGCGGCGAACTCGAGACGCTGCTGCGCACCGAGCGGGTCACCCACGCGGTGATCACCCCGTCGGCGCTGGCGACGATGGAGCCCACCGATCTCACCGAGTTGCGGGTGCTGTCGGTGGCCGGTGAGGCGGCCACCCCCGAGCTCATCGAGAAGTGGGCCGCGGGCAGGCGGATGGTGAATCTGTACGGCCCCACCGAGTTCAGCATCTGGGCGACCGGTCCCGCCGAACTGCTCCCCGGCGAGCCGGTCACCATCGGCGGACCGATTCGCGGTGCGGCACTGGTGGTGCTGGACAGCTGGTTGCGTCCGGTGCCGGTCGGCATCGCCGGTGAGCTGTATCTGGCCGGGCCCGCGCTGGCGCGCGGCTACTTCAACCGGTTCGAGATGACAGCGAGCCGGTTCGTCGCCAACCCGTTCGGCGTCGGCGGGGAACGGATGTACCGGACCGGCGACATGGTGCGCTGGGTCACGGGCGAGAACGCCGCGCTCACCCTGGAATACCTGGGCCGCAGCGACTTCCAGGTGAAGATCCGCGGCCTGCGGATCGAACTCGGCGAGATCGACGCGGTGCTCTCGCGCGACGACGAGGTCGACTACGCGGTGACGATCGGGCGCGAAGGACCGGCGGGCGCCACCGTGCTCGTGTCCTACGTGCTTCCCGTGCCGGATGTCGCGCTCGACACCGAACGGTTGCGCGCCGAGGTCGCGGCGGAACTGCCGGGATACATGGTGCCCGCCTATGTCGTTGTCCTGGACGATATCCCGCTCACCCCGGTCGGCAAACTGGACCGCAAAGCCCTGCCGATACCGGACTTCTCGGCCACCCAGCAGTCCTATCTCGCACCGCGCACACCGATCGAACAGGCTGTGGCCGTGGTGTTCGCCGATGTCCTCGGCAGCGAACGGGTGAGCGTCGACCAGTCCTTCTTCGAACTCGGCGGCAACTCGCTGAGCGCGACGAAGGTTGTCGCCCGGGTCAATTCGGCGCTCGGCTCCACCATCGCTCTGCGGGACCTGTTCGACGCGCCGAGCGTCGCCCAGCTGTCGGCGCGGGTCGTCCCCGCGGCCGAGGGCAGTCCGGGCCTGCCCGCGCTGGCTCCCCGCCTGCGCCCGGACCGCATCCCGCTGTCCCCCGCCCAGCAGCGTATGTGGGTACTCAATCAACTCGACCCCGACTCGTCGGCCTACAACATCGCGATCGCCCTGCGCCTCACCGGAACCCTCGATGTGGAAGCCATGCGCCGCGCTCTCGCCGACGTGGTCGAACGGCAGGAGAGCCTGCGCACCCGCTACCCCGCCGACGCCGAGGGCCCGCGTCAGGTCGTCGTCGGCATCGACACCGCGGTTCCGCCGATGCCGCTGCTCGACACCGAAGACGGCGCGCCACTGCGTGAGCAGATCAACGAACTGGCAGGCACCGGCTTCGACCTCACCCGTCAGGCACCACTGCGTGTCGGCCTGTTCCGCCTCAACAGTCGCCCAGCCGAGACCGGACCCCACAATGCTCATCGATCCGAAGACCCTGTGCCAGTACATGTCATCGTCCTCGTCGTACACCACATCAGCGCAGACGGCGCATCGATGGCCCCGCTGGCGGCGGACCTGGTCGCCGCCTACTCGGCGCGGGTGTCGGGTTCAGCACCCACGCAGCCTGCGCTCACGGTGCAGTACGCGGACTTCGCGCTGTGGCATCGCGAGCTTCTCGGCAGCGCCACGGATTCGGAGTCCGTTGCAGCACAGCAGATCCGGTATTGGCGCGAGACACTCGCGGGCGCACCGGATGCGCTGGAACTCCCCGCCGATCGCCCCCGTCCGGCGGTGCAGACCATGAGCAGCGATGATGTCGACTTCACCGTCGACGAACAGACCCACCGTGCGCTGATCGACTTCGCCGCCGCGAACAATGTCAGCGTCTTCATGGTCGTCCACGCCGCCCTCGCAGTGCTGCTGGCCCGGCTCGGCGGTACCGGCGATGTCGTCATCGGCACGCCGATCGCGGGTCGCGGTGCGGCCGCGCTGGACGAGCTCGTCGGCATGTTCGTCAACACCCTGGCCCTGCGCACGCCGGTCGACCCCGGCACCGGGTTCCGGCAGCTGCTCGCCACCGTCCGCGACACCGACCTCGACGCCTTCGGCCACGCCGACGTACCGTTCGAGCAGCTCGTCGCGGCACTCGACCCCACCCGGTCGACCGCCCATCACCCGCTGTTCCAGGTGTCGCTGTCGCTGCAGAACTTCATCGAACCGGTACTCGAACTACCCGGACTGTGTTTCGAAGTCGAGGACTTCGACCGCCGCTCCTCGGCCTTCGACCTCACCCTGGACCTGCGCGAACGGTTCGACGAGACCGGCCCGGTGGGCATCGACGGTGTCCTCACCTACGCGACAGACCTGTTCGACGCGGCCACCGTCACCTCGTTCGCGACCCGATGGCGGCAGGTGCTCGCCACCGTCCTCAGCGACATCGACATCCGCCTCGCCGATATCGACCTCCTCGCCGAATCCGAACGCGCGGAACTCGTTCCGGTCCACGGCCCCTCCACCGCGGGCACCACGACGTTGGCCGACCTGCTCACCGCCACCGCGGCGACCTTCGCCGACCGACCGGCGCTGGTTGCCGACACTGCGACGGCCACCGCGACCCAGGCCACCACGGTCACCGGCACCATCTCCCCGACCGAGCCCACATCCGCCGACGACGCGGCACAACCCGCGCAGGTATCCGGCGCGATCACCTACGGCGCGCTGAATGCCCGGTCGAATCAGTTGGCCAGGATGCTCATCGAGGCGGGAGCGCACACGGAATCTGTGGTAGCCCTCGGCCTCCCACGATGTGTCGAGCTCCACGTCGGCATCTGGGCCGCGGCGAAGGTGGGCGCGGCGTTCCTGCCGGTCGACCCGAAACATCCGGCGGACCGCATCGACCACATGCTCACCGATTCCGGCGCGCGCGTCGGAATCACCCTCGCCGAGTACCGGCCGCAGCTGTCCGACACCACCCGCTGGCTGATCCTCGACGACCCCGGCTTCGCCACCCGCATGGCCGACACCGACGACGCTGACCTCACCCCCGCGGAACTGCCGGTTCCGATCAGGGTGGAGAACCCGGCGTGGATGATCTACACCTCCGGCTCCACCGGCACCCCGAAGGGCGTCACCGTCACCCATCGTGGCCTGGCCGACCTGGTCGCCTCCCAGCGCACCGATCTCGCCCTCGACGAACACGCCCGGGTGATGCAGGTGGCCTCGCCGAGCTTCGACGCGTCGATCTTCGAGGCACTCATGGCCTTCGGCTGCGGCGGCGCCTCGGTGATCGCCCCGCCGGATGTCTTCGGCGGCGCCCCCCTCGCGGAACTGATCGCCGCCGAGCAGGTGACCCACATGGTGATCACGCCGTCGGCACTGGCCACCATCGATCCCGCCGACGTGTCGAGCCTGCGGGTGCTCGCGGTCGCGGGTGAGGCGGTCGGCCCCGATCTCGTCGCGCGCTGGTGCGGCGGCGCAGGCGGGCGGACGATGGTCAACCTGTACGGCCCGACCGAATACACCATCTGGGCAACAGGTTCCGCGCCGTTGTCCGCTACGGAGCCGGTGACCATCGGCGCTCCCGTTCGCGGTGCGTCCGCACTCGTCCTCGACGACCGCCTGCGCCCGGTACCCGTCGGCGTCGCGGGTGAGCTGTACCTCGCGGGCACTGCGCTCGCGCGGTGCTACCACGCGCGGCCGAGCTTGACGGCAGCCCGATTCATCGCCAATCCTTTCGGCGGTCCCGGCGAATGCCTTTATCGCACAGGCGACCTGGTGCGGTGGACTCGCACCGCAGGCCCCACCGACACACCGACCGGATTGGCGCTGGAATATCTCGGCCGCACCGACTTCCAGGTCAAGGTGCGCGGCCAGCGCATCGAGCTCGGCGAGATCGACGCGGTGCTCGGCGCCATCGACGGCGTCGATTTCGCTGTGACGCTGGGCGTTGCGGGCCCCACCGGTGCCACCGCCCTCGCCGCCTACCTGGTACGCGTGCCCGGCGCCGACCTCGACATCGCGCACATCCGCGCCCTCGCCGCCGACACGCTCCCCGCGTACATGGTGCCCGCCGCTTTCGTGGTGCTGGACGAGATCCCCATCAACGCGGTCGGCAAACTCGACCGCACAGCGCTGCCGGAGCCGGTGTTCGTCACCGACGACACCCCGTACCGCGCACCGGAGACACCGACCGAACTGGTACTCGCCGAGGTCTACGCCGAACTGCTCGGCCGTCCACAGGTCGGCATCGACGATTCGTTCTTCGCCCTCGGCGGCGACAGCATCCTCGCCATCCAGCTCGTCAGCCAGGCGAAGCTGCGCGGCGTGCACTGCACGCCGTTGCAGGTCTTCGAACACCGCACGGTAGCGGCGCTGGGCGCGGCCGTCGACGCCGCCGAGACGGTGGAAGCACTCGCCGAACTGCCCGGTGGGGGCACCGGTGACCTGCCGCTGACCCCGATCGTGCGCTACATGGTCGAACGCGGCGGCGATTTCGACCGGTTCGCCCAGACCGCGGTGCTGGAACTGCCCGTCGGCATCGAGCGCGCGCAACTCGTCGCCACTGTCTCGGCCGTGATCGACCGGCACGACATGCTGCGAGCCCACCTGTGGGCGGCCGAGGACGGCTGGCGGCTGCGCGTGGCCGACCCCGGGTCGGTCGAGGTGGACGCACTGGTGCACCGCACGGCCTTCGACGCCGCCATCGACCCGATCGAGCTGCGCGAATACGCCCAGACCGAGCTCGACTCCGCGATGAACCGACTGAATCCGGCGGACGGGGTCGTCCTGCAGTTCGTGTGGCTGGATCCGGTCGGCGACGCCGGCGCGCACCCCGGGCCCGGTCGCCTGATCATCGTCGCGCACCATCTCGCGATCGACAGCGTGTCGTGGCGCATCCTGGTGCAGGACTTGATCGCCGCCTGGGCCCAGGTATCGGCGGGCGCCACCCCGATCCTCCCGGACATCGGTACGTCGATGCGGCGCTGGTCGCACGCCATGACCGAGCAGGCCCGTTCCGAGCGGCGCCGCGCCGAACTCCCGTACTGGCAAGCGGTGGTGCACGGTCCCGACCCACTGCTCGGCGCCCGTCACCTCGATCCTGACACCGATCAGGGGCAGACCGTCCGCCGTCTCGACATCGAGGTCGACGAGGACACCACGACAGCGCTGCTCACCACCCTGCCCCGCCTGTTCCAGGGCAGTGTCACCGACGCGCTGTTCGCCACCCTGGCGGTGGCGCTGGTGCGCTGGCGTGCGCGCAGAGGCGTGGACGAGCGTTCGGCGCTGCTGCGTCTGGAAGGCCATGGCAGACAGGAAGAAGTCGTGCCCGGCGCCGATCTGTCGCGGACCATCGGCTGGTTCACCAACCTGTACCCGGTGCGCCTCGATCTCGCCGACATCGACATCGACGACGCGCTGGCGGGCGGCCCCGCCATGGGCGCGGCCATCCGCCGGGTCAAGCACGACCTGCTCGCGGTCCCCGACAAGGGCATCGGCTTCGGCATGCTGCGCTACCTGAATCCCGAAGCCGCCGAGCACCTTCCGACCCGGCTGCCCGGCCAGATCTGTGTGAACTACCTGGGCAGGCACACCTCCGTCGACACTCCGCCCGGCCTCGAAGGTCTCGGCTGGCTACCCACCGACGCGCTCGGCGATCTCGAGGCGGCCGAGCATCCGGACGTGCCGATCATGTCGCCGATCGATATCAACGCCATGGTCGTCGGCAACAGGCTGCAGGCCGAGTTCGGTTACGCGGCACAGCTGCTGGATCGTGCGGACGTCGCCGAACTCGCCCACCTCTGGGTAGAGGCACTCGACGCGGCGGCACGATTCGCCGAAACCCCCGCGGCCCAGATCGCCTCGGCCGACGAAGCCGCCGCCATGACCGCGCGCACGGCAGCGGTCGTGGAGCCCGGACCGACCGGACTCGGTCTCGACGTGCTGCTACCGATCCGCCCCGACGGCGATCGACCGGCGCTGTTCTGCGTCCACTCCTCCTCCGGAATGTCGTGGAGCTACCTGGGATTCGCCGAACAGCTCCGGCCGGGCCGCCCGATCTACGGGCTCCAGGCGCCCGACCTCAGCGGCCGCGAACCCTCCGCCCGCTCCATCGAGGAATTCGCCCAGCGCTACGTGCGCGAGATCCGCGCGGTGCAGCCGAGCGGCCCCTATCACCTGCTCGGCTGGTCCTTCGGCGGGCTCATCGCCCAGGCCATGGCGGTGGAACTGCGGGCAGCGGGCGAGCAGGTCGGCGTCGTGGCGCTGCTGGACACCGACACCGCCGATATCGACGGCGACACCATCGAGCGCCTGTCGCCGGGCGCCTTCATCAACACCTTCGGCGCCATCTTCGGCATCGACGACGTGCCCGCCGAATCGACCGCCGAACAAGCGGCCGAGCTCATCACCGCCCGGCTCGGCGGGGTCGAGCTCATCGACGCGGCCACCATCGAGCGCATGGCGGGCTCCTACAACGCCTCCGCGGGCACCCGGACCGGCTATCAGCGCCCGGTCTACCACGGTGACGTCGTGTATTTCCGCGCCACGGTCGATCCCGCCGAATGGATGGGACCCGACGGCTGGCGGCCCTACGTCACCGGCGACATCACCGACCACGACGTCGACGTGACCCACGACGACATGACCAATCCCTACGCACTGTCGGTCATCTCGCCACTGCTCGATGACCACTTGGAAGCAGGAGACCGGATATGAGCGTCGAACACACTCTCGTGCAGAGCAACCCGCGCACCGGTGGTGTCGTGGTCGAAGGGATCGAGAAGTCCTTCGGCGACGTGCACGCGCTGCGCGGCGTCGATTTCGAGGCCGCCCCCGGTGAGGTGCTCGGCATCCTCGGCCCCAACGGCGCGGGCAAGACGACGATGGTGAACATCCTGTCCACTCTCGTCACGCCCGACAGCGGGCGAGCGGTGGTCGCCGGACACGACGTCGTCGCCGACCCCGCCGCGGTGCGCAAACGGATCATGCTCACCGGGCAGTACGCCGCGCTCGACGACATGCTCAGCGGCTACGAGAACCTCGTCATGTTCGGCAGGCTGATGGGGCTGCGCAAACCGGCGGCGCAGGTCAGGGCCAGGGAACTGCTCGGCGAATTCGATCTGGAGAAGGCGGCGAATCGGCGCGTCGGCACCTACTCGGGCGGCATGCGGCGCCGCATCGACATCGCGTGCGGTCTCGTGGTGCGGCCCGACGTCGTCTTCCTCGACGAACCGACCACCGGCCTCGATCCCCGCAGCCGACAGGGCGTCTGGGACCTGGTGCGCAGCTTCAAGACCGCGGGGATCACCACCCTGCTCACCACCCAGTACCTGGAGGAGGCCGACGCGCTCAGCGACCAGATCATCGTGATCGACCACGGCGTGGTGATCGCCTCCGGCACCGCGGACGAGCTGAAACACCGTACCGGCGGCAGCTACTGCGAGATCGTGCCGCTGGATCTGGAAGGGCTACCGACCATCGTCGCCGCGCTCGGCTCGCTGCTGCCAGCGGAGAACCTGGCCGCGCTCACCCCCGAATCGGATCGCATCACCATCCCCGCGCCCGACGGTGCCAAGACGCTCGCCGAGGCCCTGCGCAGACTCGACAACGCCTCGGTCGAGCTCGTCGACATCGCCCTGCGCAGACCCTCGCTCGACGATGTGTTCCTGCAGCTCACCGGTCACCTCGCCTCGACCGAGGACGAATCGGCGGCCACCCCATGACCGCCATCACCTGGAACACCTCCGTGCGCGCGACACCGGAGACGGTGCAGCAGTGGTGGGTCCTGAGCACCCGGCTGATCGTGCCCTCGATCAAATCCGGCGAGTTCCTCGCCTCGGTGCTCGCGCCCGCGGCCTTCACGGCCAGCTTCTACATCCCGCTGAAAACGGTGATGACGTTCTCCGGCAACGGTTTCAGCAGTTACGCCCAGTACATGATGCCGCTGGTGATCCTGCAGGCCGCCGCGTTCACCGCCATCTCGGCGGCGTTCCGCTCGGCCACCGATTCCGTGGCCGGCCTCAACCGCCGCTTCGGCGCGATGCCGCTGCGCCCGCTGGTTCCGGTCGCGGCGCGGATGTCGGCCAACCTGTTCCGGCTGCTCATCTCGTTGGCCGCGGGGATCGCCGCGGGCTATGTGATCGGCTTCCGGTTCCGGCTCGACGCCGCGCATACCCTCGGCTATCTGGCGTTCTCGGTACTCATCGGACTCGCGTTCACCCTCGGCGCGGATGTGATCGGCACGCTGTCCAAGAGCCCCGAAGCCACCTCGCAGGCGCTGCTGCTGCCCCCGTTGATCTTCGGCATGCTCTCGACCGGTCTCGCACCGGCGAGCCAGTTCCCCGAGTGGATCCAGTGGTTCGTGCGCAATCAACCGGTCTCCCAGTTCGCGATCGTGTTGCGCGCGCTGGCCGGTGACACCAAGGGCAACGCCGGGACGGTGACCTGGTCGCTGGTGACCCCGTCGCTGCTCTGGCTCGCCGCCATGGTGGCGATCTGCGCGCCGGTGGCCATCCGGCTGAGTTCGAGGAGGGCCTGATGGCAGAACAATCGGAGACCTCGGCGGTGTCGCTGCTGCGGCACACGCTGATCCAGACCGAGCGGCTCCTGGTGCGCTGGGCACGCAACCCGGTGACGCTGCTCGAGACCCTGCTCATCCCGTGTCTGCTGCTGGTGATGCTCAACATCGTGGTGGGCGGTCAGATCGAGAAGTTCACCGGCGACGATGCCCTCTACGGCTCGGTGCCGATGGTCGCCCTCGTCGGCGCGCTGTCCGGCGCCGTCGCGAGCGGCGTGCTGCTCGGCCGCGAACGCGACGCGGGTCTGCTGGCCAGATTCTGGGTGCTGCCCGTGCATCGTGCGTCGGGCCTGATCTCGCGCATCCTCGCCGAAGGCTGCCGGATCCTGCTCGGCACCGTGGCGGTGCTGATCGTGGGCTACCTGCTCGGCTTCCGCTTCCACCACGGTCCACTGGCCGGCCTCGTATTCCTGGCGATCCCCGTGGTGTTCGGACTCGCCTTCGCCACCATGGTCACCGCCGTCGCCGTCTACAGCGCGAAGGCCTCACTGGTCGAGGGCATCACGATCCTCGCCTCGCTGATGATGTTCTTCAGCACCGGATTCGTGCCGCTCGTCGCCTTCCCGACCTGGATTCAGCCGGTGGTGCGCTACCAGCCGATGTCGGTGGCCGTCGACGCGATGCGCGGACTGTCCGACAAGGGTCCTGTCGCCGTGCCCCTGCTGCTCACCCTCGCCTGGTCCGGCGCCGCGCTCCTGTTGTTCGCCGTGCCCGCCGCCGTCGGCTTCCGGCGCGCGAGCCGCCGGTAGCTCGGCCCGCGGCATTCGCGCCGCCGGCTACGCAGTACCCTCGTGCGCATGCTGGCGAGCGTCCGAAACCGCACCCGATTCCGTCGCACCGCAGAGCAGGGCGGGCGCGTCCGCTCACGCGGCGTCGTCGTGGCTGCCGCGTTGCTGTGCGCCGCCGTGTTCACCGCGGGATGCGCGGACAAGCACGATGACGCGAGCACGATCATCCGCACCACCACGAATATCGCCGGTGCGGGCGTGGTCGGGGCCGATCGCGACACCGCGACCGCGTGCCCGTTGCCGAGTGCGCCCGACGCGGGCCCCGGCGGCACCCGAACGGTGACGCACACCGCCGGTACCTCGCAGGTTCCCGCCGACCCGCAACGCATCGTCGTGCTCACCACCTCGGCGCTCGACGCGGCCTGCGCGGTCGGTCTGTGGGAGCGGGTCGCGGGCGCGGTGACCCTCGACGGCGACCGTTCGCAGCCGATGTACCTGGGGTACGGCGTGGTGAAGGTGCCCAGCATCGGACCGATCGGTCAGCCCGATCCGGCTCGCATCGCCGAGCTGAAGCCCGATCTGATCCTCGGCGACGTCGCACCGGCCGCGGGCGGGTACGAGGCGCTGAGCAAGATCGCCCCCACCGTGCTGATCGGCGCGGGCGGCAGCTGGCAGTCCGATTTCGCCGCTTATTCCGCGGGGATGAACCGCAACGATGCCGCCGAAACCGCCCTGCAGAACTACCTCACCGAGGCCCACGACCTCGGCCCCGCGCTGAACGCGCGCCAGTCCCAGGCCTCGGTGCTGCGCTTCACCGCCGACACCACGCAGGTCCAGGGCGCCGAAACCTTCGCCGCCCAAGTCCTGTCCGATGTCGGCGTCCAGCGCCCGACCGCCCAGCGCGGACCGTCCTTCGACATCACCGAAGCCGACCTCGCCACCAAAGCCGAAGGCGACATCATCTACGTGATGTTCGACGGCCCGGACGGCGAGAAACACGGCAAACAGGTTCTGCGCTCCGACCAGTTCGAGGAACTGGGCGCCTCGACCGACAAGCGGGTCTTCGCGGTCGACGACAAGATCTGGCACACCACAGGTCTCACCGCCGCCCGCGCGGTCCTCACCGACCTGCGCAACAGCCTCAACGGTTACGTCACCGATTGACTCCCAGCTGACTCCCAGCGTGTTCGCAGTCCCAGCGCAGTCCACCTGCTTAGCGTGGTCGCCAACAAGGCAGCGAAGGAGCAGCTATGGGCGAGCACGATCTGGGACTGGGGCACGACCTTCGAGTGATGTCACGGCGGCGAGCACTGAGTTTCCTCGGCGTCGCCGGGGTCGCGGCAGCGGCGGCGGGTTGCGCGGTCTCGACCGACAGCTCCGGCACGAGCACGAGCTCGGCCGACAGTGCCACCTCCGCGTCAGCCGAAACTCCCGCCGCGGCGCCGCAGGAGACAGCGGGTCCCTACCCCGGTGACGGTTCCAACGGCCCCAATGTCCTGATCGAATCCGGTGTGGTGCGCTCCGATATCACCACCAGCTTCGGCACGTATTCCGGTACCGCCCAGGGTGTTCCGATGACACTCACGCTGAATCTGCGCGACCTCGTGCAGAACGCGGCAGGCACCGGAATGGCGGTGTACGTCTGGCATTGCGACCGCGAGGGCCGGTACTCCCTCTACACCGAGGGCGCCACCGAACAGAACTACCTGCGCGGCGTCCAGGTGGCCGACGACGACGGCACCGTACGGTTCACCTCGATCTTCCCCGCCTGCTACGCCGGTCGCTGGCCACACATCCACTTCGAGGTCTACGACTCCCTCGCCACCGCGGTCGCGGGCGACAACGCCCGCCTCACCTCCCAGATCGCCCTCCCCCAAGACGCGTGCACCGCCGTCTTCGACGCCGACTCCGGCTACGTGAACAGCACCCGCAACCTGTCCGGCGTCACCCTCGCCTCCGACGGCGTCTTCGGCGACGGCTGGGACGCCGAACTGGCCACCGTCACCAGCACCCCCACCACCGGCATGTCCGTCTCCCTCACCATCGGCGTAGCCGCCAAATCCCAGAACACCCAGTCCGACAACGGTTTCCCGGGCTCACCCCCCTCGGGCACCGGCGCACCAGGCGGCCCACCACCCGCCGGCCCACCACCCCGCTGAAGGGCCCGCGGGCCGGCATCCTCACCCCTCAGCTATCCCCTCGAATCCGAATTCGCCGATGACAGCCGCACCGGGAAACTCAGTGGCGCAACGCTTCTGAACGGTCCGCGGCGGCGGCCAGTCCCAGGTGCACGATCTCGATGAAGGCCGTGAGATCTCTGATCAGGACGTCGATGTCGCCTTGCGCGCCCGCGTCGGTGTGGAGCCAGTCGGCGACGGTTTCGAACAGGCCGCCGATCGCGGAGACAGCGAGGGCGTGCAGGTCGACGCCGATTCCCTCGGGGGGCACGAATCCGTATTCGCGCCACAGGGTTTCGAGGAACTGGGCGGCCCAGCGGCGGTTGACGCGCCGCTGCTGTTCGACCTTCGCCGAAATGCCGCTGGCTTCACCGAAAGTCACCTTCGCCACGCGGGGGTCGTCGACCATCGAGTGGGCGAAGGCCCCGATGACGGCGGCGACCACCTCGTCGCGGGCGCTCGAGGATTCCGACAGCGCGGTGGCGACCCGGTCCTGCGCGCGTTCGCTCTGCTGCTGCAGCAGCGCCAGATAGCAGTCCTCTTTGCTGTCGAAGAGCTCGTAGAAGGCCTTGTTGCCGACGAAGGCGGTCTGGCAGATCTGCTCGATCGCGGTGTTGACGTAGCCCTCGGCGGCGATCAGGTCGAAGGCGGCGGCCAGGATCTGTTCGCGCCTGCGCGCGCGGCGCTGTTCGGCGTCCAGGCCCTGGATGCGCCGGGAGCGGACTTGGCTCTTGTCGGTCGACGTCACGCAGCTCAGCCTACAGATTCCCGAATATAAACAAGGACTCTTGTTCTCAACAAGGCGCCGTGCTGTAATCAGCATCACCTATCGAAGGAGATGCCATGCAGCGCAGCACGGCCACCTGCCGGTCGCCCCGGCTCCGACGGCTCGGTGCCCGAGCCCTGCCCCTGCTCGCGATGACGGCGCTGGCGGCAGGGGGTCCGGCGGGCGCCCAGGATTTCGAACTGCCGCCACTGCCGAACGAGGCACAGGTGTATCCGGCGGTCGTGCCTATCCCCACGCCGCAGCACGACCCCTGGTACGCCGACCCGGCCGACCTCGCCGGCTACACCAACGGGGACGTGATCCGCAGCCGGGTGGTACAGACTCACGTGCTCGGCCTGCCCGCGCCCGTACACACCACCCAGCTCCTGCTACGCAGCTCCGACGTGCACGACAACCCGATCGCCACCGCCACCACCGTGCTGATGCCGGGCATCCCGTGGCCGGGTCCCGGTGCGCGCCCGCTGATTTCGTATCAGGAGGCGATCGACAGCCTCGGTCAGCAGTGCAATCCGTCCTACACCCTGCGCGCGGGCATCCAGAAGGAGGTGGCCATCATGAGCCAGTTCCTTGCGGCAGGCGCGGCCGTGGTGGTCACCGATTTCGACGGCAAGGAGAACACGATCATGTCGCCGAGCGAGGGCCGGATGGTGCTCGACGGCATCCGCGCGGCCCAGCGCGGCGGACTCGGGCTCGACGCCGCGCCGGTGGGGCTGTGGGGCTATTCCGGAGGCGGCAACGCGTCCGCCTCGGCCGCCGAGCAACGCCGCCACTACGCTCCCGAGCTCGACATCAAGGGCAGCGTGCAGGGCGGAATCCCCGGCGACAAGGTCGCGATCGCCCCGTTCGCGATCTCGGGACAGCAGCCGCAGGCCAACTTCACCGGCTGGCTCGCCGTGCTCGGACTGGCCCGCGAATACCCAGAATTCGACGCCCAGCTACAGCAGTACCTGACTCCGGAAGGCCGCCGGGTGGCCGACGACCTGCGGGAACGCTGTCTCTACACCTCCGTGGCGACCACCCTGCTCCGCCCGATGGCGCAGTACCTGACCGATCCGCAGGCCGCGCTGGTTGCCGCGCGACCCGCGCTGTCCGCCGCGAGTTTCGGCAGACCCGAGAACACCCCCGATATGCCGCTGCTGATGTGGCATTCGACCACCGACCAACTGCTGCCCGCCGAGCTGGCGATCGACACGATCGCCGGTGACTACTGCGCCCGCGGCGTGAACATGCGGATGATCAGGGTGCCGTTCTCGGAGCACATCAGCGCCGAGATCGTCCCCGAACTGGGCACGGTCGCGTGGCTGCTCGCGGTCGCCGCGGGCGCCGACCCGGGGCCGCGAGTATGTTGAGCGCCGCCACGACCTCGCTACGCCAGATCCGCGCCCTGGCACGGGCCGGGATCATCGATCCACGTCACCCCGCGCAGATCCTGCGCACCGCCCGCACCATGCGCGCGTTCGGCCCGATCGCCGGTGGGATCCGTTCCTCGGCGCGACGCGCACCCGCGCGCATCGCGCTGATCTGCGACGGCGAGCGGATCAGTTACCGGGAACTCGATCAACGCACCGACGCACTCGCCGCCACCTGGCACGCCGACGGCCTCGACGCGGGTGACACGGTCGGCGTGCTCTGTCCCGACGGAGTGCGGCTCGTCGAATCCATGGCCGCCACCGCGAAACTCGGCGCTCGACTGGTGCTGCTCAATACCGGATTCGGTGCGGCGCAGTTGCGTGACGTGCTGGACCGAGAGGGGGTCAGCGCACTCGTCCTCGACCCCGCCCTGTCCACGGTGGCTCAGGATCTACCCGAACGGATAGTCTTGCTGGACAACACGATTCGCTCCGACGTCCCATCGGTCGACGCGCCCGCACAGCAGGGCGGTTTCGTCCTGCTCACCGGTGGCACCACCGGTACGCCCAAGGGCGCACCACGACGAGTCGAATCACCTTTGGCCGCCGCACAATTCGTCGACCGGGTTCCGCTGCGACGCGGGCAGACGGTGCTGCTGTGCGCGCCGCTGTTCCACGGCACCGCGCTGTCCCAGTTCATCCTCTCGCTGAACCTGGGGTCGACGATCGTGCTGCACGGCCGGTTCGACGCCACCCGCGCCCTCGCCCAGATCGCCGAGCATCGCGCCGACATGGTCGTGCTGGTGCCCACCATGCTGCGTCGCATCCTCGATCTGGACCCGAAGTCCTTGTCCACCACCGATACCCGCTCCCTGCGGATCGTGTTCACCGCCGGGGCGGCGTTGCCGTCGTCGTTGGGCACCAGGGCGATCGACACCTTCGGCCCGGTGATCTACAACTTCTACGGCTGCACCGAGACCGGTACGGCCACCATCGCGACCCCGCAAGACTGGATCGCCGCACCGGGTACCGTGGGCAAACCTCCGGTCGGGATCACCGTCGCGCTCTACGACGCCGACGGCACCCGGATCACCGAGCCCGGCGCGGTCGGCACCGTCTACGTGGGCAACACCATCGCCTTCGAGGGCTACTCCGGTGGCGGGTCCAAGCAACTCCGTGCAGGGTTGATGAGCACCGGCGACCTCGGTCACTTCGATTCCGGCGGTCGGCTTTTCATCGACGGACGCGATGACGACATGATCGTCTCCGGTGGCGAGAACGTCTTCCCCGGCGAGATCGAGGACCTGCTCTACCGGCACCCGTCGATCACCGAAGCGGCCGTGATCGGTGTGCCCGACGAGGAATTCGGTCAGCGGCTCGCCGCGTTCGTGGTGCCCGCGGGCGAGATCGACGCCGAGACCGTGCGCACCTACGTGAAAACCCACCTCGCCCGTTTCAAAGCCCCACGCGATGTGCTGTTCGTCGACGAACTACCGCGCACCCCGACCGGCAAGATCGACCGCCGCGGCCTCGCTGCACTGAGCTGACCGAACCCGGCGGCGCCGACGAGGGGTCGGCGCCGCCCGCTCGGCCGAGAAACCGCTGGTAGCGGCCCCATTGCTATCATGGCCAACAGTGCTCCATGATGTCGCGCCCGCCCGGCGACGAAGCTCGGCCACCCAGCGCTCGAGGAGGAAACATGGCTCAGCATGCCGATGATCGAGTCCCGCCCACATCCGACAACGCCGCCGATCTCGACCTGCCGTGGGCGCCCCGCGACCACAAGTGGAGCGGCCCGAAGGCCGAACACGACGCACTGAAGTGGGCCGACGGCGACGCGCTCAAGTTGGCGAGCATCTACCTGTATCGCGAGCCCGGTGGCAATCCGGCGACCGAGGCCGACTACAAGTTCCCGGTCGCCGACATCATCGACGGCAAGCCGACACGGGTCTTCCACGCGGTCACCAACGCCGCGTCCCGCCTCGACGAGGCGCACATCTCCGAAGCCGACCGCGCCACGGTGAAGCATCGGATCTCCGAGCTCTACCGGGACGCGGCCGAGGCCTTCGACGACCCGTCACTGCGGGCGCCCTGGGATCGCTGACTCAGCGCAGTCCACGAAAGAACGCGCGGATGTCGTCGACCAGCAGGTCCGGCACTTCCATCGCCGCGAAGTGGCCGCCACGATCGAACTCCGACCAGTGCACGATGTCGGTGTCCGCGCCGGCGTAGCGCCGGATCGCGATGTCCTCGGCGAAGACCGCGACGCCGACGGGCGTGGTCAGCGGCGTGGTCTCCCAGGAGCGGACGTGGGTGGCCTCGTAGTACAGCGCGGCCGATGAACCCGCGGTGCCGGTGAGCCAGTACAGCATCACGTTGGTCAGCAGCCGATCCCGGTTCACGGCGTCCTCGGGCAGGCCCGCGGCCGGGAACGTCCACTCCTTGAACTTCTCCACGATCCACGCGAGCTGGCCGATCGGCGAATCGTGCAGGCCGTAGGCCAGGGTCTGCGGGCGTGAAGCCTGGATCTTGAAGTAGCCGTTGCCCTCGCTCTTGAACAGGGCGAGGCGGTCCAGCCGGGCGAGCTCGGCGGGAGTCATCGTCGCCTTCTCGTCGTCGGCGACCGGGCCGAACGGGATGTACCCGAAGGTCGCGGCATTGACGTGCACGCCGATCACCTTGTCACCGCCCGCGCGGCCCACCTCCGGCGTGACGAACGCGCCCCAGTCTCCGCCCTGCGCGCCGTAGCTCTCGTAACCGAGCCTGCTCATCAACTCGACCCACGCCCTGCCGATGCGGGCCGGATCCCAGCCCTCCTCGGCGACCGGCCCGGAGAATCCGAAGCCGGGCAGCGACGGGATCACCAGGTGGAAGGCATCTGCCGGATCGCCACCGTGGGCCGCGGGGTCGGTGAGCGGACCGATCACATCGAGGAACTCGACGACCGAACCCGGCCAGCCGTGCGTGAGGATCAGCGGCGTGGCATCGGGATCGGCCGAACGTACATGCAGGAAATGGATGCGCTGGCCGTCGATCTCGGTGGTGAACTGCGCGAACCCGTTCAGTTCCGCCTCGGCCGCGCGCCAGTCGTAGGAGGTGCGCCAGTAGTCGGCGAGTTCGCGCAGGTACGCCACCGGCACACCGCGACTCCACTCGGCGCCGGGCTGCTCGGCAGGCCAGCGCGCATCGGTCAGCCTGGCTCGCAGGTAGTCCAGATCGGACTGCGGGATGTCGAGGTGGAACGGGGTGATCTCGTTGGTCATGAGGACAACGGTATGACCACAAGCGGACACCTTCTGTCCTATAGAACTGGCAGAGTCGAATTCGTGAAAGAAGCTTCGGCGCGGCTACTTCGGCTGCTCTCCCTGCTGCAAACGCGGCGCGAATGGTCCGGCGACGAGCTCGCCGCGCGCCTGGATGTCAGCACCCGCACAGTGCGCCGCGATATCGACAAGCTGCGCGCGCTGGACTACCCGGTCCGCGCGGTGAAGGGCATCGACGGCGGCTACCACCTCGAGGCGGGCGCGCAGCTGCCGCCGTTGCAGCTCGACGACGAGGAAGCCGTCGCGATGGCGATCGCGCTGCGCACGGCGTCGATCAGCGGGGTGAGCGGGATCGGCGAGACCGCGCTCAGCGCGCTGGTCAAACTCGAGCAGGTGCTGCCCGCCCGATTGCGGCACCGCGTGCACGCCATGCAGGTCTCGAGCGTCCAGACCCCCGGCCGGGCCCGCGTGGATGTCGATCCGGCGGTGTTGTCCGCCGTCGCGGCCGCGTGCCGCGACCGTCAACGCCTGCGATTCGACTATCGCAGCGGTGGCCGCGAATCCCGTCGCGAGACCGAACCACACGAACTCGTCACCTGGGGCCCGCGCTGGTACCTGGTGGCCTGGGATATCGACCGCGACGGCTGGCGCACCTTCCGGGTGGACCGCATGTCACCGAAAATCCCGGTGGGCCCGCGCTTTTCACCGCGCGAGATCCCGGGCGGCAACGCCGCGGAACACGTGGCGAAAGGTGTCGCGCAACTGTGGCACTACCGCGCCACCATCCGGCTACACGTCCCCGCCGACTCCGAACAGGCGCGCTCGGCCGCCACCTACGGCACCGTCGAACCGATCGACGCCGAGACCTGCCGCCTCGAGATCGGCGCCGACAACCCGCGCGGCCTGACCTTCCTCCTCGGTGCCCTCGACACCGATTTCGACATCGAGCACGGCCCCGAACTGACCGAGCACCTGCGCCGGATCGCCGCCCGCTACTCCCGCGCGATCAGCGCGGCGCCGGAGTAGCGCGGCGACGAAGCCGGGTCAGCCCGCGATGTCCAGCGCGGCCGCGTCGATCAGATCCACGACCGCGCCGGGCTGCGAGGCCAGCGAGGCATGGCTCGCGGCGAGTTCGATGGTCTTGCGCGGGTTCATCCGCGCGGCCATCCGCCGCTCGTTGTCGGGGTGGATCATCCGATCCTCGGTGGACACCTGGTACCAGGTGGGCTTCACCTTCCAGGCAGGCGCGGTCACCGTGTCACCGAACGTCGAGCCCAGTGGCGCCTTCTGCGTCACGGCCATCACCAGCGCTTCCTCGGAAGTCAGGTCCTGGCAGAAGCTTTCGTGGAACTTGTCCTGCGCGATCCACAGGTAGCCGTCGGAGTCCGGCGCGATGTTCGCGAACGCGGCGGGCGGCAACTGCTCGCTGATCGCACCGGGGCTCTCCCCCGCGTCGGGCGCGAAGGCCGCGATGTAGACCAGGCCCGCCACATTGGGCAGATCGCCTGCTTCGGTGATCACCGCGCCACCGTAGGAGTGACCGACCAACAGCACCGGGCCGTCGATCTGCGCCACCATCTTCCTGGTGCGCTCGGCATCATCGGCCAGCGAGGTGAGCGGGTTCTCGACCGCGTACTGCGCCGGATAACCGCGTCGGTTCAATTCCACGATCACCTTCGCCCAGTGCGCGGCACCACCCCAGAATCCATGGACCAGAACGATTGTCGGCTTGGCAGCCATTGCGAGGCCTCTCTCTCGGTCGGATTTTCTCGCCGGCCGGATCGGCCCGATACCGCGGAGCCGGTTGACCCGACGAGCACCATTGACGATATTTGGATGATGAGGCAAATACCATGACCGAAGACCCGGGATATTTTGCCGATCAACCGAGCGTCGGTGATACCTTCGCGCGGGACACCACCCTCGACGCCCTGTCCGACATCCTGCACACCGTCCGGCTGCGCGGCGATCGGCTCATCCGCTGCGCACCCCCGGCACCCTTCGCGATCGGGATACCCGGCGGCATCCGGCTGCTGCACATCGCCGAACGCGGGGACCTCGAGCTCCGCGTCGGCGGCCGGTCCTACACCCTGCGTGACGGCGATATGGCACTGCTCGCGCGCGGCGACCCGCACGTGATCTCCGTGGGCACACCCTCGGCGCCCACACGCGGGCTCACCGCCGCCGACAGCGTCCGCCGCGTCGCCGAGCTCACCGATCCGGCGGCGCCGCGCTGGGTCACCGGCACCTTCGGTGTCGAGGAGGCTATCGCCGATCCACTGCTTTCGGTCCTGCCGCCTGCGGTTCTGATCCGGGCGGGAGTCGGCGACCGCGATTGGCTGACGCTGAGTCTGCGGCTGCTCGTCGTCGAGATCACCGACGCCAGACCAGGTGCCGCAGTGATGATCTCGCGCATCCTGGACCTGCTGTTCATCCACGCGCTGCGGGCCTGGTCCGCCGACGACGCGACCGCGCCCGGCTGGCTCACCGCCGCTCTCGACCCCGACCTCGGTCCGGTGCTCACCAGGATCCACAACAATCCGGACCGCGCGTGGCCGATCCCCGAACTCGCGGCCGAGGCCAGGATGTCGCGGTCCACGTTCACCGATCGGTTCACCCGGCTGCTCGGGCAGTCACCCGGCGCCTACGTCACCGACCGGCGCCTCGAACACGCGGCCCGTCTGCTCGGCTCGACGGCCGAACCGGTCGGCCGGATCGCCGGCGCCGTCGGCTATCACTCGGAAGCCGCGTTCAACCGCGCCTTCCACCGCCGGTTCGGCATGCCACCCCTGCGGTGGCGCAAACGCGGTCATCCGAAGACCGCGCCATAGACAACGACGGCGCACCCGAACAGGTGCGCCGTCGTTCACAGTGCTGGTGGGCTCAGAACTCCCAGTCCTCGTCCTCGGTGTTGATCGCCTTGCCGATGACATAGCTGGAACCCGAACCCGAGAAGAAGTCGTGGTTCTCGTCGGCGTTGGGCGACAGTGCCGACAGGATCGCCGGGTTCACCTCGCACTCGTCCTTCGGGAAAAGGCCCTCGTAGCCGAGGTTCATCAGCGCCTTGTTGGCGTTGTAGCGCAGGAACTTCTTGACGTCCTCGGTGAGGCCGACCTCGTCGTAGAGGTCCTGCGTGTAGTCCACCTCGTTGTCATAGAGCTCGAAGAGCAGCTCGAAGGTGTAGTTCTTGAGCTCGTCGCGCTCGGCCTGGGAGACCAGCTCGAGGCCCTTCTGGTACTTGTAGCCGATGTAGTACCCGTGCACGGCCTCGTCGCGAATGATCAGGCGGATCATGTCGGCGGTGTTGGTGAGCTTGGCCCGCGAGGACCAGTGCATCGGCAGGTAGAAGCCGGAGTAGAACAGGAAGCTCTCCAGCAGCGTGGAGGCCACCTTGCGCTTGAGCGGGTCGTCGCCGTTGTAGTACGACAGGACGATCTCGGCCTTGCGCTGCAGGTTGCGGTTCTCCTCCGACCAGCGGAACGCCTCGTCGATCTCCTTGGTGGAGCACAGGGTGGAGAAGATCGAGCTGTAGCTCTTGGCGTGCACCGACTCCATGAACGCGATGTTGGTGTACACCGCCTGCTCGTGCGGAGTGAGCGCGTCGGGGATCAGCGAGACCGCGCCGACGGTGCCCTGGATGGTGTCGAGCAGCGTCAGGCCGGTGAAGACCCGCATCGTGAGCTGCTTCTCGTCGGGCGTGAGGGTGTTCCAGGACGGGATGTCGTTGGACACCGGGACCTTCTCGGGCAACCAGAAGTTGCCGGTCAGCCGATCCCAGACCTCAGCATCCTTCTCATCGGGCACCCGATTCCAATTGATGGCCGACGCCCGATCGATGAGCTTCATTCCGCCTCCACACCTTTCCGCCAGACCTGTTGACCCGCACCCGCCGCCGTGCGCGAAGCCCTTCACCCACGAACACTACTCGTAGTGGGTGACAACCTCGTGGAGCACTACAGCTTGTGTTGCGGCGCGCGGAACTCGACCCGACCGGCCGAACACCCACGCCACACACGCGGCCCCCATTGTGCGGCACGATCGCGAAGTCACCACCATCGCATCGCCAGTGATTCGCCACATGTGTGCCGGCACCCGCTTCACCGGTGAGCGCCGCCACTGCCCGGCGCACCCGGGCCCGGTGCGGATACGGGGCGCCGATTCCGGCACACTGGGCATTCGACAGGGCTCGACCGTGAGCCGGAGGGAGGCGGGAGTCGTCCCGCGCGAGGGGGATTTGTCGATGCTGTGGCGTCGTTGCGCGGTGGCCGCCGCTGTCATGATCGGGCTCACCGCCTGCCAGGACGACCTACCCGGGCACCGGCCGGTCACCCCGATCGAGGCGGCCTCGGCGATGCCCGCGTACTGGAAGACGGCGCCGACCTCCGACGATCAGCGCCTCGAACTGCTGCGACGGCTGCGCGCGATCGACCCGTGCGCGCTCATCCCCCGGACCGACCTGGCGAAGATCGGCACCCTGCTCGAGGTCGAGAACGACGGCCCGAACAAGTGCGAAGCGACGTTCGACTCCACCGAGAGCGGCAAGGGCACCTCGGTCAGCTGGGCGATCGGCGTCGCGCCGACCGGGTACGGCTGGGGACAGTCCCAGCGCGAGGAGGTCGACGGCATCACCGTCGGCGTTCTGCGCGATCTCGACAACGGCCCCCAGGTCGAAGGACAGCTCGACCGAAGTTGTCTCGCCACCGCGGCTTTCGCCAATACGACCACGCTCCCGGTCCACGTGCGAACGCCACTGGGCACCGAACCGTGCCCGGCCGCGCAGTCCGCGCTGGCCCGCGCGATGGGCGGGCTCGCCGCCGAACCGGCACAGGGCACCTCCCCGGACACCCCGCGGACCGCGCTGCACGGCAAGGACCCGTGCGAGGTCGCCGCCGCGCTCGACACCGCGGTGACCGTCCTCGATCTGCGGATATGGTCCTGCCAGTTCACTTTCCGAGGTGCGGCCATCGATGTGGACTACGGCTACGAGGCGCGCGGCTACGCCGACAGCGGCAAGCCGCTCTTCACCGTCAACGGCCACACAGGGTACGGCCCCAGCGACGACACGAGCGAATATGCCTCGTACACAGCGATAGTCGGCCCCAGCCTGCCCGGACCCGGTTCCGACCTGATGGGCCCCGCCGTCCCCACCATCCGCGTCTTCGGCACGGACCGTGCCGCCCTCGAATCCGTCCTCCGTTCGACCACCGAACTCTTCCCCGCCACCTGACCGGACAAGGAGAACCCCTGTGCGACAGCTCATCCTGCTCGCCACCGCAGTGCTGACGATGGTCGCCTGCGGAAGCGAACCCGCACCGGACTCCATGCTCGAGGGTGGATTCTGGTCCACCGCAGCGGTTTCCGATCAGGAGAAGGTCGCAGTTCTGCGTAAGGTCAGGGCGATCGATGTGTGCGCGCTGCTCCCGCGCGTGGCACTGGGCACCCTCGGCACAGTGCGCGACGTCGAGAACGCGCATCCGAATCAGTGCCGGCTCAGCATCGCCGTGCCGGGTCATCTCACCGGCATCGACGCGACCTGGAGTACCGGGGTGATGTTCGAGGGCGAGCCGAGCATGGACGGCCCGGTGGACGAGGAGTCGATGGGCGACGTGCGGGTGCTGTTCAACGACGAGCCCGCCGCGTCGGATGATCCGCAGGTGCGCGGGGCCTGTCAGGCGTGGGCGCGGTTCGTGGCGGGGGCCGACCTGTCCTTCAGCGTGCGGGCGCCGCAGGACGCGTGCGCGACGGCGAAGACGCTGGTACGGATCGCGTTGACCGAGTGGCGCGAGGAGCCGCCCCAGGGTTCCTCGCCGGATTCGGATCGGGCGGTGATCACCGGCGCCGATCCGTGCGCGGTCGCGCCGTTGCTCGGCGTTCGGGTGCCGGTGGCCGATCAGCGCGTCACCACGTGCAAGGTGAGCGTCGACGGGCACGACGCGATCGTCACCTTCGACTACAACGAAGAACGCTCGATCATCGACGACACCCCGGCCTTCACCGTGGGCTCGCGCCAGGTGTACCGATTCGATACGGCCCAGGCCGACATGGCGTCGCTGTCGGCCGTCGTCGGTCCCGGCCTCGCACCGGGACCGACCGACGCACTGCTCGGCCGGCGCGTGCCGACGGTCTCGGTCACCGCCCACTCGACGATCGCGGAGAAGGTCATGCGCGAAACCTTGCCGCTGGTGCGCTGACAGCTCGGCACCGGTGCGATCACGACAACGTTCTGAGAACGACCTGGCGTGATGTTTGCGCGAGTGTTGCCGTCGCGGGCAGACTCGGTGGTCGGGCGCGGGTCCGGGCCCGTATCTGTCGAGGACAGGGGTGCCGATGTATCGCAGGATGGCGCTGGCCGCTGCCGCGTTGCTCGTGTGCGCCGGATGCGGGAGTGACGACGCGGGCAACCCACCCGATTACGGGGAGCTGCCGCCGCCGCCCGCACCGGTGATGCCCGCCCAGCCCCCCGAGTTCTGGTCGAAGGTCCCCCAGGATTTCGCCCAGCGAGCCGAGGTCGCCCAGGCGACCCGCCAGGTCGATGTCTGCGCGCTGCTTCCGCGCGACACTCTGGCACGGCTCGGCGAGGTCAAGAGCGTGACCGTCGGCCTGGATTCGTGCCGGGCCATCATCGGCAGCGACAAAGCCGGTGAGGGCTCGACCCTGACCTGGCACGCCACCCTGCTGGGCAGCCTGTCGGCCGGTGGCCGGGGCACCACGCGGCAGATCGGCGACGCGAACGTCCGCACGGTCCCCGACCGCGATACGGGTGAACCGCGCGCCTGCGGCGTGACCGCCCAGTTCCCGTCGAGCGCGGCCTTCTATCTCGGCCTTTCCACACCGGGCAAGAACCCGTGCACGGTCGCCGACGAACTGATGCCCGGCATGATCGAGCGCTGGCGTCAGTCGCCGAAACAGGGCACCTCCCCCGACACCGCGCCGACCGTGCTGCTGGGCGCGGATCCGTGCACGGTCCGGGGCAAACTGGCCGGCGCCGTCCCCGACGACGAACAGCGGCTCACCCAGTGCCTGTTCGGATACCGCGGCGAGAAGATCACCGTGAGTTACGAGTACCGGGTACCCGAGTATCTGGCCGCCAACAGCACCGAGGACCACATCAACGGCCGCACCGTGCACCGCTCGGTCTCGGTGTACGACAGCTCGATCCCGATCTACACCGCGGCCGTCGGCCCGGAGCTGCCCGCCGAATCCACCGTTTTCGGCAGGCGCATCCCAGTGGTCGAGGTGGTCGCCGCCACCGACGACGTCGCGAAAGACGTCATGGCACAGGCGCTCACGCTCTTTCCGCAGCGTTAGATCCCCAGCACGAGCTTCGCGGTCGTGAAGTAGATGATCAGCCCGGTCGCGTCGACCAGGGTGGTCACCATCGGCGCCGACACGACCGCGGGGTCGATCCGGAACTTCTTGGCCAGCAACGGCATCGTGCCGCCGATGGTCGCCGCCCAGCCGCAGATGACCACCAATGTGATGGCCACGACGATGGCGATCTTCGGCCCCACGAACACCGTGCCGATCAGCAGCCCGGCCGCGGCCAGCATGCTGCCGAGCACCAGCCCGACCCGGCATTCGCGCCAGATCACCTTGAACAGGTCCGAGACCCGCACCTCGCCGACGGCCAGCGCGCGCACGCACGCCGTCGCCGCCTGCGCACCCGCGTTGCCGCCCGCGCCGATCAGCAACGGGATGAACAACGCCAGGCTCGCGGCCTGTTCGAGCGTCGTGGCGAACATGTCGGTGACACTCACCGTCAGGGTCGCCGCGAACAGCAGCAACATCAACCACAGCGCCCGATACCGCGCCAGCTGGAACACCTTGGCGGCCATGTAGTGGCCCTCCCACGGCGCCGAACCGGCCTGCTTGGCGACGTCCTCGCTGTCGGCGGCCTCGAGCACCTCCATCGCGTCGTCGATGGTGAGCAGCCCGACCACCCGGTCCTCGCTGTCGACGACCACCAGGTTGATGAGGTTGGTGGAACTCATCAGCCGGGCGGCCTTCTCCGCGGCGTCGGTTGCCCGCACGAACGGCGGCTCGGTGACGACGAGCTCGGACACCATCGCGTCCGGCGCGTGCAGCACCAGCTCGCGCAGTTCGACGATGCCGGTGAGGCGGCGGCCACGATCGACCACGGGCAGCGTGTAGACGGTTTCGGCGTTGGCGCCCTTGGCGCGCACACAACCCAGCGCCTGCGCGACGGTCAGATTGTCCGGCAGCGCAACGACTTCCGGCGTCATGTACAGCCCGACCGAGCCCTCGGGGTAGCCGAGCAGCGTGGCGGTCATCCGGCGCTCACGCGGGCTCAGCCCGGCGAGGACCTTCTTGGCGACCTTGGCGGGCGCTTCGTGCAGCATGCGGGCGCGGTCGTCGGGGTCCATCGCCTCGACGAGATCGCGAAAGCTCTTCTCGCGCAGGCCCTGCAGGATCTGCTGCTGGTCGACCGGCTCGAGCTCCTCGAACACGCTGAGCGCGCGCTCCTTGTCGAGCAGCCGGAACACGACACCGGCCTGCACGGCGTCCATGCGGGCCAGCGCGTCGGCGATGACGTGCGGCGGACGGTTGTCCAGCCAGTCCAGGCCGCCACAGACCCGGTGGGTCTCGACGATGTCGCGCACCGATTCGGACAGGATCGCGAGCGCCTCGGTGACAGCGTGGTCCTCCACGGCTGCGCGTCGCGCTGAAACCACCTCGGGCACAACGGTTTCGGTGGGTACATGACGGGTGGTGACGAGATCGACGTTCGACATGATCGAGTCCTCTGGCGTGACAGCGCACACGCCTGCGGCACAACAGCTACAGGATGCGCGAGAAGTGGAACGAGTGACGGTGGTTCACACCGCGGGGCGTCCACCACCGAGGCCGGCACGCACAGACCGGACCGAGCAGGTCAGGATCGGCAGTACGAGGACGAAGGGGTGACGCCGCGCGGCCTTCGACTGGGAGGTTCATTGCGCATTGCAACCCCACCTCCTCGCAGTCGCCGCGGGTGATCGCTCCGCGGATCGCTTGGAGTACCCACTCGGGCACACCCTTCCACTGATGAGACTACATGCGAGGGCCGATCGTTTCACCTTCAGCGCGCGTACCACTGGTCACAGTGATACCGATCACACCACCGACGGCAGCCCCGCGATGACCGTGTCGACCGCCTGTTCGGCGAGCGGCCACAGCTCGGTGGGGTCCAGGTGCCGCAACGGCCCGCGCAACGCCAGTTCCGCGAATCCGTGCACGGTGGACCAGCAACTCCAGGTCGCACCCGCACGCGCCGCCGGTGCGAGATCGCCGATGTGCACCATCATGTCGAGGGCGTCGGCGAGGGCGAGGTAGGCGGGCGAGTCGACGACCGACTCGGGCGAGGTGTCACCGGCGCCGAAGAACGCGACCGCGAACCAGCCGGGCTCGAGCAGCGCGAAGCCGATATAGCCGAGACCGACCGCGCGCAGGCTCGCACGACCGGTCGCGGGGCCGCGCTCCATCCCCTCGGCCATCCTGGACTCGATCGCGGCCGAGACCGCGCGCAGCAGGGCACGCCGGTCGGGAAAGTGCCGGTAGGCGGCGTTCGGCGTGACGCCGACCTGTCGGGTGACCGCACGGATGGTCAAGGCGTCGGGGCCGCCGGCCCTGGTGAGTTCCAGCCCGGCCTCGACCAGTGCCGCCGCGAGGTCACCGTGGTGATAGGCCAACTCTTGAACCCCCTTTCGACGAAGTGTACGGTGTGAACATATCAAATGTGCACGCCGTACACATCGAAGGGTGGCTCACCATGACCGCATTGCCCACCATCGTCGATCAAGACGTCTGGCAGGCCGAACTCGATCAGCTCCGGATCCGGGAGAAGGCCGCGACCCGCGAACTCGACGCCGTCGCCGCCCAACGCCGGCGCATGCCCGCCGTCCGCTTGCCCGACTACACGCTCGAAGCCGAAGACGGCAAAGATGTTTCGCTCGCCGAGGTCTTCGACGGACACTCACAACTGATCACCTACCACCACATGTGGACACCGGGGAACACCTGGCAGTGCCCCGGCTGCACCGGCCTCACCGCGCAGTACGCACGACTGGACTTCCTCGACGACTACGACGCGCGATTCGTCATCGTGACGCAGGGGCCGATGGACGAGGTACTCGCCTACAAGAAGCGCGTCGGCAACGCGATGACCTGGTATTCGACCGCCGACAGCCCGTTCGGCGCCGACATGGGCGCAGGCCCCGGCGCGGGTTTCGCCGTGAACACATTCCTGCGCGACGGCGACACCGTCTACCGCAGCTGGCACACCGACGGCCGCGGCACCGAACAACTCGCCTACACTTTCGGCCTCATCGACGCGCTCCCCTACGGCCGCCAGGAGCAATGGCAGGACAGCCCCGAGGGCTGGCCGCAGTCACCGACCTACAGCGGCTGGCCGAGCAGCAAGGACATCGCCGCGTCCTACGGCGACCCGAGCGCCTGACCTGCGAGATCAGCGCCCACCGCACGCTCGACGGCAGGCCAGTCGGGCGTGTGGGTCAGCCACGGCGGGATCGGCCCGGTCTGCGCGCCGAACAGGTACAGCCGGGGCACCAGGTCGCGCAGGATCACGTGCACGTCGAGCCGGTCGTCGATCATGTGCGTGATGCCGAGTTCGGCGCAGTGCGGCGCCTTGCCCGCGCGAGTTCTGCAGAAGCGCAGGTGTTCTCGGGGGATTCCGGTGCGGGCGGCGAAGTCGTGATGGTCGAGCCATTGCCTGGTGCGCTGTTCGATGCGCGGACCACATTTGGAGATCACCCAGGCGTTGCCGTCGAAGGCTCTCACCAGCCGGTTGAGCACGGCGAACGCATCAGGACCGGGTGGAGTGCTCATCGCTTCGTCGAAGCCACCCGACAGGAATACGGTATCCGCGGCGCCCGGTTCGAGCGCTGCCCCTTGGATCACTCGGCCGAAGTCGACGCCGAGGCGGGGTGGAGAAATATTGTTCATACGCCCGCAAGCATGCCCGGATTCTCCCCGCGTGCCAACAGATTTTCGGCGCATAACGGCCGGTCCAGGGTTCAGCGCGGTGCGCGCACAATAGTTGCCTGAGCGCGCAGAAGTGGAACAGTGGATCTCGACAGCCGCGGCGTGTGGCGCCGCTCGAGCTCTACTCACTCCAGGAGAAAACCTGTGCGCTTCGGCATCTTCGTTCCCCAGGGCTGGCGGCTAGATCTGGTCGGTATCGAACCGGCCGACCAGTGGTCGGTGATGCGCGAACTGGCCCAGCGGTTCGACGCGGGCACCGACTGGGAGTCGATCTGGGTCTACGACCACTTCCACACCACGCCCGTTCCCACCGACGAAGCCACCCACGAGGCGTGGACGTTGATGGCGGCGTTCGCGGCCACCACCTCCCGGGTGCGGCTGGGCCAGATGTGTACTGCCATGAGCTACCGCAACCCCGCCTACCTCGCCAAGGTGGCCGCCACCGTCGATCTCATCTCGGGTGGCCGGGTGGAGATGGGCATCGGCGGCGGCTGGTACGAACACGAGTGGCGCGCTTACGGTTACGGCTTCCCGTCCGCCGGTGAGCGCCTCGGCCGCCTCGACGAAGGAGTCCAGATCTTCCGCGAGGCGTGGAAGACCGGCCGAGCGACATTGGACGGCAAGTACTACCAGGTCGACGACGCCATCGTGCACCCACGACCGTTGCAGGAGAACGGGATTCCGATCTGGATCGCCGGTGGCGGCGAGAAGAAGACCCTGCGCATCGCCGCCAAATACGCCGATTACACCAACTTCAGCGGCGACCCCGACGAGTTCGCCCGCAAGTCCGACATCCTGCGCCAGCACTGCGAAGAGGTCGGCACCGATTTCTCCGCCATCACCCGCAGCTCGAACTTCAACGCCATCGTGGGTACCACCGAAACCGAAGTGCAGGAACGACTCTCGACCATCGTCGACCGCTTCACCCCCTTCCTCGGCGCCGATGAGGCGAAAGCCCGCGTGCACGAACAGTTCGCGACCAGCGCGGCGGTCGGCACTCCGGAACAAATCGTCGAACGCCTCACGGAGGTCAAGAACCTCGGCCTCGCCTACACCATCGTCAACTTCCCCGAAGCCGCCTACGACACCTCCGGCATCGAACTCTTCGAACGCGAGGTGATTCCGGCATTGGCATAATCCGCGGCCGGTGAACTCGGGCAGTCCGCGGCCTCGCTTCGCAGGGCGCGGACCCGGCTCAGGTCGGGAAGGTCGGAATGATCGAATCGCCCATGTGGCGCAGGGTGGTGCAGGCGTCGGCGGTCTGCTGGGTGGGGTTGTTCACGACCACCATGCGGATGACGCCTTGGGACGCGGCGAAGAGGATGTCGCAGGCGGTGGGGGTGTCGCCGAGGCGACGGCCGGTGCGGCCCGCGACTGTGTAGTCGGTGAAGGGTGTCGGACCTGCTTCCTTTTCGAACTCCTCGAGAGTTCGCGAGGTCGAGAACACCCTCAGGTAGGCGGTGGCGCCGGTCCATTCGCAGGTCTGCCAACCGGCGGACACCGCACCTGCCGCCACCTTCGTCGCGGGGTCGACACCGGCCTTGCGTAGTGCGTCCGCGGTGACTCCGGTGCACGGCTCGAACAATGCCTTCGGCTGCGCGGCCTGGGACTCCTCGCTCGAGCATCCGACGAGCGTCGCCAACGCCAATCCCCCGGTCGCCACCACCATGAGCGCGCGCTTCATCCGTTCCCTCTCACCGTGCATCGCAAAACGCGGCCACGTTAACAAGGCTCGCAACCTCACCGAGCGATCGTTCGACAAGACTTGGTCCGATCACCACCCCCCTCACACCGCGACTGTGACGAACACCCACCCAGCGCCTTCGGCATCGAACACGAAGCGATTCACGCTCTTTCGCGATTGTGGCCTTGACCACATCGGTGGGATCCGGCTATGTTCTCCCGCCAACAGACTTGGACATTCGTTCAGTTGAACGAGCGTCCACCTGGGGATCGAGGACGCAGATGATGAGGACGATGAGGCGACCGGTGCGCTGGCTGACGGCGGTCGCACTCGCAGCCGGGCTGGCCGTGAGCAGCGCCCCGGTGACCGCCGACCCCGCGACACCGCTGACGCCGCTGCGGGCACAGGGGTCCGCGTTGATCGACGGGTACGGACGCACCGTGCTGCTCCACGGGGTGAACACCGTCGACAAGGACGCGCCCTACCTGCAACCCGGCGACGGATTCACCCTCACCGACGAATCGGCGGCGATACTGGCCCGGCACGGGTTCACCACGGTCCGGCTCGGGGTGTCGTTCGACGGGCTGATGCCGACAGCGGGTGTTGTCGATACCGCCTACCTCGACCGGGTCGAGAATGTCGTGGATACCCTTGCCGCGCACGGCATCTACACGTTGCTCGACAATCACCAGGACGGATTGTCGAAGATCTGGAACGGCAACGGATTTCCCGAATGGGCGATCCGCGCCCGGCCCTCGGACGGTGAGCCGAATCCCGGATTCCCGCTGTACTACCTGATGCCGAGCATGAATGCCGGGTGGGACGAGGTGTGGAACAACCCCTACGGGGTGCTGAACCATCTGGGAGTGGCGCTGGGCGCGCTCGCCGAGCGGATGAACGGGCGAGCGAGCGTGCTCGGGATCGAGTTGCTCAACGAACCGTGGCCCGGTTCACCGTTTCTCACCTGCTATCCCGACGGCTGCCCCGACTTCGACGTGAAATATCAACGGGCACTGCAACAGCTGACCGATGCGGTCCGGGCACGCAATGCCACGGTGCCGGTGTTCTGGGAGCCGAACGTCACCTGGAACGAGACCATGCCGAGCCACCTGGGCAAGAATCCACCGATCACCAGCCCGAATATCGTTTTCTCCCCGCACGATTACTGCATTCCCAGCCAGCTCGCGATCTACCTCGGCCTGCCCGAGGAGCTGCGCGCACTGTGCCCACCGCAGCAGGACCGGACCTGGTCGAACATCGACGCGTTCGCCGACCGCACCGATATCCCCACCATGGTTACCGAATTCGGCGACGGCGATCCGACCGTGTTGCGCAACACCACCACCCGGGCCGACGAACGGTTCGTCGGCTGGCACTACTGGCATTACAGCGCCCGCGACGGTGATCCCTTCCGCGGTGAACTCGGCCGCGAACTGATCCGCACTTATCCACAGGCCACCGCGGGAACCCCCGACGGCATGATCTTCGATTCCGGCACAGGCGATTTCGCCTACCGGTACCGCCCTCGCCCAGCCTCGGCGCCGACCGAGATCTACGTCTCGGATCTGTTCCATCCGGACAGCTACGAGGTGAAGGTCACCGGCGGTCGGGTCACCTCGGCGCCCGGCGCGCGCATCGTCACCGTGGAAGCCGAGGGCACCGACCCGGTCACCGTTCGCATCCACCGCCCTGGCTCGGCGGGCGCGGACCTTCCCACCGGCGGCGGCACGGGATCGGCCTCGGGATTCCCCTGGTTGTCGTCCGGGTCCGCGGGCTGACACCGGAGGTGATCAGGTCGGCAAGGTCGACACCGGGTGCTTGTTAAGCGGCGTCGACCACGCTGAGCCCCATGAGCAACGCAGCACCGCCCCGGCACGCGGCGAGGAACAGCGGATACGAGCGCGGCCCCGCACGACCGAAGGACGAATTCCCGCTCACCGGGCGCACTTCCAGCGGCGACGAGACCGGCGTGATCCCCGCGTTCCTCATCGATATGGCGCTGCACGCCGCGATCGGCGTCACCGCCTGGTACCTCGCGCCCGGCACGACAGCCGTTCTGTACGGCATCCTCGCCTGGCTGAGCGCGTCTTTCCTGCACCGCACCGTCATCCAGCACCTCACCCGGACAACGATCGGCAAGTGCCGGTACGGACTCCGACTGCGCCACGCCGACGGCACCTACCCGTCGACCTGGCAGCTGACCGCCCAGTGGTTCCGCGGCGGCTGGTCCTGCTTCGATCTCTTCGACAGTGCCCGCTGACACGAAAGGGGCGGTCTCCCTCGGGAGACCGCCCCTTTTTCGAGCTCAGCTCACAGCATGCAGCTGACGCAACCCTCCACCTCGGTGCCCTCCAAAGCCATCTGACGCAGGCGGATGTAGTAGAGCGTCTTGATGCCCTTGCGCCATGCGTAGATCTGCGCCTTGTTCAAGTCACGGGTGGTGGCGGTGTCCTTGAAGAACAGCGTCAGCGACAGGCCCTGGTCCACGTGCTGGGTGGCCGCGGCGTAGGTGTCGATGATCTTCTCGTAGCCGATTTCGTAGGCGTCGTCGTAGTACTCGAGATTGTCGTTGTCCAGGTAAGGGGCCGGGTAGTAGACGCGGCCGATCTTGCCTTCCTTGCGGATCTCGATCTTCGACGCCACCGGGTGGATCGAGCTGGTCGAGTGGTTGATGTAGGAGATCGAACCGGTCGGCGGCACGGCCTGCAGGTTCTGGTTGTAGATACCGTATTCCTGCACCGAGGCCTTGAGCAGCCGCCAGTCGTCCTGGGTGGGGATGCGCACGCCGGCGTCGGCGAACATCTGAGCCACCTTGTCGGTCTTGGGCTCCCATGCCTGGTCGGTGTACTTGTCGAAGTACTCGCCGCTGGCGTACTTGGAGTCGGCGAACCCACCGAACGCGGAGCCTCGTTCCTTGGCGATCAGGTTCGAGGCCCGAATCGCGTGGTAGACCACGGTGTAGAAGTAGATGTTGGTGAAGTCCACACCTTCTTCGGAGCCGTAGTGGACCCGCTCACGCGCCAGGTATCCGTGCAGGTTCATCTGGCCGAGGCCGATGGCGTGGGACTCGTTGTTGCCCTGCTCGATCGAGGGCACCGAGAAGATGTGCGTCTGGTCCGAGACGGCGGTGAGCGCGCGGATCGAGGTCTCGATCGTCTGACCGAAGTCGGGCGAATCCATCGCCTTGGCGATGTTGAGCGAACCCAGGTTGCACGAGATGTCCTTGCCCACCTTGGAATACGACAGATCGTCGTTGAATTCCGAAGGGGTGGAGACCTGCAGGATCTCCGAGCACAGATTCGAGTGGGTGATCTTGCCCTTGATCGGGTTGGCCCGGTTCACCGTGTCCTCGAACATGATGTAGGGGTAGCCCGACTCGAACTGCAGCTCGGCGATGGTCTGGAAGAACTCGCGCGCCTTGATCTTCGACTTGCGGATGCGCTTGTCGTCGACCATCTCGTAGTACTTCTCGGTGACGTTCACATCGGCGAACGGCACACCGTAGATGCGCTCGACGTCGTAGGGCGAGAACAGGTACATGTCCTCGTTCTTCTTCGCCAGCTCGAAGGTGATGTCGGGGATCACCACACCCAGCGAGAGCGTCTTGATGCGGATCTTCTCGTCCGCGTTCTCACGCTTGGTGTCGAGGAAGCGGTAGATGTCGGGGTGGTGGGCGTGCAGGTACACCGCGCCCGCGCCCTGACGCGCACCCAGCTGGTTCGCGTAGGAGAAGGAGTCCTCCAGCAGCTTCATGATCGGGATGACACCCGAGCTCTGGTTCTCGATCTTCTTGATCGGGGCACCGTGCTCACGGATGTTGCTGAGCAGCAACGCCACACCGCCGCCACGCTTGGACAGCTGCAGCGCGGAGTTGATGGAGCGCCCGATGGACTCCATGTTGTCCTCGATACGCAGCAGGAAGCAGGACACGGGCTCGCCGCGCTGCTTCTTGCCGGAGTTGAGGAAGGTGGGGGTGGCGGGCTGGAACCGGCCGTCGATGATCTCGTCGACCAGGTTGCTCGCCAGCACCTCGTCGCCGGCGGCCAGCGTCAGCGCGACCATGCAGACGCGATCCTCGAAACGCTCCAGGTAGCGCTTACCGTCGAAGGTCTTCAGCGTGTACGAGGTGTAGTACTTGAACGCGCCGAGGAAGGTCGGGAACCGGAACTTCTTGGCGTAGGCCTGCTGGAACAGCTGCTTGACGAAGGGCCGACCGTACTGGTCGAGCACCTCGGTCTCGTAGTAGTTCTCCTTGACCAGGTAGTCCAGCTTCTCGTCCAGATTGTGGAAGAAGACGGTGTTCTGGTTCACGTGCTGCAGGAAGTACTGGTGCGCGGCCTCGCGATCCTTGTCGAACTGGATCTCGCCGTTGGGGCCGTACAGGTTCAGCATCGCGTTGAGGGCGTGGTAGTCGAGCACCTCGCCCGCCTCGCCGCGCACCGCCGACTGCTCTAGGCGTGCTGACTTGCCTGCCGGTGCTGTGGTTGCTGTTGCCAAAACAATCCCAATCCCTCTCGGACGCGCGCGACGTCCTCAGCGGTTCCCATGAGTTCGAAGCGATACAGATACGGCACCCCGCATTTTTGCGAGATGATGTCTCCTGCAACGCAATAGGTATCGCCGAAGTTCGTGTTGCCGGCCGCGATCACCCCGCGCAGCAGCGCGCGGTTGTGTGGGTCGTTGAGGAACTTGGCGACTTGCCGTGGAACGAGGTCCTTGTCGGGACGTTGTCCGCCCATGACGTGCCGACCACCACCATAGGTGGGGGTGATCAGCACGTAGGGTTCGTCGATCCGCGGCGGTTCAGCGGTGGTGTGTAGCGGAAGTCGAGTTGCCGGGAGACCGAGCTTCTCGACGAAACGATGAGTGTTCTCCGAAGCGCTGGAGAAGTAGACCAGCCCGCCCGGAGTCATCTGCTCGGGCATGGCGCCTCCTTACCGGCGAACCGGCGCGAACTACGCAGCCGCGACGGCGAGCGACTTGATGCGGTCGGGACGGAAGCCCGACCAGTGATCGTCACCCGCGACGACGACCGGCGCCTGCAGGTAGCCCAGGGCCATGACGAAGTCACGCGCCTCGTCGTTCTCCGAGATGTCGATGACGTCGTAGTCCACGCCGACCTTGTCGAGAGCCTTGTAGGTGGCGTTGCACTGCACGCAAGCGGGCTTGGTGTACACGGTGATGGTCATGATGGAAGTCCCTCTCTCCTATGCCTGATCCACAGCCTGTGATCCGTATGCAATGCACGAACGGGTGATGCTGCGCAAACTCCTGGATCTGGCGAAGAAAGCCCTGCTCGCAACCCCTTCCCTTGGGCCCGATCAGTGGTGGCTCCACACCGTCTTCCAGTACGACAGACACTACACCTAGTGTCCGACAGATGGGAACAACACAAGGTGTTGCGAGTCGCACGGATGTAATTCCCACGCGGTAAGTCCCAGGACGGGCCGCCGACCAGCAGGGAAAACAGTGGTTCAGATCACGATTTCATCTACCGGCGAGTCTTCAGCAAACTTCGTGGACAGCGAAAGGGCGTCGCATCCGTGACGGATGCGACGCCCTGCCGAAGGACCAGCTTACGCCGTGATCAACGTGCCGTTCACCGCGGCGACCAACTCGTGCACGGTCGCGCCGAGCTGGGTCAGCGCCTCGGCGTCCTCGGCCGGATGGGTCTGCGCGAAACGCTCGCCGATGGTCGCGAACTGCGCGTGCGCCGACTCGACGACGACGCCGCCCGCCACGCCGACGGACTTGACGGTGTCGCCGTGTGCCCACGCCGCGGCGTTCGGGCTGATCGACGCGCTCACCACGGCGACCGGCTTACCCTTGATCGCACCGGCGCCGTACGGACGCGAGGCCCAGTCGATGGCGTTCTTCAGCACGGCGGGCAGGGTGCCGTTGTACTCGGGGGTGACCAGCAGGACGGCGTCGGCGGCGGCGACGGCGGCACGCAGCGCCTCGGCCCGCGCCGGTACCTCACCGGGTACGTCCAGGTCTTCGTTGTAGAACGGGATCTCGCCGAGACCCTCGTAGATGGTGATGTCGACACCGGCGGGCGCGGTCTGTACGGCAGCCTCGGCCAGGCGGCGATTGATGGAGCCCGCGCGCAGGCTTCCGACAAGAGTAAGGATGCGGGTCTCGCTCATTGCGACTCCTGGTGTACTCAGTGGAATGATCCAAGTTTCATCCGACATTAACCGGACCCCGGTCCGATTACTTCCCGCGGAGGACGCGTGAGCGGCGTGAGCTATGGCACACCCAAGTCCGACGAGCCACCCCTGCTGGGAATCGGACGGCCGCTGCCCGGCAGCGCGGAACCCGTCGAACGTGCCGACGCCGCGCGCAATCGCGCGCTGCTGCTCGACGCGGCCCAGCAGTTGGTGCGTGAGCACGGCGTCGACGGACTCACGATGGACGCGCTCGCCAAGCGCGCGGGCGTCGGCAAGGGCACGGTCTTCCGCCGGTTCGGCAACCGGACCGGGCTCATGCTGGCCCTGCTGGATCACTCCGAGCAGAAATTCCAGGCCGCGTTCATGTTCGGGCCCGCGCCGCTCGGTCCCGAGGCAGGCCCGGTCGAGCGGCTGATCGCCTTCGGGCGAACCCGGCTGCTCGACATCGAGGTGGAGGGCGATCTACACCAGGCCGCGGAGAAGGACGGGCGTTTCGGTGGTGGACCCTACGCCCTGCACAAGGCGCACATCATGCTGCTCCTTCGCGCGATCGGCGTCGACGGTGAGGTGCCGCTGATCGCCGACACCCTGCTGTCCACACTGTCGGCGGCGCTGGTCATCCACCAGGTCGAGGTGCTCGGCTACACCCGCGATCAGATCGGCGACAACTGGGAATGGCTCGTTCGCCGGGTCGTTTCGCCTGTCCCCCAAGTAGAGTGAGACCGCATGGGGACACTGCGTGAACAGATCATTGCCGAATTGGGTGTGCTGCCCGAGATCGAGGCGAAGCAGGAGGTCCGGCGGCGCGTCGACTTCCTGAAGGACTACCTGGCCACCACCCCGGCCAAGGGATTCGCCCTCGGGATCAGTGGCGGGCAGGACAGTGCGCTGGCCGGTCGGCTGTGCCAGCTGGCCGTCGAGGAGCTGCGCGCCGACGGTGTCGAGGCGAAGTTCCTGGCGGTCCGGCTGCCCTACGGCGTGCAGGCCGACGAGCACGACGCGCAGACCGCCTTGAATTTCATCGACCCCGATCGCACGGTCGTGGTGAACATCCGGCCCAGCGCCGACGCGGTGGGCATCGAGGTGGCGGGCGCGCTCGATCACGAGCGCCTGCGCGACTTCGTGCGCGGCAACATCAAGGCGCGTGAGCGGATGGTCGCCCAGTACGCCCTCGCGGGCCAGGAAAGCCTGCTGGTGGTCGGCACCGATCACGCGGCCGAAGCGGTCACCGGGTTCTTCACCAAGTTCGGCGACGGCGGTGTCGACCTGACTCCCCTCACCGGTCTCACCAAGCGCCAGGGCGCGGCCCTCCTGCAAGAACTCGGCGCCCCGTCGAGCATCTGGTCCAAGGTCCCCACCGCCGACCTCGAAGACGACCGCCCCGCCCTCGCAGACGAGGACGCACTCGGCCTGCGCTACGCCGAGATCGACGACTACCTCGAAGGCAAGGACGTCACCCCCGAGGTGGCCGCCCGCGTGGAGTCGATCTTCACCAACACCCGCCACAAGCGCACCGTCCCGGTGACCCCGCTCGACACCTGGTGGCGCTAGGGGCGTGATCCCGGCCCCACCGGATCAGCAGATCTGGGCGCCTTCACCGGAGGCGGTGGCTCGCAGCAGGTCCCGAACCAGCTCGTAGTCCGGTTCTTTGCGGAAACGCAGGCATCCTTTGCCCATGTCCTGGCTCGCGAGACGGTCGGCGAAGGCCGCGCGGACGTCGGAGCGCAGGAGGTAGAAGGAGATGTACTGCTTCTGGCTGGCGAAGGCGACCTCGCCGGTGCCGTCGCGTTCGTAGGCGGGCATCCCGTAGGACATCACCTCGGTGAAGCCCGGCAGTTCCTGGAGGCACAGGTCGCGCAGCCTGGTGAGCGCCTCGCGGCGATCGGCCGGGAGTTCGGCGAGGTAGGTCGCTACGTCGGGGGCCTTGCTCTGGACCACGGCTAGCCGCCCGCGAAAGGCGGGAGAACGTCGACTCGGTCGCGGAGCATGGCCGACGGGTCGCGAGTGAGTTCGTCGCCGATGAGGAAGGCGCAGACGCCGACGAGGCTGTCGATATCGGAGCCGTAGGTGGCGGCGAGGGTGGCGCGCAGGTCGGCGACGGTGGCGCCGTCGGGTAGGTCGAGGGATTCGGTGTTCTTGCCGACCGCGTCGGCGATGGCGGCGAAATAGCGGACCTCAACCACCGATGGCTCCCATCGTGCGTTCCGGGGGGACGAAACCGGCGGCGTCGATACCGTGACCGGCCCACTTCTGCCACATCGCACCGCGCCACAGCTCGGCGACCTCGTCGTCGTCGGCGCCTGCCCGCAGCGCGGTGCGCACGTCGAACTCCTGGTCGCTGAACAGGCACGAACGCAGCATGCCGTCGGCGGTGAGCCGGGTGCGGTCGCAGCTGTCGCAGAACTTGCGCGTGACCGTGGCGATGATCCCGACAGTCGCCGGTCCACCGTCGACCAGCCATTTCTCGGCCGGGGCGGACGGGTCGGCGCGGGCGGTGGGGGTCAGGGTGAAGCGCTCGCCGAGGACGTCGAGGAGGTCGGCGGCGGTCACCATGTGATCGCGGGCCCACTCGTGGTCGGCGTCGAGGGGCATCTCCTCGATGAAGCGCAGTTCGCACTGTTCGGCCAGGCACCACGCGAGCAGGTCGGCCGCGCCCGCCAGATTCTGGCGCATCAGCACGGCGTTGACCTTCACCGGCGCCATCCCCGCGTCGCGCGCGGCACGGATGCCGTTGAGGACCGACTCCAGCCGGTCGCGGCGGGTGAGGCGGGTGAAATCTTCCCGGTCGACGGTGTCGAGGGAGACGTTGACCCTGGTCAGCCCGGCCGCGGCGAGCTTATGGATGCGATGTTCCAGGCCGACGCCGTTCGTCGTCATAGCCAGCGGGGTGCCGGGCACCGCCGCATGACAGCCCGCGATGATCTGCTCCAGCTCACGGCGCATCAGCGGTTCGCCGCCGGTGAACCGCACCTCCCGCACACCCAGCTCGCGCACCGCCAGCGACACCAGCCGCACGATCTCGTCGGCGGTGAGCAGTTCCTGGCGCGGGATCGGCGGCAAGCCCTCTTCGGGCATGCAATAGGTGCAGCGCAGCGAACACTTCTCGGTGATGGATACGCGCAGGTCGCGGGCGACCCGGCCGAAGCGGTCGACGAGGAACGGCGTCTCGGGCCTGCCGTCCAGGGACGGCCGCTCCGATCGCACGGCGGGTATCCCCATTTCGACCAGCGTCATCTCTACAGTATGACCCGTAAGGCCCGTCACATTCCGTGCGCCGGGCCGATTCTTCGCGAACTCGTCAGCTCACCGCCGACCGCCTACCACCGTGAGCAACGCGACGCCGACCGGCCCCGACGCCGGCGATTAAGCTGGCAGCATGACTCCCCGGCCCGCTACCGCGTCGGCGCGCAGCGTCGACGAGTACCGCGACACCGTCGCCGCGCTGCTGGCCCGCCTCGCCGACCGCCCGGATGAACAGGTGCCGGTACCCGAGGCGCTCGGCCGCACGCTGTCGGCCGATGTGGTGTCGCCGATCGATCTGCCGGTGTTCCGCAACTCGGCGATGGACGGCTACGCGGTGCGGGCGGCCGATGTGGCCGTCACCCCGGTCACCCTGCCGGTGGCCGGCGTGGTGGCGGCGGGTAAGCCGGGCACCGACGCGCTGCCCGCCGGATCCGCGGTGAAGGTGATGACCGGTGCGCCGATGCCCCCCGGCGCCGACTGTGTGGTGCCGGTCGAGGATGTGCAGGCGGTCGAGGGCCGGATCGTGGTCGAACGTGGCCGCGGACGTGGCGAATTCGTGCGTGAAGCCGGTACCGATGTGCGCACCGGCGAGCTCGTCGCGCGGGCGGGCACGGTGCTCGCGCCCCGCCATATCGCCGCACTGGCCGCTGTCGGCCTGCCCACGGTGCCTGCCCTGAGTCGATTACGCGCTGTCTGCATCACCACCGGGGACGAACTCCAGCCCGCGGGCACCGCGCTGGCCCCTGGCCAGATCTACAACTCCAACGGCATCGCGCTGGCCGCCGCGTTGCGGGCCGACGGTGTCGAGGTGGTCGAGGTCGCGCACAGCACCGACGACCCCGCGGTGTTCACCTCGGTATTGCACGCCGCGACCGCCGTCGCCGACCTGGTCTTCACCTCCGGTGGCGTGTCCAAGGGTGACTTCGAGGTCGTCAAGGATGTGTTGGGTCCGCTCGGCGGGACCTTCGGCTCGGTCGCGGTGCAGCCGGGCGGACCGCAGGGCTACACCGTGGTCGACGAGGTCCCCGTGCTCAGCTTCCCGGGCAATCCGGTGAGCACGATGGTGTCGTACGCCGTGTTCGCGCGCCCCGCCGTGCGCGCGCTGGCCGGATTGCCGGAGCTCGTGAGCGGCGAGACCACCCTGCTCACGCCGCTTCGCTCCCCCGCCGGTCGTCGCCAATACCTGCGCGGCCTGCTGACCGAGGACGGGGTGGAAGTGATCTCGGGCCCCGGCTCACATCTCATCGCGGGGATGGCCTGGGCCGATGTCCTCGTCGACGTTCCCGCCGAGGTCACCTCGCTGGCTGCCGGTGTCGCTGTGCGAATCTTATCGCTATGAGCGAGTTGTCCCACGTCGACCGCGAGGGTCGCGCGCGCATGGTCGACGTCAGCGCGAAAGCCGACACCACCCGGATCGCTGTCGCCGCAGGCGAATTGCAGACGACCGCGGAAGTGGTCGCGTTGGTGCGGGCCGAGGGAATGCCCAAGGCCGATGTGCTGTCCACGGCACGACTGGCCGGAATCGCCGGTGCGAAAAAGACTTCCGAGCTGATCCCGCTGTGCCATCAGCTGGCGTTGTCGTCGGTGAAGGTGGAGTTCGGGTTCACCGAGACCACCATCACAGTCGAGGCGACCGCGAAGACCAAGGGGCCCACCGGGGTCGAGATGGAAGCACTGACCGCTGTCGCCGTGGCCGGGCTGACCCTGCACGACATGGTGAAGGCGGTGGATCCCGCTGCCGTGATGAACGGGGTTCGGCTGGTCACCAAAGAGGGTGGAAAGCACGGGCATTGGGTGCGACCCGAGGGTCGATCCGACACCGGCACACCGGCGCTCGACCGATCGGCACAGGTGGACGCGGGTGCCGGCGCCGAGTCCGCGCTGCCGGCGACCACCGAATCCCGGGACGGCGCTGCGGCGGAATCGCCTGACGCCCCGACCTTTTCGCGGACCGCGGTCGTGGTTGTCGCGTCTACCGGTACCGCGGCCGGTACCCGCACCGACACCACCGGGCCCGTCCTCGTCGACTGGCTGACGGCGCGAGGTTTTTCGGTGCGTGGGCCACTGGTCTACGCCGATGCCGAGATCGCCGCCGGGCTGGCCGACGCACTCAGCGGGGCGCCGGCGCTCGTCGTCACCACCGGTGGCACCGGCGCCTCACCCACCGACGCGACGCCCGAGGCCACCCGCGCCGTGCTCGATCGTGAGCTACCCGGTGTCGCCGATGCCATTCGGCAGCGCGGGACCGCGAAGTTCCCCCTCGCCGCGCTGAGCCGCGGCGTTGCCGGGCTGGCCGGTGGGACCGTTGTCGTGAACCTGCCCGGTTCGCCCGGCGGGGTGAAGGACGGGACGGCGGTGCTGGAACCGCTGTTGGATCATCTGCTCGCGCAAGTAGCCGGAGGCGGCAACCATGAGTGACTTCGGTGCGGTTCGGCTGGCGACCATCAGCGATCAGGACCTCGATCCCCTCGCCGTCGAGAAGGCGGTCGACGGACCGGAATTCGGCGCGGTGGTGGTGTTCACCGGCAAGGTGCGCAACCACGACGGCGGCCAGGCGGTGACGTCGCTGGAGTACTCCGCGCATCCCCAGGCCGAGCGCTTCCTGCACGCGATCTGCGCGGAAGTGGCGCAGGCGAGTGGACTTCCGGTCGCGGCGACGCATCGCATCGGGTCGCTCACGATCGGCGGGCTGGCGATCGTGGTGGCGGTGGCCGCGCCGCATCGGGCCGAGGCGTTCACGGTCTGTGCCGAGCTGGTCGACCGGATCAAGCACGAGGTGCCGATCTGGAAGCGGCAGTTGTTCGCCGACGGGCTTTCCGAATGGGTCAACGCCTGCGGCTGACGCTACTGCGTGGCGTACCGCCACACACCGAGCATCTCCTGCTCGTCCAACGGCGTCTCACCGTCGAAGACTGTGTCGTGCAAGCGTTTCAACGCCGCGACCGTATCCAGTCCGGCACCGATCAGCACCAGATTCGAGACACGGCGCTCGCCGCGCGCCCAGCTTCCAGGGGTGACGACCACGTGCCGGCCCACCAGGTGCACTTCGAACTTGCGGCGCTCGCCTGCCACCGCGAACGCGACACATCCCTTGGCACGGAACAGTCCTGACGGCGGATCTTCCAGAAAGGCCACCAGCGCACGCGGATTCAACGCGCGCTCGCTCGTGAACGCTACCGAGACGTAGTCGTCGTGAAGGTGGCGATGGTCGGGGTCGTCGTGATCATGGTCGTCGAGCAGCGTGTCGAAGCTCAGTTGCTCGGCTGTTTTCGGCTGCTCGGGTGCCCGATCGTCGAACAGCAGGCCGGGGTCGATGCGGCCGTGCGTCGTCGCGTAGACCGGCACCTGCCCCACCCAGTCGGTCAGCTGGGCGCGCAAACCGGCCAGCGCCTCGGCCCCGACTCGATCGGCCTTGTTCACCAGCACCAGATCCGCCATCCGCAGATGCGTCACCAGCTCGGGATGTCGCGTGCTGGTGGCGGCGAACTGCTCGGCATCGACCACTTCGACCAGGCCACCGTAGGCGATGCGCGGGTTGGGGTTGGCGATCACCATCCGGATCAGGTTGCGCGGCTCGGCCAGTCCGCTGGCCTCGACCACGATCACGTCCACCGCGCTGCGCGGTTGCGCCAGCTGCGCGAACAGATCGTCGAGTTCGGACACGTCCACCGCGCAGCACACACACCCGTTGCCGAGCGACACCATCGCGTCGACCTGCCCCGCCACCAGCATCGCGTCGATGTTCACCGCCCCGAAATCGTTGACCACCACCCCGATCCGGGTCCCCCGATTGTTGCGCAACAGGTAATTGAGCAGGGTCGTCTTCCCCGAACCGAGAAACCCAGCAACGATCACGACAGGAATCACCGCACCCATGCTGCCACCACGTCACCGCGGCGAAGGCGACCGGTCCACCACGCCCGGACTCGCTCCGTCCGCCCCCAAGCGGCACACCGCCCACCCCTGCGATCAGAGGTGGGCGGGTCGACGTGCGGCGAACCGTTGTCAGGACGGGCTGAAAACCATGCCTACCAGGGTGTACGCGAGATTGATCAGCTGGCCGGGGATGGTCGACTCGTCCATGCCGAGCGCTTGAGCCAGCGGCATGAGCAGCGTCATGACGGTGGTGATCGGACCGCCGAGCGTGCTCAGATCGAGCTCGGATTCGTTGGGCGTCGCCTGGGATTTCGGGCTGGTGCCGCGGTTCTTCGGGGTGGTGGTGGACGGTGCGGCGGGAGCCTCGGGTGACGCGGTGCGGGCCGGGGCGCCGGGAGACGCGGTGCGGACGGGGGCTACCGGAACCGGATTCGCGATCGGGACCCGCTCGGGGATCGGAGCGGCAGTGGCAGGCGCGTTGGCGTCGGCGGGAGCCTGGTCCTCCGACGGCGCCGTCCGATCGCCCGAGCCATTGGGAGGCGCGGACGAATCGGTCGGTGCCCGGTCGGGCGCGGGAGCCTGGGCGGGTGCGGGTGCCGGCGCGGGAGCGTGGGCGGGCGCTTTCGCTCCCGGCGTCGCAGTCGTCGAAGCGGGCGACTGGGCCGGTGCGGGTGCCGTCGTGCCGGACTCCGGCGCCGACGCGGTGGTCCCGCTGGGCTTCGTCGACGGCTGTGCGGGTTCGGCCGGATCGGTGGTGGGCGCCGGCGCGCCGTTCGTACCCTCGGCGGGAGTTCCGGCGCCGTTGGGATCCTCGGCCGGGGCGGAAGCTCCGTTCTGGCTCCCCTCCGGTCCGGGCGCGGGGGCGTCGGTGCTGGGCGAGGGGGCCTCGGTCGGGTCGGCGGCGGGTGCGCGCTCGGGTTCCTGAGCGGTCGTCGCGACCGGTATCCGACCCGGCGCGGCGGCGTAGGCGGGAATCGGCTTGTTCAGCAGGAACCCGACGACGCCGGTCGCGATGGCGACGGCGTGCTCGAGCTGGCCTTCGCGCGATTCCAGGCGGGCGGCGTCGTCGACATTGGCGCCGTTGCCCATCTCGACGAACACCAGCGGCACCTGCGTCAGCGCCGGGCCCGCCACATCCTCGCGGGTCTGCAGGCCCGCCTTGACGCCCGCGTAGTTCGCGGGTGAGAAGCCGGCCGCCAGGTAGGCGTCGCGGACCGCGCTCGACACGAGTCGCCCACCACCGGATTGCGCCTTGTCGGCGATCGAGTCGGGAATGGGCAGCTGGGGCACGATCATGTGGAAGCCGTGCTGGTCGGGGCCCGCGCTGTCGGCGTGAATACTCACCGCCACGTCGGCGCCGGACTGGTTGGCGGCGCGCGCGCGATCGTCGACGCAGCCGCCCCACCCGGTGTCGTCGGCGCGGCTCAGCACCACATCGGCACCCAGTGCCTCCAGAGATGCGCGCACGAGCTGGGCGACATCCCAGTTGATGGTGTGCTCGGGGATGCCGTTGAGCGAGGTCATGCCGGTGGTCTGGCAGTCCTTGGTACCGCCGCGACCGTTGTCGACCTGGCGGCTCAGGTCCTCGGAATGCGCCGTCCCCTGGTGACCGGGGTCGAGGAAGATCGTCTTACCGGCGAGCTGCTCGCTGGTCGCTGGTTCAGGGGCGGCGTGGGCGGTCACGGGGACCAATCCCGACAGCGACACCACCACCGCGGCGGAGACGGTAGAGCAGATTCCGGCCTTGATGATGTTTGGTTGCATGTTCGGTCGGTGCTCCGGGACCGGAGCACCCCTCCCTTCCCATTGGTAACACCTGGTAACACCAAACCCAGTGGTTCACTCTTGCAACGTTGACAACCACAGGGCAAGCACAGTTACCGAAATGTAACTGGATAGGAGTATCAAAAGACGCTGGTCGGATGCCCAGCTGAGCCGTCAGCGGGCTAGTTCAGGCAACTTCTGGCAATTGGCGCAGCGATCGCAGCGCGTAGTGAACCCGGGTCTTCACTGTCCCGATCGGAACACCGAAATCGGCGGCGACTTCCCGGTAGCCGCGGTCGTGCAAGATCACCTCGGTCACGGCTGCCCGCTGCGGTTCCGGGAGCCGAGCGAGGAGTTGATCGACCAGTAACCCGTCGACCAGACCGTCGGCGAAGTCCGGTTTGCCGCAGACCGACACCTCGGTGATGTCGTCCCAGCCCACATCACCGGGGCGGACGGCTCTGGCCCGCACGATGTCGATGATGACGTTGTGTTCGATCGCCAGCAGCCAGGTCCGCACGCTGCCCTTGCGACCGTCGAAGTCGTGACACGAACGCCAGCCGCGCAGCAAGGTCTCCTGCACCGCGTGCTCGGCCAGGCCGGCGTCGCCGAGGCTGCGCATGGCCCGCCAGTGCAGCAGACCGCGATCGGTGGCCAGCACCTCGGCCAGCCCGTCCCTGGTACACAGGCGCGCGCAGTGCGCACCGCAGGTGTTGTCCGTCATATGGGGTTATCGCGGTGGACCGCGCCGATGACAACGCCGCGCGTTAAGCGGCTCTTCAGGATCCTGCTGGGGCCGTGCCGGAAGGTAGTTCTTGCGAGCCCGGCCGGGCCTGCTCCAGGAGGGGGGAGCAGGGACGCCGGGCTCGTTCGTTTCCGGACCCGATCATCGCGGGTTCGCGCATTCGAGCGAAGTCCAGCACGATCGGACCGGGGCGACGACAATCGCCCGCGAGGAGCGAACAAGTGGACATCCATGCATATCCGACCGACGCGCAGACGCCGGTCGACCGGGCCGAGGCCACCCGCGTGGCGGCCGAACACCTACCAGTCGACCTGCCGGGTCACGATCGGCAGATCGTCGAATTCGCGGACGGCTTCGCGGTTTTCGCGGTTGAGCCGTTGCACGCGCCACCGGATCGGCCGATCCCGATCGGCGGCTCGGTCTACGTGATCGACAAGGTGACCGGGGCGGTGTCGTTCTGGCCGACCTATCCGCCCGGCGTGATCGCCGCGCACTACGCGCTGCTCCTGGCGGCGGGACAGTTGGTCGTCGCCGATTCCTGGCCCGATCAGGACTGATCGAGTAATTCACGACGTCTCCTCGGTCGAGTGGCTACGGCGACGCAGGGCGGCGAGTCCGCAAGCCACAGCCAGCGCGATCGCGAGTGCGCCGAACCAGTCGCCCCAGCGGACGTAGGGAGTGCGATCGCCGGCGGTGCGGATGTCGGCCAGCATCGTGTGGGTTTCGGTGATGCCGGTGCGGACGGAGGCTCGAACGGCGCCCTGTGCGTCGGTGGCGGTCAGCTCGCCGAGCTGGGCGGGACGGGCGACGGCGATGCCCGATTCGACGGCCCGTACCGCCGCCATCCGGCTGTGTAACCAGTGATCGACGCTGAAATCCAGCGCAGGCGCGAGCAGAAGCGTCGCGCCGTCGGCGCGGTTCTGGCGAACGAGGGCCGGGTGGTCGAGGTCGGCGCAGATCGCGAGCGCCCACGAGCGGCCGGGGATCTGGACCGGGGTCGCACCGCGTTGTAGGCCGGACTCGAGCCCGGGGACGAGATAGCGCTTGGCGTAAATGGTTTCGCCCGGATAGGCGATGGCGGCGTTGACGGTGCCGCCCGGTTGCTCGAGTTCCAGGCCGACAACCACGTGGATGCCACGGCGAGCGGCTACGGCGGTGAGCGGGTCGCGCAACAGGAAGAGTTCGGATCGTCGTGCATGCCATGCCTTCTCGGAGAACACGATGACCTCGGCGCCCTGATCGGCGAGTTCGTCGACGGCGGTGACCGCCTCGGCGATCATCCGCGCACCGTCGGGCGACGCGACAGGAACATACATCGGCGGCTGTGCGAGAGCCACCAGCCCCACCCGTGTCACCGGACCGCCGCTCGCCGCCGCGGAACACCACAGACCTGTGCCGATGGCGAAGGTTACGACTGCGGCCGTCACGCCCGCTGTCCTCAGCAGGCGTGGCGCTCGGATGCCGGGTGCCGTCATCGTGCCAACGGCACTGGGCACCGCGAGCACGAGGAAGCTGATCCCCCACACCCCTGTCAGCGAAGCGACACGCACGATCGGGTCGACCCCGGCCTGGGAGTAGCCGATGCTCCACCACGCGCCGATCCCGCCGACCAGACCGAACAGGAACTCGGCGGCGGTCCATGCGGCGGGTAGCGCGAGCACAGCCAACCCGAACCTGTTCTGCGTCAACAGATTTCGGAAGAGCGCCACACAGGCCCCGAAGGTGAGTGCGCTGCCGACCAAGAGGGCGACGGCGGTCGCCTCGGGTTGCTCCAGGGTGTCGGTGAAATAGGACCAGTATTCGGCGTTGCCGCCGAGCCAGGACAGCACCGCCGCCGCGTACACCGCTCGAGCTGAGCGCCGTGGGGCCAGCCACAGCACCGGGAGTGGGGCGAGGAGGGCAACTCCGGGGACCGGCTGCAAACCGGTGCCGATACTCCACAACACCGCCGAGCTCACCGTGGCGGCCGACCAAGCCGTCAGCTCCCGACCGGGCATTCGTCGGCCGGTTCGCCCGGAGAACTCTTCGCGCACAGCCTCTTCAGTAGATGTCACGCGACAATCGTCACGGTGGAGCGGGTCCCCGCACATCGCCCGTGCGAGCGGACTCGTCTCCCTCTCGCGAGTGAGCTCATCGCACACCACCCGGCAATTGATTGTCCCCCGGCGCCACCATTCCGGATTCGTAGGCGAAGACCACCGCCTGCGCCCGATCGCGCAGCCCCAGCTTCGAAAGAACGGAGCTGACATGAGTTTTCACGGTGTGTTCGGTGACAACCAGCCGCGTCGCGAGTTCCGTGTTCGATCGGCCGGCGGCGAGTTCACGCAGGATGTCGCGTTCCCGCGGGGTCAGCACGGCCAGCTGCGCGGACGCTTCCGGGTGGGCACGCGCGCGTCCGGCGACCTCGGCGATCAGCCGCCGCGTCACCGAGGGAGCCAGCAGTGCGTCGCCGGCGGCGACAACCCTGACGCCACCGATCAATTCGGCCCTGCGTGCGTCTTTGAGCAGGAACCCGCTCGCACCCGCCCGCAAGGCGGCATAGACGTACTCGTCGACATCGAACATGGTGAGCACCAGTACTTTTGCCGCGGTTTCCGCGCAGATCCGCGCAGTGGCCGCCACCCCGTCCAGCCGGGGCATCCGCACGTCCATCACCACCACGTCGGGGACGAGCCGCCGGGCCGCCGTCACCGCCTCCACACCGTCGGAGGCCTCCCCCACCACCTCGATGTCGGGTTCGGATTCCAGGATGAGGCGGAACCCGGCACGGAACAATTCCTGGTCGTCGACAACGAGCACCCGCACCGTCAACTCCTCTGTGCCAGTGGCAGATCGGCCGACACCACGAACCCGGCACGCGTCGGCTCCGCCCGCAGCAAGCCGCCGCACGCCTGTACCCGTTCGGCCATCCCGACCAAACCGAAGCCCGTCGGGCCTGCGTCCGCCCGCGCATGTTCCACGGCGGTGCCGTCGTCGGCGATCCGCACCCCGAGCCGACCCGATGACCAGCTCAGCACCACCTCGACCCGCGTCGCCTTCGCGTGCTTGCCCGTATTGGTCAGCGCCTCCTGCACGATCCGGTACGCGGCGGCATCGGCTTGCGGTGAGATCGGCAGGCGGGTTCCGTGCTCGGTGAAACGCGCGGTCAGACCCCCGTGTTCGGCGAGGGCGACGAGATCGGCGATAGCCGCCACCCCCGGTTGATGCGGCGGATCGTCCTCGCGGAGCACACCGATGCTGTGGCGTAGTTCCCGCAGGGCATCACGTCCACCGTCGGCGATCGCCGCGAAGGCCGCGTCGGCATCCGCCCGATCCAGCAGCGGACCGGTTTCGGCGCGCACAATCATCGCGCCGACGGTGTGGGCCAGCCCGTCGTGCATGTCCCGGGCGATCCGCAACCGCTCGCGGACCACCGCGGCCTCGCGTTCGTCGTCGAGACGTCGTGTCCGTTCGGCGAGCGCGTCGATCTGTGCCTGCTTCGCACGCACGCCCGACCCGAGCGCCCACGCCGTCATGAACGACATCGCGGCATAGGCGTACGAATCAGCGGGCTCTCGTGGCACCAGCAGCGACACCAGAATTCCCACCGCGACCAGTACGAAGGTCAGCCGACGCTGCCGCGCGGAACAGTACGCCGCGATCGTGTACACACAGACGACCGTGCCGAACGGCAGCACCGGCAACGCGTGCACACAGCCGAGCGCCGTGATCGCCGGGCCGACCACGCACAGCACACCCACCGGCGCCCGACGCCGCCACAGCACCGGCGCCGATGCGAGGACCGACAGCCCGACAACCCACCACGACGCACCGACGACAAGCGCGGGCACGACGCTCGCGACCGTTACGACGGCGGCGATCAGTGCGTCCAGCCGCGACGGATGTTCCCGAGGTACTCCCACGACGTCCCAGTCTGTCCGCAAACAGTCCACCGCACCTCACTCTCGAGAGTGATTCGATGGGCAGCACCGCGACCGTACGCTCAGGCATAGGGTGGAATTCGACGCGGCAACATCCGATGACCAGCGACGATCACGCTCGACCAAGAACGAATTGCATACATAGCGATGTGTGCATATGATTGCGACCGATCGGACCGCAGGAGAAGGGGAACGCGATGGGCGCAGGGCACGGGCACGACCACGGGGTATCGGCCGACAGCGATCGACGCTGGCTGGCCGGCGCGCTGGCGGTGATCGTCACCTTCCTGATCGGCGAAGTGATCGTCGGCATCATCGCCGATTCGCTGGCGCTGCTCTCCGACGCGGCACACATGACCACCGACGCCGCCTCGATCGCGCTGGCGCTGTGGGCGATCCGGCTCGCGGCGCGACCGGCGACCGGGCGGATGACATTCGGCTGGAAGCGGGCCGAGATCCTGTCGGCCCAGGCCAACGGGCTGACGCTGCTACTGCTGGCACTGTGGCTCGGCTACGAGGCGATTCGCCGGCTGTTCGAGCCGCCGGAGGTACACGGCTGGCTGGTGCTGATCACCGCGCTGGTCGGCGTCGCCGTGAACGTGCTCGCGACCTGGATGATCAGCCGCGCCGATCGCACCAGTCTCAATGTCGAGGGCGCCTACCAGCACATCCTCAACGACCTGTTCGCGTTCATCGCCACCGCCGTCGCCGGCCTGATCATCATCCTCACCGGCTGGGTCCAGGCCGACGTCGTCGCGACGCTGATCGTGGTGGCGCTGATGATCAAGGCCGGCATCGGGCTGATCAAGGCGTCGAGCCGGATCTTCCTCGAGGCCGCGCCCGAACATCTCGACCCGGCGCAGATCGGTCGCGACATGGCCGCGCGCGACGGCGTCACCGAAGTCCACGACCTGCACATCTGGGAAATCACCTCCGGCTCCCCCGCGCTGTCGGCCCACGTTCTCGTCCAGCCCGGCCACGATTGCCATGCGGTCCGCGAGGACATCGCGCACATGCTCGACCACGACCACCACATCGAGCACGTCACCCTGCAGGTCGACCACGCCAGCCCGAAACTGCTCGACATCGGCAACCGTGACTCCCACCCGTGCGCCGACTCGCACGGTCCCAAGCACGTGTCCCAACAGGCGCCCCACACCCACTGACGAGGGAAGGCCCCACACCCATCGGGTGCGAGGCCTTCTCGTCGGTCACGCGCTAGCGAGGACCAGGTCGTTTCATCGACCTATGGGGCTGATTCAGCCGCCGAAGGAACCGGTCCACAGGGTGTCGACCAGCCCGTGCAGTGCGGCGCCGAGGGTGTCGAAGAGGCCGCCCAGGGCAGCGCTACCGGTGTCGATGATAACGGGGATCATAGTAATTCCTCTGTTTCTCGCATAGGCCCAGCCGGAGCTGGCTTACGAATGGCATATCGACACTAAAACGCGACGGGTTACGGATTTTCCGATTTAGTGACACTGGTAACAGTACGGCCACAACACCACCCCCACCTGGCATTTTCGCGCGATACCCACTGTTCCTTAATTAATTCTGAGAACTCTATGAGATTCGTATTGCGACATCCGATAAGGCCGCATTTCCATTGCCCCAAGAAATAGGGGCACCGCTACACAGCGTCACACACAAATGCGAATACTCCGGCCAGGGGGTATCGGTCAGCGTGCCGGGCAGGTGTTCACATAGGCGTGGCCGGGGAGGGCGCCCGCCCATTCCTCGCGGGTGATCGGGGTGGTGCCGCTGGCGCAGATCCGATCGGCTTCTGCGGCGGCGTCGGTGCGCCATTGACGCAGGGTGCCGTCGACCGCGGACTCGGTGAGGACAGCGCCGTCCGCGGCGAAGGCCAGCATGGTGGGTTGCCGGTGGCGCAGCCCCCGGGCGATGGTGGCGTAGGCGGTGGGGTGCGCTGGGTCGGAGTAGTCCCAGAGCAGGATGGTGCCGCTGACGATGTCGTCGATGGCGAGCAGGGTTCCGTCCGGATCGAACGCCACCGAACCCGCCGAGCCGTTGGCGCCCACGGGGGCTGCAAGGGCACGCGGCGGGGTACCCGGCGTGCCGAGCTGGTAGACGAAGGCGCCGGTGAGAGTGCCTACCGCGAGTGTGTCGCGCGAACTCAGGGCCAGCGCGATGGTCTGTCCCGGGGTTCGCAGATCGGACAGTTCGGCGATCGGCTGCGCGGTGGAGGTGGTCGAGAAGACGCTGACATTGCCGGTGCGGTGGCTGCCCACGGCGAGCAGGCCGCCGTCCGGGCTGAACGCGAGGGAGGTCGGGTAGCCGCGGCCGAATCGGATACTCGACCGCAGCCGGGGCTCGCCGGCGACATCGAAGAGATCGACGGTCTGGGTCATGCTGCGGCCGATGGCCAAGGAACCGTCGGGGCTGAACGTGATGGCGCGGATGTCGACGCCTGCCGCGCTGAGCGGCGCGCCGACACGACGCGGAGTCACCGGGTCGGTGATGTCCCATACCTGGATCGTGGATTCGGTTCTGGTGACCGCCCTGGCCGCGTTCGGGGCGATCGCGACGACGTCGATCAGGCCGGCGGGGTCGCCGTCGAGCAGCGCTCGATCGGTGGCGTAGGGAGTTCTGGCCAGACTTCGCAGGTGGGGGAACAGGTCCTGCGGGAGGGCAGGCTGGTCGAGCGGAAACCGGAACAGCGTCAGCGAGCTGGTCGACACGACCGGGCCCGGCAGTTCGAACACATGCACGGCATGGTCGAAACTCGTTGTCACCAGCGACCTTCCACCGCGCAGGAAGCGCGCCCGCGCGACCATGTCGATCGGGAGCGTGACCAGCTCCTCGCCGGTGTCCAGATCGCGAATGCGCGCCCGGGTGTCGCCGCCGACGATCACGGCGGATCGACCGTCCCCGGTCGGTGATACGTCGAGGTATTCGTTGGCGCCCCGCGGCACGGCAGGCATCGGGTCGAAGCCGTCCGCGCCTACTCGCCAGCGCGCGACCTCGCCCGGATTGAGGCCGACGGCCAGCACGGTGCCGTCGCCGTTGAACTCGACCGACCTCGCCTCCGCGCCGCCGGGCCGTTCGAGGCGGCGGTCGAACACCGGTGTCTGCTCGCGGTCGAGGGTCTCGATGTTCCAGGCGCGCACCGTGGTGGTCCAGATTCCGCCGAACAACGACGGCACCGCCGCGACGAGCGTGCGATCGCTCAGGGCGACCTCCGCACGCTGCCCCGAACCGGACATCGTCGGCAGCGCGACTGGGTGCGCCGGATCGTCGCCGAGGCGCCAGCTCACAACAGTCGCGCTGTGGGTGCCGATGGCGACGAACCCGAGGTCGGGACTGAGCGCTGCCGACGAAGGCAACCGGCCACCGAGCGGCAGCTCGGTCACCAGGCGCGGTGCACCGGGATCGGCGATGTTCCACAACGCCGACCGCAGATCGCCCGCGACCACCAACCACTCGTGACCGGCGCTCATCGCGAGACCGCGGATGTGCCCGCTCCCGGTGGCGAACCGTGGCCACCGATCGATGCCGGACTCGCTCACCCGCACCAATTCCACAGAGCCGTCACCTTCGCCGATCGCGATCACGTCGCCCTGCGCGGTGGTCGCGATGCGTGGTGCGTCGGGATCGAAGACCACGCCGCGACCGAGCACGACGCCGGGACTGATCCGGATCGGCGCATTCGTGGCGGTGTTCTCCAGCAGCGCGGACCTCGCCTCCTCGGTCGGAGCGGTGCGATAGGCGGCGAGGGCGATCTGCTGGGACAGCGCGGGATTGAGATTGCCGCCCCCTCGGGCGACACCGGCGAACAGGCGCGAATTCGATTCCGCGCGAGCGGCCGCGTTCCCGATGCGCAGCTGGACCACACTGGTCACCGACACCACCGCCAGCAACACGGCCAGCCCAGCCGCGACAGAAACGATCCACAGCGCGAGGTTGGCCCGTGTGCGGGTCCGGGCGATCGCTTCGGTCACCGTGCGGGCGGCCGAGATCCGGTCGGCGTAATTCTGTGGCGCCTCGTCGGCGGCTTCCCGCAATGCCTCCGACGCGACCACCACGCGCAGCGACGAGCGTTGCGCGGCAGTCAGTTTGCCCGCATAGCCACCGACCGCCGTCAGATTCGACCCGGACAGGCCCGCGGTGACCGCGCACTCGGGGTCGAGTCGACGGGGCCGCAGCTTTCGCAGCAGGGCGTGCCGCGGTGCGAGATCGTCCAGGGCGACCGCGAACGCCGCGCCCATCGACGCGCCGTTGATGTCGTTGGCCGGGGCGCTGCCGTGCGTCGAGACCGACCATCGCACGCACGCGTCGGTGCCGGCCAATCTGCTGATGCGCCATGCTTTTTCGAGGCTGTCGGTGAAGGCACGATCGGCCTGCAGGAAACCCATCCGCGCCGGGTCGGGGTGCAGGCCGCTCGGCCCGCCCCGGACCTGGTCGAGGCGCAGCACGCCCACCTCGCCACCACCGCCGAAGCTGGCGAACAGCACGCTGATCCGGCTGCTGCGCACGACCGGGAGGGTATGCCCGGACAACTCCAGCGCGGCCATGATGGCGTAGCCGCGCGCCGCGCGAGCGCCCTGTCCGAGGAGATGGCGCACGATCTCGCCGAGCGGAGCGTTCGCGCTGGTGATCGGAATGCCCGCGGGCAGCAATTGGGTACCCACCGAGGTCAGACCGGCGCGTTCGGCGTGATCGAGAAAGGCCGCACACGCGTCGTCGGTGTCGATCGAACCGGTCAATGCCTGCGCCAGCACCGCCATCGCGCGTGCGGCGGACAGATCCGCGGTGATCCGACGGTCCTGCGCGTCGGGATCTTCGGCTTCTTCCTCGAGCAGATCGTCCGCGGCGAGATCCTTCCAGCGAGCCAGCGACTGCCTCGCCAGCACGCCCGTCTCCCGCCGGTGTTCCAGCAATCGGCGCGCGGCATCCGGCCCGGCCGCAACGGCAGCACGGCACAGCGCAAGCCAGCGTTGCGACGCGCCGGTCAGCTCGATCAGCACCGCGTCATCGGACAACAGCGCATCCGTCGGCTGATCGGTCGATTCGCCTGCCATGTCTCCCCCATCTCCCTCCGGGCAGCACCGGCGACCCTGCCGGGAATGCCCCGATACGATGGAATTCCAGCACACCACCGATCGACCCAGGGGACCACGTTGTCGAGACGACACATCGCCGGACGCACCCTGACCGCCGCGGCCCTGCTCGTCACGATCCCGGTATCGGCGAGCTGTGCCGACGACACGGACACCGGCGCGAAGCCGACAGCCGTGGTCGCGCAAGAGATTTCCGCACCGCCGCCGCTGCCCGGCGCCGACGAGGTCGGGCAACTGATGCGACGGCTGCTCGACACCACCGTGTCCAACGCCGAGAAGCTCGAGCTGATCCAGGGCATCGGGAGCGACCCCGAGCTGCCGAACCGGGTGGCCGACGCGCCCCGCCAGGGCGGCGCCACCATCGCGCTCACCATCACGGGTACCCGCGCCGCACCCCCCGGCATGATCGCCGACGGCACCGCTTCCATCAACAACAGCCCGCCGCAGCCGCTCATCGTGAACTTCGTCGTCGAGGACGGGAAGTGGAAGGTCGAAAAGGCCTGGTACTGCCAGATCGCGTTCTCGTTCATGGTCGCCTCCCCGGCGTGCCCGACCTGATCCGTGGACACCGTCGATGCCGACTGAGCGAACCGCCGCGGGCCGCAACCGCATCTGTGTAGGAGCCGATCGACCCGACAGGAGGCTCCGCGATGCGACATGCTCGACCCCGTACCGCGCGCCACTGTCTGTCCTCGGCCCGGCCTGCGGCATGGGGAACGTCGAGAAACCGAGCCGTGGTGGGCGCACCGTCGGCCGCGTGGGGGTGCCGGGTGAGCACTGAACCCTTGGACGAATGGCTCGGCGCCTGCTGGAGCGAGGTCCCCGAACGCCTGCGCCCGGCGGTGGTCGATCACATCTTCGGCGCCGATCTGGTCACCATGTCGACCTATGCGGCGACCAAAGCGCGCTACGTCCTGGATCGGCTCGACCCGGACATGCGCAGCGACTTCGAAGACGTCGCCCAGGACACCATGGTCGAACTCACCGCGACGCTGCCCACCGAGCGGATCCGGCACTGGAAAGCGTTGGTGCTCAAGAAACTCCAGTGGCAGGTTCTCCAGGACCGCCGCAGTCGCACCGCCGAGAAACGCCACCCCGGCCAGCGGGTCGACTACGAGTCGGCGGTCCTGGTACTCGAGGATCACCGGTGCGGCGACGCCGAGAACCGGCTCGCCGACCGCGCAGTCCTGCGGGACGCACTGGCCTCGATCACGCACGCGGAGACCGCGGCCGTGCTCCGCGCGACCTTCCTGATCGCCACGGACGGCAGCTATACCGATGTGCAGACCACCGGCGAGGTGGCCGGCGACCTGCGGTTCAGCCAGGAGAAGGTCAAGCGATTACGCGCGGCAGGCGCCAAATTGCTGCGCGAGGCCGTGCGCGCGCAGCTCGACGACCGGGACAACGAGGAGACAGCGTGATGGCGCCGGATCATGACGCGGACCGGTTGAGTCTGCCTGTCGACCTCGACGTGCTGATCGCCTTCGCCGCGGCCGACAGTCCGGACGCCGACGCGGAATCCGCCGCCGCGGGGGCGCGAATCGCCGAGCGACTGTTACGCGCGGGCGCGGTGTCGGGCGGCTCAGCCGCGCTCGGCGACCTCGGTGCGCGCCGGGCTGTGATGACGGTGCCCGGCTGGTCCGTGCAGCCGCTCGCCGCGTCGTCGGACAGCGAGCAGACAGCGACTCGCACGGTGCAGAAGCAGCGCGACCGGGAGTTGGGGATCGAATTCACACGTTCGCCCGCGGGCGCGGAGCAGACGCGAATCTCGGTGCACTCGTTCGGCGCTCGGGCCGCGGTGGGCGACATCGTGCGGGTCTCGGTGCGTCTCGGTGCCGAGCGCGCCGAACTGCTCGTCGTCCTCTACGCCGGTGACGACGGCACGCTCACCGGGCAGGCCGTCACCAGGGCGCTCACCATGTCCGAGGATCTCGAGATCTCGCTGTTGCCGGGTGCGGCACTCGACAGCACGCACGTCTCGGCGGTGACCGATGCGGTGCGCTGCTCGCTGACGGCCGGGCGCAACGCCTGGCGGCGGGTGGCCAAGGGCCTACCTGCCGGTGATCCGGTACGGGCGGCGATCGTCGCCGGTTTGAGCTGATCGTCGCGGGTTGTGGTGCAAGGCACGGAACCCGGCTGCCGGAGATGTTCGTCCGGCAACCGGGTTCGGATACGCCCCGGGAGGGCGCGCCGACGGACCGGGTGGAACCCCCCTGCGGCTCCACTCGGCGAGCGGCGGCGCGGCCGTCACTCCCAGGGCAGTAGTACTTCACCGACGTCGGCGCAGTGGTGGCGACAACGTCGGTGAAACCCCTCACCGACACTGATGCCGTGCGAGGGGCAAACGGTTCGCGGCGAACCGCCGCCGGGGCATGGCGCATCTATGTTCCGACGGCCGGTGCCGGTGCCGGTGCCGGTAGTGAGGAACACGGAATGACACCTTCGAGGAACGACACGGCGCGGCAGCACGCCGCGTCGGCCGATCTCGAGGCGGCGCGGCGACAACGAGACAGCGACAGCCGAACACGGCGCGACACCGCGGAGTTCGTCGCGCTCTGGCCGCTGCGTGGCGACGCTCAGCTCACGGCGGCCGCTCCTGACACGCCACCACAATCGAGCACGCGTCTCACGGAGTACACCGACTCAGCATTCGACCGCGATCGAGGCATCACCGACCACGTGCGGATGTTCGGTATCGCTGTCACGCAGGCTGGTTCGTTCCGGTGACACCCCACCGATCGGCATACCTGCCAGCATGCGCAGTGCCAGCCGCACGAACGCGAAGTGCGTACGCAGTGCCCGCGGTGAGCGGGCGACGGAGGCAACAGTGCACGTGCCGGTCGGTGCGGGAATTCCAGCGAATCTGTCGGTGAGCCAATCGAGAATCGCCGGGACGATGAGGAATTCGAGTGGCAGGTGCGAACCGCGGCGCACGCGCAGGTAGCGCACCGTCGCCCCGGCCTGCTCGTACCGGCGCACGTGGGCGTCGATATCGGCGACGGCGATCACCTCGTCGTTCACCCCCTGGACGATGAGCAGCGGTGCGGCGGGCGCGCGAGTGCCGGGTTCGATGTCGGCGAGAATGCGGCGCAGGACGGGCTCGGCGAGCAGCTCCCCCATGCCGCCGCGCAGATGCCGGGTCACATCGCGACGGGCGAACCGCAGCAGCAGCGCGAAGGTGCTGCGCTCCTCGGCCTCACCGAGCAGACCGCGATATCGCGCGTCGAAGTGATCGCTCAGCACCGGATCGAGCTCGGGATAGGCCTGCCGCAATCCCGCGACGAACGCCGCCGGGAACCCGGCGAACCATCCGCCGTTGAGACGAACGAACGCGGCGGCCGGGTCACCCACCGGTGATCCCGCCGCCGCGCCGACGATGTTCAGCTCCGGCGCGTACTCGGCGGCCAGTTCGGCGGCCCACGCCGTCGCCAACCCACCACCCGAATAGCCCCACAGGGCAACCGCCGTGGTGGGCGTCAGCGCCATCGGGGCGAAGTCGAGCGCGGCCCGAATCCCGTCCAGCGCACGGTATCCGGGTTCACGTGCCGCTCCGAACCGGCCACCCGCCCCTTCGTGATCGGGTACCGATACCGCCCAGCCCTGCTCCAGGGCCATCGCGATGATCGGCAGCTCGAGCGGCGCGATCGAACCGATCGTCCACGCCCCGCTCCGCAACGCGTACGACGGAAAGCACTGCGGGGCAACCGCATCGATCGCGCACTGGAACGACACCAGCGGCCGGGGACGCGCGGCGGCGCCCCACGGCAGCAGCACCGTCGTCACCGACACTTCCGGCGCACCGTCGAGATCACAGGTGCGGTACAGCAATTGCCAGGCCGTGATCCGCTGCCGGATCACCCCGAACAACGCGACATCCACCGGCCGCGACCGCACCACCGTCCCCGGCGCGAGCACGTCGAAACCGGATGGCGCGTCGTAGAACGGGTCATCGGGCGGGAGCAGCGGCGCGGCCTGCCGGGTCGGCGCCGGGGCGTCGACGGTCATAGGCTGCCGCCGCCACCGAAGAACCAGGGGTTGAACGTGCAGGTCAAGGTGGGACTGCCTTCCGGGTCGAGGGCACGCAGCGCGATCGAGGCGGCGCGCGGGGAATACATCATGGTCAGGTGGTCGGAGACGTCCTGCTCACAGCCGTTCTGCAGGGCGATGTTGTCGACGGTCGCGTCCGGTCCGGCCCGCAGGAAGGTGAGGTCGAGGGGATTCATCACCTCGTCGTAGCGGGAACCGACCACGGTGTAGGCGACGCCGGGCACGGTGTCGCCGGTGGCGTTGAGGGTGGTGTAGAACGACGAGCCGATGGCCTGTTCGACATTGGCAGCGCCGATGATCGGCCGGTAGAAGCCCAGGATGTCGATGCCGGCGTTGTTGATCATGCGGCCGAGGGTGGCGATCCCGAGCAGCGAGGTGCCGTGGTGGGTGGCGCCGAAACTGACGAGCTTGCCGACCTTGCCCTGGCCGCCCTCGAACTTCAGGTAGTGATTCGCGATGGTGCCGCCCTGGGAATGGCCGACGATGTCGACCTGGTCCGACCCGGTCGCCGCGCGTACTCGTTCGATGAAGGCGGCGACCTGACGGGAAGAATCGGCCATCGGGCCGACCCCGTAGCGCCCCGGCAGCACGGCTCCGAGTCCACCGGCCTCCAGCAGCCCGGATTTGCCGAAGTTCAAGGCGAACACGCAGTACCCGGCCTCGGCGAGGCGGGGCGAGAGATAGGAGAAGGTGTCGTAGGCGTTGAGCCAGGTGCCGTGCAGCAGCACCACCGGGCGGGGGTGCTGCGCCGAGGGCTTGCAGTCCCAGCGGTTGGCGCCGGGCGGCGCGGCGTCGGGGTGGAGCAGGCCGTAGGCGAAGGCGGGCAGGTAGGCCGACATCTCGGGGCCCTCACCGACGGCGTCGGAGGCGCGGCTGCCCGACGAACCCGAGCTGCTGCCCGAGGCGCTGCCGGTGTCGGCGATGGCGGTGGGGGTGCGGCCGTCAGCGGCGGCCACCGTGCCCGCGTTCATGTATTCGGCCAGCGAGGCGATCGTCGGTTCCAGCGTGGGAGCCGCGCCGGCCGGGCCTGCGGCCACGGTCAGCGCCGCGGCGATGCCGATTCCGCACAGTGCGCGGCGAAGGGAATGCGTCGTTGCAATCATGGTTTCACTTCCGTAGATCCGCGTCGACGAACAGGTAGCTCGGACGCGCTCTGCGAATCTATGACCCAGGACACAGTGATGTCACTGCACCGGGCAACGAGAAACTCTGGACCGGATTGGCGCGGGAACCAAGTTCTGTACGTTTTCGATCGGATGGTCCACTACCGGGCTGTCGTCGGACACAATCGAGTCATGCTCGCCGAACACCCCGTTTCCGAACTCCCCGCTCTGCCCGCGCTGACCGCCCGCCTGCTGACGCGGTGGCCACAGATCTCCGAACGCATGCTCGCCGCTGGTCTCGGCGCCAACGCGCCCGCCGAACTGCCCGACGGACACTTCACCGCGGAAGTGCTACCGACCATCTACGCGTGCGGGCGGGCCGTGCTCGAGGCGATCGGCGCCGACCGCGAGTTCACCTACGCCGAGGTCGCGGCCTTCGTCGCCCCGGTCGCCGAGCGTCACGCCGAGGACCGGCTGCCGTTGCCGATGCTGATCGGCGCGATCCACGGCTCGGCGCAGTCGGTGTTCGCGGAGGCGTTGTCGCTGGCTCTGCCCACCGAGACCGCGGAGATGGCGCGGGTGGGCAACCGCCTGCTCGATCTGCTGCGCCATATCAACATGACGGTCGTGGAGACCTACACCGAGGTCGAGCAGTCGATCTATCACGCCGAACGCGAGGCGCGCCGGGAGCTGTGTTCGGCACTGGTGCGCGGCCTGCCCGCCGAGGAGCTCGCGGCCCGCGCCGACACGATCCTCGCCGACCAGTACACGGTGCTGGCGGTCCATCTGAGCGAGCCGCCGCGCGTGGGCACCGCGGCCAACCTGGTGACCAGGCGACGGATCCGCGTGTTGCAGCGCGCTTTGGACGAACTCACCGGCACCACCACCCCGGCCACCTTCGACGGCGCTCACGGCATCGCGTTGCTGAGTCACAGTTCCGAAACCGACATCCTCGACACGGCGAAGTTCGACGAACTCGCCGACCGACTGCGGGCCCAGTTCGGGGTACCGGTGTATCTGGCCGAATTCTCCGGCGTCAGTCGTGACGCCATTCCGGCCGCGGCGAAGGACGCGACCGAACTGACCGAACTGGCGCGACTACGCGGCAAGCCCGGCGGCTGCTATCGGCTCGACGATCTGCTGCTCGAATATCAGCTCACCCGGCCCGGCCCGGCCCGAGAACGCCTGGCGCAGCGGGTGATTCCGCTCCTGAGCAGCCCGCACCTGATCGACGCGCTGGAAGCGCATCTCGTGCACGGCGCCGACCGCAAAACTGCGTCACGACTTATTCACGTGCACCCGAATACATTTACCTATCGCCTGCGCAGGATCGCCGAACTCACCGGTCTCGACCCGGCCGATCCGAAAGATTCGCGTATGCTCGCCGCGTCACTCACGGTGTATCGACTCGATTCCCTCGAGAACGAAAAAACCCGCTATTCGACGTGTGCATCGAATAGCGGGTAATTCGTTTCCCGACAAGGAAAGTCTTACTTGTCAGCGCTCTTTACAGGTAGGCGCTGCACACGGGCCAGGCGCCGGGACCCTGCGCGGCCAGCACGTTCTCGGCCACGCGGATCTGCTCTTCACGGCTGGCGTTGTCGGCGGTGCCCGCGCCACCGTAGGCTTCCCAGGTGCTCTGCGAGAACTGCAGGCCGCCGTAGTAGCCGTTACCGGTGTTGATGTTCCAGTTGCCTGTGCTCTCGCACTGCGCCACGGCGTCCCAGTTGTTCGCCGAGGCGGTTGCGGTGGTCAGACCGGCCGGAACGGCGATCATCGCGCCGGCAACAGCGGCAAGACCAAGGGCACGGGTGGTGAACTTGCGATTCAAAGACATAAAGTATTTCCTGCCTGCGCCCACCGACTCGGTGATGGAAACTACCGCGTCCCTGCCCCTCAGTCATGTCGGGGATCCTCGAATCACGGGGCAGGCTTTCTGGCGTTCTGCGATTCGATTCGGCTCGGGTTGTTGTTCAAGCCGTGATCGAATGTAGCTGGTTTGCGACCTGAGATCACGTACCGATCACGACGCCATTTGTAGCGAGCATTGTCCAAACGAACACTGTTCACCCCTGGTCGACCGTAATAAATCCGTAATCACACCACTGTCGTTATAGCGCCGTAATGTGACGGGGCTCATGCGGAACAAGAGACCCCAGTCACGTTTCTTTCCCGGCAATTCGGGCAAGCGGCCCACGTCGGGCCGGGGGATGATGGGTGAAAAGGAGGCGCACATGAGCACTCGCCGGACCCTGTTCACCGTCATCGCGCTCGGCGTGGTCGCGGCCGTGAGCGTAGGTCTCTACCTGTTCCAGCCCTGGCGACTGTTCACCACGGTCACCGTCGACGAGGCACCGATCGTCGCAGTGGACGGCGCGCCACCGCCGGTCATCGCGGAGGGCACCTTCGTCTCCCATGAGCACGACACCTCCGGCACCGCCCAGCTCCAGCGCACGTCGGAGGGCACCATCGTGCTCCGGATCGTCGACCTGAACACCTCCGACGGGCCTGCCCTGCACGTCTGGCTCTCCGATCAGCCGGTGATCGTCGACGACTGGCACAACTTCGACGACGGCAACCACATCGACCTCGGCTCCCTGAAGGGAAACGAGGGCAACCAGAACTACGAGCTGCCCGCCGGTACCGATCTGTCCACGGTGAAGTCGGTCAGCATCTGGTGCGAGCGCTTCCACGTGTCCTTCGGCGCCGCCACCCTCGTTCCGGCGTAAACCCGCAGATCAGCGGGATAACGACCGGTCAGGCGAGCAAGCGGCGCTCGGTGGCGACAGCGACCGCCGCCGCGCGGGTGTCGACGCCGAGTTTGTCGTAGATGCGGCCCAGATGCGTCTTCACCGTGGCCTCACTGATGTGGAGGGCGCGCGCGATCTCGCGGTTGCCGAGGCCGTGAGCGAGTTGACCGAGGATGTCGCGCTCACGCGCGGTGAGCGTGGGTCCTGGATTGCGCATCTTGGCCATCACCTTGGCGGCGACCGGCGCGGACAAGGCGGTCTGCCCGCTCGCCGCGGCGTGGATGGCGGCGAACAGTTCCTCCGGCCGCTCGGCCTTGAGCAGGTATCCGGTGGCGCCCGCCTCGATCGCGCGGGTGATGTCGGCGTCGGTGTCGTAGGTGGTGAGTACCAGGACGTGCGGGGTCGGCGCGGGCTGGGCGGTGATCCGGCGGGTCGCTTCGACGCCGTCCATGTCGCTGCCGAGCTGGAGGTCCATCAACACCACGTCCGGGTTCAGGTTCGCGGCCTGCGTGACCGCGGTCGGCCCGTCGGCGGCCTCCCCGATGACCTCGATATCCGGCGCGCTCGACAGCAGCGCGTGCAGTCCGGCGCGGACGACAGCGTGATCGTCACAGATCAACAGGCGCACGGTGGGGTTCACAGGTGCCGATGTTAATCCGCCGACCGGTCGACCGCGGTCGCGCCGGCGACGGTGCCGAGCGGAATGGCGGCCGAGAGCACGGTGCCGTCGCCCGGCGCGGACTCGACGGTGCAGGTGCCGCCGAGTTGGCGGACCCGAGCCCGAACAGCGGGCAACCCGTGGCCGCGATGTTGTGCCGGGTCGGTCTGCGCGTCGGGGTCGAAGCCGCGTCCGTCGTCGGCGACGTCGAGCACGATCTGGTCGTCGAGACTGGTCAGGGTGATGGTGGCGGTGGTGGCCGCCGCGTGTTCGCGCACATTGGCCAGCGCGCCCTGGGCGATGCGCAGCAGGGTGGCCTCGACCCGCTGGGGCAGCGGTCCCGGCGTTCCTTCTATATGGCAGCGCACGCTCAGGGTGTCGGTGGTCTCCCGCTCGGCCAGCGCGGCCAGCGCGGCGGGCAGCGATCCGCCCGCGGCCAGGTCGGCCGGTGCCAGGTCGTGGACGAACCGGCGGGCCTCGGTCAGGTCACGTTCGGCGATGGCGGCGGCCGAGCGCAGATGGGTGTGCGCGAGCTGCGGATCGCTGTCCCACACCAGGTCGGCCGCTTGGAGCAGCATGCGCTGACTCGACAGGCCCTGTGCGAGGGTGTCGTGGATCTCCATGGCCAGCCGTTGCCGCTCAGCCAGGGTGCCTTCCCTGCGTTCGGTGGCTGCCAGTTCCCGCCTGGTCCGCACCAGGTCGTCGATCAGCGCGGCCTGCCGTTCGGCCTGACGGCGCATTCCGACGAACAGCGCCGTGGTCACCGCCGCCACCGCGGGTGGGGCGAGCACCAGATTCGGATCGAGCCACCCGGCGATGCGCACCTGGCTCACCACCACCAGCGCCGTGAGCGCGACGACCAGGATCACCGCGACCCGCTCCGACAGAATCCGCAACCCCGTGTACACCAGCGGCACCGCGCACCAGGCGAAACTCGGCGCGAGCACCACCAGCACCGACCAGGTGAGCACCAACAGCGCGAACCACACCAGCCGCCCCGATTGCCGCAGCTCGCTCAGCGCGTAGAGCACCGCGATCACCACGGAGAGGACGACGATCAACGGCGTCGACCGGGTCTCGCTGTGCCGGATCAACCATCGCATCAGGGAAGCGGCCAGCAGGACATAGAAGGCACTGTGCACGATGACGGCAAGCAGTCGCGTGTCGTCCCGCTGGGCGCCGAGCAACTGAGCCATGTCGTCCACCTGCGTCTCTCGGGCGGCCGCGGCCGCGGGTTCTCGCCCACGAACGGGTACGGGGCCTGGGCAAACTCCGATTCTCCCCCGGCGATCGCCCGCGGTGGGTCATCCGATCGGTTGACCCGGGTGTCGACCGATCCGGCCCCGGAGTGCAGCCGGTACGCCGATCCGCGCGGGCCCGCGAGCGAACAGGATGGATATCAACAGGCCACGGCAGACCGCCGGCCGGCCGAGATCCGCACAGGAGCAGTCATGACCGCCAAGTCCACCACCCGCAACCGTCTCATCATCGCCGGCGCCACCGTCGGTGTCGTCGCCGCCGGTGTGGTCGGCGTCGTGACGGTCCAGGCGCAGGATCAGGACCCGGCCACCCGCACCCCCGTCGTCGTCAACGCCGCCGACGCCAACCTGGCCCAGTCGACTCACCTGTCGATCGCCGCCGCCACCAAGGCCGCGCAGACCGCCCTCGACGCCGCCGCCAAGGAGAACCAGCGGGTGAGCGTCGCGGTTGTCGACCGCAACGGCAATGTCATCGTCACCCTGCGCGGCGACGGCGCGGGCCCGCAGTCCTACGACGCCGCCCAGCAGAAGGCCTTCACCGCGGTCTCCTGGAACGCCCCCACCACCGAGCTGGCCAAGCGTCTCGAGTCGGCTCCGCATCTGGCCGACATCGACGGCACCCTCTTCCTCGGTGGCGGCGCCCCGGTGAAGTCGAACAATGCCCCGATCGCGGGCATCGGCGTGGCAGGCGCCCCGAGCGGTGACCTCGACGAGAAGTTCGCCCAGGCGGGCGTCGCCTCGCTCGGGAGCTGATCAGCATCTGAAGCACTGTCCCCCTGCCGAATTCGGCAGGGGGACAGTGTTCATTCGGTGCGGCGGGCGCGGGCCCGGCGTTTGCCCTCGTGCATCGCCTGGACCCGGGCGATCGGAATGGTGTGGCCCTCGGCGATCAAGTCGGCCGGAAGTGCTTGCGGTGCGGGCATTTCCGTGGTCCACGGGTCGGAATCGCCGAGCAGGTTCGGCGCTGTGCGCAGGGTGAAGTCGGCGGGGGTCACCGAGTCGATGTCGTTCCAGCGCAGGGGAAAAGACACCGGTACACCCGGGCGGATACGCGGGCTGTATGCCGCGATCACCGTTGCGCCACCGGCTCGCGTGGAGTCGAGAAAGACCTTGCCCGCACGGTCCTCGCGGATGAACGCGGTGGTTCCGACGGTGGGGTCGATGCGCTCGGCCCTGGCCGCGACGGCCCGTGTCGCCGCCGCGGCGTCCTCGATCGCGACGCCGGGCTCGATCGGCACGTAGACGTGTAATCCCTTGGCGCCGCTGGTCTTCACCGCACCGGCGAGCCCGTCGGCCGCCAGCGCGGCCCGGATCAGATGCGCACCCGCGGCCGCGTCGTGAAACGTCTGCCCCGGTGAGGGATCAAGATCCAGCACCAGGTGCGTCGGTCCCGCGCTGTGGTCGACCGGCAGCAACAGCGGGTGGTATTCCACCGCGCGCTGGTTTCCGAACCACAGCAGCGTGCGCACGTCGTCGCCGAGCGCGTAGGTGACCTCGCGATGCGAGCTCTCGGCCCACACCGTCGCGCGCGGAACCCAATCCGGGGTGTATTTCGGCAGGTTCTTCTGCATGAACGGCTCCTGCCCCGGCCGCACCCGCACCACCGACAGGGCCCGCCCCCGCAACACCCGAACGAGCCGCTCCCCCACGAACTCGAGATAGTCGACCAGATCCCGCTTGGTCGCCTCGGCCCCGTCGAACAACGGCTGATCGAGATTGCTCATCTCCACCCCACCGCGCAGCTCTTTGCTGGTCATGGCCCCACCTTGCCCCGCTGCCAGAGGGCGGTCAACCGGTCGTGCGCACAGAACCGCCGCCCGAGCTCGTCTCGGGCGGCGGCGTATCAGCAGAGCGCATCAGGCACATCGAGCAGCGATCATCACCCGTTTTGGTCGATCACCAGGTCGTCGGCTATCGTATGTTCCGCGCGGCTCACCCCGGTGAGCTGTAGTTCTGGCCCCGTCGTCTAGCGGCCTAGGACGCCGCCCTCTCAAGGCGGTAGCGCGGGTTCGAATCCCGTCGGGGCTACAGAGAGAACTCCTCGGTCATGGTGACCGGGGAGTTTTTTTGTGCCCGTGTCTTGTGCCCCGAGTGCAACATATTGACAGACGTTGCACAGTTCATACACTGTAGGAAACGGTGCATGGAGGTGACGTGATCGAGCAGACGGCGTTGGAGAAGCGGCTCCAGGACGCCGCGGCGCGTCCCGATGCCGTGAGCGCGTTCCGCGCCGCCAGGGCCGTATTCCTGGCCGGGCACCGACTCGAGATGAAGGAACTCGCCGTCGCGCTCGGGGTGAACCGGGCGACGCTGTTCCGGTGGGTCGGTGGGCGCGACGAACTACTCGCCGAGGTGATCTGGTCGGTCGCCGAGCCGACCTTGCGGCGCGCGGCCGCCGCGGCGCCCGGTCACGGCGCGTACCGCATCGCGACGATCCTCGGTGATTTCGCGCAGGCCACCAACACCTCCTACGCCTTCCGCCAGTTCCTGCTGCGCGAACCCGAGCGGTCGCTGCGACTGCTCACCACACGCGCGGGATCGGTGCAGCACCGCGTCGTCGCGATCGTGGAAGAGCTACTCGCCGAGGAGATTTCGGCCGGGAATCTCGATCCGCTGCTGCCGGTGCCGGAGTTGGCGCTGCTGCTGGTGCGGATCACCGAGACCTTCATCTACACCGATGTGATCAGCGGTGAGGAACCCGACGCGGCCAGAGTTGTCCGGGCGTCATTGGTTCTGCTGGGCGAACGGCCCGAACAGTAAGTCAGCGAAAGGACACCATGAAGCGCTCCATCTTTACCGAGGACCACGACGCCTTCCGCGCGTCGGTCGCCGAGTTCGTCAAGCGCTCGATCGCGCCGAATGCCGAACGCTTCGTCGAAGAGCGGGCGATCGACCGCGAAACCTGGCTCGCGGCAGGCGAACTGGGCTACCTCGGCCTCGGCGTGCCCGAGGAGTTCGGTGGCAGCGACGCCGGCGACTACCGGTTCAACGCGGTGTTCGGTGAGGAGCTGTCGAAGGCGAGCGCCGCGATCGCGTCCTCGTTCGGCATCCACTACGACGTGTGCGCGCCCTACATGGTCGAGCTCACCAACGATGAACAGAAGCAGCGCTGGCTCCCGAAGTTCTGCACCGGCGAGATCATCACGGCCATCGGCATGACCGAGCCGTCGGGCGGTTCCGACCTGGCCGCGCTGAAGACCACCGCCGTGCGCGACGGCGACGACTGGATCGTCAACGGCTCGAAGACGTTCATCACCAACGGTTTCAACGCCGATCTGGTGATCGTCGCCGCCCGCACCAGCCCGGAGAAGAAGGCCAAGGGCATCACCCTGTTCGTCATCGAGACCGGGATGGACGGCTTCACTCGCGGGCGCAAGCTCGACAAGGTCGGTCAGCCCGAATCCGATACCGCCGAACTGTTCTTCGACAATGTGCGTGTCCCCGACGCCAACCGGCTCGGTGAGGTCGACCGTGGCTTCATCGCCATGATGGAGCGGCTGCCGCAGGAACGCATCGGCGCGGCGATCTCCAACCTCGCGCACGCCTCCGCGATCCTGGACGAGACGCTGCAGTATGCCAAGGAGCGCAAGGCATTCGGGCAGCAGATCGGCAGCTTCCAGTACAACAAGTTCCTGTTCGCCGAGCTGGTCACCAAAATCGAAGTGACACAGGCGTTCGTCGATCAGGGCATCGTCGCCCACGCTGCCGGTGAGCTGTCCGCGGTCGACGCGGCGAAGGCCAAGTGGTGGTCGGCGCAGGTGCAGAACGACGTGCTCGACGCGTGTGTGCAGCTGCACGGCGGCTACGGCTACATGCGTGAATACCGGGTCGCGCGGGCGTGGATGGACGCCAGGGTCACCAAGATCTGGGCGGGTTCCAACGAGATCATGAAGGAACTGATCGGCCGCGATCTGGGTCTGTAGCGCACGGATAGCGTCGCGCCCGGCGTAGGAGCCACCGGGCGCGACGCGTCGCCGGTCAGCTCAGGATGATCGGCAGCGCGGCCAGATCGTTCTGCGTGAGCACCGGCAGGTTGCCGATCTCACTGTCGGGCACGGCAAGTCGCAGCTTCGGGAAGCGGGCGAACAGCGCGGGCAGCGCGATCGCGGCTTCCAGCCGCGACAGGGCGGCGCCGGGGCAGATGTGCGGGCCGTAGCCGAAGGCCAAGTGGCGGTTGGCGGTCGGGCGCGTCACATCGAACTCGTCGGCGGTCTCGCCGTGCACCGCGGTGTCGCGGCCGACGGCACGGTAGGACATCACCACGCCCTCGCCCTTGGCGATCACGGTGTCGCCGACAACGATGTCCTCGGTGGCGAAACGCATCAGCAGGTGCGAGACCGGGCCGTCCCAGCGCAGCGATTCCTCGATGACCTGCTTCCACTCCACGTCCCCGGCAAGGACTTTCGCCAGCTGCTCGGGTTCGGCGAGCAGCGCGCGCACGGTATTGATGATCAGGCTGACGGTGGTCTCGTGGCCGGCGGCGACGAGGGCCTTGATGTTGCCGATCGCCTCTTCCTCGGTGAGCGGCTCGCCGCCCTCGTCGGCGGTGACGAACGCCGAGGTCAGGTCATCGGCCGGGTCGGCGATCTTCTGCCGGACCAGGTCGGTGAAGTACACATCGAGGCCGCCGATCACCTCGAGGCGCTCGTCCTGCGGGGTCATCACCGAGAAGAACTTCTTGTACCACTCGAGCAGCTGCGCGTGGTCTTCGCGCGCGACGCCCATCAGGTCGCCGACCACGCGCATCGGCAGCGGGTAGGCGAAGACCTCCTTGAGGTCCACCGGCGCGCCGTCGGCACCGGCGGCTTCGAGGTCATCGAGCAGGTCGGCGGTGAGCTGTTCGATCACCGGACGGAGCTCTTCCAGCCGCCGCGGGGCCAGCGCCTGGGCTGTCTTGAGCCGCAACCGGCGGTGCTCGGCACCGTCGACGCTGAACATCGACCGGTCGACGAGGACCATCCCGATCAGCGGCCACTGGTTGGTCACCACGCAGTCGGCGTACAGCGACCACGCGTTGATGTCCTTGACCAGCCGGGTGTCGGTGGTCAGCTGACGCGCGACGGCGTGATCGGTGACCGTCCAGGCGGGCACACCGAGCAGGTCGATCCGGGTGATCGGACCGAGTGCACGAAGTCGGGCGGTTTCCCCGTTGAGGTCACCGACCATGGGGTCGATGGCGAAAGGGCATGGCGAGCTCACGAAAAACCTCCGACGGGTCGAACTGGTGTGAAACGAACGGGCAGTGCGGTCATGCCCCGAAGGAAAGCCGAAGGTCGCCGGGTGAGCTGGTCGGCGGGCACCCCGAGGTCGACATCGGGCAGCCGGTCGAGCAGCACCTCGATCCCGGTCCTCGCGATGATCTCCGCGATCTGCTGCGCCGGGAAAGGACAGCGATACTCGCCATAGCTGAACGCGAAGTGGGCGTTGTTGCCGGTGGGCACCGAGCCGCCCTCGGTAAACGATTGGCGCACATGCGGATCGAGATTGGCCGCCGCGAGACCGAGCAGCAGGAGGTCGCCCGCCCGAATCGTCTTGTCGGCGAGACGGGTGTCGCGCGCGGCCCAGCGCCCCGCCAGAATCGAGGTGGGCCCCTCTTCCCAGAGCACCTCGTTCATGGCCTCACCGACACTGCGCCTGCCACCGCCGAGCGCGTTCGCGAATCGGTCGTCGGTGAGCATCAACCGCATGGAGCTGCCGAGCCAGTCCGCGGTGGTGAGGTGACCCGCGGCGGCGATCGCCATCAGGTCGTTCATGTATTCCTCGTCGGTGAACGGCTCGGGGTCGGCCAGCATCATCGAGGCCAGATCCCCAGCGGGACGTGCCCTTTTCGCCGCGACCAGGCGGGCCATGTGCTCGGCGAAGCGGGCATGGCCGGACTGGGCGTCGGCGCCACCGTCGGCGAGCTGTTTCATCGCCAGGGCGAGGTCTGCCGCATCGATGTCGGGCAGACCGAGGATGCGCGCCAGAGCGAGAGCGGGCAGCGGCACCGCGAACTCGGCGATCAGGTCGGCGCTGCCGCGACCACAGAACCCGTCGACGAGGCGGTCGGCCAGTTCCTCACAGGCTCTGCGCAATTCGAAGTGATCCACCGCGTCCAGTGCCGGTTCCACCATCGCCAGGTGCCTGCGGTGTTCGGCGCCCGCGGTGAAGTAGATCGAGGGCATCGGGTGCCCGATCATCGGCAGCAGCGGCCAGTCCTCCGGTACCCGGCCCCACTGATTCCACAGCGACACATCGCGCGGGAACAGCAGTGGATCGCTGGTCACCTGGTGCAGTTCGCGATAGCCGATGATCAGCCACGCCGGAAAACCGCCCGGCAGCTCTACCTCGACGACCGGGCCGTGGTCGCGGCGCATCCGCCGGTAGACCTCGTGCGGTTCGATGTGGAACTCGGGCCCGCTCAACGGCACCGCGCCGGTGATCGGGCAGGCGCCGGTCGGTGTGCTCATCAGACGGTTTCTCCCTGCGGGACAGCGGAATACAGGTGCTCGACCAACGTGATCAGCACCTGCTTGCTCGATTCGCGCGAGCGCGCGTCACACATCACCAGCGGCACCGCCGGATCGAGATCGAGCGCGTCACGCACCGCTCCGGGCGAATGGGAATCGCCGAAGTCGTTGCAGGCGACCACGAACGGGGTGCCCTGATGTTCGAGCCGGTCGATCGCATACCAGGAGTCGCTGATCCGGCGCTGGTCGACCAGCACGATCGCGCCGAGCGCACCCGCGAAGAGCCGGTCCCACAGGAACCAGAACCGTTGCTGCCCAGGAGCTCCGAACAGATACAGCACGTGTTCGTCGTCGAGGGTGATGCGGCCGAAGTCGAAGGCGACGGTGGTGGTCGACTTGCCGGGCACACCGCTGGTGTCGTCGACACCTGCCCCGACGTCGGTCATCGTGGCTTCGGTGTCGAGGGGCCGGATCTCGCTCACCGAGCGCACCAGTGTCGTTTTGCCGACACCGAATCCGCCGATCACCACGATCTTCAACCCGTGCATTGCCGTGCTGTGCAGCGGCGCTCGAGCCCGCTCGGGCACGTTCTCAGAGCTTGCGAAGTCCAACGAGCACCTTCTCGAGGGTGGAAGCGTCCAGCGACATCGCCGCCGACAGCGGTGGGCGCACCGTGATCTTGCCCGAGGCCAGCAGGTCCGACAGCACGACCGTGGCCACCCCGACGGGCAGGCGCAGCTCGGCCGCGATCTCCACCACGGCGGTCGGCGCCCGGCACATGTCGAGGATCGCGGCTTGCTCCGAGGACATGCCCGCGGTGGGCGCGGACTCGCTGACCACCAGGGTGACCAGGTCGAAGTCCTCGGTCGCGGGGGCGCGGCCGCCGGTCAGCGTGTAGAAGCGGTCGGGATCGTCGTCGCGACCTGCCCTGGTCACTCGATCGCTCCGCGTCTGGGTTGGGCAGCCAGATGCTCGCCGAGCTGTTCGACGAGCTCGTGCATCGTGTGGCCGACCAGACCGGCATCGGCGTCCTCGGCGGCGACCACCGCCAAGTGCGCGCCGCGCCCCGCCTCGACCACGAACAGGATGCCGCCGTAGAACTCGGTCATCGACTGGCGAACTCCGCCACGCCCGTCACCGAACTCGACGGAAGCCCCGTGCGACAGGCTCTGGAATCCGGCGGCGATGGCGGCCAGCTGATCGGCGCGGTCCACATCGAGTTCCGGCGTATGGCAGATCTTGAGCCCGTCGCCGGACAGCAGCAGGGCGTGCCTGGCGCGCGGGGTGCGGGCGAGCAGCTTCTCGAGCAGCCAGCCGAGGTGGGCGGGGGCGGTGGTGGTCATCGGTCCTCCATGGGGTCGGGAGCCGCGGCGGCGCTGCCCGGTTCGTGGCTTGCGTTGGTGCGGCCCGGCGCGGAGCGCTGGAAGGCACCGAGGGCGGTGGGCTTGGCCGGGGCCGCCTTGGCGGCGGGTGCGGCGGTGAGACCTTCGGGGTGGACCTGGGCCAGGGTGTCGCCCCGGCGGCGTTTCGGCAGCGAGGGCGAGGTCGGGACCGCGCCGTCGGTCTCCGGTCGCGCGTGCTGGCCGGCGGCCTCGCTGAAATCCATGGTGCCGGTGTCGGTTCTGCGCGGGATCGGACTGTCGAACTGGCTCAGCGTGGCGGGTTCGGCGAAGCGCGGCGCCGCCACCACATTGCGACTGCGGCGTTCGGCGCGGGCGGTGAGTTCGCGCGGGATGACGACGACGACCGCGGTGCCGCCGATCGCCGACGGCCGATACGACACGGTGAGTTCGTGCTTGCGCGCCAGATGCCCGACCACCGCGAGGCCGAGCCGGGTACCCGACAGCGAGGCGAGATCCACGCCCTTGCCCTTGTGATCGCGCCCGGTGACGGCGGCTTCGGCGCGGCGCAGCGCGGAATCGCTCATGATCAGGCCGCTGTCCTCGATCGTGATCACCACGCCCGCGGGCACTTCCGCGGCGTAGACGTGTACCTCGGTGGTGGGCGGCGAGAAGTTGCAGGCGTTGTCGAGGAGTTCGGCCAGTGTGTGCATCACGCCTTCGGCGGCGTGCCCGGCGATGCCGACCTCGGCGATCGCCCGCAGCCGGACGCGCTGATACCCGGCGACCCGGCCCATCGCGCCGCGCAGAATCGATTCCATCGCAATCGGTTTCGCCCAGCGGCGCCCGGTCCGCGCACCGGACAGGACCGCGATGCTGTCGGCCAGGCGTCCCGCCTGGGCGGTGCGATGGTCGATGTGGAGCAGGTCGGTGAGCACTCGCGGATCGGCGTGGCGGTGTTCCATCTCCCGCAGTTCGGCCAGCATCGAGGTGGTCATCGCCTGGATGCGGCCCGCCGCACCGGCGAAGGCCGCCAGTGCCGCCGCGCCCCGGCGCGAGTTCTCCTGGGCTTCCCACGCGTACGCGGCGGTGTGCTCGTCGGCCTGGGTCAGGCGCGCGCTCGCCTCGGCCACGGTCGCGGCCAGTTGCTGTTCGGCCTGCTGGGCAGCGGCCAGACTCGCACGCGCCTGCGCGCGCTGACGCAGAGCGAACCACACCGCGGGGCAGCCGATCAGTGCCGCGGCCACCGCCGCGGCGAGTACCGGGATGCCGATGGCCGGTGGCGTGAACACCGCGGTCACCGCGGCGATCGCCACCACCGCCACGCCGGCGCCGAGCACCACAGATCCGGCGCTGTCGCCGGACGCCTTCGGCGCAGCTACTGTCTGTGCCATCGGCAGTACTTCCGCAGTACTCACAGGCCCCCTGCCATAGTGGTCGATCAAACACGCAGCAAGGCAGCCTGTTTCGAAGTCGGAGTCGAGCATATCGAGCCCCCGCCCGACCTGCCACTCGACCGATCAGGGTTCACCGGCCGTTGGGGTACGGGTCAGTATCGGGCCTGGTCACGACAGGTGGGGCGAGACGGCGATCACGTCGCGAGAGCAGGTGCGATGACCGTCGCCATGGCTCGGTAGCCGGAATCATTGGGATGCAGGTGATCACCGCTGTCGAACGCGTCGGCGAGGCGGGTGCGATCACCGGGAGTGGCCAGCGCTTGTTCGAGATCGACCACCGTGTCGAAGGCGCCCGACTCCCGAATCCAAGTGTTCACCTCGTTCCGCAATCGTTCCTTCTCCGGCGAGTAGTACGCGGAACCGGCGAACGGCAGAATGGTCGCGCCGACGATGCGCACGCCCGCCGCGCGCGCCTGCGCGATCAAGGCGCGATATCCGGCGACGAGCTGGTCGGTCGATACCGGCGGGAAGACAATCCCGTCCGGGCCCGCACTGCCCGACAGGCCGATGTCGTTGATCCCGATCAGGACGACGGCGGTGCCGACGCCCGGTTGGTCGAGAACGTCACGACGGAACCGAGCCAGCGCGCTGTCGCCGAGCACGGTCGAGTCGGTGAGCAGCCTGTTGCCGCTGATTCCCGCATTGACCACCGGGCCGTGGTGGCCTACCGCCGCGAGTTGGTCGGGGTAGCGCAGGTCGGCGTCGAGGGTGGAGCGGTAGCCGTCGGTGATCGAATCGCCGAAGGCCACGGTGACGTCGCCGGTGCTCGACCGCAGCGTCTCGATGCCCGCCACGTAATACCAGGACTGCGAGGTGTCGGCGAACGGCGCCGCCGACGGGTCGGCGGCGTGATCGCCCTGCGCTCGGTAGCTGGTGGCCAGCGACTGGCCGTGCTGGGTCGCGGGGCCGGTGGGTCGGTCGAAATAGAGGGTGACCGCGATCGATGCCCCCACGGTGCGCACGGCGTCGCTGACCACTTCGGCCCCCGGCGCGATCACGAAGGTGGACTGCCCACCAACGCTCAACCCCCGCACCGATTCCGGGGTGATCGCCGCGCCGCCCGCGCTGGCGGCCACCGTCGCCGCCGACACGGGCAGGGGGTACTCGCCGAAGCGGTTCGACAACCGAATCCGGACTTGCGGACCCTCCTGCGACAAGCGAAACACCTGTCGCACAGTCTGGTCGGCGAAACCCATCGCCGACCAGTTCTGGTAGACCGGGTACTGCACAGCGGTCGTCCAGGCACTCGACCACGAGGTTTCGGTGTCGCGAGCACCGAACGCCACCAGGACCAGCGCGGCCACGGCGGCGACGGGCGCGGCGATCCACCGTAGGCGCACCGTCAACGCAGCGACCATGTCATGCCGAACGGCGCGAGAGCGTCGAGGAATTCGACCGGCTCGAACAGCTCGGCGGGTGACTGCGCGCCGGGCTTGCCCACCCCCGCGGCAATTCGCGTCGCGACCTCCACCGCTAGCTGGGCGCTGTTGCGGTAGGCGTCGGGGCCGCTACCGATCCCGCGCAGGGTCCGGCCGTCGCGGTGGATGTCGACGACCATCGAGTACGCGGCCGGGGCCGACGGGGTTTCGGGCGCGGCGTCCAGATCGGCCTCGGTGACGGTGCCGACGATGTCGAAAATCGACGTCGCGAGCACACCCTCCACCGAGCGCGCCGTGGTGTGGCGTGGAATCGTCACCACGGAGGGTTGCGGAAACTTCATCACTGCAATGGGTTCCGTATCGTCAGGAAGTAGGAAGGTGGCCCGGCGGGGCTGGGGACCGGTGCGGAATTCGCCGTCGGACCAGGACAGGCCGCCACTGGTGAAGACATCTAGATTCTGGAAGACGGTGCGCATACTTCCGCGCGAGCCCTCACCGCCGGGCGTGGCGACATGGCTCAGCACGATCTCGTCGGCGCCGCCGAGCCGCTCGGCGCCGAGGTGGGCGAGCAGGTCGCCGAAGATCCCCGCTTCGGTGGTCGCGGTCGAGAGCGTCACCCCGGCCTCTGCCGCGAGCGGACCGAATTGGGCGAAGACCTTCTCGACGAAGAGCTGTTCGCCCGCGACGTCCACGTAGTGGACGCCGGCGGCGATGGCGGCGCGCAGTACGCCCTCGCCGCGACCGGTGTAGTCGGGCAGGGTACTGATCACGGCGTCGACATCGGCGAACGCGGCGACGAGTGCGCCGTGATCGTCGGCCGCGGCGACCCGAACCTCGGCGCCGCGACCGGCGAGCCGCGCGGCGTCGCGGCCCACGGCCACGGTCTCGATGCCGCGCTCGCGCAGTTCCCGCACCGCGAGTGTTCCGACGTGGCCACTGGCTCCGTAGACGGCGATCTTCATGTCGTGCTCCTTGTGCTCATCGGGCTGATGAACACAGCGTATGAACTATTGGTGAGACAAGAAATCATCCATAATCTTGTCTGAATATCCGATCGTCTCCACGCGTATTGTTTCGAACATGGATCTGCTGAGCGATGTCCTGGCCACCGCGAAGACCGGCAGCCCGGCCTCCGGCATGTTCGTGCGGCACGCGCCGTGGGGCCGGGCGTATCCACGCATCGAGAGCGCGGGTTTCCATGTGATTCTGCAGGGCTCGTGCTGGCTGACGCGACCCGATGCGGAGCCGCTGGCACTGGGCGCCGGTGACGCGGTCTTCATGCCACGCGGGGTGGCCCACGATCTGCTCGACCAGCTCGACAGCCCGGTGACCGAAACCGCGGGCCCCGAGGATGTCCGGATCGTGACGGGACCGGGCGCTCCCGCGACGCTGCTGTGCGGTTCCTACCAGCTCGCCGCCGACCGAACCCATCCGCTGCTGACGGAACTGCCCGAGGTGGTACACATTCCGGCGCGGCTCGGCACGCATCCGTCGCTGCGCGCCGCGGTCGATCTGCTGGCCGACGAACTCACCCACACCCACCCCGGCGCCGACGCGGCGATACCCCCACTGCTGGACCTGCTGCTCCTCTATCTCCTGCGCGCCCGGCTCGCAGACTCCGCCCAGACGACCGGCTGGGCGGCCGCGGTCGCCGACCCGGACATCTCCCGCTCCCTGCGCGCCGTCCACGACGACCCCGCCCGCGGCTGGACCGTCGAATCCCTCGGCGCCCGAGCAGGTCTCAGTCGCGCCGCCTTCGCCAAACGTTTCACCACGCTGGTCGGCGAGCCCCCACTGACCTACCTCACCCGCTGGCGCATGCTCACCGCCGCCCGCCTGCTCCGCGACACCGACCACCCGCTCGCGACCGTCGCGAGGCACACCGGATACAGCTCCGAGTACGCCTTCAGCAAGGCCTTCAAACGCGAATTCGGCACGGCACCTGGCCGATACCGCTCGACACCGACCGAGGTCCTGATGGCGGGCGCGCGGTAACCCTCAGTCGAGCACAGCCGTGGCCTCCACCTCGACGAGCAGATCCGGCTCACCGAGCGCGGCCACCCCGATCAACGTGATCGGCTTGACCGGATCCACGCCGAGCTTCGCCGCCGCCCTGGCGACACCATCGCCGGGCAGCGGATACTTGTCCGCGCTGCCAAGGACGAAGAACCCGGCGGTGCGGTCGATGCTGATCGACCGGGCGGCGCAGCTGGCGGCGCGGCTGGCGCAGGTGCCGGTCGCCGAGGATCCGGTGCACGATCTGGCCGCGCTCGGCAGCGCCTACCTCGCCAACGCCATGGCCAATCCTGATCTCTACCGGGTGATGTTCGGCGCGGGTTTCGCGCTCGAGGACGCCGGAGCCGCCGATGCCACCCTCGACCGCCTGGTACGGGCGGCCGACTCGGCCAGGTCGATCGGACGGTTCGAGGCCGATATCGATCCGCTCGATCTGGCCACGCAGAGCTGGACCATCGGACACGGGCCGGCGGGCCTGGTCGCGACCGGGCCGCTGCCACCGGCCGCGCTGGGCCACAGAATTCCCCTGCTCACAGCATTGTTCGTGGCCCAGTGCGCGCGGTCGGTGGCGTCGGGCTGGAGCCTCAGTTGAGTTGGGCTACAGCGGCTTTCGTCGCATCGGCGACGAGGTCGTTGGAGGGTTCGGCGTTCTGGTCCGGCTTGGTGGTGAGGACGGCGAGGACCAGGGGCGCGCGGTTGGGGGGCCAGGCGACGGCGACGTCGAGGGCGGAGCCGTAGGCGGGGCTGCCGGTTTTGTCGCCGACGATCCAGTCCGTGGGCAGACCTGCCTTGATGCGTTTGGCGCCGGTCTTGCTCGCCTTCAGCCACGTGGCGAGTTGGGCGCGTTCGGGTTCCGGGAGAGCGGTGCCGACGACGAGGGCACGGTAGTTCGCCACCAGGGCGGCGGCGGTGGTGGTGTCGCGCTCGTCGCCGGGGATCGCGGTGTTGAGCTCGGGCTCCCAGCGATCGAGGCGGGACACGGTGTCGCCGAGGGTACGCAGGAAGGCGGTGAACCCCGCTGGGCCACCGAGCAATCGGAGCAGCATGTTGCCCGCGGTGTTGTCGGACTGGGTGATCGCCGCGTCGCAGAGCGCGGTGACGGTCATGCCGGTGTCGATGTGTTTCTCCGACTCCGGCGAGTTCACGACGATGTCGGCCGCGGTGTAGCGGATCACCTGGTCGAAATAACCGGTGGACAGCGGATGCGCCTGCAGGAGAGCGCCACACGCCAGACCCTTGAACGTCGAGGCCATCGGGAAGCGCTCATCCTCCCGGTAGTCGACGGTCGCTCCGTTTCCGGTGTCGACCACCGAAAGACCGAGCCGGGCACCGTATCCGGCCTCCATATCGGCGAACGACGTTGTGGCGGGCACGGTGGCCGACGTAGACGATGCCGGTTCGGCGTCGTTGCTCGAGCAGGCGGTGAACGTCACGGCCGAGATCGCCAGCGCGACGGCGGCGATCCTGGTGCGGAGGCGGGGCGTCAGTGTGGAGGAAGTCACCGGTGCACGCAATCATCGCCGACCGGTTCGAAGCCAATACCGGACAGCGGGCTGGACGAGTCGTACCCGATATCACCGCAGGTGAACAGCGGTGAGGCGACGTGAAAGACCGATCCCCACCAGCTCGTCACCCCAGATCGACCGAGTCGCGGCAAGCGCGCTGGTTCAATGGCCGATATGGATCTGATCCGCCACCTCCGGTTCTTCGTCTCCGTCGCGGACGAGGGCCACTTCGGGCGGGCAGCAGCGGCACTCGACATGACCCAACCGCCCCTGTCGCAGGGGTTGCGCCGCCTCGAACAACATCTCGACGTCGAACTCATCCACCGCACCAGCCAGGGCGCGCTGCTCACCACCGCGGGCAAACACCTGTTGCCGCGCGCCCGGCTGCTCGTCGACGACGCCGACCGATTGCTCGCCGAATCACAGCGGATCGCGCAGCTCAGCGGGACCGTGCGGTTCGCGGCGACGACCGCGCTACCCGATCGCCTGGTCACCGCGTGTGTCACCGGCTTGCGCGCCGCGGGTGGCAGCGTGGCGACGACACTGGCCACGACCGTCGACCTCGTCGCCGAGGTGCGCGCGGGCGTCTGCGATGTGGCGGTGATCGAACATCCGGCGCTGGTCGACGGAGTGGAGGCCGGACCGGTGGTGAAGTTGCCGCGCTGGCTGGTGGTGCCGGCCGAGCACCGCACCACCACCGCCGAACGGCCGACCTTCCCCATGCTCGCCGGACTGTATTTCGCGCATCCGCCGCGCGCCGCGAACCCGCCCGCCTTCGACAGCATCATCGATCTGCTGCGGGAACGCGGACTGGACGCACCGCCACTCGCGGCTCCCGACGATCGGGCGGTGTTGGCCGCCGTGGCCGCGGGCACGAGTTTCGGCGTCACCGCCACCTCGCCGACGCCGACACCGGGGGTGGCATGGCTCACGCTGGCGCCGCAGTCGATTGCCCTGCGGATCAGGGTCATTCGCAGAGCGGACGCGGGAGCGCAGGCCGATGCGCTGGATCGGGTGCTGTACCGGGAGCGGCTGCGATGAGCGGGTTCGACGCGGCGACGGACGGCCGCCGCCCCGATTCGAGCCGGCTCAGCGCGACCGACACGCTGCCCGGATCGAGCACCACCGACACCGGACACGGCGGTGCCGGCATGCCGGAATCTGCGAGTGCCCGGATCCGTGCCGTGTTCGCCGATGCGGGCTGCGTCGGCTGGTTGCACGCCCGGCGCTGCGATGGCTCCGCCGGCCAGATCTCTGTCGGCGGGCACGACCGGGTGGTGATCGCGTCGGTCTACAAACTGCTGCTGTTGGCAGCGTTCTTGCGACAGGTCGACCACGGCCTGATCGACCCCACCGGCCGGCTCACCATCGATCCGGCCGACTGCACTCCGGGGCCTACCGGCCTTGCGGCACTGCATGATCCGGTCACGCTGAGCCGTCGCGACCTGGCGGCGTCGATGATGACCGTGTCCGACAATGCCGCCGCCGATGTCCTGCTCGGCGAGGTCGGTCTCGCCGCGGTGAGTGAGCTGGTGCACGAGCTCGCCCTGACGGATACCCGGATCGTCGGCGGCACGGCCGACCAGCACCGCAGCCTGGTCCGCGATACCGATACCCACAGCACCGCGGAGGCTTTCGCGGTCCTGGCGGACAACGACGAGGCGTGGACGGTCTCCGCCTACGACCCCTCCTACGCCAGCGCGACCACGCCCGAGGAGATGACCCGGTTCCTGTGGAAGCTGTGGACAGGTGACTTATTGTCCACGGCCAGTACGGCATTCGCGCGCACGGTGATGAGCAAGCAGATCTGGCCGCACCGCATCGCCGCCGGCTTCCCGCATCGCGGAGTGCTCGTCGCGGGGAAGACCGGGACCATCGGGGTGATCCGCAACGAAGTCGCCGTCATCGAATTCCCCGGCGAAACACCGGTAGCGGTAGCGGTCTTCACCCGCGCCGCCCGCGCGGATCCGATGCTGCCGGTGGTCGACGCCGCGATCGGCGAGGCGGCACGGATCGCCGTCACCGAACTACGCCGCCCGCGCTGAGGTGACAACTACCTGACGACCATGGCTAGCATCGTCGTTTGTGGGTGGAGATTCTTCCGGCTTCGGCCGAGTGCAGAAAATCGGGATCGCGGCGGGGGCGCTGGGTGTGGTGCTGGCGGTGGCGACTCCGTTGCTGCCGGTTCAGCAGCAGCGCGCGAGCCTGGAGTGGCCACAGCCCCAGTCGATGCAACTCAGCGCGCCACTCGTGGACTACGTGCCGTTGTCGCTCGACGTGAGCATTCCGTGTACCGCGTTGCGCGACATGACCGGCGGGACAGTGCTGTCCACGGTTCCCGCCCAGGCGCCGCGAGCAGGATCGAAAGGCTTGGTCGCGCGTATCGAGGACCGGCCGGGAGCCGGGCGCACGTTGTCCGTGGTGCTGCGCGACAAGTTGCTGTTGAGCGCGCCGATCGCGGATATCGCGGGGAACGCCCCCGTGCAAGAGAGCTCGGCCGCCGACGGCCGGGATGGCACACAACCGCCCCCCACCGACGCGAACCGGCCACCTGCCCCCAACGGCACACCGTCCGCCGGCGGCGCTCCCCCCAACGGCGCACCGCCCCTCAGCGGCACCCCGCCCAACGGTGCACCGCCCTCTGGCGGCACCACTCCCAACGGTGCGCCGCCACCCGGCGGCACCACTCCACCCAACGGCGCGCCACCCACCGGCACCACTCCACCTAGCGGCGCTCCCGCTCCTGGCAGCACTCCCCCGTCGGGCGCGGTTCCGCCGAACGGGCCGCCGTCCTCGACGACGAAGCCACCGGCCGGTCCGCGCGGCGCGCCCGGAACAGCTGTGCCCGAGACCGCACGCGACGCCCGATGCGGAGCGCTGACCGTGGTTTCCACCGGCTCGAGCACCACCGCCGAGCTCACCGGTATGACCCGAGCCGACGGCTCGCCGATGAAGACGACCGTGGACGCCGATGTGCGCCCACAGGTGGTCGGAGTCTTCACCGAGCTGGATCGCGGACGGATGGGAGACGCGCGACTGCATGCCGAGATCGATGCGCGGTTCTCGTCGAGTCCGAGTGGCTGGAAGCTGGCAGCGATCGTCGGGGCGGTGTTGAGCGCCTTGCTCGCCCTGATCTGCCTGCATCGCGGCGACGCTCGCGACGGCCGCCGGGCGCGTCGCGTTCTGCCCGCCCGGTGGTGGCGATTCACCGGTCTCGACGCGGTGGTCGCGGGCACGTTGGTCAGCTGGCATGTGATCGGCGCCAACAGTTCTGACGACGGCTACATCCTCACGATGGCGCGCGCGTCGAAGGAAGCGGGCTACACCGCCAACTACTACCGCTGGTTCCAGGTCGCCGAGGCACCGTTCGGGTGGCCCTACGAGGTGCTCGCCCAGATGACCCGGGTCAGCGAGGTCGGGGTGTGGATGCGGTTGCCCGCGTTGCTCGCCGGGTTCGTGTGCTGGCTGGTGCTCAGCCGGGAAGTGTTGCCGCGCCTGGGTTCCGGCGTGCGCGCGAGCCGCGTCGCGCGCTGGACCGCTGCCCTGGTGTTCCTGTCGATCTGGCTGCCCTACAACAACGGCCTGCGACCCGAACCCCTCATCGCGGTCGGCGCGCTTCTCACCTGGTGCTCGATGGAACGGGCGATCGCCACTCGCCGCCTGCTGCCCGCCGCCGTCGCGGTGCTGATCGCCGCGTTCTCCCTGGCGGCCGGGCCCACCGGATTGATCTGCGTGGCAGCACTGTTGGCCGGTTCGCGACCGGTGCTGCGCACGATCATCGCCCGCGCCAGACCGGATTCGGGCGCTGGCGTGTCCCCTCGCGGAACCGTGTTCCTCCGATACGCCGCACTCGTCGCTCCGATCGTCGCCGCGGGCACTCTCGTACTGGTCGTCGTCTTCGCCGATCAAACCTTCTCGACCGTCCTCGAAGCCACCCGCGTGCGCCAGCTCGTCGGCCCCGACATGTCCTGGTTCGAGGAACGCACCCGCTGGGATTCCCTGCTGTCGGTCAACCCCGACGGCTCCCTGGCCCGTCGCTTCGGCGTCCTCGCCATGCTCCTGTGCCTCGCGGTCGGCATCGCCGCGACCCTGCGCCGCGGTCGCATCCCGGCGACCGCGCGTGGCCCGGTGACCCGAATCCTCGCTGTCGTCTTCATGGCCCTGCTGCTGATGATGTTCACCCCCACCAAGTGGACGCATCACTTCGGCGTCTACGGGGGCCTGGCCGCCGCACTCGCCGCGATCACGGCAGTGGCGCTGGTCCGCGTCGGCCGGAACTATCTCCGAACACTGTTCGCCGCCGCGGTGCTGTTCCTGCTCGCCATGAGCTTCACCGGCTCCAACGGGTGGTGGTACGTCTCCGGCTATGGCGTCCCGTGGCCCGACCGCGCTCCCACGCTAGGCGGGATCGAGGTGTCGACCCTCTTCCTCGCCGCAGCGGCCGCGAGCCTCCTCACGGCCCTGTTCCAGTACTACGGCGGTATCGGTCGCCGCAGGCCGAATCGCAAGATCCCGGCTGTCGCGCCGCTGACCGTTGCCGCGGCGGCCATGGTGCTGTTCGAAGTGGCTTCGCTTGCCGCCGCGGCCGTTTCGCAGTACCCGGCCTATTCGGTCGGGCTGTCGAATCTACGTGCGCTGACGGGTGACCGGTGCGCGATGGCCGATGACGTTCTCGTCGAGACGAATACCGCGGACTCACTGCTCGCCCCGTACAGCGGCACCGTCGCCGACGGGCTGGCCGCCGAGAACACCGGCTTCACCCCGAACGGTGTCGGGAGTCTCGCCCCCGATCCCGGTCCCGGCCAATCCTCCGCCCCGCCTTCGGGTTCGGGTCCCGGAGGAAGCGGCCCCGGCGGCTCAGGCCCTGGCGGAAGTGGCCCCGGCGGTCCAGCCCCGGCCGGCGGCACGACCGGGACACCACCGAGCGGTCCGAACGCGGGACCACCCGGAGCGGCCGGTCCTGCCGTGGCCGGCGTGAACGGCAGCACGGTGGCATTGCCGTTCGGCCTCGCCCCGGAACGAACGCCGGTGCTCGGCAGTCACTCGACCGGCGAACCACAGCGGACGCAGTTGACGACGCAGTGGTATCGGCTGGATATGGCCGCCGCACAGCAGAATCCGGCCTACCGGGTGATGATCCTGACGGTGGCCGGTCGGATCGAGTCCACGGCGCCCGATGGCTCACGCATGCCGGGGCAACGCTTGCGAGTGGAGTTCGCTCGTCGTGCCGAGGACGGAACCACCACCGCCCTGGGCGAGGCGATCCCGCCGACGGTTGGTGGCGCTCCGGGCTGGCGGAACCTCCCGATCGCGCTGGATCGAGTTCCTGTGGGTACCACTGCCGTTCGACTCGTCGCCGACGCGGCGGAGCCCGACCCCATGCAGTGGCTCGCGATCACCCCACCGCGCCTGCCGAAACTGTCGAGCCTGAACACCGTCGTCGGCAGCACCGACCCGGTCCTCACGGATTGGCATGTGGGACTGGCTTTCCCGTGCCAGCGCCCGTTCGACCACCACACCGGCGTCGCGGAGATGCCGATCTGGCGTATCCAGCCCGACAAGCTCAACGCCCAGGTCTCCGAGACCTGGCAGGGCGACACCGGCGGCGGCCCGCTCGGCTGGACCGGCATGCTCATGCAATCACGCACCGTCCCCGCCTATCTGGCCGACGACTGGACCCGCGACTGGGGCGAGCTCCAACGCCTCACCCGCACCGTCGCCGCACCACCGGCCGACATCACCGTGCGCACCGAGATCCGCTGGGGCCTGACGAACGAAACCCCGATCAAAACCAGCTGACCCCGGCAAACACGAACCGCCGCTACCCCGAGCAGGGGTAGCGGCGGTGTCGGTGGTGGCAGAGGCTACTTCGGCGGTTCGCCACCGGCGGGCGGGCCACCGGCGGGCGGGCCGTCGACGGGCGGAGCGCCACCGCCCGGCGGGGTCGCGCCCGCGGGCAACGGCTTGCCGATGTTGCGCGCCATGTCGGGCATCAGACGGATGGCGACCTGTTCCCAGGTGCCCCAGTTGTGAATGCCGATGTCGGGGAAGTCGTAGCTGACGTTCTCGTAACCCAGTGCGGTCACCCGCTTCTCGAACGAGCGGGTGTTGGCCAGGGCGATCGCTTCCAGCGGCATGCCCTGGGTGATCGCGTCGACCGAGGACAGGTCCTGGTCGGCGGGCTTGGCGCTACCCGCGGAGACGTAGAGGCGGGTGTTGTTGGCGATCAGCTTCTCGACGAACCCGTACGGGTCCATCCGCTTCCACTTCTCACTGCCCGCGGGCGCCATCGCCTCGATGTTGTACCCACCGCTGGCGATCATCGCCCCGCCGAGCGCCTCGCGCATGCCGGGCATCGACATGTGCAGGTAGCCCGACAGCGACCCGGCGTAGGTGAACTGCTCGGGGTGGTATGCCGCCATCAGCATCGCCGCGCTACCGCCGCTGGACAGGCCGACCACACCGTTGCGGGTCGCGCTGAAGCCCAGCCGGGACTTCATCGCCTCCGGCAGCGTCTTGGTGATGAAGGTTTCCCACTGGTAGGTGTTGACCTTGCCCTGGGTGTCCTCCCAGCCGCCGATCGCCGAACCGGAGTCGGCGCTGGGCAGCATCGACCCGTCGGGGTTGACGCCGAAGAAGTTGCTCGGCTGCTCCCAGTCGGCGTAGAAGCTGGACTGCCCGCCGACCGGCATCACGACGTTGATGTTGAACTTCGCCATCTGCGCCGGGATGGTGGTGTGCTTCTCCCAGCCGTTCAGGTCGTCCTCGGCGCGTTCGCCGTCGAGCAGGTAGACCACCCGATCGGTGTTGCCGTCGGCCGCGCGGATGATCCTGGTGTTGATCTCCCCCATCGACGTATCCACCCGGAAGTCGATCGCGGACGGGTCGGCATCGGCGGCGGCGGGCGCGACAGAGGCGCCGAACGGCACCACCACCACGACGGCGCCTGCCATCACTCGCCGAAGAACTCTCTTTACCCCACGCATGATCGGTGTTCTGACCTTCCCGTTTGTGCGGCCTCGCCGCTTCCCCACTCGACCCGCCGCGGTACTGCACCTGCGCGCGGGGCCCTGTCGGGCAGCATAGCGCGCACCTGATCCCAGGGGTACATCGAATTGTGCAGTGGGGCAGCCTGCTTCGCGCGCCCGCTGCGAACTGCGGATTCTCGGCGAGGGGCGGCGCCGGCGGAGCGCTACCCTGGGAGGTCGATTCGTGGCCGCGCCCGGCCGCCCTGCCCAGAACGGGACCGCCGTGAAGCTCGCCGTACGCCTGATGATGTTGTCGCTGGTCCTCGCCCTGTTGTTCGGGGTCCCCTGGTGGACGTTGGTCTCGGCGCCGACCGGTGGCAGCGGCACGCTGTTCTGGACCGGGACGGCGATCGCCGCGGCCGCCCTCGTGTGCCTGCCGCTCACGATGTTCCTCGGGCACGGGCCCGCGCAGTCCGATCCGGCGGTGATCGTCGGCGACACCCTGCTCGGGGTGGTGTGGGTGGTGTTCTCCTGGTCGGTGATCGGGCTGCTCGTGCGGGGCGCGCTGGCCGTCGGCGGGGTCGACGGTGCCCGGATCGTGGCGGCAGGGGTGCTGGTGACTTCCGCGGCGCTGGTCGGGTGGGGCGTGTACGAGGCGCGTCGCATACCGCGGGTACGCACAGTCGACGTCGCGATTCGCGGGCTGGCGCGGGGCCTGGACGGGTTGCGCGTAGTGGTCGTCACCGACACCCATTACGCCGCGCTGAATCGGCGGCGCTGGTCGGAACGCGTGGTGGAGGTGGTCAACGCGCAGCGGCCCGATATCGCATGCCACGCCGGTGATCTCGCCGACGGCTCGGTCGTGAAACGCCAGGCGCAGGTCGATCCGCTCGGCAAGGTCGAGGCGCCGCTTGGCCGGTTCTACATCACCGGCAATCACGAGTACTTCGGCGACGCGCAGGGCTGGATCGACTACATGGCCTCGCTCGGCTGGCAGCCGCTGCACAACCAGCACAGCGTCCTGACCCGCGACGGCGACCGCCTCGTCATCGCCGGCATCGACGACCCGACCGGCGTCGGCCTGCCCGGTCACGGTCCCGATCTGCCCGCCGCACTCGCGGGCGCCGACCCCTCGCTGCCGGTCGTCCTGCTGGCCCACCAGCCCAAACAGATCGCCGACAGCGCCGCGGCGGGCATCGCGCTGCAGATCTCCGGTCACACTCACGGCGGGCAGATCTGGCCGTTCCACTACCTGGTCCGGCTCGACCAGCCGGTCGTCGCGGGCCTGAGCAGACACGCGAACAACACCCAGCTCTATACCAGCCGCGGCACCGGTTTCTGGGGCCCGCAGCTACGGGTTTTCGCCCCCAGCGAGATCACGGTGCTGGTGCTGCACCCGGACAACTGAACCCAGTCGCCCAGCGCACAGGGGCGTCCGAGAACGGATCAGCGGTGCGGCTGGGTGACTTCGGTCGGCAGCGTGCCGCCCATCACCACCTTCGAACCGTTCCACGAATAGGTAATCGTCGCCGGGCCGCCCTGCGGCGCGGCAAAGGGTTCGTCACCGGCGAGCCAGCGGTAGTCGACGGTCACCGCGTTGTTGCTCGACCCGACAACGGTGGTGAAGGCATACGGCTCAGAAGTGCCCGTGCCCAAGTACTTTCCGTTGCGGAAGAACAAGAGGTGGATCGGCGCACCCGCGGAGTTGCCGCCGATGGCGCGCACATACAACAGCTGACCACAGCTACCCGGCTGATCACTCGAAGCCTGTCCGGCGACCCAGCTTCCCTGGAGGCTCGCGAGGGCGTTCTGCACACCGGTCGAGGCCGGGTCTATGCAGCGACCCGGTCCGCTGATGTCGTCGGCGGGGGCGGGAGAGGTGGTGCCGGGAGCCGGGATCAGCGTGGGAGCTTGTGTGACCGGCGGTGTTTCGGGCTCCGGCGCGATGGTGGCGCCGGGCCGGGGCGCGGCGGTCTCCTCGGGCGCGGGGGACTCCGGGGTCTGGCCACCCGGCGCGGGCGCGCGGGAGCTCGACGGGGCCACCGTCGCGCGGGAGGTCGATGTTGTTGTCCCTGAACCACTCTCGTCGGTGCAGCCTGTGACCAGTGCCGCGGCGACGGCGATGAGCGCGCCCATTCGAACTGCGTTCTTCATGGTTCCTCGATTCTGTGTCCCCTACGCGCGGTAGCGCGTACATGCAGACTTCATCGGGGCCCCCGACACGGTCGTTAGGCGATTCAACGGAATCCTCACCCTAGGGTGCGACATCCACACCCATATACCTAGATCTGCTAGGTTATTACCTAGATCTGCTAGGTATAGGAGTGCGATGCGGATAGACAAAGACCTGGTGGCGGCCTCGGCGACGCCGCTGGTACTCGGAATTCTGGCCGAGGGCGAGTCGTACGGCTACGCCATCCTCGAGCAGGTCAACCAGCTCTCCCGCGGGCGGATGCAGTGGACCGACGGGATGCTGTACCCGCTGCTGCACCGGCTGGAACGGCTCGGGCACGTGTCGTCGACGTGGCGGGTGTCCGAGGGCGGACGTCGCCGCAAGCACTACCTGATCACCGAGTCTGGCCGGGCGGCGCTCGCCGAACGACAAGCCCAGTGGAGTGTGGTCGCCGAGGCCCTGGACCAGGTCTGGCGCAGCGCCACCCGGCCGGTGGAGAAGGGATGGGCGTGATGGAGACCGAGTTGCAAGCCCATATCGATCAGTGGCGCGGGTACGTCCAGCGTCATCGTGCGATTTCGGTCGCCGACGTCGACGAGATGGAAGACCATCTGCGCGAACAGATCTCGACCTTGCACACCGCGGGCCTGTCGAGCGACGAGGCATTCCTCGTCGCGGTGAAACGGATGGGCAGCATGGACGCGATCTCCCGGGAGTTCGCGCTCGAGCATTCCGAAAGGCTCTGGAAGCAGCTCGTTCTGGTGCCGGAGGAGTCCGAGGGCGGTGCGGGCAATCGAGAGCTGATGGTTGTGCTCGCCTTCGCCATAGGGGCGGCACTCACGGTGAAGGCGGGCTTCACCTGGCTGGCGGGCCCTGCGTTGGGTCTCAACATCAGCCTGCTCGTCTTGCCCTTCCTCGCAGGATATTTCGCGTGGAAGCGCCAGGTTCCCGCGCGGGTGGCCGCCGTGCTGCTCGCGCCCGTCGTGCTCACCGCACTCGTGCTGAACCTGTATCCGTTCGAGCCCGAAGGGGCGACCGAGATCATCGCCGCGATCCACGCGCCGATCCTGCTGTGGCTGGTGGTCGGCTTCGCGTACGTGGGCGGCGACTGGCGCTCCGGGCGGCGGCGGATGGACTTCATCCGGTTCACCGGGGAGTGGTTCGTCTACCTGACCTTGCTAGCGCTCGGCGGCGGAGTGCTGATCGGACTGACAGTGGGCGCGTTCGGGACCCTCGATTTCGACATCGAGCCGGTGATCGAGGACTGGGTGCTGCCCTTCGGGGCGGCGGGCGCGGTGATCGTCGCCGCCTGGCTGGTCGAAGCCAAACAGAACGTCGTGGAGAACATCGCGCCGGTGCTCACCCGGGTCTTCACCCCGCTCACCATCGTCATGCTGTTCGCGCTGCTCGCCGCTCTCGCGACCACCCGCAGCCTGACCGCGATCGACCGCGATCTGCTCATCCTGATGGACCTGATCCTCGTCCTGGTCCTGGGCCTGCTCCTCTATACGATCTCCGCCCGCGATCCGCTGACCCCACCCGGGTTCTTCGACCGCCTGCAGCTGGTGCTGGTGCTCACCGCGCTGGTCGTCGACGTGACGATGCTGGCCGCCATGCTCACCCGGATCGCCGAGTTCGGCTCCACCCCCAACAAGGTGGTCGCGCTCGGACTGAACGTGGTGTTGCTGGTGAACCTCGTGTGGTCGGGCCACCTCGGGCTCGGCTTCGTGCGCGGCAGGAAGACCTTCGCCGCTGTCGAACGCTGGCAGACCGACTACCTGCCCGTATACGGCGTGTGGGCGGCCGCCGTGATCGTCGCCATCCCACCGTCGTTCGACTTCCGGTGATCTCCGGACTCGGCGAAAATCGCTGGCGGTCCGTGACAGGATCATCAAGTGCTCTTGACGATCTCCACGACTCACACGCCGGCGACCGACCTCGGATACCTCGTGGTCAAACATCCCGACCGCGTGCAGTCGTTCACGACCACCGGCGGCACGGCACACGTCTTCTATCCACAGGCCGATGTCGATCGCTGCACCGTCGCCCTGCTGCTGGAGGTCGACCCGGTGGAGTTGGCGCGACCGAGCAAGGGGCACAACGGGTCCGCGCTCGGACGCTATGTGAACGACCGGCCGTATGTGGCGTCGAGCCTGCTGTCGGTGGCGCTGGGCAAGGTGTTCCGGTCGGCGCTGAACGGCACGAGCCGCGACCGTAAAGAACTGGCGGAGACCGCGATTCCGTTGGAGATCGAAGTCCCCGCCGTGCCGTGCCGTGGTGGGACCGAGATCGTCGAGAGACTGTTCGCGCCGCTGGGTTGGACGGTGTCGACCAGCTCGGTGCCGCTCGATCCCGAGTTCCCGGAATGGGGCCCGTCGCCCTACACCCACCTCCGTTTGACCGGGACGCTGCGGCTGGCAGAGGCACTGAACCACCTCTACGTGCTGTTGCCGGTGCTCGATGACGCCAAGCACTACTGGGTGGACGCCGACGAAGTCGACAAACTGCTCCGCGCGGGCGAGGGCTGGCTCGGCGCCCACCCCGACCGTGAACTGATCGCGCGGCGCTATCTGGCCGGACGGCGCACACTCATGTTGTCGGCGTTGGAACGGCTGCGCTCGGCGGACGAGGTGGTCGACGATGCCGAAATCCCCGGAGACGCGATCGAACGCGTCGAAGCTGCCGAGCGCCGCACACCCCTGGTGAAGCTGCGCAAGGAAGCGGTGCTCGCGGCACTCGCCGAGACCGGCGCATCGCGTGTCCTCGATCTCGGTTGTGGCCCGGGCGCTCTGCTGCTCGCGCTGCAAGCCGAGGCCCGGTTCACCGAGATCGTCGGCGCCGACGTCTCCAGCGCGGCGCTGTCGATGGCGGAGCGGCGCTTGAAGTTCGACCGGATGTCGGACCGGCAGCGGGCCAGGATCACGCTCATCCAGTCGGCGCTGACCTACCACGACAACCGCCTGCGCGGCTTCGACGCGGCGGTGCTCATGGAGGTGATCGAACACGTCGACGAGTCCCGGCTGCCCGCGCTCGAACGCGCCGTCTTCGGGCATGCTGCGCCCGGCGCGGTGATCGTGACGACGCCGAACGTGGAATACAACGTGCACTACGAGACCCTCGACGGTCACCGCCACGACGATCACCGATTCGAGTGGACCCGTGCCGAATTCACCGCCTGGTGCGCCCGCGTCGCCGAGACCTTCGGCTACACCGTCGACATCCGCCCGGTCGGCGACCACGACCCGCAGACCGGCTCCCCCACCCAGCTCGCGCTGTTCCGGAAGGCCGCGTAAATGAACATCGACCTCCCCGACCTGTCGCTCATCGCCCTGGTCGGCATCTCCGGTTCCGGCAAATCCACCTTCGCCCGCGAGCACTTCAAGCCCACCGAGGTGCTGTCGTCGGACTTCTTCCGCGGCATGGTGGCCGACGACGAGAACGATCAGTCCGCGACGAAGGACGCCTTCGACGCGCTCGGCCACATCGCCGGGATCCGGCTGCGCGCCGGTCGACGCGTCGTCATCGACGCCACCAATGTGCAGAAGCACGCGCGGGCCGAATTGGTCGCGCTGGCACGGTCTTTCGATGTGCTGCCGGTCGCGATCGTCATCGATACGCCCGAAGCTGTGGCGTGGGAACGTACTCAGGGCCGCAGCGATCGCGACTTCGGGCGCAACGTGCTGAAGCGGCAGAGTCAGGACCTGCGGCGTTCCCTGCGCGAGCTCGGTCGCGAGGGTTTTCGCAAGGTGCACGTCGTCAGTGATCCGGCCGAAGTGACGATCACCTACGAGAAGGCGTGGAACGACCGGCGTGAGCTCACGGGTCCGTTCGACATCATCGGCGATGTGCACGGCTGCCGGGCCGAATTGGAAACGCTGCTGGGCGAACTCGGATGGACGCTGGTTCGCGACGAGGCCGGGCGCGCTGTCGATGCCACCCACCCGGCGGGACGTCAGGCGGTCTTCGTCGGCGACCTCGTCGACCGCGGGCCCGATTCACCGGGGGTGCTGCGGTTGGTGATGGGGATGACCGCGAGCGGAAACGCGCTGTGCGTGCCGGGCAATCACGAGCAGAAGCTGCTCAAGAAGTTGCGGGGCAAGAACGTCACGGTGTCCCACGGCCTCGCCGAGACGCTCGAGCAATTGGACAGCGAGACACCGGAGTTCATCGAGTCCGCGGCGCAGTGGATCCACGACCTCGTCAGTCACCTGCGATTGGACGGTGGGCGACTCGTGGTCGCGCACGCCGGACTCAAAGAGGCATACCACGGACGCGCGTCCGGGCGCGTTCGCGACTTCTGTCTCTACGGCGAATCCACCGGCGAGACAGACGAATACGGCTTGCCGGTGCGCTATCCGTGGGCGCGGGACTATCGCGGTGCGGCAATGGTCGTCTACGGGCACGTACCGACGCCGAAGGTGGAGTGGATCAACAACACCGTCTGTCTCGACACCGGTGCGGTGTTCGGCGGCGAGCTGACGGCGCTGCGCTACCCCGAGAAGACATTCGTCGCGGTGCAGGCCGAGCGGATGTACTACGAGCCGATCCGGCCGCTCGCCGATGCCGAATCCGCGCGCGACAACGAGACGCTCGACCTCGCCGATGTCACCGGGCGCAGGCACATCCGCACCGAGCACGGCACGGTGATCGTCGATGCCGAGAACTCGGCGGCCGCGCTGGAGGTGATGAGCCGGTTCGCGATCGATCCCCGGCTGTTGCTGTGGTTGCCGCCGACCATGTCCCCGCCGTCGACGTCGACCGTCGAGGGGTATCTCGAGTATCCCACCGAGGCGTTCGCCGACTATCGCGCGGCGGGTGTGGACAAGGTGGTGTGCGAGGAGAAGCACATGGGGTCGCGGGCCGTGGTGCTCGTGTGCCGTGACAAGGCGGCGGCTCGCTTCGGCGTCGGCGACGGATGCTCCGGTGCGATCTACACCCGCACCGGACGGTCGTTCTTCAACGATCCGGCCCTCACCGAGACGCTGCTCGACCGCGTCCGGGCCGCGGCCGCACCGCTTTTCGACGAACTCGGCTCGGACTGGCTGCTCCTGGACTGCGAACTGCTGCCCTGGTCCGCCAAGGCCGCCGGGCTGATCCGCACCCAGTACGCGGCCGCAGGCGCCGCCGCACGGTCGGCGCTGCCCGCCGCGGTCGCGGCACTCGACGCCGGACTGGCCCGTGGACTCGACCTCGGCGAACTGCGTGCCCGCACCGCCGCCCGCGCCGAGAACGCGGCCGGTTTCACCCACGCCTACCGCCGATACTGCTGGCCGACAACAGGACTCGACGGCGTCCAGATCGCCCCGTTCGCCCTCCTCGCCTCCGAAGGCGCCTGCTACGCCGACCGCGACCACGGCTGGCACCTCGACATCAGCGACCGCTTGGTCGCGGCCGACCCTGTGACCTTCCGCCCTACCGGCCGCCGAATCGTCGACCTGTCCGACCCTGCCGCCCAAGCCGAAGCCACCACCTGGTGGCTCGAGATGACCGCGGCAGGCGGTGAAGGCATGGTCATCAAGCCCTACGCCGGCCTCACCCACCGCAGCAGAGGCAAACTCGTCCAGCCCGGCATCAAATGCCGAGGCCGCGAATACCTCCGCATCATCTACGGCCCCGACTACACCACCCCGGAACACCTCACCCGTCTGCGCGACCGCACCCTCAGCCGCAAACGCACCCTCGCCCTCCGCGAACACACGCTCGGCCTGGCCGCCCTGGACGCCGTCGCCGCGGGCGAACCACTGTGGCGCGTCCATGAATTGGTCTTCGCCGTCCTGGCCATGGAATCCGTACCGACCGACCCTCGCCTCTGAGCTCTGCGGCGGTCAAATAGTGTCGTCTCCGGTATTCGCACCGCGCGACTCGCCAGAACTGTTGAGAGAATAGAGAATTGACTCAGCTCGACCCGTTTCCGTTGCCCTTCCGTGCCGCTCATCTGGTGGCTGTCGCGCCGGTCAGGACGGTGCGCGAGCTGGAGATGATGCGATTGAGCGCCGCTGTTCGGGAGAAATCACAGTGGCATCAGAAGATGCTGGACTCCGACATCGTCGCCCGATGGACTCGAGAAGCCGCCGAATCCGGAATGACGGAAGCGCAAATCCGCTATGTGCTCGATGAACTCGCGTACTACGCCGGATTACGCGACGAGAAGACCGGGATCGAGATGTCCGCTGTCGATGGGGTGTGGCAATCGGACACCCTGATCGACGACACGTTACGGGCTCGCCTGCGCGCAGCGGCCCGGGTGTTCGAGGATGTTCCAGCGGCAGAACACGATTGGCAACCCGGGTCGAACGGTCAGGTGCGCAATCTCGTCCATCCCTCGCTGTACTGCCTGGTCCGCGGCGTCAGCCGGCCCGATGACGCGCCATGGCCCGGCCCGGCGAAAAATGATGCCGGGTACGCGTATTCGCAGAAGTTTCAATGGCTGCCCACCGATGTCGATGTCACCGACACCGGCGAGGTCGCCTTCCGTTCCTATGTCAACAACGTCGACCCCGCTCGCCATCACGCACTCGAATCCGTCTTGCCGGAACTGTTCGCCCGCATGCTTCCACTGCTGGCCGATGTGCTGACCGACCTGCGCCGACCACGACCGGTGCGGATCGACGTCAACCCCTTCGCCTGGTACGAAGACTCCGAACCCACCGAGCCGACCGATGAGAGCGACGAAGCCCAGGAAGCCTTCGAGGCCGCCTGGGACGAATGGTGGGAAAACCGCCGACCGGCCATCCCGGACGCCCCCGCTTTTCAGCTACCCACACCCGTTGACGACAGCGATCGCGTCGACCTCACCGGGCGCAGATTGCAGGTCATCGTGAAACTCGCCAATATTCACCTCACACCCGAGAAGCCGGAATATCCGGGCGGTTCGTGGCACGTCGAAGCAATGCTCAACGAAAGCATCGTCGCCACCGGAATCTACTACTGGGACAACGAGAACATCACCGACAGCCGGCTCGGTTTCCGCGCGGCGATCGACGACCCCGAATACGACCAGAACGACGAAACCGGCATGCGCGAGGTCTTCGGTCTCGCCGACGAGGACGCACTCAACCAGGACCTGGGATCGGTCCAGGCCACAGCCGGTCGCTGCGTGGCGTTCCCGAACATCCTCCAGCATCGCGTCGCACCGTTCCGGCTCCAGGACCCGACCCGAACCGGTCACCGCAAGATCCTGGCCTTCTTCCTCGTCGACCCCTCGGTGACCATCTTCTCGACCTCCGACATCCCGCCTCAACAGCCCTGGTCCCCGACGTCGACGATGACCGCGGCCCAAGCCGACGCCTACCGCACGGAACTGATGCGAGAGCGCAAGTTCTTCGTCGACAAGCACAACAACGAGCTGTACGAGCGCGAATTCTCGCTCTGCGAGCATTGATCTCGATGCCGCTGTGCCCGTCGGCAATCAGGAATCCGCCGAGCACTACCACGCCGCCGCCTTCCCGGCCTGCCAGAACTGACGATCCCAGCCGCCCATACCCCTCGGGTCACGTCTCAAACGACCAATATTTGTTATCTCCGTAACAACTCGTCGCCCACCGGAGATCTCCGTACCGAATGGAAGTGCCTGAACAGACCCTCGAGAGGAACCACTTGACGACCCCGCCGTATCCGCAGCAGCCGTACCCCCAACAGCCATACGGCGGGCAACCGGGGTATCCGTATCCACCGCGGCCACCGAAGAAGAGCAACGCGAACACGATCATCCTCGTGGTGGTGGGCGTTCTCGTCGCGCTCTGCGGGTTCGGCGGATGTGTATCAGCACTATCGGCCGGCGACGACAAGACCAAGGCCACTACGACGTTCACCACTGCCGCGGGCAAACCAACCGCACCCGGCCATCCGGCAGCCCCGCTGCCCAACGAAGACGCACCCGCGCCCGCCGGCACCCCGGTGCGAGACGGCAAGTTCGAGTTCACCGTGAATGCGGTCGACGCACCGGTCAAGACCGTCGGAGACAACCCCTACCTCCAGAAGACCGCGCAGGGCGAGTACATCCTGGTTCACCTCACAGTCACCAACATCGGCAACAAGCCACAGTCGTATTTCTCGAGCAATCAGAAGATGATCGATGACCGCGGCCGAGAGTTCGAGAACGACACCATGGCGGGAATCAACGTCAACGACGGCACCGCCATGATGTCGGATATCAACCCGGGAAACTCGATACAGGTGGTCGTCGTCTTCGACGTGCCCGCTGGAACCGTGCCGACCACGCTCGAACTGCACGACTCCGCATTCTCGGGTGGCGCCGAGGTCGCGCTTCGCTGAATCTGCTCGACCGCGTCTCTGTCAGCTCTGGAGATGAGCGCACCGGGTTTCGACCGTGATTCACCAGTCGTAGTACGAGACCACCGAGGGTTGGCCGGTATAGCCGGGGCCTGCCTTCGGGTCGGCGCCGAGGTAGCGGGCGGTGAACCGAGGCTGACCGTGGCCGTGGATCTGGCGACGGTTGTATGTCAGGCCCGCCGCTCTGAGGGTTTCGACGACGGCCTCGGTTATCGGTGAACCATTGGCACGGCGGATTTCAGCTGGATCGAAGTCGGCGGCGAAGAGACCGTCGGGGGTGAGCCAGCTTGTCATCGTCTCGACGAGAGCTAATTTGTCGCCGATGTAGTGCAGGCCGTGCACGCAGGTCACGAGGTCGGCTTCGCGAGGCGGGGTCCAGGTTGTCGCCGAGGTGGTGAGCAGGCGCAGGCGCGGGGTGCGGGGTTTGTCCAGGAAGAAGTCGACGAGGTCCAGGCCGATGATGGTGACGTCGGCGGTCGGGAATTCGCGGTCGAATCGTTCCTCTGCTTCGAGCAGGGCCCGGCCGGAGCCGCAGCAGACGTCGATCCACGTGACCCGGGCGGTGGGGTCGGCGCGCAAGCGCTCGGCGAGTACCTCGTAGGGGTCGAATCCGAGTTCGCGGGCGTAGCTGTTCACCCCGGACAGTCCTCGGCCGCGGTTCATCGCGTTGTTCGCGACTACCGAGGACTGTTCCAGCGTCAGGTCGTCGAGCAGGACGGGATCTGTTGGCACCACACGATTATCGCTGCCGCGCAGGTCACGTGATACGTCAGCGACGCCAGAAGAAGTGGTGGACGACTCCGCTGGGGCTGGGGACCTGCTCGTGGTGGAAGCGGTCGTCGTATTCGTCGGGGCTTTCCCACAGGCGTTCGCCCGCACCGATTTCCACCGGTGCGACGACGATGTGCATCGCGTCGATGAGGTCGGCGGCGAGGAATTCGCGGACCGTGGCGACGCCGCCGCCGATGCGTACATCCTTGCCGTCGGCGGCATCCAGAGCCTGGGCGAGCGCGTCCTTCGGGGTGGCGTCGATGAAGTGGAACGTGGTGTCGGCCAAGGTGAACGACGGGCGCTCGTGGTGGGTGAGGACGAAGACCGGAGTGCGGAACGGCGGGTTGTCGCCCCACCAACCCTGCCAGTCGTAGTTCTCCCACGGTCCGCGCTGCGGACCGAACTTGTTGCGGCCCATGATTTCCGCGCCGATATTCACGGCGTAGTCGCGGGTGATGTAGTCGTCGAGGCCGTAGGTGCCACCGGGATCGGTGCGGTTGGGCCAGTGCGCGGTGGCGCCTGCCCAAAACATGAAGTCAGAGGGTTCGGCGTGACCGAAGGGGTGTTCCAGACTCTGCCCCTCCCCCGCGCCGTACCCGTCGCTGGAAATGCTGAAGTTCTGAACGCGGACCATCTGAGCCATCGGGGGTGCCCTTTCTGATTGCAATGTGCAAGCAGTGATGAACGTATCCTAGACTGATCCTATGTCGCAACCAGTTGCTCAGGAGAAGTTGCCGGTGCCGCCGGGCAAGTCGGGCTGCCCGATCAACCTCACAGTCGAGCTCCTCGGCGACCGCTGGAGCCTGATCATCCTGCGCGACATCATGTTCGGCGGGCATACGCATTTCCGGGAACTACTCACCGGCTCCATCGAAGGCATCGCCTCGAACATCCTGGCCGCACGGCTCGCCAAACTCGTCGCCGCAGGTCTGCTCACTCGCGACGACGACCCCAGTCACCGGCAGAAGGTCGAATACCACCTCACCGAGGCCGCGATTCAGCTCGTCCCGGTGCTGGCCGCACTGGGCGCGTGGGGTGCGCGATGGTTGCACACAGCGCCGGAGCTGACGGTGCGCGCGGAGTTACTCGCCGCGGGCGGACCCCCGATGTGGGAGCGCTTCATGGATGAACTGCGCGCCACCCATCTCCGTGGCGCGCCGCTTCCCGACGACGGGGTGCTCGCAGAACTCACCGCCGCCTACCTCGCGGCGGCCGGCGAGTAAGGGTCAGCGAGCCGCCTGGCGGCCGACTTCGTTCAGGTGGGCCATCGCCTGGCGGTACGACTCGAACAAGCCGGTCTCGCAGTAGGGAACGCCGATCTCGGCGCAGAACTGCGCGACCATCGGCTGGGCATGGCGCAGGTTGGCGCGCGGCATCGACGGGAACAGGTGGTGCTCGATCTGGTAGTTCAGCCCACCCATCGCGGTGTCGACGAGGAAGCTGCCGCGCACATTGCGCGAGGTGAGCACCTGGCGACGCAGGAAATCGGTGTTGTCGCCGTCCGGCAGAACTTCCATGCCCTTGTGGTTGGGCGCGAAGGTGGAGCCCATGTACAAACCGAACAGACCCTGCTGAACGGCGATGAACACCAACGCCTTCCCCGGCGACAACACCAGGAACGCCGCCGAGAGCAAGCCGATGAAGTGGGCGGCCAGCAGCGCGCCCTCCCAGACCCGGTTCGGGATCGGCCAGCGGAACACCGCGACGATGCTCTTCCAGTGCAGGCTGCCACCTTCCAGAAGCAGCAGCGGGAAGAACAGCCACGCCTGGTAGCGGAAAATGAATCGCCGCCAACCTGTTCCGGCCCGCGCACGGTCACCGGAGAACGCGAGCACACCCATCGCGTCCGGGTCCATGCCCTCGGTATTGGGGTGGGCGTGATGACGGTTGTGGTTGCTCGTCCACCACCCGATGCTCAGCCCGATGGCGAGGTTGCCCGCGATCAGCCCGTACAGGTAGTTGGCCCGCCGCCCGGCGAAGATCTGCTTGTGCCCGGCATCGTGCCCGAGGAACGCGATCTGCGAGAACACCGCGGCCAGGAACACCCCCACCGCCAGCGTCCACCACGAGTCACCGATGGCGAAAAATGCCACCCAACCAGCCACGAAGGCCACTGCGGTCAGCGCGCTCTTCCACCCGTAATACCCCACTTGCCGGTCGAGCAGGTCCGCCGCCCGGACGCGACGCAACAGGACCGAGTACTCACTGCCACGCACGGGAACGACATCAGACGCGATAACCACGCCACAAGCATGGCGCATGCACCCCACCTGCGGGTGAACGGGTTGCAGATCGGAGCGGAAACAACGACAACTCAGGCACCCGGCAGCCTGTCCAGGAACCAGCGGAACCGGCCGGCCTCGCCGCTGCCGGTAGTCGCCAGCCGCAGCAGCTCGAAACCGTACAGTTCACAGATCTTGTTCTTTTTCACGTCCCTGGCCTGCTGCACCGGGTCGGCCTCGTGCGTGCTGAAGCCGTCTACCTCGACCGCGCCCACATTCACATTGGTGATGCGGTTGTAGATGACGAAGTCGAACGACGAACGACGTTTGACGAACTCCCTGAGCTCGCCGTCGAGCAGCCGCAGATCCCGAGGAAAGACATTCTGCAGATAGACCTGGCGGTGAATCGCCAGGTGGTCGCGGCCGGTTTCGGCGAGCGTCTGCTCCAGCATCGTCAGCGCGATGTCCTCCGACGGCCACCGGGTCCGGCCCCAGCCGATCATCGGATGCGCGCGCCGCCGCTCGCTGAGCTCGGTGTAGAGCAGATCGAATATCGACACCAGATCGCTGTCGACCACCGCATGGTGGCGATCCCGGTACCGGATGTAGCCGAACAGATCGCGCAGGTGTCTGCTTCCCGGCAGCTCGGAAGGATGCGTGACGAGGACGAACAGGCGCTTCGCTCGGGACACAGCCACGTTGATCAGGTTCGGGTCGTCGGCGAACTTCAAGCCGGCACGGCCGCTTCGCGTGTCGTCGAGCACCGTGGTCATGATGATCGCATCCTTCTCGCGCCCCTGGAACTTGTGCACTGTGTCGGATTCGATGGCATCGATCAGGGCGTCAGCCGCCTTGTCGGCCTGGCGTCGGTACGGCGTGGTGACCCCGATCTCCTGCGGCGCGAAATCGCTGCCCATCCACGGGATCACCTGGTGGCGGATCACGTCGATCTCCCGCTCGTTGCTGCGGTAGCTGGAATCGGGATCGTCGTCACCGTGGATGCGGCGCATGTGGTTGCCCGGGCTGGTGCGCACCAATGTCATCGCGTTCGGCCCCGGCGTGCTGCGCGTATACGGAATCAGCTTGCCGTCGTAGAACTTCCGGTTGCAGAACTCGATGATGTCGGGGTCGCACCGATAGTGCTCGCGGAGCAATTGCCGAGGCACCCGGTCGCCGTAGCGTTCGAGAATCGAAGCCAGCACGCTGTTTCGGTAGTCGAAGACAGGATCGGGCGCCTGCGGAAGGTCACTTGATTGCTTGGTGACCGGCGGGAGTTGCGCCATATCACCGACAACGACGACGTTGCGCGCACAGGCCAGTGCGGGGCCGACAGTCACTAGATCGACCTGTGATGCCTCGTCGATAATGAGGTAGTCCAGCAGTGCCGAGGGGCCGATACTTTTCTGCAGCGAATGACAGGTGCTCAGCATCAGCGGGTAGTCGCGGGTGAACTCGGCAAACTGGTATCGATACCGTGAGCTGTAGATCGTTCGGCCCATGGCGCGGTATCTCTCGCACAGCGAGTCTTGGAGAAGCTGTCGAGACAAACGAGCCTGATCGGCCGTCAACTCGTCGAATTTGTGGCCTGCCAATGCGGTGCTGAGGTGCTCGACTCGTCGTTCGAGTTCGGCGATCTTCTTCTCGTAGTACAGACGTTGAATGCGCAGCACTACATCGATATCGCCCGCATCGACATGACGCAGCGCACGGTACCGGAAGTAGCGGTTCATCGCATCGACCATCCGGCCCACACCGCTGTCGCGGATCCATTGCGGGTCGGTGTCGGCGATGAAGTCGAGCAGCTTGCGCGCGCTGTATCGGCTCAGCAGCGGCAAGCTATGGGAATCCGGTACCTCGTGATCGTCGAAGTACGACTGGAAGTGCCGCTGTTCCAAGCGGTATGCGTGCAGCTCGGCATGCACCTCGGCGCGTAGGCGATCCTGTTTCATCAGGTCGGCGAGGCGCCGGTTCACCTTTTCGAGCTGGGCTGCGGCGTCGGTCTCTGGCACTGTCCCGGCGTACACCAGCGAAACGACCTCCGCGTTGCGCTGCCTCTGTGCGGCGAAGAACTCCTGCCGTTTCTCATAGTTTCCGAGATTGGCCGCGACCATCCCGAAGCCTTCCTTGGCCAGCTTCTCGACAACGTTGTCGACAGCGGAATTGCTGAACGAGACAACGCCGACCGTGGCACCGGGTTCACAGATCACCGAGGCGATGATGTTGAGGATCGTCTGGGTCTTGCCGGTTCCCGGCGGCCCTTCGATCACCGAAATCGGGTATCTCAGAGCGTTGCACACCGCCTCGCTCTGGCTGATATTCGTGCGGAACGGGTACACCGGAAGCGGTGTCTGCTCATCGGGTTTCGGCACGATCGGCGCGTTCTCGAGAATGCGGGCCAAGGTGCTGTCGGAGTGGACGAATTCCAGGCTCTGATAGTTCTGCTGGAGGAGCGCACCGGCAGGGCCTGGCTGCTTCTCCGCCACCATGCGCCAGTACCTGAGCACATCGCGTGAGCTAGGTGTCAGGGCAGCTCGCGACAGCACCTCCACGCGATCATCGCTGTACACGCACCAGGTTCTCGTGCCGGCCAGCACATGCCACCACGATCCGGCCTCTGGTGGGCCCGCGAACACGTAGGCCTCGACGGCGTCCACCGAGGAGCCGTCGACGAACACCCGATTGTCCGGACCGAGTGGTACTCGCGTCGGATTTTGGAGGATCGTCACCCGATCCCACCCGAACGCGTACTCCTTCGGTGTGGCGAACCGCACCCGGACCCGATCCCCCTGTGGTTCGAACGCTGCGATCTCCAGCGTCTTGTCCTCGGGAACCCGGTCCGTCTTGCGCCGGATAACGACCGCCGTCGCCCATGGATCGAACATCGAACCCCCCTCGCCGCCCGAACAGCGAGTCTACAATCCCCGTTCATTCCCGTCTTCTGTTGCGGCACTTGATATTCAACGCCCGATCCACGGCAACCCCCAGCTGGTCAAGCGAACATCTTGATCATGTGCTGGACACCGGACGCGTTTGCGGCCGATCAGCATGCGGGTCGTGCCGGTGAAGCCTGCGTTGCCCGATCCGCACGCGGGCTGAGCGCTGCGGCGAGGGCGGTAGTTCAGGCATACGTGCGCGGTGCCGGATCGGTCGTGGGTCACCGACTGATCGTTTCCGGTTCGGGAACGGCTGGACCGCCGTCGGGAAGCAGGCTGCTTCGCCTCGACATCCAAAAACGGGACGAAAATGACAAATGGTCCGGCTCGAAAGCCGGACCATTTGTCGTGGGTGGAGCTAAGGGGACTCGAACCCCTGACCCCCACACTGCCAGTGTGGTGCGCTACCAGCTGCGCCATAGCCCCGTGTTCAGTTGTTTCAGCGGCTCTCGCTGCTGCCTGAATGAAGTTACACCATGCGTCTGAGAGAGAACAAATCGGCTGGTAGGCGGCGAAAATGTGAGGTTACGGGCGGGGGCGCAGTGGCTCGTGGGGCGGGAAGGATCGGCTGGTCAGGGGTAGAATGTGCCGAACCTCACGCGGGGGCTCAGGGCGCCAGGTTCACTACCCAGTTCTCGTCCTGCCAGTTGATCTTGGTGGTGCCGTCGTAGATCGCGGGGGTGGCGGCCTTGTTGCCGGTGCGGGCGTCGAGGTCGGCGAGGTTCTTCGCGGCGGCGGTCTTGGCGGCGTCGGACTGGGTGCCGTTGTTGATGCAGGCGGCGACGGATTCGGGGGCGCCGGATTCGGTGGCGATGGTGGCCAGGGCGGGGTTGCTCAGGTCGGAGCCGCCTTCGGAGGGCTGCTTCTTCGTGAACAGGGCTTCGTGGAACTTGCTGTAGATGGGCCCTGAACCCGTTTGGGCGACACAGAGATTCGCGGCTGTCGCGCGGGTGGAGTAGTCCTTGCTCTTGGACTGGGGGTCGAGGAAGGTGACGAGGTGGTAGTTCACCGCGAGCTTGCCTTCGTCGATCTTCTGGGCGAGCTCCTGGCCGTAGGCGGTTTCCATCGCGCCGCAGGCGGGGCAGATGGGGTCTTCGAAGATGTCGACGGTCTTGGGGGCGTCGGGGCGGCCGAGGCGGATGACGCCCTCGGGGGTGGTGGTGACCTGCACGGCGGCCTCACGGACGGGGCCGTAGCCCTCGTTGCGGACGGCGGGCGGCGGTTCCGCGCTCCACTTGTAGGCAGCGAACACGATCAACCCGATGAGGACGACCGCCACCGCGGCCAGCGCGTAGGTGGTGTTGCTGGAAACGGGGCGCGGATTGTGCGAAGAACCGGCTGTGCTCACCCGTCCACTCTGCCTCGAGTCGCCGGCGGCGCGCCGCGCGGGCACGCCGAAATGGCGCTGACCTGCTACTGCGGCTTGTGGTAATCGCTGGGTCGACCGGCGGGAACCATGCCGTCACGCACCACCGGCTTACCGTCGGGACTGCCGTCGCAGGCGCATTGGGGGTCGATGCCGTCGCCCGCGTGGTCGGGGTGCTCCGGATCGTCGGGGTGCTCGATCTGCGAGGGCTCGGGAGTGAATACCCATACGGCCGCCGACACCGCCAGCACCGCACCGGTCACGGCCATACCCACCCCGAACGACGTGCGCTCGGCCAACCAGCCGATGACGATCGGACCGAGCACGGTGCCCAGATCGGCCGACATCTGGAACGCGGCCAGCACCGGACCACCGCGGGCCCGCGACCCGATCACATCGGCCAGCGCCGCTTGCTGCACCGGGCTGAACATCCCCGAACCCAGACCCGCGATGAACGACGCGGCGAGGAACCACGGCAGTGTCGGCGCGAAACCGAGCGCGCCGGTGCCGAGCGCGCAGATGACAGATCCGGCGATCAGGAACGGTTTCCGGCCGAGCCGGTCGGAGAGCCTGCCCGACGCGAACAACACGGCCGCGTTGCCCGCGGCGAACACCGTCAGCGCGACACCCGCCATACCGACTTCCTGATGCAGCGTTTCCACGACGAGCAACGGGACGAATGCCATCCGCACACCGAACACCGCGATACCACCGGCGAAACTCGACAGCAGCACCGCCCGATAAGCGGGCTCGGCCCACCCTTGACGGAAGGTGAACTCGACAGGCTTCGCGCCGTTCTCGGGCGCGAGCACCGGCGATTCGCGCAGCCCGGCGAACACGATCACACACACCACGAGCAGCGCGGCCATGTAGATGACGAACGGCGCACGCAGCCCGAAACCGGCCAGACTGCTGCCGACCAGCGGCCCGAGCAACGACCCGATCAGGAAACTGGTCGAGTAGACCCCCGAGACCCGGCCGCGCGCGGCGGGCGGTGACACCCGGATGATCAGCGCCATCGACGACACCGTGAACATCGTGGACCCGATGCCACCGAGCGAACGCAGCACCAGCAGTTGCCAATACGTCTGCGCGAGCGCGCATGCCCCGGTCGACAGCGCCACGATCACGATGCCCGCCAGATACACCCGCCGCTCGCCCAGCTTCTGCACGAGCCGACCGCTGGCGGGCGCGAAGAGCAACCGCATCAACGCGAACGCGCTCACGATCGCCGACGCCGCCGCGATGCCCACCCCGAATTCGCGGGCGTACTGGGGCAGCACGGGCGCCACGAGACCGAACCCGAGCGCGATCACGAAGGCGGCCGCGATCAGTACCCAGATCTCGGCGGGTAGCCGGACTTTGGCCGGAGCGCTCACTCGGTCAGCGCCTGGTTCACCATCTCCTCGGCCGCGGCCTGTACCTGGGTGAGATGTTCGGGGCCGAGGAAGGACTCGGCGTAGATCTTGTATTTGTCCTCGGTGCCCGAGGGACGTGCGGCGAACCAGGCGTTCTCCGTGGTCACCTTCAGCCCGCCCAGCGGCGCTCCGTTGCCGCGCGCGGTGGTGAGGATGCCGGTGATCTCCTCGCCCGCGATCTCGGTGCCGGTGACGGCCTCGGGGGTCAGGCGCGCGAGCTTGGCTTTCTGCTCGCTGGTGGCGGCGGCATCGATCCGCGCGTAGGCGGGGCTGCCGTATTGGCGTTCCAGTTCGCCGTACCTGGCAGAAGGAGTCTGGCCGGTGACGGCGGCGATCTCGGCGGCGAGCAGGGCCAGCAGGATGCCGTCCTTGTCGGTGGTCCAGACGGTGCCGTCCATCCGCAGGAACGACGCGCCCGCGCTCTCCTCACCACCGAATGCCAAACTGCCACTGAACAATCCGGGCACGAACCACTTGAACCCGACCGGCACCTCGTGCACGTCCCGCCCGAGCACGCCGACCACGCGGTCGACCATGGACGAGGTGACGACGGTCTTGCCGATCTTGGTGAGCGCGTCCCACCACATCCGGTTCGCGACCAGGTATTCGATCGCGACGGCCAGGAAGTGGTTCGGGTTCATCAGGCCACCGTCCGGGGTGACGATGCCGTGCCGGTCGGCGTCGGCGTCGTTGCCGGTGGAGATGTCGTAGTCGTCCTTGATGCCGACCAGGGCCGCCATGGCATGGCGTGAGGACGGGTCCATCCGGATCTGGCCGTCACTGTCGAGGGTCATGAAACGCCAGGTGGGGTCGACGAACGGGTTGACCACTTCGAGCTCGAGATCGAAACGCTGGCCGATCTCCTCCCAGTAGTCCACGCTCGCGCCACCCATCGGGTCGGCGCCCATCCGGATTCCCGCGCCCCGAATCGCGTCCAGGTTCAACGCGTTCGGCAGGTCGGAGACGTACTGGTCGAGGTAGTCGTAGCGCTGGACGTGGGTGTTCATCGCCTGATCGAGCGAGACTCGTTTGACCCCGGCCAGGCCGCCGCGCAGCAGTTCGTTGGCGCGGGCGGCGATGGCGTCGGTGGCCTTGGTGTCGGCGGGGCCGCCGTGCGGCGGGTTGTATTTGAAGCCGCCGTCGCGCGGCGGATTGTGCGAAGGGGTGACCACGATGCCGTCGGCCTGGTGCTTGGTACCGCCGCGATTGTGGTTCAGGACAGCGTGGCTCAGCGCGGGCGTGGGCGTGTAGCGGCCGCGGGCGTCGATCACCGCCGTGACGTCGTTGCCCGCCAGGACCTCGAGCGCGGTGGTCCAGGCGGGTTCGGACAGGGCATGGGTGTCGCGCGCGAGGTAGACCGGGCCGGTGATGTCACGGGTGGCGCGGTATTCGACGATCGCCTGCGTCATCGCCATGATGTGGGCCTCGTTGAACGCGCTGTCCTCGCTGGACCCACGGTGACCCGAGGTGCCGAACACCACCTGCTGGCTCGGCTCGTCCGGATCGGGGACGAGGCTGTAGTACGCGGTGACCAGGTGAGCGATATCCACCAGGTCGGTCGGGCGGGCGGGCCGTCCGGCGCGATCGTGGGCCATGGTGGGTGTTCCCTTCCGTGTCGGCTGCGCGCGGCTGGTCATGAGAATCATGCGCACAACCACTGGGTCAGGGACGCGGCGGCGTACACCGCGGCCAGGCTCGCCGCGACGCTGATCGCGACATTGCCCACGGCGTACACGTAGGCGCCCTCGGTTACCAGACGGACCGTCTCGTAGCCGAACGTGCTGAACGTGGTCAGCGCACCACAGAAGCCGGTTGCCGCGAATGCCAGCAGCGCACTGCCCGCACTCGCGCCGATCAGACCCCCGAGCAACGCCGAACCGACAATGTTAACGGTTAGTGTCCCCCACGGCAGCCCAGTCGGAAACCACGCCGACATCCGCCGGTCGATCAGGTACCGGGCAGGTGCCCCCAGCATGCCCCCGGCCAGCACCAGCGCCACCGTCATGCCGCGCCTCCCCGTGTGGGAGCCCACATCTCGACCATCGGATGGCCCCCTTCCGTCGTCGATTTCACGCGAACCCCCGCCGCGCGCCCCAGCGGGTCACGCTCATGGCGACTGCCACGGCACCGAGCGCCGCGAGCACCGACAGGCCGAGATAGGCGACCGCCGTGCCCGTCGCACCGGTGCCGATGAGTCTACGAATCTCGAGGCTATAGGTGGAGAAAGTCGTGAAGCCCCCCAGCACACCGATTCCCAGGAACGGCCGCACGAGTTTCGGTGCTTCCCACAGTTCGGTGACCACGACCATGAGCACCCCGATCGCGAAGCAGCCGAGCACATTCACCGTCAACGTCGACCACGGGAATCGGCCGGGGAGTACCGGCCACCAGTGCCCGACGCCGAAACGGGCGGTGGCGCCGAGTCCACCACCCACCGAGATCGCCGCGAGGACGGCCGGATCGAGCGCCGGGGGCCGCGATGCCATGCGTTCCCCTCCCGTCGGCCGATCCGTGTGGTGGTCGTCGCTCATCGTATCGAGACCCACCGACACCCTGGCGAGCGGTGCGCCCCGTGGCAAACTTTCAGCAGCCCTCACCGGCGAACGACGATGGCCCGAACCGATTGTCGGTTCGGGCCATCGTCTGGCAGTTGTCCTGGATCAGTGCGCCAGCACCGGTTCACCTTCGGCCGGGGCGGGCACGGTGTTCGGCATGATCGCCGCGATCACGATCGCGCCGAGCACGAAAGTGGCCGTAGCCCACCAGAAGCTGGTGGTGTAGCTCTCGATCGCGCCCTGCGCCATCGTGAGCGGGCCCGGCTGGTGCGAGGACACGTAATCGGTCATCGCCGAGGCCGCGATGGTGCTGAGCAGCGCAGTGCCGATGGACCCACCGACCTGCTGGCTGGTGTTGACCATCGCCGAGGCGACGCCGGCGTCCTCGTGCTGCACGCCCGCCGTCGCACCCTGGAACGCGACCGACATCGCACCACCGAGGCCGAGGCCGAGCAGGACCAGCGCGGGCAGGATATGGGTGGCGTAGCCCGAGTCCAGGCCGATCTGGGTGAGCCACAGCATGCCCGCGGCGGCGACCAGGAATCCACCGCTGATGACGATCTTGGGGCCGACCTTCGGCAGCAGCAGCGACGGCGCGGTGGTCGAGGAGACCACCATGCCCGCCACCATCGGCAGGAAGGCCAGACCGGTGACGATCGGCGTGTACGCCAGGGTCAGCTGCATGTAGAAGGTGAGGAACAAGAAGATCGCGAACATGCCGATGCCCATGACGAACACGGTCAGGTACGACGCGCCACGGGTGCGGTCGGCGACGATGCGCAACGGCAGCAACGGGTGCGCGACCTTGGTCTCGATCCAGACGAAGGCCGCGAGCAGCACGGCGCCACCGATCAGGAAGGCCAGCGTGGTCGGGTCGCTCCAGCCGTTCGACTCGGCGTGCGAGAAGCCGTAGACGATGCCGAACAGCGCGGCGGTGACGGTGACCGTGCCGTACCAGTCGAGCTTGGGACGCGAGGTCGATGTGTGCTTGGCCAGCAACAGCACAGCACCGACGAGCGCGACGGCGGCGAAGATCAGGTTGACGTACATCGCCCAGCGCCACGACGCCCATTCGGTGAGCACGCCACCGAGCAGCAGACCGATCGCACCACCGGCACCGGCGACGGCACCGAAGATGCCGAACGCCTTGGACCGCTCACCGGGTTCGGTGAAGGTGACCGTGAGCAGTGAGAGCGCGGCGGGCGCGAGCAGCGCGCCGAACACACCCTGGCCGACGCGGGCCGCGACGAGCATCTCGAAGCTGGAGGCCGCACCGCCGATGGCCGAGGCCACCGCGAAGCCCACGAGCCCGACGATGAAGGTGTTGCGGCGGCCGAACAGGTCGCTGAGCCTGCCGCCGAGCAGCAGGAGGCTGCCGAAGGCGAGGGCGTAGCCGGTGATGACCCACTGCCGGTCACCGTCGCCGAAGCCGAGGTCGGCCTGGGCCGCGGGCAGCGCGATATTGACGATCGTCGCATCGAGCACGACCATCAGCTGGGCGATGCCGAGTACGGCAAGCACCCACCAGCGCAGGGCGTGCGAGCCGCGGCGACCGGTATCCGCGGGGCTCTCGAGCCCGGTGTCGAGTGTGGTGGTCATAACTCCCCTAGAAGGTCTGCGCGTGGTTTCAGGTGGCATAATCGGAGATACCGCCTCCGCTTCATTCGAAGCTACCAGAGTAACGGAGAAATGACCTCCACTTAATCCCCGGATTGATAGGATGTACTTGTGAATCACGCCACGACGACTGCCACACCACCTCGCAGGCTGCGCGCCGACGCCGCGCGCAATCAGCAACGCATCGTCGCGGCCGCCCGTGAGCTATTCGCCGATCACGGCCTCGAGATCACCCTCGACGACGTCGCCGAGCGCGCCGGAGTCGGCGTCGGCACGGTGTACCGGCGCTTCGCGAACAAGAAGGAACTGATCGCCGAGGTCTTCGACCAGCACGTGAAGGACTTCGCCGACGCGGCTGACGCGGCCATGAGCAACCCGGACGCCTGGCTCGCGCTCGTCGAGTTCTTCGAGAGTGCGTGCAAACACCTGGCGACCAACCGCGGCTTCGGCGAGGTGATGCTCGAACTCGAGGAAGATCCGGCCCGTTTCGCCGAGTTGCGCGACCGGATCCAACCGGCGGTCGCGGGCATCATCGATCGTGCCCGCGCGGCGGGCGCGGTGGACCCCGACATCGCGACCACCGACTTCTTCGCGCTGATCCACATGGTCAATTCCCTCGCGGAGTTCGCGGGGCCGATCAATTCCGAAGTGTGGCAACGATATATGGCCATCGCACTCAACGGCGTGCGCACCGACGCGGTGCCGCGCAGGCCACTGCTGGTCGCGCCGATGACCAACGAGGAAGTCGAGCAGGCCAAGGCCGCCGGCTGCCTCGGACGCCGTCGCTGAGCCGAAACCCGTCCGACCAGTAGCGCGCGTCACAGTGCATCCTCTACTGTTGGACACATGACCAAGAGCACCTGGGTGAACTGGGCAGGCCAGCAGAGCTGCACACCCGCCGTCGTCGCCGCGCCACGCGACGTCGAGGAACTGGCCGCGATCGTGACCGAATCGGCGGCCGCGGGGCGGACCGTGCGCGTCGCCGGGTCGGGACACTCGTTCACCGACGCCGTGCTCACCGACGGCACGCTGATCGACCTCAGCGGTCTGGACAAGGTTCTCGACGTCGACTCCGCCACCGGACGCGTGCGGGTGGAGGCCGGGATCTCGCTGCACGCGGCGAGCCCGCTGCTGCACGGACACGGCCTGGCCTTCCCCAATCTCGGCGACATCGATACGCAGAGCCTCGCGGGCGCGACCGCCACCGCCACCCACGGCACCGGCGCCCGGCTGCGCAATATCTCCGCGGCACTGCACTCGGTGGAGGTGCTGCGCGCGGACGGCACCCTGGTGGAGCTCAACGAGCAGACCGACCCCGACGGCTGGAAGGCGGCGCGGGTCAGCGTCGGCGCGCTCGGCGTTGTCACCGCGGCCACCCTGCAACTCGAGCCGTCGTTCGTCCTGGAGTGCGTCGAGCGGCCGGTGCCGCTGGATGATGTGCTCGCCGATATCGACGAATTCGCCGACGGCAGTGATCATTTCGAGTTCTTCGCGTTCCCGCACAGCGCCACGGCGATGACCAAGGCCATCGATCGCACGCAGGCGCCGGAACAGCCGCGCGGCACGATGCGCGAATGGATCAACGACATCCTGATCGCCAACCATGTCTACGACGGCATGTGCAAGCTCGGTCGGCGAATTCCCGCCGCCATCCCCATGATTCACCGCGCGGCCACGCTCGCCGGGAGCAACAACCGGCAGGTCGACCGTTCCTATCGCGTGTTCTCCACCCCGCGGCTGGTGAAGTTCAACGAGATGGAATACGCGATCCCGCGCGCGCACGCGGCCGAGGCGATTCGCGAGATCCTCGCGCTGGGAAGACGATTCGGCACGCCGATGCCGATCGAGGTGCGCTGGGTCGCGCCCGACGACGCCTTCCTGTCCCCCGCGGGCGGACGCGACACCTGCTACATCGCGGTGCACCAGTATCAGGGCATGGTGTGGGAACCGTATTTCCGCGCGTGCGAGGCGGTCTTCGACGCCTACGACGGCAGGCCGCACTGGGGCAAACGCCACTTCCAGACCGCCGAGACACTGCGCTCGCGCTACCCCGACTGGGACCGCTTCACCGCGGTGCGCCGTCGCTTCGACCCCACCGGGGTATTCGCCAACGACTACGTGCACCGGGTACTGGGCGCACTCGACTGACGATCTCGCCGCGCGGACACTGCTCGGACAACCGGGTCGCCGGTTCGTCCACACCCGCCCCCGCCGCAGCGCGCTGATGGAATGATGACGGGTGATATCCGAAGCGCCACAAGCACTTCGCCCCTGCGCCGAAAGGGCGACCATGGCCCACACTCCCAGCGTGTTGTTCGTCTGCGTCCACAACGCGGGCCGATCACAGATGGCGGCGGGTCTCCTGCGCGCCATGGCCGGTGACCGGATCGAGGTGCGCACCGCGGGCAGCGAACCGGCCGCCGCGCTGAACCCCGCCGCGGTGGTGGCCATGGCCGAGATCGGGATCGATATCGCGGGCGCACGGCCGACCGCGCTCACCGACGATGTCGTCGGGCTCTCGGATGTGGTGGTCACGATGGGATGCGGCGAGGTGTGCCCGTATTTTCCGGGGATCAGCTATCGCGACTGGGTGCTGTCGGATCCGGCGGGTCAGCCGATCGAGGTGGTGCGCGGCATTCGCGACCACCTGCAGATTCTGATCGGCAATCTGATCGCCGAACTGCTGCCGGTGCCCGCCCGCTGAGACGTCCGATTCGTTCAAGACGCACCCGCGATCGAGTGTTTACGCTGCGAATATGACTCCACAGCTTGATGTCGTGTCCGTTGTAGTTTCCGATATGGCCGCTTCGGTGGCCTTCTACCGCAGGCTGGGACTGGTCTTCCCGGACGGCGCCGAAGCCGAGGGCCATGCCGAGGCCGTGATCGGCGGCGGGCTTCGGCTGGCGCTGGACACCGAGGCGACGATCGCCTCCTTCGCGCCCGATTGGCAGCCGCCGACTGGTCCCGGCCGCAGCAGTCTCGCGTTCCGATGCGCCGATCCGGCCGAGGTCGACAAGCTCTACGCCGAGCTCGTCGACGCCGGCCATCACGGCGAACTGCCACCGTGGGATGCCTTCTGGGGTCAGCGCTACGCCTCGCTCGCCGACCCCGACGGGCACGGCATCGACCTCTACGCGCCGTTGCCCGCCGAATAGGACGACCAGTCGTGGGGGTCGCGCTGACGCTGCTGATAGCGGCCGAGCATCTCGCGGACCTCGTCGCTGACCGGGGGCTCTCCGGTGAGCCTGGTCCACAGGTGGGCATCGTGGTCGGTGAGCGTCACCGGTCCCGTGGCGGCCACGTCGACGACGAAGGTGAACTGCCTGGTGCGGGCGCCCGCACCGGTCAGGTAGTCGAAATCACCGAGGTAGTCGCTGACTCCGGTGACCTCGAGCCCGGTTTCCTCCGCGACTTCGCGGGCCAGCGCTTCGTCGAGTGCCTCACCCGGCTCGACGACGCCGCTGGGCAACTCCCACCGGCCACCCAGGAAATCCGATCGTCGGCGGCGCAGGATGAGCACTCGATGATGGCGGACGACGACCGCGCCGACGACAAGCCGGCGGATTTCGTCTCGTTCTGCCTCGATACGGAGCGTGGAGTACACGGATTCGTCGATCATCAGGTCACATCCTCTCGTCGGTGTTCGGACTGGACTGAGCACTTGCGACGGGGCGTGCACTAGTGAGCCTAAACCTTCCGTCACGCTGTGCCGAATGAGACTTTCCGGGCGGTGAGACGCCCGGTCAGCCGGTTTGCAGGGTGCGCACCGAGCATCCCGCCAGGTCACGGACCTCCCGGGACAGGTGCGCCTGGTCGGCGAAGCCGGTCACGGCGGCGATGTGCGCCGCCGGAACTCCGGTGCGAAGCGCCGCGAGCGCACGCTGAAATCGGAGAATACGGGCCAACATCTTGGGTCCGTAGCCGAAGGCGAACAGGGAGCGCCGGTGCAGCATCCGGGCCGACATGCTCGTCCGATCGGCGGTTTCGGCGACCGTCGCGCCCGCCGAAAGGGCATCGACAACGGCGGTGAGCGCCGGATCGGCAGGGCCGTTGTCGGCGGCGAATCGTAATGCGATCGCTTCCAAGGCGGCACCGCGGTCGGGCGCGTTGTCGATGCGGTCGACGAGTTCGCGGGTGGTGCGCGACGGTGCGATCTCGGCCAGGTCGACCCGCTGGTTGAGCAGTTCTACCGCCGGAACCCCGAGCAACGTGGGAGCGGTGCCCGGCGCGAACCTGATGCCGACGAATTCCCTGGCACGCGCGGCCGGCGCGAGGAACGCGCGACTGTCCGGACCCGCCACCATCAATGTGCCCTCGGTCCAGATCAGATCCATGCAACCGTCGGGGAACACGGTGACGGGGCCGGTGGCGGCGGGCATGGTCCGCGACCAGACCACCGCTCGGTCCAGCCGCGATTCGCGTTCCCGGTATTCGGCCACACTTCGACGGTAGTCCCGCCCACCGACAGGTAGCTGCCGCAGCGTGATCACCCGGTACGTAAGATCTGACGGCACGACGTTCGGCTCGGCAGAGGGGTGCCAATGCAACCGACAGCATCAGTGCGGGGTGGACGGCCGCGGGTGGCGGGATTTCCCGGTGCGGACATAGATATCGAGCCGGACGTGTGGTCGGGGGCGGCTGTCGACGACGACCGGATCAGGGCGCTGGCCGTCGGTGCGTATTACGGGCGCAGCTGGGGTGCGCAGTGCGACGGCGTCGCGTTCCTCCCGGAGGAGCCCGACAGCGCGTCGACGCGGCGGGAGACCGCGATCGAAGGACTGCACGAGTCGTGGGGCGTCGACAACGCCGAGGACGCCCACGACACCGTGCGGCGGCTGCTGGCCGGGATGCACGCGCCGCTGTTCGAACTCGTCCATCCGCTCGCCGTGATGGCCGCGACCGACACCGGCCGGGTCGATCGGTCGGGATTGGCCGACGAACATCGCGAATTCCTGCACACCCTCTCGGGTTTCCGCGGGTATCGCGGGCCCGCCGGGATCGATCGCGACTACGACGCCTGGCTACAGGCCATCAAACTCGGCATCACCGACAGCCTGCCGACGCCACTACAGATCGACGCCACCGCATGGGACCTGGCACGGCTGGTGTTCATCGCCCGCGCCGCGTGCACGGCCGGATACCTGACCGAGGACGAGGCGTGGGAACACATGCTGACCGGGCTGGATCGGGCGCGTCAGCACTATCGCAACTGGCGCCAGTTCGGCGACGGGTTCCTCACCGGTGCGATCTTCTGGGCGGCCACGCAAGATCTGTCGGCCGCGAAAAGCCAAGTGGCCGAACGTAGGCGGATGATCGCGGGGCTGCACCTTCGACCGTCGAGTCCGTGGCGGCGGGTGTCGCTGCATCCGGGTGCGCCGGTGTTCAGCCCGGCATCGTCAGCATGATGCCGACGGCTTGACGGCGGAACGGATCGTCGTCGACCATGCCCAGTTTGCGGCGTTCCACCAGCAGTTGCCATTCGCCGAAGAGGTCGGCCGAGCAGGGCATCGACTGGGCGATGGATCCGTCGACGTGCTCGATCTCGCAGGCCAGACGAACGGCCTCGGTGATGCGGGTGAAGTCGGCGGGTTCCCAGTCGACGAAATCGAGATCGGTGCCCGCTCCCGAGATCCGCAGCGTCGCGACCTGTCCGGGAGCGGTGAGCACTTCGGCGCCGGTGAGGACCGAGACCGGGAATTCGTAGACCGCCCACGCGGACACGAACAGCAGGCGCAGCGTGGTGATCGCAACCAGGCCGGGAGCGCCCTCGTGGCCCGCCTGGGCGAGTTCGAGGACGTACTCGTCGGGCCGGGCACAGCTGTGCAGGATGTCGATCTCGCGTAAGGAGTTGCCCGCGTGCCGCATTCGGCGTGCGGCCGCCGTGACATCGGGGCGCCGCGGGCCGTTCGAACCCTGCACCGAGTGCGGTGGAACGAGATTCGGGCGGGGCGGGAACACCCTGCGTAGGCTGACCAGGTCGCGTTCGACCGCCCTGATCAGCGCCTGCGCCTGTTCGCGTAGGCCGGTTTCGAGGAACACCGGCACCGGATGACGATCCGTCGGCGCACCGTTCACCACGAACTGCGCCGACCGGAAGAACAGCAGCAACGCCATCTGCCCGTCCTCGGTGTTCGCCAGCGCGATCCTGCCCAGCTCGGCCACTCCGACGTCGAGCGCGATCTCGTTGTCTGCGCGCAGCGGCGTCGTCACCAACCGCCCGTCCGCGTACCGGACCGCGACTCGCGCACCCCATACTTCGATCAAAGCCACGTCCCTCCTGGCCTGCCCCGCATCGGTGGATCCTACCGAGGGGCCCTCGCGAGCGGGGCGATGGTCCTGCCGATGGTGTTCGACGGTGCGCCGAGGTGGCAGGCTGTACGCATGCCCGATGAACAGGAAGTCTCCGCCGAACAGTCCGCGGACGCGATCGAAACCCCGGAGGAGGCGACGAAGCGGCGGTTCCGCGAGGCGCTCGAGCGGAAGAACGGCCACTCCTCCGCGGGTGGCGCGGCCCAGAATTCCGCCAAAGTGCGTGGGACGCATGCGCAGGCGGGCGGGAAGCGCACCTTCCGTCGTCGCGCCGGCGGATAGCCCCACACCGGGCGGCGCTGTCCCGTCCGTGAGCAGCCCTGCGCCGCGGTGATCACCGTGCGGCGCAGGGCTTTTCGGTGGATCGGAAGCTACTGCAAGCGGGAGGTATCGGCGTCCGCTTCGGTTCGGACGGAGTCCTCGAAGGTGGCGCCGCTGTCGGCTTCGCTGAAGACCAGCCAGCATCCCCGGATGGCGCCGAGCAGGTCTTCGAGCAGATCGATCGCGGGGCGAGTGGGGTCGAGGCGGCAGATGCGGTAGCCGTCGGTCCAGTCGTCGAGATCGTCGTCTTCGTCGTCGCGTTCCTCGATTTCCTGCGCGGCTTCGATGATGCCGTCCAGGTCGCGAACCTTGCCCTCGGAGACCGCGATGGCATCGGCGATCAGGTCGACCACCACCTGGGTGGGCGTCTCCCCCGCGCCGAGCCGTTCCAGGACCACGGTCGGCGTCTCGACCTGGAGGGCTTCGATGTCGTCCGCCTCGGCGACCACGTCCACCGGCTCGAGGCCCGTGACCTCGCCTGCCACCGTCGCCGCGGCTCGCAGCCAGTGCGCGGCGGCGACCGAGGCGGCGGCGGGGTCCAGTTCGGTGAACAGGTCGATCGACCCAAGGGGATTGGCCCGGAGCAGGCTGTCCGCCGCGTGCACCTGCACCGGGGAGATCTCCGGGCGGGTGAGTTCGACGGCCTGCCTGGCTCGACCTGCCAGATCGCCCAGTTCCGCGGCCATGATCGCCGCCTGCTCGGTGAGCACCTCGTTCACCACCCGGTCCACCAGGCTCGCGTCACCGATCGCATGGAGCACGCGGCCCACATGGTGCGCGGATTCCTCGATGGGGCTGTAGAAGACCAGCATGCAACCGTCGTCGTCGGGCAGATTGGGGGTGCGCAGCGCGGCTTCGACCTTCGCGAAGCGATTGCGCTCCTCCGCCCGCCGCCACGCTTCCCCGTTCACGACATCGGGATCACCGGCGGCGGTCGCCGGATGGGTGTAGGTCCGCCACTGGAACCGCGCCAGACTCGCCAAGGCCGCCGCCAGCTCCACGCCGTGCTCGGCGCCTGGCACCTCGGCGATCGTCTCGGCGACATCACCGCGACCGGTCCCCCAGGTGGCGACCAGCGTTCCCGCCCCCGAGTCGTATGCATACCGCGTCATTCGCTCAGTTCTACGTGGCCCACCCGCACCACCCTTCACCAGGGTCTACCGGATCAGAGTGGAGCCCGTCCGAGACCGGGGACGAACCGTCCCGTCGCCGCGAGGTAGGCACGGTAGTTCGCGCCGTGGACCCGCGTCAGATAGGGCTCTTCGACCGCCCGTACCTGCAGCTCGATCGTCACCAGCAACAGTGCGAACGCGACGATCGCGACAGCGTTCGGGATGATCAGTGTGACACCGCCCGCGAAGACGAGCATCGCGGTGAAGATCGGGTTGCGAACCAGACCGAACACCCCGGTGTCGACCAAGGTCGTCGTCTCACTGGGATCGACCCCGATGCGCCACGATTCGCCCATCTCGTTCTGCGCGTACAGCGTTGCCGCGATACCCACGACGGCGAGCACGAATCCGGCGGCCTGAATCGGCGTCGCGGACAGCGCCCCGATCGGGGCTACGACACCGGCCAGCTGCAGCACCGACGACGCCGTGCCGACCACGATCGCGGCGACGAAACCGACGCCGGCGAGCCATTCGATCGAGCCGGGCCGTCCGCTGATGCCGTGGAAACCGGACGAACCCGTGTCCTGATACTGACGCCAACTCCGCCAGCCGAAGCCGAGCAGGCCGAATACCAGGTACAGAACCAGTGCGCAGATCGCCATCATCAGGTGTTTCCTCGATCGTCGTTGTCACAGCAGCTGCGGGGACCGACATCGGTGGACCTCGTCGCGCAGCAGGGCTCGCCCTTCCAGGCGTTGATTCCTTCTCTGACCGCGATCACCGCGATCACCAGCGCCGCGAGCGGATCGGCCCACGACCAGCCGAACAGGCTGTTGAGCAGCAGGCCGACCAGCAACACGGCCGAAAGATAGGTGCACAGCAGGGTTTGCTTGGAATCGGCCACGGCGGAGGCGGACCCGAGCTCGCGTCCTGCCCTCCGTTGCGCGGCGGACAGCACCGGCATGATCACCAGACTCGCGGCCGCCAGCCCGATCCCGACCGCCGAATGCCGCGCCTCACCGACCCCGAGCAGCGAACGGACGGCATCGACAGCGACATAGCCGGCCAGCGCGAAGAACGAGAACGCGATGACCCGCAGCGCCACCTTCTCCCGCGCCTGCGGATCGCGCCCGGCGAACTGCCACGCCACCGCGGCCGCCGAGGACACCTCGATCACCGAGTCCAGCCCGAACCCGATCAGCGCGGACGAGGACACCCGCGCGCCTTCGGTCAGCGCGATCACCGCCTCGACCACGTTGTAGCTGATCGTCGCCGCGACCAACCACCGAATCCGCGTCGCCAGCACCGCCTGACGCACCGAACTGGGCGCGATCGGCACCGGCATCCCGATCGCCTCCATCAGCAGCAGCCATCCGATTCCGCCGCCGGGCAACAGGCCGGATCAACAGCGAGCACAAGCCCGACCAGATCGTCCAGCGCCCGCCCGATCCGCGGATCCGCCAGCTCATACCGGCTGCGCCGCCCCTCGGGAACCGCGACGACCAAACCACATCCACGCAGACAGGCCAGATGATTGGACAGGATCTGCCGCGAGACACCGATCGCCTCGGCCAGCTCCGACGGATAGCCGGGTTCCTTCCGCAGACTCAGCAGGATCTTGGTTCTGGTCGAGTCCGAGAGGGCATAACCGAACCGGGACAGCGCTTCGGTCTGCACCGTGGATTCCATACCTCAGACGGTACATCAGAATCTGTATTCAGAAAAGGATGTACTGATAGCGCTGACGGATCGAGGCGGGCATCGATGTCGCCGCCCCGACGGGAACTGGTGGCCGACATCCGTGAATCTTCTCTGCCCAGAACTGAATTCAAGAATAGTGAGCAGCGTTCAGATCGACCGGCACCACGCACCGAAAGGCACCACCCATGAGAATCTTCGCCCTGCTGGCCGGCCTCGCCGTCCTCGGCGCTCTCCTGCTCGCCGACAACTGGAACCCGGTGCGCGCCGGGGTCTACGCGGTAGCGTGGCTCGCCGTCGCATTCATCCTGATCAAGTTCGCCCGGAGGTAGACCCGTGCCCAGACCCGGACCACGCCGGCCAGTGCTCGCGCTGCGCATCTGTTTCCGCTCCCGGTGTGGGCGAAATGTGGGCCCCGAGTCCGAGCCGATTCTGGCTCTCTGGGCTGGCTTCACAGCCGCGTTTCCATCGCCCGGCGGATGAGCAGCCGGGCAGGGTCCCCAGTGGCGGCCTGGCGGGCGAGCGCGTCGAACGCACGAAGATAGATCAGGATCTCGCGGGGTTGGGTCACCCGCAGTTCCGCCGTGATCGCTTCGACCGTGGCGAGCCGCTGATCGAACAGGACGAAGTTCGTCGCCTGTATCGGCATCTCGGCTTTCGCGGGGATGATGCCCAGCAGCACCCTGGACAAGCCCGCCACGGCAAGCAGGCGGTCCAGTTGGCCGACCATGACCGCGTCGTCGCCGACCGTGGTGTGTAGCGCCTGTTCGGCGATGAGAATGTGGAACTTCCGCCGACCCGAGTACAAGAGCTGTTGACGTTCGATGCGCGCGGCGACGCCCTGGTCTACGTCGTCGGGCGTCCGATAGAACTCGACGTAACGGCGAAGAACGGCAGTCGCGTAGTCCGCTGTTTGCAAAATGCCGGGGATGATCTGCGGTTGGTAGATCCGGATCATCTCGGCTGACTCGGCTAGGCGGATGTTCGCCTTCTGCTGCCGGTGTGTGCCGGTGCCCAGAACCTTGCGCCACTCGGTGTAGGCCGTTTCGAGGTTGTGCAGGGTCGCCAGCAGATCGGCGAGTTGGTCGAGGGTGCCGGTGTGGGCGCAATAGGCGCGCAGGTCGTCGGATGACGGTGTCTGTCGGCCGTTCTCGATCTTCGAGACCTTCGCCTCACCCCAACCGGCGAGGTCAGCCAGGGCGCGGCCAGTAATGCCTGCTGTACGGCGAAGCTCCCGGAGCCTGGCCCCGAGAGCTTCCCGCGCGTCTGCCGGATTGGTCACCCGGCGAACTCTCCGAACGGAACAGCCACGTTCCACAGCCGGTCACGAGTCGCGACGAAATGATCGACTACGGCCGGGTCGGTGGTGACCGCCAAGCCTGCCGGGGCTCCGCGTTCGTCGGTCAGGTTGTAGACGACCCGCTCGTCATCGAACAGCCACGCATCATCCGGCGGGATCTCTCCGGCGTCGTGACGTGGCACGTACCGGATGTTTTCGCCCGCTTCGACGTTGTGGCCGGTGACCGACAGCAACCATCGCTGATAGTCCGACAGCGGTGTGGTGACCACCCGGACACGGCTCACGCTCACGCCGCGTTCGGTCGTTTCCCGCATGAGCGCCTGCCACGGTGTCGCGGTGTAGGGCGCTGGCTCACCAGCGAGGAACGCACGCAGACGTTCGTCCTCGTCGGCGACGAAATAGGTGTCTCGGCACTCGAAATGGAACGCTGACCGCTTGGTTTCCCGGAACAGTCCGGGCCACAGGTCAGGCTCGTCGTTGGGCCGATAGCGCACCGTAAAAGGTCCTTTCGAGCTTGGGGACCTCGATAGCCGACTCGTCGGCGGCGAGGTTCATCTGTGCGAGCGTTTCCGGGTCGGTAATCGGTCGGCCGGTCAGGGTGAACGTGCCCCTACCGCTGTCGGCCATCGGTACCCCGACGTAGGTGTCTGGTTGGGCGAAACCTAGGAGCAAGTGCGGGATTTCGACGGTTTCCGGTGAGTCCGTCTGCCATCCCTGGACCGCGTAGGTGCCGCTGTCGGTAGCGAACAGTGTCGGGCAGCCGCCCGAGTCGCTGCCGCCGTTGCCGAGGAACGTTAGGCGCATATCGCTACCCCCTGGTGAGAACTTGCGCGAGCTTTCCCGTACTCCCACATCGTCCCACCGTGTCACACAGGTTGTCGCCTGTTCAGACCAGTTGGAGCAAGTTCAAGAAAGTTCCTGTCCAGGCGGTTGTACAAACCCATACCGTCAGCTCCAACGCTCCCGGCGGGTTTGAACTAAGAGTCCGCGCCGGGAGTGAATCCCGAAGAGCACCAGGAGGCCGCGATGCTCCCGCAGTGGACACCCAGAACCGAACGCCCGCACCCGATCAACGTTGCGCCACCGAGCGTGATCAGGCGACTGCTCGCAGCGCTCGAGGCGTGGCCGACGAACAAGCAGCCCTCATGACCAGCCAGACGAAGGCCCAGCTTGCCGACCTGACCGAACGCGCCGCACGCCGGTCGATGACCATCACATCCACCCCGGAAGGCTGGCAACTCGCCTCGGTTTGGAGGGTGGTTGTTGTGGGTGACGTGGACGCCATCGCCGCATGGTTGAGCGCCGCAGAAACCTACGACCGCCGCCCCCGGCAGTACTTCCCGGCCGGATGCCAGGCGGACACGTGATCGTGCTCGGGTGGGCGATCGTGATCGGCCTACCAGCCATCGTGTTCGTCGCAGCCGTGTGGGCCAAAGCGCGACCAGTGAACATAGGTCTTGTTCGGCCACCCGAAGCGTGTGTGCGCCGATACCCTGAGCACTAAGTATCAGGGAAGTGATCGTCACGGTGGATAACAGCCGTCGTCTCACCGATCCTTACGTTCTACTTCGATGAACTGAGCCAGACAGCCGAGTGCGTGATTCTCGCCGTGGTGCTGAGGAGACTTGCTGCCGCAGGATGTGGGCAAAGTGTGGGCAGCAGGCCGAATCTGCCCGTACTCAGCGCATAAAAAAAGTCTCTGACCTGCATTAACAGGCCAGAGACTCTTGGTGGAGCTGCCGGGAATCGAACCCGGGTCCTCCGCCGCGTCTTCAGGGCTTCTCCGTGTGCAGTTCGCTGTGTCTCTGCTCGGATCTCCAAGTCTCGCGAACAAGCCTGGATGACGATCCCAGTCGCTGTTAGATGTCCCATCCGACTCCGCGACCGAGCCGAACGGTAATTCCCTCTAGCTGATGCCAGTACCCGGGTCGAGGGACGAACCCGGACTGACAGAGACGACCTGGCTACTTAGGCAGCGAGGGCGTACTCGCGCTGATTGGAATCGGCGCTTAATTGGTTGCAGCGACGCTTACGGTGGTCTCTTGCCTGCACCGACACGCTTCCCCTGAATCAACGTACGCAGTCGAAACCGTTCAGCCCCGTACGTGCCCGCACCGTGCGGGCTAGTCATATTAACACCGGCGCGGCGTGAGATCTTCCCATTATTTCTGCCAGCTCGCGGTGTCGCCTGAGTGATCTTGTAGCGAACCCCGCCAGATGGCCTCGGCGAATCCGGGTGGGGCCGCCGGTGGTGACGGGTACTGTTCTCGTTCGGCCGCCCCGGAACGGTCAAATGTCCTGGGCGACTGGAGCAAGGAGTTATCTCATGGCATTCACCAGTCACCGTGGACTGCGCCGATTCGCGGCGATCCCGGCTGTTGCGAGTCTCGTGCTGGCCGCGGCCTGCTCGTCGGGCGAGTCCACCGCCGCGCCGGGCGTCACCAGCACGCCCTGTCCCGGTTCTCCGAACACCGATAACGGCTGCATCTATCTCGGGGTGCTCTCGGATCTGGCGAACGGGCCGTTCACCCCGCTCGGTGCCTCGATGAACGACGGTCAGGTGGCGTTCTGGAAGCAGGTGAACGCGGCGGGCGGCATCGGCGGCTACGACATCGACATCAGCACCTACACCCGCAACACCTCCTACGATCCGCGCACCCATCGCAGCGCGTACGAGGAGATCGAGCCGAACGTGCTCGCGTTGTCGATGAGTTTCGGGACCGCGCAGACCGTCGCGATGCTCAACCAGATGGACGCCGACGACATGGTGAGCACCGCGGCCACCCAGTGGTCGGGCTGGAACTATCGCAGCGCCGACCGCAATCTGGTGCTCAGCGCGGGCTACTCCTACTGCACCGAAGCGGTGACCGGCCTCGACTGGTTCGCCGAAACCCATTACGCGCCGCGCAATATCGCCGTGGTCGCCTATCGCGGCAACTACGGCGGCGACTACGCCAGCGGCGCGCTGAAGTGGGCGCTGGCCAACGACGCCACCATCGCCGATCGCATCGACACCGGACCCAATGCCGAGGTCGGCAACCAGGACGGGCCCGTGGCGGAGATCCTGGCCGCGGCGCCGGACCTGGTGATGCTGGCCACCGGACCCGCCGAGACCGCGGAGATCGTGGGCAAGCTCGTGAAGTCGGGTTTCACCGGGCGATTCCTCGGTTCGCTGCCCACCTGGAACGCGGCACTGCTGCAATCGGCGGCCGCGCCGGCGCTGACCGCGCTCTACAACTACACGACCCCGGTCGACAGCTGGGCCGGCGACAGCGTGGGCGCCAAGCACGCCCGCGACGCGATCACCGGCGAACCGGCTAACTTCGGCTATTCGCTGGGCTGGGCGATCACCTATCCACTCAAAGCCCTGCTCACCGCGGCGGCGGCGAACGGCGAACTCACCCGCGCCGGCCTGCGGCGCAGCGTCGGCGCGATGAAACCCGACGGTGAGGGCATGGTCGTGATCCACCCGGCGGGTGCGGCCGAACCGGATCTGGAGACGGAGTGGTCGGCGGTGTTCGAACCGGACCGGGAGGCGCCGATGGGCGCCAGAGCGGTGAGTGTCGGCTATCAGGGCAAGACGCTGGGTCGGCTGAACCTGCACGAGCCCTGCACCCGGTTGTAGGGAATCAGCTCGCGGCGATCATGGCGACCGCCGTGAGCGCGAGCACCATACCGACCTTCTGGGTGGCGCTGATGCGTTCGCCGAGCAGGACCATCGCCAGCAGCACGGTCGCCGCCGGATACAGCGAGCCGATCACGCTCACCACCGACAGCATCGCGCCGTGGAAGGCGTAGAGCAGCGCGGCATTGGCGATCACATCGAGCACGCCGACCGCCAGGGCCAAGCGCAAGGGTTCACCGTGCAGTCCGCGGAATTCGCCTGCCGCCAGCGCCGATGTCCACACGACCGCGGTGGCCGCCACCCGCTGGGCGAGCAGGGGCCACAGTCCGGCGCTCGCGCTCGTTTCGTGCAGGAAGTAGAACGCGAAACCGAACGCGGCGCCCGACCCGATCGTGAGGAGCGCGACCCTGCGGGTGAAACGCAGTTGCCTGCCGCCGGTGATTTCCTCGGTGGTTTCGTCGGGTGCCTCCCGGCTCACGAGCACCACCGCGACCAGGGCCACGGCGATGCCCGCGATCGCGATCGAGCCGGGCCGTTCGCCGAGAAAGAACCCGGCGATGACCGGTATCCCCGCGACCAGCACCGCGGTCAGCGGCGACACCACCGACATCGGACCGTCGGCGAGCGCGGCGTAGAACCACCACACCGCCAAGCCGCTGGCCACACCGGCGGCCAGACCCCACAGCACCGACGCGGTGTCGGCATGCCCGCCCACCAGCGGCGCGATCAGCAAGACCAGCAGCACGGAAAACGGGTACGACACCACAACCACACGCAGCGCCGTGACCCTGCGCGCGGCGATCCCGCCGAAGAAGTCGCTGACTCCGTAGCCCGCCGCCGCGACGAGGGCCAGCACTACGGAGATCAACGCATGCCTTTGACCCGCCGACCTACTTCACGGGTGACCTCGCGCTCGGCCTGCTTGCGGGCCAGATCCTGACGCTTGTCGTAGTCCTGCTTGCCCTTGGCGAGGGCGAGCTCCACTTTCACCTTGCCGTCGGAGAAGTACATCGACAACGGCACCAGCGTCTGGTTGCCCTCGCGCGACTTGCCGACCAGGTGCTCGATCTCACGCTTGTGCAGCAGCAGCTTGCGGGTGCGGCGCGGCGAATGATTGGTCCAGGTGCCGTGGCTGAACTCCGGGATGTGCAACCCGCGCAACCAGACCTCACCGTGGTCGACGGTCGCGAAGGCGTCGACCAGCGAGGCCTTGCCCTCACGCAGGCTCTTCACCTCGGTGCCGACCAGCGCGATCCCCGCCTCATAGGTGTCGAGGATCGTGTAGTTGTGCCGCGCCCGGCGGTTGGTCGCGATGACCTTGCGCCCCTTTTCCTTCATAACGGTCAACTGTAAGTGACGGCGCCAGCGCTTTATTCCATGGCTGACTCAGACCCGGGCGGCCGCCCTGGCCAGTGCGCGGTCGCGCTGCTCCTCGAAACGGGCCGCCTTGACCTCGAGGTCGAGCAGGTAGGTGTGCAGCTCGTCGCGGGCGATCTCGCCTTCGGGACCGAAATCGGTGCGCTCGAAGATTCGCCAGATCCGCAGGGTCGGGCGCAAGACGACATCGAGGTGCTGGCGCAGGTCGTACACGCCGTGCTTGGCGAGCAGCACCGCGTTGCGGCGGAAGTTGGGCTGGTTGAGGCCGGGCATCTGGAAACGCAGGATCACGTCGGTGATGGCCCGCATGGCCTCGTCGGGGGTGAGGTCGAGGGCCGCCGCGCAGAGCTTGCGGTAGAAGATCATGTGCAGGTTCTCGTCGGCCGCGATCCGGGCCAGCATGCGATCGGCGACCGGGTCGTTGCACAGCGCGCCGGTGTTGCGGTGGCTGATTCTGGTCGCGAGCTCCTGCAACGTGACGTAGGCGACGCCCTTGAGGAACTGCGAACCCTTCTCCGGCTTGGCGATGCCCGCGGTCATGTGCGACATCCTGGCCTCTTCGAGCGCGACCGGGTCAACGGCGCGGGTCACGACGAGGTAGTCACGCAAAACGATGCCGTGGCGGTTCTCCTCGGCGGTCCACCGGCCGACCCAGGTACCCCAGGCGTTGTCGAAGCCGAAGGTGTCGGCGAGTTCGCGGTGGTAGGAGGGCAGGTTGTCCTCGGTGAGCAGGTTGGTGATCATCGCCGCCTTGGCGACCTCGCTCAGTCGCGACTGCTCGGGATCCCAGTCGTCGCCGCCCATGGCCGCGAAGTTGCGGCCCTCGTCCCACGGCACGTAGTCGTGGGGGTGCCACATCTTGGCCTTGGACAGGTGGTCGTTGAGATTGGCTTCGGCCGTCGGCTCGAGCTCGGCGAGGATGTCGCTGTCGGACAGGTGGAGCGTCATGGGTCGACGCTACGAGGCGAAGGGTGGGTTCTCGGGGTTATTGCCGAGATTTCCGCGACTACTCATCACAACTGCCGACGTGCGGCGATGATCGGTCACAGCGGTGCGGGGCCGAAGCTGCCGACGTGCAGTGGCACCGAATCCCACTGGGCGCGGTCGGGCGTGAGGTCGCCGACAACCAGGACGCCCGCGTCGGCGAATGCGCCTCTGGCCCGGGCGATGTGGTCCTCGGAGGTGACCAGAACGACCGAGCGCAAGCCCTTGTCGGCGAGCACTGCCGCAGTGTTGCGAGCGTTGGCCACCGTCGAGTCGGCCTCGGATTCGCGCAGGATCCGGCTCTCGTCGATGCCGGCGCCGATCAGCCACTCGGCCATGGCGTCGGCTTCGGACAGACCGGCTTGCGGGTTGCCGCCGGTGACGATGATCGGCGACCACGGCGCGAAGACGGCTTGGGCCAGGCCCGCGCGCAGTCGTCGCACGAGTTCCTCGCGCATCGTGCCCTCCGGGGTCAGGCCGTAGCCGAGGACCACGACGGCGGTGTCGGGGCCGTAGATGCCGGGCAGGGTCGGTGTGCCCAGCGCCCGCGCGAAGTCGAGACCGGGTGGGGCCGGAAAGTCGGCACCGGCGGGTACCGGCACGCAGGCCAATCCCGTGACCGCTATCGCCGCGCACACCACACGCTTGCCCCAAGTCCACCGCACCATTGCCGTCGCCTCCTCGAGCTCGGGCCGATCTCCGTGATCGGTCCCGCTCGGCAACGGTGCGCCGGGTCGTCGACGTCAGGTATCCCTTTGACCTGCGGCTACGACAACTCACATGCGTATGTCGGCCACCGCTGGTGCGTGGCATCGCAAAATTTCCGGAATCGGACGCCGGGGCATACGAGGACTTGGCGAGCACACGATCGATCGGCGGGCAGCGAGGGCGATCGCTGGAACACGGCCGTCAGTGACACAGCACTGGATCCGGCAGCGGTGTCTGGGACGTTGTCGAACTCGGCCGATCGGGCGGCGGCGGCGGAACGTCAGCCGGGGCTCAGTACGAGGTAGAGGACCAAGGCGGCGGTGAAGATGGCGATCAGCGCGAGGGTCGACCAGCGTGGCCTGCCGCGGTGGATCGCGCCGTGGTGGGCGCCGAGGAGGGTGGGTGCGACGACCGGGTCGATGTGGCGGTGCGGCATCGGGGGGGTCGGAGTATCGGCTCCCGCACTCGGGCTGCTGCCCGACGTATCGTCGTCCGAGCCTTCACCGTTCGCCATGACTCGACAGTAACTCGGCGTCGTCCGATTCGGTGCGGGTTCCTCGCCGCCGCGCGTGTACCCCCTGCTGGGCGGGGAGGCGCAGGTGCACCGCTACTCCCCGGCCAGTGTGGTCAGCACCCCCTCGCCGTAGCGAGCCAACTTGTTCTCGCCGACGCCGGCGACGGTGCCGAGCGCGGCGAGGTCGGCGGGTTTGCGCGCGGCGATCTCGCGCAGGGTGGCGTCGTGGAACACCACGTAGGCGGGCACGCCCTGTTCCTTCGCCGTCGCGGCACGCCAGGCCCGCAGGCGCTCGAACACTCCGACGTCCGCTGCGGGCAGGTCGGCTGTCGCCTTGGCCGATTTCGCGCTGCGCGCGGGGCGGGCGGCGCGTTCGGGCTCGCGCCGCATCGGCACCTTCCTGCCCTCGAACAGCACCTCGTTGCTCTCGTCGGTCAGTGCGAGGACACCGTACTCGCCCTGTACCGCCAGCAGGCCGCCCGCGAGCAGCTGCCGCACCACCCCGCGCCATTCGGTATCGCGCAGATCGGTGCCGATGCCGAACACCGACAGCTCGTTGTGCCGATGCTGGGTGATCTTCTGGTTGGTCTTGCCGAGCAGGATATCGACGAGGTGGCCCGCGCCGAACGATTGTCCGCGTTCGCGTTTGAGCCGCAGCACCGTGGACAGCAGCTTCTGCGCGGGCACCGTGCCGTCCCAGGTCTCGGGCGGGTTCAGGCACACATCGCAGTTGCCGCAGGCGCCACCGGTCTGACCGAAATAGTTGAGCAGCCGCGCGCGACGGCAGCCGACGGTCTCGCACAGGGCGAGCATGGCATCGAGGTGCAGTTGCAGCTGTCTGCGATGTGCCGCGTCGCCCTCGCTGGAGTCGATCATCTTGCGTTGCTGCACAACATCATTGAGGCCGTAGACCATCCAGGCTGTCGACGGCAGGCCGTCGCGACCCGCGCGGCCGGTCTCCTGGTAGTACCCCTCGACCGATTTCGGCAGGTCGAGGTGGGCCACGAAGCGCACGTCGGGTTTGTCGATGCCCATGCCGAAGGCGATGGTGGCGACGACGATCAGGCCGTCCTCGCGCAGGAATCTGGACTGGTTCTCGGCACGGGTGCGGAAATCCAGGCCCGCGTGATAGGGCACCGCGCGGATGCCGTTCTCGTTGAGCATGGCCGCGGTCTTCTCCACCGAATTGCGCGAGAGGCAGTAGACGATGCCCGCATCGCCGGGATGCTCGGCGCGGATGAAGTCGAGCAGCTGACGGTCGGCGCGGTTCTTCGATTCGATCCGGTACTGGATGTTGGGCCGGTCGAAGCTGGAGATGAACTGTTTCGCGGCACCCAGATCCAGCCGTTCGACGATCTCGGCGGCGGTCTTCTCGGTGGCGGTCGCGGTGAGCGCGATGCGCGGGACATCGGGCCAGCGTTCGTGCACCAGCGACAGCGCGAGGTAGTCGGGCCGGAAGTCGTGGCCCCACTGCGACACGCAGTGCGCCTCGTCGATCGCGAACAGGGCGATCTTGCCGCGATCGAGCAGCCGCAGCGTGGCTTCCAGTCGTAGGCGTTCCGGCGCCAGGTACAGCAGGTCCAGATCGCCCGAGACGAACTGCGCCTCCACGGTCCGCCGCTGATCCGGCGACTGGGTGGAGTTGAGAAAACCGGCCCGCACACCGAGGGCACTCAGCGCGTCGACCTGGTCCTGCATGAGGGCGATCAGCGGTGAGACGACGACGCCGACGCCCTCGCGGACCAGCGAGGGGACCTGGTAGCAGAGGGATTTGCCGCCACCGGTCGGCATCAGTACCAGTGCGTCGCCACCGCCGACGACCTGTTCGACGATGGCCGCCTGGTCGCCGCGGAAACTGTCGTAGCCGAAGACGCGGCGTAGTACCTCGTCGGCTGTCTCAGCGCGATCGGGAGCCGCGACCCGGCCCGGGGTGGCCGGGGCGAGATCGTCGAAGTGGAAGCCGCCGGTATCGGCGAAATCGTGCTCGGAGACGTACCCGCCGTCGGACGGGTACGCGTCGTCGGGTGGGAAGTCCTCGGGCGGGAAGTCGTCGACATCGGGGGCTGTGGCGCCGGAATTGCTCACCGGGCCATCCTACGAGCGAGCGCCGGTCGCGCAGCCCGTCGACCGGAGCCGACGGCGGCGGATGCCGAAGTTGCGCACCTGTGGATAACTTCGATTCACCCGCGCAAACGGCCGAGGACCTCGTCTTGGAGCAGGCCGTTGGAGGCCATCGCGTCGCCGCCGTGCGGGCCGGAGCGCCCGTCCAGGGAGGTGAACGCGCCACCCGCCTCACGGACCAGGATGTCGAGGGCGGCCAGGTCCCACAGGGAGACCTCCGGCTCGGCCGCGATATCGACCGCACCCTCCGCGACCAGGCAATAGTTGAAGAAATCGCCGTAACCGCGGACTCGCCAGACGGCATCGGTGAGGTCGATGAACTTCTCGCGCAGACCGCGCTCGTGCCAGCCGGACAGACTGGAGAAGGCCAGGCTCGCGGCATCGAGGTCGGCGACCGCGGATACCGAGATCGGCTTGGGCGCTCCGGGGTGGACCTGTACCCATGCACCCGAACCGGCGGCGGCCCACCAGCGCCTGCCCAGTGCGGGCGCGCTCACCACGCCGACCACCGGGACACCGTCCTCCAGCAGGGAGATCAGGCTGGCCCACACCGGTACGCCGCGAACGAAGTTCTTGGTGCCGTCGATCGGGTCGACCACCCATTGCCTGCCGCTGAACTCGGCGTCACCGCCGAACTCCTCACCGAGCACGGCGTCGGCGGGACGTTCGTCGGCGAGTACGCGGCGGATCAGCTGTTCTACCGCGAGATCGGCGTCCGAGACCGGGGTGAGGTCCGGTTTCGAGTCGACTTCGAGGTCGACGGCGCCGAAGCGCTCGAGGGAGATGGCGTCGGCCTGGTCGGCCAGTCGCAGGGCAAGGTCCAGGTCAGCGGAGTAGGCAGCCACGGTGGGAGTGTATTCGCCGAGCCGGCGCGCTCGAGTTCGCGGCGCGGTGAACATCACGGCCGTTGCCCGCCCCAGCTCAGCGGCTCCGGCCGGGTGTGTGAGAACGTGCGAAAGCCGCCCGGTCAGGCCACGACCTGGGCTGTTTTCGCTGCGACCAGAGCACTTGTCCACCAGTGCAGCTGGTCGAGCAGGGCCGTGGCGGCGGCTTCGGGTTCCTGCGGGTCGTGCAGTTGGCCGGTCTCGTCGAAGAGCATGTAGTAGCGCGGGAACGAGACGTAGTGGCGCACGGTGTGGGCGTTGAGTTCGTTGAAGACCTGGCGCAGGTGTTCGATGGCCAGGAGTCCGCCGGAGCCGCCGCTGTAGCCGACGAAGCCGATCGCCTTGGCGTCCCACTGGGTGAAGTGCCAGTCGATGGCGGCTTTGAGGGCGGCGGGGTAGCTGCGGTTGTAGTCGGGGGTGACGATGACGTAGGCGTCGGCCGCGGCCAGGCGGTCGGTGAGGTCGCGCATGCCGGCGGGGCGGACCGGGTCGGGGTCGAGGGCGGGCGGCACGGCGGGCAGGGCGGGCAGGGCGGTGTCGGCGAGGTCGATGATGTCGACCTCGAAGCGGTCGTCGACCTGCTGGGCGAACCAGTTCGCGACGACGGGGCCGAATCGTCCGTCACGGACACTGCCGATGATGATCGCGAGCTTCAGCGTGGACACGATGTTCTCCTGTTCGTCGTACCGGCTCGATCAGCCGGTACGACCAAATCTCGCGGACCGCGAGCGTCCCAGGGAGACCACGCTGAGAGTGGTAGTGGCACGGCCACTCTGCGCGGCGCCGCGCTGGGTACCGTCGAAGAGGTGAGCGACAACGAACTCGGGCTGTTCCTGCGGACCCGCCGCGAGGCGGTCTCCCCCGCCGAGGTCGGGCTGCCCGCCGGACAACGCAGGCGCACGCCGGGTCTACGTCGCGCCGAGGTCGCGATGCTGGCGGGTGTCAGTGTGGAATATCTGATCCGGCTCGAGCAGGGCCGCGACAGCCATCCCTCCGCTCAGGTGTTGTCCGCGCTGGCCGAGACGTTGCGGCTGAGTCCTCGCGAACGCGTTCACCTGCATCAACTCAGCAAAGGCGTGTCCGGTTTCAGTTGTGGCGCTGCCGAGAACGGTCCCAACCGCACGGTGCGTCCGACGATCCTGGCGATCCTCGCCCAGCTGGAACCGGCGCCCGCCGCGATCACCAATCGCTTCACCGAGATCCTGGCCTGCACCGAGGGCTACCGGAAGTTGATGGCGCCCGCGGGGCTGTTCGAGCAGGGCGAGCCCGCCAACGTCGCCCGATTCGTGTTCACCCACCCAGGCGCCCGCGCGCTGTACCCCGAGTGGGGATCGGCTGCCGACAAGCTGGTCGCTTCGCTCAAGCAGGGCCCGTTCCGCGCCGATCCGATGGTCGCCGCCCTGGTCGACGAGCTCACCGTGACGGCGGGCAGCGCCTTCACCGATCGCCTCGCGACGCTGCCCGGACTGCCGCCGTCGGGCGGGATCAACCGCATCGATCACCCCGAGGCGGGCACGCTGCGGCTGGCCTACGAATCGCTGGATCTGTCCATCGACGACGACCAGTCGCTCTACGTCCTGCTCCCGGCCGACGAGGCCAGCGCGAACGCCCTCGACCAGCTGGTCGGACGCCGCCCAGGGGGCCTGCGGTCCATCGCAAGCTGACCGAATAGGCACTGTGTCGGACGGGACCGGTAGCCTAGGACATCGTGCATCCTGACGTTATCGCCGACCTCGCAGAACTCGACACCACGCTCAAGACGGTCGAGTCGGTCCTCGATGTCGAGGAACTACGCCGCCGCATCGATGAACTCGAGCACCAGGCCGCCGATCCCGAGTTGTGGAACAACCAGGAGCACGCCCAGCAGGTGACCAGTGAGCTCTCGCACGCGCAGAGCGAATTGCGCCGTGTCGAGGATCTGCGCCAGCGGCTCGAGGACCTGCCGGTGCTCTACGAACTGGCCGAGGCCGAAGAGGACGCGGCCGCCGCCGAAGCCACCGCCGACGCCGATGCCGAGCGCGCCGCACTGCGCGTGGACGTCGAGGCGATGGAAGTGCGCACCCTGCTCTCGGGCGAGTACGACAAGCGTGACGCGCTGGTCAACATCCGTTCCGGCGCCGGCGGCGTCGACGCCGCCGACTGGGCGATGATGCTGATGCGCATGTACATCCGTTGGGCCGAGCGGCACAAGTTCCCCGTCGAGGTCTACGACACCTCTTACGCCGAGGAGGCGGGCCTCAAGAGCGCCACCTTCGCGGTCAAGGCGCCCTACGCCTACGGCACGCTGTCGGTGGAGATGGGCACGCACCGCCTGGTCCGGATCAGCCCGTTCGACAACCAGGGCCGTCGCCAGACCTCCTTCGCCGAGGTCGAGGTCCTGCCCGTCGTGGAGACGACCGACCACATCGAGATCCCCGAGGGCGAGATCCGGGTCGACGTGTACCGCTCGTCGGGCCCCGGCGGCCAGTCGGTCAACACCACCGACTCCGCGGTGCGCCTGACCCACATTCCCACCGGCATCGTCGTGACCTGCCAGAACGAGAAGTCGCAGCTGCAGAACAAGATCTCGGCCATGCGCGTGCTGCAGGCCAAGCTGCTCGAGCGCAAGCGCCAGGAGGAGCGCGCCACGATGGACGCGCTCAAGACCAACGAGGGCGCGTCGTGGGGCAACCAGATGCGTTCCTACGTGCTGCACCCATACCAGATGGTCAAGGACCTGCGCACCAACCACGAAGTCAACAATCCGACCGCGGTCCTCGACGGCGACATCGACGGCTTCATCGAGTCCGGAATCCGTTGGCGCATGCGCGATCAGGACGACGCGTAGCCAGCTGTTCGCTCACAAACCGTGCGCTTCAGCACGTTTGACCGCACGCCGTGACCGACCTGTAACCTTTCTGGTGTGCGTTCGACCGAACCGAAACTGTGCCTGTGCAGGTCCATGAAGGAGACGCGATGACCGACGTCCTCGCGGCCAGCAGCGGACCCGAGATCAGCGACTGGATGCGTTCCAGTGGGCTGGAAATCGTCCTGCTGATCGTCGGCGCGATGCTGTTCGGCCGGTTCGCCGCGTTCCTGCGCGATCGGGTGACCACCAAGATCGACTCGGGTTTCCAGACCAGTGACGCCCTGGTCCGCACCGAAGCGGCCAAGCACCGTCACGCGCTGGCACAGGTGGTCACGTGGGTGGTGCTGACCATCGTGTACGTGCTGGTCGGCATGGAGGTGTTGCGCAGGCTGGGCTTCGCGGTGACGGGTCTGGTCGCGCCGGCGGCGGTGCTCGGTGCCGCGCTCGGTTTCGGCGCGCAGCGCATCGTCCAGGACATTCTGGCCGGGTTCTTCCTGATCACCGAGCGCCAATACGGCTTCGGTGACGTGGTGCAGATCTCGGTCACCGGCTCCGCCGACCCCGCCGAGGGCACCGTCGAGGACGTGACGCTGCGCATCACCACGCTGCGTAACTCCGACGGCGAAGTGATCATCGTCCCCAACGGGCAGATCGTGAAAGTCACCAATCTGTCCAAGGATTGGGCGCGGGCCGCGATCGACGTCCCGGTGTCGGCGCAGGCCGATATCACCAAGATCAACGAGATCCTGCACGCGGTGTGCACCAAGGCCTACGAGGACCGCCGCCTCAAACCGCTGTTGCTCGACGAGCCGTCGGTGATGGGTGTCGAAGATCTCTCGCTCGACGTGATGAACATCCGGATGGTTGCCCGCACATTGCCAGGCAAACAATTCGAAGTGGGTCGCGAACTGCGCGTACGCGTCGCCGCGGCCCTGCGTAAGGAGGGAATCAGTGAAACCACGTAAGTCCACAGCGATCCTGATGGCGGCGTGGCTGTCGACGTTTGTCGTGTACCTGTTCGTCAAACCCACCGATACCGCCGCCGAGGGCCCGACGACGTTCCTCAACGCCGTACCGACCTGGGTGAATGCCGACCCCCAACCCTGATCGACGCGCCGCGTCCCGCTGAGACGGCTGGTTCGCTGGTTACACTGGCTCCCCGTGATCACCATGCGCAACGTGACCAAGTCGTACGAGACCTCGACGCGACCGGCGCTGGACAACGTTTCCGTCGATGTGGAAAAAGGCGAGTTCGTCTTCATCATCGGCCCGTCCGGTTCGGGCAAGTCGACCTTCATGCGACTCCTGCTCAAGGAAGAGGCGCCGACATCGGGCGAGATCCGGGTCGCGGATTTCCGCGTCGACCGCTTGCCCGGCCGGAAGGTGCCCAAGTTGCGGCAGCGGATCGGCTGCGTGTTCCAGGACTTCCGGCTGTTGCAGCAGAAGACCGTGGAACAGAACGTCGCGTTCGCGCTGGAGGTGATCGGCAAGCGGCGCCAATTCATCGACCGGACGGTGCCCGAGGTGCTCGACATGGTCGGGCTCGGCGGTAAGGGACAGCGGTTGCCGTCGGAGCTGTCCGGTGGTGAGCAGCAGCGGGTCGCGATCGCGCGCGCGTTCGTCAACCGGCCGCTGGTCCTGCTCGCCGACGAGCCGACCGGCAACCTCGACCCGGATACCAGCGCCGACATCATGGCGCTGCTGGAACGGATCAATCGCGTCGGCACCACGGTGCTGATGGCCACCCACGACAATCACATCGTCGACGCCATGCGAAGGCGGGTGGTGGAACTCGACCACGGCAGACTCGTGCGCGACGAAGCGACCGGCGTCTACGGGGTGGGTCGATAATGCGACTGAGTTTCCTGTTCACCGAGGTCGTCGACGGCCTGCGCCGCAATCTCACGATGACCATCGCGATGATCCTGACCACGGCCGTGTCGCTGATGATGCTCGGCGGCGGCATGCTGTCGGTGCGGATGGCCGACAAGACCGAGAACTTCTTCATCGGCCGCCTCGAGGTGCGCTTCTATCTCGACGACGCGGTCTCCGACACCGATCCCGACTGCGCCGCCGACCCGTGCAAGTCGCTGCTCGCCGACCTCAAGCAGACCTCGGGTGTGGAGAGCGTGCAGTTCCTCAACCGCGCCGACGCGCTGGAAGAGGCGAAGAAGCTGTTCGCGGATCAGCCGGAGATGGTGCAGTACATCTCCGACTCGCCACTGCCTGCCTCGTTGCGGGTGAAGATGACCGACGCCGATCAGTATCAGCACATCTACGACAGTTTCGCGACGCGGCCGGGTGTGCGGATCGTGGCCAACGACAAGGAGTTCGTCGACCGGCTGACCAGCCTGTTCGACGGGCTGCGCAATGCCGCGTTCGGTTTGGCGCTGGTGATGGCGCTGGCCGCGATGCTGCTGGTGCTGAACATGGTGCAGATCGCCGCGTTCACGCGGCGCACGGAAGTCGGCATCATGCGCCTGGTGGGCGCGACCCGCTGGTATACGCAGCTACCGTTCCTGCTGGAAGCGGTCGCGGCCGCCTTCGTCGGTTCGGTACTCGCGATCCTCGGCCTGGTGATCGCCCGGCCGCTGGTGATCGACCGGGCGCTGGGCCCGCTGTTCGACAGCAATGTCTTCCCGCGCATCACCGGCGACGACATCGCCGTGGTTGCCCTGACGATCGCGCCCGTCGGCATCGTCTTCGCCGCCGTCACCGCCTACCTGACCCTGCGCTACTACGTGCGCGAATAAGGTTTGTACGCGGCGGGCCCAGCTCGATCGGTCCCGCCGCGTCGACGGCAGACGACACCAAGCGTGCTGGTTACGTCAAGCCCGTCCCGGCGTGGGCGAGGCTGGCGCCGAGTTGAGCGGCGAGTCGGGATCGCTGGCGGTCGAGGTCGGCGATGCGTCGGTCCAGTTCGGCGGTTCTGTCGGCCATGATTCGCACCGACATCTCGCAGGCTTGGACCGGCCCCGCGTCTTCCGCGCACGGCATGAGCAGGGCGATGTCATCGGTGTTCAGTCCCGCGGCCAGCAGTTCCCTGATCCGGGCGACCGCCGCTACCGCCGATGCCGGATAACTGCGGTAACCGTTGCTGTCGCGGTGCGGATGCAGCAGACCCTGTTCTTCGTAGTAGCGCAGCAGCCGGGTGGCGACCCCGGTGCGTCGCGCCAATTCGCCGATCAGCATGTGACCACCGGCACCTTCGGCTTGACCTTCACATCCATGTGAATCCCTAACGTCGCCCGTATGACAACCATTCCGCTCCAGACCAGCATCCACGGCGCCGGCCCCGGCATTCTCCTCGCGCACGGCGGGGGTGGCTCGATCGAGAGCAACTTCGGCACCGTGATCCCCGCGCTCGCGGCCGGGCACACCGTGGTCGCCCCCGACTACCCCGGCGACGACACCGCGCTGACGCTCGATGACCTCGCCGATGCCCTGGTAGCGGCCGCCACCGACGCCGGTGTCCCGACCTTCACCATCGTCGGTTTCTCCCTCGGCACCGCGGTGGCCGTGCGCGCTGCCGCACGTCATCCCGACCGTGTCACGGGCCTGCTGCTCACCGCCGGGTTGGCCGCACCCGACAATCGAGCCCGGTTGGCCGTACAGGCCTGGCAGGACCTCCTCGACCGGGGCGCGCACGAATCCTTCGCCCGCTTGGTTCTGCTCACCGGTTTCTCCACGGATTTCGTCAACAGCCTTCCGGCACCGACAGTCGACGAGATGGTCCGGCAGACGGCCGGCTCGATCCCCGGCGGTACCCGCCAACAGGCGGCCCTGATCGAAACCGTCGACACCACCGCCGATCTCGCCACTGTCTCGGTCCCGACTCTCGTCGTCGCCACCACCGCCGATCTGCTCGTCGATCCGGAGAACTCGCGGGCACTCGCCACGGGAATACCCGGCGCCGAATACGCGGAAATCGAAGCAGGCCATGTGGTCATGGTCGAGCGTCCCGACGAGTGGCAGAAGCTGCTCACCGATTTCCTCGATCGGCACGGGCTCTAGCACCCGCGAACCACCGATCACCCGAGCGTGCGCAGCTGCGGCCACAGCTGCGACCACGGCCGGATCGGGTTCCGGCAGACGAACATCGGCTCACCCTGTTCGTCGTTGTCGATGCCGAGACCGTTGTCGAGCACACCCGCGGGTTCGACGATCGAACCCAGCTCGGTGAGTCGTCGATGGTCGATGCCGACGGTGAGGACCTCTGTCGCGGTGTCGGGCGGAGGTCCCCACCACCAGTAGGCGTTGTGGCCGGAATACGGTGTGGTCAGGTCATATTCAGGTCCGTAGTGTTCGATCGCACCCGCTTCGCCGTAGTTGGCGGTGAGGATGGGGACACCGGGTGGGCAGGCAGCGGCGATCTGTTCGACGTAGCGGGGCCAGGCGATGGTCTCGCCCGCGTCGTAGTTGATCGCGAGGACCGCAGAGTCGCGTAACCACGCGACCGGCAGCACCGGCAGGAACAACACCGCCGACATCACCGCGTTGACCGTGAGCACCGAAGTGACTGCCGCCCAGCGTTTTCGGTCCTCACCCAGCCACCGGCACAGACCTACGGCACCCGCCGCGAGCAGCACCGGGTACATCCCGCCGAGGTAGTAGGCCTTGCCGCCGGTCACGAGAAATACCACGAACAGCACCGCGTAGGTCAGCGCAAACGCCCGCCACCGCGAATTCCACAACCGCCACAATCCGTACCCCCACAGCGGAACCAGCAGCGGCCCGAACAGCCCGAACTGCAAGAGCACGAACATGATCGGCGTATCCGAGGTACCCGACGATCCACCGGCGATGGCTCTGCTCAGCTCCCACTGCGGCCACCCGTTGCCGGCCTGCCACCACAGATACGGCGCCCACAACACCAGCGCGATGCCGACAGCGAACCCGAAGTACCTGGTCGCGAACAACTTTCGCTGTCCGGTCGCGGCCAGTGTCGCGGCCAGCACACCGACCGGCACGATCAGCAGTACCTTGTTCTGGAGCCCGATCCCGACGACCGATCCGAGCACCAGCCACCATCGCGGATCCCGCCCGAGCTTCAGCACGAGCAGACAGATCAGCGACCAGGCCGCCAGATCGAACACCGTCGTCCCCAGCAGACGCCCCACGCCCATCATCAGCGCGGAACTCGCGACCGCACCGGCCGCCAGCGCTCGCGCGCCACGCCCACCACCCAACTCCCCCGCCATCAGCCCGGCACACACCACGACGAACGTCGCCGCGGCGATGGCGGGCAATCTCATGACACATAACGAATCGGGATCGACCGCAGCCATGAATCTGGCCAGAAACGGCGACAACGGCGGCTGATCGGGGTAAGACCAGTCCAGCCGCCGACCCGCGGCCAGGAAGTACAGCTCGTCGCGGTGGTAGCCGTAGCGCCCCGAGGTCACCAGCAGGACGAGCGCGAAAACCGACGCGATGACGGGCACCCGACCAGCGTGACAGAAACCGGCGATTCGACGACGGGTCAGCACACTTCTTACTCTGGAGTAAGATAGACTTACCGAAGAGTAAGATGGTGGGGTCGAAGGCACCCCGACAGCCGAGGAAATCAGGTGATGATGAGCACTCGAGACAGCGCGACGAAGCGACGTCCGAACGACACGTCCGCGGTCGGCCTCAGCCAGCCCAAACGGGACTGGATGGGCGCCGCGATGCGCGCTTTGACGACCATTACCGGGTCGGAGCTCGCGGGCAAGTACAACCTGCGCAAGCCGATCGAGCGCGTCACCTACGAGGGCACCAAGACCGGGTTCCGTACCCTGGGCGCGGCCACTCGTACGTTCGCCAAGGTCGCGGGTGGCGGTGAGCCCAAGCGTCTGGTCGACAACGAGTCCAAGACCAAGGACTACTTCGATCTCACCCCGTCCGACGAGCAGCAGATGATCGTCGAGACGGTGCGTGATTTCGCGGGCGAGATCCTGCGTCCCGCGGCCTACGACGCCGACAATGCCGCCAAGGCCCCGCGCGACCTGCTCGAGCGCGCCGCCGAACTCGGCATCACCCTGATCAACGTGCCCGAGGAGCTGGAAGGCGCGGCTTCCGAGCGCGGCGCCGTCACCAACTCCCTGGTCGCCGAGGCGCTGGCGCACGGTGACATGGGCCTGGCGCTGCCGATTCTGGCGCCGAGCGGTGTCACCGTCGCCCTGTCGCAGTGGGGCACCGACGCCCAGCAGCAGACCTACCTACCCGCCTTCACCGGCGAGAGTGTGCCGCAGGCGTCCGTGGTGATCAATGAGCCGCGCGCCCTGTTCGACCCGTTCGCGCTGCAGACCAAGGCCGTGCGCTCCCCCAGCGGCTACAAGCTCAACGGCGTGAAGAGCCTGGTCCCGGCCGCGGCCGACGCCGAACTGTTCGTCGTGGCCGCCGAGCTCGACGGGCGCCCCGCGCTGTTCATCGTCGAGTCCGACACCGCCGGGCTGTCGGTGGAAGCCGACCCGAGCATGGGTCTGCGCGCCGCGGGCCTGGGCCGGCTGATCCTGGACAACGTGGCCGTCGGCGCCGACGCCGTCCTCGGCGACAGTGACGCCAAGACCCGTGCCGCCGAGTACGGCGACGCGGTGCAGCTCGCCCGGCTGGGTTGGGCCTCGCTGGCCATCGGCACCGGCCAGGCCGTGCTCGACTACGTGATCCCGTACGTGAACGAGCGTGAGGCGTTCGGCGAGCCGATCTCGCACCGCCAGGCGGTGGCCTTCATGGTCGCCAACATGGCGATCGAGCTCGACGGCCTGCGCCTGGTCACCCTGCGTGGTGCTTCGCGCGCCGAGCAGGGTCTGTCGTTCGCCCGTGAGGCGGCGCTGGCGCGCAAGCTGGCCACCGACAAGGGCATGCAGATCGGCCTGGACGGCGTGCAGCTGCTCGGCGGCCACGGCTTCACCAAGGAACACCCGGTCGAGCGGTGGTACCGCGACCTTCGTTCCGTCGGTGTCGCCGAAGGCATCGTGCTGGTCTAGGCCCGTTTCTCACCTTCCAGGAGCCCCCTCATGATCAATCTCGAACTCCCCAAGAAGCTGAAGGCGAGCGCCAACCAGGCCCACCAGGTCGCCTCGCAGATCTTCCGTCCCATTTCCCGCAAGTACGACCTCGCCGAGCACGAGTACCCGGTCGAGCTCGACACGATGGCCGCCATGATCGAAGGGCTCGCCGATTCCGGCACCCAGAAGATCGGTGGCGCCGCGGGCGGCCGTAACGACGAGACCGCCGCGGACCTGACCGCGAATGCCAACGGCGGCAACATGTCCGCGCTGCTCAACGCCCTCGAGACCTCGTGGGGCGATGTCGGTCTGATGCTCACCATCCCCTACCAGGGACTGGGCAACGCCGCGATCGCCGCGGTCGCGACCGACGAGCAGCTCTCGCGTTTCGGCAAGGTGTGGGCCGCGATGGCGATCACCGAGCCGTCCTTCGGTTCCGACTCCGCCGCCGTCACCACCACCGCCACCCTCGACGGTGACGAGTGGGTCCTCAACGGCGAGAAGATCTTCGTCACCTGCGGTGAGCGCGCCACCCACATCGTGGTGTGGGCTTCGGTCGACAAGAGCCTCGGTCGCGCCGCGATCAAGTCCTTCGTCGTCCCGCGCGACGCTCCGGGCCTGTCGGTGGCGCGGCTCGAGCACAAGCTCGGCATCAAGGCCTCCGACACCGCGGTGCTGCTGCTGCAGGACTGCCGCATCCCCGCCGACAACATCCTCGGTTCGCCGGAAGTCAACGTGGAGAAGGGCTTTGCCGGGGTCATGCAGACCTTCGACAACACCCGTCCCCTCGTGGCGGCCATGGCCGTCGGCGTCACCCGCGCCGCGCTCGAGGAACTGCGTACCGTCCTCACCGAGGCCGGGGTCGAGATCTCCTACGACACCCCCGCGATGAACCAGTCAGCGGCGGCCGCCGAGTTCCTGCGCATGGAAGCCGACTACGAATCGGCCTACCTGCTCTCCCTGCGCGCCGCCTGGATGGCCGACAACAAGAAGCCGAACTCCCTCGAGGCCTCGATGTCCAAGGCCAAGGCGGGTCGCACCGGCACCGACGTCACCCTCAAGGCAGTGGAGCTGGCCGGCACCATCGGCTACTCCCAGCGCACCCTGCTCGAGAAGTGGGCCCGCGACTCGAAGATCCTCGACATCTTCGAAGGCACCCAGCAGATCCAGCAGCTGATCGTGGCTCGCCGCGTGCTCGGAAAGACCAGCTCCGAACTGAAGTGACCTGGTAGACAACGAAATCCGGTGCGAGTCGACTTGCTGACTCGCACCGGATTTCTTGTTTTCGACGCATTCCGTTGCCCGGCAGTAGATCTCGCTGCGTCGAAAATCTCTTCATGGTGTTTGAACCCCACGGTGCGGGCATTCCCGCAGCTGAAGAGATAGGGAACACCATGAGCATATTTCGCAATGCGAACAGATATCGGCGACGTGATCGGGTCGGGACCGATCGGCGAAGGACGTGGCGCTCCAACCGAAACCGGGGCTGGGGGCGCCGCACCTATGACCGGGCGCCGCGCAGGTCAGCCGGTTCCGGCGGAGTGGAGGCTGCCGCCCGTTTCGGTTTCGTGGCGCGTGGCGTCGCCTACATCGTGCTCGGCATTCTCGCTTTCCTGCTGGCGATCGGATCGGCCGAGCACGAGCCCGACGGCGGCGGAGCACTGGCCGCGATCGCCGCGAAACCGCTGGGCTATCTGTTGCTGTGGATCCTCGTGTTCGGTTTCGCCGCGCTCGTCGTGTGGCGCGTGGTGCAGGTGGCCGGTGCGCGGCGGACCTATTCCGGCGGACACCGCGCCTACGCCGTGATCTCCGGAATCGTTTACGCCCTGGCCTTCTGGAGCACCCTGCGGTTCGTGATGCACGGCCGGGCGCCGACGCCGAGCGATGCGGTCGCCCGCGATCTGACCGGTCGCGTCCTGAGCTGGGAGGGCGGGCAGGTGGTCGTGCTGCTGATCGGTATCGCCGTCCTGGCCTTCGGTATCTGGCAGACGGTGCGCGGTCTGCGCCTGGACTTCGCCGATGACCTCCGGATGGGCTGGATGACGCACGGTATGCGGCAGGCCGCGATCTGGCTGGGTCGCGTCGGCTATCTCGCCCGGGGCGCCGTCGTGATCGGGATCGGTTTCGCCGCCATGGTGGCGGCGGTGAACTACGACGCCGCGGCCGCCAAGGGTGTCGACGCGGTCCTGCACGATTTCGCCGGAAACCCCTTCGGCCCCTGGCTACTCATGCTGATCGCGCTCGGCCTCATCGCCTTCGGTGCGCTGTCCTTTCTCGAGGCCAAGCACCGCAGGACCTACGGCGGTGTCCCGGTCTGATCCGCGGGCCGGTCGTGCCGGTGTCGTCGGCGTTTGCCGGATCAGCCCGGATCGACAGTTGCGCGGCGATACGTTGATGGTCGACTTGTCCGCGCCGGCACGAACACCGCTGGACGGCACACGACAGTGATGGGACGCGCGTTTTGAAGATCGACACAACGCTGACCGGCGGGCTCGCCACGATGGGCAAGGATGCCGCCGCCGCGGAGGCCGCGGGGTACGCGGGCATCTGGACGTTCGAAGGCGCGCACGACCCGTTTCTGCCGCTGTTGCTCGCCGCCGAACACACCGAGCGGGTCGAGCTCGGTACCTCGATCGCGGTGGCGTTCGCCCGCAATCCGCTGTTGCTCGCCACCATCGCCTGGGATCTCCAGGCCTTTTCCCGTGGTCGGTTCGTCCTCGGTCTCGGGAGCCAGATCCGCGCGCACATCACCCGGCGCTACTCGATGCCGTGGAGCCGACCAGCTGACCGGATGCGCGACATGGTGCTGGCGGTGCGTGCCATCTGGGCGAGCTGGGAGCAGGGCGGGCGGCTCGATTACCAGGGCGAGTTCTATCAGCACACCCTGATGCCGCCACTGTTTCGCCCCGCGGCCGACGAGGTGGCCGGGTTCGGACCGCCGCCGATCTATCTCGCCGGGGTAGGTCCGGGCATGACCGCGGTGGCGGGCGAGGTCGCCGACGGATTCATGTCGCACCCGTTCTGCACGCCGAGATTTCTGCGCGAGGTGACCCTGCCCGCCCTGGCGCACGGTGCGGCGCGCGCACGGAAACCCGTGGACGACATCGTGATCCACCATTCGGCGATGGTCGCGACCGGCAGATCCGTCAGCGAGCTCGCCGCGGCCAGGCAGGCCGTCCGAAAGCAGCTGGCGTTCTACGGATCGACACCGGCCTACTGGCCGATTCTCCAATTGCACGATCGAGCCGAACTCGGACCCCGCCTGAAAGCGATGTCCAAGAACGGGGAATGGGATCGGATGGCCGACCTCGTCGACGACGATTTCCTCGACGCCGTCGCGATCACAGCCACCGACCCCGCCCGCGCGGCGGCGCAACTGCACGAGCGCTACGACGGAATCGTCGGACGGCTCGGGTTCAACACGCCCTATCGGGTCGACCCAGCGCTGCTGACAGAACTGTTGCGGGAGATGTGATGTCGCGCCGGGTGGGGATCGGTCAGAGCGCCGTCGTGTCGTCGACGTGGAGTCGGCGATCGAGGCGGTGCGGATCGACTTCGAGGAGCGGGCGGTCCCAGTGGGCCAGGTCGGCCGCGGAGGCGTAGGTGGTATCGAGGAAGTGTAGGAGGGTGGCGTCGGGGTCGGGGGAATTGCGGACCACGTCGTACGGGAGGACGAATTCGCCGAGGGTGGTGTCCCACTGGGCGCCGTCGGGACCTGCGGGACGAGCGGAGTATCCATCCGGAGCCGGGTAGGAATAGGCGTAGAAGGTGCCTTCGGTGCCACCGGGCCAGAAGCCCGCGCTCGCGCATTCGCGGGAGTAGGCCTCCTCCATCACCCAGTCGGCGCAGTTGGGGGCGCCGCCGGGGTGCAGGGGCGCGGGGCGGCCGGAGAAGCGGGTGCAGGCCAGGTCGAAGGAACCCCAGAAGAATTGCACCGGACTGGATTTCCCGGCGAACCCGGCACGCCAGAGCTGGAATACCCGCTCGATCTGGACGAGCTGTTGCCAGAACAGGTGGACGGCGTCGGCGTCATAGGAGTGGTGGGTGGTGTCCTCGGCGAAGGGGATGGCCGGGTCGACCTCGTTGGGTGAGGCTTCGATATCGACGACGATGTCCAGCCGGCCGAGCACATGGCCGAGTTCGGCGTAGAAGTCGGCGACCGTGCGCGGGCGCAGGGCGATCGTGGCGCGGCGTCCGTCGCTGCTGCGCAGGACGAGTTCGTGGTCGACGAAGTCGAATTCGATGTCGAGCAGGCGGCCGTCGACGGAAATCGCGCCGGTCGTCATCCCGCGCGCGCTGACCGCGAACGTGACGTTCCACCAGTGGTTCACCAGCGGAGTGCCCGCCATGGTCAGCTTGCCGATGATCTGCGACCACATGTGCAGGGTGTCGCGCGTGTCGGACCAGGAGTCGACGCGTAGGGCAGGCCAGACGGCCTTGGCGGGAGTCGAACGTGCCATCGGATCCTCGCTCTCTCGGTGCGCGACCCCGTGGGCCCCGCCCGTTCACAGCCAGGTGCACTGGCTGATTGATCAACCGTTCGGCGTGTCCTGCGACGTTTCATCGTACGTCGGCGCTGGTAGATCGCGCCGCAAGGACGAACCCGACCACCAGAGGGGTTGTGTGGGACTCCGAGTCTCATATAACGTAGGAGTCGCGCCACACCAAAAGGAGACACCGCTGATGCTGTCGACAATCAAGAACACCGCCACCGATCCCGAATACCACGAGATCCTGCGCAACCTGTCCGAAGGTTCGGTCAACCGGCACTTCGACCCCTACGTCGACATCGACTGGGAATCCCCCGAGTTCGCCGTGCACAGCGACGATCCGCGCTGGATCATGCCCGAAGAGGACCCGCTGGGCCGTCACCCCTGGTACAAGGCCCAGCCGATCGAGAAGCAGATCGCCATCGGCATGTGGCGCCAGGCCGGCATCGCCAAGGTGGGCCTGGATTTCGAGCAGCTGCTGATCCGCGGGCTGATGCAGTACCTGGTGTCGGTCCCCAACGGCGACCCGGAATTCCGGTACATCACCCACGAGGCTGCCGAAGAGTGCAACCACACGATGATGTTCCAGGAGATGATCAACCGCATCGGCTACCGCGATGTGATCGGCATGGGCACCATCGATCGCAAGCTGACGATGGCCATCTGGCCCGCGGTGAAGTACTTCCCCGAACTGTTCTTCACGATGATCCTCGGCGGCGAGGAGCCGATCGATCACCTGCAGAAGTCGCTGCTGCGCGCCGGCGTCGATCTGCACCCGATGGTGCAGCGGGTGATGCAGATCCACGTGGCCGAGGAAGCCCGGCACATCTCCTTCGCCCACGAATATCTGCGCCGCAACGTGCCCGGCATGAACCCGATCACGAAATCGGTTCTCTCCGTGGCCTTCCCGATCGCCATGCGGGTGATGCTCGACATGATCATGACCCCGCCCAAGGAATTCGTCGAGAAGTTCGACATTCCGGCGGAGGTCATGCGCGACGCGTACTGGAGCAGCGAGGAATCGCAGACCACGATGCGCAATATCTTCGGCGATGTGCGTGCCCTCGCCACCAACAGCGGGCTGATGAACCCGGTCGCCAAGCTGACCTGGCGCCTGCTCGGCATCGACGGCCCGGTTACCCGCTACCGCAGCGAACCTGCCCGCAAGGTCGCCTGAGCGATCGGTCGGCGCGACTGTACACAGCGATGTACAGTTGACTATGGCCGATTACGACAGTGTGCCGCTGACCGAGTTACGTGGTCAGCTGGGTAGTGTTTTCGACGGGGTGTCCGCGAGCGGACGGCCCGTGATCGTGACGCGGGAGGGGAAAGAATTGGTCGCGGTGGTACCCGCTGAGGTGTTGCGGCACGGGGCACTGCCTCCCGCGTACTTCAACGACGATCTGCGTGAGCAGATCCTGGGCAAGCTCGACGCCAGGATCACCCAGCATTCGGCGGAAGACATCGCCGAGGCGGAAGCCAAACTGAGCAAGCTGATGGGCGCGCTGGACAGTCGCCAGTGAGCGTCGCCGACCACACCGCGCTCACCTCGCTGGCGTTGTCGCCGCTGTTCGGGCAGGTGATCATGCGTCAGTTCACCCAGCAGCGCCGAATCCTGGTGGTGCCCACCGTGAGCCTGATGGCCGCGATGCGCGCCGTCGACAACATCGACGAACTCGGCCGCCTGCTCGACAATCGCGTCGCCGTGCGCTGGGCCGAACTCGACGCCCCCACCGCGATCCGCATCGGCACCACCGTGCCGATCGTCGACGACCATCTCGACTGGCCGCTGATCGCGCCCGTGGTGTTCACCGCGCAGAATCTAGACATGCCGGTCCTCACTGCCAAACCCGAGCTCTATCGGGGCTACAAGGTAGAGATCGCGAACATGCCGTAACCGACCCGCGAGGTCCTGAACTCGGCTTTCCCCGGGGTAGTGACAGATCCCACATCGGCTGTCGGTACCGTGCACAGGTGGTCGGCGACTGATAGCCCGGCCGACTCGCACAGCGGACGAATTACCAGGGAAAGCAGTACCAGGAACACTCGAGGAGAGCTGGTTATGCATCATCTGAGTTTCATGCGTCGCTTCACCACCGCGGTAGCCGTCACCTCGGCCGCCGTCGCCATCGTCTTCGCGGGCCCCGCGGTCGCGGAACCGGCGACACAGACTGTCGACGTGGCCGCGGCCGTCTCGCAGCTGCGTACGTCGGTGGCGAACAATCCGGGCGCACTCGCCGCCCTCGACAAGCTCACCGCCGACGGCACGGTCGATGTCGCGCTGCCCGCGCAGCCGTTCCAGATCCCGGCGACCTCCGATATCGGCCAGAACGGTGGCGGGCCAGGGGTGTACGGCTCTGGTATCGCCCTCGATATCGACGGCTTCCGCCTCGGCTTCTTCGGCGGGCCCGGCACCATCTCGCCCAACCAGGGCAACGCCAAGCTCGAGGTCATGTGGCTGAATCTGTCCAGCGGGCAGAGCGGCACCGCGGTCCTGAGCGAACACCAGGACGTGCCGGTCGACACCACCATCCGCACGGCGTCGCTGAACACCGGCGCCGGGCTGGTCGTGGCGGCGGTGTACGGCAACCTGTGGCACCGCTGGCCGGTGCCGGTCGACGAGGCGCACCCGGACGGGTTCGCCTACCAGCTCGGCACCATCCAGCAGCCCTCGTTCGGTGCTGTCACGCGCTGACGTTCGTCCACTGCGCACCCCGGGTCCACGCGGTCCGGGGTGCGTTGTCGTTTCGGTGAAGCAGCGCAACAGCTTCGGTGTGGCGTAGGTTGACCGGCGTGGAGGATCTGGTCGACCGACTCGAAGAACTGGAACGCCGCGTTGCCGCGCTGGAGAGCGCGCAGCCCGAGCACGCGCAGCTGCCGTGGGCGGTGGCGCGCCTGCGGCAGGAATTCGCCGATGCCGGAAAACGCACCGGCGGCGTGCTGCTGGCGGGCGCGTTGCAACTGCCCACCGGTGAGCGCTTCGATTGGCAGGCCCAGTACCCCACCGATGCCATCGTCGGTGATGTCTGGACCATCGAGGCGGCCAATTGCCTTGCTGCGCTGGCCGATCCGGTGCGGCTGCGGCTACTTCAGGAAATCGTCTACGGGCGCAGAACCGCCGCCGATCTCGCCGCCATCGCGGAACTGGGCACCTCACCCGAGATCTACCAGCACTTGCGCCAGCTGGCCGCCGTCGGCTGGTTGCAGACCGCGGGATTGGGCCGTTTCGAGGTGCCGGAGGGCAGGCTGGTCCCGCTCCTCGCGGTGCTGGCGGCGGCCCAACGCTGATCTTGTGGAGATGTCCCAATTGCCCGGTTAGACTACTGTGATGCACAGCACATCGACTGCTACGGTGAGCGTCGAGTGATTCAAGCTGCGGAGGTAGTCGAGTGAACCTGTCACATCTGCTCGAAAGCGTGAAGGCGATCGGTGTACTGCGCGCGCGCGGAGTCTCCGATCCCAAAACGCCGCTGGAGACCCTGCGGACGATGAAGGAATCCAAGATCTACGGCCCGCAGGCCACCCTCGTGCGCCATTCGGCCCGCGTCGCCCCCGATCAGGTGGCCCTCGTGGACGAGCGCGGTGAGCTGACCTATCGCGAGCTCGATGAGCAATCCACCGCCATCGCCCGCGGGTTACGCGAAGCGGGCATCGGCGAGGGCACGGTCATCGCCGTGCTGGCCCGCGATCACCGCGGGCTGATCATGTCGATGATCGCGGCGGGCAAGCTGGGCGCGCGCATCGCGCTGATGAACACCGGCTTCGCCAAACCGCAGTTCGCGGAGGTCTGTGCACGCGAGAACGTGCGCGCGGTGCTGCACGACAGCGAGTTCCTCGGTCTGCTCGACGCACTGCCCGCCGACCTGCCGCGCTACCTCACCTGGGTCGACGAAGGCACCGAACTCCCCGCGGGCGCCACGACATTCGACGACCTCATCGCGAACAACTCCACCGAGGATCTGCCCGCGCCGAGCAAGCCGGGCGGCTTCATCATCCTCACCAGCGGCACCACCGGCCTGCCCAAGGGCGCACCGCGCACCAAGGTCACGCCGATGGCGACCGCGCAGTTCGTCGACCGCGTGCCGTTCCCGAAGCGCGGAACGGCGATGATCGTGTCGCCGATCTTCCACAGCACGGGTCTGGGCACCTGGCTGGTCAACACGATCCTGTCGAACAAGATCGTCATGCGCCGTCGATTCGATGCCGAGGCCACCCTCGCCGCGATCGCCGAGCACAAGGTCGAGATGCTGGTGTGTGTGCCGACGATGCTGCACCGGATGACCGAGCTGCCCGCCGACGTCCGCGCGAAATACGACCTGTCCTCGCTGAAGGTCATCCTGTTCGCCGGCTCCGCGCTCACCCCGGAGCTGTGCATCAAGGCCACCGAGGCCTTCGGACCGGTGCTCTACAACCTCTACGGGTCGACCGAGGTCGCCATCGCGACCATCGCGAACCCAGCCGAGCTGGCGGAAGCGCCGGGCACGGTCGGCCGTTCGCCGATCACCTGCGAGGTCCGCCTCTACGACGACCAGGATCAGCGGGTCGAGACGCCGGGCGCGCGTGGCCGGATCTTCGTGCGCAGTGGCGCGCCGTTCGAGGGCTACACCGACGGCAGGCACAAGCAGATCATCGACGGCTTCATGTCCAGCGGCGACATGGGCCATTTCACCGACACCGGGCTGCTCATGGTCGACGGCCGCGATGACGACATGATCGTCTCCGGCGGCGAGAACGTGTACCCGCAGGAAGTCGAGAACCTGCTGGTCGAGCGGCCCGAGATCTTCGACGTGGCGGTGATCGGCGTCGACGATCCGGAGTTCGGCAAACGCCTGCGCGCCTTCGTCGTTCTCGAAGAAGGTCACACCCTCGACGCCGCCGAACTCCAGGCGCACGTCAAGGCGAATCTGGCCAGGTTCAAGGTGCCGCGCGAGGTGATCTTCCTCGACGAACTGCCCCGCAACGCCACCGGCAAGATCGTGCGCCGCACCCTCATCGACTATGAGGTCTCACAGGGATAGGCGCTGGCTACTACGGAGTAGACAGCGCGGCCGGATCGCTTGCTAGTGTTAGCGACAGCACTGGATCTCGAAGACGCGGTCCGGCCTGCGGTTCTGCGTGGGCTCGGTCTGCCGGAAGGCTGTTCGATGTCTCTGTCTCTGCCCGCGCTAGGTACTACCGCCCGACGTGCCGGTGACTTCGCGCTCGGCGTCAAGGTCATGGTCGATCGCAAGCTGTTCAATCCGCTGCGCCTCGACCACGCTGCCCGTTCGTTCCGCAATGTCTCGAAGTTCGGCCCGTTCGCCGGCGTCGTCATGCACGCCGCGCAGAGCAGGCCGCAGGCGGGCGCCATCGTCGACGAACTGGGTGAGATCACCTTCGGCGAACTCGACGCGCAGTCCAACGCCTTCGCCCGCGGCCTGCGCGCGAGCGGGATCAGCGAGGGCGACGTGATCGCCGTGCTGGCCCGCGACCATCGCGGCATGGTGTTGAGCCTGCTGGCGGCGGGCAAGCTCGGTGTGCGCGCGGTGCTGATGAACACCGGGTTCGCCAAGCCGCAGTTCGCCGATGTCGCCGCGCGCGAGAAGGTCAAGGCGGTGCTGCACGACAGCGAGTTCCTCGACCTGATGAGCGCCATCCCCACCGACATCCCGCGGGTACTCACCTGGGTCGACGAAGCGCACGGCGCCGACCCGTCGATCCCGACTGTGGCATCGCTGTCGGCGGATCGTTCGACCGCCGCGATCACCGCACCGAGCAAGCCCGGCGGCATGGTGATCCTGACCAGCGGCACCACCGGCACACCCAAGGGCGCACCGCGCGACAAGGTGAGCCCGTTCGCGTCGGCGCAGTTCGTGGATCGGGTGCCGCTGCCCAACAACGGCACCATGATCATGGCGGCGCCGATCTTCCACGGCACCGGCCTGTCGCAGTTCACCCTCGGGCTCGCCCTGGGAAACCGGGTCATCTTCCAGCAGCGCCGGTTCGACCCGGAGCAGACGCTCGCCAATGTGGTGAAGTACAAGGCGGATTCGCTGGTCGTGGTGCCGACGATGCTGCAGCGCATCCTCGATCTGGACGAGCAGGTGCTGGCGAAGTACGACCCGTCGACGATGAAGGTCATCTTCGCCGCGGGCTCGGCGATCGCCCCCGACGTGGTCACCCGCACCCTCGACTACTTCGGTGATTCGCTCTACAACCTCTACGGCTCCACCGAATGCGCGGTGATGACCGTGGCCACCCCGGAGGATCTGCGCAAGGCGCCGACCACGGCGGGCAAGGCGCCCGTCGGCATCCGGATCGTGCTGCTCGACGAGAACCGCAAGCCGATCACCGCCCCGAATGTCACCGGAACGATCTTCGTGGACAACGGGTTCGCGTTCACCGGGTACACCGACGGCCGGACCAAGGAAATGGTCGACGGCATGATGTCGAGCGGTGACGTCGGCCATTTCGATGCCGACGGTCTGCTCTACATCGACGGCCGCGACGACGACATGATCGTCTCCGGCGGCGAGAACGTCTTCCCGCTGGAAGTGGAGAACCTCATCGCGGGCCGCGCCGATGTGTTCGAGGCCGCGGTGGTCGGCGTCGACGACCACGACTACGGCAAACGGCTGCGCGCGATCGTGGTGCCCGGCCCGGAGTCCAAGCGCGACGCCAAGGAGATCAAGGAATACGTCCGCGAGAACCTGGCCCGCTACAAGGTGCCGCGCGAGGTGATCTTCGTCGACGAACTGCCCCGCAACGCCACCGGCAAACTGCTGCGCAAGCCGCTGATCGAGATGCCGGTCGAGACGGACTGACAACGGCTGGACGTAGCCCGCTCTATTGCCGCCGAGCGGGCCTCGTCGGTCGACTATCATCAGCGCGTGATCATCGGGTTCGAGCAGGCGTCCGCGCCGTCGCGTGCTGTCGGCGCGCGGCTGCGTGGTGCCTGCGCGGGCTCGATGTCGGGCGCGCTGTCGTTGGCCGCGCACGGGCTGGCCGCCGGTGGGGCGCTGCCGGGCAGCACCGCGATCGTGTTGCTGGCCGCGGCCTCGGCGGTTGTCGGCGCACTGGTCGCCGGGATCGGACCACTGCGTCACGGCGCGCTGGGTTTGGCGGCGGTGCTGCTGGGTGGTCAGCTGGTCGGCCACACCACGATGAGCTGGTCGGGGCACTCGCACTCGGCTGACGATTCGCTCGGACTCGGCATGCTCACCGCCCACACCGTCGCCGCGCTGCTCGCGGCCGTCGTCATCGTGGGCGCCGAGGCCGCATACCGGGTCGGCGGCGCTGTGCTGGCACGCATCCTGCCGCTGCGCTACCGCACTCCCCGCATCCCCGACCCGGCGCCGTTGCGCCTGGCCCACCGCGACCGCGTCATCCTGCGGATCTTCGCCACGTCGTCGCTGCGAACCCGCGCTCCCCCGCTCGCGATTCCTTTCTGACCTTTCCCTCACCCGGTGCACGGACTCGTCGTGCGGTGTCCCCGTGTCGAACCCGCGCGCCTCGTTGTCGCCTCCCCACGCTGACGTCACCCGTTGTCTCGACGTGAGCGTGGCGCTCGACGTGCGCCGCCGGTCGGCCGTGTTCGTCCGGCTCCGCTCGGACGAAATCCGCGCCCAGCGATCGGCAGGCTCCACGCCGCACCAGGTCGACAGCCTTCGCGTGCCGTCGTCGATGCGGGCGCCGAGCCGGACCTGTCCGCGCGCACCGGGTTCCAGTACTCCAGAAATGAATCAGCATGAGCATCACGGACACTCGTCCGGCCGAGGAGAACTCCCCCTCGGCACCACCGATCCCCGGTGACAGTCCCCGTTCCGGCGCACGCCGGGGCTTACGCCTGTCTCCGCTGGCCCTGCGCCTGCACTTCTACGCGGGGTTCTTCGTCGCCCCGTTCATCCTGATCGCCGCGCTCACCGGCGCGCTGTACGCGATCGCGCCGACGATCGAAGGGTTCGTCTCGCGCGATCTGTTGCAGGTCGACACCACCGGGCCCGACCAGGCCCTGTCCGCCCAGGTCGGCGCGGCAGTCGCGGCGCGCCCCGACCTCACCCTGGTCGCGGTCGCCCCCGCCCCGAACGAGGGCGACACCACGCGCATCCTGTTCAACGATCCGGCGCTCGGCGATTCCGAGCGGCTGTCGGTGTTCGTCGACCCGCACACCGCCCAGCCGGTCGGCGAGTCCGTGGTCTACGGAAGTGGTGGCGCGCTGCCGCTGCGCACCTGGCTCAGCGAGTTCCATCGCAGCCTGCACCTGGGCGAACCCGGCAGGCTCTACAGCGAACTGGCCGCGTCGTGGCTGTGGGTGATCGCGCTGTTCGGGCTGGTGCTGTGGGTGCACCGGGTGCGCAAGCGGCGCGAGCGGCGCTCGGCGCAGTGGCTGCTCAAGCCGGATCTGTCCCAGACCAGGCGTCGAAAGATGAACTGGCACGGCGCGATCGGCGTCTGGATCCTGCCCGTGGTGCTGCTGCTCTCGGCCACCGGCATGACGTGGTCGACCTATGCCGGTGAGAACGTCACGAAGCTGCGCGAAGAACTCAGCTGGACCACCCCCGCGGTGAGTGTGAAGCTGCCGGGCACCGCCGGTCCCGCCCAGTCCTCGGGCGGCGACCACCACAGCGGCGGGCAGACCGTCCCGGCCCCGGTCGACTCCTCGGCGCGGATCGCGCAGCTCGATCGCGTGTACGAGGTCGCTCGCGCCGAGGGCATCACCCAGGGCGCCGAAATCGCCATCCCGGCGACACCGGAGAAGGCGTTCGGCATCAAGGAACTGCGCCTGCCCGGCACCTACACCGTCGACTCGCTCGCCGTCGACGGCGCGACCGGCACGGTCACCGACCGGCTGGCGTTCGCCGACTGGCCGCTGATGGCCAAGCTCACCAACTGGGGCATCGCCTTCCACATGGGTCTGCTGTTCGGCCTGGTCAACCAGCTGCTGCTGCTCGCGATCATGATCGGCCTCGTCACCGTGATCGTGCTCGGTTACCGCATGTGGTGGCAGCGTCGACCCACCCGCAGGGCCGCTCTGCCCGTCCCGCCACGGCGTGGGGTGCTGCGCCGCACGTCGCCGTGGATCACCGTTCCGCTGGTCGGTGCGGCGGTCGCCATCGGCTGGTTCCTCCCGCTCATCGGCGTGAGCCTGGTCGTTTTCCTGCTCATCGATGTCGCCTTGGGCCTGGCCGCTCGCGCGGACAAGGTGTAACGCATGGCTAACTATCGAGGAAACATCCCATGTAACCCATGACCCTCGATGATCGGAGCTTCCCCATGAGAACCTCAGCTCGCGCAGTAGCGATGTGCTTGGCCGCTCCGGCCATCGCGGTCGCCTTGACCGGTGTCGCCGCGGGGACAGCCGCCGCTGATCCCGGCTGCCAGGGATCGATGAACGGCCCGTGGGCGTTCAATGGTGGTTGTTACGGCGGTGAGGGCACCTACCGGCTCGAGGTCGACTGCATCGGTTACAACATCGCGCCCTTCGCCGTCGGGCCGTACACGATCCGCCAGGACCTGCCGGTCGGCCAGGCGGGCACCGTGGCGTGCTTCGGTCCGAACTGGTCCAGCGCGGGGTGGGCCGTCGGCTCGCGGATCTTCCGGCTCTGACACCAGCATCGCGACGCCGAACCGGACACGATCGGTGGATGGTTCGGATCCGCGGTGAAAGGATCAGCGGATGACGCTGTCTCGCCGACAACTCCTGCACGGCGGCATCGGCGGTTCGATCGCCGCTCTCGTGGGGGTCTCCGCGGTGAGCAGTGCACGGTTCGCCGCGCCACGGCGGCTCGGCGAACCGTTCTCGCTCGGGGTCGCTTCCGGCGAACCGACCCCGGACGGAGTGGTGCTGTGGACGCGACTCGCCCCCGATCCGCTCGCACCCGACGGGTACGGCGGGATGACGGTCGCCCCGGTGACCGTCGACTACGAGGTCGCCGAGGACGAACGATTCACGAAAGTCGTGGTCAGGGGCTCGGCGGTGGCGACCCGCGAGCTCGGGCACAGTGTGCATCCCGAGATCGCCGGGCTGGCGCCGGATCGGTGGTACTACTACCGGTTCCGGGCCGGTTCGGCGATCTCGCCGGTCGGGCGCACCCGCACCGCGCCCGCGCTCGACAGCCCGACCGCGCGGCTCCGGTTCGCCTTCGCGTCGTGCCAGTCGTGGAGTTCGGGGTACTACACCGCCTACGAACACCTCAGCGCCGAAGATCTCGACCTCGTCGTGCATCTCGGCGACTACATCTACGAATCCTCCTGGGTGCTGGCCCGCCGCGGCGCGCACCTGCCGCCGCAGCTCGCCGGCGAGGCAGTGGATCTGGCGGGCTACCGACTACGTTATGCCCAGGCCAAAGGCGAAGCGCCGCTCCAGGCCGCGCACGCGGCGTTCCCCTGGCTGGTCACCCTCGACGATCACGAGCTCGACAACAACTGGGCCGGTGACAATCCCGGCCTCGGCTTCGACGTATACCGCCTCGCGCCGCTGTTCCGCCGCCGCAAGGCCGCTGCGTTCCAGGCCATGTACGAGCACCAGCCGATGCGCCTGGCGCAGCTGCCCGTCGGCCCGTCGATACACCTGCACCGCCGCTACCGATTCGGCGATCTGGCCGAATTCACCATGATCGACACCAGGCAGTACCGCACCCCGCAGGCCTGCGGTGACGGCTCGGCGGTCATCGGATGTGCCGACCGCTTCGCCACCGACCGCACCATTCTCGGTGCGGCCCAACGTGACTGGCTCGTCGGCGGCTTCGCCACCTCGTCCGCCCGCTGGCAGGTACTCGGCAATCAGGTCGCCATGGCCCAGTCCGACTACGACCCCGGCCCCGACCTGCTGCTCGGCACGGACGCCTGGGACGGCTATGTCGCAGACCGCAATACGGTGCTGGCCGCGGCCACCGACCACGCGGTCGACAACCTGGTCGTGATCACCGGCGACCGCCACGAGAACTACGTGGCCGACCTACGCCGCGACTACGCTGATCCCGAATCACCCGTCGTGGCAACAGAATTCACCGGCACGTCGATCAGTACCGGCAGCGACGGCGCGGATCTCACCGACGCGGGCCGTACCCTGCTGGCCGCCAACCCGGACCTGAAGTTCTACAACCGGCAACGCGGCTATGTCCGCGTCGACCTCGACCATCGCCAGTGGCGCAACGACTTCCGCGTGGTTCCCTATGTGAGCCGTCCGGGTGCCCCGATCAGCACGCGGGCGAGTTTCGTCGTGGAGGACGGAATCCCCGGGGCCATCGAAGTCTGAGCCCTGCGTTTCCGGCTGTGGGGCACTGCGTATCAGGTCAGCGTGAGCACGACTTTCCCCTCGGTGGCGCCGCCACGCAGGCGTTCCAAGGCCGCGGCCGCATCTGCGAAGGGGTGCACGCTGTCGATGACAGCCGCGATCCGGCCGTCGGCGACGGCGGGCAAGACGACCGGTGTCAGGGCGGCGAGCCGCTCGCCGATCACCTCCGGCGGGGTGAAACCGTAGGACACCGATTGCAGGCGGACCCGACGGCGCGCCAAACCGAACAGGTCGATGGTGGCTTCGGCGCCGCCGAGCCTGCCCACACTGACCACGACGCCACCCGGTGCCGTCGACCCGATCGCGATGTCGACCATCGCGCCACCGATATGGTCGAGCACGACATCGACCCCGGCACCGTGGGTGGCTTCGAGTACCTCATCGGCCAGGTCGGCGCCGTCTACACACAGCGCGAGGTCGGCGCCCGCCCGCTCGAGCAGCGTGCGTTTACCCGGCGTCCGAGTCGTGGCCAGTACCCGTGCGGCGCCGAGTACGCGGGCGACCTGGATGCCGATCAGTCCCAGCGCCGATGAGCCCGCCGTGACCAACACGGTCTGCCCGGGTGCCGCACCGGCGACAGTGAGCGCGCCGTGCTCGGTGAACAGCGCCACCGGGAGGGCGGCGGCGGCCGTCGGCGCCAAGTGCGCGGGCACCGGCACCACGTGACGGCTGTCCACCACGACGAATTCGGCGAAGGCGGCGGGCGCTGTCCCCATCACCCGCTGTCCGCGCAGGGAGTCGTCACCGCCGACCACCTCACCGCTGAACTCGTACCCGGCGACCCGCTCGACACCGTCGGAGCTCGCGTCGGCACTGGCATCGGCGTTGTTCAAAGACACCGCCGCGACCCGGACCAGCAGCTGACCCGGCTCCGGCACGGGAACCGGCACCGTGCCGACCCGGAGCGATCCGGCACCGGTCAGCAACGCGCGCATCGTGTTCGCCATGGTCTCGACGCTACCGCGCCCCGCACAGCGACCCGGGCGCACACGCGTCACGGATCCGGGGTGAATTCCTCCATCGTCATCGCCGCGACCTCGGGGACCTGGACCGGGCGCAGCAGCGCCCAGCCGATGAACACGACGGCGAACCCGATCATGCCGAGCCCCGCCCAGAGATTCACATCGACCCCGCCGGTCTTGACCTCCTGGGCCGCACTGTCCTGCACCAGCGAGGTGATCACCAGGATGACGCCGTAGCTGCCGAGCAGCGCACCGACAATGGTGCGGATATCGAAAAGCATGGTGCTGACTCCTTATCCGACGATGATGTTGAGGGCGATCACCAGTACGAGGGCGATCCCGGCGAGCAGGGCCGGCCGCTGGTACCAGGGCAGCGAGTCGGCATCGGCATCGGTGCGCATCGCCTTCGGCGTCTCGGAATACACCAGGCCGACCAGTTCGGCGGCCGGCTTCGGCCTGGTCACCAGGGTGACCGCGACGCTGACGGCGATGTCGACCACGAACGCGGCGCCCGCGGCGACGAAGCTGGCGCCCTGCCCGGACAGGTTCGTCACCCCGGTCTCGTTGAGCAGGAACACGAACACGGCGGCGAGCGTGCCACTGACCAGGCCGACCCAGCCCGCGGTCGGCGACATCCGCTTCCACAGCATGCCGAGGATGAACGTCGCGAACAGCGGTGCGTTGAAGAAGCTGAACAGGGTCTGCAGGTAGTCCATCATGTTGCTGAATCCGCCCGCGATGAACGCGGTGAAGATCGCCGCCACCGTCGCACCGACCGTGGCCAACCTGCCGACCTTCAGGTAGTACCCGTCGGGTCGTCCCTTCCGAACGTACTGTTGCCACAGATCGAAGCTGAACACGGTGTTGAACGCCGAGACATTGGCCGCCATTCCGGCCATGAACGCCGCCAGCAGACCCGCGAGCCCGACACCGAGAAGGCCGTTGGGCAGCACCTCTTTCATCAAGAACAACAACGCCTGGTTGTAGGTGACGTCGCCCTCGAAATCGGGATTCGCGGTGACCTGCTGCTTGTACTCGATCATCTGTGGCACCAGGACCGCGCTGATCATGCCGGGGATCACCACGATCAGCGGGATGAACATCTTCGGATAGGCGCCGATGATGGGGGTGCGCTGCGCGGCCGAGATCGAGTGAGTGGCCAAGGCTCGCTGTACTTCTACGAAATTGGTTGTCCAATACCCGAAGGAGAGAACGAATCCCAGACCGAAAACGATGCCCATGATCGAGGCGAAGTTGTCGGTGAAACCGCTCATCGCGTTGCCCGGCCAGGTCTGCAACTGATCGGCGCCACCCGGCGAGCCGGACACCTTGTCCTGCAAGCCGTCCCAGCCACCGACACGGTGCAGGCCGACCAGGGTCAGCGGCAGCAGTGCGGCCACGATCACGAAGAACTGGAGCACCTCGTTGTAGATCGCGGCCGAGAGCCCGCCGAGGGTGACGTAGGACAGCACGATCACCGCGGCCACGACCACCGAGATCCACAGCGGCCAGCCCAGCAGCACGTTCACGATGGTGCCGAGCAGATAGAGGTTCACCCCCGCGATCAGCACCTGGGCGACCGCGAAGCTCAACGCGTTCACCAGGTGCGCGCCGGTGCCGAACCGCCTGCGCATGAATTCCGGCACCGAACGCACCTTGGAGCCGTAGTAGAACGGCATCATCACCACGCCGAGGAACAGCATCGCGGGCACGGCGCCGATCCAGAAGTAGTTGAAAGTCGGGAAGCCGTACTGGGCGCCGTTGGCGGACATACCCATGATCTCCACCGCGCCGAGATTGGCGGAGATGAACGCCAGGCCCGTGACCCACGCGGGCAATGAGCGCCCGGACAGGAAGAAGTCGATACTCGACGACACCCGGCGCCGGGCGATCAGGCCGATGCCGAGGACGAAGACGAAATACAGGGCGACCAGCGCGTAGTCGACCGGGGCGGCGTCGAGCCGCAGTGTCGATGAGGCTTCTGGGGTGGCGAGCGAAAAGGCAAGCGGCACAGCGTGTCCCTCCTGACCTGGAGCCGGACGGCACACGAGCGTCGTTCACACGGCGCGGGTCGCGTCGTCCGTCGAACTGTTTCGGGTGCTTCCACTGTGCGCGCCCGTCCTGCGCCTCACAGCGAAATCGCACAGAACAAAATGGACAACTGTTCACTCCAGTTTGCGCGCTCCCGCTGCCGGTTCGACGGCGAAGACGCGGGGCGGGGCGAAACCTGTGGTGGCGAAACGGTGCATGATGTTCTCGGCCACCCGGTCGACGTGCTCGACCAGGGCGATGATGCTGCCGCCGAAGCCACCGCCGACTATGCGCGCACCGTGTGCGCCCGCGGCGAGTGCCGCGTCGACCGCGAGATCCAGTGCGGGCGCGGAGACCTCGAAGTCCTCGCGCAGCGAGTGGTGCGAGGCCGTCAGCAGCTCACCGATCGCCCGCGGGTCCGCACCGGCGCGCAGCCGGTCGACGACGGCGAGCACCCGCGCGTTCTCGGTGACCACGTGCCTCGCGCGACGCCGCAGCACTCGATCCCGTAAGCGTGGCAGGTCTTCGGAGGTGGCATCGCGCAGGGCGGACAGATTCAGCGCGGCGGCGGCGGCTTCGCACTGGGCTCTACGCTCGGCATATCCGCCGTCTGCCAGATCGTGCGGGTGGCCGGTGTCGGCGACGATCAATGCCAGACCGGCGGTGGCGAGATCGAACGGAATCTGTTCTGCGGCACCTGCTTCCGTGTCGGCGAAGGCACGGATGTCGAGGAACAGGGCGTGGCCTTCGGTACACAGGATCGAGGCGGACTGGTCGAGCAGGCCCGTCGGCACTCCGGCGAAGCCGTTCTCCGCCGCCCTGGCGATCTCGATCATGCGCCGATCGGTGAGCGCGGGCGCGAACAGGTCGCGCAGCGCGATCGTCACCGCGCAGCACAGGGCCGCCGACGAGGACAGGCCCGCGCCGATCGGCACCGTGCCGTCGAGTTCGAGGTCCACCCCGGTGACGCGGTGACCGCCACGAACGAACTCGTCGACGACACCGAGCGGATAGCGGGCCCAGCGGGGCAGCCGATCCCGTTGTGCTGCAAGAGCATCGACGCCCACCTCGACGACCTCACCGGGCCGCTGCGCCGAGGTGAGCCGCACCAGCCCGTCACCGCGCGGTCCGGCCGCGCAGACGACGCCGAGCGGCAGGGCGATCGGCAACACGAACCCGTCGTTGTAGTCGGTGTGCTCGCCGATGATGTTCACCCGGCCCGGCGCGATCCACTTCTCCACCCGTACTTCCCTCCGCTTGCTGCGACGATGTCATCACCGAACACCGCGGCGGGCAACTGTCGAGCACCGGGTGCCGAATCGGTATGCGGCAATGCTCTCAACGCATCGACAGCAGGGCCGTGGACGTGTCATGATCGACTGAGTTGTAAAGGTTTTGAGCGTCGGCACTGCCGGCTGGGGATCGTGCTCGGACAACAACACTCGGTGCTCTCGGCCGATACTTCGAGTGATTCACCGGCCTCACATTCGATCGACGCTCGTCGCGTGCGCAGCAAGATCGAGGGGGGCTGATGACCATCAGCGAGACACGCTACGGGAGCCTGCGACGGTGCGTGGTGCTGCTCGGCGCGGCGGGGGCCGTGCTGATCGCGCCGCTGGCGGGCGGCCGGGCGCTGCCGTTTCTGCTGCTCATCGTGATCGTCGCGGGATCGCTGGCGATGATCGGGTACGGCATGTACTGCCATCGACCCGCGCACCGGCTGCCCTGGTACCTGCTGGCCGCATCGGTGCCGCTGTTCGCCGCGGGCACCGCGATACGCGCGCTCGGGCTGCGCCCGAGCTGGCACCCGGTCGACGATCTGTGTACCTTGGCGGCCTCGCTGTGCCTGGGCTTGGCCGCCGTCGGCTGGTTGCAGCCGCACCGCCTCCGCAATGCCCGTGACCTCTGGCTGGATTCGACGCTCATCGGGCTCAGCGCGCTGCTGGCCTCGTGGACATTCCTGATCTCGCCGATCCTGCGGCACAGCACCGGGTTCGTCGATACCGCGCTGGCCGCGAGCTATCCGCTGATCCACGCGCTGCTGGCTACCGTGCTCGCGCATTCGCTGGCGACGGTGGTGCGCTCGGAGACATCGCTGCGGTTGTTGCAGGCCGCACTGATCGCCGTGCTCATCGGCGGGTTGATCGAAAGTCTCACTGCCGCAGGCACGATCGCGGTCGATCCCGAAGTCGCGCTGGTGCCGCAGCAGTGGGCGTATCTGCTGGCCGGGCTGGCCGCGGTGCAGCCGACGATGGGCGGGTTGCGCGACGCCGAGGATGTGGGACCGCATCGATCGCGGCAGCGGGCCGGGATGATCGCGGTGGCACTGGTGGCGGCCTCGCTGGTGAGTGTGGTCGGCGCCGAGCTCGGGGTGGTCGACCGCGTGGTGATCTGCGCGCTGCTCACGTTGCTGTTGGTCGGTGTCCTGGTGCGCAGCGAACGCGCCATCGCGCGCAGCATGCGCAGCGAACGCCGCGCCCAGTACCAGGCCGACCACGACCTGCTCACCGGGCTGTTCAACCGGGCCGCGCTGCTGCGCGCACCACACCGCTATCGCGATCAGTGGGCCGGAAAACCACTGTGCCTGCTGTTCATCGACCTCGACGGCTTCAAAATGGTGAACGACAGCTACGGTCACGCCGTCGGCGACGAACTCATCGCCAACGCCGCGTCCCGCATCCGCCGCACCACCGCCAGCGCCGATCTCACGGCCCGCTACGGCGGCGACGAATTCGTGGTCCTGGCACCACGCACCCGCACCGAAGCCGCCGTGCTGGCCGAACACATCCTCGGCGCCTTCATCCGCCCCTTCGAGCTGAGCTGCGGTGAAATCCCCATCACCGCCAGCATCGGCGTCGCCTGCGTGACCACCCGCCCCACCGAGACAACCATCTACGACCTGATCCGCACCGCCGACGCCGCCATGTATCACGCCAAGGAATACCGCCTCGGCCTCAGCTTCCACGACGAACTGAGAAAGCCGTCGACGCGGCGGCGCGTCTCCGCCTCCCCGCGGATTCAGCGGGTGGCCCAGTAGGTCAGTCCCCCAACTCCTCCAACAGCTTCCGAGCCGCCTCCAGCTCGGCCTGCAACTGCGCGACCTTGGCCTGCTGAGCCCCCCGCGCAGCCTCCAGAATCCCGGCGACCACTTCCTCCACTTCGGGGTGCAGGATCTTCGCGGCCTGAGCGACGGCCGCACTGCTGACCGCCAACCCCTTCACACTGCGCTTCTTACCGTTGATCACATCGACAGTCCACTCACCATCGGCGGTTCCGGTGAGGGTGACGGTCACCTCGGCCACCTTGGCCTTGCGCACCGCGGGAGCCTTCGCCGGCCGCGGCGTTGCCGGGGCGGGCTTGGGATCATCGGCTACCGGGGCGAGCGACCTCGGCGCGGGCGTAGCAGCGCTCGGCAGGGTCGACGGCTGGGTCACAGTGTTGTCCTTTCGGTTGCTCGGCGCGGGGGCACTGTCCGGGCGGGTCCGTGCGGATCCGCCCGGCGCTACGGTAGTCCCGCGGGCCGGCTTGGTCAGCGTCACCTCGCTCGGGCCGAACGAGAGCACATCTTTGGAACCGGTGGGCCGCACCTGCAGGAAGTCGCCCGCGGACGGGTCGTCGAGCGCGACAACCTTGCCCGACTTCCCCTCGGCGACACCGACAGCGGCGGCGGTGAACCACACCATCGGCGGTTTGCCCTCGGCGAGCTCGCCTGCGATACGCGCGAGCTCGGCGTCGGATAGTACCGGCGGTGCTGATCGGCGGGATGCGGACTTGGTGCTCGGCGAGGACATCGTGGACTCCGGGGGTTGGTGCTACAGCGTGGTCTTCGCACCGATGATGCCGCACAGCACCGACAAGTTCTCCCCCGAGCCGCCCACACGGCCCGAAAGACCCTCCTGCTCGGGGCTTCCGGGCCGCGACACCGTCAGCCGAGAGTGGCGCGGCCGCGCGTCGTCGGCCGGATGTTCTCGCGCACCGCGGCCACATCGCGATAGCCGTTGACCGCCATCAGCAGATCCGCTTCGGCCGCGTAGCTGCGCAGCAGATGCACCAGGCCGCGCACACCGCCCAGCGCGAGCGCGTACACATACGGCCTGCCGAGCCCGACCATCGACGCGCCGAGTCCGAGCGCCTTCACCACATCGGCGCCCGAGCGCACCCCGGAGTCGAACAGCACCGGCACCCGGTCGTCACAGGCGGCCACGACCGCGGGCAAGGTCTCCAGCGCGCTCAGCCCACCGTTGGCCTGGCGCCCACCGTGATTGGAGCAGTAGATCCCGTCGGCGCCGAAGTCGATCGCCTTGCGCGCGTCCTCGGGATGCGAGATGCCCTTGAGGATCAGCGGCAGATCGGTGATCGAGCGCAGCCAACCGAGATCATCCCAGGTCAGCGAATTGCCGAAGGTCGCGATCCAGTGCAGGACAATCAATTTGGGATCGTCGGAGCCGACCATCTGCTGGAAGACCGGGTCGCTGGTGTAGTTCTTCAGCACGTGCCCACGCAGCTGCGGGAAGTTCCCGCCGGCCAGGTCGCGCGGACGCCAACCGGGCACCCAGGTGTCGAGGGTGACCGTGATTCCCGCGTACCCCGCGGCCTCGGCCCGGTGCACCAGACTCTCGGCGAGTTCACGGTTCTTCGGCGTGTACAGCTGAAAGAAGGAAGGCGTGTCGCCCGCGTGCGGCCGCACGTCCTCGAGCGGGTCCTCCATCAGCGTCGAGTACATCGCGGGCACACCGGTCTGCGCCGACGCCTCGGCCACCGCGATGTCACCGTGGCCCTTCTCGCCGACCAGACCGATCACCCCGACCGGCGCGAGGAACAGCGGGTTGGCGAAGGTGTGGCCGAAGGCGGTGACGGCGAGGTCGCGCTCGGTGGCGCCGACCAGCATTCGCGGCACCAGACCCCAATCGGCGAACGCTTCGGCGTTGCGCCGCTGTGTGAGCTCGTCGCCCGCTCCGCCTGCGATATAGTTCAGCAACGAATCCGGCAGTGCCGCAGTGGCTTTGCGCTCGAGCGTCGCGTAATCCATGGGAAATTCGGGCTGGATCCCACCGAGCGCGGCCAGGTAGATCTCGTTCTGATAGTCGGCGAACTGACTCATTGCTGCACTTTCGCACGCCGACCGGGGTTCACGGACCGCAGGGTGGATGTAAGGTGCGTCATACTCGAAAATACGAGATTGTGAGTGCCCCTGCCGTGACCGTCGTCGAACACTCGGCCGCGCCCGCCGACCCGGACGCTCTACTCGCCGACCTCTTCCATTGCGATGCCATCCGTCACCTGACCCGCCTCGCGCTCGGGCTGTCCCAGGATTCGATGGATCTGCTGACCTCGGTCACCGATCGCCTGCGGGCCGCCGAGGGCGCCCTACGCGATCCGCTCACCAGCGACCTCGGCTTCGACTGAACCTCACCGTCGTCGCGCGGTGAGCACCGCCAGATCGGCGAGCCGATGCGCGCGGGCGATTTCCGCGGGGGTGAACGGTTCGTCGGGGCGTACGAAACCCCAGCGACGATCGTCACGGTCCAGTTCCAGCAGCGTGCCCTCGCCCGGTTCGCTCACCTCCGGCGTGCCGGGCGCGAGGTAGCGCGCGCCCAGCAGTTCGGCGACGGCCAAGGGTAATTCGTCCGGATCGCCGACGATGCGGGCGGCGATGGCCAGCGCCTTGGTCTGACCATCGATCAGCGACAGCACGGTCGCGGGCCAGACCCGCACTCCGGACCCTCCCGCGTGTTCGGCGGCGGAGGTGATCGCGTGCGCGGTGACCTCGGCGGGCGCGGCGACGACGAGTTCGTCGAGGACGGCGTCCTCGAGCTGGTGCACGTGCACGGTGAGAATGTTGGCGTCGCGGTGGGCGAGATGTTTGGCCAACGTCTCGAGCGCGCCGGGACGGTCGGCCAGGCGCACGCGGATCCGCCAGAGCGCGGGCGCGGAGTCGATGCGGTCGCGGTGCCGTAGTTCCGGGCCGTGCAGCCAGCCGCCGAGCATTCGCATCGCCGACGGCTCCACCACCCAGATCACCAGGATCGTGGTGGTGACCGTGAGCAGGGCGACGGTCAGCAGGTACGGCGGGTGCAGATGGACGACCAACGCGTGCAGCGCCAGCTCGACCGGGAACACCGCCGCGAGTTTGGCCAGCGTGAGCCTGGTCCGGCCGGGATGCGGCAGTCTGCCGCATACCTCGCAGGCCAGGACCGTGACACGGGGTCGCACTGCGAATCGCCACATGGGGTCAGCGTCTCCGGCCTTCGTGTCGATCTTGGACGAGGCGCGTAACAGCGACGTGAAAGCGCACGCGAAAGCCGTTGACCTGCACTGATTTCCGCGGTGATGTCGAGCACCCGCACTGTTGTGGTGTGACTGTCGGCACCATTCACCCGATAGGCAGAGGGCAACAGTTGTGACTCGGATCACCAAAATTCATTGACAAACCCACACAAGTGGGCATAAAACAACATAAGTAAAGATTCATCGAGACCGGAGGAACTCCATGTACGCCGAGGAACGGCAGCAGGCGATCGCGACCCTGATCGGGCATCGCGGGCGCGTCTCCGTCGCCGAACTCGCCGACCAGTACGGGGTCACCACCGAAACCGTGCGCCGCGATCTGGCGGTGCTCGACCGACTCGGGGTGATCCGGCGGGTGCACGGGGGCGCGGTCGGTTCCGGCGCGCTCACGACCTTCGAACCGGGCACCGCCGAGCGCGACAGCACTCGCGCCGCGGAGAAGGACCGGATCGCCGAACTCGCGCAGCGGTACCTGCCGCGAACGGGCGGCAGCGTGCTGTTCGACGCGGGCACGACGACCGTGCGGGTGGCCGCGGCCATGCCGGCCGACGTCGACCTGGTCACCGTCACCAACTCGCTACCGGTCGCCGCGCGCCTCACCGGGTTCGCGGGTGTCCGGTTGCACCTGCTCGGCGGGCGGGTTCGCGGCGTCACCCAGGCCGCCGTCGGCGCCGAGTCCTTGCGGCTGCTCGGCGAACTACGGGTCGACGTCGCGTTTCTGGGCACCAACGCGCTGACGGTGCGACACGGGCTGTCCACCCCCGATCCGGAGGAAGCCGCCGTGAAACGCGCGATGATCGCCGCCGCCGACCGGGTCGTCGTGGTCGCCGACGCGAGCAAGATCGGGCGCGAGGACTTCGTGCGCTTCGGCAGTGCCGCCGAGGTCGACGTCCTGGTCACCGATACCGACATCCCGGCCACCGCACACGCGGAACTGGTCGCCGAAGGAATCGAGGTGGTACTCGCATGATCGTCACGCTGACCGCGAACCCGAGTGTCGACCGCACGGTCACCCTCACCGAGCCGTTGCGGCGCGGGCAGGTGCATCGCGCGGCGAGCGTCACCTCGCACCCCGGCGGCAAGGGAGTCAATGTCGCGCGGGTGGTGTCCGGGGGCGGGGCGGCGGTCACGGCGGTGCTGCCGGGGGCCGACGACGACCCCGTGGTGCACGGATTGCGTACGGCGGGCATCGAATTCCGCACGGTACCGGTGCCCGGCGGGCCGAGGGTGAATCTGACCATCGCCGAATCCGACGGCACCACGACCAAGATCAACGAGCCCGGCCGTCCGTTGTCGGCGCGCGAGCTGGCCGAACTCACAGCGCTGCTCGTGGAGGTGGCCGCGGGAGCCGAGTGGATCGTGCTGTCCGGATCACTACCGCCGGGCGTGCCCGTCGACTGGTACGCGCAGCTCGTCGCGATGTTGTCCACACCGCCCGTCTCGCCGGACGGAACGCGTCGCACCCGCGTCGCCGTCGATACCTCCGATGCGCCGCTGCTCGCCCTGTTCGCCGAATCAGTGGGCGCCGCACCGGATCTCATCAAACCGAACTCGGAGGAGCTGGCTCAGCTCACCGGCCTCGACGCCGTCGACCTCGAGAACCCCACGGCCGCCGCCGAAGCTGCCACGATGCTGATCGACCGTGGCGTCGGCGCGGTGCTGGCAACCCTGGGCGCGGCGGGCGCGGTCCTGGTCACCGCCGAGGACACGTGGTTCGCCGCCGCCCCGCCGATCGTCGCGCGCAGCACCGTCGGCGCGGGCGACTCGGCCCTGGCCGGCTACCTGCTCGCCGACCTCGCGGGTGAATCCCCCGCCGACCGCCTGCGCACCGCCGTCGCCTACGGCAGCGCCGCCACCGCACTCCCCGGCACCGAACTACCCGGCCCCGCCGACGTCGTCCTCGAAGCCGTCACCGCGCACCCACTCACCGCCGACCGACCATCGGCCCCGGCATGAGCGTCCCCACGATCGGCGCCCGGCGCCTTCGCCCATCGCCGAACTCGAACCGCTGCGACTTGCGCGTTCGTCCGCCGCTGATCCGAGATCCGACCGCAGACGGCGATCACCACCGCCACACATCCATCACCCAGCGCTACCCCACCGGCCGACGCCGATAACCGCGCCGATCGGCACCGCTGGACCCGACAAGCTCCTGCTCCACCCCCACTCCGGAAAGACACGACGATGGCCGATTCGATCATCACCCCAGAACTGATCACGCTCGACGCCGACCTCGGCGCCGACAAGGGCGCCGTGATCACCGCGCTCGCGGACAAGCTCGCCGCCACGGGCCGCGCGACCGACGTCGGCGCGGTGGCCGAAGCCGCCCTCGCCAGGGAGTCGCAATCGGCCACCGGGCTACCCGGCGGCATCGCGATCCCGCACTGCCGATCGGCCGCCGTCACCACCGCCTCACTGGTTTTCGCCCGCCTCGCACCCGCCGTCGATTTCGGCGCTCCCGACGGGCCCGCCGATCTGGTCTTCCTGATCGCCGCTCCGGAAGGCGCGGGCGCGGAGCACATGAAATTGTTGTCGTCGTTGGCTCGCGCACTGGTCCGGCCTGCCTTCGTCGCCGACCTACGCGCGGCCGCGACACCGGCGGACGTGGTCGCCCTGGTCAACAGCGTCATCAATCCCCCACCGGCCGCGACCACACCTTCCCCCGGTGGCACAGCCGCGACGGGATCGGCTGGTGCGGCCGGGTCCGGTTCGCCCGCCGACGGCGGAACGGGGACCTCCTCCGCCGCGGACGATAGGGATGCGACTCCTGTCTCCGAGTCATCGGCCGCCGGAGTCGGCGCGGCGGCAGCCGGTACCGCCGCAGTGGGCGTGGCCGGTTCCGGCGCGACAACCGATGGCGCGACGACGGCCCCCACCGGACACCCGGGCGACAACCCAGCGTCCGCTGGAGACGGCACTGCGGGCGATGCACCGGCTGTCAGCACAGCGAAGTCCGGTGCGCCGAAGAAGATCGTCGCGGTCACCGCCTGCCCGACCGGCATCGCCCACACCTACATGGCCGCCGACTCCCTGGTCGCCGCGGGCGAACGGGCCGGAGTCGACGTGGCGGTGGAAACCCAGGGCTCGAGTGGTGGCGACAAACTCGACCCGGCCACGATCGCCGCCGCCGACGCCGTCATCTTCGCCACCGATGTCGGGGTGAAGGACCGAAGCCGGTTCGCGGGCAAGCCGGTGATCGAGTCCGGCGTCAAACGCGCCATCAACGAGCCCGACACCATGATCGCGGAGGCCGTCGCGGCGAGTACCGCCGCGGACGCCGCCACCGTCGGCGGTACCGCACCCGCACCCGCGCAGGCGGCGGCCAAGGGCATCGGCTGGGGCACCCGCCTGCGCCAGATCCTGCTCACCGGCGTCAGTTACATGATCCCGTTCGTCGCCGCGGGTGGTCTGCTGATCGCACTGAGCTTCCTGCTCGGCGGCTACGAGATCTCCGACAGCGCGAAGGCGATCGTGCTCGACAACTCGATCACCGACCTGCCCGACGGCGGTCTGGCCACCTATTTCGGCGCCGTGCTCTTCCAGATCGGCTCGCTCGCCTTCAGCTTCCTGGTCCCGGCACTGGCCGGATACATCGCCTTCGCGATCGCCGACCGTCCCGGCCTGGCACCGGGTTTCACCGCAGGCGCGATCGCGGTCTTCGTCGGCGCGGGATTCCTCGGCGGTCTGGTCGGCGGTCTGGTGGCCGGATTCGCGGCGCTGTGGGTGAGCAAGCTGCCGGTACCCACGTGGGCCCGCGGGCTCATGCCGGTGGTGCTCATCCCGCTGCTGGCCTCGGCGATCGTCGGCATCGTGATGTTCGTGCTGCTCGGCAAGCCCCTCGCCGCCGTGACCAACGGACTCACCGACTGGCTCAACGGCCTGTCCGGCACCTCCGCCATCGCGCTCGGCGTCATCCTGGGCGTGATGATGTGCTTCGACCTCGGTGGTCCGGTCAACAAGGCCGCCTATTCATTCGCCGCCGCCGGACTCTCGGTCACCGATATCGCGACCCTGCGGATCATGGCCGCGGTGATGGCCGCGGGCATGGTGCCGCCGCTGGCGATGGCCCTGTCGACCGTGCTGCGCCCGCGCCTCTACACCGAGGCCGAACGCGAGAACGGCAAGGCCGCCTGGCTGCTCGGCGCCTCGTTCATCTCCGAGGGCGCGATCCCGTTCGCCGCCGCCGACCCGCTGCGGGTGCTGCCGTCGATGATGGTCGGCGGCGCGGTGACCGGCGGGCTGATCATGGCTACCGACGTCACCTTGAGCGCACCGCACGGCGGCATCTTCGTGTTCTTCGCGATCGGGCATCTCGGCTGGTTCCTGGTGTCGCTGGTCGCCGGCACGCTCGTCGCCGCGGCCTGCGTCACCCTCGCCAAGGAAGTCACCCGCAAGCAGTCCGTCGCCCCTGTTCTCACCACCGCGTAATCCATTCGCACACAAGGAGATATCCCATGGCAAGCACTACCGTCACCGTCGGCTCCTCGGTCGGCCTGCACGCCCGCCCCGCGGCCCTCATCGCCGAAGCGGTCGGCGCGGCAGGAGTTCCCGTCACCATCGCTGTCACGGGCGGCGACCCGGTAGACGCGGGCTCCGCACTGATGATCATGACCCTCGGCGCAGGCCAGGGCGCCGAGGTGGTGATCACCAGCGACGATCAGCCGACTCTGGACAAGATCGCCGAGCTCGTCGCCAGCGACCTCGACGCCTGAATCGACCCGGAGAAACGGAAAAGGCCCGGAACCAGTGGTTCCGGGCCTTTTCTTTGTAGCGGGGACAGGATTTGAACCTGCGACCTCTGGGTTATGAGCCCAGCGAGCTACCGAGCTGCTCCACCCCGCGTCGGTGTGAACACAACATTACACACAGGTGTGCGCAGGCGCCAAATCGCGAGGTCAACAAGGGTTTCGTGACCAAAAAGCCCAATCCTCGACGAGCAACACCGCACATCTCACCCTTTGACTGTGGCAGCCATCACACATTCCGGCAACTGCACGCGCCGGGGCCGAGTTTCGGTGAGCGGCGTCACTATCACCCCGTGATCCCGAACACATAACGGTCCAATAACAGACCGACCGGAATCTAGGTATTCCCACTGGTTATGCAGCGTAAACATTGAAAAGGCGACTATTCCGTTCACAGAATCGGCTTGTTATCAAGATGTGATCGGCGTCGATTCTTTGGTTAGCGTCTCCCCCATGACTGAGACCCGGAAATTCAGCACCCGCGCCCTTGGCGTCGCCGCCATCGCCGGCGCCCTTGTTGCCGTTCCGTTCGGCCTCGCCACCGGCACCGCCTCCGCCGCCGCCTACAACTGGGACGGCGTCGCCCAGTGCGAGAGCGGTGGCAACTGGGGCATCAACACCGGCAACGGCTACTACGGCGGCCTGCAGTTCTCGCAGAGCACCTGGGCGGCCAACGGCGGCCAGGGTTCGGCGCACAACGCCAGCAAGGAAGAGCAGATCCGCGTCGCGGAGAACGTGCTCGCCAGCCAGGGCGTCGGCGCGTGGCCGCACTGCGGTCAGTTCCTCCAGTCGGGCGCATCCGAGCCCGAGGTGGTCGAGGAGCCCGCCGTCGAACTGCCGGTCGAACTGCCCGCCGAGGCCAAGACCGATGTCCAGGCTGCCGTCGACCAGGCCAAGGCCGCGGGCAAGTCGCTGGCCGACCAGTACGGTGTCGCGGGCCAGTACCAGGCCCTGCTCGACGCCAACGCTCCGCTGATCGCCTCGATCGGCGGCTGATCCACCGTTCCCCCTGCACAAGAAAGGCCCCGTCGACCAGACGGGGCCTTTCTTGCTGCTGCGCGGCGGCCGGCTACCGGCCGCCTGCGTCCTGATACGCCTTCACCGCAGCGTCCAGTTCTTCCAGCGCCTTACCGAAATCGGTGAAGTTGCCCGTCCGCATCGCCGTGCGCACCGCCTCGATCTTGCGGCTGAGCTCGGCGGCCGCGGCCTCCTGCGTCGACCCCGCGGGCGGAGTCGTCCCCGGTTGCGGTGTGGTGCCGTTACCGGGCGGGGTGACGGCGCCCTGGTCGACCGGCGGAACCGCCCCCGGTTTCGGCTTCACCGACGGATCGCCACCGAACGGCGTCGCCAGCGAACCCGCACCCGGCATCACCTGGTTCAGCGCCTCGGCCAGTGTCGGCGCGTAGCCGACCTTCACGCTGCCCGCCGCGTCGCGATAGCTCACCAGCACGCGAAGCAGCTGCGGGAACGTCGACGAACCGGTGTTGCGCTCGTTGTAGAACGGTTCCACGTAGAGGATGCCGCCGTCGGCCACCGGCAGCGTGAGCAGGTTGCCGTAGCGGATCTTGTTCGAGTTCGACAGCAGGGTTTTCTCTCGGGAGACCGCGTCGGCGGTGGTCATCGAGTTCTGCGTCTGCTGCGGACCCTGCGTCTGCGTTTCCACCGGCAGCTGCAACACGGTGAACTTGCCGTACCCGTCGGGGTCCGACCGCACCGAGATGTAGGCCGAGAGGAACTGCCGGTTGTAGCCGACCATCGCCGAGGTCAGGTTGAACACCGGCTTGTTGGTCTTCGGGTCACCCAGCAACACGTAATACGGGGGCTGGTTGAACGTGCCGCCCTCGATGGTCGGATCACTGGGCACCGACCAGAACGCGTTGTTGGTGAAGAACTCACGCGGATTGTCCACGTGGTACTTCGTGAGCATGTCGCGCTGGACCTTGAACAGGTCCTCCGGGTAGCGGAAGTGCGCGCGCAGCTCGGGCGAGATCTCGCTCTGCGGCTTCACCGCGTCGGGGAACACACCACGCCAGGCCTTGAGCACCGGGTCGGTGGTGTCGGTCTCGTACAGGGTGACGGTGCCGTCGTACGCGTCGACGGTGGCCTTCACCGAGTTGCGGATGTAGCTGACCTCCTTGCGCGGGATGACCCGTCCGGTCTTCTTGTCGATGCTGTCCTCGACCGCGCCGTCGAGCGACGTCGGCTGGGCGTAGGGGTACTTGTCCAGCGTGGTGTAGGCGTCGACGATCCAGACCACGCGCTCGCCGACGACCGCCGGGTAGGCGTTGCCGTCGGTGGTCAACCACGGCGCGACCTTCTGCACCCGGTCGCGCGGGCCACGGTTGAACAGGATCTTGGAGTCCTCGCTGATCGCCGAGGAGAACAAGATGTTGCGCTCGGCGTACTTGGCCGCGAAGGCCAGCCGGTTGAACCAGTTCCCGATCGGCACGCCACCGCTGCCGTCATAGGTGAACTGCGCCTGATCGGAGTCGTACTCGCGCGGCGCCTGGCCCTCCGCGGTGCCGACGATGGCGTAGTCGGGATCGGTCTGCGCGATCAGCTCGCCGTAGTAGATCCGCGGCTGCTCGACCTTGATCTGCTGGTCTTCGACCTTGGTGAACAGGTCGCTCACCATGAACAGCGGATAGCCCGAATCACTGCCGCCCGTGGCACTCTGGGCCTCGGACTGCGGCTTGTTGACCCGGTTGGCGGGCGCGGCGACGAAGCCGTTGCCGTGGGTGTAGACGGTGTGCTGGTTGATCCAGTCCTTCTGGTTGCCCGACAGCGCGGCCGGGTGCAGCTCGCGCGCGGCCACGATGTAGTCCTGGACGTCGCCGTTGAGGCTGTAGCGGTCGATGTCGAGTGACTCGGGGAAGCCGTAGAAGTTCTTGCGCTGCTGGAGCTGGGTGAAGGTAGGCGAGAGGATGTTCGGGTCGAGCAGGCGGGCGTTGCCGATGGTGGCCGCGTCGGCAGGCACCTCGAGCGGGCTCTTCCTGCTCTCACCCTGGTAGTCCTGATACTCGACCTTGTCGTCGGTGATCCCGTACGCCTCGCGAGTCGCCTGGATATTGCGCTCGATATACGGACTTTCCTTCTCCGCGGCGTTGGGTCGCACCGAGAACTGCTCGACCACCATCGGCCACACCGCACCGACCAGGATCGACGACAGCACCAGCAGCGCGGCCGCCATCGCGGGAACCCGCAGATCGCGCAGCACGATCCCGGCGAAGAACGCCATCGCGCAGATCAACGCGATCGACAGCAGGATCAGCTTGGCGGGCAGGACCGCGTTGATATCGGTGAACGACGGACCGCCGAACGTCGGCTCCTTACGCGTACTCGACAACAGGTCGTACCGGTCGAACCAGTACGCCACCGCCTTGAGCAGCACGAAGATCCCCGCGATCACCGCGAGCTGCACGCGCGCGGCCCTGGTGAGGGTGCCTTCACGCCCGGCCAGCCGCAGGCCGCCGAACACATAGTGGGTCACCAGGTTCGCGAAGAACGCGATCACCACGGCGACGAACAGCCAGTTCAGCACCATCCGGTAGAACGGCAGATCGAAGGTGTAGAAGCCGATGTCGAGATGGAACTGCGGGTCCTGCTGACCGAACTCGCCGCCGTGCAGGAACAGCTGCACCGTCGCCCAGTTCGACTGCGCGACCAAACCCGACAGCACGCCGAGCAGCACCGGGATACCGACGCCGAACAGCCGCAGCTTGCTCATCACGGTCGTGCGGTAACGCGCGATCGGATCGTTGGGCCCGGCGACCGGCACGAACACCGGACGCGACCGATAGGCCAGCAGCAGCGCCGCCCAAACCACCAGGCCGACGAGCAACGCGACGACCACGAACAGCATCAGCCGCGTGCGCAACACGCCGAGATACACACTGCGATAACCGACCTCACCGAACCACAACCAATTGGTATAGGCATCGGTGAAGCGGGGCCCGAGCAGCAACAGCGCCGCGAGGACGACTGCTGTCACCAGCAGCACACGGCTGCGTCGGGACAACGAAGGTAAGCCGGTGGGGGGCCGCATGCCCACGGTGCCACTCTCCATGCTCCGGCGGTTCCACACCGTGATCGGCGCAGTCACCGCAGTCCGAATGTTGCGGGTGATCCGTTGCCGGACCGTTGGCGCCCACTCTACGGAAATCGGACACCGTGCAAGCGTCTGGGCCGAAAATGATTGGATGTGCGGGTGACCGAAGACGAGCACGCCGAAGTTCTCCTCGCCCGCTGTGTCCGCGAGGTCGTCGAGTTCGCCGACGCCGAGGGCTGGGGAAACCCGCCGCAGATGTTCGCGTTGGTGCCGACCGCCGACCTGGCCGCGGCCGAACCGGACCTGCAAGACCAGCTCGACGACGGCAGCGAGCTGACCCCGGTGGCCCAGGAAGCCTTCCCCGACGACATCACCGGCGGGTCGATGGCGTTGGACGAGTTCCTGGCCACCACCACCTGGCCGCCCGCGGTCGAAGGCTGCGTGCTGGTGCAGGAGATCGTGGTGCTGCCGCCCGACGCCGAGAGCGATCTCGACGAAGCGCTGGTTCCGCTACTCGCCGATGACGAAGCCGCCGACGCGGCCGGGCGCGCCGCCGCGCACGCGCATCCGGGTCGGCGCGACGCCCGGCTCATCGCGGGTGTGCTGCGCCAGGGCGCCACCCTGTGCCTGCTGCAGATCCGTCCCGAGGACGATGACGGCTTCGGCGATCTCGACCTGCGCACCTACCCCAACCTGGCGCCGGGCCTGGTCGAGGCCCTGCACCACACGCTGGAGTGACTACCCGCAGCCGATCGCCTCGCGACCCGCGTTGATCTCGGCAAGTCCGGCGATCGCGCTGTCGAGGGTGTCGACCTTCACCAGGCGCAGACCCTCCGGAGCACGCTGACCGGCCTCGTTACAGTTGTCGGCGGGGACGAGGAACGTTTCCGCGCCTGCCTCACGCGCCGCGATCATTTTGTACTGGATGCCACCGATCGGGCCGACCTTGCCGTCCTGGTCGATGGTCCCGGTGCCCGCGACGAACTTGCCGCCGTTGAGTTCGCCCGGCGAGAGCTTGTCGATCAGCGAGAGGCTGAACATCAGACCGGCCGACGGTCCGCCGATATCGGCGAGGTTGAACTCGACCTGCAACGGCGGGCGTCCGCCTTCGCCCGGGGTGATCCCGAGGTAGCCCTTGGTCTCGTCGCCGGGGCGCGGCGCCAGGGTGATCGGACTGGTCAGCTCGGCGTCGCCGCGACGGTGGACGACGGTGATGGTGGCGCCGGGCGCCTTGGTGCCGACGATGTCGATCACGTCCTTGGGCGTGGTGATCGGGGTGCCGTCGATGCTGATCAGCTCGTCACCGACCTCGAGCACGCCGTTGGCCGGCCCGTCCTCGCCGAGTCCGCGGACCAGCACGACCGTCGGCATCTTCAGGTAGTGCAGCGCGGCGACCTCGGCATCGCTCTCGGAGTCCTTGAAGTCCTGCTGGTTGGACTTGTCGACCTCCTCGCGTGACACGCCGGGTGGGTACACCTCGGCGCGCGGGACAAGGCCGTGCTCACCGCTGGCCCAGAACCCGAACGCCTCGAACAGGTTCAGCCCGTCGCGCACCGACACGGTCGTCATGTTCAGGTGCCCGCTCGTGGGATCCAGTGGCGCGCCGGTGACATCGACCACCTGCTTGCCCTCGACCTGGCCGAGGGTGTCGAAGGTGGGGCCGGGGCCCAGCGCGACGAACGGCACGGTGACCACGCTGCCCGCCACACCGAGCACGAGGACAGGGACGAGGGCGACGATCAGGGTGAGGATCCGACGATTCACTCGGACCACAGTAGTGATCAACGGCCGTGACCGACGGCAGTGGCACGCTTTATGGCGTGGGCGTCGTCGCGCGATTTCGCGATGCGCGAACACCGTGGGCCCGGGGGTCCCGCGTAACGTAAGAGGTATGAGCGATCTCCCCTTCGGCTTCTCGACCGGCGACGACGACGATTCCGGCAAGCGTCGCGACGAGGGCAACGGACCCGGCGGAAACGATCCGTTCGGGTTCGGAGCGGGCGGCGCCGGCGGTGCGGGCGGCTTCGATCCGTCGCAGCTGGGCCAGATGCTGAGCCAGCTCGGGCAGATGATCAGCGGCATGGGCCAGGGCATGGGTCCCGCCGGCTCACAGTCCGGCCCGGTCAACTACGACGTCGCCAAGCGACTGGCCCGCCAGCAGCTCGGTTCCACCATCGCCCCGATCGCGTCGGGGACCACGACCGCGGTAACCGACGCGGCGCACCTGGCCGAACTGTGGCTCGACGGCGCCACGGTGCTGCCCGCGGGCGCCACCAAGACGGTCGCGTGGACCCCGAACGACTGGATCGAAGAGACGCTGCCCACCTGGAAGCGCCTGTGCGATCCGGTGGCCGAGCAGATCTCAGGCATGTGGACGGCGCAGTTGCCCGAGGAGGCCAAGCAGTTCGCCGGGCCGATGGTCGGCATGCTCGGTCAGATGGGCGGGCTGGCGTTCGGCTCCCAGCTCGGTCAGGCGCTCGGCCAGCTGGCCAAGGAGGTGCTGACCTCCACCGATATCGGTCTGCCGTTGGGCCCGGCCGGTACCGCGGCGCTACTGCCGACCGCGATCTCGGCGTTCAGCGAAGGGCTCGAGCAGCCCGAGAGCGAGATCATGGTCTTCCTGGCCGCCCGCGAGGCCGCCCACCAGCGGCTCTTCGCGCACGTGCCCTGGCTGCGTCAGCAGGTGCTCGGCGCCGTGGAGGACTACGCGCGCGGCATCAAGATGGACTTCTCCGCGATCGAGGAAGCCGCGCAGGGCATCGACCCGATGTCGCTGAGCGACCCCTCCAAGCTGGAGGAACTGCTCTCCCAGGGCACGTTCGAACCGCAGACCACACCCGAGCAGAAGCAGGCACTCGAGCGCCTGGAGACCCTGCTTGCGCTGATCGAGGGCTGGGTCGACGTCGTGGTCAGCGACGCGGTGGGTGAGCGCCTGCCGGGCGCGAACGCGCTGTCGGAGACGCTGCGTCGCCGCCGGGCGACGGGCGGACCCGCCGAGCAGACATTCGCCACGCTCGTCGGCCTGGAGTTGCGGCCGCGCAAGGTGCGTGAGGCCTCGGCGCTGTGGCGGCGGCTCACCACCGACGCGGGGATGGAGCGGCGTGACAAGGTGTGGGAACACCCCGATCTGCTGCCCGACTCCACCGATCTCGACTCCCCTGCCGGATTCATCGACTCCATCATCGGTGGCAGCACCGGCGCTTTCGACGACCCGCTGGCCCAGCTGGCCGCGACCGAAGCGCGGGAGCGCGACGCGGCCGGTCTCGGCAAAACCGAGGCCGAAGAGTCCGATTCCGACGAAACCCCGCGCGACGAGGGTGATTCCGGCTCGGATCCCGGCAAGGCCTGATCCACCTCGCCGCCGAGGTCGGTGAGAAACTTCCGATCTCGGTGGCGCGACACGGTTCCGAGGCTAACGTTCGTCGCGAAACGCGGCGGCGACCCGCGGTACAGCGGTTGTTCACACTTCGGAATCCGCGGGCCGACACGCCGAAAGCCTGTGGATAACTGCACTTTCGGCGCACCTCGCCCCGCTGCCGGGTGCCGATACTTCTGGCATGACGACCACTTCCCCACTGCGCGGGCCGATGCTCAACCCGCGAGTGACCACCCTGGTTCGCCCGTCCGGCACGGTCCAGCTCGGTTGGGACCCCGAACGCGCGCTGCTCCTCGAAACCACCGATCACGACACCGGTACCGTGCTCGCCTTCCTCCGCCTGCTCGACGGCTTGCAATCGCGGCCCCAGATCATCTGGCGGGCGGGCGAATTCGGCATCAGCCCCGATCGCACCATGGGCATGCTCACCGCGATCGAGCGTGCGGGCCTGCTGCTCGAGCCCGAACCCGCACTGGGCAAGATCCGCGGTATCACCGTGCACGGCCTCGGTCCGCTCTCGGACGCGGTAGCGATCGGATTGCGGCGCATGGGTTTTCGCCCCACCCGCTCGCGCGCGTACCGGCCCGACCATCCGCTCGGTACCGCCGCGGGCGATCTGGTGGTGCTCACCGACGCGTTGATGATCGACCCCGGACTGTCGGTGGATCTGGTGTTGCGACGGGTGCCGCACCTGCAGGTCCGAGTTCGCGACGGGGTCGGCGTGGTCGGCCCGCTCGTGCTGCCCGGCGAGACCAGCTGCCTGCGCTGTGCCGATCTGACCCGGGCCGGATTCGACAACGACTGGCCGCATCTGGCCGCCCAGCTACTGGGCCGCACCGGGCACGCGTCCCCGGCGGGCATCGCGGCGACGACCGCCCTGGCGCTCGGCGAGCTGGAGGCGATCGTCGCCTGTTCACCGCGGCGTCCACCGCGCACTCTCGACGCTACCGTGGAATTGAACCTCGACACCCACGAGATCCAGCGTCGGCCGTGGCTGCCGCATCAGGAATGCGGGTGCCGGAACATGACCTCACGCGCGCCGGAAACCGCACGGTGACGGGCGTCGCATCAGCCGGTGTGAGCATTCTTATGGCACACACCCCGCGAGTTCGGCCATGATGGGTACCGTGTCCGAGATCGTGCGCCGCAGTTCCAGCCGCAATGCCAAGTTGGCCAAGATTCCGCTCGGCATCGCCGGACGAGCCGCTGTCGGGTTCGGCAAGAAGCTCGTCGGTGGTGACAAGAAGCAGATCAACGCGAACCTGAACCAGAAAGCAGCCGAGCAGCTGTTCACCGTGCTCGGTGAGCTCAAGGGCGGCGCGATGAAGTTCGGGCAGGCGCTGAGCGTGATGGAGGCCGCGGTCCCGGAGGAGTTCGGCGAGCACTATCGCGAGGCGCTGACCAAGCTCCAGGCCGCCGCACCGCCGATGCCCGCCGAGACGGTGCACCGCGTGCTCGACCAGCAGCTGGGCACCAAGTGGCGGGAACGCTTCACGTCCTTCGACGACACCCCGGCCGCCTCGGCCAGCATCGGCCAGGTGCATCGCGCGGTCTGGTCCGACGGTCGCGCGGTGGCGGTGAAGGTGCAGTATCCGGGCGCCGACGACGCGCTGCGCGCCGACCTGAAGACGCTGTCCCGGATGACCGGACTGCTCTCGTCGGTGATCCCCGGCGCCGATGTGAAGCCGCTGCTCGCCGAGATCACCGAACGCACCGAGGAAGAACTCGACTACCGCATCGAGGCCGCCAACCAGCGCCGCTTCGCCGCCGCGTTCGAGGGGCACCCCACCATCGCGATCCCCAAGGTGGTGGCGGGCGCCCCGAAGGTGATCGTCACCGAATGGCTCGACGGCACCCCCGTGTCGGCGCTGATCAAGGCAGGCGCGGAGGACCCCGAGGGCACCCGGGCGCAGCGCAACCGGATCGCCGAGCTGATGGGGACCTTCCACTTCAGCTCGCCCGAACTGGTCGGCCTGCTGCACGGCGACCCGCATCCCGGCAATTTCCTGGTGCGGGCCGACGGCACCCTCGCCGTGCTCGACTTCGGCGCGTGCGCGCCGATGCCGGACGGCTTCCCGGAGATCCTGGGCCGCATGCTGGCCCTCGCTGTCGCCGACGAGCACGCGGCCCTCACCGAATTGCTCTACGAGCACGGCTGGGTCATTCCCGGCCGGGTGGTGACCCACGAGGAGATCGAGGCGTACCTGCGCCCGTTCAGCGACCCGATTCGCACCGACACGTTCCACTTCACCCGGTCGTGGATGCAGCGGGTGGCGGGCAAGGCCTCCGAGTTCTCCAGCCCGGAGATGAAAACTGCTCGCGCCCTGCAACTTCCGGCCGAGTACCTCACCGTCTTCCGGGTGCTCGGTGGCTCGGTCGGCATCCTGGCCCAGCTCGACGCGGAACTCGGCTTCATGAACCTGGTCCGCACCTGGGTGCCGGGTTTCCGCGCCGAACAGGCTTCGTAGGGCGCCCCCAGCCCGGGGCGTCTCAGTCGACGGATGCCCCGGACGGGCGTCGGCCCACCGTGCACAGCAGGTGCACCAGGATGCCGACCACAGCGGCCATGGTGACTCCGCTGCCGAGTAGCAGCTTCAGATCGGCGGGGAAGCCGCGATAGAGGGCGGGAACCAGAATCGGCAGCAGGCCCGCGGTGAGGGCCGCGGTGGTGGTGAGCAGGGCAGCGTCGTCGTTCAGGTCGACTTCGCGGAACAGGCCGATCGCGGAAGCGATGATCGTGGCGAACACGATGGCCGCCGTCGCGCCGACGACAGGGCCGGGCAGGGAATTCACGATGCGGCCGACCGGGGCCACGAACGCGGCCAGGATCAACATCAGGCCGGTCAGCGCGGTGACGTAGCGACTGCGAACACCGGTGAGCCGGATCAGCCCGATGTTCTCACCGCTGGTCACCATGGTCGGTCCACCGAACAGCCCGGAGAACAGGGAGGTGACAGCGTCACCGCGGATCGTGCGCCCGACCGTCGGCGCGGTGTCGATCTGCTTGCCGACCACCTGCGCGTTGAGCACCGTCTGTCCGGTGGCCTCGGCCATCGAGCCGATGCTGAATACCAGCAGCGGCACGGCCGCCAGCAGGTCGAAATGCGGTGCGCCGAACAGCAACGGCTCCGGCAGTTGCACCAGCGCGTCACCCGGGGCGAGCGTGAACCGGCCGAGCGCGGCCGCCACCGCGGTCCCGACCCCCATCCCGATCAGCACCGACACGCGTCGCCAACCGGAAGGCAGGAAACGATGTGCCAGCACTGTCGCCGCGATGGTCACCCCGGCGATGGTCACCGACCTGACCGGGGTGGGGTCGTCGGCGGAGGTGATCAGATTCGCGCCGACCTTCACCAGGTTCACCCCGATCACCAGGATCATGGCGGCGATCACGACCATCGGCAGGAACCGCACCAGCTTGCGCGCGATCGGTACCAGCGCGATGCCGGCGACCGCGGTGATCAGGACCGCACCGGTGGCGGTGGCGGGGTCGTAGGTCTGCGCGGTCTGGATGAACAGCACCACCGCCGCGCCACCGGGCAGCATGACGAACGGCAGCCCGGCCCCGAGGCCGTACCGGCCACCGGACTGCAGGATGGTGCCGATACCGCTGAAAAGCAGTGCGCCACAGAGCAAGGCGCGGGCTGCCTCGTCGTCCAGGTTCAAGCTGCGGCTGATCAGCAGCACCGAGGTGAGCGGCATCGCGATCATCACCACCAGGTGCTGGAGCGCACCGGCGAAAGCCCGTCCCGCGGGTGGGATCTCGTCGACCGGCGCCACGACCGGTTCGGTCACCGCAGCCATGGGAGTTCCTCGGCGCGGTAACGGTAGGCACGGAAGATCGCGTTGGAGATACCAGGAAACACCTGGGCGGTATCGGGATCGGGGTATTCGGTGAAGGAGGGCACCACGTACTCCCAGCAGATCTGCCGGTCCGGGGTCACCTCGAAGATCCGGCCGAACGCGGCCTCGGTGATCAGCGTGTTGCCGTTGGGCAGCCGCTGCGCGCCACCCATGAAGGGAGTGAAGAACGCCTCACGCGGGGAGTCCTGGTAGGTCCACCCGACTTCGCCGGTAACAGCGTCTATTTCGACGACGCGGCTGTAGGTGACCGACTCACCGGTGCGGAAGGTGCCGTTGTCGAACACCAGGATCTTGCCGTCGCCGAGCGGGGTGGCGTGATGCTGTTGGGCGACGGTGTCGCGGTCGGCGAGCTCGGTGACCACGCCGGTGCGCCGATCGATCAGGATCACCGCGGAGACACTGCGCAGACTGGCCACCACCGTGTGCTCGTCGAGCGGGTACACGCTGTTGATCAGCGGCCAGTGCTCACGCCAATAGTGCGGCTGCAGCGTGAATTTCGCGGGGTCGAGATGCTCGACCGCACGCCACTCCCAGATCGGCGCGCCGTCGGGGCCGACCTCGTGGATCACATCGGACCAGATGATCCCGTCGGCTTCGGTGCCGGGCACACCGCCCTGGATCCGTGCCGCGTCGGCGCCGGTGAGTGGCTGCACGGCGGCGTAGAGCACGCGCCCGTCGTCGTAGTGGTGGGCGTCGTGGTGGGCCAGATCGTCGCGGATCTCGGACAGCTGGGCACCGGTGTGGTCGTAGCGGGCCATCGAACCGCCGGAGTACTTGCGCCACATGGCGAACAAGGGTGCACGGGCCAGGGTCGCGCCGTTGTAGGCGAGGGAGCCGTCGGCGAGGATGCGGGCGTGTCTGCCCGGGCGGTAGGGCAGGTGCCACTGGTGGACGATCTCGCCGTCGAGGTCGACCAGGTCGACTCGGCCGTTGCCCGCCAGCGGCGCGTAGAGCGTGAAGCCGGGCGAGGCCAGCTCGGCATCGCTGCCGATCAGCCCGGTGCCCCGGCGCTTGAGGGTGTTCTGTTCCATGCCGCCTCTTCCTGAATATTCGACCCCACTGAATATTCAGTAGAATCATGAAAACAGGAACCGTTCCGATCATGGTGCGCGAAACCCGCTCACCCCCTGGTCGGACACCGAAACAGCGGACCAGCACCGGTTGCGGGCACTGAAGATTCACTACAGTCACAGGCACAGCCAGGACCGAGGACACGGAGGCGATCAGTGGCCAGTGAGCACATCCGGAATCGGCAGCTCGGCACCGTGATCCGCGATCGGCGCCTCGCCGCCGAGTACACCCTGGCCCGCCTCGCCACCGAAACCGGTCTGTCCCAGTCATTTCTGAGCCAACTCGAGAACGGCCGGACCAACACCAGCCTGCGCTCGCTCCAGTTGATCGCCGACGCCCTCTCGACCACCGCGACAGCCCTGCTGGCCGCGGCCGACGACACCGCGCCCGCGGCCGTGGTCCGCGCCGCCGACGACACCGCCCTGCCTCAAACCGAGCCCGGCGCGGGCACCGTCCGGTCCCTCGTCCACGGTGACCGCGACCTGCGAGCCCTGGAATTCACCGGCGGCACCGATCGCGGTGACCGCGATTTCGTCCACCGATCCGATGAGATCATCCACGTGATCCGCGGCCGGATCTCACTGATCGCCGACGGCACCGAACACGACCTCGGCACCGGTGACACCTATTACTGCCGCGCGGGTGAGAAGCACCGGTGGTGGGCGCACTCCCCGGACACCACCACATTGGTCCTCGCCGTCGCCGACGGTCGCACCGTCAAACGCGCATCCCGCATATAGCAAAACGAACCGCTCACCATGACGAGGTGAGCGGTTCGCTTGCGGTACAACCCTTTTCCCGGGTTCATGCCACGATCGCGACCTTGCGCGGGCGACCGCGGGGGCGCTTGCGGGCGATCACGACACCCTGGTCGAAGATCTCACCGCCCCACACGCCCCACGGCTCGGCACGATCGATGGCCGCGGTCAGGCAGCCCTTGCGGATCGGGCAGGCCGCGCACAGTTCCTTGGCCTGCTCGAGATCGGTGGGGCTCTCGGCGAACCACAGATCGGGGTTTCCGCCCCTACAGGGCAGAGTCTTGGTGACCTCACGGACGCGAGGGGTCTGCGCCACGGTTCGGCATGTCACGTCAGTAGTGGCCGTCGGCCAGTCCTGGGCGGTGAACACGTCGTTCTCCTTCAGCTCGTTTGCAGCGGTCGAATGTTCGGTGTGCGAACCCGGTGCCAACGGCTGAGGAGCCGAAATAAAGATGGCCACGGATTTCGCTTCTCGCGATCCGTGGCCAGGAGGTCTGGGAGGTGTTCCCTACCTAGTTCGACATTTCTGTCGAGACCTGATCACGGTCGCTGGGTGGACGCGGAGGCGGATTGCGCCGATGAACTCCGGTGCGTAACCGGCTTCATCGGCGATTGCTGCCGGTGCCGCAACGGCGGTCGGCTGCCAACCCACGTTGGGCTTGTCCTGGAGACGAATCGGAGTGTGCTGATGGACGACAGTCATCGGCACAGCTTTGGCATCGACGCCGGACAGGCCGGTCCCCTGCAGAGCGAGGACCCCCCGGGAGGCGGACATGACAAATCCGTTCACCAGGACGCGATTGCTCATCGCATCGAACGTGGTGTTCGTGTTCGTGTTCATGTGTCTGCCTCCCTCCTGAACTCGTGTGTGAACAATTACCGCGCACCGGGATCACTCTCGGTGCGTGTTCTCCACCATAGGCAATGATCGAGAACCGAACAACTTATTTTCTACCTGGGGTTTTGTGCTGTTGCCCGCAAACGTGACGCAACGATGGCGAGCACATCGGCACCGTACTGTTCGATCTTCTTCGCGCCGATACCGGCGATGGCCGCCAGCGCGGCGTCGTCGGCGGGCAGCTGTTCGGCGATGGCGGTGAGGGTGGTGTCGGTGAACACCACGAAGTCACGCCGCTGGAGCGCTTCGGCCTTCTCGGCTCGCCATTCCTTCAGCGCCTCGAGCAGCTGGGGGTCGACCTCGCCCGGGCAGCGCCTGCACCGGCCGAGCATGGTGGCGTAGGTGCCGATCAACGGCTTGAGGCACACCCGGCACAGCGGACGTGGGGTGTCGGCCTTGACCGGGACTTCCACGGCGATCCGCGAGGCCGCCGAACTGTCCGGAATCAACCCGTTGAGGAACCGCGACCGGGTCACCGGCCGATAGTCACCGCCCGCTTGCAGCCGCCGCTGGGTCCACGACAGGCTCAGATGTTCGCGTGCCCGCGTGACACCGACGTAGAGCAGCCGGCGCTCCTCCTCCAGCCCGGCTTCGTCGACGGGCGCGTTCTTCCGGCCGAGCACATGGAAGATCGGCAGCGTGCCGTCGGTGAGCCCCGCCAGGAACACCGCGTCCCATTCCAGGCCCTTCGCCGCGTGCAGCGAGGCCAGGGTGACACCGTCGACGATCGGCGGATGCTTGGCCTCGGCGCGGGTCGCGAGCTCACGCAACAGCGCGGTGAGATCCATGTCGTCGTCGTGGCTGACCAGTTCCTCGGTGAGCTGCACCAGCGCCAGCAGCGCGGACCAGCGTTCCTTCGCCTGCGCACCGGCCGGTTCCTCCGCGGTGAGCCCGACCGGGGCCAGCGCGGCCCGCACCAGCGTGATCAGCGACGACCCACTGCGCGCCTCGTCGGGCAGATCGTCGCGGGCGTCGACCTGACGCAGCGCCGACACCGCCTGACGTACTTCCTGACGCTGGAAGAACCCCTCGCCGCCGCGCACCTGGAACGGAATCGCCCGCGCGCCGAGCACCTGTTCGAACGGTTCCGACAGTGCGTTGGTCCGGTAGAGCACCGCGATCTCGGACGCCGGGGTTCCGGCGGCGATCAGCTTCTCGATCCGCCCGGCGACCGCGACGGCCTCGGCCTGCGCGTCGGCGTACTCGGCGAATTCGGGCTCGGGGCCGTCGGGCCGCTGACCGATCAGGGCAAGGCGGGTGCCCGCGATGCGTCCGCGCGCGGCGCCGATGACCTGGTTGGCCAGCGACACCACCTGGGGTGTCGACCGGTAGTCGCGTTCGAGCCGCACCACGGTGGCGTCGGGGAAGCGCCGGGAGAAGTCGAGCAGGTAGGACGGGGTGGCCCCGGTGAACGAGTAGATGGTCTGGTTCGCGTCGCCGACCACGGTCAGGTCGTCGCGCTCGCCCAGCCACGCGTCGAGCACGCGCTGCTGGAGCGGCGTCACGTCCTGGTATTCGTCGACGACGAAACTGCGATAGCGACCACGGAATTCGTCGGCGACGGCCGGATAGTCCTCGAGTGCGGCCGCGGTGTGCAGGAGCAGGTCGTCGAAGTCGAGCAGCAGGCCGTCGGCGGAGGCTTTCGCGGATTCGTAGCCCTGGTACACCTCGGCGACCTTGGCGACGTCGACCGGCGCGTCACGATGATGTCTGGCGGCAGCGGCCGGATAGTCCTCCGGGGCGATCAGCGACGCCTTGGCCCATTCGATCTCGCTGAGCAGGTCGCGCACCATTTCGGTGGAGGCACGCAGCCCCGCCCGCTGCGCGGCCTGCGAGACGATGGGGAACTTGCTATCGATCAACCGCCACGGCACATCCCCCACCACCTGCGGCCAGAAATACCGCAACTGCCGCAGCGCCGCGGCGTGGAAGGTCCGCGCCTGCACCTGCCCGGCATCGCCCCCGAGTCCCATCGTGCGCAGCCGATTGCGCATCTCCCCCGCCGCGCGGGCGGTGAACGTCACCGCCAGCACCTGGTCGGCCTTCACATGCCCACCCGCGATCAGGTGCGCGATCCGATGCGTGATCGTCCTGGTCTTACCGGTCCCCGCACCCGCGAGAACACAGACCGGCCCCCTTGGTGCCCGCACCGCGGCGGCCTGTTCCGGGTCGAGGGCGGTGAGATCGAGTGCTGGCACGCGCACCATCATGACAGCGCCCACCGACAACGTGCCGCGACGCCCGCGGATGCAGGGGCAAGGAACACAGCGCCCCCTCGCGACGTTGCACATCGCGTGACTGAAGCAACCCCAGATCTGACGATGTACTCGACCACGTGGTGCGGCTACTGCCGGCGCCTGCGGACCCAGCTCGACGAGGCGGGCATCACCTACTCGGTGATCGATATCGAGGACGATCCCGCTTCGGCCGAGTTCGTCGGCAGCGTCAACAACGGCAACCACGTCGTGCCGACGATCAAGTACCGCGACGGCTCCACCGCGACCAACCCGTCGCTGGCCGCGGTCAAGCAGGCATTGGCCGCCCAGCAGGCCTGATTCGCCGCGTCACTCCGCCCAGGACTCGATGATCGAGCGCGCGATCGAGATGGACCCGGGGACGAGCAGCCGGGCGCCGGGTTCGCGCGCCGACCAGTCGCCGACCCGCAGTGCCGCGCGGACTTCCTCGCGGGTGAACCAATGCGCCTCGGCGATCTCGCCATCGGAGAACACGAGTTCCTGGGCGGGGTCGCCGACCGCGGCGAAGCCGACCATCAGCGAGCGCGGGAACGGCCACGGCTGGCTGCCGAGATAGTCGATATCGCGCAGGTCGACACCGACCTCTTCGCGGACCTCGCGTTCCACGCAGTGTTCCAGCGATTCACCGGCTTCGACGAAGCCTGCGAGCAGGGAGAACATCGTCTCCGGCCAGCTCTGCTGACGGGCCAGCAGCACTCGATCGGCGCCGTCGTGGACCAGGCAGATCACGGCGGGGTCGATCCGCGGGAACTCTTCCTCGCCTGCCGCGGTCAGCCGCGACCAACCGCCGCGCGCCGTCGTGGTCGCCGTGCCGTCGCCGCCGTGATACCCGGCCCGATCGTGCCAGTTGAGCAGCGCGTACGCGGTGGACAGCAGTTCCGCGGTGAAATCGTCGACAGCGCCGAGCGTGCGCAGATCCTTCAGGGTGCCGTCCAGATCGTCGGCTCGCACCGCCCACAGGTGACTGCCGTCGACGGCACCGAGGAAGACCGCGCCTTCACCGGGCTCCTCGGCCACCGAGACGGCCGCGTCGAGGACGATCTTGCCGTCCTCCACCCGCACTTTCCCCCGCGCGTCGATACGCAGAATCTTCGCTTTCCCCCACCCTTCGCGCAGGGCGCCGGGATCGAGCCGGGCGTGCTCGGCCCGGTCGATGGTGGAACGTGACAGCAGCGGAACGTTTTTCAGCCGGAACGACACGTTCCGAGCATAGAGCGACGGCGCAGGTGCGGCTCGGGCGGCCGACTACTTTCCGGCGCGACGGATGTAGAGCAGCTTGTCGCCGGTGTCGAGGGCATCGACCTCGGGTTCGCCGACCCTGATCAGCGCGCCGTTGCGCACCACACCGAGCACGATATCGCTGAGGTGGCGCGGCGATCCGCCCACTTCGCTCGCCTCCACCTCGCGTTCGGCGACGGCGAAGCCCTGCTCGGGTGTGAGCAGGTCCTCCATCATCTCCACGACCGTCGGCGTGGTGGTGGCGATACCGAGCAGCCTGCCCGCGGTCTCCGAGGACACCACCACCGAGTCGGCGCCGGATTGACGGACCAGGTGGGTGTTCTCCGCTTCGCGGATGGCCACCGAGATCTTGGCCGTCTTGTTCAGTTCGCGCGCGGTGAGCGTCACCAGCACGGCGGTGTCGTCGCGATTGGTGGCGACGACGACCGCGGCAGCACGCTGCACCCCGGTCAGTCGCAGCACATCGGACTTGGTCGCCGAACCGTGCACGGTCACCAGGCCCGCGGCGGCAGCGGCCTCTAGCGCGATGGGATCGGTGTCGACCACCACGATGTCGGACACCTGGATCCCGTCACCGACCATCGCATCGATCGCGGTCCGGCCCTTGGTGCCGTAGCCGACGACGACGGTGTGATTACGCACGGTGTGCCTCCATCGCTGAATCTTGAATGCCTGCCGCGACCGTTCGGTCAGCACGCCGAGAGTGGTACCGACCAACACGATGAGGAACAGGACGCGCAGGGGGGTGATGACGATGATGTTCACCAACCGCGCCGACGGGGTCACCGGGGCGATATCGCCGTAGCCGGTGGTCGACAGCGACACCGTGGCGTAGTACATCGCGTCCAGGAACGACAGCTCGTCGCCGGTGTTGTCGCTGTAGCCGTGGCGGCCGACGTAGACCACAGTCGCGGCGGTGAACAGCAGTGCGATCGCGAACAACACGCGACGGGTGAGCGAAACCCACGGACTGGACTGCGCCGCCGGGATCCGCAACAGACCGACCAGGGCGTAGTCGGGACTGCTGCTCAACCCGACCGGGTTGCGCGTGTCACCGAACATGCCTGCTCCTGTATTTCTGGCGGCTGGCGCCGCGTGTTCTCGGCCTGGGTACCTTGATCGTCCCGCCCGCCGGGCACTCCTTCGCCGCACCCTCTGGTCAGGCCAGATCAAGGCGGCCGAAAACCCGGCGGCGACCGCAACACTATCGGCTCAGTGGGTCTCGTGTGGATCGGTGTCGGCGTTTTCCGGTGCCGCGTCGCGGATGAGGCGCTCCAGCTCGGCGGGGCCCGCCAGTTGCGCGGGGGCGATGGTGCGGCCGGAGCGGATGTAATGGAATGCGGCGCCGACACGTTGGAGCATCCGGTCCTCGGTCTCGCCGGTGCGGGTGGCCATCAGGCGGGCCCAGGCGAGGCGGTAGACGGCCAGCTGCATGGCGACGGCGGGCTCGTCGGCGGGGCCGGGTTCGGCGCCGGTCTTCCAGTCGACCACGATCCAGCGGCCGCCGGGTTCGGCGAAGACGGCGTCCATGCGGCCGCGAATCACCGTGCCCGCGATGCTGGTTTCGAAGGGCACTTCCACGTCGACCGGGTTGCGGTGCGCCCATGGCGAACGGCGGAAGGCGGACTGCATGGCGGCGAGTTCCTGGTCGGCGCGTCCCATTTCGGTGGCGCTGTCGGCGGCGCCGGGCAGTTCGTCGAGGCCGAGCAGCTGTTCGGTGCCGAACCAGGATTGCACCCAGGCGTGAAAGGCGGTGCCGCGCCGGGCCATCGGGTTCGGGGGGTACGGGAGCGGGCGGCGCAGGCGGGCGGCCAAGCGGGTCGGGTCGGCGCGAAGTTCGACGAGGGCGGTGGCGGGGAGTTGGCCGGGGAGTTCCACCTGCTGTTCGGCTAATTCGGCGGCGGTGAATTCGGCGAGGAGGGCGTCGACATCGTTGACCCAGCCCTCGGGATCGTCGATCTCGGCCTGATCCTCGGCGGTGCTGTCGGCAACCGAGGTGCCGCTGCGCAATTCGTCGAGTGCTTCGCGGACGAGTGCGGCGCCCTGTTCGATGGGATCGCGACGGTGGCCCAGTGGGTCGCGTGGCCACGGGGCGGTCGGTGGGTTGTCGGCGAACGGGTTCACCGCGTCCGGTGGTGGCTTGTCGTCCCAGCGGGCGACGGTGGCGACGCCGTAGGCCTCGCTGTCCGGGTTCTCGTTCGCTTCCTTGAGCTCGAGCAGGAAGTCCGACGGGCCCTTCTGCGAGGTCCCCGTCTCGGGCCAGTAGTAGGCCGAAACCAGCAGCACCCGTTCGGTTCTGGTGAGGGCTACGTAGAACAGGCGCCGTTCCTCGTCGAGCCGGCGGCTCTTGAGCGCGTCCTTGTGATCGGCGATCGCGTGTTCGAGTTCGGAGCGGTCGCCCACGGCGCTCAAGTCGAGGACGGGCACGCCCTCGGACGCGTCCGGCTGGGCGCGGTCGCCGCGCAGCGTGGTGGGGAGTTCGGTGAGCGCGCCGAGCCAGGTGCTCAGCGCGGTGGTCGACGGGAACACCGTGGCGCTCACGTGCGGCACCGCGACGACTTCCCATTCCAGGCCCTTGGCGGCGTGCACGGTGAGCACCTGCACCCGGTCACGCGCGACCTCGACTTCGCCCGGCTCCAAACCGTTTTCGACCGATTCCGCCGCGGTGAAGAAGGCCAGCAAGCCGCTCAGTGACGCCCGGGAATCGGCCGCGTACCCGGCGACCACCTCGGCGAAGGCATCGAGGTGCTCGCGTCCGGCGCCGCCACCGGCGATCGCCCGCCTGGCCTGGGTCTCGACCCCGACGCCGATGGTCCGTTCGACATCGGCGACGAGTTCCACCAGCGGCTGCCCACTGCGTTCGCGCAGCGCGGCCAGCTCCTCGCTCAGGGCCGCGATCCGCGCGAACCCGGCCTCCGAATACTGGTCCGCCGCACCGGGGTCGGCGATGGCGTCGGCGAGACCGGCTTTCTCGGTCGGTTCGGGCGCGACCTCGCGCAACGCCGTCGCGAGTCCGGCCGCGTCGGTGATGGCGTCGGTGGCACCCGACCCGCTGCTGATGGACAGCATCTGCGCCCGCCGCGCCAGCGCGGCCAGGTCCGCCACCCCGATCCGCCACCGGGCCCCGGTGAGAATGCGGACCGCCGCGCTCCCGGTCCCCGGCTCGGCAATCAACCGCAGCGTGGCGACGATATCGGCGACCTCCGGCGTCGCCAGCAACCCACCGAGCCCGACGATCTCCACCGGCAATCCCTGCTCGCGCAACGCCTCTGCCAGCGGCGCCGCATCGGCATTGCGCCGGATGAGCACCGCCGAGGTAGGCGGCGGACCCTCGTTCTCCCGCGCCGTCGCCCACTCGCGCGCGATCCGCTCGGCGATCCAGTCCCGCTCCTGCGCGATGGTTTCGGTCAGCGCGAACTCGACGACCCCCGCATGCGATTGCGGCTTGGCCCGCAACGCGTCCACCGTCGCCCCACCAGCGGCCCGCGCCACCGCCCGCAACGGATCCGCCACCAGGTTCGCCAGCGCCAGCGCTTCGGGCGGGTTCCGCCAGCTGGTCAGCAGCGGCAGCACCGGCGCGGGGACCCCTGGCGCAGCAGGGAAATCGGTGGCGAACCTCGGCAGGTTGGCCGCCGACGCGCCCCGCCATCCGTAGATGGATTGCATGGGATCACCCACCGCCGTCACCGCGAGCGGGGCGGCTTCCTCTGCCGCCGCGTCCGGCGACCGCGTGCCCGAGATGCCGTCCTGCTGTCCACGGTCGCGAACCTGCGGGGATGCCGAATCCTGCTCATCCATCGCGAACAAGGTGTCGGCTTCGCGAGTTCGGGCCGGGGACGCCTCACCCCGGATCAGAACGGGCTGTCGCTGCCGATCCCGTTGTACCGCTTCGGCATTGCCGAACAGCGCCGACAACAGCACCCGTTGCGCGTGCCCGGTGTCCTGGTATTCGTCGAGCAGGACCAGTTTGAACCGCGCGCGTTCGGCGGCCGCGACTTCGGGATGGTCGACGGCCAATTGCGCGGCCAGCGACATCTGGGAGCCGAAATCCAGTGCGCCACGGCGGTTCAGGGCTTCGGCGAGCTGGCGAACCAGCGGGAGCAGGGCGACGCGCTCCCGTTGCGCGGTCACCACGCCGACCAGCGCCTGGCTCGGTCCGCCGCGTTGCCGGGGGCCCGCGGGCAGCGTGTAGACGAGTTTCTCCAGTTCCGCGTGTGCCTCGGCCAATTGCTCCGGTTCCACCAGATGTTCGGCGAGCTGCCCGGACAGGGCGAGCACCGCCTCGGTCACCGAGACCGGCGTGCGATCGGTGTCGAGATCGCCGTCCCAGGACCGCACCACCTCGTGCGCGAGCTGCCACAGCTGGGTCTGGGTGAGCAGTGCCGCCGAGGGTTCCACCGGCAACAACAGTCCGTGCGCGGTGAGCAGCCTGCCCGCGTACGAGTGGTAGGTGCTGATCTCGGGCTCGGCACCGGCGACGATCGTGCGCAACGCGCCGCTGGGATCGATCTCACGCAGCAGCGGCGCGCCCGCCAACCGGGCGAGCCGGGTCCGGATCCGGGAGGTCAACTGCTGGGCGGCTTTTCGGGTGAAGGTCAACCCGAGCACTTCGTCCGGAGCGACCAGCTGGTTGGCCACCATCCACACCACGCGCGCGGCCATCGTCTCGGTCTTGCCCGCGCCCGCGCCCGCGACGACCAGCGTCGGCTCCGGCGGCGCGGCGATGACCGCCGACTGCTCATCGGTCGGGGGCGGCAGGCCGAGCGCGTCGGCCAGCCGTTGCGGGGTGACGCGCACACCGCTCACTCGTCGGTCACCTGCCGTCCGGTGTCCTGCACCGGGCAACTGCCCGCGACCGGGCAGTGCCGGCACCCGTCGTTGCGCACCGCCAGATAGCCGGGCCCGCGCGTCGCGTCGGCCGCGTCGTGAATGGTGGTGCGCCACTGATCGAGACCGTCGCCGTCGAGCGCGCTCTGGGTCCGTTCGGCCGCACCGGTCTTGCGGTTCGGCTTGGCGACATAGACCAACCGCGCGCCACCGGGGTCGGTCACAGGGGCAGGTTCGTCGGACTCGTCCTCGTCCAGCGCCCCGTGCGCGGCCGCCACCTGGTAGGTCGCCAGCTGCGCGTGATCGGCCACCGCCTTCTCACTGACCGGCGTCTTGCCCGTCTTCACGTCGACGATGACGAAGCGCCCCTGCGCATCTCGTTCGAGCCGATCGATGCGACCCCGAATGCGCACGGCCCGTGCGCCTTCCGTGCGTGCGGGCAGCACACAGTCCACCGGCACCTCCACCCCGGCCTGGGTGAGTTCGCCGCGCGTGGTGCGCACCCAGGCGAGGAAGGTCTCCAGCATCGTCTCGGTGCGGCGCAGTTCCTGGCGCGAATGCCAGCCGTCGGCCGGGTCGACCGTTTTCCACGCCTGATCCAGCGCCGCCCGCACCTGCGCCTCGGGGACATCGCCCGCCAGCGCCTGCACGAGCGTGTGCACGAGATTGCCCTTCACGGCGTGCGGATTGTCACCGTCGGTGCCGCCGTGCCGTTCCAGGGCCCACCGCAGCGGACAGGTGCGCAGCAGTTCGACCGTCGACGGTGACAACCCGATCGGGGAGTCGTCGTCGTCCCAGAGTTCGCGCTGCGAACTGAGTTCGGCGGTGCCGTACCAGTCGCCGGGGTCGGTACCGGGCACACCCGCGTCGGCCAGGCGCGCCAGCTGCCGTGCGGCCCGGTCACGACGCTCGGGGTCGGCACCGGGATCACACACCACCCCGCGCAGTTCGGCGACCAGCGCGTGCATCACCAGCGCCCGCCCGGGATCGGCGACCGGCAGCGCGCCGGGTTCGCCGCTGTCGTCGTCGCCGACGAGTTCGGTGAGAAACCGCGAGGGCACCAGATCCTGGTCTCCCGCGGCGGATTCGACGGCGGTCACCAGCAACGACCGTCGCGCGCGGCTGCACGCCACGAGCAGCAGCCTGCGTTCCTCGGCCAGGATCGGCGCGGCCCGGCTCACGGTCGCGCTCGGGTCGACCCCGGCGACCAGGTCGACGAGGTCCTCGGTGTGCAGCAATGTGCCCCGCGAGCGCGGGTTGGGCCAGATGCCCTCCTGCACGGCGGCCACCGCCACCACGTCCCATTCCCGGCCCGCCGCGGCGTGCGCGCTGAGCAGGGTCACCGCCTCGCCCTCCGCGGTCAGCGGCCTGCCCTGTTGCGCGAGTTGCTGATGCAGCAGATATTCGACGAACCCGTCGATGCTCGCCTTGGGCAACCGGTCGACGTAAGCGGCTGCGGCATCGAACAATTCGACGGCCGCGTCGAGGTCGCGGTCGGCCTGCATGCCCGAGGCCCCGCCGCGTCGCGACTGCCGGAACCAGCGTCGCTCCAGCCGCGAATTCGTCCACAACGTCCACAGCACGTCTTCGAGCCCCTGCCCTCTGGCCTGGGTCTCCTTCGCCTTCGCCACCGCGCGCAACACGCGACGCAGCGGCGCCGCCTCGACCTCGGTGAGCCCGTCGAGCAGCCGTTCCTCGCCGATACCGACGATCAGGTCACGCAACACCTCGGCCGAGGACTGATCGATCAGCGGCACCGCGGGCGACTCCGGGCGCGCGGTTTCCACGACAGTGCGCACGGCAGGCGGGTTTTCGGCATCGAGGAGATCGATATCGTCGGGCAGCCGTTCGGCGATATCCCAGTCCGGTTCCGGTTCCGGGCGCAGCGGATCCTCGGGGTCAGGGGGCGGCAACCATTCGTCGTCGATCGGATCCGGTTCGGGTTCGGCGATTTCCGGCGCGGGCACGGCTTCGTCCCAGAGCAGGAACTGGTCGGCGCCATCGACGAAGGGTTCGGCGAGCGCACCCGTGCGTTCCAGGTCGAGCACGCTGCGCCGCACACCGCGCCGCAATCGGCGCAGGGCGATCTGGTCGGCCCCGCCGAGCGGCCCGGACAGCAGATCCATCGCGTCGTCCGACGAGAACATCGCATCGATCGCCCGACGCGAACCCGGCCGCGACGCATCCCCCGCCAGCAACACCCGCAGCGCCAGCACCATCCACGCCGCGCCGCGCCGACGTGCCAACGGCTCGGCTACCGCGGGCCTGCGCACCGGTACCCCGGCCGCCAGCAGGGCCCGCCGCAACGGCGCCAGCGACAATGGCACCGACCGCACGATCACCGCCATCGCCGACCACGGCACACCATCGGTGAGGTGCGCGCGGCGCAGATGGTCGGCGATCAGCGCCGCCTCCTTCGCCGGAGTCGACAACACCCGCACTCGCACACTCGACTCGTCGGTGGGCGGCAGATCGGCCGGGGGCGTCCACTCGTCATCGGGCGGTGGTTCGTCGGCGGGAGGCAGATCCGCCGGGGGCGCCCATTCGTCATCAGGTGGCGGTTCGTCATCGGGCGGCAGATCCACTGGCACCGGCCGAAGATCTGGTTCCGCGCTCGGGCCGGCGGGCGCGAACAGATCAACGTCAACTTCGATTCCCGGACCCTGGGCGACAGGCTGACCGAGGGGCTCGGGTGGTTCGTTCTCCTGTCCCGGGAGTACCCGGTGCCGTGCGCTCCCGGGCAACCTCGCCGCGATGCGCGCATTCGCCAAGCGGATCGGCGCACCACTGCGATGGTTGTGACGCAGGATGATCCGCCGCTGCGCGACGGTGTCGAGGTCGGTGAGGAAGTGCGAATCCGCGCCGCGGAAGGTGAAGACGGCCTGGTCCGGGTCGCCGGTGACGACGGTGCTCGCGCTGCCGCTGCCGATGGCGCGCACGAGTGTCGCGGCCTGCGGGTCGAGGTGCTGTGCGTCGTCGACGAGCAGGTAGCGGATCCGATCCCGTTCGGCGGCAAGCAGATTCCGGTCTCCGGCGAGGGCATCGAGCGCCGCGCCGACCAGTTCCGCGGCGTCGAGCGCGGGCGCGGTGGCCTCCGGCGCGGCGACACCGACCGACCACCGCAGCATCGACGCCTGTTCGTACCGCTGGAAGAAGCGCCCGGCCGCCACCCAGGCATCGTTGTCGTGCTCGCGACCGAGCGCCATCAGGTCTTCCGGGCCGAGCCCGCGCTCGGTCGCGCGCAGCATCAGGTCACGCAGTTGCTCGGCGAACCCGCCCAGTGCCAGTGCGGGCTGTAATCGCGGCGGCCACAAACCGCCCGCCCCCGCTTCGATGTCGGCGAGATCTCCGCGCAGCATCTCCCGCAGCACCGCGTCCTGTTCGGCGCCGGTGAGCAGCCGCGGCGGCGGATTGCCGTGCAGGTCCGCGTGCCGGCGCAGCACCGAGAACGCGTAGGAGTGCAACGTGCGCACCATCGGTTCCCGGCTCGCGCCCGGGATACCACCCGCGGCAGGTCCCAGCTGGTGGGTGATCGCATCCCGCAACGCCGCGGCCGCGTGCTTGGTGTGCGTGAGGACCAGCACCGACGCCGGGTCGGCACCGTCGGCGATCCGCGCGGTCACCAGATCCACCAGCAGCGCGGTCTTGCCCGTCCCCGGCCCGCCCATCACCTGCCACGGTCGCCACCCGGGACGCGGCGGCGCGGGCTGGGCTTGCTCGGCGAACAGCGCGCGAACGGACGCACCCCAGGCCCGCGGCCGGGGCGCCCGCGTTGTCCGGCGCACGAGTCGCACCGAGCTATCCGATCGCACCACATCGGCTATTGCAACAGACCAGTCCGACACACCGGCGCACCCCTACCGGAGGGACACGCTGCGAGACCTCGCGCGACCGGCCAGAATGGCAGTCGTGTCGTCGCTTCATGTGCACCGATTCGGCCCCGCCGACGGTCCCGTCGTCCTCGCCCTGCACGGTCTCACCGGCCATGGCAACCGGTGGGAAACCCTCGCCACCGAGCATCTGCCCCAGGCCAGGATCATCGCCCCCGACCTGCGCGGACACGGTCGTTCCACCTCGCTGCCGCCCTGGGATCTGGAAACGATCGTCGCCGATCTCGCGCAGCTGCTGCGCGCCGAGACCGACGGCCCGGTCGTCGTGGTCGGCCACTCCTTCGGCGGCGCCGCCGGCATCCATCTGGCCCGGCAGCACCCCGATCTCGTGCGGGCGCTGGTCCTGCTCGATCCCGCCATCGGCATCGACGCCAAGCTGATCGAGCAGGTCGCCCTCGCGAACCTGGCCTCCCCCGATTACACCGATCTCGCCGAAGCCCGCTCCGACAAGCAGGTCAGCGCGTGGGGACCCGACGAGGTCGATCCCGAGGTGCTGGAACGGGAGTTGGCCGAGCATCTCGTGCCGACCGAGGGCGGCCGGGTCGGCTGGCGCATCTTCCAACCGGCGATCACCTCGTACTGGGGTCAGCTGGCGCGACCGTTCGTGCTGCCGCCCGCCGACCTGCCGACGGTGCTGGTGCGCGCCGCCAAGGTGCAGCCGCCGTATGTCACCGCGGAGTTCCTCGACGCCCTCACCGCCCACCTCGACACGTTCACCGCCGAGGTCTGGGACTGCGACCACATGGTCGCCCAGGCCCGCCCCGCCGACACGGCCGCGCTGATCGCCGCGGTGCTGTAGCCCGATGGCCGTCACGACGGAGGAACAGGTGGAGAAGGTCCGCGAACTGGTCGCCGCGATTCCGCCCGGCCGGGTCGCCACCTACGGCGATATCGCCGCCGCGGCCGGGCTGTCCTCGGCCCGCACGGTCGGCTGGATCATGCGCACCGATTCCGCCGACCTCCCGTGGCACCGCGTCATCGGCGCGTCCGGACGTCCCGCCGCCCACCTGGCCGCACGTCAGCTCCGGCTTCTCGGCGAGGAGGGCGTCCCGATCGTCGACGGCCGGGTCGTTCTGCGGACGGCGCGACTCTGAGCACGCCGATCGTTGCTCCGCATCCGCCACCGACTTCCCGGCGGGAGCGGCACGCTCGGCTGCGGGGGCTCTAGCATCCGGGCCGCGCCTACTAGCATGACTTTCGTGCCGATCACCCGATTCCGAGTCAGCCGATGACCGCCGATGCGATCGTGCTCGCCGGTGGGCGAGCCAGTCGGATGGGTGGCGTCGACAAACCGGCGATCATGATCGGTGGGCGGTCGATGCTCGATGCCGCGCTGGATGCGGTGCGCGACTGCGCCGAGGTCGTCGTGGTCGGTCCGCATCGTCCCGAACTCGACGCGCGGTTCGGGCAGGTTCGTGAGGTGCCACCGGGTTCCGGCCCGGTCGCGGCGATCGGCACCGGTCTCACCGCACTCGGCTCCACCGCGCCCTTGGTCGTCGTCCTCGCGGCCGACATGCCCTTCCTGACCGACGTGACCGTCCACGAACTGCTGCGCAGCGCAACCGAGTCCACCGCTGATGCCGTTTTCGCGATCGATGCTTCCGGTCGTCCGCAGTACCTGGTCGGTGTCTGGCGACGCAGCGCGCTGGTGGCGGCGCTGGCCGAACTGGATTCACTGGTGAACCAGCCGATGAAAGCCATCGTGCCCGCCGAGACCGTCCTGGTCGAGCTGCCCGACATCGCCGACTGCGATACCGAGGAAGAGGTCCGCCGCGCGCGCGAATCCTTGGCCACCGACCGCGCGTCGGCCCGCCTCGATCTCACCGAAGCGCGCGAGCGCATCGGTTCCGGCCTGACACCCCTGGTCACCTACGAGGCCGCGCTGGGCGAAGTCTCCGGTGCCGCGCTGGCCGCCGCGATCACCGCCGCGGGGCCACTCCCCCGCTTCGATGTCTCGGCGATGGACGGTTACGCCGTATGTGGCGACGGCCCGTGGCAGTTGCGCCGCGACGTCGGATTCGCGGGTGGTGCGCGACCGGCGGGCCTGCTGCCCGGCGAGGCGGTGCGCATCGCCACCGGCGCCCACGTTCCGGACGGCACCACGTCGGTGGTGCGCGACGAATTCGCCGCCATCACCGGCGACGAGCTGGCCCGCCTGCCCGACAGCCCGATCCGCGGCGACGTCCGAAAGAGCGGTGAGGACAGGAAGATCGGCGACCTCGTCGCACCGGCGGGCACCCGGGTCACCGCCGCCCTGCGCTCGGCAGCGGCCTCGGTGGAGGTCACCACCGGCACGGTTCGCGGACCGGTGCGTGCCCGAATTGTCATGACCGGCGACGAGATTCGCAGCACCGGCCCGCTCCAGACCGGCCAGACCCGCGATTCGATCGGGCCCGTCCTGCCAGATCTGCTCGCGGGCTGCGGCGTTCGCGTCACCGACCGAGTCCATCTGCGCGACACCGCCCACGGATTCGACGACATGCTCACCGGCACCTCGGATTTCGACCTGATGGTCGTGGTCGGCGCCACCGGCGGCGGCGCGGCCGATCAACTCCGTACCGCCATCGCCCGAGCCGAAGCCCGCGTCCTGGTTCCCCGACTCGCCCTGCGCCCAGGCGGTTCCACCGTCGTCGCCGAACTGCCCACCGGCCAGACCGTCCTCGGCCTTCCCGGCAACCCTTTCGCCGCCATCGCCGTCCTCCTCGCCCTCACCCCCGCGATCGTCGCCGCCCGCACCGGCTCCCCCCTCCCCCGAAAAATCCTCGGCCCGCTCCACAACGCCGCCGACATCACCGCCCCGGTCCAGCGCATCACCCCCGCCCGCTACGCCCCCGACGGCGGCTGGCTCGGCGACCCCACAGTCCGCACCGCCCACCTCGCCGGCCTGATCGACCGTGACGGCCTGGTCATCGTCCCCCCGAATGCCACCGACGGATCGATCGTCGAATTCATCCCCCTCCCCTCCTGACAATGACCGAGATCGAATCTCGCGCACTCGCCGCAATTCTCGCATTGTCACAGAACGGCGAAGTCCGGATTAATTGGCCCGCAGCACGCCGAAGTGCGCTTGACACGCCGCATTCGCACAGGTCAGAAACCTATTTTCGCCGCAGGTCTACCCTCGTGCCGTAATGGTGCTTATTGTTGGACGAGTCAGGCGTGGGACGCCCCGCACGCGAGGTGGATTGCGTCGGACAGTGCGTTGAAGGCTTAATCACTTATCCCTCGGAAAGGACCGTGTGGAGATGGCTGACAAGTCTAAAAAAGCACCGAAGAAAATGCCCAAGCAGATGCCGCGCCAGCAGCAGGAGCAGCGGCAGGAGCAGGGGCAGGACTCGCAAGGGATGACGCGAGCAGGCCAGGACGATCGGCGTGAACAGCGCCGCCCCGGCCATCACTGAAATACGTGTGTCGACGAGCCGCCGGTATCGCTACCGGCGGCTCGTCCACGTCATGCCCCGATGCTCAGCAGCGCGCCTGCCCCGGATCCGTCCCGCCCACGCCGAGCCGTCGTCGGATCGGGAACGGGTACCGCGTCGACCAGGCGGCGGGTGTACTCCTGAGCCGGTGCGGCGAATACCGCGCGCGCCTCGCCGGTTTCGACGATCCGGCCCTGCCGCAGCACCACAACCCGGTCGGCGACCTGGTGCACCACGGCCAGATCGTGACTGATGAACAAGCTGGCGAAGCCGTACTCGGCACGGAGGTCGGCGAACAGGTCCAGCACCTGTGCCTGCACCGACACATCGAGCGCGCTGGTCGGCTCATCGGCCACCAGCAGGCGCGGCGCCAAGGCCAGCGCCCGAGCCAGCGCCACCCGCTGACGCTGCCCGCCGGACAACTCCCCCGGCCTGCGCTGCGCGTAATCCCTCGGCAGCCGCACCGATTCGAGCAGGTTCTCGACCTTGGCCTGCAACAGAGTCCCCGATGCGGCCCGATGCACCTGCAACGGTTCGCCGATCGAGTCGGCGACAGTGCGTCGCGGATCGAGTGAGGCACTCACGTCCTGATGCACCAGTGCGACATGCTTGCGCAGTCCGCGCAGCTCGCGCCGCGACAACCCCGCCAGCGCGACACCTTGCAGCTCTACTCGTCCCGTGGTGGCGGGCACGAGTCCGAGCGCGGTGCGCCCCAGTGTGCTCTTGCCCGACCCGGATTCACCGACCAGCCCGAGGACCTCACGTGGACCGAGGGTGAGCGAAATATCCTGCAGGGCGGGGAAGGACGCGCCACCGTGGCGTCCCGGGTACACCACGGACAGGTCGTCGATCCGCAGCACGTCGCGGTACTCGGACTCGCCACGCCCGCCGCCCTTCTCGGCGACCACCGCGGGCCCACGCACGACGACCCGCCGCAGAATCCTGCGAACACTGCCCTCCGACGGCGCATCGGCCGGCTCGTCGGCCAGGTCCGCCGGCTCGTCGTCGTGGTCGGACGCACCGACCGCACCGGTTTCGCTGTCGTCGGCCTGCACCGTGGAACTGTCACCACCCGGCGCACCGGCGTCGACCGAAGCCTCGATGATCTCGGCAGCATCCGGGGCGGCACTGTCCGCCGCGGCATCGGTGGCAGGTTCTGGATCTCCCCCCCGCGACGACACCGCGGGCAACCGCGGCACCGCCGCCAGCAGCGTCCGCGTGTAGTCCTCGCCCGGTTCGGCGAACAACCCGAACACCGTCTGCTCTTCGACCACCCGCCCCTCGCGCATCACCACGACCCGGTCGGCGATCTCCGCGACCACCCCGAGGTTGTGGGTGATGAACAGGATCGCCGTCCCGCGCTGACGTTGCAGGGTGCGCAGCAGCGCGAGGATCTCGGCCTGCACGGTGACATCGAGTGCGGTGGTCGGTTCGTCGGCGATGAGCAGCGCCGGCTCGCCGGACAGGGCGAGTGCGATGACCACGCGCTGTTTCTGCCCGCCGGAGAGCTGATGCGGATACCAGTCGAGGCGCTTGTCCGGCTCCGGAATGTCCACTGCCGTGAGCAGTTCGATCGCGCGGGTTCGCGCGGTGGCCTTGTCGGTCACGCCGTGCGCGCGCAGCGCCTGCGCGATCTGGGTTCCGATCTTCTGCACCGGGTTCAGCGCGGTCTGCGGTTCCTGGAAGACCATGGCGGCCTTGGTTCCACGCAGGTCCCGCAACGCCGATTCGGCGGCCCCGACGACCTGCGTGCCCGCGAGCTGGATCGAGCCGCCTGCCCGCGCGGTCTCCGGCAGCAGCCCGAGCACCGATCGCGCGGTGAGCGACTTGCCCGAGCCGGATTCCCCGACGAGGGCGACGACTTCACCCCGGCGAACCCGCAAGCTCACCCGGTCGACGACCGTCCGGTCGCCGAAACTCACCGTCAACTCGTCGATGTCGAGCACGGGGTCGAGCTGGTCGGATGGTGTGCTCATGCCAATCTCCTTGCCCGGCCCAATGCTTGGGCGATCAACAGGAATCCCAGGGTCAACGCGGCCACCACGACCAGCGGTCCGATCGCGATCCACGGGTTGGCGTCGAGGTTGGCGATCGAGCCTGCGATCAGCGAACCCAGCGACGGCTGCGGCGGCAGCACGCCGATCCCGATGAAACTCATCGCGCCTTCGATGAACACCGCCACCGACAGCGACAGCGCGAACTGGACGCCGAGCGGTTCGATCACATTGGGCAGCACATGCTTTCGCAAGGTCCACCAGGTATCGGCGCCGATCACCTCCGAGGCTTCCACGAACGGTTGTTCGCGCACGGCCAGTACCGCCGTGCGGATCTGCCTGCCGAAGATCGGGATCTCGGCGGCGATGATCACGATGACCACCGCGTGCCAGCCGGGCCCGGTGATCGCGGCGAGCGTGATCCCCAAGATCAGTGTGGGGAAGGCCAGGATCAGATCGAACACCCGCTGGACGGTCACGTCCGCGATCGGATGGACGGTGGCGGCCAGCCCGACCAGCGCACCGACCAGGGCCCCGATCGGCACGGCGAGCAGCGCGATCAGCAGGTCGATCCGGATACCGGCCAGCACCCTGGCGGCCACGTCACGGTTGAGGTGGTCGGTGCCGAGCCAGTGCTGCGCGCTGGGGCCCAGCAGGTTGGCGCCGGGGATCTGGGTGAGCGGATCGTAGGAGCTGAGCAGCCCGGCGAACACCCCGGCCAGTGCCACCACAGCGACCAGCAGTACCCCGGCCAGCCCCTGCCCACGACGCAGTGCGCGCAAGGGCCCCTCGTGCCGTGGTGATCGATCCACAGCCACCGTGGTTTTCGCGCCAGTCACGAGCGTCCTCCGATGCGAATCCGCGGGTCCAGCCACGCGTGCGCGACATCGGTGATCAGCTGGATCACCACGAACACCGCCACCGACAGCAGCAACAGCACCTGCACGAGCGGATAGTCACGACGACTGATCCCCTGCTCGATGAGCTGCCCGATCCCCGGCCACACGAAGGCCGCCTCCACGAGCACCGCACCACCGAGCAGCTGCCCGGTCTGGATGCCGAGCACGGTGAGCATGGTCGGCAGCGCGTTGCGCAGTGCGCCACGGGTGACGATCTCGCGATATCCGACGCCGAGTGAACGTGCTGTCAGCACATACTGTTTCGCGAGTTCGGTGCGCAGCGCTTCGGTGAGGAACCGGGTGAGCGCCGCCGACACCGGCAACGCGAGGCAGATCGCGGGCAGCAGCAGGTACTGCACGGCGATATCGGGCCGGGCGATGAATCCGTCCGGCGGCACCCCGCCCGCGGGCAGCACCGGAATCGCGACGGCGAACACCAGCACCAGCAGCGGTCCCACCACGAAGGTCGGCAGCGCCACCGCGATCGTATTGGCCGCGGCGACAACAGTATCGAGCCAGCGGCTCGGCCACAGCACCGACGCCACCGACACGACCAGGCTCACCAGCACGGCCAGCAGCAGTGCGGTCACCGTGAGCACCAGCGTGTTGGTGAGCCCGCGGCCGACCAGGTCGGTGATCTCGCCGCCGATGATGTAGGAGCGACCGAGATCGAGGGTGAACACGTCGCCGAGCCACTGCAGATACTGCACCGGGATCGATCGGTCGAGGCCGAGCTGGTGGCGGATCACCTCGATGGTCTGCGGTGTCGCGTCGTTGCCCGCCAGGATGGTGGCGGGGTCACCCGGAACGAGCCGCAGCAGCAGGAAGATCAGCACCGAGGCGCCGAACAACACCAGCAGCGCCGACGGGAGCCGGTGCAGCAGGTAGCGCGTCATGACAGGAAGGTGTCGGTGAGGACGGGCTCGCGCCGCTTGGTCCAGGCGAAACCGTGCACCTTGCTGACGGTGGAGTACTGCTGGAAACGCACACCGATCTCGATCAGGAACAGTCCTTCGAGCAGCTGGTCGGTGACCGCCTGGTAGGCGCGGACCGCTTCGGGCCCGGTGCCCTGCGCCAGCTGCCACGCGGCGTCGGCGGCCGCGGTGTAGGCGGGCGATTCGTAGCGTGAGGCATTGCGGCGGGCGTTGAACGGGTAGGCGCTCACCGTGAGAGTCGACGGGACGAACTGCGCCCACGAATGGTCGGTGACCCACAGACCGCGGAACTGCTGGCCGGTGAGCTGCTTGACGAAGGTGGCGGCGTCGACCGGGTCGAGTTCGACCTCGATACCCACGTCGGCGAGATTGGCCTGCACGATCTGGGCGACCTCGCCGTAACCGGGGGCGAAGGTCAGCGGCAGCTTCGGCGGCTTGGCCGTCTGGCCGAGGAGTTGCTTGGCCTTGTCGATGTCACGCTTGTACTTGGTGTTGCGGGATTCGTCGAAGGCGGGCGAGTTCTTCGGCCACGGCACGTTCAGCGGATATCCCGCGCCCCGGAACACCTCGTTGATGATGCGGTCGCGGTCGAGGGAGAAGGCGATGGCCTGGCGGACCCGGACATCGGCCAGCGACGGCTCGGTCACATTGACGCCGACATAGGCTTGCAGCTCGGCGCCTTCGAGGTCGTGCACCGTGAATCCGCCGCTCTTGCCGAGATTTTCGGCATCGCGGTAGCCGAGTTCGCGCGCCACGGCGATCTGACCGGACTTCAACGCGTTGAGCAGCGCGTTCGGGTCGGGGATGATCGAGACCTCGACCCGGTCGAGGTACGGGCGCTCGGGCACCCAGTAGTTCGGGTTCTTCTCGAAGATCAACTGCGAGTTCGGCACCCGCTCGACATATTTGAACGGGCCGGTACCGATGTAGGTGTCGCCGGTGCCGAGTTTGTCCGCGGTTTCGCTGTCCAGGATCGGCACGGTGTCGAGCAGGTCGTAGATGTTGCTCAGCGGATGGGCGAGCTGCAACACGATCCGCGTCGGCGAGACGATGTCGAAACCGGTGACGGCAGCGGCCGAGCTACGCAGCTGCGCCGACCATTTGGCGTCGGCGTAGGTGCGCAGCGAGAACTCCACATCCTTGGCGGTGAAGGGACGCCCGCTGTGGAACTTCACGTCGTCGCGCAGGTCCAGGCTCAGCGAACGACCGTCGGCGGCGAGCTGCCACGACTTGGCCAGTAACGGCTGCGGTTCCAGGGTGTCGTTCGGGTAGCGGATCAGCGATTCGTAGACCAGGCCGATCACGACCGGGGTCGCCGCGGTGTTGGTGAGCAGGTTCGCGGGCACCAGGTCCTCACGGATACCGACCTTCAGGGTGCCGCCGCGCACCGGCGTCGCGTCGTCCCCGCCCGCCTTCTGCTCCGAGACCGCCGAGGTGCAGGCCGCCAGTGCGGCACCGCCGAAGATAGCCGCGGCGGCGATGCCGCTGGTGCGCAGAAAATTTCGGCGGCCGAAGCCACTCGCCGTTGAACTCATCGTGAAGATCCTCGAAGACGCATCAGCCCGCGCTGCGGGCCGAGGAGGGTGCGCACAGCGCACCGCAGGAAAGGGAACACATCGGCTCGGCCGCGAACGTCGTGGGCGTTCGTCAGCCGCGCAGGACGCGACACGAACAGCAGCAGGGTGGCTGATTCGTGGGCACGGCAGTGACGCTAACAAGTTGCGGCGGACCGGTCACCGATTCCACGCACACTGCACATAACCCTGGTGACCAGCGAATACGTCGCCTTTACTGCCAGAATGCCTGTTCCACCCCATGCTCGCGGTTACGCATCCTTCGGCGGCTCGGCCGGTCGCACATCCGCGGAGTCGACCCCCGATTGGACGTATCCACCCACCGCGCCCGCCGGCTCGCCGAACATCGTCGTCGTGCTCGTGGACGACATGGGTTACAGCGATATCGGCCCGTTCGGTTCCGAGATCGAGACACCGACCCTGGACCGCCTCGCGGCCCAGGGCGTTCGACTCTCGAACTACCACACGACGCCACTGTGCTCGCCCTCGCGCGCGGCGCTGCTCACCGGCATCAATTCCCACCGAGCGGGTTTCGGCTTCGTGGCCAATGCCGACCCCGGCTACCCCGGCCTGCGCCTGGAACTGGCCGACGATGTACTCACGCTCCCGGAGATACTGCGCGGCAACGGCTACGCCACCTACGCGGTGGGCAAATGGCATCTGGTGCGCGACGCCACGATGAACCCGTCGGCGCATCGGGACTCCTGGCCGACCCAGCGCGGATTCGACCGCTACTACGGGTCTTTGGAGGGTCTGAACTCCTTCTACTATCCCAACCAGCTGGTCTCGGACAGCTCGGTGGTCGACGTGCAGGAGTACCCGCAGGGCTATTACCTCACCGACGATCTCACCGACAAGGCGCTGTCCTACATCAAGGACCTGCGCGCCCACGACGCGGAGAAGCCGTTCTTCCTGTACTTCGCGCACGTGGCGATGCACGGGCCGTTGCAGGCCAAGGCCGAGGATCAGGCCAAGTACCGGGGTCGCTACGACCAGGGCTGGGACGAACTGCGCAGGCGACGCTTCGCCCAACAGCTGGCCCAGGGCTTGTTCCCGCCTGGCACCGAGCAGAAGCCGCGCAACACCGAGCCGGGTTACGAAGCGGCGGAGTGGGATTCGCTGTCGGCCGACGAGCAGCGGCGCTACGCCAAGTACATGGAGGTGTACGCGGGCATGGTCGACAGCATCGACCAGAGCCTGGGTCGTATCGTCGACCTGCTCGACGACCTCGGCGAACTGGACAACACCATCATCGTGTTCACCTCCGACAACGGCGGCACCGCCGAGGGCGGACCGGAGGGCACGCGCTCCTATTTCGCCGAGTTCGCCCACATCGACGATCCAGACTGGGTGGGCGATGTCCCGCACGACGAGGACCTGATCGGCACCGCGAAGCTGGGCGTGCACTACCCGCGCGGCTGGGGTCAGGCGTCCAACACGCCGTTCCGGTTCTACAAGGGCCAGACCTTCGCCGGCGGCGTGCGAGTGCCGCTGGTGGTGTCGTGGCCGAAGGGGTTGCCGCGCACCGGCACCGATTCCGGTATTCGCCATGAGTACGCCTACGTCACCGATCTCGCGCCGACCCTGCTCGACCTGGCGGGCCTGGACCGTCCTTCTGTGCGTAACGGGCTGCCCGCCAAAGACTTCGACGGAATCTCGGCGGCCGAGCTGCTGCGCGATCCGGCAGCCCCGACCCGCCACACCGAGCAGTACTCCGAGATGACCGGTCATCGTGGCTTCTACCGCGACGGCTGGAAGCTGCTGTCGCTACACGATGCCGACGCCGACATCGACGCGCCGAACTGGCAACTGTTCGACGTGCGCGCCGACCCCACAGAGCTGCACGATCTTTCGGCGCAGTACCCGGACAAGGCCGGCGAACTCGCCACCGCATGGGACGAATCGGCCTGGGCCAACACCGTTTTCCCGCTGCTGACGCGCGCCGACCTGTTCCGCCGCCGCCCCGAGGAAGCCCGATTCGCCGCGCCGGTCCGCCTCCTCCCCGGCACCCCCACCCTCGAGCGCTACCGCTCGCAGCGCCTCATCGCCTACCGCGACTTCACCATCACCGCCGACCTGACGGGGGCCCGACCGCCCGCCGGCGCGACGGCGCCGGCGACATCGCGTGCTTCGGACGCAGCACCCGATGTCGCGGAGCGGGCCGAGGTGGCCGGATTCCAGCTCGGTGACGAGGGCGTGCTCGTGGCGCACGGTGACCCGCTCGGCGGGTACCTGCTCTACATCGAGGACGGCGAAGTAGTGCTCGGCGTGAACAGCTATGGGCGGTATGCGTCGGTGGGCGTGCCGCTGCCCATCGGGACGCGCGAGATCACCGTCCGAGCCACGATCGAGCCGCGTCTGCGCTGGGACTTCACCATCCAGGTCGACGGCACGCCGCTCGCGGAACTCACCGACCAGGTGCAACTGGTCGGTATGGCGCCGTGGACCGGGATCTCCGTCGGCGTCGACGCGCGCGGTCCGGTCTCGTGGGATCTGCGCGAACGCCGCGGGCCGTTCCGCTATACCGGGAGCCTGCGTGCGATCACCTACACGCCTGGCCCCGTGCAGGTCCCGCAGCGCACTATCGACGCGGTGGAGCGCGAGGCCGAGTACGCCGCGGAATGACGGACCGCCGCTCATTCGACGGGCGCCGCTCAGCGCGGGCCCCGAGGATCGAGTCGCGACCAGGTCGGATACCGTTTACCAGCCGGAAATGCCACGCAGACAGGACGACGGAGATGGACGACAGTTCCCTGATCTGGGACGACGGTGCGCTTGTCACCATCGACCAGCGCGGACTGCCACACGAGGTGCGGGAACTGCGCCTGCGCACCGTCGACGAGATCATCGAGGCGATCACCACCCTCGCCGTTCGCGGCGCTCCGGCGATCGGGATCGCGGGCGCGTTCGGCGTGGTCATCGCCACCAGGGCGCACACTCGCGGCGGCTCGGGGGACGCGCCGAGTCACTCGCCCGGCGAGGCGGGTTGTCGAGCCGGTGACGTGGTCGACGTGGCCGCTGTGCAGGCCGAGGCCGACAGGATCGCCGCGGCCCGGCCGACCGCTGTCAACCTGGCATGGGCGGTCGACCGGGTGCGAGCCCGGATCGCCGAGGGCGCCGACGCGGTGCTGGCCGAGACTCTCGACATGCTCGCCGAGGACGGGCGGGTCAACCTGGCCGCCGCCACCCACGCCGCCGATCTGGTGCAACGCCTGTGCGGTGCGCAGCCGCTGCGCCTGCTCACCCACTGCAATACCGGGCGCCTGGCCACCAGCGCGGTGGGGACCGCGATCGGCACGTTGCGGGTGCTGCACGAGCGCGGCGCCGTCGCGGACGTGATCGTCGACGAGACCCGCCCGCTGTTGCAGGGCGCGCGGCTCACCACGTGGGAACTGGCCGAGGCGGGCATTCCGCATCGCCTGACCATCGACTCCGCCGCCGCCTGGGCGATGGCGACCGGTCAGGTCGACGCCGTGCTGGTCGGCGCCGACCGGATCACCGCCAACGGCGATGTCGCCAACAAGATCGGCACCTTCACCCTGGCTCTGGCCGCCCGCCACCACGGCATTCCGTTCATCGTGGTCGCGCCGGAGTCCACCCGCGATACCGCGATGGCGACCGGCGCGCAGATCGTGGTGGAACAGCGGGCCGCGGCGGAGGTGACCGGGTTCGGTGGGGTCGCGACGGCGGCGGCCGACACCGCGGCGTTCAATCCGGCTTTCGACGTGACGCCCACCGACCTCGTCACCGCGGTCGTCACCGAAAACGGTGTCGTCTACCGCAATTCGGATTCGTTCGATGACCGGGGCCGGGCGATTCCCGCCGGCGCGGGCAGCGCGCCGGGTCCGGCAGCGGACCCGGCTTTCGCCGAACCAGGTCTGGCGATCGCCACCACCGCGCGTCAGCTCTACCAGCGGGGGTGGATGCCGGGCACGGCGGGCAATATCTCGGTGCGGATCGCCCCGGCCCAACCGGGCGGGGGCGAGGACGCGCTCATCACCGCCAGCGGTTTGTCCAAAGGTGAACTGTGCGCGGACGACACGGTGCTCGTCGCGATCGCCGATACCACCCCGCGCCCTGGCCAGCGCCGGAAACCCTCCGCGGAGACCAGCATTCACACCGCCGTCTACCGCACCCGCGCTGCCGGCGCGGTCGTGCACGTGCACTCCCCGTTCGCCACCGCGCTGGCTACCACCGCCGCACGCCCCGGTGACGCGGTAACCCCTGTCCGGATCAGCGGTTTCGAACTGATCAAAGGCTTCGGACTGGCAGACCCGTCGACGGTCGTCATCCCAGTGTTCCCGAACTGGCCGGATGTGGCGCGGATCGGCGCCGACATCGACACCTACCTGCGCGAAAACCCTGCCGCACCACCGATTCTGTTCATCACCGGGCACGGGATCACCACCTGGGGTGACACTCTTGCCCAGGCGCGTGATCGCGCCGAATGCCTGGAAGCCCTGTGCGAGTTGATCGCCCGCACCGGACGAACCGACGCCACGCCCCTCGAGATCGGACCGACATGACCCTGCTGCAAGTGATGGCCGCCGACAACGCCGCCGACGTCCGGGTGCGCACCACCGACCCCACCGAGATCGGCGCCGAGCTGGCCCAGCACGGCATCGCGTACTCACACTGGGAGGTGCTCGCCGACGCCGCCGCGACCGACTCCGACACCCTGCTCGCCCACTACGGCCCGCAGATCGCCGAACTCAACGCCTCGGGCCGCTACGAGCACATCGACGTCGCCCGTATCCACCCCGACGCCGACAACCCGGAGTGGCCCGCCGTCGCCGCCGGTGCGCGCGCGAAGTTCCTCGACGAGCACCGCCACGCCGAGGACGAAGTGCGCTTCTTCGCCGCCGGCCGCGGCTGCTTCTACCTGCACGTGGGCGACGCCGTGCTGGCGACGGTCTGCGAAGCGGGCGACCTGCTCTCCGTCCCCGCGGGCACCCTGCACTGGTTCGACATGGGTACCACCCCCGACTTCATCGCCATCCGCTTCTTCGAGGAGGCCGACGGCTGGGTGGGCGACTTCACCGGCGACAAGATCAGCGCGGGCTTCCCGACGCTCGATGAACTGCTCGCGTGACCCGCGCGATCGTCCTCGACATCGAGGGCACCACCAGCCCCACCGACGCGGTCCGCACCGACCTCTACGGCTACACGTCCGCCCACCTGCCCACCTGGCTGTCCGAGAACACCGATGGCACAGCCGATTCGGTGCTCACCGCGACCCGCGAGCTCGCCGGTGAACCCGATGCGGGACCCGAGCGCGTCGCCGAGATCCTGCGCGGCTGGCTGGAATCCGACGTCAAAGCCGAGCCGCTCAAGACAGCACAGGGCGCGATCTGCGCCCAGGGCTTCCGCGCGGGCGCACTGCGTGGCCGCTTCTTCGACGACGTGGCACCCGCCTTGAAAGCGTGGCACGCCGACGGCTTCCAGCTTTTCGTCTACTCCTCGGGATCCGAACGCAACCAACGCGATTGGTTCACCTTCGCCGACGCAGGCGATCTGTCCGGCCTCATCACCGACCACTTCGACCTGGTGACCGCGGGCCCCAAACGCGAACCCGCCTCCTACGAATCCATCGCCGACCGCATCGGCGTCTCCCCACCGGACATCCTGTTCCTCTCCGACCACCCGGACGAACTCGACGCTGCCGTCGCCGCGGGCTGGCAAGTCGTCGGCGTACACCGCCCCGACGAACCCAATCCCCCACGCCCACCCCACCGCTGGGTGAGTTCCTTCGCTGACATAGATCCGCAGTTACCGGCCCACTAGTCTGCTTCCATGAACGACCAGGGGCCAAGCCTCGAACCCGCCCCGCAGCAGACAGATCCACCGGCACCAGCGTTCATCCAGACGATGCCGCCGACAGACGTCGACCCGTTCACCCAGCTCGCACCCGAGATCCCGGGACTGGACGCCCCCGACGCCACCTTCGTGCTGACACCCGGCACAGCCGCGCAGCTCGCCCGGCACAATGCGCTGCGGGCGGCGCCACGGTACATCGGGATCCTCCTCGCGATCGCGGTACCGACGAGCACGATCATGCTGCTCTGGCTCGGTCTCCCCCTCGAATCGATACTGGTGTTGCAGGGTGTGATCGTCGCGTATGTGCTGGTCGCCATGTACTTCTCGCTCCGTCGCCAGTTCCGGAGCTTGTCCCGGTCCGATGTCACGACCGGCAGTTGCGCCATCACCCTCGGTGCCGACGCGCTCGACCTGGCCGAGGGTTCGTCGCGTACCCGGATCGGCTACGACCGTATTCGCTCGGTCAGCGCCACCCGCCGCATCGTCACGCTGGGTTTCGACAATCGGCACGTCGCCCTGCCCCGAGAGCTGTTCCCCGACCCGCTGTTCACGCGACTGCGCGAGCTCGTCGGCGCCGACCCCACAGCGCGCCCGGCCTCGCTGCCACCGCTTCCTCGGCTCCCACACCCCCAGGTGCACACGGTGATCGCCGCCGATACCGCGCACCGACTCACCGTCGCGCGCCGCCTCGAGCCGTGGCGCCGGCCGGTCTGGGGTCCGCTCGCCATCGTGTTCCTGCTGACCGAGGCCTGTGCGTTCGGCGCACTGGGATACGGAGTCCCCGGTGCGCTGTCGGCGCTGATCCTCGCATCACTTCTTGCGCTGACGATTCGGTTCTGGATGCGTCGGCCGTCGGAGAACGCCCTGCGCCAGTATCAGGGCATGCTGCCGGTCGCGAGTGGCCTCGCGGCGCAGTTCGGCACCGACGCGGTCGTACTGGCGGGCGCCACCTTCATACTGCGCGCACCGTTTTCGATCGTCACCGAAGTCATCGTTCGCGCGGACTGCGCGGTCCTGAAATATGGCGCCACACCACTGATCCTTCCGAGAGCGCTGTTTGCGCCGGAAGTCCTTCCCCGGTTGCGCGAACTCGGCGTCAGGGTCGTCGAGCGCTGACTCCCAGTCTCTCAGCCGACCTGAGCCCGGACCGGGCCTAACGACCCCCGCTGCACCGCCCCGAACACCCGTCGCGCGTGAACCGCGACCGGGCTGATCGACCACGGCGCCAGCGTGGTGGTGAACATCAGTTCGCACCAGGACAGGGCGGGGATCTCACCGGCGGCGAGGGTGGCGATGAGGGAGAGTTCGGTGTCGTGGCCGAGCCAGGCCGCGACCAGCCAGGAGGCATCGAGGCGGCCGAGGAATTCCTCGGCGTCCTCGGGCGGGCCATGGGGAGTGTCGACGGCGAGGTGGACGACGGCGGCGATGGCGTGGCGCATCTTGGCGTCCATGCCGATAGCGTCGTGCAGCAGCAGACTTTCCAGTGCCGAGCGCAGTTCCATCGAGGGATCGAGTGCTAGTTCGTGCATGACGAGCCTTTCCTGTGGTTCGGTCTGCTGGTCGAGGCCGCCGGTGATCGCCCGGAGTGCCGGAATCGTCTGTGGCATTTCCGGATCGACCAGACCGGTCAACGGTCCCGACGACCAGTCGAGCCTGCCGAACGCCTGGCACCAGTCCAGTGCCGGATTGTCTTCGGTGACAACCAGATCCAGTGCGAGCCCGGCCATCGACGCGGTGCAGGCCAGGGTGATGGCGTCGAGCCCCTCTTCGCTGACCGCCAGGTGCAATGTCACCTTCTCGACCCCGGTGTCCTCGCGTGCTCGGCCCGCGAGCCAGATCGCGCGGCCCGCGGCCCCCATCGTGGCCGCGAGTTGGTCGCCGCGCGGATGGTCGGCGTCGGCGTCGATGAACGGGCCGTACCAGATCGCCCTGCCCTCCGCGTCGCAGACCGCGAATGTCGCCGAGACACTGTCGCCCGCGGCGGCCAGACTTATATGGGCGTCCAGCCCCTGCTCCGTCACCCTCATCAAAATCCCCATTTTCCGATTCGAGCCGAATATCGGTACGCCCCCTATCCAATCGGTCATGAACACACATGTCCACAGGGCGCGCACAAATATTTGTCCCCGGTGAGGTACATACACTCGCCAGTGAATTCACAGGACCGGCAGTACCCCAGACGGGAGTACCGCATTCAGTCCGCAACCGGGCGAAATCGACCGGATGGCTTGTATGTTTCGACAATGCCCTTCGTACACTCCGATTCCGTGAACGTCCATTTCCGCACCGATGCCGTCCACGGTCCGACGCTGCTGCTGGCCCATGGATTCCTCATGGACGAATCCATGTTCGACCCGATCCGGAAAGTCTTGGCGCACACCGATATCAATGTCGTGGCCTGGGACGCCCGGGGTCACGGCCGCACCGGATACGGCGACAACCCGCGGTTCGACTACTGGGATCTGGCTACCGACGGCCTGCGGGTTCTCGACGCGCTCGGCATCGAGCACGCGATTGTCGGCGGCATGAGCCAGGGCGGATACACGGCATTGCGAATGGCATTGCTCGCTCCCGAACGCGTGACCGGACTGGCACTGCTCGATACCGAGGCCGACGCGTGCACCAGGGACGAGGAAACCTATTACGAGAACTTCTTCGACGAATGGTGCGGCGCGGGCGCATTGCGGCCACTGGCCGAAGACCTCGCACCACGATTGATCGGCGGCACCGACCCGCAGATCTGGCAGACCTGGATCACCCGCTGGCTGGCCGGCGATCGCAGCGCCATCCGCCCGGCGGCCGACTGCCTGATCGGCCGCGATTCGGTCGATGGGCGACTCGACGAGATCACCGTGCCCGTGCTCGTGCTGCGCGGCGAACACGACCACAGCAGCACCGCGGACAAGTGCGCGCGGTTGGCCGCCGGGCTGCCGGGGGCGGGCGAGGTGCGCACGGTGGCAGGCGCGGGACACGGCTGCGCGCTGACCCATCCCGAGCAGGTCGCCGCGGCACTGGCCGGATTGGTCACGGCCTGCACCCCGTACGCGGTCGAGCCGGTCGCGGTCGCCGGGATCTAACGGTCGGGACCGCGAACACCCAGGTAGTACTGGATGCGGCCGGGGTAGGCGACGGAGTCGAGCCGGAACAGCTGGACGTCGACGGTGTAGTTCTCGCCGGTGTGCAGATCGCACAGCCGCATGGCGGTGTGCTCGCGGCCGTAGACGGTGTCGCCGTCGTCCCAGATGCGGCGGAAGTCGCGGTACTGCGCCAATTCGTCGAGCAATTCGGTGGCCCAGTCGCCGCCGCCCTGCTGGCCGATCAGACCGCGCAGCCAGTGCACGGTGAGCGTGGACTCCGTCTCCCATTCGACCATTACTTTGCGCGACAACGGGTTGCCGAAGAACCAGCGCAGAATATTGACGTCCTCGACCAGTCCGGGAAACGCGCGATCATAGGATTCGTTGACCGCCAGCACGTTCCAGCGCGTGTCGACGTAAGCCGCGAGATCGGGTTCCTGGAGCGCCAATGTGCGGCGCATCTCGGTGCTGATCTCGGCTCGCAGATCGTCGACGGTCGGGTTGTCGACCGGGGCGAGCCCGGCAAGATCGAAAAGATGTCTGCGCTCGATATCGGTCACCGGCGCGATCCGGTCGAGGTAGCGCACGAGCGCCTCGATCACCGCGTGCGTGGGCCGGTCGCGGTCCCCACTCTCCAAATGCGTGATGTAACTGGAGCTGACCCCCGCCGCGAAGGCGAGCTTTTCCCTCGAAATCCGCCGATCGTCGCGAAGTCGCCGCAGCAACCCGCCGAGCGTCGGCGGTTTCGGCGGCCCGTCAGGCCCGTCGAACGATGGCTTCGGTATCACCCCAACCCTCCCTGTCTGCACGGGCTCATCCTGGATGACTATTCAACCTCGAGCCAACCGCCGACCGGAAAAGATGCCGTTTCTTTATATTGGCGCCCCGTCATTTGGGTAGTTACCGGTGGGCAACTGTGTGCGTGGTCACGAAATGCGGTGTGCCGAACCGAATTAAAAGGATTCTGATTCGTTCCGTTCAGCAGTGCTATAGGATTCCGCACCGCTCCACCACGACCGTCGCGATCCACACCCCCGCCGGACATCCCCGCCGCCGACCGGTCGGCCCCGGTTCACCGCGGATCGACCCGAAAACGCCTCCCGCCGAGCCCGGCGACCGGCGAGCACCAGTGATCCCCGCCGCCACCGTCGACCGCCTCGAGGCGGGCCCGACCCGACCATAGTTGTGTGTGGCGTCACATCAGCGCTGTTCAGCGGGCACACCGGGTGTGTAAACAAATGTAAACCGCGGGAGAACCAGTCGTTTCCGAAGCATCACCGCCGACCTGACGACGCACCCCCCGATCACCGCATTCTGCCAGCTCGCGGCTCGTTCACCCTGGTGAGCCCCCGATCGCGGGCGTCGTCGCGAACCTCCCCCGTGACCACGACATTTCGCCGACCTCACAGCTCACCGGGGTCCGAATCCGGATGTGAAAAGTTCGTTTTGCCGAAGGAGTCCGCCTCCTTACAGTTTCCCCCAACAGCCCGATTTCACAGCTCGAAGGGGGCGTCGTGGTTAATTCGCGCACGCAAGGTCCGTCGCCCGCCGATTTCGGCGACACATTGCTGAACCTCGGTAAGTATTTCCAGCGGGGCGAGGTATCGCCCGACAACCGGTCCGTCTACAAGGTCGGTGGTCGCGATGCCGACGAGTTCTACCGCGACCGCTGGTCGCACGACAAGGTGGTGCGCTCCACCCACGGCGTGAACTGCACCGGCTCGTGCTCCTGGAAGATCTACGTCAAGGACGGCGTGATCACCTGGGAGTCCCAGCAGACCGACTACCCGTCGGTGGGTTCGGACAAGCCCGAGTACGAGCCGCGCGGCTGCCCCCGTGGCGCGTCCTTCTCCTGGTACACCTACTCCCCGGCCCGCGTGCGCTACCCGTATGTGCGTGGCACGCTGCTCGACCTGTACCGCAAGGCCAAGGCCGAGCTCAAGGACCCGGTGCTGGCGTGGGAGTCCATCGTCGAGGACCCGGCCAAGGCCAAGGCCTACAAGACCGCGCGCGGCAAGGGCGGATTCGTGCGCGCCGAATGGTGGGAAGCCGCCGAAATCGCCGCCGCCGCGCATGTTTACACGATCAAGCAGTACGGCCCCGACCGGGTGGCCGGCTTCTCGCCGATCCCCGCGATGTCGATGGTCAGCCACGCCACCGGCGCCCGCTTCGTCTCGCTGATCGGCGGCTACATGCTGTCGTTCTACGACTGGTACGCCGACCTTCCGGTGGCCTCGCCGCAGGTATTCGGTGACCAGACCGACGTGCCGGAGTCGGCGGACTGGTTCGACGCGGGCTACCTCATCATGTGGGGCTCCAACGTCCCGGTGACCCGTACCCCCGACGCGCACTACATGACCGAGGCGCGCTACCGCGGCCAGAAGGTCGTGGTGGTCTCCCCCGACTACGCCGACAACACCAAGTTCGCCGACGAATGGGTGGCCGCGCGGCCCGGTACCGATGCCGCGCTGGCGATGTCGATGGGGCACGTCGTGCTCAAGGAGTTCTTCATCGAGAAGCAGACTCCGATGTTCACCGATTACATCAAGACCTACACCGATCTGCCGTACCTGATCTGCCTCGACGAGGCGGCAGATCAGGACGGCGCCCTTCCCGGCAAATTCCTCACCGCCGCCGATCTCGGGCATACCGGCGAAGGCGTCGAACACAAGCCGGTCCTGCTCGACCAGGCGGGCAACCCGGTGGTGCCCAACGGCTCGCTCGGCCACCGCTTCGGCGAGGGCGACGCGGGCAAGTGGAACCTCGACCTCGAGGGTGTCGACCCGCTGCTCACCCTGCTCGGCCACTCCGACGACGCACCGGCCACGATCGCGCTGCCGCGTTTCGACACCGACGTCGCCGGGTCGATCATCCGTGGTGTGCCGACGAAAATCGTCGCGGGCAAGCGGGTTACCACCGTGTTCGACCTGCTGCTGGCCCAGTACGGTGTCGGCCGCGACGGTCTCCCGGGCGAGTGGGCGAAGGGTTATGACGACGCCGAGTCGCCGTACACCCCGGCCTGGCAGGAGGCCATCACCGGAGTGCCCGCCGTTCAGGCGGCCCGCATCGGACGCGAATTCGCCGACAACGCGGAACGTTCCGGCGGACGCTCGATGATCCTGATGGGCGCGGGCACCAACCACTGGTTCCACTCCGATCAGATCTACCGTGCCTTCTTCACCCTCACGCTGCTCACCGGCTGTCAGGGCAAGAACGGTGGTGGCTGGGCCCACTACGTCGGCCAGGAGAAGTGCCGTCCCGTCACCGGTTGGGCCACCTTGGCGTCGGCGAGCGACTGGCAGCGCCCGCCGCGTCAGATGCAGGGCACCGTGTTCTGGTACCTCACCAATGATCAGTGGCGCTACGACCCGTTCACCTCGGACTCGTTCGCCTCGCCGCTGGGCAAGGGCAAGTTCGCCGGGCGCACCGCCGCCGACAACATCGCGCTGGCGAGTCGCCTCGGCTGGATGCCCAGCTACCCGACGTTCAACCGCAACCCCCTGGACCTGGCCGACGAGGCCGCCGAAGCAGGCAAGACCCCCGCCGAGCACGTCGTCGACGGGTTGAAGTCCGGCGACCTGCGCTTCGCCTGCGAAGACCCCGACGCCCCCGAGAACTTCCCGCGCGTGCTCACCGTGTGGCGCGCGAACCTGCTCGGCTCCTCGGGCAAGGGCAACGAGTACTTCCAGAAGCATCTGCTCGGCTGCGGCTCCAACCTGCAGACCACCGATGCGACCGGGGTGCGCCCGCAGGAACTGGAATGGCGCGAGGAAGGCGCCGAGGGCAAGCTGGATCTGCTGCTCGCACTGGACTTCCGGATGACCAGCACCACGCTGTTCGCCGACATCGTGCTCCCCGCCGCCACCTGGTACGAGAAGCACGACCTGTCCTCGACCGACATGCACCCGTTCGTGCACGCGTTCTCCCCCGCCATCTCCCCGCCGTGGGAGGCCAAGACCGACTTCGAGGCGTTCCACCGGATCGCACGCGGTTTCTCCTGGCTGGCCGAAAAGCATCTGGGCACCCGCAAGGACATCGTCGCGGTGCCGTTGCAGCACGATTCGCCCGATGCGCTGGCACAAGCGGGCGGCAAGGTGCTGGACTGGAAAGCCGGTGAGTGCGAGCCGATCCCGGGCAAGACCATGCCCAAGATCGTGGAGATCGAACGCGACTACACCAAGATCGCGGAGAAACTGGCCGCGCTCGGGCCGCTGGTGGAGAAGCTCGGCCTGACGACCAAGGGCGTCACCACCTTCCCCGAGGAAGAAGTGGCCTACCTGGCCGGGCAGAACGGCACCATCGTCTCCGGCATCGCCGCGGGCCGGCCCTCGCTGGCCAAGGACACCCACGCCGCCGAGGCCATCCTGTCGCTGTCGGGCACCACCAACGGCCGCCTGGCGGTCGAGGGATTCGAGGCGCTCGAGCGGCGTACCGGCACCGAACTGGTCGACCTCGCGAAAGAGGCCGAGGGCAAGCGGATCACCTTCGCCGACACCCAGGCTCGCCCGGTGCCGGTGATCACCTCGGCGGAATGGTCGGGCTCGGAATCCGGTGGACGCCGGTACTCGCCGTTCACCATCAACGTCGAGCGGCTCAAGCCGTGGCACACCCTCACCGGCCGCCAGCACTTCTACCTCGACCACGACTGGATGATCGAACTCGGCGAGCAACTGCCGATCTTCCGTCCACCGCTCGACATGTCGGCGTTGTTCGCGGAGCCGAGCATCGGCAATGTGAGCGGCAACGGTCTCACCGTGCGCTACCTGACCCCGCACTCCAAGTGGTCGATCCACTCGGCGTACCAGGACAACCTGCACATGCTCACGCTCTCGCGCGGCGGTCAGACGATCTGGATGTCGGATGTCGACGCCAAGAAGATCGGGGTGGCGGACAACGACTGGATCGAGGCGATCAACCGCAACGGCGTGGTCGTGGCCCGCGCGATCGTCTCGCACCGCATGCCCGAGGGCACGGTCTTCATGTACCACGCCCAGGACCGCGCGGTCGACGTGCCGCGCATCGAAGGCGCCGAGGACACCACCAAGGAAGCCAAGGGCAAGCGCGGCGGTATCCACAATGCGCTCACCCGGGTGCTGATCAAGCCCTCGCACCTGATCGGCGGCTACGCCCAGCAGTCCTTCGCCCTCAACTACCACGGCCCGACCGGTAACCAGCGTGACGAAGTCACCACCATTCGCCGCCGCAACCAGAACGTGGAGTACTGACATGCGCGTAATGGCACAGCTCGCCATGGTCATGAACCTGGACAAGTGCATCGGCTGCCACACCTGCTCGGTCACCTGTAAGCAGGCCTGGACCAACCGTGGCGGCACCGAGTACGTCTGGTTCAACAATGTGGAAACCCGTCCGGGACAGGGTTATCCGCGCCAGTACGAGGACCAGGAGAAGTGGAAGGGTGGCTGGACGCTCAACAAGCGCGGCAAGCTGACCCTGAAGTCGGGCTCGCGATTCAAGCGCCTGATGAACATCTTCGCCAACCCCGACCTGCCCACGGTCGACGACTACTACGAGCCGTGGAGCTACGACTACGACAACCTGCTGTCGTCGCCGCCCATGGACACCACCCCGGTGGCGCGGCCCAAGTCGCTGATCACCGGCGAGGACACCAAGGTCACCTGGGGCGCGAACTGGGACGACGACCTGGGTTCGGGTCCCGAGCAGGTCGGCAAGGACCCCATCCTCGGCAAGCTCGAGACCAAGGTGAAACTGGAGTTCGAAGAGACCTTCATGTTCTACCTGCCGCGCATCTGCGAGCACTGCCTGAACCCCTCGTGCGCCGCGTCGTGCCCCTCCGGCGCGATCTACAAGCGCGAGGAAGACGGCATCGTGCTCGTCGACCAGGACAAGTGCCGTGGTTGGCGCCAGTGCATCACCGGCTGCCCGTACAAGAAGATCTACTTCAACCACAAGACGGGCAAGGCGGAGAAGTGCACCTTCTGCTACCCGCGCGTGGAGGTCGGCATCCCGACCGTGTGCTCGGAAACCTGTGTCGGGCGGCTGCGCTACATCGGCGTGATGCTCTACGACGCCGACGCGGTGCTCGAAGCGGCCCAGGTCACCGATCCGCAGGACCTCTACACCTCGCAGCTCGGCGTGTTCCTCAACCCGCATGACGAGCGCGTGATCGCCGAGGCCGAGAAGGCGGGCATCTCGCCGGAATGGATTCAGGCCGCCCAGGATTCGCCGGTCTACAAGCTGATCGTCGACTACCAGCTGGCGCTGCCGCTGCACCCGGAATACCGCACCATGCCGATGGTTTGGTATGTGCCGCCGCTGTCGCCGGTCGTCGATGTGCTCGCCGAGACCGGTCACGACGGCGAGGACGTGCGCAACCTGTTCGGCGCCATCGACGCACTGCGCATCCCGCTCGAATACCTCGCCGAGCTGTTCACTGCCGGGGAGATCGGGCCGGTGCGGTCCTCGTTGCAGCGGCTGGCCGGGATGCGCGCGTTCATGCGTTCGGTCAACCTGGGTGAGGAGCCCGAGGCCCACATCGCGCCGTCGATCGGGCTGGAGCCCGAGGAGATCGAGGCCATGTACCGGCTGCTCGCCATCGCCAAGTACGAGCACCGGTACGTGATCCCGATGGGCGCGACGTCCAAGGCGCACGAACTGGATTCGCTGGCCACCGGGTGCAGTCTCGACACCGACGGCGGACCGGGAATGACCGCGTTCGATCAGGTCGTCGAGAAGTTCTCGCTCTCCGATGTCAATCAGGCCGCGCCGGAGGAGAAGTCGGGCCGGATCAACCTGCTCAACTGGGACGGTCGCAGCACCAGCGGACTTCTGCCGAGCGCGAACGGCGGCACCGCTGGTAACGGGAAGACCGGCAACGGCGCCGGTAACGGCAACGGCAGCAACGGCGCTGCCGTCGCCGACAACCCCGTGAGTGGTGTCGCGCCATGAGCCTGCTGTCGATTCGTAAACGGCCCCAACCGGTCACCGACATGGCCGAGCACGACCGCCTGGTCGTGTGGCGGCTGGCGGCGTTGCTGCTCGATTATCCCGGCGAGCAGATGCTGGCCATGCTCGACCAGCTGTCCGAAGCCGCAGCGCAATTGCCCGACGAGGTACAGGCGCACTTCGCCGAGGTATTCGCCTATCTGCGCGATACCCCGGCGATCGAGGTGGCGCAGAGCTACGTCGAGACCTTCGACATGCGCCGCCGCGCCAGCCTGCACCTGACGTTCTACGCCTTCGGCGACACCCGCAAGCGCGGCATGGCACTGCTGCGGTTCAAGCACGCCTACCGCCAGGCCGGGGTGGAACTCGGCGACGAGGAATTGCCCGACCACCTGCCGGTGCTGCTGGAATTCGCCGCGACCATCGACCCGATCGGCGGCGAACGCCTGCTCGGTGAGCACGTACCGGTGATGGAGCTGCTGCGACTGTCGCTGGGCGACAACAACTCTCCCTACAGCGGCGTCCTCGGCGCGGTGCTCACCACGTTGCCGCCGGTGACCACCGCCGACCGCAGGCGCATCGCCGAACTCGCCGCCCAGGGTCCGCCCGAGGAAGAGGTCGGCCTCGAGCCGTACGCCATGGACCCCGCCCTCTTCGAAGCAACAGAAGGCCGCCGATGAACGCAACCATCCCCCTGCCCGAAGGCCTGTGGCTGATCCTGCCCTACATCGCGGCGACGTCCTTTGTGCTGGGCCATGTCTGGCGCTACCGGTTCGACCAGTTCGGCTGGACCACCCGGTCCTCGCAGATCTATGAGTCCAAGCTGCTGCAACTGGGCAGCCCGCTGTTCCACTTCGGCATGCTCGGGGTGTTCGGCGGGCATGTGATGGGTCTGCTGATTCCCGAGTCCTGGACCTCGGCGATCGGCATCTCCGAGCACGCGTACCACATCGTCGCGGTCGGCGCGGGGTCGATCGCGGGCCTGATGGTCGTGGCCGGCGTGGCCATCCTGTGCTATCGCCGCATCGTCATTCCCGCCGTGCGCAAGAACACCAGCCGCAACGACGTCATGATGTACACGCTGCTGACCCTGGCCCTGGTCACCGGTCTGCTCAACACCTGGGGTTCCAACCTGCTGTGGGGCACCTACAACTACCGCACCACAGTGTCGCCGTGGTTCCGCAGTCTGTTCTCGATCAACCCCGAACCCGGCCTGATGGTCGGCGTCCCCTGGACCTTCCAGCTGCACGGTCTGGTCGTTCTCGTTCTGGTGGCCGCCTGGCCCTACACCCGGCTGGTCCACATGTTCAGCGCCCCGATCGGCTACCTCACCCGCCCCTACATCGTCTACCGCCGCAAGGAAGTGGACACCAAGGACAAGACCCGCTTCGCGAAGGCTTGGGACGCCCCGGTCACGCCCGACCGCTGGTAGTTCGCAGTGCCCGTTCGACCGGCCCGCCCGCTCTCCACGCAGGCGGGCCGTTGTCGTTTCGGCCCACTCAGCGGGAGATCCCCCATTGCCCGCAGGACTGTAACGTGTTTCACTTTTGCACATGAGCGATGTCCTCGCACCCGCCACTCTCGGTCCGCTCACCCTGCGTAATCGGGTGATCAAGGCTGCCACGTTCGAGGGGCGCACACCGGACGCACTCGTCACCGACGACCTGGTGGAGTTCCACCGGGAAGTCGCCGAAGGCGGGGTGGGGATGACGACGGTCGCCTACTGCGCGGTCGCGCCGGGCGGGCGCACCGACCGGCATCAGATCTGGATGCGCGACGAGGCGGTACCCGGCCTGCGCAGGCTCACCGACGCGGTGCACGCCGAGGGCGCGGCGGTGAGCGCGCAGCTGGGGCACGCCGGACCGGTCGCGAACGCCAAGTCGAATCAGGCGCCCGCGCTGGCGCCGAGCCGGATGTTCAATCCACTCGGCATGCGCTTCACCAAGGTGCCGGACGCGCTCGGGATCGCCGAGGTCGTCGCGGCGCACGCGCGGGCGGCGCGATTCGCGCGCGAGTCCGGGTTCGACGCCGTCGAGGTGCATCTCGGGCACAACTATCTGGCGAGCTCGTTCCTGAGCCCGATGCTCAATCGGCGCAAGGACGATTACGGAGGGTCGCTGGTCAACCGGGCGCGGGTGGCCAGGGAACTGGTCAAGGCCGTGCGCGACGCCGTCGGCGACACGATGGCCGTGACGGCCAAGCTCACCATGGAAGACGGTGTGCGAGGCGGGTTCTCGATCGAGGAGTCGCTACAGGTGGCGACCTGGTTGCAGGACGACGGCGCGATCGACGCCCTCGAACTCACCGCGGGCAGCTCCCTGCTCAATCCGATGGCGATCTTCCGCGGTGACGCGCCGCGCAAGAACTTCGCGAAGACGCTGCCGGTGCCGACCCGGTGGGGATTCCAGCTCGTCGGCAAGGGGTTCCTGCGCGAATACCCCTACCGCCCGGCCTATCTCGCCGACAAGGCGCGCCGGTTCCGCGAGGAGCTGACGCTGCCGATCATCCTGCTCGGTGGCATCACCGACCGCCCGACCGCACAGCAGGCCATCGACGACGGTTTCGATTTCGTCGCCATGGGCCGCGCTTTGCTGCGCGAACCGGACCTGATCCGCCGCTGGCACACCGACGCGACGACCCGTTCCCTGTGCACGCACTGCAACGAATGCGTGCCGACCATCTACTCACGCACGGAATGCGTGCTCCGCACCTAGCCCACCTGGTCGGCCGATCGCCGACCAGGTGATCACGACGCCGGGTTACCGAGGGCTTTGCGCACCGCGTCGAACCAGGCCTGGGTGTCGACGAGGCCCTTCTCGTTGTCCTTGCGGCCACCGACGAAGCCGAACAGGTCGGCGGCGTAGCGGCTCAGGACGGTGCTCTCGTTCTCCTCGAGTTCGGCGAGGACTTCGGCGTCGCCCAGCACATAGGCGACCACAGCCACCTGACCGGCGGGCCATTCGGCGCGGTGGCCGGCCCAGCCGTCGTCGCGCACGGCGCGTGCTTTGGCGAGCAGGTCCTCGCGGAGGGCGTCGCGGTCGGCGTCGGTGGGATGACGCGGTTTGCCCCAGGCGATCCGTTTCGCGTCCGACATATCGAGTCCTCTCGCTGATGTGAGGTAGGCCGGCGGCGACGACCGGGTTCGGTCGACCGCCGCCCGGTCATCAGGTGAGGGTCGCAGATCGGGGCTGGGCCGTCGCGCACCGGGTCAGGGTGCGCGACGACCCAGCAGCGAGTACCCGGACGCGGCGAGCGCCGGGCGGCGGTCCTACTCCGCGCGCAGGAAGGCTCCCACTCGTTCGGTGCCGAGCACGGGATCCGCTTCACCCTCGCCGAAGACGTAGCGGCCGTTGACGAAGACCGCGGTGACGGTGTCGTCGTTGCGGTTGACCATGCGCGACAGGTTGCCGAAGATCGCGAGGGGACTCTCCGCGTAGGCGTCCAGGGTTTCGTCCAGGTGGGCGGGGTCGATCACGACGGCGTCGGCGCGATCACCCACGCGCAGGTGGCCGGTGTCCAGGCCGTACCAGTCGGCCAGTTCGCCGGTGAGGCGGTGCACCGCGTGCTCGACCGTCATGAACGGCTTGTCGCTGGTGGCGGCGTCGTTGACGCGACGAAGCAGGCGCAGACCGAAGTTGTAGAAGGCCATATTGCGCAGGTGCGCGCCCGCGTCGGAGAAACCGAGCTGGACCGACGGGTCGGCGGCCAGGACGTCGGCCACCTCGGGTCGGTGGTTGGAGATGGTGGTGCGCCAGCGCAGTTTGTCGCCGTGTTCGACGACGAGGTCGAGGAACGCGTCGACCGGATGCAGGCCCCCACGCTCGACACCGACCTCACCGAAGGTCTTGCCGATGACGGTCTCGTCGGGGCATTCGACGATGTCGGCGTCGAAGAAGTCGCGGTGCCACGCGCGCGGGCCGTACTTGTTGTCGTAGTCCTTGCGGAACGTGCGGCGATACTCCTCGTCCTGCATGAGGTGACGCTGCTCGTCGATGTGGTCGGACAGGTGCAGAGCCGCCGCGCCGGAACCGAACTCCTCGAACACCGGCAGCGAGATGCCGTCGGAGTACACCTCGAACGGCACCGGCAGATGCTGCCAGCGGAAGTTGCCGTCGAGCCCGTTGATGATCTTGCCGACGGCCGGGAACATCTTGGACGCGCCCGGCACCGCCTTCACATCGGCCGCCGACAGCAGGCTCACCTTGAGCGCGTTACGCCACAGACCGATGCTCGACACCGCCATCGACACCAGGCTCTTGGGGTTGGTGATGTCGGGACCGCCCTGCAACGCGCGACCGCGCTTGCGCAGGATCGTGTTGAGCCGGTGGCGTTCCTTACTCTTGGCGTAGGTGGACGGCAGCGTGCGCGAACGGCAGGTCTCGCCGTCGAGCTTGTCGAAGAGCAGCTGCTGCGAGGACATTCCGACGAAGCCGACGTCGAGCGCGTCGGCGAGCATGCGCTCGATCTCGGCCAGCTCCTGCGCGGACGGTTTCACGTCCTTGCGGGTGGAGCGGTCCAGCCCCATCACCGCGGCCCGGATATCGGAGTGGCCGATGAAGCCGGCCAGGTTGGGCCCGAGCGGCAGCTGTTCGAGCGCGTCGACGTATTCGCCTGCGGTACTCCAGGTCTGGACGTCGTTCATCGCGCCGACCACGTACTGACGCGGGATGGCCTCGACTCTGCCGAACAGATCGCCCGCGGTCTCGCCGTCGACGTGCACGGTCGAGAGCGAACACGAACCGAGCAGCACGGTGGTGACGCCGTGCCGCACCGATTCCGACAGCGACGGGTCGAGCAGGACTTCGATGTCGTAGTGGGTGTGGATGTCGATGATGCCGGGGATCACCCATTTTCCGGTCGCGTCCACGACGCGGGAGCAGCCGGTCTCGTCGAGCGGGGTCTCCGAGATCTCGGCGATCCTGCCGTCGGTGATGCCGAGGTGACGAACCGCGGACGGGGCGCCGGTGCCGTCGAACCAACGGGCACCCTTGATGATGCTGTCGAACATGGTGTGACCCCTCTTAGATCGCGAGCTCGCGCCTGGTGACTTTACCGGTCGCGTTGCGCGGCAGCGCGTCCGAAGTGATCCGCCACCGGGCGGGCACCTTGAAATAGGCGAGGCGATCGGCGACGAAAGCGCGCAGGTCCTCCGGGTCCACCGCCCCTGGTTCGGCGACGACGATCGCCGCCACTTCCTGGCCGAGATCGGGGTGGGCGACGCCGAAGACCGCGCAGTCGCTGACGGCCGGATGCTCGACGAGCACGTTCTCGATCTCGGTGGGATACACGTTCTCACCGCCGCGCAGGATCAGGTCGGTGCGCCTGCCCGACACGGTGAGCCTGCCGTTGTCCATCGTGCCGAAATCGCCGGAGCGCAACCAGCGTTGGTCGTCGATCGCGGCCGCGGTGGCCGCGTCGTCGTTCCAGTAGCCGAGCATCACGTAGGGACTGCGGATACAGATCTCGCCCTCTTCACCCTCGGCGACCGCGTTGCCCTCGGCGTCGCGGATCTCCACCGCCACCCCGATGATCGGCCTGCCGACCGAGGCGTCGTCCGCGGCCAGGTCCAGCGGGGTGGCGACCGTCGCCGCGGTGCCGCTCTCGGTGAGGCCGTAGCTGGTGGTCAACGAGAATTGCAGGGCCGGGATCTTCTCGCGCAGGCTGGCGAGCAGCGCGGGCGAGGACGGCGCGGAGTTCAGCGAGAGCGCGCTCAGCGACGACAGATCGTGCTGGGCCACATCGTGTTCCAGCAGACGCGAGGCCATGGTCGGCACCGCCGCCCAGTTGGTGACCTTCTCGCGCTCGACCAGGCTCAGTACCCGGCCGACTTCGAAGGCGCCGTGCGGGAACACCGCCGCCGCACCGGTCAGCAGACGCGGGATGACGAGATTGTGCAGGCTGGCGATGTGGAACAGCGGCGCGGTGACCAGGTAGCGGCGATCGCTGGGGGCGTCGCCGGGCTCCTGCCCCATGAACGCGGCCAGCATGGCGTCGGTGAAACGGTGATAGTCACTGATCGCCACCATGTTTCGCTGCGAGTGGACAACCCCCTTCGGCCTGCCGCTGGTCCCGCTGGTGTAGAGGATCACGGCCGGATCGTCCTCGGCGACCGGCGTACCGGGGATCTCGCCGCCGCCGAACTCGGCGATCAGGGCGGGCAGATCCTCGTCCATGGTCAAGACGGGCAGGTCGGTGCCGGTCTCGGCGAGCAGCGCAGCCCTTTTCGCGTCGGCGATGACGACAGTCGGGGTGGTGTGGCCCAGCCCGTAGGCGATCTCCGGTGGCGCCCACCAAGCGTTGTAGCCGACCGGGATCGCGCCGAGGCACTGCGCGGCCCAGAACGCGATCACCCAGTCCGGGCCGTTGGCGGCCAGGATGCCCACGCGATCGCCCTTGCCGACGCCGTACCTGGCGGCCAGCGCGGTGGCCAGCGCACCCGCGGCCGCGGCGTGCTCGGTGAAGGAGATCCGGCGGTCCTCGGTGACGAGGTAGTCGCGCTCGCCCCACGTGCGCGAGTGCTCCAGTAGTTCGCGCAGGTTGGCACGGCGATGGGCGAGGACCGGAATCGGCACGCCGAGAACGGGTTCGACGGTCATCTCGAACGGCGCGCCCGGCGCGGTCAGGCCCGCTGCCACCTTGGCCACGAATTCCTGTGGGTCTACAGCATCGGTCATGTTCTTCTCCATCAGGGAATCAGGACGGCGCGGCCGCGGATCGCGCCGGAGTCGAGTCGGTCGAAGGCGGTACGGGCGTCGGCCAGGTCGAACCGCTCGACCTGGGCGCGGAGCTTGCCCGCGGCGGCCAGAGCCACGGCATCGATGAGGTCGGACCTGGTGCCGCCGTAGGACTTTCGCACCGTGGCGCCCCAGGGCAGTCCGGGTCCGCCCGCCGGTCCCGCGTCGATGCCGGTGGCGCCGCCGCCGAGACCGACCAGCCGGACAGCGCCGTTGGGGGCGACGGATTCGACGGCGACCTTGACGGTGGGGTCGGCGCCGACGAAGTCGAACACCGCCTCCGCACCGCGTCCGCCGGTGAGCTCCAAGATCGTTGCCGCGGTGTTCTCGTCGGCCTTGAGCACGATGTCGGCGCCGCATTCGGTGGCCAGGGCGAGCTTGTCGGCGTCCACGTCGACCGCGATCACGGTGGTCTGAGTCAGGGTCTTCAACAGCTGGATCGCGACGTGGCCGAGTCCGCCGATGCCGATGGCGACCGCGGTGGCGCCGGGCCACAGCTGGTCCATGGCGCCGCGAATGGCGTGCATCGGGGTCAGGGCGGCGTCAGCGAGCGGCGCGGCGTGGGCGAAGTCGAGTTCGTCGGCGATCGGTACGAACGAGCGCACCGGAATGCGGACGTACTCGGCCATGCCGCCGTCGGGGCCGAGGCCAGGGCACGGTGGCATCGCGGTGCGACCGGCGGCCAGGCAGACATTCTCGTTGCCGCGCAGGCACTCCCGGCATTCCCCGCACGACCAGCACAGGTACACGATCCCGCGTTCGCCGACGCTGCGACCTTCCACCCCCGAGCCGATCGCCTCGATGGTGCCGGCGATCTCGTGGCCCAACGTCAAGGGCTTCTCGCTCATCGGGAACGGCAGGCTCAGCACGAACGAATCCGAATGGCAGATCCCGGCCGCGCCGACCCGCAGCAGCAGATCGCCGGGGCCGAGTTCGGGTACCGGCACCGTACGGAGTTCGAGGGTGCCCGGGGCCGTCAACTGCATCGCGCGCATGGTCATCGGGTGTCTCCTACCGCGTCGAACGTGGCCTTCAGATAGCTGTCGCACCGATCGGAACCGATCAGTCCGGTGGCCATGCGATTCATGGTGTAGGCGAAAGTGATTCGGCGATCCAGGTCGTTGACGACCATCGAGCCGCCGTACCCGGCCCACCAGCAGACCCGCCCGTCGGGGATGTGCGGGAACGTCTCCGGTCGTGGCAGCCCGTAGCCGATGCCGAAACGTAGCGGAGCCAGCAGCGCGAGGTCGATGCCGTCGGCCTGCTCGCGGAAGATCAGCTCGATCGTCGCCGGCGAGAGGAACTGCCTGCCGCTCAGCTCGCCGCCGTTGGCGATCAGCGACTGGATGCGGGCCACCGAGCGCGCGTTGCCGTGCCCGTTGGTGCCGCCGATCTCGGCCTCGCGCCAGGCCGGTGTCGCGGTTTCGGAGACCTCCAGCCAGGGACTGGTGAGCGTCTTGATCAGCACGCTGTCCTGATCGAGGGTCGACAGGTCGAAGTCCGGCATCTCCGGCGGGACCAGGGTGGCGATCCGGTCGGCATGCTCGGGACCGGTGCCGATGTGGAAATCGGCGCCGAGGGGCCCGGCCAGTTCGTCGGCGAAGAACGTGCCCAGTGAACGACCGGTGATGCGGCGCACGAGTTCGCCGACGAGATGGCCGTAGTTGATGGCGTGATAGCCCGAGGCGGTGCCCGGCTCCCACCAAGGTGCCTGTGTCGCCAGCCGGGCGGCGGCGGCATCGGTGTCGTAGATGTCGGACAGCGCGATCGGCTTGTCCCAGCCCGAGACACCCGAGGTGTGTGAGAGCAGGTGCCGAACTTCGATGCCGGCCTTGCCGTTCGCCGCGAATTCGGGCCAGTAGTGGGCAACCCGCTGGTCGACGTCGAGTTCACCACGGTCGACCAGCAGCAGGGCACACAGCGCCGTCATCGTCTTGGTGACCGAGAAGACGTTCACCAGGGTGTCGGCCGCCCACGCGGTGCTCTGCTCCGGGTCGGCGTAGCCACCCCACAGGTCGAGCACCGGGTCGCCGTCGACGGTGACGCACAGGGCGGCGCCCAGTTCGGCGCCGGAGGCGAGGTGTTCGTCGAAGGCCGCACGCACACCGGCGAATTCGTCACGGCAGAAGCCCGAAGAAGTGCTCATCGCGCCACCTCGGCGGTCACCCGAGCGGGCACCGGCAACGTATTGCCGGCGGCGGCGGCACGTTTCGCGCCGCGCTCCAGCTCCTTGGTCATCGAGCGCACGTACGGCTCGAATTCGGTCTGGATGGTGTGGCGGGGCGAATCGTAGTAGCGTCCGGCGCGTTTGGCCTCCTGCGCGCCGAGCACCTCGTCGATCTGCTCGCGCGGGGGCAGGTGATAGCGGCCGGTCAGGTAGGCCGCCACCAGCTTGCTCTGCTGCTCGGCGAAGTTCACCAGCGTCGGCATCGGCTGGGCCAGGCCGAGGTAGAACAGGTTGTCCACGCCGGGCTTCATCATCATCTGGAACAGCGGGAACCGATTGGCCGCATCGGGCACCAACTCGGCGTCGGAGAAGAACGGGAAGCTGATGTGGTAGCCGGTGGCGCACACGACCACGTCGGCCTGCTCGCTGGTGCCGTCGGCGAAATGCACGGTGTCGCCGTCCAATCGGGTGATCGCGGGCTTGCACTCCACGTCACCGCAGCCGGCCCGGTGCAGGAATTCCTCACTCGCCGACGGATGCGCCTCGAACGGCTCGTGATCGGGCGTCGGCAGTCCGTAGGTCGACATCTCGCCGCGGTTCTTGCGCACGAAGCGCTGTTTGAGCTTGAGCGCGATCTTATCGGGAATCCACGCGGGCATCGACGCCCGGTCGCCCACTTGCCCGTTGACGTACTTGGGCAGCACCCACACGCCGCGACGGGCGGAGACGAACAGCTTCGAGGCGATGAACCGCTGGGACAGTTCCGAGGCGATATCGAGCCCGGAGTTGCCCATGCCCACCACGACGATCCGCTTGCCGCGCATGTCGATCGGGTCGAACGGGTCGTTGTAGGCGTGGCTGTGCATGAGCACGCCGTCGAATTCGCCGGGGTAGTCCGGGAATCGGGGATTCCAGTGGTGGCCGTTGCACACGATCAGCGCGTCGTAGACCTCGGTGTCGCCCGCCGCTGTCGTGACCCGCCACAGTCCCGCGTCGTCGCGCTCGGCCGAGGTGACCAGGCTGTTGAACCGAATACTGTCGCGCAGGCCGAAGTGGTCGACGTAGTCCTTGAAGTACTGCAGCAGCTGTGAGTGGTGCGGGAAGTGCGGCCAATCCGCCGGGGCCGGGAAGTCCTCGAACTGCAGGCGGTACTTCGAGGTATCGATGTGCAGGCTCTGATAGCAAGCCGACATGCCGTTGGGGTTCTTGAAGTACCAGTTGCCGCCGACCTCGTCGGACGCCTCGTAACAGTCGAACGGAATTCCGTTCTCGGCAAGCCGTTTGGCGGCGGTGATACCCGAAGGTCCGGCGCCGATGACGCAGACCTTGGGTAATTCGCGTGTATCCATGCACAACTCCTGAGCGGCCTCGGCCATCGATGACCATGCCGGTGACGTGGACCACAGGATAACGTCTCGCTAGACATCATGTCCAGTGAATGGGCTGATCGTCTAAGATGGCCGCATGACGACCGAACCCGCCCGCCGTGGATCGCTCCGCGAGGAACAGAAGCGCCTGACGAAGGCCCGGATCGTCGAGACCGCACGCACCCTGTTCGAAACGCAGGGCTACTCCGATGTCCGCGTCGACGACATCGCCGCCGCCGTCGGCTGCAGCCGGGCGACCTTCTACCTGCACTTCACGAGCAAAGGCGAGGTGCTGCGCGCCATCGCCCAGGAAGGCACCCTCGCCAGCGTCCGGGATTTCTACGCCGACCTGGACCGGGTACTCACCATCGGCTCCCGAGAGTCGTTCGCGGACTGGATGACTCGCGCGATCGACTGGTTCTTCACGAACAAGGACATGCTCCCGGCCTGGGACGAGGCCACCGCGCTCGAACCGGAATTCCGCGCGGTGGCGCGCGAGGGCATCATGACCTTGGCCGACACCATGCCCGCCTATCTCGCCCGCTGGCCCGAGCACCGCCGCGACGAGGCCCGCCTGCGGATCGAACTGCTCGTCGCCCAGCTCGAGCGGTTCTTCACCCGCTGGGCGATGCAGGGCACCATCGACGTCTCAGCCGCGCAGGCCGCGGCGGTGCTCACCGATGTCTGGTTTCCGGCCCTGCAGGCGCCGGACTGAGTTCAGAGCAGGCCGAGCACGCGAGCCTGGGCGATCGCTTCGGCGCGCGCGTTCACCGCGAGCTTCTGGTAGATGCCGCGCAGGTGCGTTTTGACGGTGTTCACCGAGACGCCGAGGTCGGTGGCGATATTGCCCGCGGTCATGCCCGAGGGAAGTTGGCGCAGCACCACCAGTTCGGTGTCGGTGAGTTGCGGTGCGCCCGCGGTGGCGCCGCGGTGGGCACGGATACGGTCCACGAGCGCCGCGTACTGGCCGAAGCGCGAGCCGATGCGGGCGAGCAGTTCGGCGGCCTCCGGCACGTCGAGGAACGGGCGGGTCAGCTGTTCGGTCGACGCCTGCGCGAGAGCCTGTTCGCAGGCGTCGTCGACCTTACGGGGACGATCGAGGCGGTCGGCGGCGACCGCGACCAGCAGCCACGCCGCGACCAGCGAGCGCGAGGAACAGCGCGGGGTGGCGAGCAGCGGTTCCAGCACCGTCAGCACGACGGCCGGGCGATGGGCGTAGAGCGCCAGTCCCGCTTCGGCGACAGCCATCTCGGGGGTCCGGCCGAGCACGCGCGTAGCGTGATCGATCAACTGCTGCGCGTCGGCCCTGGCCTGCACGCGCAGCAGCAGCCACAGCACGTCGGTGACCAGTTCACCGGTGCCGTACAGCGTCGGCGATTCGTCGAGCAGGCGGTGCAGCTGCTTGGCGAGTGCGACCGCGGCGGCCGACCGATCCGCGGCGTCGGCGAACATCAGCACCCCGGTCATGATCGCCACCTGACGCACCGGCGCGGGCACCACGGTCTCGTCGGCCGCGACCCAGGGCAGACCCGACGGCGGCCGCTCGAAATCCGCGCCTTGCTGATAGGCGCCATAGGCCGCGAGCACCCTGGCCGGAGCGGCTTCGGCCGAGCCGGCCAGTTCGTAGCGTTCGGCGCAGTCGATCGCCTGGACCGCCAGCGCGCGCAACTCACCGAGCCGACCCGCCATCCCGGCCGCCCCGGCCGTCGCGGTTCTGGCACGGACCGCGACGCGACCCAGTCCGGCCTGCTCGGAGTGCACGATCGCGTGGCGCACAGACGCCGCGCCGCTGTCGATCTCGCCCCCGTAGATCTCGGCGATGCCGCAGTGCAGTGCGGCGTAGCAGTCGAGGTCGGGCTGGCCGGTCACCGGCGGCAGTGGCCAGCGCATCGAGGACGAATCACCCACCAGGACAGCCACTCCCGCGCTCACAGCGCGGTCGAGAGCGGCCACCCACTCGGCGGGCACCACCGGCGCGACCGATTCGGGACCCACATGGGCGGCTTCGAGATAGACCTCTGCGGCGGCGATATCGCCCGACTCCACCGCGACGGCCGCGCGCAGCAAGCGAACGAAAGTGTCGTGTTCGGACAGGTTTTCGAGGGCGGCGAGCAGGGCGTGGCCCGTGCCGTCCAGGACCATGCGCAACCCCCAGTCGCGCAGGAAGGGCACCAGCCCGGGGGTGCCGGGCTCGGCCAGGACATGCCCGAGCGCGGGCCCCGGCATCGCGGCCGCGGTGAACCAGGCCGCCACCCGGCGATGACAGTCGGGCAGGCGCTCCGGCCTGGTGTACGCGGCCTCGGCGAGCAGATAGGCGCGCAGGAGCGGATGGTAGGTGTGCCAGAGTTCGCCCGCGTGGGCGACGGTGTGCAGCGGGAAGTTCGCGCGCAGCAGTTCGTCGAGGATGCGGGCGGCGTCGCCGCCGACCAGATCCTCGGCCATCGGCAGACAGAATTGCTCGGGAACCGCTGTGGCGAGCAGGAATTCGAGCGTGGGTGCGGGCAGCGCGGCGAGCAGTTCGGCGACCAGGAAGTCGGCGACGGCGTGCGAGGGGCGAGCCAGCGCCGCGAGGGCGGTGTCGCGGTCGGTGCCGCCGGCCGACAGGCAGATCGCCGCGATGCGGACCAGCGCGGCCCAGCCACGGGTCAAATTCTGGACCACGGCGAGTTCGGCGTCGTCGAGTCGGCACCCGTGCTGGGCCAGCAGTTGAGCGACCCGATCCGGCGACAACGCGAGTTCGGGCGCTCCGATCCGGGTGAGCCTGCCCGCCAGATCGAGGGCGTGCCATCGCAGCGGCGGGTCGAATCGGCTCGCGATCACCGCGGTGACCTGGCCGGGCAGGTGTGTGAGCAGGTATTCGAGGCCGGCGAGTTGCAGCGGGTCGGTGAGCAGGTGGGCGTTGTCGATCACCAGCACGGTCGGCTCGACGTCGGCCAGCGCGGCGACGAGGTCCACGGCGCGGTCCATCGGCGTGTGCAGCATCCCGGTCGGGACGAAATCCGGGATCGGCTCGAGTGTTCGGGCGATGTCGGCCAGCAGATCGGATCCGTGCTGTTCGGCGACGGTCGACCACGCGACGCGTGCCGAGCACCGGCGGCGCACCCAGTCGACCAGCACGACGGTCTTCCCGCTGCCCGCGGGCCCGCACAGCAGCACCGTCTGCCCGGCGCCTGCCTGCGCCCGATCCAGGCGGGCGAACGCCTCGTTGCATCGAACCGGGGCGAAGGACAGCTCGGGAAGACCGGCGGGCCGACCCGCCACAGCTATCACCGAGCCGCCACCGTGAAAGTCCAGAGAACCCGACGACGAAGCCATCTTCACCCTCCTGAACACGCTGTTCACCGCGCGGCGGCCGACCTCCGCCGAGATCGACGGTAGGCGAATCAGCGGCTGTACGGTTGCTGGCGAGGGGAAGTGAGGTCGCTCGTTATCAGATCGACGTCGACTCGTCGGCGAATGCTCAGTCGGGCAACTGGGACATACTCAGCAGCGTGAGGCCGAGGGTGTCGATGCGGGCCATCACGCCGCGCATGGCCGTACTGTCGGCGACCAGACCGAACAGGGTGGTGGTTCCGGTGGGCGAATGCGAGCTGGGACGCAGCTCGGGAAAGGCCGCGAGGACACGCTCGGACAGCTCGCCCTCGATGACGAACTGATAGCGCAGCGGGCCGGACGTCGACATGGTTCCAGTGTCGCGGCCGGTCGCCGAGGGTGCCTCATCCGCTCCGGGTGAATTCGGCCGCCACCTGCGACGTCACCGGCCGGAACATTTTTAAACATGGTTATTTCAGTTTCCGGGACGCGGTGGTGCTCCGGTGGCTAATGTCGCGCTCATCATCAGCGCGAACAGGAGAACATCATGAAGATCTACCAGGCGCGGCGTGCCGGTTTCGGACTCACGGCTTTCACCGCGGTGGCCGCGGCCGCCGTGCTGGCAGCACCCCAGGCATCCGCGCTCGTGCAGGGGATCGCGGTGAGCGGCAGCACGCACTACGTGGATACCGCCTACACCGTGACCGCCGATGTCACGGCCACCTCGTTCCTGTTCAAGGTGACCTTCACCGACAACGGCACCCAGATCGGCGAGCCGGTCTCGGTCGCCGACGGCAAGGCCACCATCACCTGGACGCCCAAGACCACCGGCGCGCACGAGATCAAGGCGGTGCAGGAGCTCATCAGCTCGAAGACCGTCACGATCACCGTCGCCCCGAAGCCGACCAACCCCGGCGGTGGCACGAGTACCGGTTCCGCTGATCTGGGTGGGCTGCTGTCGGGCTCGGCCGGCTAGCCCCACCCGCACGACGGCCGCCGCGAACCTCTCCCCGCGGCGGCCGTTCGCGCGTTCAGGCCTGGTCGTAGGCCTGTTGCAGGGCGGCGATGTCGAGCTTGGACATCGAGCGCAGCGCCGTGCCGACGGCGATGACGCGATCGGTCTCGCCACCCATCAGCTTGGGCAGCACCGCCGGGACGACCTGCCAGGACACCCCGAAGCGGTCGGTGAGCCACCCGCACGGACCGGGCGCGCCGCCGCCACTCGTCAACGCCTCCCAGAGCCGATCGATCTCGTCCTGGGTATCGACGATCACCTGCAGCGAGGCGGCATCACTGTGCGGGTGACCCGGGCCGCCGTTCATCAGCGTGACGGCCTGGCCGTCGAGGTCGAGGGTGACGATGAAGGCCGAACCGTCGCCCTGGCGGGTGACCTCGACGACGCGCGAGTTCGGGACGGTCGCGGCATAGAGTTCGCCCGCCGCTTCGGCGTCGGCATCGAACCAGAGGAATGTGTTGACGGACATGATGTGCTCCTTGGGGTGAGTGGCTTGCTTCACCCACTGGTCGGAGCCGCGCACCGCCCTTCGACACATCCACCGAACTTTATTTTCGCGGCAGGGTCTGCGCGAACCCCACCCCGCGTTCGACCCATTCCCGCAGTGCGGTGTCGTCGTCGACCGTTTCGGGTGCCACGCGCAGCCAGCCGTGCAGCTCGCGTCCGCCCATCACCATCGGCGTGATCGTCGATCCGTCGAGCAGGGCATCGCCTTCGGCCGGGGCGACCCGCACCAGCAGCCCGCCCTTGCCACTGGCGGCCACGGCCATGTTGCCGCCGATCAGGAAGGCGAGACCGCCGAACATCTTCCGCTCGTCGAGATCGGGCCGTGGGTAGACGATCTCCCGGATCCGCTCGGCGAGTTCCTCGTCGTATGCCATCGGCTCAGTGTGCGCCGAGCCACCGACAAGAAGGCTCAGATGCCGAGGGCGGCGGCGAACATCGGCCAGGAATCGTGGACGTCGTCCTGCCAGTACGGCCAGGCATGGGTGCCCCCGGCGCGGAAGCGGACGTCCGCGGGGATACCGAGCTGGGCCAGGCGTCCCGCGAGTGGGCTCGAGCAGCTGCCGACCACGGCTTCCATGGTGCCGCCGACCAGCAGCCGGTCGAGCAGGACGCCGACGTTGCCCGCGATGCTCGGATCGTTGAAGGCCTCGTGCGGGCCGGGAGCGCCGTTGCCCGAGGACAGGTAGATGGCGGTGCCGCGCAGGCGGTCGGCGTGCAGAGTCGGGTCGTTGGCCGCCCACGCCGGGTCGCCGGGGGCGCCCCACATGTTGGTCGCGTCGGCGCCGAACGTGGCCAGCTGGGACCGGACCAGCGTCTCCGCGAGCGGATTACTGGTCTGCGTGCACCCGCTGAAGGCACCGACCGCGCGATACAGGCCGGGCGCCGCGATCGCCAGATTCAAGGCCGAGGTGGCCGACATCGACAGGCCCGCGACGCCGTTGGCGCCGGTCATGCCGAAGCGATCGTTGAGCAGCGGGGGAAGTTCGTCGGTCAGGAAGGTGGACCACTTGTTGCGACCCAGCGCGCCGTCGTCGCGCTGCCAGTCGGTGTACATGCTGGCGCGGCCACCGATCGGGACGATCACGTTCACCGGCTTGTCGGCGAAGAAGTCGACCACATCGGTGCGCCGCATCCACGGCCCGCCGCCCTCGCCACCGTCGACCGCGTTCAGCAGATACAGCGCGGGCGCACCGGACCCGGGATGCGACATCCACAGGGTGATCGGGCGGTTCATCGCCGCGGAGTACACGACCACCTCGAATTGCCGGCCGCCGAGCGGGCGAACATCGAGGATCCCCGACTCCGCCGATGCCGCGGGCGAGACGACGATTCCACAGCCGAGCAGGACGAGCAGACAGCACACAAGCCGACGCATGCGACGTAGTGTGCCGCATGACCCCGCTAATGTCCGGCATTGGGCGGTTCGTGTCCCTATTGTGCGTGTTCATCCGGAAAATGCGCGCGCAGCCCGGTGATCGAGGCGGGTCCCGCATCGGGGACGTGCATCCGGTCCGCAATCGTGGCGCGGAGCTTGCGCGGGAGTCCGGGCGCGTGCCGGGCGAGATAGGCCGAGAGCCATTCCGGTTCGCCGACGAGGAACGGGAAATCGGTGTTCATCATCGGACGGATCACCAGCATCGGCAGCGGGGCGTGCAGCGGGCGGTAGTCGCGATTCCACAGGCCCGCCACCGGGCAGCCGGGATAGAACTGGCCGAGCATGGCGCCCGCGCGCACGATGTCACTCTTTCGCGTGGCGTGGGCGGCGTCGATGCGGGTGGTGTCGTCGAGGTCGGGGAAGACGGTCAGAACGGCGGGGGTGTGGTCGAGGGTGCGGTAGAGGTCGAAGGCGTCGTCGACGGCCTCGGTGATCGAGCCGGTGCCGGCCAGTTCGGCGATCCACAGGGTGTGTTGTGCGGCAGCGGGTTTGACGAACGGGCAGACGGGGCCGGGCCGGCCCTGGGTGGGATCCGGTCGCATCAGGGTGTCGGCGAACCACTCCAGCAACGGCGCCGTTCGAGGGTGTTCGGCGGACCAGCGAACGGGGTCGTCGTAGACGCACCACCAGGTGGCAGCGGTGCGCCTGCCGGTCGTCGAGCGCAGGGTGGTCATGGTGTGGCCGTCGCGGTTTCGGCCGCACGCAGGTGACGGTCGAGGATCGGGCCGATGCGGGCGACGACATCGGCGTTGGTGAGCTGGGCGTGGGTGGTGTCGACCGGGTGCTCGACGAGACGACCCGTGACGAAAGGCCGCCAGATCTGGGCGTCGAGGAAGGCGGTCATGCCCTGGGTGGCGCAGAAGTAGAGGAGGTCGCCGTCGAACCGGTCGGGGCGGTAGCCGTGCGAGAGACGAACACCGTCGGCGTAGGCCTCGTGCAGTCGGGTCAGCTGGGCAGCGGTGAGCCCGGATCCGAGAGTTGCTCCGGCGGCGGCCAATTCGGCGGCGGCTTGCTCCGCCGAGAGGTCGGGAAGGGCGTCTGCGTCGTCGGGTTCGTCGCCGAGCAGGTGGGTGAGGAGGTCGCGCATGCGGGGGCGCGGGGGTGGATCCGCGTGCTCGGGGACGACGACACTGTCGAGCATGGCGAGGGTGGCGACGTCTCGGCCTTCGGCGCGCAGCCGGACGGCGGTGGCGTGGGCGAGCTGGCCGCCGAGCGACCAGCCGAGGAGGTGGACGGGGCCCTCGGGTTGCAGGCGGGTGATCTCGGTGGCGTAGGTCCTCGCGAGGAAGTCGACGGTCAGGGCGTCCGGCCGCGATGGTTTCGCGGTCACGTGCTCACCTGATGCGGCCCGGCCCGGCCCCGCGACCGACAAGGTCGGTGCCTGCAATCCGTACACCGGACGGTCCGTGATGTGGCGTGCCAGGCCGGTGTAGCACCAGGCGAGCGGAACGGCGGAGTGCACACAGAACAGAGGGGGGTGGGTCCCGCCGGTGCGCAAGGGCAGCACAGTGGCGAGGGCGTCGGCACCCGGGTCGGCGTCGGTGCGGTAGGTCTCGATGCGGTGGGCGAGGGCGGCGACCGTCGGTGCGGTGTAGAGCCAGCGGACCGTGATCGGGGTGTCCGTCGACTGGGCCAGCTGCGCCGAAACACTCACGCCGGTCAGGGAATTGCCGCCGATCGCGAAGAAGTCGTCGTCGGCGCCGACCGTCTCGAGATCGCAGGCGGTGGCGAAGGTGGTGGCGATCAGGTGCTGGAGCGGGGTTTGTGGCGATCGGTAAGGAGTGGCGGGCTGCGTGGGAAGTGCCGCGCGGTCGAGTTTGCCGTTGGCTGTCAGTGGGAGGCGGTCGAGGGTGACCAACGCGGCGGGGACCAGGGCCGCGGGTAGGACAGTGCGGAGACGGGCGAGGGCCGCGGCGGCATCGAATGTGATGCCCGAGGCGAACAGATGCTCCGGCCCGCGGACCAGGACCGAGGCGGTGTCCGATGCGGGAGGATCGTCCGAGCCGCAGGGCAGGGGCGAGGCACTGTCGGACGTGGTGTTCGGCGCGCAGGATTGCCGCGGATCGGGGCGGCCGGAGGTTCGGGTCGGGACGACGTAGCCGATGAGCCGGGCGGCGGGGGTGCCCGCGTCGGCGATGTCGACTGCGGCGTGGGCGATGGCAGGGTCGGTGAGCAGCGCTGCTTCGACCTCGGCCGGTTCGATGCGGCGGCCGCGGACGGCCAGCTGGGAATCGATGCGGCCGAGGAACTCGTAGCCGCCGTCGGCGCGTGGTCCGACGAGATCGCCGGTGCGGTAGACACGTCCGCCGCCACCCCGGGGATCTGCCACGAAACGGGCCGCGGTGTTCGCGGGATCGCCGATGTAGCCCTGCGCTACGCACGGCCCACCGAGGTACAGCTCGGCCCGCGCACCGGCGGGGACAGCTCGCAGGCGTGGATCCAGGAGCAGCGCCACCACTTCCGGCAGCGGTGCGCCGATGGTCACGGGCTCCCCCGCTACCAGGGGCGCCGATTGTGTCGCCATCACCGTGGCCTCGGTGGGGCCGTAGCCGTTGCGCAAGCGGACTCGGGCCGCCCAGGTGGCGACCAGTTCCGGCGGGCAGGCCTCGCCGCCGACGACCACCACCGCCAGACTCGGCACGTCGGCGGGGCGCAGTGTCGCCAGCACGGCGGGCGTGGTGAGCAGATGCGTGACGCGATGCTCGGCGATCAGCCCGGTCAGCTCCGCGCCCGCGACCACCGTGGGCGGTTCGATCACCAGGCGCGCGCCTGCGGCGAACGCGGCGAGGAGTTCGAGCAGGTGCGCGTCGAAGGCGGGTGAATGCGCGTGCAGCACTACCGAATCCGGTGTGGTGCGATAGCGGTCGAGCAGATGGCCGGTCAAGGGAGCGAGGCCGCGATGCGTGACCGCGACGCCTTTGGGCGCCCCGGTTGTCCCCGAGGTATGGATCAGATAGGCCAGGTGCGCGGAGCTCAGCCGGGCGCGACGATCCGCGTCGGTGACGGGGTCCGACCGCTGATCGGCCACGCGGGCCAGGGTGTCCGCGTCATCGAGCATCAGCCAGGTGACCCCGGCGGCATCGCCGGTTCGCCCGGGGCGAGCAGCCCGTGTCGTCAACCCCAGCACCGCACCGGATCCGGCGATGATCCGGGCGACCCGCTCACCCGGATCACCCACATCGATCGGTGTCAGGCAGGCACCGGCCGCCGCGATCGCGCGCACTGCCAGCACCGACTCGAGCGACCTCGGAATCGCGGTCAGTACCGGACTTCCCGGCGTGGCCCCATACGCGATGAGGACCCTGGCCCACCGCGCCGCCGACTCGCCGAGCTCCCGATAGGTCATCGACCGGCCACCGTCCACCACGGCGACGCTGTCGGTCCCATCGAACCCGCTGAACAGTTCGCTCAACGTCGAAGTCGTCGCCGCACCGGTGGCCGTGCGTGAACAACTCGGCACCGATTTCGCAGCAGGGCGCAGCTCCGGTCGTCCTGCGATGTCACCGGCATCGTCGCGCTCACCGGGTTCCACGCCCGCGTCCTCGGCGGAGAATCGCGAGCGCGGCGTGCTGAATTCGGCGGTCAGGTCGCGAATCCGCCGGGTGGGCTCGGCGGCGAGGAACGTAGCGAACCAGTCGAGGAACAGGCGGTGGTACCAGGACAGGGTGGCGGCGTCGTAGCGGGCCGGGTTGGCTTGGAAGTCGATCGTCGCGGCGGTGTCGTCGGGACCGAGTTGATAGCCGTTGACGAGGAGATCTTCGACAGGGCCGAGGCTCAGCAGGTGGGCCCGGCCGGTAGCCGCCCCGAGGGTCAGCGGAGCGGTGAAGCCGAGGAGGTTGATCACCGGACCGAATCCGCCTCGGGCCAAGTGGGTTTCGCCACGGTCGCGCTGGATGTCCTCGTAGCGGTAGCACTGGTGACGCAGGGCGCCGATCACCCGCAGCCGCACCTGATGGATCAGCTCTTCGACTGTTGCCGAGCCGAGGTCGCGCAGCCGCAAGGGCACGACATTGGAGACCGATCCGGCCGAGCGTCGCAGGGCGGCCGTGGGCCGAGCGGCCACCGGCAGCGAGAGAACGACCTGGTCGGAGCCCGACATTCCGGCGAGGAACGCGGCGAAGGCGGCGGCGGTCAGCTCCGGAAAGCTTGCCGCGTAACGCCGGCGCGCGGCGGCCAGCAGATTCGCGGTGCGCTCGTCGATGCAGGCCGACACCCGGTGCGGACAGGCCGACGCGGGCGCGGCGACACCGGCCACCCCGATCGGATCTGGCAGCCCAGCAGTCTCTTTCGCCCAGAAAGCCCGATCCGCCACCGCGCGAGAGGAATGCCGATAGACCCGATCCGCCTCGACCAGGTCCTCGATCGACAGCAGCTGCGGGTGATCGAGACTGCTTCCCTCCGCATAGTTTTCGGCGGCCAGCCGCAGCAGCGCCACCGCACCGACACCGTCGAGCACCAGATGATGACTGCGCAGATAGAGCAGGCACCGCTCGGGTGCGACGCGGTACAACGTCGCGACAGTGATCGCGTCCGCACACAGGTCCAACCGACCCCGGCGATCCGCCTCCATCCGCGACAGCGCTTCGGCTACCGCCGCACCATGATCCGCACCGCCGCCCGGCGGAACCTCGGCAGCACCGGTGAGATCGACGTCGGTGAGTTCGCCGAAGACGGCCGGGTCGAGGTATTGGTGTGGTGTGCCGTCGACGAGCCGCAGGCGCACGAGCGGTGACTGCAGTCGCACCGCCGCCGCGCGGATCGCGGTGCGCAGGCGCGCGATGTCCAGTGGCCCACGCAGATCCAGATACAGGGCGATCGTGGCGGGCACGCCGGGCGCGAGCTGATGAGCTACCCACCAGCGTAATTGTCCGGGAGACAAGGGAATCGGCACAGCTTCGGCCGCCATCACGGCATCTACCGCGCCGATACCATCCTCGCCTTGCCGCACCGGGCCTCCCGGGATTCGGAGCAACCGTTGACTGGTTACCCGGCAAACCTACGGCATCTACCCCGCGTCGGGCACCGATAGCCGCGCGGCCGCGTCGGCGGCGACCACCTCGGCGAGCACCTCGTCCAGCTTCGACGCGGTGATACCGAAGGTGGCACGCACCGCCGAATCGTCGACGACGAACTCGCGATGGGACATGTGTTTCGTCTCGAACAATTCGGTCCAGAACGGGTCCTGCTGGGCGAATTCGGTGATCTCCTCGTCGGTGAGCACCGCGAGTTCGGGCGTCGCGACGTCGGCCAGCTCGGCGAGCCGGTTCGCGATCGCGCGCACGGTCGTGGTGATCACCGGGGCATGCCAGGCCCTCCCCCACGACCGGTCGTCGCGCGCGACCGCCACCAGCGCGGCCGCGGCATCACCGGTCGCGGTGTACGAGTGCGGGAGGTCGAGTTCCTGCGGAACCTTGACCGGGGTGTTCGACAGGACCGCGGCCTGGACGAACAGGGTGAAGACCGAGACAGCGGCCGCGCCGAGGAATTGCCCCGCGCGCACTTCGGTGACGCGCAGCCGGCCTGCCTCGTGCGCGGAGAGCGCATCGGCCCACATCCTGGCCCTGACCGCGCCCTTGCTGCCGGTCGCGGCGAGCGGGGTGCGTTCGGACACGACACCGTCGACCGGGCCGTAGCTGTACAGGTTCCCCAGCATGACCAGGTCGGCGCCAGCGGTTTCGGTGGCCGACAGGATCGAGCCGAACAGGGGCGGAACCGTTTCCGGCCAGGTGTGATACGCGGGCATCGCCATGTTGAAGACGGTGCTCGCACCGGTCGCGATCTCGATCAGACCGGTGGTGTCGAGGGCGTCGAGGGCGATCAATTCCACGTCGGGATGGGTGGGGCCGAGCCCGGTCCGGCTCACCATCCGTACCCGATCCCCGGCTTCGACCAGCGACAACGCGGTGGCGGTAGCGGTGCCGCCACGGCCGATCACAACATGCGTTGACATGCGAATTCCCTTTCACGACAACATCTTTCGATGCGAGCAATGTGGTTGCGCCCGCGCCTTCCACGATGCCGTTCGCGAGACGGCTAAACTAGTGGCCGCACTGCCAGCTATCCCAAGGATCAGGCCATGAAGACCATTGCCGTGGTTGCTGTCCCACCGGTGAAGTCCTTCGATCTGTCGATGCCGGAAACGCTGATGGGCTCGATCACGGTCGGCGGCGAGCCCGGTTATCGCGTGGTGGTCTGCACCGCCGTGCCAGGGGCCCTGCCCTCGATGACGCCCGGTGGGTTCGATGTCGTGATCCGGCACGGGCTCGAGGTACTCGACACCGCCGACGCGGTGATCGTGCCGAGCACCGGCAGCCGCGCCGACGCGGATCCGGTGACGCTGAAGGCGCTGCGCGCGGCCGTCGACCGGGGCATCCTGGTCACCTCGATCTGCAGCGGCGCGTTCGTGCTCGCCCAAGCCGGACTGCTCGACGGGCGCACCGCGACCACGCACTGGGCACTGGCCGAGGAACTGGCCCGCGACCATCCGCTCGTCCAGGTGCGCAGCGACGCACTGTTCATCGAGGACGGACCGGTGACCACCGCGGCGGGCGCGGCAGCCGGAATCGACCTGTGCCTGCACCTGATTCGCGCCGACTACGGCGCCACCGTGGCGAACGCCGCCGCGCGGGCCGCGGTGGTGACGCCCGTGCGGCCCGGCGGACAGGCCCAGTTCGTCGACACACCACTACCCGCCGACGACGACCTGTCCCTCTCCGCCACCCGGACGTGGGCGCTACAACGCCTCGACACCCCCGTGTCCCTGCGCGACCTGGCCGAACACGCGCGAATCAGCGTGCGCACCCTGAGTCGCCGATTCCACGAGGAGACCGGCCTCAGCCCACAGAAATGGTTGCTGAGCCAGCGCATCCACCGCGCCAGGGAACTCCTGGAATCGACCACCCTGCCGATCGAACAGGTCGCGCGGCACAGCGGCATCGGGTCGGCCGAGTCGTTGCGCCAGCACATGGTTCGCCAGGTCGGCGTCGCCCCGAGTACCTACCGCGCGAATTTCAGTACGGCGCGATAGGCGGATAGCCGGGGTAGGGCTGGTAGCCCTGCGGCGCCCGAGCCGCGAAGAAGGGCGAAGACGTCCGGTTCCACAGCAGGATCACCGCGGCGAGCCCGATCACCAGGGTGACCGTGCTGAACACCAGCGCGATCCCCGCCGTCGAGGTGACGAACGCCGTCACCGTGCCTCCGGCATAGAGCAGCGCGTTGATCCCGAACAAGACCGTCCCCGTGATCCGGCCCCAGTTCTTTCCCGCCCGGCAGACGAACGCCATCCACACCCACAGCCCTACCGTCACCAGCGAACTCAGGAGGGCGCCGCCGACGCTCGCGTACACCAGAAGATCGAGTTCGTCTCCCCGCAACACCCCACCCGACGCGTCGAGCGCAGCACTGCGCGTCTCGTCGAGCACGGTGAGCGAGTAGGCCATGCTGAGCAGCGTGACCACCGCGCCCGCCAGCATCACGTAGAACGCGATCTGCACACTCTGCGGAACGACCCGAGGCCCGGCGTCCACCGGCGCACTACCCCCGGGATACGGAGCACCCGGCCCATAGGGCGGCGGCGGCGCGTAGGGCGGCGGCGATCCCACCGCACCCGGCACCGGGCCGTACGGCGGTTGCGGGACGGCCTGGCTCGGCGGTTGCGGATAGGCGGCGGGAACCGGTGGATTCGCGGTCCCCCGCGCCGCCGACTCGTCCGGGTACGCCGTCAGCCCGTCATCCTGCGATGAATAGCCCTGACCTGCGGACGGATCTGACATCGAGCGGTGCCCCCTTGTTGTGAAGTCGGCCCAACTCTAGTCGCAGCCGCCCGCACCGGCTGCCTGTGCGATCGGCGTCAGCGAACGCCGACCAGCTCCCTGGCCGCGCTGCGATACCGATCGACGATCAACCGGACAACCCCGGGATGCACACCGATCGGCTCGGCCACCCCATCGGCACCGGCATCGTGCAACCGCTGATGAAACAGCCCGTGCGCCAGCAGATACGAAGCGATGAACACCCGTTGCGCACCCGATTCACGCAGCGAGGCAACGACTTCGGGCACACGCGGCGTCCCGGTCGCCACATACGCGATCTTCACCGGCGCGCCCAGCTGCTCGGCCAGCATCCCCGCGGCCCGCCGAACATCCTGGCGCGCACGCGAATCCGAAGAACCCGCGGCCGCGAACACCACCGCGTCACCGGGCTTCCACCCGGCCGCCCGCAACCGCACCGCCATGATCCGGGTCAGCGCCGGATCCGGTCCCATCGCCTCGGTCACAGCCACCGCGCCGTGCCCGCTCTCGGCGACCTCACGCGGAACGTCCTGATACACGTGATAACCGGAAGCGAGGAACGCCGGAACAACGACAGCGGGCCCATCGAGATCCCGCAGCACCTCCGACGGCGAGGGACCGAGCACGTCGACGAACGCGGTCCGCAGCGCGGTATTCGGCGCCGAGGACACCGCGACGCCGAGTTCGGCGGCCACCGCGTCGGCCAGCGCGGCGATCATCTCCACCCCGCGCGCACTGCGAGTCCCGTGCGCGACCAGCACCAGAGCCGGATCACCCGGCTGTCCGGCGCTCACCACACCCCGATCGCTTGGGCGGGCCGGGACGAGCGGGCAGGTGTTCCGATCCCCGCGGCGTGCGGTGCCTGAACAGCCGCCCGCACGGGCGTATCGGAGCAGTCGGCCGCGTCCAGCGCCAGCCGGTACCCGCGCTTCACTACGGTCTGGATCGCCTTGGGAGTGCCGAGGCCGGCCCGAAGTCGCGCGATCGCGGTCTCCACCGCATGGGTGTCGTCACCGCCACCCGGCAACGCGGCCAGCAGGTCTTCGCGCGACACGACCCGACCGGGCTGACGAGCCAGCGATCGCATCAACGCCATCGGAGCGGGCGCCAGCTGGCGCACCTCACCGTCGACGACAACACATCCACCACGCACGCTGATCAGATGACCGGCGGCGTAGATGCGGCTGGCGCGACGCGGAAGTTCTTCTGCCACATGGCGAGCCAGCGCGCCCAACCGGGCACGACCCGGCATCGTCGTCGGCACGCCGAGTTCTTCCAGCGGGGCCGCGGTGATCGGCCCGACACAGGCGGCGAGCACCCGGCCGCGGAACGCGTGCAGCACCGACTCGAGCAGTCCGGTTTCCTTGGCGCGCATCAGCAGTGACGCCACGGCGGGCGCGCTGGTGAAGGTGACGCAGTCCAGGCTGCCGGAGATGATCGATTCGATCATGTTGTCCATCGGCCCACGATCGGCCGGCGGCTCCCAGCGGTACACCGGGACCGGGACCACGTCGGCGCCCGCGCAGCGCAGCACCTCACAGAAGTCGGGAACCGGCTCCCATTCGGTGGTCGCGCCGTGCAGCTGCACCGCGATGCGGACGCCTTCGACGCCCTCGGCGAGCAGATGGTCGAGCACCTCGGCCGAGGACTCCGAGGCAGGCGACCATTCCTCACGCAGTTCGGCGGCGCGAATCGCGCCCTTGGCCTTGGGGCCGCGGGCCAGCATCCGGGTGGAGGCGAGAGTGTCGCGCAGGACCTCGGCCAGGCCCCAGCCCTCCGCCGCTTCCATCCAGCCGCGGAAGCCGATGCCGGTGGTGGCGACGGTGATCTGCGGCGGATCGGCGATCAGCAGTTCGGTGACGCGTTCGAGCTCGGTGTCATCGGCCAGCGGGATGATGCGGATGGCGGGGGCGGAGACCACGCTCGCGCCCTTGCGGGTGAGCAGGGTGCTGAATTCCTCGGCGCGGCGAGCCGCGGTGACGCCGATGGTGAAGCCGGCAAGGCAAGGGCCACTGTCGGTGGGAGAGGTCATGGGGTCTGCACCGGCTCGTTGGAGACCGCGACGACGCCGCCGTCGAGTTGGACGGCGTACACCGGCAGGGACTGGGACTCGTCGTCGAGACAACGGCCGTCGATCAGCGAGAAGGCCTGCTTGAGCAGCGGCGACGCGACGACGGGAACACCGCCGCGATCACCGATGATGCCGCGTGACATCACCGCGGCCCGGCCGAACGGATCGATGTTGCCGACGGCGGCGAGCGTGCCGTCGGTGAGTAGGAACAGAGCCGCCTGACGGCCACCCTTCAGCAGGACAGCCACGCCGCGCCCCGGGATCAGGAAATCGAGCCGGCAAGCCTGGGTCCAGGTCACGGTCTCAGTGGTGATGGTGGGTGTGTCGATAACGGTCATCGGTTCCTCCTCCGAACGCCTTACCTATTGGTACAGGCGCCCTGTTTCCGCAGCGTTAAGGGCTTATTTCCCGGCCGGTGCTGTGTCCGAAGCAACACCGACGGGCATGCCGGGAAGACCGAGGAGCACTGGTACCTTGCGTTCTCCGCTGTCGTCGAACGAAATCGTCGGGTCGGCTTCGTCAGGGGCATTGACGAAGGAGACGAAGCGCGAGAGCTTGTTCTCGTCCTCGAGCACGGCGGCCCACTCGTCCTTGTAGCCCTCGACGTGCCTGGCCATGGCGGCCTCGAGGTCACCGGCGATGCCGAGGCTGTCGTCACAGACGACGGCCTTGAGGTAGTCGAAGCCACCCTCGAGGGCCTCCTGCCACGGCGCGGTGCGCTGCAGGCGGTCGGCGGTGCGGATGTAGAACATCAGGTAGCGGTCGATGTAGCTGATCAGGGTCTCGTCGTCGAGGTCACCGGCCAGCAGCACCGCGTGCTTGGGAGTCAGACCGCCGTTACCGCCGACGTAGAGGTTCCAGCCGTGCTCGGTCGCGATCACGCCGACGTCCTTGCCACGGGCCTCGGCGCACTCACGCGCGCAACCCGAGACGGCCAGCTTGATCTTGTGCGGCGAGCGAAGGCCGCGGTAGCGCTTCTCCAGCAGCACGGCCATGCCGACCGAGTCCTGCTGGCCGTAGCGGCACCAGGTGGAACCGACGCAGCTCTTCACGGTGCGCAGCGACTTGCCGTAGGCGTGGCCGGACTCCATGCCGACGTCGACCAGACGCTTCCAGATCAGCGGCAGCTGCTCCACGCGGGCGCCGAACAGGTCGATGCGCTGACCACCGGTGACCTTGACGTAGAGGCCGAACTCCTTGGCCACCTCGCCGATCACGATCAGCTGGTCGGCGGTCACCTCGCCACCGGGCATCCGGGGGACGACCGAGTAGGTGCCGTTCTTCTGCAGGTTGGCCAGGAAGTGGTCGTTGGTGTCCTGCAGCGCGGCCTGCTCGCCCTCGAGGATGTGCTCGCTCGAGGTCGACGCGAGGATCGAGGCCACGGTCGGCTTGCAGATATCGCAGCCCGAGCCCTTGCCGTGCTTGGCGATCAGCTCGGAGAAGGTGCGGATGCCGGTGACGGCGACCACGTCGTACAGCTCGGCACGCGACTGGGTGAAGTGCTCACACAGCGACTTCGACAGCGCCACGCCGGACTGCTCGAGCAGCTTCTTGATCATCGGCACACAGCCACCGCAGGAGGTACCCGCGTTGGTGCAGCTCTTGACGGCCGGGATATCGCAGGCGCCCTCGGCGATCGCGCCGCAGATGGCGCCCTTGCTGACGTTGTTGCAGGAGCAGATCTGGGCGTCGTCGGGCAGCGCGTCGGCACCGAGTTCGGCGCCGGCCGGGGAGATCAGCGCGGCGGCGTCGGCGGGCAGCGGGCGCCCGACCAGCGGGCGCAAGGCCGCGTACTGGCTGGCGTCGCCGACCAGGATGCCGCCCAGCAGGGTCTGGGCGTCGTCGGAGACGACCAGCTTGGCGTAGGTGCCCTTGGCCGCGTCGTGCAGCACGACCTCGAGGGCGCCCTCGGTGGTGCCGTGCGCGTCACCGAAGGACGCCACGTCGACGCCCATCAGCTTCAGCTTGGTGGACATATCGGCACCGGGGAACTCGCCCGCCCCGCCCAGCAGGCGGTCGGCGACGATCTCGGCGGTGGTGTAACCGGGAGCGACCAGGCCGTAGCAGACGCCCTCGATCGCGGCGCACTCACCGATCGCGTAGACGCTCGGGTCGGAGGTCTGCAGGGTGAGGTCGGTGAGGATGCCGCCGCGGGCGCCGATCTCCAGGCCGGAGGCCTTGGCGAGGGCGTCCTGCGGGCGGACACCGGCGGAGAACACCACCAGCGAGGCCTTGATCTCGGCCTCGTCGGACAGGTGCACGGTGACCTTGTCGGCGCCCTCCTCCTCGATCGAGACGATCTTGGCGGTGCCGACACCGGTGTGCACGTTGAGGCCGATATCGGTGACGAGCTTCTCCAGGATCGCGCCACCACCGGCGTCGACCTGGGCGGGCATCAGGCGGCCGTTGTACTCGATCACGTGCGGGGTCATGCCGAGCAGGCGCAGCGCGTTGGCGGCTTCCAGGCCGAGCAGACCGCCGCCGACGACCACACCGTGCGCGCCGGGACCGGCCGCTTCGGCGGCGGCGCGGATGCCGTCGAGATCGTCGATGGTGCGGTAGACGAAGCACTCGGGCAGGTCGTGGCCGGGGACCGGCGGCACGAACGGGTAGGAACCGGTCGCCATGACCAGGGCGTCGTAGGCGATGACGTCGCCGCTGGTGCTGGTGACGGTCTTGGCCTCGAGGTCGATGGACTCGCCGCGCTGGCCCAGCCGCAGGTCGACCAGCTCGTCACCGTCGTACATGTTGCCGGGCAGCGCCAGGTCGTCGGCGTTCCAGTTGCCGACGTAGTAGGACAGGCCGACGCGGTCGTACGCGGGCAGCTTCTCCTCCGACAGGATGATGACCTGCCACTGGCCTGCCTCGTCGCGCGAGCGAAGGGCTTCGACGAAACGGTGTCCGACCATGCCGTGGCCGACCACGACCGCTGTTTTGCGAGTGCTGTTCATGAGAGTGACCTCCTTGGTAGTGGTCGGTTGTCAGCGAGCCGACGAATTGGCCGACGAAGCGTTGGTTTCGGCCTCGAGGACCATGTGCTCGGCCTCGACCACCACTGCGGAGTCGGAGGTGAGACGGGGACGGCGCAGGAAGACCGTCCAGGTAACGGCGGCGCAGACCACGTAGAAGGCGAGGAACACCCAGAACGCGGAGGTGGCCGAAGCGGTGCTGGCGTAGGAGCTGCGCAGCACCATGTTGATGCCGACGCCGCCGAGCGCGCCGATGGCGCCGACGAAGCCGATCAGCGCACCGGAGGTGTTCTGCGACCAGGCCGCCTGCTCGACCCGCGAGATCGGCAGGCTCTTGGACTTGGCCTCGAACACCGACGGGATGATCTTGGTGACGGCGCCGTTGCCGAAACCCGACAGGACGAACAGGGCGATGAAGCCCGCGACCAGCAGCGTCATGGTGGCACCGGTCGCGATGCCCTTGTTGCCGTCGGCCATCGTCGACGCGGTGATCACCAGCAGCGCGGCGGCCATCATGGCGCCGAAGGTGGCGATGGTGACCTTGCTACCGCCGATGCGGTCGGCCATCTTGCCGCCGTAGGGGCGGGCCAGCGAACCGAGCAGCGGGCCGATGAAGGCGATCGACGCGGCGTGGACGGCGGCCTGGGCGGCGGTGTCGCCACCGGCCTTGAAGCTGATCTGCAGGATCTGGGCGAAAGCGAAGCTGTAGCCGATGAACGAGCCGAACGTGCCGATGTAGAGGAAGGCGATCGCCCAGGACTGCGGTACCCGCAGGGCCTTGACCATGTAGGACATGTCGGCCTTCTGGTTGGTCAGGTTGTCCATGTAGACGGCGGCGCCGACGGCGGTGACACCGACCAGGACCAGGTAGACCGCGCAGATCACCGAGGCGTAGTCGCCACCGAGGGTGACCAGCACCAGCAGGCCCAGCAGCTGGATCACCGGGACGCCGATGTTGCCGCCGCCGGCGTTCATGCCCAGCGCCCAGCCCTTGAGCCGCTGCGGGTAGAAGGCGTTGATGTTGGTCATCGACGACGCGAAGTTGCCGCCACCGAAGCCGGCGAACGCGGCCACGACCAGGAACGTGGTGTAGGAAGTGCCGGGCTGGTTGACGAAGTACAGCGTCAGCAGCAGCGGGATGAGCAGCAGGAACGCGGAGAAGATCGTCCAGTTGCGACCGCCGAAGCGGGCGGTGGCGACGGTGTAGGGGATGCGGAGGAACGCGCCGACCAGGGTGGGCATGGCGACCAGGAAGAACTTGCCCGCCGCGTCGATGCCGTACTTGTCGGTGGGCATGAACAGCACCATCACCGACCAGATCGACCACACCGAGAATCCGATGTGCTCGGCGATCACCGACCAGATCAGATTGCGCTTGGCGACGTCCTTGCCACCGGCTTCCCAGGCCGCGACGTCCTCGGCATCCCAGTTGTCGATGTCGTGGTTCCGCTTCAGCGTGCTCAAGATTGGGCCTCCCAAAAGTGCGATGGCCCAACGGTAGGAAATGGGTATTGCCGAAATGCTGCGGGAAATGTCGCTTGAATCAACGGTTTCTCACCTTCCCCCGATCAGGGAGGTGAGATCAGCCCTTTTGTTTCCGGCATGTGTCGCAACGATTTCCGCGCGTAAGGAAGCAGCAAGAAATCATCGGAAACGCCCGTGAGGGTGTGATCTACACAGCATTACTCCGAACGCACCGGTTCGCAACTCGAACGGTGAGATCAATTCCAGCTGTCTTCGAGCATGCGCGGCTTGCAGGCTTGCCAGGCGCCCGCGAGGAGCACACCGAGGGCGACGAACAGCATGGCGAACGGGACGAGCCAGCCGCCGGTCCAGGTGTGCAGCATGCCGAACAGCAGCGGGCCCGTGCAGGCGATCGCGTACCCGACGCCCTGGGTGAAGCCGGACAGTGCCGCCGAGCCATGGGGGGTGCGGGTGCGCAGGTTGATCAGCGTCAGCGCCATCGGGAAGGTGGACGGGCCCAGACCCAGCAGCACAACCCACAGCAGGGGTGCCTGCATCGGCGCCACCAGCAGGCCGATGAAAGCGGTCGCGAACAGCACCATGCAGCCGACGACGACGGGGAACGGATTGCGCGTCCGCGAGACCACGGTGGGCGCGCCCAGCGCCGGGATCAGCCCGATCAGCGCGAACAAGCCGACCATGCTGCCGCCGAAACCGGCGCTCGCGCCCGCGTCGGACAGGATCTTGGGCAGCCAGGCGAACATGGCGTAGGTGGTCAGCGAGGTCATGCCGAACATGCCCGCCATCCCCCACGCCACCGGCGAACGCCAGACTCTGCCGGTCTCGGGCGCCTCGGCGGGTAGCGCGGTGGTGTCAACGGTGTCGCGACCACGCCGATCGCGCAGCACGACGAACCACGGGATCGCGGCGGCGAAACCGACCAACGCCCACACCCCCATCGAGATCCGCCAGCCGTGCGCCTGCGCCACCGGCACGGCGATGAACGCCGGAATGACGGTACTGAGCTGCACCATCACGATGTAGAGCGAGCTGATCGCGGCCAGATGATCGCCGAAATACCGCTTCACCAGCGGCGGAATCACCACATTGCCGATGCCCATGCCGAGCAGCGCCACCCCGGAGAACGCCAGCAGTCCACCGGTACCGGTGGAGAACACCCGCACCAGCGACCCGGCGCCGGCCAGCAGCATCGCGACGAACACGGTTCGCTCCAGCCCGAACCGGCGCACGAACAGCGGCGCGATGAGCCCGGCGAGACCGAACATCGCGGTCGGCAACATGCCGAACACCCCGACGATCCCCGTCCCGTACCCGACCTCGGCGCCGATCGTCTCGGCAAGCGGACTGAATGCGGTGACGGCGGCGCGCAAGGTGAGCGCCGACATGATGATGGCCGCCAGAACGAGCAGCCGACCTTCGATCAGCGACCGCTGGGTGATCTCGGAAGGCGGGTCGACGTGACCGCGCCGGTCGTCCTCGAGGGTCGACCCGGCGCCGGAAGCTGGCTGGAAATCACGGAGCGGCGGCACCCGGAAATCATAGGATGACCCGATGACTACTGCCAAGCGACTGTGAGCGATCTCCCGCGAGAACACGGGTAAATCACCGGGACCGGGCTACCGCACAACCGACCTCTCGTCGGCCGCCGACCCAGCTCACCCCGTGCACAACTCCGGCCTGAAGTCCCGGAGAGGCGGAACAGCCCAGTAACCTTGCTGACGTGCAACCCGTCCGGCGTACCAGCCTCATCGCCCAGGTCACCGAGCAGCTTCGGGCCGAGATCCGTTCCGGCCGTTGGCCAGTGGGCCAACGGATCCCCACCGAACCAGAGCTCACCGAGCTCACCGGGACCGGCCGCAACACCGTGCGCGAAGCCGTCCAGGCGCTCGTGCACGCGGGCATGCTCGAACGCCGTCAGGGCTCGGGCACCTATGTGATCGCCACCTCCGAGGTCGGCGGCACCCTGGGCAAGTACTTCGCCGACGCGCACGAACGCGACATCCTCGAACTGCGCCAAGCTCTCGACACCACCGCGGCGGGCCTGGCCGCGCGCCGCCGCGACGACGCCGATATCGCCACCCTCCAGCGCTTGCTCGCCGAACGCAGCAACCGGAATTGGGCCGAGGCCGACCCGGTGGCCATCGCCGCCGACGTCGAATTGCACCGCGCGATCGTCGTCGCCAGCCACAACGCGGTATATCTGGAGTTCTACGATTCGCTGCTGCCGATCATCGAGCAGGTGATCCACGCGCGGACCGCGAAATCCGACGACGCGTACGACACCGAGCACGCCGAGCTGGTCCAGGCCGTCATCGACGGTGACGCCGAGCGGGCCGTGCAGGCGGCCAACTGCTTCCTCGGCTCGCTCATCGCCGAATATCCGGACCGCTGAGCAGCGCGGAGAGACGCTTCCTAAATCCAGGTAACCGGGCTGTCACCACCAGCGAAGTCGCACGGTGAGCCGTAGTTGCCGGGAACGTCACCTGCGGCCATTGTCACGCAACAACCGGCTCCTACCTTTATCTCGACACCGCAGGGAGCATCGTCGAACACCAGGCGAGCCGCTCCTATCGAGCCCGATCGAGAGGAAGCCGATGACCGCGATAGCCGCCACCGGCCATGAGACGGAAGCCCCGTCCTTCGAATACCAGAAGAAGGGCCGCTGGATCTCCCATTGGGACCCCGACAACAAGGGGTTCTGGGAATCCGGCGGCGCGAAGACTGCCAAGAAGAATCTGTACTTCTCCGTATTCGCCGAAAATCTCGGCTTCAGCATGTGGGTCATCTGGGGCTCCATCGTCACCGCGATGGGCCCGGCCGGCTTCGAGTTCCTGCAGGGTCTCGGCAAGGGCAACGCGGTCGCCGTGAGCAACGCGCTGCTGCTCACCTCGATCCCGACCTTGGTCGGCGCGGCCCTGCGCATTCCGTACACCTTCGCGGTACCGCGGTTCGGTGGGCGCGCGTTCACCGCGTTCAGCGCCGCGATGCTGTTCCTACCCGCGCTCGGCATCCTCTACTTCGTCAACCAGCCGAGCACGCCCATGTGGGTGTTCCTGGTGCTGGCCTCCCTCGCCGGTGTCGGTGGCGGCAACTTCTCCTCGTCGATGTCGAACATCTCGTTCTTCTTCCCCGAGGGCAAGAAGGGCGCCGCGCTCGGCCTCAACGCCGCGGGCGGCAACCTCGGTGTCGCGCAAACCCAGCTGATCGTGCCGCTGCTGATCACCTTCGGCACCCACATCATGGCCAAGGACGCGGGCGGCTACCGCTTCGGTATCACCCTCGCCGTGCTGTTCTGGCTGCCGTTCATCGCGGTCGCGACCCTCGGCGCGCTGTACTTCATGGACTCGCTGGCCGAGGCCAAGTCCGACGGCAAGTCCTACAAGCTGGCGCTGACCAACCGGCACACGTGGATCATGTCGTTCCTCTACATCGGCACGTTCGGCTCGTTCATCGGCTTCTCGTTCGCCTTCCCGACGCTGATCAAGGCCACCTTCCCCGACCTCGCCAAGATCGGCTGGATCACCACCCTGGGTAACCTGGCCTTCCTCGGCGCCCTGGTCGGTTCGTTCAGCCGCCCGTTCGGTGGTTGGGTCTCCGACAAGATCGGCGGTGGCGCCAAGATCACGGTGTTCGTCTTCGGCGGGATGTCGATTGCGGTGGCCTGCATCGTGGCCGCCGTCGACATGAAGAGCTTCCCGCTCTACCTGACCGCGTTCCTTGCCCTGTTCATCCTGGCCGGTATCGGCAACGGCTCCACCTACCGGATGATCCCGTCGATCTTCAACGCCACTGCCAAGAAGTACGCCTCCGAGCACGGCATGGACCTGACCGAGGCGGCCACCTCCGCCAAGCGTCAGGCCGGTGCCGCGATCGGTGTCATCGGCGCGGTCGGCGCCGCGGGCGGGTTCGTCGTCCAGCAGGCCCTTCGCCTGTCCAACGTCCACCTGAAGACCATGGCCCCCGCCTTCTGGGCCTACGCCGCCGTCTTCCTCGTGATGGCCGCCGTCACCTGGTGGTGCTACCTGCGCACCTCCTTCGCCACCGACAAGGTCCCCTCGCTGGCCTACGCCAGCGTCTGATCCATCCCCACCCACCCGGAAGCCACGTTCGGTCCCCTCCCGAACGTGGCTTTCGGCTGTTACGCCGTTTCCGTTGTTACCCACGTCGAAACGTATTACGGCACAACCGATGACAAGGACGCGTCCCAGCGTCCACACTGAGGAGGCAGTTGCACGGAGGGGACATCGGTGAGAATTCGACCGCGGCAACAACTTCTGGATCTCTGGCGCGCCCACCTGCGCACCTCGTTCCGCGAGGGCGGGTGGGTCTGGGGCGGACGCGACGGACGCAATTCGATCAGCGACGCCGAACAGCTGATGTGCCTGCTGTATCCGTCCACCGAACTGGCGAGTTTCGCACTCGACCCGGACAGCATCGAGTCCGCCGACGATATCGCCGCGGTCATGGCGGCGCTCGGCGACAACCTCCGGGTCGGCGGCGCCCTGGTGACGAAGATCGAGGAGTTCTTCGACTCCTATACCGACGCCGACGGGAATCCGATATTCGCGGGCGGCAGCTACTTTCGCGACTCGGGCTTCGGAGAGCCCTCGGCGGCGCAGCGTGAGCTCGAGGTGGTCGACTCCTATTCGATGTCGCTGAGTCTGTGCATCGCGTCGCTGCGCTTTCTGCGCGGTCTCGACCGGTATCTGGTGCACGAGGTGCGCCGCGAGGGCACGCACCTGAAGGAGCGCATCCACGCGCTGACCCCCCGGGTAAGCGTCCGACTCACCTCCGCGATGGGGGGTCTGATCCGAAGTTTCGTTATCCACACCCCGCCCTTCTCCTCCTCCGCCGGGCAGGAGATCCTGAAGCTGGTGAACCAGACAGGCGCCCCGGTCAAGGATGTCATCGCCGACTTCTCCGGTGCGCTCGAGCAGATCCGCGTGCAGGCCGAGAACGACGTGCGCAGCGGCCACACCCCCGGCCTCGATCTGCGCGACGACAACCTGGCTTTCGAATGCGGCTGGGCATGGGGTATCGACACCAATGCGGGCCCCGCCGTCGAGGTCACCGGCCGGGTTGCCACCCAGCCCGGTTACGCGGTCACCGAGCCGTACCTCTACTTCACCCTGGTCGCGCTCGACGGCATCAAGGACCTGTACTCCCAGCGGACCCAGGAACCGGCGCTCCTCGAGCCGCATCAGCTCCAACTGGCCGAGGCGCTGAAGCGCCGCGCGGAGCTGACCCAGCGCTACTGGTCCACGATCTCTCGCTTCGGAACCGGGCGCTGGCCGCTGGAAGACCTGCCCTGGCGCACTTCCGACGGGAAACAGTCGGACTACTACAGCCTGGCTGTGACGGCATTTCTCATCCAGGACTTGCTGGAGCGGGAGTCCACCACCGATCTGGCACGCACTGTCGGGGTGTTACGGCAGTTGGCCCAGCGTGCCCGGATCATCAACCGGCAGGTCCCCGACGATCCTGCCGCTCGTCTGCACTATCCCGGAATTACCCTGACGCTCAAGGGATCCGAGGCCATCGAGCCGGGCACGGTGCTGGGTTATCACGTCAGCGACTTCACTACGCTCCTACTCAAGCGCAGCCTCCAGGCCGCCCGGCTGGCACGTGACGTGGACACCCGCGAGGAGCTGCTCGACCTGGCCGCCTCGGCCCTGCAGCACATGCAGGACCGAGCCATCACCGGCGGCCGTTCCGCGGGCCTGTGGGACAACCTCGGACCGGTCGGCGATGCCGCCGACGCCGCGCCATCGTGGTTCCTGACCGAACGCATGATGGAGTGCCTGGTAGTCGCACACAACACCTACACTCGACCCCCGCTGGCCACCCAGGCAATGGTGAACGCCGCGATCGGCAAGCTCAGTGAGGCCGAGCATCTGCTCAGCCAGGAGTTTCTTCAGGTCAGCGATGCCGTGTACTCGTCGCGATTCCAGGAGCTGGCCGCGATCCAGCAGTCGCTGGACCGCGCTGACGAGATCCTGAACAAGCGACCGCACACCGCCGAGGCGCTGGCGGCCGACGCGCTGCTTCGGCTCAACGCGCTCGCCTACGCCCGGGAGGACGCCACCCGATGAGCGCCGATGACGCCGCGCCGATGCTGGTCTTCGCGACCTCTGACAAGGGAGGCACGGGGCGGTCGGTTACCAGCTGCAACATCGCCTACAGATTGGCTCTGCACGGCCTCGATGTCGCCTATGTCGACTTCGATTTCGGCTCTCCGACGGCGGGCGCGCTGTTCGAGATCGGACACGCCGAACGCGGCATCACCGATGACCGCGGGATGCATTCGTATCTGCGCGGGAACACCGGCGAGCCTCGGCGGCTGATCGTCGGCCGGGAAACCGACCGACCCCAACTACGCCGCGACGCACCTGGAGCTGGGCAGCTGGTCTTGTTCCCCGGCGACCTGGGCGGCGCCGAATTCGGCTGCGACAATGCCATGGTGGCGCGCGGAACCGCCTTGTTCGCCCAGCTGCTGAGCGAATTCGCCGTGGTGATAGTCGATCTCAGCGCCGGACGCTCGGTCGCGCTCGAGATCGCATTGCGGGCCACAGCCTCGACCATGCTGGCGCACCGCGCGCATCGTTGGCTGGTCTTCCACCGGTGGACGCGCCAGCACGTGCTGGCGGCCGGCGGCCTGGTACACGGACAGCACGGGCTGATCAAGACCGGTGCGATCTGGGATCGTCAGCGCGACAAACTGCTCACAGTCGAGAAGTCCGAACAAGCCCGCCTCGCATCGATGCGTTGTGTGCGCACGGCAGTCGCCGCATCGGACCGGACCCGCACAGTGGACCGGCCTGCCCAGGCTGCCTGGCTGAAAGAACAGGCGAACGCCTTGCGAGAACTGGCCACCGCCAAGGGTATCGGCGCGGCCATGGTGCTGGGGCAGACACCGATCGAGCCGATGCTGCAGTGGCGCGAACAGCTCATCCTCGATGCCGACGTCAACGCCGGCCTCGCCGATCCGGCAACCGTCGCGGCGTACACGGATCTGGCTCGGCGGCTTACCGTTCCGACGACCTGGGACATCGAATAAATGAATCTGCCAACGTATCGGGAAGCGTCGGAGGAATCCGCCGTCGCGCCACTACCCATGGCCCATCTGTCGATCGAGATCTGCCACTTCCGGCACGAGGAAATCCTCTACGACACCGACCTGGTCCGCGCCCAATTCCGGCGCGCGGTCCCGCTGGTCGCCGCGTTCATCGAGTCGGCTCGGATCGAGTACGGGCCGGACACCAGGGTGAGTACCTGCTACCTCACCGACGATTACTTCCAGCCACGCTTCGAACCGGCCGAGGTGCTCGGCAGGCTGCTGGGCGCCGCGGCCGACGCCGGGCTGACCATCGACTATCTGGCCAGGGAATCCGGTTGCCACCGAGCGCCGGTTTTCGCGGGCGGGGTCGCCGTCGGCGCACCGATCCCGGTCGCGGAGATGGTGGCGGCGCGGCTCGTCGCGCAGCCAGAGGACGAGGAGGTCGCCAACGGCAGCAGACCACCGACCACCGAATCCGGCTGGCTGTGCAACGGGCGTCGGGAACAGGACGATTCGTCCCGCCTCGCCATGCATCCGCAGCCATATCGGCCCCCACAGGAGTACGGCCGCGGCGAGCATTCGATCTTCCTCGACGTGGAGTTGTGGCACGACCGGGACGAGGCCGCACGACGCTGGTCGTGCCCGTTCCTGGCTGCGGTATGGCAGCTGTTGCGCCTGGGCATGCTGCGCTATCACGGTGCCCCCGTCGTGGATCCGCAGCTGTGGCCCGGCGATCGCGAATGGCCGGACAGCTGGGAGGACCTGCCTCCCGTGGTACGGCTCAATCCGGACGCGGCGCCGTTCACGGCGTATCGGACGCTGTCGATGCTGCCCAAGCGCTATCTGCTGATCGAGTCGGCGGTGCGGGTCATCCTCGATCATCTCGCGCCGGATGACGACGTCGCCGCTCAGGTCGCCACCCAGGGTAGTGCCGAGCAGGTGGTGGTACCGCCCAAAGTCGTCGAACGCGTGGGGCACCTGCTACTCGATGGGACCTGACCGTGCCGCCTACGCCGCCGCGCCGCCCCGCGCCGGGACTGCCGACCCCGCTCGTGGTGCTGGGCGAAATCCGTACCTGCCTGCTGCCGCATTCGATGACCTTGGACGGCCAGGCCACCGACGAACTGCTGGCGACGGTGGCCGGGGCGTCCGTCCTGCGCCGCGAACGTCCTGGCCCGCTTGCCTTCTCACCGCGCCGAGCGACCGGCGTCGACTGCCATCTCGGGTGGGGCGCGACAGCGACCGCGCGCGTGGTGGGGACGGTGGCATCGACTGTGGTCCTGGTGGGCGGCCGATTGGTCCAGCTGTCGTCGCACACCACCGTAGTGCGGGCCCAGCAGAAAAAGCGCAGGCCGTGGTCTCATTACATCAGCCGGATCGGCGTGACAGAGGTGATCGGTGAGGTGCCCGACCGCGCGGTCGCCGACAAGCAGTTGGTCGCAGGCTATTTCGCCCCACCCGGCCCGAACACGCTGGATCTCGCCTCGATCTGTGCCAGGCATCTCGATGACCTGAGGTCCTCGCCGCTGCTGGATCAACGGCCGCAGCTGAGGGCGCCGACCACGCGCCTGCGGTGGACCGCCGTCGTCGGGGGTAACGCCGGCCCGGCGGTATCGCTACGTCTCGAGGACGAGCTGTGCAGGGCGTTGCGGGTCACGGTGCGTGCGGCTACGGATCTGCCCGATGCCCTGCGGTTCTGCCAGGATGTCGCCGTCCACGACTGGCTCCTGACGGTCATCGACGCCAGAGTGCGGGCGGCCGAAGGGCTGGACGACGGGCAGCAGGTCACCGTGCTCGCGCCCGTGCTCGAACATCTGGCGCACCTGTGGATGCCGGGCGCACAGGTCCCGGCCGCGATGCGGGCGCCGTGGCGGGACTTGCAGGCCGCGGCCAACTTCTCCAAACAGTGGACCGCCCGCGTGGAACAGGTGCAGCGCCGGATCGACGTGGCGACGTACTACGCCGCACGCGGCGGAAACCTGTCCGGCGACTGGTGACTACAGCCGGAACCACCGGCGGACCAGCAGCGCGAAGAACACCGACATCGAGACCGCGCCCAGCCACGCTTCGGCGGCGAACAGGATTCGCGCCTGCGGAGCCATGCCCACCGCATTCGCCGGATCGAGTGGATTGAGGAAGGTGAGGACACCCAGGTAGACGACCTCGCTCCACGGCTTGTTCCCTGCCCACAACAGGGCGAGTGCGGTGCACACGATGATCTGCACGACAACCCAGCCGAGCAGCCGGAACGGCTGATACCCGTAACCGCACAGTAGATCCGAGACGATGCTGACGCCACGCCGCCAACCCGGCGCGGCGGTGCGACGGCGGGCTCGCGCCAGCGCCAGCGCGCAGCGATCCTCGGCTCCGGCATTCTTGGCGCGGCGGTGCAGCTCCACGGCGCCGCTCCAGGCGCGCACTGCGTGCGCAGGTAGATCGGCGCGGGTGAGCGCGGTGGCGAGCGTCTCGTATCGGGCGGCGAGCAAGGTGTTCTGGGCCGGGCTCAGCCGCAGTGGCCCGCGGAATTCGACTTCCGCGGCGATCAGCCCGGCGATCAGCGGCGTTCGCCAGGCCTCGTCGCCGGGTGCCGCGTTCGGGGCCCGCTCGTACAGCACGCCGAAACGCAGCTTGTTGCTCTGCCGCCCGCGGATGAGCAGTTCGGGGCGGTCGAGCAGGGCTTCGATGTGCGTGTCCAAGTCATCCAAGGTGCCGGTTCCGGCGACCCCGACCTGCTCGAGTCTCTGGGTGTAGCGCAGTGCGCGATCGCCGATATCGGCGATGACCGATTCGTGCGATGACTGCGGCCTACCCCCCGGCATCCGAATACCCCCGCATCGAGCCCAGCCGAATCAGGTTCCAGTGTAACCGTTTTCGCCGGTTCCTACCGAGTGGTCGCCGGGTAGGCGGTGCAGCTTGTACACCAGCACATCACGCGGTTCGTCTTCGCCGAAGTATCGCTCGTCGTGCTCGCGTAGCACGAAACCGAACTCTCTGAACAGGTTGTAAGCCGAGACGTTCTTCGGGTCGACGGTCAACCAGATCTCGTCGACATCACCTTTGTGCCGACAAACCCGGATGCTGCGCCGCAGCAGCCCACGACCGTAGCCGTGACCGCGCCGATCGGGCGACACCGCCAAACTGATCAGCCACGCTCTCGAACCTTCGCCCATGATGGTCATCGCGTATCCGACAACCTTGTCCTCGTCGCCGCAGGGCTCGACGGCGACGACGCAGCGCGAACTGTTCAAGTCCATGAACTGGCGCAGGACGAAGAAGGGGTAACGGTCACGGAAGGCCGCGCCATCGATCACCTGAATATCGGGCAGATCGGCCTGCGTGGGCTCCCGATACCGCACGGCTTCCTCGATGGTGGTCATCTGCTCCCTTGCGTTCGCGCACAAGAACCTATGAAGTCAAGCCTAGACGCCGCACCTGATCACGAACATCGAAATCAGAGGCAGTGTACTCAGCTTTTACACGACAGCATCCGCGACATCGGAGGTGCGTGTCGGGTCGCACTGCCTTACACGAACACGGTCACATCCCTTCTTCGCCGGCGCAACCCCTACACCGGTACCCACGTCGCTCTGTCCACCAGTCGTCGCGCCAGGTTGTCGAAAGCCACCACCGTCGCCCAATTCGCGATACCGGCGCCAACATCGGCATCGAGAACAATCTGCTCCCGCCACTGCAGCAACCGGTCGACGGGGACCTCCCCCAGCGACACGCTGTCACCGAGTCGATACTCAGCAGCGAGAGACCGCAGGACATCGTGTTGTTTGAGCAACCAGGCCGCCTGTGGACCGCCGCCTGCGGCGTGCTCGCCGGTGACGCAGGGAACAGCAGTGCGCACGAAGCGGATTCTGGTCCGGAGGTCGTCAAGGCCATAACCGAGCTCGACTGCCCTCGCCAGCAGGCCCTTGGGTCCGTGCACCACACGCTTCGCGGACATCAGGTGCTGGCGGGTCCAGCGGTGGTAGACGAGCCAGTACACCTCGTTGTCCGGCATATCCAGTGGCCGGGTGGCTTCCAGCGCTATCTGCATCGCCACCGATCGGCCAGCGCTGAGGTCGACGATCACCACCTTGAAGGTGCTGTCCAGGTCGAGCAGTAACTCACGGCAGCGCCGCACCACCTGACGATCGTTGGCCGACACGGCTTCGCCGCAACCCTCGTCACCCGGCAGGAGGACCAGCGCGGCCCCGCGAGAGCGTCGGCTGTGCAACGCTTTTCGATGGGTACTCGCCCGCACGTCCACGCGCCGATGGATGCTGTCGTGGCCGAGCAGATACGAGTGCAGCCCGTTGCCCGTCTCTGCGCAACTGTCGACCGAGCCGATCTCGAACACTGCGCCCGCGCTGGGCGAGCCGAGATCGAAATCGACGTAGGCCGTGCTGATGCCGTGCAGGCTGAGCCGGTAGGCCAGATTGCAGCTGGTCACCGACTGGCCGACACCGCCCTTGCCGGAGGCAGCGAAGACGATCATCGTCAAGAACTCCGCATCGCGTCGAGGCGGGCCCAGGCGAGTCGATCGAGTTCGATCAGTGCCGCCGAGACGAGTGTGAACGCGGTTCCCGGCTGCGCATCAATGACGCTCCTCGCCCGGTCCAGCTTCTGCTCGACAGCGTCGAGCGCGAACCGGTTGGCCGAGGTGTCGTAGACTCCGACGTCGAGCATCGCTTGATTCAGCAGGTGCTCGGCCTCGTGGAGCAACTCGACTGCCCGGACCACCATCGCGGGCGATCGCAAAGATACCGCACGATAAGTGCGGTCGGCGGCGACCAAGCACTTGACGATGCGCTCGGTCATGTACCACGACGGGAGCGGCCCGCGCTGTGCCGACGCACCGAATGCCGCGCCGGGATCGTCCCACAGACCGGCCGCGTCGCCATCCGAAATCATCCGATGATCGAGGTGATCCATCACCTGCTTCGCCAGTTCCATCAGCTGGTCACGGGCGGTGATGTTGCCCGACAAGCGAGCCGCCCGCAGCAGCCGCTCGAGTAGTACCGGTGCGAAATCCGAGGCGATCCAGTCCAGTCGAGACCCACCGCCGTCGACGAGTTCGCTGCCGCGCAGTGTCATCCGCACACCCGGACAGTGCAGGGCGACCGACGGGTCTGCCCGCGTCGGCCTTCGCGTGATTCGCCCGCGTCGCGCCAGCTCGTCGAAAATGCCGACCGCCCTGGTCAGATCGTCATCAGCGGCGCTACGTTCGACCAGATCCTGGATCAGCACCGCCGAGACGAGCAGACTGAAATAGTCCGATTCCTCGCCGTCGGATGTACGCCACGGAATATCTTCCAGCGGCCAGGTTCCGGTGCCGAAACGGGCGACAGTCGACCAGTAGCGCTGGGTGATTTCCCAGCGCAGTCGCAGCGCCTCGGCCAGACGTTGCTGGGTTTCGTCGAGCAGGCCGAGTTCCCTGGTGCGTGATGACAGCACGTCGCTGATCGCATCGAGTGCGGTGATGGTGAAGTGGAGATAGGGCCGGCGGTCGGCGAATCCCTGACAGGAACCGATCGTGGTCGGCACGAAATCGACCGGGCCGGCTTCCTGGACGATGCCCCAGCTCCAGCCACACTCGAACAGCAGATCCTCGTTGTCGAGTTCGGACACCAGCGCCGGACCGAGCATCACATCGCAGCGCAGACGGGCCCGCACGCGTTCGAGGCTCCGAGAGATGTCATGGATCACAGAGCTCTGCGGCTGCCCCGACTGATTCAGCATCCCGAGTATCGCTCTGCCCGAAGGTGAGTGCGGGGCGAGCGTGTCGACCGCGAAACTGCGCACGAGGCCGGTCATCGCGGCAGTCAGCCGGGTGCTCACATCGCGGCTCAGGTCGGCGATCCGCGTGCTGATCGCTGTGCGCCGCTCAGCCTGCGCCCACCGGTCGAATCCGCGCGCGAAACCGAGCGCCGCGATACACACGGTGACCGAACGGGAATACCCGTCGACCACCTCGAGAGCGCGCTGCGCGGCCGTCGGATCACCATCCTCGGGCGATCTGAGATAGCTGCCCGCGGCGAAGCGCGGTACGTCGTCGGCATCGGTGTTCCGGGCCAAGTACTCCTCGATGAGACCGAGAACCGTGGTGCCGATTCCTACCGGTCCCCCGAAGGCCGCCAACACCTTCCGCACATCCTCGGACATCGATGCCGGCTGATCCAGCGCGAAGGTCTCGATCTCCGCCGCTGGATACAACAGGCACAGCAGCTGTTCGGAATCGCTGATCGAGTCGGCGCCGAGGATGCCGTCCCAGCGCCACTTCTCGTCCCGATAGCAGGTCGAAACCATGGCACCCCAGATGTCCAGGATCTGTTGTCTTGGCTGGATTCTCATCGCAACAATCCTCACCGCTCGTGACTGCCGCAGTGAGTCCGCGAGCCGACGTAGGACGCACGGCAGCGATGCTCGATGAAAATAGCACGGCTGATACCAGAAAACGTTGAGTGTCAACAGTTTTGAGTCCGACGCCGACCGATAGGTCAGAGCAGGTGCGGTTTCCGCCTTACAGTGCCAAACGGACCATGTCCGCGGTCCGAGCGAGTCCGGGGAAGGCTTCGGGGGTCGAACGCGGGTGCAATGCGTGGACCGCCAGGCGGAACATCAAGGCGCGTAACAGCATTTGGGGCCATTCGGGCAGAGTCGCCCAGCGGTCGAGTAAGCCGTCATCGCCCCCGCCCCAAGCCAGTGCGTCGACGACGACGACCCCCGCGGCCCAGGTGGCGGGGCGCCAGTAGGGGGTGATGTCGGTGAGGCCGGGGGTGTGGGCGCCGGTGAACAGGACGGTGCCGAAGAGATCGCCGTGGACGAGTTGGTCGGGGCTGCGGACGGGTTTGCGCAGCGTGGCGAGCTGGCCGATCAGTTCGAGGGACCGCTGGCCGTCGGGGGTGGCGGCGATGGGGACGCCGCCCGCGCGCAGGGTGCGCAGCGGGACCGATTCCCAGGCGGCGCGGTCGGCGGCGACGAACACGTCCACGTCGACCCACGGGGCGACGGGCGGCTGGACCAGGAAGCGGGGGCGTTCCAATTCCGCTGTCGCCTTGTGCAGACGCAGGGAGACCGAGACGACCTCGTCGTGGCGGGGCTCGGGGGCGCCGTCCACGAAGGTGTCGGCGCGCCAGCCGGAGACAACATAGCGTCCGTCGGTGGCGCGGACGGGGCGGGCCACCCGCAGCCCGTCGACCGCCAGGTGTTCGCGTACTTTCGCCGACCACGCGGCCCTGGCGTGATCGGCGACGGGGCTGAGCACCACGTCACCCATGCGCCAGCCACCGTCCCAGTCTCCGAGGGAAACCGGCGTCACTTCGCGAAGCCCGAATGTGGCTCGCACATGCTCGGGAGGTTCGACTGAGGTCACGGCCGTACCGTAACCCCGCGATCACCGCAGGCGACCCAAGGCACGCTGTGACAGTCCACTTTGCGACCTCACCGCAATATGCGATGAGGTCGCAAACCGGCAGCTATCGGGTCAGTAGACCGGAAGCGACGGATCGACCTGCTTGGCCCAGGCCACCACGCCGCCCTGCAGATGCGTCGCGTCGGCGAACCCGGCGCGCTTCAGCGCGGCCAGCGCCTCCGCGGACCGGATGCCGGTCTTGCAGTGCAGCACGATCGGCTTGTTCTGCGGCAGTTCGGACAGGGCCTCGCCGGACAGGATGCGATCCTTGGGGATCAGGGTCGCGCCCGCGATGTGGACGATGTCCCACTCCACCGGCTCGCGCACGTCGATCAGCTCGACCTTGTCGGCGTCGAGGAGATCCTTGAGCTCGGCGGCGGTGATGGTCGACCCGGCCGCGGCGGCGGTGCCTTCCTCCGACACCACACCGCAGAACGCGTCGTAGTCGATCAGTTCGGTGATCGGCTCGCGCTGCGGATCGCGGCGCAGCTTGATGGTGCGGTAGTTCATGTCCAGTGCGTCGTAGACCATCAGGCGGCCGAGCAGCGTCTCACCTATGCCGGTGATCAGCTTGATCGCCTCGGTCACCATCACCGATCCGATCGACGCGCACAGCACGCCGAGCACGCCACCCTCGGCGCAGGACGGGACCATTCCCGGCGGCGGGGCCTCCGGGTACAGGTCGCGGTAGTTGATGCCGCGACCGTCGGGGGCGTCTTCCCAGAACACCGAGACCTGGCCCTCGAAGCGGTAGATCGAGCCCCACACGTAGGGCTTGCCCGCGAGGACGGCGGCGTCGTTGACGAGGTAGCGGGTGGCGAAGTTGTCGGTGCCGTCGACGATCAGGTCGTATTCGGCGAACAGCTCGACCGCGTTCTCCGGTTCCAGACGGATCTTGTGCAGCCGCACGTCGATCCCGGAGTTGATCTCCAGGATGGAATCGCGGGCGCTGTCGGCCTTGGGACGGCCGATATCGGATTCGCCGTGGATGATCTGGCGCTGCAGGTTGGAGGCGTCGACCTCGTCGAACTCGACGATGCCGAGAGTGCCGACACCGGCCGCGGCCAGATAGAGCAGGGCAGGCGAGCCGAGACCGCCCGCGCCGATCACGAGGACCTTGGCGTTCTTCAACCGCTTCTGACCGTCGACACCGAGATCGGGGATGATCAGGTGCCTGCTGTAGCGAGCGATTTCGTCTTTGGTCAGTTCCGCGGCCGGCTCGACGAGCGGCGGCAACGTCCCATGAAGAGACACGTGAGAACTCCTGTATCTATGGCGGCGGGCGCGGCCGTGAACCGGTGGCCGCTCTGCTGACTACAACAAGACCCGCCGCGCTGTTCTTCCCCGTTCATGTTCCCGCATGGGCGAGGCCACTATCCGCGCGGGTACGGCCAGGGGTTGAAGCGGCAGGTCTTGCCGTCGGCGGGGACCACACCGTGGGGGTCGAGCAGGGCGATGTCGTTGTTCTTGGTGCCGAAGGTCTGCTGCATCATGATCGGCGCGAGACCGCCGTCGGTCTCGCACGGCTGATGGCCGTGATAGCCGATGGCGTGGCCGACCTCGTGGTTGATCTGGTACTGCCGGTAGGAACCGATGTCGCCGTCGAAGGCCAGCGCGCCGCGGACCCAGCGGACCTCCGAGAGCACGACCCGGTCGAGGTCGGCGTTGTAGCACGACGAGTCGATCGGGATCTCGAAGCCGCAAGCGGCGCGAGTGCTTTCGCGAGAGGTGAGCGAGAGCCGGAAGTCGGCCGGGCCCGCGTCGATGCGCTGGAAGCCGAACTTGGGGTCGTTGGTCCAGCTCTTCGGGTTGGCCAGGGTGGTCTCCACCATCTTCGCCACCGCGGCGTCGCCACCGAACGGTGCGGTGTCGATGCCGTCCTCGACTTCGACGGTGTAGCGGAACACCCGCTCGGTGCCGGCGCCGACCTGGCCGCTGGTACCCGGCACCACATGCCAGGTGCCTGCCGCGCGCTCGACGTAGTCGCCGCCCTCCGGCAGCGCGCCCAGTGGCAGATCGGCGGGGAACTTGCCGTCGCCGGGGGGTGCGCCGATGATGCCGGACTGCGCCACCTTGGGACTCAGCGCGCCGAAGCCGGGATCGCTCGGCGGCGGGATCGGTCCGGTGCGCACCGCGTCGACGACGACCAGCACGGTGATGGCGAGCAGCACCGGCAACGCGTAGGCACGCCACCCGTAGGCGGACACGAATCGACCGAGCGCGCTCTGCTTCTTCGCCTCCCGCTGCGGGCTGCGCGGGCGGCCGTTGTCGTGGTCGGTGGGATCCCATCGGGCACGCAGCGGCTGGCGGGATCGGTCAGCGGGCTGATAGAGCCCGAGCGGGTCGTAGACCTGCAACTCCCGCCCCTCCGGCGCCGACGTGACAGCACCGGACTCGGAGGGTTGCGTGGAGCGAGCGACATCGCGCCCGCCGTCGGCATGGTCATCCGTCCGGTCGGTCACCCCATCAGATTCTCACAGTGCGCAAATCCGCCGTACGGGCGGCCGGAGGAGATCGCGCGGTTACGGCCCGGCGAACTCCGTGGACTGGTACTACATTTCCAGGGCGAGACGCAGGGCGAACACCGTGCGAGTATCGTTCGTGGGATACCCGACCGCACACCCGGCGGCCCGGGGAATCGACTATAGAGAGCCGAGATGACTGACCTCGTGGACCGCATGCCCTCGCGCCGATCGGTGCCGGAGACGGTCCCGGCCAAACGCGGCACCCGCCTGCCTCGTGACGAGCGCCGCCAGCAGCTGCTGCTCGCCGCCAGTGAGGTCTTCGTCCAGCGCGGCTACCACGCGGCGGGCATGGACGAGATCTCCCAGGTAGCCGGGGTCAGCAAGCCGGTGCTGTACCAGCACTTCGCCAGCAAGCTGGAGCTGTACCTGGCGGTGCTGCAGAACTACGTCGACATCCTGGTGTCGAGCGTGCGCCAGGCGCTGCGCTCCACCACCGACAACAAGCAGCGCGTGCGGGCCGCGGTCGCCGCGTACTTCGATTTCGTCGACAACGAGATGCAGGGCTTCCGCCTCGTCTTCGAATCCGACCTCACCAGCGAACCGCAGGTGCAGCGCCGGGTCGAGCAGGCCACCGAGGCGTGTGTCGACGCGGTGTTCGATCTGGTCGCCCACGATTCGGGTCTCGACCCGTACCGCGCCCGCATCCTTGCCGTCGGCCTCGTCGGCGCCAGCCAGTTCTCGGCCCGCTACTGGCTCGAAGCCGACCGTCCGGTCCCCAAGGACGAAGCCGTCGACACCACGGTGTCGCTGGCCTGGGGTGGCCTCAAGCACGTGCCGCTGACCGCCGCCCAGCGGGCGTACTCCCCGGACCTCTGAGTCCGCACCGACGAAAAATGCCCCGCCATCGGAAATGGCGGGGCATTTTCGTGTTCGCAGCTCAGATCGTGGCGAAGCCGACTCGGCCGACGGCCGGGGAACCGATTTCCACGTAGGCGACCTTCGCGGCCTGGATCAGGAACTTGCGGCCCTTCTCGTCGGTGAGTGACACGACACCGGCGGAGCCGCTCAGCGCATCGGACACCAGCGCCTCGATCTCATCAGGGCTCTGCGCACTGTTGATCACGAGCTCGCGCGGGCTATCCGAAATACCGATCTTGACCTCCACGGCCAACCTCCGAACGTAAGAGTCCTGTGTTGTCGACTCCCAGGCTAGTGCAGGCGGCCGACGCCGGTGTCACAGCCGCCTGCGCTCTGAGCGAACGGATCAGGCGTACCTACGCTTGCGCTCCGGCCGTGCGCGGCTGAGGAACACTACGCGTCGGTGTCCTTTACGCAGGTTCGATCAGTTCGATTTCGAGTTCGATCTTCACCGTGTCCGACAGCATGCCCGGCATCGCGACGCCGACGCCGAAGTCGGTGCGCTTGATGGCGCCGGTGGCGGAGAAACCCGCGTGCCGGGTGCCGTCGGGGAAGTCGGCGATGCCGCCCCATTCGACGTCGAGGGTCAGCGGCCGGGTGATGGCGCCGAGGGTGGCCTCACCGGTGACGGTGAAGGTTTCGGCGACCCGGACCGGCTGGGTGGCACGGAAGCTCAGGGTCGGGCGGTTGGCGACGTCGAGGAAGTCGGCCTGGCGGATGTGGGCGTCGCGGTCGGCGTTGCCGGTGTCGAAGGAGTCGAGTTCGATCGTGGCGCCGAGGGTGGCCGCGCCGGCTTCGTCGACGACGAACTCGGTCGCGAAGCGGGTGAAGCCGCCGCGCACCTTGGCGATCCCGAGGTGGCGAATGGTGAACGCGACCGAGGAGTGGGCGGTGTCGAGGGCCCAGGATCCGGTCTTCAGCTGCTGGGTCTGTGTCGAGGAAGTCATGCCTCCACCCTGTCCGGACTGCGGTCCGTTAACCAGACCGCGGTTATCCTGGTCCTGGCAGGGCGTGGCTGAAAACTCCACGACCAGGGAGGATCGAGGCATGGTTGGCGCAGACAGCACGGATCATCCCGGCGCCCGGTCGGCGTTCGCGGAACTTCTCATCGCCCGTCGCGCCGAGTTGCGCCCGGAAGACGTCGGCCTGCCCGGCGGCGGCAGGCGGCGCACCCCCGGCCTGCGCCGGGAGGAGGTCGCGGTACTCGCCGGGGTGAGCGCGGACTATCTGGCGCGACTCGAGCAGGGCCGCGATACCAACCCGTCGATGGCCGTGGTCGACGCACTCGCCACCGCGCTGCGGTTCAACGACACCGAGCGGGCCCATTTCGGCTGGCTCGCGCTGACCACCAGCAGCGAATCCCGGTGCCCGAGCACGGCCTTCGACCCCGATCTCGATCAGGTGCCCGCCGCGCTGCGCAGCGTGCTCGACGCGCTCTCCCCCACCCCCGCGTTCGCGCTCGGACCCCGGGCGAACGTGCTCGCCTGGAACAGCGCGTGGGCCGACCTGGCCACGCCGCTCGGCCTGCTCGACAACCCGGACATGGTCAACCTCGCCGTCTGGGCCTTCCGCCATCCCCTGGCTCGGACCACGGTCACCGATTGGCCCCAGTTCGCCGATCATCTCGCCGACCAGCTCGCCAGAACACGCCTGCGCCGCCCTGACGACGAACGTATCGCGGGCGTGATCACCACCCTCTGCGAAGAACCCGAATTCGCTCGCCGCTGGCAACCCCACCGCCTGGCCGAGGACATCCCCACCCTCCTCGGCTTCGAACATCCCAGCCGAGGCACCCTCACCTATACGGTGCAAACGCTGTCCGCGGACAAAGACCAGCAGGTCGTGGTCTGGCTGCCACGCGAAACAGCCGCCCGCGCACCAGAATTGCGCTTGGTGCAGCAACGCGTGGTGGGCGGATAACCTACAAACCCAGTTCCGCCATGCGGGCCGCGTGCCGCTGCTGCATGCGGTCGAACAGGGTCGCGATGCCGTTGAGATCGCCGGTGGCGGCGAGGACCAGTTCGGCCAGCTCGTCGCGCTGGGCCATCACGAACTGCGCCTGCGTGATCGCCTCACCGAGCAGCCTGCGCCCCCACAGCGTGAGGCGGTCGCGCTCGGAGCGGCTGGCCGCCACCGCGCTGCGGACCTCGTCGACCACGAACTGCGAGTGACCGGTCTCGGCGAGGACATCGCGCACCACATCGGAGACCTCGGTGGGCAGTGCGCCCGCGATCTCGGTGTAGAAGTCGGCGGCCAAGCCGTCTGCCACGTAGAACTTCACCATCGACTCGAGCCAGGTCGACGGGTCGGTGGAGGCGTGGTAGGAGTCCAGCGCGCCCTGGTACTGCGCCATCGCGGCCTCGGCGTCGGCACCGCGCTCGGTGAGCGCCGCTTCGAGGGTCTCGAAGTGCGCGAGTTCGGCGGCGGCCATCTTGGCGACGCCGATCCGGCCGCGCAGCGACGGCGCCTGCTTCGCCTCTTCGGCGAGCCGGTAGAACGCGGACAGCTCGCCGTAGGCGAGGACCGCGAACAGCTCCGTCACCCCCGCGTGGTCCGCGGCGAGCGGCTCGGTCGAGAAGAATTCCGGCGCGGCAGAGGTCTGGGCTCCCATGACTGTCAACAATAGTCCCGATCGGTGCTCAGTCGCGTTCGGCCAGGAATTTGTCCAGGTGTGTCCAGGTCGTCTCGCGGGCCTCCGGTCCCGTGAGAATACCGAGGTGACTGCCCGCAACGACCTCGTAGGTGACCGATGGCGAGCCCGACAGTGTGCGCAAACCGGCCTCGACAGCGGCCTTGGGGGTGATCACGTCGGACTTGCCGCCGATCAGCAGCACGGGCACGCGCACGTCGGCGAGTTCGATGGTCCGGTCGCGCAGTTCGAGCTTGCCGTTGCCGATGTCGTTGGCCAGCATCATCCGGCCCCACAGCTGGTTGTAGAAGCGGCCGGGGTAGCCGGGCATGGCGGCCTGGAAGCGGTCGATGGATTCCATCTTGGCCAGGGTCTCGGTGTTCGCGATATTGCCGGCGATGAATCTCGGACGCGCCAGTTCACGGTCGTAGGCGGCGAGCCGGTAGCCCAGCTTGGTCAGCGGTGCCGGAATGCCGCCCGCGGCCCGGACGAACGCGGTGGTCGCCCAGCCGCCGGTGAGGCCGGCGACGGCACGCAGCTGCGGAATTCCGAGCATCTTGTCGTAGTCGAGCGGCGGGCCGACCCCGGTGACCGAGCGGATCGGCAGTTCCGGATTCGCGGCCGCGGTGAGCAGCGAGAACATGCCGCCGACGGACCAGCCGATCAGGTCGACCGGGGCACCGCCGCGATCGGCGCTCACGCGCAGGATCGCCTCGGGCAGGATGTCGAGGACCCAGTCCTCGAAGCCCATCCGGCGATCGGCGAAGGAGATGTCACCGTAGTCGATCAGGTAGGGCGCACGACCGGTCTCCACCAGGTACCGGGCCACGCTCTGGTCGCGGCGCAGGTCGAAGCAGGTGGCGGGCGCGGCCAGTGGCGGCACCAGCAGCACCGCGGAATCGCTTGCCGCAGACTGGAATTCGGTATCGTAGCGACGCAGCAGACGGTGCGGCTCGTCCCACAGCACGGTCGAGGGGGCCGGGTCGACGGGCTCGATGCCCGCGCCGAAGCTCAGCGCCCACGCGTTGCGCGCGGCAGTGGAGACGGTGTCGGTGATACTCACGACTAGAAATGTCTCACACACAGTACCGCCGGTACCAGTGAGCTCGATTACACCGGTGGACACGCGCGAAATCCGGCATCGATGAATTGCGCTGCGACACACCACCGGTGCCGAGGTAATCCCGTGGCGAGCCCGTATTCGCGCGGCATTCAGCCACGTCGAAATTCGGATTCCGCAGAATATCACGCTACAATCTCCGTGGACAACGCTAGTTTCGACGCCCGGACATACTCCGCGGCGTGGCACTCCACCGGCGCACAGCGCGGGCGGACAGCGGCGTTGCCCAGACAGCAATGTCGAAGAAAATGTGCGCGCAACGAATCCGCATCACCGCAGCGCCGCGCCGATGACACCGTCTCGACGACCACGCATAACGCCTGGTCGGCGATGGTTATCCGGCGCCGGCCCGGTGAATATCACAGGCGGGTATGTGGTCGTCGCGGGCCGACCGGCCCGCCCCACCTCGTGCGTGCGAGATGCAATGACGAGGAAGGCACGAACACTGAGCAAGATCACTGTCGAACAGGAACCCGGTTTGGCCGACACACTCCTGACGGCCGAACTGGACAACACCCACATCCCGCCGAGTTTCGCCGAATTGGGCGTGCGCGAAGAAATCGTGCGCGCACTCGGTGAGATCGGGATCGAACGTACCTTCGCGATTCAGGAACTGACCCTGCCGCTGGCACTGGCCGGCGAGGATCTCATCGGCCAGGCCCGCACCGGCATGGGCAAGACCTTCGGTTTCGGCGTGCCGCTGCTGCACCGCATCGCCACCGCCGACACCGGCACCACCCCGCTCGACGGCACCCCGCGCGCGCTGGTGATCGTGCCCACGCGCGAGCTGTGCATCCAGGTCACCAAGGACCTGGAGAACGCCAGCAAGTACCTGACCAATCACCAGGGTTCGCTGAAGGTCGCCGCCATCTACGGTGGCCGCCCGTACGACACCCAGATCGCCGCACTGCGCGACGGTGTCGACGTGGTCGTCGGCACCCCCGGTCGCCTGCTCGATCTGGCGAACCAGAACCACCTGATCCTGGGCAAGATCGGCGTGCTCGTCCTCGACGAGGCCGACGAGATGCTCGACCTGGGCTTCCTGCCCGATATCGAGCGCATCCTGTCGATGGTGCCGGACAAGCGTCAGACGATGCTGTTCTCGGCCACCATGCCCGGCCCGATCATCACCCTCGCCCGCACCTTCCTGACCAGGCCGACGCACATCCGCGCCGAGCTCGCCAACGACTCCGCCGTGCACGATCGCACCGCGCAGTTCGTCTACCGGGCCCACGCGATGGACAAGGCCGAACTGGTCGCGCGCGTGCTGCAGGCGGAGTCCCGCGGCGCGACGATGATCTTCACCCGCACCAAGCGCACCGCGCAGAAGGTGGCCGACGATCTCGCCGAGCGTGGTTTCAATGTCGGCGCCGTGCACGGCGACCTCGGTCAGATCGCCCGCGAGAAGGCGCTGACCAAGTTCCGCAAGGGCGCCATCGACGTGCTCGTCGCCACCGATGTCGCCGCGCGCGGTATCGACATCGACGACGTCACCCACGTCATCAACTACCAGTGCCCCGAGGACGAGAAGACCTACGTGCACCGGATCGGCCGAACCGGCCGCGCCGGCCGCACCGGTGTCGCGATCACCCTCATCGACTGGGACGAACTGCACCGCTGGGAGTCGATCAACAAGGCGCTCGGCCTGAACATGGCCGACCCCGCCGAGACGTACTCGCGCTCCCCCCACCTCTACAGCGACCTCGGCATCCCCGAGGGCATCACCGGTGTGATCCGCAAGCCCGCGGCCCCCACCCGTGACGACGACGCCGTAGTCGAGGAGCGCACCGAGCGTCCCAAGTCCTCCCGCAGCCGCCGCCGCACCCGTGGTGGCAAGGCCGACGCCGAGGGCACCGAGTCGACCACGACCACCGAGTCGGCCGACAACGCCGACGAAGCGGCCGACGGCGACAAGCCCGCCCGCCGCAGGCGCCGCCGCCGCAAGCCCGCCGAGGCAGGCGACGCGGGGACAGAGTCGACCGATGCGGCTACCGCGGAGTCGGGCGCAGCTTCCGCCGACGTCTCCGATTCGGCTCCGGCCGACAACGAGGGCGACGACACGGCCAAGCCCGCACGTCGCAGGCGCCGCCGCAAGCCCGCCGGTACCGGTGCAGGTGGCGATACCGAAGCCGCGACCACCGAGCCCGCCGTGCACGCGACGGCAGGCTCCGTCCAGTAGGACCGATCGGCTAGTGTCGCTCTCGTGCTCGCACCGGAGCGGCGGACGCGCGCCGATATCTTTGTAGCAGTCGCGATCGCCGTCACCCTCGTGGTGGCGGCGTTCGTCGTATGGGCGCGTGCCGATGCCACCGGGACCGATTCGGTCACCGCCGCGTCGCCCGCACCCACCGTGACCGCGGCCACCCAGCTGCCCACCACCTTGCGCGAGCAGTGGCATGCCGCCGACGAGTCGAGCAGGCGCGCGCTCACGTCGGGCAACGTGGTGGTGACCGGCGATCACGGCACAGTGAGTGGGCGCGATCCGCTCACCGGTAATCAGCTGTGGTGGTATCGCCGGGATATGCCGCTGTGCGGGGTCGAGTCGCAGTTCGGGACCGTGATCGCCACCTATCGCGATCAGCGTGGGTGCAGCCAGTCCGTGATGCTCGAGTCCGATACCGGTGCGCGCCGGGTCGCGCGCAGCAGCTACATGGACGACGAGATCCGTGTCAGCGGTGACGGCACCTACCTGCTGGCGCTCGGCGCGAACCGGCTGGAGATGTGGCGTTCGGATCTGGTGCGCACCCTCGAGTACGGCTACGTGGATGCCCCGGTGAATCCGAACACCCAGCCGCGCAGCGGATGCGCACTGCGGTCGGCCGCGTCGAGTTCCTCGCGGCTGGCCGTGCTCGAGCGCTGCCCGGGTGACGCGACCGACCGGCTGACCGTGCTCAATCCGGCGCCGAAGGAATCGACCGCGCCCGAGGAATACGGCTCGCGGGTGCTCACCGCACCGGGTGCCGACGCGCCGCAGATGCGGGTGATCGCGGTGTCGGACAACAAGATCGCGGTCTACTACCCGCCGACGCCCGCGACCGCCACCGGCCTCGGGCTGCCGGCCAGGATCGCCGTGCACGACGGCACCGGCAACGAGATCGCGACCCACCAGCTCGCCGCCCCGTGGGACGAGCGCACCACGGTGACCCGCCTCGGCTCGGCCATCTATGTCTTCACCGGCAACAGCCTGATCGCCTTGAGCTCCAGCTCATTGCAGCCGGTCTGGACGGTGCGCGACGCTCTCGGCACCCCCGCTTTGATGGCGGGCAGGCTGCTGGTCCCGGTCCCCGACGGGCAGCTCGCGGTGGACAGCGGCAACGGCGCGACCGTCGCCCAGATCCCGCTCTCGCGCACCGATTACCGCGGCGACACCATCTCCACCGCCGTCCTGGGCAACACGGTCTTCGAACGACGCGGCGGACAGCTCTACGCGCTCGGCTGAACCCGCACTGCCATGATGGACCCATGTCCACACCCGATGCCCGCCTGGTCCTGCTGCGCCACGGCGAAACCGAGTGGTCGAGTCAGCGCAAGCACACCAGCTTCACCGACTTGCCGCTGACCGAGCTGGGCGAGGCTCAGGCTGTCGCGGCCGGGCTGGTGCTGAAATCCCTCGACCTGCGCGATCCGCTCTGCTTCACCAGTCCGCGACTGCGGGCCAGGCACACGGCCGAACTGGCCGGTCTGTCGCCGATCGAGGTCGACGACGATCTGGTCGAGTGGAACTACGGCGAGTACGAGGGCATCACGACCGCGCAGATCCGCGAGACCGTCCCCGGCTGGACCGTATGGACCGCGCCGGTTCCCGGCGGCGAGACGGCCGAACAGGTGGGTGCGAGGGCCGATCGGGTGCTCGCCCGGGCGGAGCCGGAGCTGGCGCGGCGCGACGTGGTCCTGGTCGGTCACGGGCACTTCTCGCGGGTGCTGATCGCGCGCTGGGCGGAGTTCGCGGTGCGCGAGGGCCGCCGGTTCGCGATGTCGACCGGTGCGGTGAGTGTGCTCGGCTTCGACCACGACGCCCACTCCGTCTGGGGCCACAACCTGACGACCCGCACCGAGCCGATCGAAGGAGTCCGCCGATGAGCGCGCTCGTCCGCCGCGCCACCCCCGCCGACGTGCCGGCGATGGTCGGGCTCGTCCACGATCTGGCCGAGTACGAGAAGGCTCCCGCCGAGTGCACGCTCACCCCGGAGCAGTTGCGGTCCGCGCTGTTCGGGCCGGCCCCCGCGCTCTTCGCACACGTCGCCGAGAACGACGGTGACGTGGTCGGCTGCGCCATCTGGTTCCTGAACTACTCCACCTGGGACGGCGTGCACGGCATCTACCTGGAGGACCTGTACGTGCGACCCGAGACCCGAGGTACGGGGCTCGGCCGCGCCTTGATCGCGGCGCTGGCCGCCGAAGCGGTCGAACACGGCTACAGCCGGGTGTCGTGGTCGGTGCTCACCTGGAACACGCCGTCGATCGAGTTCTACCGATCCCTCGGCGCCGCACCGCAAGACGAGTGGATCGGCTATCGCCTCGCCGGTGCCGAACTGGCGGCGCTGGCCGCCACCGCGAGCTGAACCGTGCGCATTACGTTGCCCCACGATTGGCCACGGACGCCCGACGAGGCGATCGCCCTCCAGGACGAACTCCGCCCTTCGGTATCCACCGAAAACCCCGCGCCGCCGCGATTTTCGACAGCGGCCGGAATTGATTCGGCGTATGCCGACGACGGCACCGTCGCGACGGCCGCGGTAATTATCGACATCGCCACTATGGAAACGGTGGAATCGGCAGTCGCACACGGCATTTCGGAATTTCCTTATGTGCCTGGGTTACTCGCGTTCCGGGAACTGCCCGCGACGGTTGCCGCATTGGAAAAGCTCACTGTCACACCGGATCTACTCGTGTGTGACGCACAGGGCGTGGCGCATCCCCGGCGTTTCGGATTGGCGTGTCATGTCGGGTTGCTCACCGCGATTCCGACCATCGGTGTCGCCAAATCGGTGTGGGGCGAATACCGCGCGCCGGGGCCGCGCCGCGGTGACGCCAGCGATGTGACGATCGACGGCGAGGTCGTCGGGCGCGCACTGCGCACGCGCGACGAGGTGAAGCCACTGTTCGTCTCGGTCGGCCACCGCATCGACCTCGACACCGCCTGCGACCGGGTACTGGCCCTCACACAGGGTTTCCGGCAGCCCGAGACCACCCGCCGAGCCGACCACCTGTGCCGCGAGGCACTACGGGCGGCCACGGCCTGACCTACGGACGCTCGTCGTCCTCGGGGATCTCGCCGTAGTCCTGAGCCATGAATCGACTCGTGGCGGGGGCGAACAGCGCGGCCAATCCGGCCACCGCCACGAGCCCGAGCAAACTCCCCCACAGCGGCTGATGCGAGTCGGTCAGCAACGACCAGGCCACCGGCAGCAGCAACACGTTCGCGATGACCGCGATGGCCCGCCCCCAGCGTTTGCCGCGCAGCAGCCCGATGCCCGCGGCGAGCACCCCGCCGAACAGCACCCCGAACCAGATCGCGGTGCCGACCCCGCTGGCCGCGGACTGATCGTGTCCGGTCAGCGCCCGCACGATCAGCACGATCGCGGTCACCACCCCGGCCAGCCCCTCCAGCGAAACCAGCCCACCGGCCACCCGCACCGTCATCGGGATACCGGTCGACACCTGGTCGCCGCCCTCGCGCTGGTCACCGTCTGTCACGTCCTGCTCTGCCACGTGCCCCAGCCTACGACGACGCGTCGTGGCGCCCGGCGCGCGCCGGGTGTTCGCCCGCGCGCATTACCCTCGGCACTGTGCGGACGCTGCTCATTGTCAATCCCAATGCCACCTCGACGACCCCGGCCACCCGGGATCTGCTCGCCCACGCCTTGGAGAGCCGAACGCAGCTGACCGTTGCGCACACCCAGCATCGCGGCCACGCGGCCGAACTGGCCCAGTGGGCATCGACGCAGGAAATGGACCTGATCGTCGTGCACGGTGGCGATGGGACGGTCAACGAGACCATCAACGGCTTCCTGCCGGTGCCCCAGGTCGGCGACGACCAGGTGTGGCGCCCACGTCTGGGGATCATCCCGGGCGGCTCGGCGAACGTCTTCGCCCGCGCGCTCGGCATCTCCCCCGATCCGGTGACAGCAACCAACCAGCTCATCGATCTGCTGGCGCGCGACGCCGACCGCCGGATCGGGCTCGGCCTCGCCGACGACCGATGGTTCACCTTCAGCGCGGGCGTCGGCCTCGACGCCGATGTGTGCGAGTCGATCGACACCGCGCGAGCCAAGGGCCGCAAGGCGACGCCCGCGCGCTATCTGCGCACCACGGTCCGGCAGTTCTTCCGGGCTCGGCGTCAGGATCCGAGCGTCACCCTCGAGGTCACAGGACGGGATCCGGTCGAGGAGGTCTATTACGCCTTCGTCACGAATTCGAGTCCGTGGACCTATCTCGAGGACCGCCCGATTCGCACGAATCCCACCACCACCTTCGAATCGGGCCTCGGCGTGTTCGCGGTGCGGTCGATGAGTGTGACCCGCACGCTGCTGCTTGCGCGGCAGTTGCTGGCCGAGAATGGAAACCCCAAGTCGCCCATACTTTTCCGCGCCGACGACGTACCGTCCGTGCGAATCGAGACGGGCCAGGAGATCGGCCTGCAAATCGATGGCGACTTCATCGGAAAACGCAAGATGGTGCATTTCACATCCGTGCCCAGCGTGCTCGACGTGGTGGCACCCAAGCCGTCCTGACCACCGGATGGCAAGAAAAATCTCCTGGTTGCGCTGCGAAAACCCGGAGACGCGAGTACAAAGGACCGGGCAGGTTCCCCTTGTGGGGGCCTAGAGCGTGATCTCCCCCACGGTGCGCCGGAGACCTATTGACATCTACGGTGATCGTGAAAGCATTCACAAGCAACCGTGCGGAAACATTCGAGTCGCACAAGTGAACGATCCACTAACTACAGGCGCCCTTTGTGGCGCCCTCGCAAAGGAGCAGAGGAATGGACTGGCGCCACAAGGCCATCTGTCGCGATGAGGACCCCGAACTGTTCTTCCCGGTGGGTAACAGTGGTCCTGCGCTCGCGCAGATTGCCGATGCCAAGCTGGTCTGCGCCCGCTGCCCCGTCACGGCCGATTGCCTGTCATGGGCCCTCAAGTCCGGACAGGATGCCGGCGTGTGGGGTGGAATGAGCGAAGACGAGCGTCGCGCGCTCAAGCGGCGCAACGCGCGCACCCGTACGCGTACCTCCGTCTGAATCGACGGACCTGGCGTTGCCGGGCCATCAGCCCCGGTCCGGTAACGCATGTGTGAGAACCCGGCACCTTCACGGTGCCGGGTTTATTGTTGCCCACCTGAGCTTTCCGTAGTCTCAGCGCCCGGAACGGCGTCCGAGCGGAACCCGCAACACCGCGTCGGTGCCCACATCGGCACCCGGATGCAAGCCGATCGAGCCACCCAGTTCCGAGGTCACCAGGGTGCGCACGATCTGCAAACCCAACCGGTCGGAACCCTCCAGGCTGAACCCTGACGGCAGGCCACGGCCGTCGTCGGAGATGATCACGTCGAGCCAGCGGGCCGACCGTTCCGAGCGAATCGTCACGGTACCGTTCTCCCCCGCGTCGAAGGCGTGCTCGATCGCGTTCTGCACCAGTTCCGTCAAGACCATCACCAGCGGCGTCGCCCGTTCGGCGGAGAACACCCCGAGCGAACCCGCGCGGCGCACCTTGATCCGCGCGGTGTGCACCGTCGCCACATCAGCCATGATCGGCAGCAACCGGTCGATGACCTCGTCGAGGTCGACTTCCTCGTCCACCGACATCGACAGCATCTCGTGCACCGAGGCGATGGAGGTGACCCGGCGCACCGATTCCGTCAGTGCCACTTGGGCTTCCGGGTTCTCGGTGCGGCGCGCCTGCAACCGCAGCAGCGCCGCCACGGTCTGCAGATTGTTCTTCACCCGGTGGTGGATCTCACGGATCGTGGCGTCCTTGCTCAGCAGCGCGCGATCGCGCCGCTTCACCTCGGTGACATCGCGGACCAGCACCGCCGGCCCGGCCAGTTCCCCGCCCGGACGCAGCACCAGGGTGCGCAACAACACCGTCGCCCCGCGTGCCTCGACCTCCATCCGGCGCCCGGTTCGCCCGGCGAGCGCGGCCTGGATATCGGCCACCACCTCCTGGGCGTCGAACGGATCGGTGATCAGGGAGCGGGTGGTCACCGCGAGATCCTGGCCGACGAGATCGGCCTGCATCCCCATCCGGTGATAGGCCGAGAGCGCGTTCGGGCTCGCGTAGACGACGATGCCCTCGGTGTCGAGGCGGATGAAACCGTCGCCCGCACGAGGGCTGGAATGCGTGGCCGCCCGGTCCTCCGGCACCGGAAAGCTGCCGTCGGCGATCATCTGGCACAGATCGTCGGCGCAGGACACATAGGCCGTTTCGAGGGTGCTGCGAACCCTCGAACGTGCCAGGTCGGAATCCCGGCTGAGCACGGCGATCACGTCGTCGCCGCAGCGCACCGGAATCGCTTCGCGCACCGCGTGCACCGGACTCGGGTGATAGACCCCGCTCACCTCGACCTCGGTGTCGGTGCGCACGGTGTTCCCGCTCAGCAGGGCATCGAAGACCTGCGGGAAATCGGTGCGCGAGGCGGTGGTGTCGACCTTGTCCTCGAGATGCACGGTGGGTGCGGTCGTCGGCCGGATCTGGGCCACACACACCACATCGGAACCGTCGACGACCGGGCCCGCGCCCACCCACAGCAGCAGATCGGAGAACGAGAGGTCGGCGAGCAACTGCCAATCGCCCACCACCCGTTGCAGATGGTCCACGGCGATGCCGGGAAGGTCGGTGTGTTCGGCCAGGAGCTCGCTCAGTGTTGCCACGCTGGATCTACCGCTTCGTTGCTCGGGTGACTTACGCGATGGTGGCGATGAGGTCGCCCGCCTGGAGAACCTGGCCCGGGCTGACGTCGACCGACGTGATGTCGCCCTCGACCTCGGTGAGCACCGGGATCTCCATCTTCATCGATTCGAGCAGCACCAGTGTCTGGTCGACCCGGACGTGTTCGCCCACGGTGACCTCGACAGCGAGCACGGTCGAGACCATCTCCGCGCGCACTTCTTCAGGCATGGCACCCCTTCGTTAGTATCCGCCGAAGCTACAGCCAACCACACGTGAAACAATGGCTCTCGACCAGACATAGAAGGGAGCTCCCATGGGTAAGCGTGGACGTAAGAAGCGCAGCCGCAAGGGCAACGCCGCGAACCACGGCAAGCGTCCTAACGCTTGAGTCGTGCCGCTGCGCACAGACGACAACAGCACGCTCTCGCGATGAGAGCGTGCTGTTTCCGTATTCGGGGGTGATCAGCCTTCGGTGGTCTCGATCCTGGTCACCGTGATCGACCGGTGGATCTCCAGCTTCAGCCGGTCGCGCAGACCCTCGGGAGCGTGCTCGCCACCGCATTTGCGGCTGAGCAGACCCTTGATCTTCTCCTCGATGCCGTAGGCCTCGATGCACGGGCTGCAGTGATCCATGTGCTCCTGCAAGCGCTGCCGAGTGGCCTGATCGCACTCGTTGTCGAGCATGAGCCACACATCCGCGAGGACCGCGGTGCAGTCCATGTCGAGATCGGGATCGTCACTCACTTGACTACCTCCTGGCGTTCCCCACGGTCGAATCCACGTTCACGCGCCACATCGGCGAGCAGGCCCTTGAGCTGCTTGCGTCCGCGGTGCAGCCGAGACATCACGGTACCGATGGGGGTGCCCATGATGTCGGCGATTTCCTTGTACGGGAAGCCTTCGACATCGGCGTAGTACACCGCCATCCGGAATTCCTCCGGCAGCTGCTGCAGCGCCGACTTGATCTGGTCGTCGGGCAGGGCGTCCAGCGCCTCCACCTCGGCCGAGCGCAGACCCACCGAGGAGTGCTCGGCGGTGGCCGCCAGCTGCCAGTCGGTGATCTCGTCGGTCGGGTACTGCGCGGGCTGACGCTGCTTCTTGCGGTAGGAGTTGATGTAGGTGTTGGTCAGGATCCGGTACAGCCAGGCACGCAGATTGGTGCCTTCCCGGAACGACTTGAACCCCTGGAACGCCTTCACGAACGTCTCCTGCACCAGGTCCTCGGCGTCGGCCGGGTTCCTGGTCATCCGCAGGGCGGCGCCGTAGAGCTGGTCGATCATCGGGAGCGCGTCGCGCTCGAACCGGGCCGCCAGCTCGGCTTCGTCGACTTCCGTGCCGGACGCACCGTCGGACACCACGTCGTCGTCGCTCGTCACACCAATCCCTTCGATCGCCGTAGTAGCCGAATCTACCGGCACGACGGAATCGATAGGCAATCGCGCACCCCGTGGCAGGACAGGACGCTCCTCGAGCAGCAGTGTCACTATCTCTCCTTCACGTCGTCTCTGGCCGCGTTGGCTTGTCACTTGTGTGCAACATGCACCCCCGCATTCGTGTTCCCATACCGGCGGAAATGTGGTTGCCGGGCCGGGCGTGGTGGCGATTAGGGTGTCCGCTTATGTCGACTCCCGCGATCAAGGCCCTCAGCGGTATCGCGCACACGGTGCACTCCTATTCCCACGATCCGCGCGCCGACTCCTATGGCGACGAGGCCGTCGACGCACTCGGCGACGAACTGGGAGTGCGAGCCGCGCAGATCTTCAAGACGCTGGTGATCGAACTCTCATCCGGCGCGCTCGCGGTGGCCGTTCTGCCGGTGCCCGCGCGGTTGTCGTTGAAGGCGGCGGCCGCCGCGCTCGGCGCGTCGAAGGCGAGCATGGCCGACAAGACCAAGGCCGAGCGCACCACCGGCTATGTGCTGGGCGGGGTTTCACCGCTGGGTCAGCGCAAGAAGTTGCCCACTGTTGTCGACGCCTCCGCGCTCGACTGGGATCGGGTGCTGTGCAGCGCGGGCAAACGCGGGCTCGAAATCGAGTTGGCGCCCGCGGATCTGGTGCGCGCTTGCGCGGCCGTCACCGCCCCGATCACCAGCTGAGGCAATCCGGTCGGCGCCTCGTTCCGAATAAATTCGACGCATTCTGCGCCCGGTACGACCGATTCGACCCGAGGATGTGATGCGAAAATGTCCGCTCGTTCGACGATCGCCGCCCTGTCCGGTGCCCTGGTGATCACTTTCGGCGCCGCTGCTCTGGCCCCCGCCACCGCGGTTCCGCAGGTGGTTCCGCCGTCGCAGGCCGAACCCGGCGACTATCCGCTCAACGGCCAGGGCACCACGCCGAAGAGTTCGCCGAAGACCGACCCGGAGACCGAGGAGAGGGCCGAGAAGTCGGAGAAGCTCGGCGGTGGGGTCGCCACCGAGGTGATCGATCTGATCACCGGGATCATCAAGTGCGGGCTGAACATCGCCACCGATTCGGTGCCCTGCTCGCTCTGAGATCTGCTACCCGAGGCCGGGCACGATCACAGCAATGTGGTCTGCCCGGCCTTGTCGTCACAGGTCCCGTCCGGCACCAGCAGTTCCGGGCCGTTGTTGCGCACGTTGTTCACCAGGGTGGAGACCGGACGCGCCACGATCGTCGCCAGTGCTGCCCGCGAGGGCGGTCTCAGCAATTCGGCGGGCGCCGGGTGATCCGGGTCGAGCCAGGCGTCCCAGTGTTCGCGCGGCATCGGCAACGGCATCCGGTCGTGGATGTCGGCCAGCTCGCCGCTCGCGTCGGTGGTCAGGATCGTGCACGACATGAGCGGCTCGGCATCGGGCAGGCTGCGATCACGCCAGACCGACCAGAGCCCGGCCATATAGAGCAGGGAACCGTCGCTGTGCGACATGTAGAAGGGCCGCTTCACCGCTTTGCCCTTGCCGGTCGGTGACGCCTCGACCAGCCACTCGTACCAGCCGTCCATCGGCACCAGGCAGCGCTTGTGCTTGGCCGAATCGCGGAACGAGGGCGCGGTGGTGGCCTTGTCGGCGCGCGCGTTGAACAGCGGTTTCCCCTTGGCGGGCACGCCGGGTTCGGCCGCCTTGGTCCAGTGCGGGATCAGGCCCCAGCGCATCCGCCGGATCCGCAGCCGCGGGTCGTCGTCGGGTTCGCCGTGCGCGTGCCGCTCCACGACCGTGAGCACCTGGGTGGTCGGCGCGACGTTGTAGCTGACGGCGGCGTCCGGCTCGTCGAGCCCCGTCTCGTCGACAGCGTCCAGTTCGGCCGCCAACCGGCCCGGATTCGTGGTCGTCGCATATCGTCCACACATAAAGGTCAAGATACGCGCGGGCACCGACATCAGGCCCCGCCGACGACGCCACCCCACGCCGAAAAAGCGCACCACCGGTGCGTCCGAACCGCACATAAGCGAAGATGGGGACGTGAGTTTCTGGCCTGCGCCCCATATCGAGGTCCCCGTCCACGCGACCGTGACCCTGCCCGGATCGAAGTCCATCACCAACCGCGCGCTCATCCTGGCCGCACTGGCCGATGGGCCGTCCACGCTCACCGGTGCCCTGCGCAGCCGCGACACCGATCTGATGATCGGGGCCCTGCGCGCCCTCGGCACCGAGATCACCGGCGACGCCGAGATCCTCGAGATCACCCCGGCGCCCCTGCGCAGTGCCGCTGTCGACTGCGGGCTCGCGGGCACCATCATGCGATTCCTGCCGCCCGCCGCCGCACTCGCCACGGGCGATGTCGCGTTCTTCGGCGACGAGCAGGCGAAGTTGCGCCCGCTGTCCACCATTCTCGACGCCCTGCGCAAGCTCGGTCTCGATGTCGACGGTGACGCGCTGCCGTTCGTCGTGCACGGCACCGGCGCGCTACGCGGCGGCACCGTCACCATCGACGCGTCGGGATCCTCGCAGTTCGTGTCGGGGCTGCTGCTCTCGGCCGCCCGCTTCGACGAGGGCATCACCGTCCACCACGACGGCAAGGCACTGCCGTCGATGCCGCACATCGAGATGACGGTCGAGATGCTGCGCCGCGCCGATGTGGCCGTGCAGACCCCGGCCGATTCCGGCAACGCCCAGACCTGGACCGTGGCGCCCGGCCCGATCCGCGCGGTCGACTGGGAGATCGAGCCCGACCTGTCCAACGCCACCCCGTTCCTGGCGGCGGCCGCGGTGACCGGCGGCGAGGTGAGCATCCCGATGTGGCCGCGCGGCACCACCCAGCCCGGTGACGTGATCCGCGAGATCCTCGTCCGGATGGGCGCCGAGGCCCGCATCTTCGACGGCATCCTCACCGTGCACGGTCCGGAACGCCTGGCCGGTATCGACATCGACCTGCACGACGTCGGCGAGCTCACCCCCACCGTCGCCGCGCTGGCCGCACTGGCCGACTCCCCCTCGCGCCTGCGTGGCATCGCCCACCTGCGCGGACACGAAACAGACCGTCTCGCAGCACTTTCCGCCGAGATCAATCGCCTCGGCGGCAACGTCACCGAGACCGAGGACGGCCTCGAGATCGTGCCCACCCCGCTGCACGGCGGACAGTGGCACTCCTACGCCGATCACCGAATGGCCACCGCCGGTGCGATTCTCGGCCTGCGCGTGCCGGGGGTGGAGATCGAGGACATCGGCACCACCGCCAAGACCCTGCCGACCTTCGTCACACTGTGGGAGCAGATGCTGGCTCCCGCGTTATCCAGTGACGGAGTGGCGCGCTGAGCCGCCAGGGGCGATCCTCAGCCAGCTACGACGAATCCGACGTCCGGGTACGCCCGGGTAAGGCGTCGTCGCGTCCCCGCACCAAGACCCGTCCGCAGCACGCCGACGCCGAGGCCGCCATGGTGGTGGCCGTCGACCGCGGCCGCTGGGGATGCGTGCTCGACGGGGACGCCGACCGGCGCATCGTCGCCATGCGCGCCCGCGAACTGGGCCGCACCCCGATCGTCGTGGGCGATCAGGTCGACGTGGTCGGCGACCTCACCGGCAGGCCCGACAGCCTGGCCAGGATCGTGCGGGTGAGCGAGCGCAGCACCGTGCTGCGCCGCACCGCCGACGACACCGATCCGTTCGAACGCATCGTCGTCGCCAATGCCCAGCAGTTGTTCATCGTGGTGGCGCTGGCCGATCCGCCGCCGCGCACCGGTTTCGTCGAGCGGGCGATGGTGGCCGCGTATGCCGGCGGGCTGGAACCGATTCTGGTGCTCACCAAACGCGACCTGGTCTCGGAATCCGAATTCGCTGCCGCCTTCGACGGTCTCGATCTGAAGATCCTCTACGCGGGCATCGACGATCCGATGGAGCCGGTGCTGGAAATCTTGAACGACCGGCTCACCGCGCTGATCGGGCACTCCGGTGTCGGCAAGTCGACGATGGTGAATCGTCTTGTGCCCGATGCCTATCGGGCGGTGGGCGAGGTGTCCGGTGTCGGCAAGGGCAAGCACACCTCCACCCAGTCGGTAGCGCTACCGCTACCCGAAGGCGGCTGGGTGATCGACACCCCGGGCGTGCGTTCGTTCGGCCTCGCCCACATCACGCCCGACGATGTGATCGCCTCGTTCACCGACCTCGCCGGTGCCATCGAGGACTGTCCGCGCGGCTGTACCCATCTCGGGCCGCCGGCCGATCCGGAATGCGCGCTCGATCAGCTGCCCGGCACGGAACGGCGGGTCGCCGCGATTCGCACGCTGCTGACCGCCCTGATCGCCAATGACGCTTGGTAGCAACCGATTCCGTGCCGGGGTGACTCTCAGAAGCTGAACGACCCCGTGTCGACCCCGCCGCCACCGCCGCCACCATCGGTCGGCACCTCGGCCACGGTCACCGTCGCGGTGCTCGACGAACCCGCCACCCCGCTGCGCCCGGAGAAGGCCGCGCCGATGCTGTAGGCACCCGGGGCACCCGGCGTCCAGACGATGCTCGCCTTGCCGTTCGCGCCGACCGGGATGTCGCCGAGCACATTGTCGCCCGCCTTGAACTGGATCGTGCCGCCCGCCGCGGCCGGGGTCACGCTCGCTTCCAGCGTGACGGCCTTGCCGACCTGCGCACCCGACACCGCGGTGATGGCGGTGCTGGACACGGCGTCGCCCGACACCGTGATGGCCGGTCCCTTGGCCTGGTAGATGCCGTCGCCGAGAGACCCGCCGTAGTGCATCGAGGTCGGCAGCGGGGTGTCGCGGGCGCAGTTCACGCCGACCTTGTACTGGATCTCGAAGGTCTGCGATTTCGGCGAGATATTCGGGTACACCGGGTACTTGGTGATGCCGAACTCGGCGCGGATCCAGTCCGACGACGACGTGTCGATCGAGACCGCGTCACCCGACATCTTCGCCGAGCCCGCGACCGGCGTCAGGCACGCCGGGTGCAGGTCCTTGATCGAGTAGATGTATTCCACCGGGATGCCGGTGCGTTCGAACTTCGTGGTCACGGTGACCGTGTCGCCGACCACCGGGTTGGTGTTCGATACCGTTCGGGTGAAATGGCTGTTGCCGTCATCCCAGGTGATCGATCCCGGAGCGGCTACGGCCGAGCCGGGAAACGCCGTCATCGCCAGCCCCGCCGCGGCGGCGAAAACGGCTGCGCGCTGCACTCTTCTGTCCACCATCATGTGTCTCCAACTACGTGCCGGACGCCCTCGACGTCGTCGAGGCGCTGATACGCCCGAGTGGCGAGCAGTAGATCACGCCATGGTCCCCGGCGGATCCAAATCCGAAATAGATCTCGTTCAGATTTCGAATTCGACTCGCGTTCGCTCGCGTTCACAACCACGACACTGTCCGCCGGTACCGTCATCCCCATGAAGCCACCGGCGATCGGTTACCTGCGCCGCGACATCTCGGGTGTCGCCCAGTCCTGGGACGAAACGCAGATCCGTTCCCTAGCCGAACGCCTGGGCTACCGCTTCACCAAGACCGTCGTCTTCAGCGACCGCACCGCCGACCCGATCGGCCGCCTGCTCGACGTGGTCACCACCACCGAAGCCGCCGCGATCGTCACCCCCAGCCTCACCCACCTCGGCTCCGACCTCCCCCACCGCATCGTCGCCGCCTGCGACATCATCACCGTCACCCCCGAGATCACCCACACGAGAACCCTGCCCGCCCTCCCCGCCTAGGTCAGCGCGCGGTAGCGACCGTCGGGGTCACGGGCCAGGCGTCCGCGCCGGACCGCCATGGTCAGACACGCTTCGATGCGGTCCTCCGCGGCACCGGTGCGTTCATGGCCGAACTGGGTGAGCGTGGCCCAGACCATCTCGTCGAACGAATGCTTATTGCGTTGTGCCACATGGGTTATCGCGTTGACGATTTCCTCGGCGGAAATGGTGTCGATGGCGCGCGAGACGGTGGGCGGGGTGAAACGGAAACCGCGCCAGGTCGAAGGGTCCAGGTCGGACGGCCAGACGAACACACCTGACGAGGTAGCGCGCATCAGCGATTCCGGCACCTCGCCGAGGACGCAGATCTGCTGTTTCTCGGAGGGTTTGTGCACACCGAAGCGCTGGGCGACCCGCGCCACCAGGTGGCTCCGCTCGATGGGACCTTCGATCGCGATCGTTTCGCGGACTGCGTCGCGCACGCGGATCGGGATGGTAGCGGAACTGTCGCGGTCGAGGTCGGCGGGAGAACCGAGGACGCCCGTGGGTGCGCTCGCGTAGGGGATCCCGGTGGGCAGCCAGTGCTGGGCAGTGCGGGTGCGGGTCTGCCAATCGGGGGTTTGCGCGACCGTCGGCGCGATCGGCGCCGAGGGTGGAGTGTAGGGCGATCGCGGGTACTGCGGCGACTGCTGAGCAACGTAAGGCACCTGTGGATACGGAACCGGCGGCGTTGCCGGGCTCGGAGGCGTCGGGATCGCACCGTTATTCCAGGACGGCCCATAGCCGATCTGTGCCGCACCGGGATCGTGCTGCCGAGTCCGTTCGCCGTGCGGGTAGAAGGTGTGCCGTTTGCGCCGGTCGCCTGCCACGAGCTGCCACATCGAGGCGCCCGCCAGTGCGGTACCGAGTACCAGAAAGGCCACCGCCAGCACGATTTCGAACGTACTGGCATGGTCGATGCCGGTGAAGTAGCCGACGATTCCGAGAAGAATGCTGAAGGCACCGGCCAGCAGCCCGACGACCCACCCGAACTTGGCGAACAACTGCACCTGGCCCACTCCACTTCCGTGCGAACCCCCTGTTGGCGGCCGCACCGACTGCCGACGCGCTCCCCCGTCGGCGAATGCGAGGAGCATACTCGGCGGGCCCGACGACCGGGATGCCCGCGACCGCGCCTCGACGGCAGCCCGGTTCCGCTCGGACAACCGCGTCGAGCAGAACGGTCAACTGTCAGCGGTGTAGTTCGACGGCCAGCTGCTCGACCCGTCGCCGCACCGGATCTTCCGGCGGCCGAAGCACTTCGAGATCGTTTCGCAGCTGCGTGAGGAACCGCTGCGCCCTCGATCGATCGCCCACCGCGGGCAGGAGCTCCGCGATGGCGACGCGCACCGCCACGGCGGCATCACCGAATTCGTTGTCCGCGGCGCGGATTTCACCGAACAGCCGGTACAGCTCGTCCACCGCCGCAGCCGCGGCGAGGTCGCCGAGGGTGGCCCGGCACTGGACTGCGGCAATCCTCGCCTGCCACACCCTGCTCGTGGCACCCACCTGTCGTTCGATCGTCTCGACGCGCTCCCATTCGGTCAGGGCTCGGCGGTGTTCGCCGCTGTGAGTGAAGGCGGTGGCGATGTCGCGGTGCAGAGCGCCGAGCTGGGGGCTGTGTGAGCCGTAGCGCTGCTCGGCCTCGTCGACGACGGTGACCAATGCCTCGGCCGCCTGGGCGAAGCGGCCGAGTTCGCAGAGTTCCCGGTAGCGTGCCGCGACGTCGACGAGGCCGCCGGTCGCGGACGCGGGCTTGCCGGGTGCCGACCGTCGCGGCGCGGGTTCCGGTGCCGGATCGGCGGGCGGGTTGGGGCGGCGGAAGATTCTTGTCGGATCGGGATACCCAGCGGGGGCCGGGCCTTCGGGCGTCCCCGGCCCGGGGAGGAACGGCAGCAGATGGTCGTAGACGTCACGGGCAGTGGCCGGCCGGTCGACCGGATCCTTCGCGAGCAAGTCCAGGACCAGCTGTTCGATCTGTGGTGGCACCTCACGGCGGAGCGTGCGCAACGGCGTCGGCGCCTCCGAGAGGTGCCGATTGTGCGTATCGAACTCCGACCTGGCTGCGAAGACGCCTCGGCCGCTGAACATCTCGTGCATGATGCAGCCGAGCGCGTACAGGTCTGCCCGTGGCCCGACATCCTGCCCGTTCACCAGTTCCGGCGACATATACGCGGCCGTCCCGAGCACCGACCCGGTCCGGGTGATCCGGCTCGTACTCCCATCGAGCAGCGCCGCGATCCCGAAGTCGATCACCTTCACTGTCCCATCGCCTGCCACCAGCACATTCGCCGGTTTCAGATCGCGATGCACCACCGGCAACACATGGGCATGCGACAGCACCGTCGCGATCTGCGCCGCGACGGCGACCCCGTACTCGATCGGCAGCATCCCCACCCCGGACACGAAGTCCCGCAATGTCACGCCATCGATGTGCTCCATCACCAGATACACACTCTCGGCATCCTTGTCGAGCACCGCATCGAACACCTGCGGTACACCGTGATGCCGAATCCGCGCGGTCACCCTGGCCTCCCGCCGAAACCGGGCAACGAACTCCTCGGCCAGGTCGGCCCGAGACGCGAACTGCCCCACCGCGATCCGCTTGACGGCCACCGCCCGATCCAGCACCACGTCGTACCCCGACAGGACCTGCCCCATCCCGCCTGCCCCCAAAGCCCCGGAGATCTCATACCGCCCGTCGATGACCTCGCGCACCCCAACCTCCGACCCGACACCCGACACGGTCCACCGCACGATACTGCGCGCCGTCCACCGGCGACGGCATCGTCGAGCCGACAGCGCGCACGATGCGGGCCGGTCAGTTTTCGGGGTGGGGCTCCAGGGCGCCCGCGGTGAGGCCGGTGGCGATGAGGTCGGCGGCCCGGTGGGCGGCGGTGGCGGTGGTGTGGGCGGCTACTCGAAGGTGGTGCAGGCGACGGAAGGCTGCGCCGTAGGTCTTCTGGTCGGCGAGGGGGAGCATGGGAATGCGGAGGCGGGCGGGGTCTAGGCGGATGGTGGTGGTGCCGTACATGGCGGCGGCGTTGTCGGGGCTGCCGATGAAGCCGGCGAAGAACCAGGGGTCGATGCGGGTGGGGTCGGTGCGGAAGACGAGGACGCCGGGTGCGGGGACGGCGCCGATGTCGGCGCCTTCGGCGACGCGGGTGCCCTGGGCGGCGCCGTGGTCGTCGCGCAGACGGGAGACCAGGACGTCACCTTCCTCGATCGGATCGCCGACGGGGGCGCCGGGGGCGGTGAGGCCGGAGGGGGCGCGGCTGTTGAGCAGATCGTGGCCGGTGAGGACCGGTCGTTGCGGGGCGTCGTCGGCGACCGCGTCGGGGGTACTGGTGACGATTCGCACGGCCTTACCCGCGATCAGGTTGCCGACCGCCACATAGCGCCACACGGTGCCGGGCGCCGAATCCCATTCGCGCACAGCATCTACGACGGAATGCAGATCCGTGAGGTTCGCGCCGAGGTGACCGATGGCGCCACGGGCCGAGGCCGAGGCACTCTCCGGGTCGACGGCGGCGCGCACCTGACGCGCGGGCGTGAGGTCGACGTCGTCGTCGAGTACATCCATCACCCGGACCACGGCGGTCACGTCGGGGACGGTGGCGTCGTCGCCGTTGTCGAAGGCATGCCACGCAGTGACGACTGTTTCGGCGAGGACGTGCCAATCCGGTTGGTCCCCACCATGATCGGGCAACCGGGTCGTGTCGGCGAACAGCAGGGTGTCGGTCGGATTCCCCTTGCCCGGGCGGCGGAGGACCCACAGTTGCAGTCCTACCTGTCGCGGTGTCGACGCGCCGGGCGGCAAAGCGATCACGGCACGTAATGCGCCCGCCCGCAACAGTTCCATCCGTATCCGCCGACCCGAGGACCTGGCCGCGACAGCGGGTGGCAGCAGCAGAACAGCGGTGCCGCCGGGGTGCAGATGGGCGATGGCGTGCTGCACCCAGGCGAGTTCGGATTCGCTGCGCGGAGGAACCGAGTACACCCACCGCGGATCCAGCGCCAGTTCATCGGCACTCCAATCCCGTTGCGAATAGGGAGGATTCGACAGTACTGCGTCGACCTCGACATCGGTGAACGCGTCGGCGAGCAGAGCATCGCCCGCGCGGATATCCGCTTCGGCGCCCGGGGCGAGCGTGCTGAGCAGCGCGGCGGTGCGACTCACCTGCACGGGCAGGATGTCCTGACCGTCGAGCCGTTCGGCGCCGATCCGAGCGGCCTCGAGCAACAGGGTTCCGCCGCCGCACGCCGGGTCGAGCACCGAGCGCGGAGCGGGCGACGCGGACGCGGCGAGCACATCGGCCATCAGCGCGGCGACGGGTTGATCGGTCGGGTAGATGCCGGTACTCGGACCGTCGAGACCGCGTTCGGCCAGCACCGCCAGAGTCTGCTGTACGCCGACTTCACCGATCGACGCGCGCACCGCCTCGTGCGCCGCGCCCTTCACCTCGACTGCCGGGTCCGCCACGAAGGCCATCAGCCCGGCGACATCCTCGGGTGCGACCTCGGAACGCAGCACCGTACGCAAGCGCTGAACAGGAGAATCCGCCGCGGTCACACCGTGTCCACGCAACCACTGCTGCACCTCGGCGAGGTCGAACAGCGGCCGCGATTCGGAGCCGCCCGGTACCGGCGCGGGGAAATCGGCGTGTCGGCGACGCCAGTTGCTCACGGTGGCACGGGTGACGCCGGCCAGCCGGGAGATCTCGGCGGCGGCGACGGTGGGCGTCGAGTCTGACAAGGGGTCTCCTCTGGTCAAGGTCAAACCTTACACATCATCGTTGACATAAGACGACGTCAGTACACATGTTTTCATCGTCCACAGTGAAAACATTGTTTCCCTGTTGCTATTGCGGTTGCGTAGGTGTAGCGTCCTTTTTCGACGGAGCGGCAACAACCCGAACAGTCGCTTCCAGCACACGAACAACGTTGCGAGACAACAGTTCTTGCAGATTCCTTCGTCGATGCACCATCCCGCACCGCACGGCCCATCGAGGCCGCGATCGGTCGCGCCACGGCGACCGACAGCGTTTCCCAGAAGAGGACGATCGTCATGACCAATCCCCAGTACCCGACCAACCCCGCCGCCCCGCACCAGCCCTACTACCCGCAGCCGCCGCGTAAGAAGAAAGTGTGGCCGTGGGTGCTCGGCGGGTTCGTCCTGGCCGTGCTCGTCCTGTTCGGCGGATGTGCGGCATTGATCGGCACCGCCGCCAACGAGGTCGCCAAGGCCGAGGAGACCAAGTCGGTCGCGGCTCCCGCCGGGACCGAAGTACGCGACGGCAAGTTCGGGTTCACGGTGACGAAGGTGGATCCGCCGGTCACCACCGTCGGCGACAACCAGTTCCTGCAGAAGACCGCGCAGGGCGAATTCATCCTGGTCTACGTCGACGTCGCCAACACCTCCACCGTCGCCCAGAGCTACTTCGGCTCGAACCAGAAGCTGATCGACGATCAGGGCCGCGAGTTCGCCAACGACACCACCGCCGAGATCAACGTCAACGACCAGCTCTCCGCAGAGATCAACCCCGGCAACAAGACCTCGATGGTCCTCGTCTTCGACGTCCCGGTAGGCACCGTCCCCACCGCGGTCGAATTCCACGACTCGGCTTTCTCCGACGGAGCCCGTGTCGCACTGAAATAGTCCCGCTCCCGCACCGGCCACGGGCCCAGCGAACTCGCTGGGCCCGTGGCTGTTTCGCGGGCGCGGGATGGATACGGCTCCCGGAACACGACTATCGGGGTGTCGTGCGGGAAAATGAGGGGGTGACCACCGAGAGCGAGCGTCCTGGACCGCCGGCTATGAGCCCGAGCATTTTGGTGATCACGATGTCGCGGCGGGTGGAGGCGGCGCTGGGGGTCGAGTTGGGGGCGCTGGATTTGACGGTGGCCCGGCTGGGGTTGCTCGGGCATATCAATGGGGTGCCGGGGGCCTCGTTCAGCGAGCTGGCGCGGATGTCGGGGACGAGCGTGCAAAGTGTGCATGCCGCGGTGAAGGGGCTGGTGGGGGCCGGTTTGGTGCAGGATCGGACGGCGCGGGCGGGGTCGGCGTCGGCGATCGAGCTGACGGAGGCGGGCGCGGAGCTGCTGGCGCAGGCGCGTAAAGCGGTGGCGCGGGTGGACACCCAGCTGTTCGGGGCGGATGCGGATCCGATTCTGCGGCGGGTCGGAGCGGCGATCGTCGACGCGTTCGCGGGGACGATTCCCCCTCGACCAGAGGCGTGACGAATCCGACCTTCAATGTGACTGAAACTCGAGCTAGGCTTCAAGCACATTGAAGGTCGGAGGGAGTCGGTAGTTGGAACACGTCTTGTTGTCCGTGCATGTGCTCGCGGGCATCGTCTTCGTCGGCGGCTCAGCGGTCGCCACCAGTCTTTTTCCCCGGTACGCGCCGGTCGCGGGCGCGCCCGATCCGGACTCGGTGCGCAGCAGGCCGGTCGCGGCCGCCATGCACCGGATCACCGGGAACTACGCGAAACTCGCCATTATCGTGCCGGTGATCGGCATCGTGCTGGCCACGATTCAGGGCCGGATGAACGAAATCTGGATCACCACCGCGATGGTGACGACCGCGGTGGCAGGCGGGCTGCTCGCCGTGCAGATCGTTCCGATGCAGCGCGAGGCCCTCGACCAGCCCGACGACGGCAAGCGCCTGCGGGTGCTGTCGATGCTCGCGGGTATCTACAACCTGCTGTGGACGGCCGTGGTCGTTCTCATGATCGTGCGTCCCGGATCCGCCGCGTGACCGAACAAGAGCTCCCCATGACCGACCAGGGTGTCACTTTCATCAATGTGATCGAGGTTTCCGCCGACGACATCGAGGGATTCGTCGCCCAGTGGCGCGAACGGGCCGCGCACATGCGCACCGCCCCCGGTTTCCGCGATGTCCGCCTGCACCGCGCCTTGCTGCCCGATTCGCGATTCCAGCTGGTGAACATCGCACACTGGGACAGCGCCGAGGCCTGCGAGGCCGCCGGACGCAATCCGACGGTCGTCGCCTCGGTCGACCAGGCGCGTCAGGTCGCGCGCGCAAATCCCGCCCTCTACGAAGTGGTCGCCGAGTTCTGCTGAGCGACAGGCATTCACAGCGCGCCAAGCACCGCCGCGGCCAGCGGGCCTGCCGAGGCGGGGTTCTGACCGGTGTCGCGACGACAACGTGCCCGGCAATGATCGGCACCGGTCAGCACGTACAGGACCTTCGCCGTCATCGCCTCCGAGAAGCGGACTCTCGACGTCAGTGCTTGGCGCCGATGGTGTGCAGAATTTCGTGGATGATCGGGTCGGTGAGCCGGTTGGTGACCGATCGGCCTTCGCGACTCGAGGTGACGCACCCCTCGTGCCGCAGCACGCGCAGCGCCTGGGAGATCGCGTTCTCGTTGCGGCCGACAGCGGCGGCCAGTTCGCCGACGCTGATGCCGGGCGAGCGGTGCAGACACAGCAGGATTTCCAGGCGGCCGGGGTCCGACAGCAGGTCGAAGCGCTGCGCCCATTCCCTGATCTCGACGTCGCCGATCGCGCGCCGGCCGAGTTCGACCGGCGACCCGTGCAGTGTGCGTGGCTCTCCCATGGCGGTGCCCAGCTTAATCGCCGAGTGGACAGGACGGCACCGCCCGCGACTATTATCTGTTCATCTGTTCAGATAAACATGTAGGGATGATGGATGCGCACTCGGCCGCTGTTCGCTGTAGGAGCCGCGCTGGCGGTCGTGCTGACATCGTGCGGAGCGCCCGACAGCGGGTCCACCGACTCGCTCGTGCTCGCCGACGCGTATGAGCTCGGCGGGTACAACCCGGTCGCCGGGTACGGCGCGGCCGGCGAGGCCAAGGTCTACGACGGATTGCTGCGGCTCACCGGCGGCACCGGCATGCCCGGTTTCGAGCCTGCCCTGGCAACGGCATTGCCGACGCCCGACGCCGATGCGACTGTCTGGACGGCGCCGCTGCGCCCCGGTGTGCGGTTCAGCGACGGGTCGGCGTTCGACGCCGCCGACGTGGTGGCGACCTACCGGGCGATTCTGGATCCGGCGTCGGCCTCGGAGGTGCGGTCGTCGTTTTCGATGATCGACCGGGTCGACGCTGTCGATCCGCTGACGGTGCGGTTCACCCTGCGTCATCCCTATGCCGCGTTCCCGGCCAAGCTGCTGATCGGGATCGTGCCGTCGGAGGCCGTCGCCACGCCGGGACCCGCGACCGAATCACCGCTCAATACCGCCCCGATCGGCACCGGCCCCTATCGGCTCACGGCGCTGGAGCCGACGAGGGCGGTGTTCGAGGCGAACGAAAGCTATTGGGGTGGTGCGCCTTCGGTCAAGCGGCTGACGGTTCTCTACGTACCCGACGACAACACCCGCGCGCAGCGGATGGCCGGCGGTGAACTCGACGGAACGTCGCTGCCGCCCCTGCTGGCCGCCACATTCGAACCACGGATGTCGTTGCAGGCCAACATGTCCGCGGATTGGCGCGGTGTGTCGATGCCCGAGCGCGATCCGGTCGCCGGGGACCCGGCCGTCCGGCTGGCACTGAACTACGCGGTGGACCGCCAGGCGATGATCGACAACATCCTCGGCGGCCACGGCCGCCCGGCCTACACGCCTTTCGCCGAGGTCTACGGCGAATCCCACAACCCGGCAGTCGCTTTCGCCTTCGATCGCACGCGTGCCGAAACGATCCTCGAGGGTGCGCGATGGCGGACCGGCGCCGACGGCGTGCGCGCGAAAGACGGTGTGCGCGCGCGATTCACCGTGATGTACAACTCCACCGACACGTTGCGCCGTGACCTCGCACTGGCTTTCGCCTCCGATGCGCGGCGGGTGGGTATCGAGATCGATCTCGAGGCGCTGTCCTGGGATCGGATCGAGCCGCGCATCGCACAGGCCGGGATCCTGCTCGGCGGCGGGAGCGAGCCCTACGATCCCGACACCCAGGCCTACAACACCCTGCACTCGCCGCTGCTCGACCCGAGTGCGGGCAGCCCGTACGACAATGCGAGCAGGCACGCGGATCCCGCGATCGACGCGCAACTCGACACCGCGCGGCGCAGTGTCGATCCCGCGGTACGCGCCGCCGCGTACCGGGAGGTCCAGAGCCGGTATGCCCAGGATCCGAGCCACGTCTTCCTGGTCCATCTCGATCACACCTATGTGGTGAAGGATTCTTCCTGGACGATGTCGGGGCCGATTCTCGAGCCGCACGCGCACGGCGTCACCTGGGGACCGTGGTGGTCGCTGCAGACCTGGACCCGCTGATGGGGCGCAGTCGCGTTCGCGGACGCGGCCTGCGGGCAATGGTCGGGTGGCGACTGGCGGCGTTGATTCCGGTGCTCGCCGCGGTGTCGGCCGCGCTCTTCGCCGCGGCGGCGGTGTCACCGTTCGACCCGCTGGTCGGCTATCTCGGCGCTCGCTACGAGACGACGAGTGCGTCGGATCGGGCGTTGCTCACGAACCGGCTCGGGCTGGACGCGTCGTGGTACCAGCTCTACGGACGCTGGATCGGCGACCTGTTCAGCGGCGATCTCGGTGTTTCCCGCGGGTTCGCCCAGCCGGTGAGCACCCTGCTCGCCCAACGGATTCCGTGGACGGTGCTGCTGGTGGTGGTCGCGATGAGCATGGCGGTCGCCGTCGCGCTCGGCGCGGGCGTCTGGGCGGGCATGCATCGCGGTGGAGTGATCGATCGGCTGGTCACCGCGTCGTGTGTGGTGATGCAGGGGCTGCCGCCGTTCGTGGTGTCACTGGCCGCGATCGGCGTGTTCGCGGTCGGACTCGGCTGGTTGCCGCCTGCCGGGCTCACCGACGCCGGGGCCGAGGTCGGAGCCGGTCAGGTGGCACGACATCTCGTGCTGCCCGCTGCCGCGTTGGCCCTCTCGCAGGTGCCGTGGCTCCTGCTGGCCGTGCGGGAATCGGTGGCGGGCAATCGCGGTGAGGATTTCGTGGTCGGTGCCGTCACGCGCGGCATCGACACCGCGACGGTCACCCGCAGGCACATTCTGCCGACCTCGCTGGCCCCGTTCGTGACGATCCTCGGCGCTCGATTGCCGGAGGTCGTGGTCGGGGCGGTGCTGGTGGAGGAGATCTTCTCGTGGCCGGGGATCGCGGGCGCGTTCGTGCAGTCGGCGAAGGATCTGGACATGGCGCTGCTTGCCGTGCTGACTGTCGGCACGACCTGCGCGGTGATGCTCGGGTCGCTGCTCGCCGATGTCGCGGTGGTGCTGCTCGATCCGAGGGTGCGCGCCGATGGTTGAGCGGTGGCGCGACCGCACGCACGGGGCTGCGGAGCGACGGTTGTATCTCGCGCTAACGGTGCTGTTCGCGGTCGTGCTGTACGCGGTGATCGTGCCGTGGGTGGGCGGGGTCGACGATCGGCTGACCGATTTCGCGCATGCGCGGCAGGCGCCGTCGGGGCAGTGGTGGTTCGGGACCGACTCGGCCGGGCGGTCGCTGTTCGTGCGGATCGCGGCGGCGCTGCGGACCTCGCTGATCGTCGCGGCGTGCGCGGCGGCCGTGTCGACGGTGATCGGCGTGCTCGTCGGTGCGGTGTCGGCGCTGGCAGGCGGGTGGGTGGACCGGGTGGTGATGCGGTTCGCCGATACCGCCAACGCGCTGCCGCATCTGCTGCTCGGGATCGTGATCGTGGCGCTGTTCCGGGGGAACGCGCTGGCGGTGGTGCTGTCGATCGGACTCACGCACTGGGTGCAGGTGGCGCGGATCGTGCGGGCGGAGAGCTTGAGTCTGCGCGAACGCGAGTACGTGTCCGCGGCGGTGCTCGCGGGCGCGAGCCGCACCCACCTGTTGCTCAGGCATCTGCTGCCCGCTGTCGCCCCGCAGGCGTTGATCGCGGTGGTTCTGCTTCTCCCGCACGCGATTTGGCACGAGTCGACCTTGTCGTTCCTCGGGTTCGGACTGCCGCCGCACGAACCGAGCCTCGGCACCCTGCTGGAGGAAGCGCGCACTTCGCTGCTTCTGGGCGGGTGGTGGACGCTGGCGTTCCCGGCCGGATTCCTGGTGCTGACGACGGTGGCGGTCGCTGTCGCGGGGTCGTCGCTGCGCGGACTTCTCGCCCCACCCACACCGTCGAGGATGCCGCGATGACAGAACCTTCCCTCCCTAGTGAGACCGCGGACGCACTGCTCGACGCCCACCGTGGAGGTCGGGGCACCCGCTTGTCGATCGATGCGCTGACCGTCCGGATTCCGGTCGGCCGGGGTGATGTGGTGCATGCGGTGACCGAGCTGTCGCTCGACATCGAAGCGGGCAGCGTCACCGCACTCGTCGGCGAATCCGGGTGCGGGAAGTCGATTGTCGCCGGTGCGGTGATGGGCGTGCTGCCCCACGATGCCGTCACCACCGGGTCCATCCACCTGCGTGTGGACGGTCCGGCGGACTCCGCCGACGAACCGATCGACATCCTCGTCGGCGAGCACTCCTATCGCGGCCGCCATATCGCGCTGGTGCCCCAATCCCCGAGCACCTCCTTCACTCCCGTGCGGACCGTCGGCTCCCAGCTCCAGGAGACGATCACCGCCCTCGGCACCGCGCACACCCCCGCTGACCTCGTCGATCGCGCGGGGCTCGCCCGCACCGCGCTCGACCTGTACCCGCACGAGCTCTCCGGCGGGATGGCCCAGCGGGCGGCCGTGGCGGCGGCGCTGGCGGGCGATCCCGAGGTGATCATCGCCGATGAACCGACCTCCGGACTCGATCGCTCACGCACCGACCAGATCGGACAACTGTTGCGCGAGTGCGCCGACAGCGGCGCCGCGGTCCTGCTGATCACGCACGATCTCGGCCATCTGATCCGCGCGGGCATCGCCGACACCGTCGCGGTGATGTACGCGTCACGCCTGATGGAGGTCGGCCCCGGTGCGCACGTGCTCGACGATCCGTGGCACGACTACACGCGCGACCTGCTCGCCGCCCTGCCCGAACACGGCCTGCACCCGCTCCCCCATCCCCCACGAGCGCTGACGAACCTGTCCGAGATCTGCCCCTACGCGGGTGGCCCGACGCGATTGATTCCCCAGCAGCCGCGCATGATTCGCCGACCGAGGTCCTGATGCTGATCGCCGACTCCATGACCGCGGGCTACGGCTCGGAATCCGTCATCCGCGGGGTCGACCTGCGGATCACTCCGGGCGAGATCATCGGCATCACCGGCGACTCGGGATCGGGGAAAACCACGCTGGCGCGAACCATGGCCGGATTACTGACGCCCACCTCCGGCACCGTCACCGTCGACGGACAGGCACCCCGACGGGCTCGCGGCAGCATCGCCATGGTCTTTCAATCCCCCCGTGCCGCAACCAATCCCCACTTCACTCTCGCCCGGATCATCGCCGAACCCGCCCGCATCCGCGGTGCCTCGGTCCCCGATCTCACCGCGCTGGCCACCGCTGTCGGTCTCACCCCCGACCTCCTCGACCGCCACCCCCACGCCCTCAGCGACGGCCAGCTCCAGCGCGCCTGCCTGGCCCGCGCCCTCGCCCAGAACCCCCGCTACCTCATCCTCGACGAAGCCACCGCCATGCTCGACGCCGCCACCACCGCCACCATCATCCGCCTGGTCATGACCCGCGCCGACGACAACCTCGGCGTCCTGCTGATCAGCCACGACGAGCCCCTCCTCGCGGCCGCCTGCACCCGCGTCGCCACGATGCGCGAAGGCATCCTCACCCCGCGGCAGGCATCTCCGCAATAACCGCACGATTACCTCAGGCTGCGCACAGGAACCCGTTTTAGCGTGAGCCCCTGTGACTTTCACGCAACCGAATCCAGTCAGCGCGTGCCGAAGCCTCAGCGGATGGGCCCGCACCGCACCGACCGTCGCCGAAGTGCTGCGCACCCCCGACATCGCGGTGATCGCCGAACGGGTGCGGACCGCGGGGCCGCGCGGGGTGATCGCGCGCGGACTCGGACGTAGTTACGGGGATCCGGCGCAGAACGCGGGCGGGCTGGTGGTCGACATGACCGCGCTGGACCGTATCCACAGCATCGATCCCGACAGCGGGATCGTCGAGGTCGACGCGGGCATCAGCCTGGACACGCTCATGCGGGCGGCACTGCCGTTCGGGCTGTGGGTCCCGGTGCTGCCGGGCACCCGGCAGGTGACGGTCGGTGGGGCGATCGGCGCGGATATCCATGGCAAGAACCACCATTCGCAGGGCAGCTTCGGCAATCACGTGGTGTCGATGGATCTGCTGACCGCCGACGGATCGGTGCGTACCTTGACGCCGGAGGGGCCCGACTCGGCGCTGTTCTGGGCGACGGTCGGCGGGATGGGACTCACCGGCATCATCGTCGGCGCGCGAGTTCGGTTGAAGCACACCGAGACCGCGTATTTCCTCGTCGACAACGACCGCACGCGCGATCTCGACGAAACGATGGAATTGCTGACCGGCGGTTCCGACGACGGGTACGACTACTCGATGGCGGTGCCGGACACCATTTCCACCGGGGCGAAACTCGGGCGGGCCGGATTCAGCCGAGGCTCGCTGGCCACCGTCGACCAGTTGCCGTCGAGACTGCGTAGCAAACCCTTGAATTTCGATGCCCCACAATTGTTCACGGTGCCCGATATCTTTCCGAACGGGATGGTCAATTCGGTGACCACCCGGATCGCCGCCGAGGCCGCTCATCGCCTGTTTCCCCGGCGGGCCCGTGGGCGCATCCAGAACCTGACGCAGTTCTATCATCCGCTCGACCTGCTCGGCGAATGGAATCGGGCGTACGGCAAGCGAGGATTCTTGCAGTATCAGTTCTCGATGCCGTTCGGGGCCGAACAGCAGCTGGCCGACGCGGTGCGCACCATCGCCGAGTCGGGGCACCACTCGTTCCTCAACGTCTTCAAACGGATGGGGGCGAGCAACCCGGCGCCGCTGTCGTGGCCGCATCCCGGATACATGCTGAGCTTGGACTTCGCGCTCACCAGCGGGCTCGACCGCTTCTGCGTGGACCTCGACGAACGGGTGCGGGCGGCGGGTGGCCGCCTGTACCTCGCGAAGGAATCACGGACGACACCCGAGATGATCGCGACGATGTATCCGCGGCTCGCCGAATGGCGCCGGATCAGGGACCGAGTCGACCCCGAACGGGTATTCGCCTCCGACCTCGCACGACGGTTGCGGCTGGTGACAGGACTTCGACATTGATGTGCTTCAGATCACGGCCGATGAATTGTGAGCGAAAGTTGTTCACAGCTCATCGAATTCACCGGCAATGACGCACGTCACTGTCCGTTTTGAACTCTTATGACTTTTTAAGTTACATTTCAGCAACAAACAGTTGGACACTTGATCATGGGTGCTCGATCGAGGGCCTGCGCTCCCCAGGGAGCATCGCCATTGAGGGAAAGACTGCATTCATGAACATCAGCAAGGTTGCCGCAACCTCCGCACTCGTCATCGCCGCGCTCGGCGTTGCCACCGGCACGTCGCACGCCGCTCCGGCGCCTGCTCCCGCGCCCGTCGCGGCCTTCCTCGACGGCGTGAACCAGGGTGTGAACCAGGTGCTGCCCGGCATCAACTGGAAGACCGGCATCGAGGGCGACGCGGTCGTCGTCGAGACCGACGCGGGCTCGCTCACCACCGAGAACAACCAGTTCCAGGTGCGCGACAACCAGGGCAACATCGTCGCCGCCCTGCCGCTCGCCTACACGATCGACGACCTCGAGTACCCGATCGACGCCGCCATCGACGGCACCCGCGCCACCCTGACCCCGCGCACCGACGTGGCCTCGGCCCGCCCGTCGACCCTGCTGAAGGACGTCGTCCGGCAGGACGCCTTCGACGACGCCGTCGGCGCCGCAGCCACCCAGTTCGGCATCATCACCGCCATCGGCACCCTCGTCGGCACCCTCACCGGTGGCCTCGCGGGCTGCGCCATCGGCGGCGTCGGCGGCCTGGTTCTCGGCGTCCCGGTGCTCGCCCTCGGCGGCGCGACCGGCATCGCGGGCTGCCTCGCCGGTGCCGCCGTCGGCATCCCGCTGGGTGCGGCCGCCGGCCTGGTGCTGACCGGCGTCCCCGCCGCGATCGCCATCGGCATCGGCTTCCACAACCGGATCAACGCGCCCGAAAACCAGTAGTCGTCGTCGCGATGGCCCCGTCCACCCGGACGGGGCCATTGTGCTGTTCAGCGCGCGAGCCGGATGCGCAGCTTCTCGTAGGTAGGGATGAAAACCTTTCTGCGATAGCGACGTTCGACGATTTCCCAGGGGCGACCGGCGGCCGTCAAGGCTTCGAGGAGCGCGGTGAGTTCGGAGTGGACGAGCTGTGCGCCGAGGCAGAGGTGGCGGCCGCCGCCGAACCAGAGCTGGCGGGTCTCGGGGTTGTAGTCGCGGTCGACGCGGAACTCGCCCGCGGCGTTGTTGATGGTCCAGGTGAGGATCTTGACGTGTTCGCCGGCGCGCAGGTCGCGGTCGGCGACGCGGACGTCCTCGGTGACCGAGCGGCCGACGAGGTAGGCCGGGCTCGTGACGCGCAGGGTCTCGCGGACCGCGTCGGGGAGGCGATCGGGAGCGGCGAGCAGGGCGCGGTGCTGGCCGGTGTCGTGCATGATCGCGACCATTCTGGTCATGGCGCTGGCGAGCGTGTCGGTGCCCGCGACGGCCATCAGGATCGCCAGGCCGCCCGCGTGCTCGACGTCGAGGCCCAGTTCACGGCAGCGACCGAGGGTGGTGTCGGGATCGGCGCGGGCGTACGCGTCGGGAACGTTGACGGCGAGCTGGGTCGCCAGCTCACGGGCGCGGGCCAGCGCCACCGGGTCGAGCGTGGTCGAGGCCATCGTGCCGAAACCCAGGTTGACCAGTTCTTCGACGTGGTGGAACAGGCGCAGGAACAGCGCGTCCTGATCGTCGGTGTAGTCGCCGCCGATGGCCGCGGCGATGTCTTCGGGGCGCATGCCGACCAGGTCGGAGACGCTGCGGCCGACCAGGATCTGCGCGCGGGCGGCGATGTCGACGGTCTCCCCCGCCGCCAGGCGTTCGCGCAGGTCACGCAGGTCGGGGCCGATCACGCGCGCGACCAGGGCATCGGTGTGGCCGAGGGTGAACAGGTCGCGCACCTTGGTCCGCAGGTCGGTATGGCCGGGACCCTCGAACAGATCCTCGACCCAGTCGCCGATGACCTGCGCCCACCAGTGCCCGGCCGCGCCCTCGGACACGATGCTGAAATGGGTGCTGTCGTTGTAGATCTGGCGGGCCACCAGCGGGTCGGCGACGAACCAGCCGAGTTCGGGCACCTTGCGGATCGGCCGCGCGAACCGTCCCAGCAGCAATAATCCAGGCAACCAGGGTTGACCAGCGGCGAGTAGGGTTAGTTCATGGCGTCGGGCGGAGCTCCACACCCCGGCAGAATCTAATCGAGCACGCCCGATTAGTGAAGGTCTGTGGCTAGGATCGACGAGATGCGCTGGTGGTGATCTGTGCATCACGCGATATCTGGAAGTGAACAAGCATGGTGAGTTCGACAATCGAAGCCGTCGGCGCGTATCTGCCGGCCAGAGAAGTGACCACGGCGGAGTTGCTGGCGCAGCTGGCCGTCGACGCGCCGCTGGATCTGGAGAAGGTCAGCGGAGTCAGGGCGCGCAGGGTACGCGGCGAATCCGAGGACTCCTTCACCATCGCCTTGGCCGCCGCCCGCAGCGCACTGGGCAATTCGCGCTACGACGCCGCCGATCTGGATGTGATCATCTCCTGCTCGATCACCCGCACCCGGGGCGAGGACTTCTGCCTGGAACCGTCGTTCGCCCTGATGCTGCGCACCGCGCTCGGGGCGAACAGGGCGATCCATTTCGACGTGTCCAACGCGTGTGCCGGGATGATGACCGGAGTTCTGCTGCTGGACAGGATGATTCGATCCGGTGCCGTGCGTCGCGGCATGGTGGTGTCCGGGGAGTGCATCACGCCGATCGCCGACACCGCGGTGCGGGAGATCTCGCAGAAGTACGACCCGCAGTTCGCCTCGCTCACCGTCGGCGACGCCGGGGCGGCCGTACTGCTCGACGGCACCGACGGGCCAGGGCTCGACTACGTGGAGCTCAACACCAGCGCCGCGTTCGCGAAGCTGTGCTTGGGGATGCCCAGTGATCAGGGGCCGGGAGTCGCGCTCTACACCGACAATCGGGCGATGCACAACGAGTCCCGGTACCTGCTGTGGACCTCGCGGCAGCTGGAGTTCCTGGCCGCGCGCGGTTCCAGCTTCGCCGAGGAGGGCTACGACTACCTGATCCATCACCAGTTCAGCGGCCCCGCTGTGGAATTGATCAACAAGATCGCCGAGCGCGAATTCGACGCGGCGATGCCGCCGGGACTCGCGGTGCTGGACAGATACGGCAATACCGCGTCGACCTCACATTTCGTGGTGCTGCACGACGCGTTGCGGCAGGGCTTGATCGAGCCGGGGTCGAAAGTACTGCTGGTACCGGCGGCTTCCGGGGTGGTCGCCGGATTCTTGTCGGTGACAATCGGCGATCTGCGGGTATAGGACAGTATGGGAATCATCATTTCTTCGGCAGTGACGCGCAGCGGCGGAGTCAGCTCGGTGGGACAGGCGGCAAGCGCCGCGCGCGACGCGTTAGCGGCAGCCGGTTGTCCGCCGGAGCAGGTCGACGCACTGATCAATGTGGGGGTCTATCGCGATGCGAACCTGGTGGAACCGGCGGTCGCGGCGCTGATCCAGCAGGCCGCGGGGATCGGGCTGGACTATCGACGCGGTGACGTGCCGTGCTTGTCGTTCGATCTGATGAACGGTGCCTGCGGGGTGGTGAACGCGGTCGGGGTGGCCGCCTCGCTGCTGGCAGATCTGCCCACGGGACATGTGGTCGTCGTGTCGGGCGACGCGCATCCGTCGGGCCGGGCCGATGTGGAGTTCGCGTTCGAGCCGGTCGGGGCGGCTTTCGTGCTCGAGAATTCCGCCGAAGCCGCGGGTTTCGGCGGAGTCCACGTGAGTGCCGGCGACGTACTGCCCGACCCGCAGGGATACGTGAAGCTGTCCGCGATGGGAGCCGAAGGGCGTTCCTCGCTGACGGTGGAATTGCTCACCGGGACAGCGGAACTGGTCGAGCACGCCGCTGTCGCGGCGCGAGAAGCGCTGGCGGCGGACGGTATCGACGCCGGACAGGTGGTGCTGCTGTGCGGTAAACCGACAGCGGACTTCGCCGGCGAACTGGCGGCCCAGCTCGGCGTGGGCGCGGTGGTGACCGACGACTTCGCCGCCGACGCGCACACTTCCGCGTTGACCGCCGCGTTCGTGGCGGCCCGTGACGCGGGACTGGCCGAACGGCCGTTGCTGTTCGTCGCCGCCGACGGTGGACCCACCGCGGCGGCAGTGACCTATCGAGGGGTTGGTGTGCGGTGACACGGTCTCTGCATGTTGTTCCGGATCCGGTGAGTGCGCCGCGACATGGTCGCCATCGCGCGGCGGCCGGTACTTCGGTCGCGGTACCCGGCCCGGGAGCCGTGCTGGCGCTGCGGTCGATTCCGGTGATCGGCTGGATATTCCTGATCGTCGGGGTCGTGCGGCCGTTCCGGGCCCGGTGGCTGCGGACGGCCTTCTGGATCGATGTGGTGCTGAGCGTCGGGGTGCACGCCGCGCAGATTCCAGCGGCCCGGAAAGTAGCCGCTGAACGGGGGATCTCGGGTCGTCGTGCGGCCGTGATGACCATGCTGCTCGGGGCTACCTGGTGGAAGACGCTGGGCGAGGGCGAACAGTGACCGAGGCGGCACCGTCCGGCTGCGGCTTCGCGCGATCGTCGACGGGATAACGTGGCGCGATGACAGTGCTGGTGACTGGCGCGAGCGGGTTCGTCGGCGGGGCGATCGCGCGCGGGCTGGTGGCGCGCGGGGTGCCGGTGCGGGCGATGGTTCGCGATCCTGCCTCGGCGCCGGAGGGTGTCGAGGTGGCGGTGGCCGATCTCGCCGACGCGGGTGCGCTGGCCGCGGCGGTGGCCGGGGTGCGCGCCGTTGTGCACGCGGCGGCCCTGCTCGGTGAATTCGGCAGGCCCGCCGATTTTTTCGCGGTGAACGTGGCCGGGACCGATCGGCTGATGCAGGAGGCCGCGGCGGCCGGAGTACGGCGGTTCGTGTTCATCGGGAGTCCGAGTGCGTTGATGGCGCCCGGCGGTGGGGATCAGGTGGGGATCGATGAGACCGTGCCCTACCCCGCGCGATTTCTGAACAGCTATTGCGAGACCAAGGCCGTCGCCGAGCAGTTGGTGCTGGCGTCCGATACACCGGAGTTCACGACGTGTTCGTTGCGGCCGCGCGCGGTGTGGGGGCCCGGCGACCGGCACGGGCCGATCGTGCAGATTCTGGCGAAGTTGCGGGCGGGGCGGTTGCCGGATCTGTCCGGCGGGCGCGATATACGGGCTTCGCTGTGCTACATCGACCACCTCGTCCACGCCGCCGCTCTCGCGCTGACGGCCGAGAAGGTCGGTGGGCGTGCGTATTTCGTCGCCGACGCGGAGCCGGTGTCGGTATGGGCGACCTTGGACGCGGTGGCCGCGCGGTTCTCGTTGGCCGGACCGAGCGTGACGGTGCCCGCACCGGTGCTCGGCGGGGCCTTGGCGGCGATCGAAACACTGTGGCGGATACCGGCGGTCGCGCAGCGGTGGACTCCCCCGCTGTCGCGGTACGCGGTCGCGCTGGTCACCCGGTCGGCGACCTATGACATCTCGCGCGCCGCCCGTGAACTGGGCTATCGACCGGAGGTGCCGTTCGCGACCGGCCTGGACAATTTCCACCGCTGGGTCGACCAGGCCGGCGGGCTCGACCGGCTGCTGGAGGACGCGTGAGTGATCTGTGGGTGGTGATTCCCGCCTTCGACGAGGAACGCGGCATCGGCAGCACCCTGGATGCCATCGCAGCGCAACAGGACACGGATTTCACGGTGGTCGTGGTCGACAACAACTCCACCGACCGCACCGTCGAGGTGGTGCGGGCATTCGCCGCCGCCCATCCACTGCCGCGCATCGTGGTGATCGACGAGCAGCAGAAGGGCACCGGCGCCGCCGCCGATACCGGGATGCGCTACGCGATCTCCCGAGGCGCCACCTACCTCGCGCGCACCGACGCCGACTGCCTGCCCGCCCCCGACTGGACCCAGCGGATCAAGGCCGGGTTCGGCTCCGGGCTGCGATTGGTCAGCGGTCAGCTGATTCCGCGCACCGACGAAGGCGTTTCCTGGATCGACCGCACGATCATTCGGGTGGCACTGGAAGTGGCCTCGACGTTCGGCAAGGTGCGCTCGGGCAACCGGGATCCGAAATATCTCGGACCGTATGTGATGACGCCGGGGTGCAATATGGCCATCACCGCCGAATTGTATGTTGCCGCAGGCGGATTCCCGCGCACCGCGATCGAGGATCTCCACGAGGACCGGGCGCTGGTCAACGCGGTGCGCACGATCACCACCGACTATGGTTTGCGCCGGGACGTGCGGGTGCACGGCTCGAATCGGCGAGTGCGCGCCTGGGGTATTCGCAAGACACTGGCCTGGTACGCCGATCATCGGTATCGGCCCGACGTGGTCGATATTCGGTGACCGACTTTCTCGCACGGCTTGCCGCGCAAGCCGAACGGATTCCGGACGCATCGGCGCTCGGCACGGTCGGCAAGCGCGCGCTCACCTACCGGGAGCTGGTGGATTCCATCGGCCGGGTGGCACACAATCTCAGCGAGGCGGGGTTCGCCCCGGGCGATCGAATGCTGTTCTCGATCCGGCCGAGTGTGTCGTCGGTGCTGGTGATCTTCGGGGTGATCGCAGCGGGCGGGACGATCGTGTTCGTCGATCCCGGCGTCGGGCCGGAGCTCTTCACCAAGCGAGTCGGCCTGGTCGAACCCACTTGGGCCGCAACGGAATCACTGCTGTACGCGGTGAGTGGTCCCCTCGCCGGATTCGGCCGCGAGAAGGGGCTGGAACTGCCGCGGTTCGGCGCGCTCGATGTTCGCCATATCCACAGCGGAGTGTGGTTGCCCGGTACGCCGTTCGGGTCGATTCCGTTGCGGCGGTTCACCGGTGACGCACGCGAGACCGCCCTGCCTGCCGCGGATCCCGAGGCAGCGGCGTTGATCGTCTTCACCTCCGGGACGACGGACGATCCGAAAGCCGTTGTGCACACCCGTGCTTCGCTGAGTGCGGGGCTCGCCGCGATGGGCGGAAAGACCAGCCTCGCGCCCGGCGCCTTCCTGCACACCGAGCAGCTCATGATGGGTCTGCCCGCGTTGATGGCGGGGGCACGGTGGGCGATGCCCCGGTATCCACGGTTCGGGACCCACATCGATCCCGTGCGATTCACGCGAAATCTGCGGAGTGCGACGCATACGTTCTACACCCCGGCCGATCTCGCTGTCGCGCTCGACGCGATCGAAGCCGGCGACCTCGAGCCGCCGCCGAATCTACGTCAAGTGGCCCTAGGCGGTGCGCCGGTCACCTCCGCACTCCTGCGCCGGGCACGGAAATCGTTGCCCGACACCGAGTTTCTCGCGATCTACGGGATGACGGAGATCCTGCCGGTGGCGATCGCGACCGGCACCGCCAAGCTCGCGCACGACGGGGATCTGCTCGGCGCTCCGGTGCGGGGTGTGCAGGCGCGGATCGCCGACGACGGGGAACTCCTGCTGTCGGGTCCGAACCTGTGCCGCGGGTATCTCGGCGCGGAGCCGCTGACCGAGATCGCGACCGGGGACCTCGCACGGTGGGACGGCACGGAACTCGTCCTCACCGGACGCAAGAAGGACATGATGATCCGGGGGAAGACCAATATCTACCCGGGGTTGTACGAGCCGGTGATCACCGCGATCGACGGAGTGCGCGAGGCGATCATGGTCGGCCTGCCGGACGAGATCGGCGATGAGCGGATCGTGCTCGCCGTTGTCGCCGAACCGGGGGCAGACGACATCGCGGCCCTACTTCGTCAACGGCTGCCGCAGGTCATCGACACCACCGCCGTCCCGGACGACATCGTGGTGGTGGATCGAATTCCGGTCAGCGGGCGGACGAACAAACCGGACCGCGCGGCGCTGCGGAAGCTCGTGGGCAGGCTGCTCGCCTGAGCCCCGCCCACTGCTGGGCTCGGTGCGCGCAATGACGGTTACGGCTCAGCGGGTCACCGAGCGGAGCGTGCGGTCGGCGAGGGTTTCGATGGTCGCCCGGGGGAGCATGGTGTCGACGTAACAGAAGGTGATCGACATCGTGGTGCCGAGAGTGGCTACCGCGACCGTCAGCGCACTGGCGCAGGAGTTCGTTCCGGCGACCGTCAGCGCCGTGATGTCCAGCGGCTCAGGAGTTTCGGGCGGTGACAGCCTGCCCAGGTTGCTGAGCGTGACATTCCACGGGGCTCGGCGGTCGATGAGTTCGATGGTGCGCCTGCCGGATTCGAGGGAACGGGGGCAGCCGTAGCGAATCGCGGCAAGGGCGGTGAGATCGTTGTTCTTCGCCAGCCGCCGGCGCAGTTGGGTTTTCGCCGCGCGAGCCGCCTCCCAGAGGGAATGGGCAGGGCCGTAGGGGACGAAAGTGGGGACCACCGCGGTGAACATGCCGGGCTCGTCGTCGGCCGGGGGCGGGTTCAAGCGGGACCGGACGTCGACCGGAATGCCGATGCCCGCGACGCCGGAGGGCCGGAGGGCAAGTTCACCGAGGGCGCCGGCCAGGGCGGCGGTCAGCGCGGCGTTGATCGTGACGTCGTGCTCGTGGCAGCGGGTGCGCAGCTCGGTGAGGGTGTCGCCCTCGATGGTGCGGATCACGGTGCGGGTGCGGCGGATCGGGAGTGGTGGCGGGGTGCCGGGCAGGCTGGTCGGGCGGCGGGCCATCGCGGTGAGCTGGCCGGTGAGGTTGGTGCGCAGGCAGCGTAGGAGGCGGGTGTACGCGGGCGGGATGAGATCGTCGGGGGCCGGGATCGGCGAGCGAGAGCCGGCGGGGACGGGAGATCCGAAGGCGTAAGCGAGGATTCGCCAACCCAGCGACGTCATCGAACGGCCGTCGAGCACCACGTGGGACAACACGAGGATCAGGTCGTGTCGTTCCTCGCAAGTGCCTGGGCGCCACACCAAATCGATGAGGCGCCCCGGTGCCGTCGCGAGGTCGACGGGCTCGGCCAGCTGTTCGTCGAAGACCGTGCGCCACTCGTCGGGGTCGTCGACTATGCGGTGCAGGACCGGTAGATGCGGGTCGGCGGACGGGGCGAAACGCGGGCCGTCGACAACCGTTGTCCGCAGCAGCGGAAATTCCGCGACCAGCGCGTCAGCGGCCTCTTCCAACCGGTAAGCGCCGATCGGGCCGCGCACCCGCAATCGGACCACACAATTCGCCGGCGACAACTGATCGACGAGCCAGAACCACCGCTCCGACGCCGACAGCGGCCGCGCGACCTCGTTGCCCATCGCTCGAGCGTACGGCGTGGGGCGAGCCCTCTCGTGCACCGGTGACCGAGAGGGAACTCGTCGGCATCCGTGCCCTCAAACCGGCTCGAGGTCCGCGCAACCCCTATATCTGGTGTTCAGAACCGAGCGATCCACCGAATGCCGACGACCGCCGGAGCGGCGCTGTCAGAATTCGGCTGGAATCCGCCGAACGAATTCCGCATGGTGGACGACCGCCGAATCGGGAGGACGAGCTTGTCGAATCCGCAGGAACCGCCCCAGGGACAACCGAATTTTGGCAACCAGCCGCCGTACGGCGGTCAGCCGTACGGCGGTCAGCCGTACGGCGGCGGGCAACCGTATCCGCCACAGCCACCCGCGAAGAAGAGCAAAGTGTGGTTGTGGGTCCTGCTCGGCGTGCTCGCGTTGATCCTGGTGGTGTGCGGCGGGTGCGTCGCCGTCTTCAACAAGGCGGGCGACGAGATGAACGAAAGCAGCGCCAAAGCCTCCTCGGCCGCGCCTGCCGGTTCCGAGGTTCGCGACGGCAAATTCGCCTTTGTAGTCACCGAGGTGGATCCGCCGGTGACAACCGTGGGGGACAACCAGTTCAGCCAGAAGACCGCGCAGGGCGAATACATCCTCGTCCGCGTCGACGTCACCAATATCGGCAGCGAGGCTCAGTCCTATTTCGGCGACAATCAGAAGCTGATCGACACTGCCGGCAAGGAATACGCCAACGACACCATGGCCGAGTTCGCGGTCAACCCGGACTTGACCGGACAGATCAATCCAGGCAACAAGAAGTCCGTGGTCATCGCCTTCGACGTGCCGACCGGCACCCAACCGGCGGCAATAGTGTTCCACGATTCAGCCTTCTCCAACGGGGTGCGCGTCGCGCTGAAATAGCCCACTCGAGATAGTCGATCGCCCCTACCCCGCCGTGTACCGGCGCGGGTAGGGGCGATCTCGCGTTGCCTGCCCTTCCACCAGCCGTACTACATGCGTATTATGGACTTATGGGTTTCGAGTGGCCTGATTGGGCGATCGCTCACCTGATCGGCATCGAACCCAGCGAGGTTCGGCAGGTCCTCGCAGCGTCACGACGGTGGCCACGCCCGGCCTTCGACGGCCAGGTGACCGTCCTGACGGTGTGGGGGCGCACCACAGCCGGCCGCCCGTTGATCGTGGTGATGCGACAACGGGAGGACTGGACGTGGGTGATCATCGGCGCACGCACGATGCGCGCCGAGGAACTGGCGCAATTCGAGCAGTGGGAAAGTGAGACCCGATCATGAGCGAGCCAGGACTTCCGTCCAGCAAAGAAGAACTCGCCGACTTCATGGATCGGCTGAGTTTCTCCGACGAGCCCACCGATGCCCCACCACGTCTTCCCGTCAACGAAGACATCATGGTGACCACGTCGATCCGGCTCCCCCTCGGCCTGCACAGCCGCCTGAAATCCCTCGCCGACGAACGTCGGGTAGGGGTCTCCACCCTTCTGCGCGAATGGGCCGAAGCAGCCGTCGCCGACATCGACGACGAAGACCAGATGATCTCCCTCGCCGAAGCCAAACGCGCCCTCTCCCGAGTCCACCCCATCCACCGGGCGAGCTGACGCGCGGACCGACCGGTAGACGCGAAGACGACTGAAGCCCCCGCCGAAAGCGGGGGCTTCAGTCGTCTAGATCAGCTGGCTCACCTCAGCGGCGGCGCTTGCCCTTCGAGTCGGTCCGGGCGGCTTCGCGGCGTTCGCGGCGGGTGCCGGACTGCGGCTGGCCGCCGTATTCCTGTGCGTCGGAATGGGATTCGGCGTGGCCGTCCTCGGCGGGGCCCGAGTAGTTCATGGCTCGGGGAGCCTGGTCGCTGATTCCCTTGGCACGCAGAGCAGGCGGGGCCTGGTTCGCCGCGGGGGTGTCCTGCGGTCGGGCACCGACCGGGGAGCGCAGCCCCTTGTCGACCGAGACGCCTTCGGGCTGGGGCTGCTGGACCTCCACCTGGAGATTGAAGAGGAAGCCGACGGACTCCTCCTTCAGGCCTTCCAGCATGGCGGCGAACATGTCGAAGCCCTCGCGCTGGTACTCGACCAGCGGATCACGCTGGGCCATGGCGCGCAGGCCGATGCCCTCCTTGAGGTAATCCATCTCGTAGAGGTGTTCGCGCCACTTGCGGTCGAGGACCGAGAGCAGAACCTGACGTTCCAGGTTGCGCATGGCGCCTTCGCCCGCGAGGCCGTCGATCTCCTGCTCGCGCTTCTCGTAGGCGTTGTGCGCGTCTTCGAGGAGCGCTTCGCGGAGCTCGTCGCGGGTGAGTTCGCCCGCGTCGCCGGTGGCGGTCTCGCCGGTGAGTTCCTTGTGATCCAGGGTCACCGGGTAGAGCGTCTTGAGGGCGGTCCAGAGCTTGTCCAGATCCCAGTCCTCGACGTAGCCCTCGGCAGTGGCACCGTCGACATAGGCGGTGGTCACGTCGGTGATCATGTTCTGAACCTGACCCTCCATGTCCTCGCCACGCAGGATCTGGTTGCGCTCGCCGTAGATGACGGTGCGCTGCTGGTTCATGACCTCGTCGTACTTCAGAACATTCTTGCGGATCTCGAAGTTCTGCTGCTCGACCTGGGTCTGGGCACTCTTGATGGCCTTGGAGACCATCTTCGCCTCGATCGGCACATCGTCGGGCAGGTTCAGCCGGGTCATGATCGACTCGAGCGCGGCGCCGTTGAAGCGGCGCATCAGCTCGTCGCCCAGCGACAGGTAGAAACGGGACTCGCCCGGGTCGCCCTGACGGCCGGAACGACCACGCAGCTGGTTGTCGATACGACGCGACTCGTGGCGCTCGGTGCCGAGCACGTAGAGACCGCCGGCCTCGCGGACCGTCTCGGCGTCGTCCTCGGTCTGCTTCTTCACCTGTTCGAGCGCGGAGTGCCAGGCGGCCTCGTACTCGTCGGGGGTGTTCACGGGGTCGAGGCCCTGCTTGCGCAGCAGGATGTCGGCGATGATGTCGGCGTTGCCGCCGAGCACGATGTCGGTACCACGACCGGCCATATTGGTGGCCACGGTGACCGCGCCGGGACGACCGGCCTCGGCGATGATCTGGGCTTCCTGCTCGTGGAACTTCGCGTTCAGCACCGAGTGCGCCACACCGCGTTTGGTGAACTGCTTGGACAGGTACTCCGAGCGCTCGACGCTGGTGGTACCGATCAGGACCGGCTGGCCCTTCTCGTGCCGCTCGGTCACGTCGTCGACGACCGCGGCGAACTTGGCCTCTTCCGACTTGTAGATCAGGTCGGCCTGGTCCTTGCGGACCATCGGCTTGTTCGTCGGGATCGGGACCACGCCGAGGTTGTAGATCGAGTGCAGCTCGGCGGCCTCGGTCTCGGCGGTACCGGTCATGCCGGAGAGCCGGTTGTAGAGGCGGAAGTAGTTCTGCAGGGTGATCGTGGCCAGCGTCTGGTTCTCCGGCTGGATCTCGACCTTCTCCTTGGCCTCGATCGCCTGGTGCATGCCCTCGTTGTAGCGGCGGCCCACCAGGATGCGGCCGGTGAACTCGTCGACGATGATCACTTCACCGTCGCGGACGATGTAGTCCTTGTCGCGCTGGTAGAGCTCCTTGGCCTTGATGGCGTTGTTCAGGTAGCTCACCAGCGGTGAGTTCGCGGCCTCGTAGAGGTTGTCGATACCGAGCTGGTCCTCGACGAACTCCACGCCCTGCTCGTGCACGCCGATGGTGCGCTTCTTGATGTCGACTTCGTAGTGGACATCCTTCTTCAGCAGCGGCGCGATGCGCGCGAATTCGGCATACCACTTCGAGGAGGCGTCGGCCGGGCCCGAGATGATCAGCGGGGTGCGGGCCTCGTCGATGAGGATCGAGTCGACCTCGTCGACCACGGCGAAGTTGTGGCCACGCTGGACGAGATCGTCCAGGGAGTGGGTCATGTTGTCGCGCAGGTAGTCGAAGCCGAACTCGTTGTTCGTGCCGTAGGTGATGTCGGCGGCGTAGGCCACCCGACGCTCGGCGGGAGTCATACCGCCCAGGATCACGCCGACCTCGAGACCGAGGAAGCGGTGCACGCGGCCCATCCACTCGGCGTCGCGCTTGGCGAGGTAGTCGTTGACGGTGACCACGTGCACGCCGTCGCCGGAGATGGCGTTCAGGTACGCGGGGAGCACACAGGTGAGGGTCTTGCCCTCACCGGTCTTCATCTCCGAGATATTGCCCAGGTGCAGCGAGGCGCCGCCCATGATCTGGACCTTGTAGTGCTTCTGGTTCAGCACTCGCCACGAAGCCTCACGCGCCACGGCGAAGGCCTCGAGCAGCAGGTCGTCGAGGGTTTCCCCGTCGGCGTAGCGCTGGCGGAACTCGTCGGTCTTGGCACGCAGCTCGTCGTCGGTCAACGCTTCGATCTCGTCGCCGTACGCGATGACCTCATCGGCGAGGTTCGAGAGCCGCTTGACCATGCGACCTTCACCAATCCGTAGCAACCTCGTCAGTGTCAGCGCAGGCACGGGTCTCGTCAGTCCTCTGGTCGGAGTTGTGTTCAACGGCGATGGTAGTCCGCAGACCACCGTACCCGGCGGTGCGGACCCGTGCCCGGCGTACCGGCGCACTCATTACCCCAGGTCACGACGCTCGGCGAGCCTCCTTGCCCGGCACCGCGATTCACCTGCCGTGACGTAGGATGTAGCGCGTGCCCGATCAGCGCCATGCGGCACCGGAAGGAGCTTCGGAGCGCGTGATCACGAGATTGACGCCGCAGGACGCGTCGTTCTATCGGCTCGAGTCGAGCAGTAACCCGATCCACATCGGCTCTCTCGCGATCCTGAACAACTCCTCCCCCGACAGCACGGGCCAGGTACTGGACTACGAACGCCTCGTCGACCTGGTCGAATCCCGGCTGCCGATGGTGCCGCGCTACCGCCGCAAGGTGCGCGAGATCCCGCTCGCGATGGGCAGGCCGGTCTGGGTCGAGGACAGCCGTTTCGACATCAGCTATCACATCCGGCGCTCCGCGCTGCCGAGTCCCGGCAGCGACTGCCAGCTCTACGATCTCGTCGCCCGGCTCGCGTCACGACCCCTGGACCAGGGACGACCGTTGTGGGAGATGTATCTGATCGAGGGCCTCGCCGACGGGCGCGCTGCGGTGTTCACCAAGTCGCACTCGGCGCTCGTCGACGGTGACACCGCCCTGGAGATCGGGCACGTGATCCTCGACAACTCCCCGCTGCCGCGCGAGCTGGCCGACGACTCGTGGCGTGCGCCGCGCGAACCCACCGATGTGGAACTGCTGGCCGGCGCACTCTCGCAACTGGCCGCGCAACCGCGCGAGGCCTACAGCGTGATGCGCGACGCCGGATCGAACGCGTTCGGCGTGGTGCGCGGCACGCGGATGGCGGTGAAGGCCGCGGCCAACGTGGTGCGCGCGGCGACCTCGAGCGCGGCGCCGGACAGCCCGCTCAACGCCCGCACCTCCCGCAGCCGCCGCTTCGACGTGGTACGCACGGATCTGGACGACTACCGCACGATCCGCAGGCATTTCGACTGCTCGATCAACGACGCCGTGCTCGCGGTGGTCACCGGGGCGCTGCGCAACTGGCTGCTCTCGCGCAACGAGGCGCTGGTCGAGTCGACCAATCTGCGCGCGGTGGTGCCGATGTCGGTCTATGTCGACGGCGACAATCAGCTGACCCCGGCCAGCGAGGTGTCCTCGTTCCTCATCGATCTGCCCGTGGGCGAACCGAACCCGACGATGCGGCTCTCACACATCTCGCATGCCACCGAGGCGGCGGGCAGGCAGCGCCGCGGGGTGCGGGCGCGCACACTCGTGCACCTGGCCGGGTTCGCGCCCGCGAGCCTGCACGCGATGAGTGTGCGAGCGGCGAGTACCTTCGCCGACAACAGTTTCAATCTGGTGATCACCAACGCGCCGGGACCACAGACCGCGATGTACATCGGCGGCGCGCGCATGCTGGAGATGTATCCGGTATCGCCGCTGCTGCGCAATCAGACGTTGAGTTTCGGACTCACCTCGTACGACGGTCAGGTCTTCTACGGACTCAACGCCGACCGCGACGCCATGGCCGATATCGATGTCCTCGCGGCATCGGTGCACGAATCGATGGAGGAGTTGCTCGGTGCCTGTCCCTGAGAACGACACGATGCGCGTCTACATCCCGGCGACGATTCCGCTGCTGCGCCAACTCGTCGACGAGCAGCAACTGCTCCCGCTCGGCGCGACCGCGTTCGCCGTGACGCCCGCGCTGCGCGAGGCCTACGCCGCGGGCGACGACGAGGAGCTCGCCGAAGTGGCGATGCAGGAAGCCGCGCGGGCCTCCATGCGGTTGATCGGCGCCGAGCGCGACGGACTCGACGATCTCGACGACGACGCCGAGGGCTCGGCCACCGCCCCGGCTAGCCCGGTGTATCGGCGCGCGGTGATCGCCGCGGATGTAGCGGGGGCGAAACTGCGGCCCGATCTCGACGATGCTGTGGTGAAGCTGTCGGGACCGGTCACCTTCAAACAAATCGCGGCCGTGCATGTGGACCTGGCCGAGGCCGAGCCGCAGGTGGCCAAGGCGGTGGACGTCATCGACGCCGCTGACCTCGGTGATACCGACGCGGAATTCGTCCTCGGTGACGCGGAGGACCACCAGCTTGCCTGGTACGCACCACAAGAACTGCCGTTCCTGCTCGAGCTGTTGTAATTTGCGGTGGGCGACCTCGGGGTTGCCCACTGTTCACAACTGGCGCCGAACCTACGATGCCGTAACCTGGCTGCGAGAGGGCTACCCCACGGTGGACCGGATGCACGACAGGGAGAAATCGCACAGCATGGTCATCGACAAGTTCCGGGAATGGCTCGAAGCACCGGCGGCGCAGGTCGCCGACCGCGGCGGCAAGCTCAATATCTTGCGCGGCGCGGTAGCCCGGGTCACCACTCCCCTGCTGCCCGACGACTATCTGCATCTGGCCAACCCGCTGTGGTCGGCGCGCGAACTTCGCGGGCGCATCGTCGAGGTCCAGAAGGAGACCGCCGACTCGGCGACCCTGGTGATCAAGCCGGGCTGGGGCTTCGATTTCAAGTACCGCCCCGGGCAGTACATCGGCATCGGCATCCTGATCGACGGCCGCTGGAACTGGCGTTCCTACTCGCTGACCTGCCCGCCGGACTGGACCGGGGAGGGCGGTAAGCGGCTCATCTCCATCGCGGTGAAGGCGATGCCGGAAGGCAAGTTGTCCAGCCACCTTGTCAACGGGGTGGCTGCGGGCACCATCGTGCGGCTGGCCGCGCCGCAGGGCGGGTTCGTGCTGCCGGAGCCGCCGCCGGCGAAGGTGCTGTTCCTCACCGCGGGCAGCGGGATCACCCCGGTCATGTCGATGTTGCGCACGATGGACCGGCGCGACGGCGTCAACGATGTGGTGCACGTCCACTCCGCGCCCACCGACGCCGACGTGATGTTCGGCGCCGAACTGCGCGCCCTGCACGACAAGCACCCCAGCTTCGTCTCCCACTTGCAGCTCACCGACGCCCACGGCCTGTTCTCGCTGGCCAGCCTCGACGAGCTCTACCCCGACTGGCGCGAGCGCGAGACCTGGGCGTGCGGACCTGCCCCGATGCTCGACGCGATCGAAACCCACTGGAAGAACGCGGGTGTGGGCGACAAGCTGCACATCGAGCGCTTCGAGGTGGAACGCTCCGCGATCGGCGAGGGCGGCACGGTGACCTTCGGCACCACCGGACGCACCCTCACCGTCGACGGCGCCACCAGCCTGCTCGAAGCCGGTGAGTCCGTCGGCGTGCAGTTGCCCTTCGGCTGCCGGATGGGCATCTGCCAGACCTGTGTGGTGACGCTGTCCGCGGGACACGCCCGCGACCTGCGCAACGGCGACGAACGTCAGCCCGGCGACAAGGTGCAAACCTGCATCTCCGCCGCCGCAGGCGACTGCACGCTGGACATCTAACCGGTTGCCGAACCGCTGAGCGGGTACCCTTGAAGTACGCGTCGGCCATAACCCGTGACCGGCGGCAATCGCTTAGGCCCCTCACTTCGATCAATGCCTGAGGGCGCGACTTAGGATCACTCACAGGCCGAACCGCATCGAGGCGACAACCCTAGGCGCGCAGCGCCCGGTTTTCGGCGCCTCGATTCCGGACTCGCCGAAGAGTGCGACCGAGGAGCGCCCTCGACGAGGCAAGATCGAGGTTCCCAGGCCGAGAACCCGCGGCATCAGCTGCTGATAAACAACAGGAGGACCCCCGGTGGCCATCACCGATATTCAGGCCTTCGCCCATCTGACGGCGGCCGACATCGAGACACTGGGGAAAGAACTCGATTCGATCCGCCGTTCGGTGGAGACCTCCCGTGGCGAACGCGACGCTCGCTACATCCGCCGCACCATCGCCGCCCAGCGAGCTCTCGAGGTCGCCGGGCGCGCGGTGCTGTTCGGCAGCCGCAATCGCTGGGCGTGGCTGGGCGGCACCGCGATGCTCTCGGTCGCCAAGATCATCGAGAACATGGAGCTGGGCCACAATGTGAGCCACGGCCAATGGGATTGGATGAACGATCCCGAGATCCACTCCACCACCTGGGAGTGGGACATGACCGGCACCTCGGCGCAGTGGCGCCGGGCGCACAACTATTCGCACCACACCTACACCAACGTGCTCGGCAAGGACGAGGACCTCGGCTTCGGCATTCTGCGGATGACCCGCGACGAGGCGTGGCGTCCGGTGCACCTGGTCCAGCCCGCCGCCAATCTGCTGCTGGCCGCGACCTTCGAGTGGGGTATCGCGCTGCACGATCTCGGCATCGAGAAGGAGCTGGCCGGAGTCGAGAGCGGCACGATGACCTCGCCCCCCGATATCGAGTTCTATCGCAAGGCGGGCCGCCAGGTCGCCAAGGATTTCGTGATCTATCCGGCGCTGACCGGCCCGGCCTGGAAGTCGACGCTCAAGGCCAACGCCACCGCCAACCTCGTCCGCAATCTCTGGTCCTACGCCGTGATCTTCTGCGGCCACTTCCCCGACGGCGCGCAGAAGTTCACCGCCGAGCAGCTCGACGGGGAAACCCAGGGCGAGTGGTACCTGCGCCAGATGCTGGGCAGCGCCAACTTCAAGGCCGGCCCCGTGATGGCGTTCATGAGCGGCAACCTCTGCTACCAGATCGAGCATCACCTGTTCCCCGACCTGCCGAGCAATCGGTACTCGGAGGTGGCGGTCCGGGTGCGCGAACTGTGCGACAAGTACGACCTGCCCTACACCACCGGATCGCTGGGCAAGCAGTACCTGCTGGCCTTCCGCACCATCCACAAGCTGGCGCTGCCGGATCGCTTCCTCAAGCGCACCGCCGACGATGCGCCCGAGACGTCGTCGGAGCGCAAGTTCGCCGGCATCTCGCTGCCCGACAGCCTGCGGGTCGATCCCGAGACCGGCAAGCGTTTCGGTCTGCGCTCGGCGCTGCACGATGCCAAGGTCTCGCTCGAGATCAAGGCGCGGCACGAGAAGGAAGTACTGCGCGAGGCCAAGACCGCGCTGAAGGCGCGAGCACGGCAGGAGAAGCTGGCGCTGCGCGAGGCCAAGCGGGCACTGGGCGAACGCGCCGTGCGCGAACGGGGTGTGCTGCGCGACAAGGCAGCTCGGCGCATGGCTCGCCATTCCCGATAACATTTTCATCTCGATCGCGCAATAGGACTTATCACACATTTCGTCCCGAAAATCGCCAACCTACGCTCTCGTAACTTACGGTACTGTAGCCGCCATGGCGATCTCGGATGTCAAGGAATACGCGCACCTCACCGCAGCGGATGTCGAAGCTCTAGGCGCGGAGTTCGATGCGATCCGCCGGGAGATCGAATCCTCTCGCGGCGCGGCCGACGCGCGCTATATCCGCAACGTCATCCGGCTACAGCGCGCGCTCGAGATCAGCGGCCGCACGGTCCTGTTCGCCAGCTTCCTGCCCCCGGCCTGGTTGGCCGGTGTCGCCCTGCTCGGCTCCGCCAAGATCATCGAGAACATGGAGATCGGGCACAACGTCATGCACGGGCAGTGGGACTGGATGAACGATCCGGAAGTCCACTCCACCTCGTGGGAATGGGACAACGCGGGCCCGTCGGCGCACTGGAAGATCACCCACAACTTCCTGCACCACAAGTACACCAACGTGCTCGGCATGGACGACGACATCGGCTACGGCCTGCTTCGCGTCACCCGTGACCAGCGCTGGATGCCGTTCTACCTGGGCAACCCCATCTACAACTTCCTGCTGCAGGCGCTGTTCGAGTACGGCGTCGCGATCCAGCACCTCGAGCTGGGCAAGGTCGCCAAGAAGAAGTGGGCCAAGGACTCACCCGAGTGGAAGCAGTTCGAGGCCGACCGCACCCTGGTCCTGAAGAAGATCGGTAAGCAGGCCGCCAAGGACTACCTGGTCTTCCCGCTGCTCACCGGCCCCTCGTTCGTCACCACGCTCACCGCCAACATCGCCGCCAACGTGATGCGCAATGTGTGGACCAACGCGATCATCTTCTGCGGTCACTTCCCCGACGGCGCCGAGAAGTTCACCAAGGCCGACATCGAGAACGAGACCAAGGGCGAGTGGTACCTGCGCCAGATGCTGGGCAGCGCCAACATCAGCGGCGGACCGCTGCTGCACTTCATGAGCGGCAACCTCAGCCACCAGATCGAGCACCACCTGTTCCCCGACCTGCCGAGCAACCGCTACGCCGCCATCGCGGTGCGGGTACGCGAGCTGGCCGAGAAGTACGACCTGCCCTACACCACCGGTTCGCTGCCGGTGCAGTACTTCAAGTCGTGGCGCACCATCCTCAAGCTGTCGCTGCCGAACAAGTACCTGCGCCACACCACCGACGACGCGCCGGAGACCAAGTCCGAACGCCTGTTCGCCGGCAACACCACCCCCTCGATCGACCCGGTGACCGGGCGTCGCCAGGGACTGCGCACCGCACTGGCCGCCGGGCGCAAGCTGGCCCGCCGGACCATGGCCTGACCGGCTGCGGTTGTATGGTCGGCGTGAGTGCCGATCAGCTGAGCGTCTACGACGCGATCCGTTTGCGTCGTGACGTGCGCGCCGAATACACCGGCGAGCTCGTCGACGACGACACCCTCCTGCGGATCCTCGACGCCGCGCATCGCGCGCCCAGCGTCGGGAACTCACAACCGTGGGACTTCGTGGTGGTTCGTCAGGCCGAGACCCTGCGCCGTTTCGCCGACCATGTGGCGGACAAGCGGGTCGAGTTCGGTGCGTCGCTGCCCGCCGAGCGCGCGATGACCTTCGCGCCGATCAAGATCGACGGAATCGTCGAGAGCGGTACGGGTGTGGTTGTCACGCACGATGATTCGCGTGGCGGCCCACAGGTGCTCGGGCGGGCGAGTGTGCCGGAGACCGGCGTGTACTCCACCGTGCTGGCGATCCAGAACCTGTGGCTCGCGGCGACCGCCGAGCAGGTGGGGGTGGGCTGGGTGTCGTTCTACGATCCGGAATTCCTGCGCGAACTCGTCGGCCTGCCCACCGGGATCAAGCCGGTGGCCTGGCTGTGCGTAGGCCCGGTCGACGCGTTCCAGCAGGTACCGGACCTGGAACGTTTCGGGTGGCGGTCCGGCCGATCGCTGACCGAGGCCGTACATCACGAGACCTTCGGCGGCTGAACAAGATCCGGACATCCGCACGGCGGATGCCCGGATCGGTCAGGGTCCTAGGCCAGCTTGATCAGGCCGTAGTCGAAGGCGTGTCTGCGGTAGACCACCGATGGACGGTCGGTCTCCTTGTCATGGAAGAGGAAGAAGTCGTGACCGACCAATTCCATCTGATAGAGGGCGTCGTCCACCGACATCGGTGTCGCGGTGTGCACCTTGGTGCGCACGATGTGGCCGGGGCCCGTCTCGTCGACTGCCTCGTCGTGGTCGTGGGCAGCGGAACCGTCCGGCGGGGTGAACAGCGACTCGTCGACCAATGTGGCAGTGGCCTGCGCGACCGAGACCGGCGTCTTGTCGCCGTAGTGCACGACGCGCCGCTTGTCCTTGGCCCGGCGCAGTCTGCTCTCGATCTTCTGGGTGGCCGATTCGAGCGCGGCATAGAAACTGTCGGCGCACGCCTCGGCGCGCACGATCGGTCCACGGCCACGCGCGGTGATCTCCACACGCTGACAGGCCTTGCGTTGACGACGGTTGCGTTCGTGGAACAGTTCCACATCGAAGAGGAAGATCGACGGGTCGAAGCGCTCTAACCGAGACAGCTTCTCCGCGACGTAGATTCGATAGTGGTCAGGGATTTCGACGTTGCGACCGGAGACCACCACTTCGGCGTTCGGGGTCTCGAAGTCGATCGTCTCGGTGGCACCGTTCTGGAGTGCCGTGGGTTCAGCATCTTGCACTGATGCCCGTGAAGAAGTCGTCACGCGTACCTCCCGGATATGGCCGCACAACTACAAGCGTAGGGCGGCGGGATTGAGCTGTGCCGATCGGGAATCGCCCGGCACCTGTATCCGCGGCACCACCTCCCAAACTTGTGGTTCGGTGTGTGCTCGCGACGCTAGTCCGCCATCGGCAAGTCCGCCACTGTTCACGCGAACTTTCATCAGTCAAGCCGCGCAGGTCACCAAAACCGCGCGGGGAACTATGCCGATCCGGTTGAGAACACGTGTCGATTCACAGGATGTCGCACCGGTTGTCAGCACGTCGTCTACCAGCACTACCTGGGCTTTCGCGCTGATCGCGACCCATTCGCCCGGATCGGCGACAGTCATGATCTTGCCGCGCACATTGTGGGAACGCTCATCCGTCGTCAAGCCCACCGAATCCCGGACACCGCGTCCCATCCGCAGCAGCGGCACACTCCGGCAATCGATCAGCCACCGTGCCGCGACCTCGGCCGAGCGGGCCACCGGGTCACCACCGCGGCGCCGCGCCGCCGCGGTTCTGGTCGGCGCGGGCACGAGCAACAGCGGGCGATCGGGGGCACGCAAGCGGGCGAGCGCGTGGGCGAGCGCCAGCCCGAGTGGGGCGGCGAGGTCGCGCCGGTTCTGTTCCTTGGCTGCCAGCACCGCCCGCTTACCCACACCGGCGTAGGGGCCCAGCGCCCAGCACGGAACCCCGGGATCAGCGCGCGGGCGCACCCGGACGGGATCGCGGCCGAGTTCGGCCGCGCACTCGGCGCACCAGCTCACGCCCACCGCACCGCAGCCACCGCACCGGTCGGGCAGGATCAGATCCAGCAGGGCTCTCATAGCGGAGAAGCATGACAGCGGGCACCGACATGATCAGCTCGGCAAGACCGGCACAACCCGTTCTCCGGTCAATCCGGGTACCTCACGCCAGAAACGGTCGTTGCGGGTCGGATCGGCGGTCTGGAGCTGCAGGACGGCCCGGGAATCGGCCACGTACTGCGTGGCCGGGGCCGCCGTCACCACCCGCACCGGCGGAGTGAGGTTCTGCGAGGTCACCGCACTGAACTGCGAACCGTCGATGGAGACGGTGAAGACCGGGTCGACATTGCCCTCGCGGGCCACCATGATCGTGTCGCCGGTGACCCAGCTCAGCGACACCGCGCGCGAGCTCAGGCCGAGCGCGAGCGGCAGCGGCGAGGTGAGCGCGTACTTGCCGTCGGGGCGGCGCTGGACCACCGCCACATAGACCTTGCCGTCGGCGATCAGCGCCGCGCGCACTCCGGTGCGCGAGATCACCACTTCGCTGATCGGCGGACGTGGAGCGCCCGCGCCTTCGAACAGGGCCGTGATGTCGACGTCCTCGGTGGAGACATTGCCGGTGGCCCGATCGGTGACCGCCCGGATGACCCGGTCACCGTCGATCACGGTCCAGGCGGCGCCGCCGTCACTGGTCCAGGACGGACGGGCGATGCCGGCACCCTCGGCGACCGCGAACGCCTTGGCTCCGTAGTTGCCGATGAGCAGGGTGCGGGCGGCTTCCGGCAGCGGTTTGCCGGAGTCGGCGACCGCGGCGACGAACTGGCCGTCGGCCGAGATGCCGACGGACTGCAGGTTGGTCGCCTCGCCGAAGGAACCGCTCGGGGTGACGATCCCGTCCGGGGTGACCTGCACCAGGGTGCCGTTGCGCAGGGCGTGCAGGCCGATCCGGTTCTGGCCGGGCGCCGAGGCGCTGTACTGGTCGACATCGGCGACCGACCAGCCGTTGGCCGCGTACCGGTCGTCGAGCGGTTTACCGTCGGCGAGCAGCACGTACGGTCCGAGGATGTCGGCGCCGGCCAGGGTGAGCACCACCTGCGCGGCGAGCAGTTCGCGGTCGCGCTGGGCGAGTCCGCCGAGCCCGGCGAAGTCGATGCGCACTCCCCCGATGCCGACACCGACGTCACCCGGTTCGTTGTTGGCCTTGGTGATCGGACCGCGCAGCGAGACCGGCTGCGCCAGCTGGTTGCGCACCACCGGGGCGATCGTGGACTGCGGGCCTTCGGCGAGCATGCCGATCAATCGCTCGGTGAGCTGGGCGCGCGGCACCGAGATCCAGCGCGGATCCGGGACCAGGAGCGAGTTGCCCGGGTCGATGTAGTGCAGGACGTAGCGGTGGTAGGACTTGACGAACGCGTCGTTGCCCATCACGACGCCCGGTGGCAGCTCGGTGATCCGCCACTCGCCGTCGATCTTGCTCATCTCGATCTTGTTCTCGAGGGTGCCCTCGGTGGCCCGGTAGCCGCCGTCGCGGGCGAGCTCACCGACCTTGCGGGCGCGCAGCACATAGCTGGCCTTGTCGCCCGACCGCGACTCGCGCAGGGTGTCGGGGCGATCGTCGACGATGGTGGTGCTCGCCTCGTCGTTCCAGCTACCCGCCGTCTCGGGCGCCATGTACTGGCGGGCCGCGGCGTGCCGGTTGGTGGGGTCGGCGCTGGCGGTGAGGAAGTCGCCCAGCAGCAGGTCGGGGTCGCGGCCGGAGGTCGGCGGGGTCGGGCCCTCCGAGGTGGGCGCGCGGTCGATCGTGCCGAGTGCCTGCGGTGCGGAGGACTCCGGCAGGCTGGCGCACCCGGTGAGCACCATCAGACCGGCCAGAACCGCCGCGACCAGTGCGGCGCCGTGCCGATCCCGACGATCACCACGCGCACTAGTCATGACTTCCTGTCTCTGGTCTCGGTGGGCATCGACTCGTCGCGGTCGGCGTCGGCGGGGGCCGCGTTGCGGCCGTTGGTCGCCGAATGCGCGCCTGCCGTGGGCGGTTCGACACCGGAATCGTCGGCCGCGGGGTCGTCTTGCGGTTCGGCTGCCGTCTCGACAACCGTCAGTTCGGCAACAGTCGAGTCGGATCCAGCCGACTCGGCGCCGGTCGGCTCCGCGCCGATGGTCTCTGATCCCGTCGCCTCGCCCGCGGTCGGTCCGGCAGGTTCGGCTTCGATGATCGCCGGCTCGGGTTCGGCTTCCGGCAGCGCGGGGACCTTGCGCAGCATCGGTTCCAGGGCGAGCGGGCTCTGGCCGAGTTTGCGGCCGCGCACCATCGGGAGCAGCAGCCGGAAGCTCGCGCCGACACCGGGATCGCCCCAGGCCTCGAGCCTGCCCTCGTGCAGATTCGCGTCCTCGACGCTGATCGACAAGCCGAGCCCGGTGCCGCCCGAGCGCCGCACCCGCGAAGGGTCGGAGCGCCAGAACCGGTTGAACACCAGCTTTTCCTCGCCCGGCCGCAGCCCGACGCCCTGATCGCGCACCACTGTCGCGACGGCGTTGGCCTCGGCGTCGCCGCGCATGCGGATCAGCACCGGCTTGCCCTCGGAGTGGTCGATCGCGTTGGCGAGCAGGTTGCGCAGCACGCGCTCGACGCGGCGCGGGTCGACTTCGGCGATCACCGGTTCCTCCGGCAGATCGATCACCACCTCGATCTCGGCGTCGCGAGCCAGGTGGCGGACCGTGGAGATCGCGGCACGCGCGCACATCCGCACATCCAGCGATTCGACCTGTAGTTCGGCCACGCCCGCGTCGTGGCGGGAGATTTCGAGCAGGTCGTTGAGCAGGCCCTCGAACCGGTCGAGCTCGTTCACGAGCAGTTCGGAGCTGCGCGCGAGGGCGGGATCGAGATCGTCGCTGGAGCCGTGGATGAGATCGGCCGCCATCCGCACCGTGGTGAGCGGGGTGCGCAGTTCGTGGCTGACATCGGAAGTGAATCGGCGCTGCAGATTGCCGAATTCCTCGAGCTGGGTGATCTGGTTCGACAGGCTCTCGGCCATCTCGTTGAACGCCTGCGCGAGCCGGGCCATGTCGTCCTCGCCGCGCACCAGCATGCGTTCTTTGAGCCGGCCGTCGGCGAATCGGCCCGCGATCCGCGCCGCCGACCGGATCGGCAGCACCACCTGCCTGGTCACCAGCGCGGTGATCGCGGCGAGCAGCACCAGCAGCACCACGCCACCGATGAGCATCGTGCCGCGCATCAGCGACAGGCTCGATTCCTCGCTGGCCAGCGGGAAGATCAGGTAGATCTCCAGGGTCGCGACCTCGGCGCTCGGGCTGCCGATGACCAGCGCGCGCCCGCGATAGCCGTCGGGGTCGGCGACGGTGGTGAACTGGTAGGAGACCTGATTGCGCTGGACGAATCGGCGCAGCTCCTGCGGCACCTCGGTGAGCGGTCCGGCCGCGATCTCGTGTGGCGGAGTGCCGCCGACCATCGCCAGGGCCGAGTCGAAACTGCCCGCGGCGCCGCTGGACTGCCCGGTGCCACCACGGCTGGACAGCGCGGCACGCGCGTCGGCGAGTTGCTGATCCTGGCTGTTACCGGACGGAACGCCGGAAAGCTTGTTCTCGATCGTGCTGCGGGCACGATCCATCTCCTCGACAGCCGCGTTGATCTTGGCTTCGAGGAGCCGGTCGGTGATCTGACCGGTGAGCACGACCCCGAGGATCGTGATCACGATGAGCGACAGGGTCAACGTCGAGACGATGACTCGCAGCTGCAGCGATCGGCGCCACAGGTGGCCGAGTGCTGTCCCGACGGCCTGGAACCAGGCCATGATCGGGCTCGCCCATCGCCGCAGCTGCGCCACTGGACCAGTGGTCACAGCGGCGCCCCGCAGTGACCGATCACGGCGGTCCGGCCTTGTAACCGACGCCGCGCACGGTGAGCACGATCTCCGGGTTCTCCGGATCCTTCTCGACCTTGGCGCGCAGTCGCTGCACGTGCACGTTCACCAGACGGGTGTCGGCGGCGTGCCGGTAGCCCCACACCTGTTCGAGGAGCACCTCGCGGGTGAACACCTGACGCGGCTTGCGCGCGAGCGCGACCAGCAGGTCGAACTCCAGTGGGGTGAGCGAGATCTGCCCGGGGCCGCGGGTCACCTTGTGCGCGGGCACGTCGATGACGATATCGGCGATCGAGAGCAGCTCGGCGGGCTCGTCCTCGGTGCGGCGCAAACGCGCTCGCACGCGGGCGACGAGCTCCTTGGGCTTGAAGGGTTTGACGATGTAGTCGTCGGCACCGGACTCCAGGCCGAGGACCACATCGACCGTATCGGTCTTGGCGGTGAGCATGACGATCGGAACGCCGGAATCTGCCCGCAGCACCCGGCATACATCGATGCCGTTCATGCCGGGCAGCATCAGGTCGAGCAGTACCAGGTCGGGGCGGATCTCCCGCACCGCTGACAGGGCCTGTGTGCCGTCGCCCACCACATGCGGGTCGAACCCTTCCCCGCGCAAGACGATGGTCAGCATCTCAGCGAGTGCCATATCGTCGTCGACGACCAGAATCTTGGGCTTCATAGTCCTATGTTGTCATCTCCATGGCCAGGATCGGGCCGCCACGCCATTAATGGTGTGAACCCGTCGCGTATCCAACCTTATCCGGAAAAGATTTCCGAGCAGAGGGTGAGTAACGCAGGCCTATCGTCATCGGATCGGTATGTCCACCACCGGCCGAACCAGTCGCGGTCGGCGAGTTCACGATAGACCTCGCCGGTGCGTCGTTGCAGACCGCCATCCCGTTCGTAGGCATCGAGGGCGCGCGCGTCGTCGAGTTCGCCTCGGCGCCGGGCGCGTTCGGCCGCCACCTCGGTGGGCACGTCGAGCAGAACGGTGAGAGCCGGCGGCGGCAGTTCGAGCCTGCCGAACTCCAGATCGCCCACCCACGAAACGATTTCGCCGTCGGCGTCCTGGTGCGCCCGCGCGGCCGAGTAGGCGGCGTTGGACGCCACCCACCGGTCCAGGATCACGATGTCGTTGCCGCCCAACAGGTCCGACAGCTCCGCGCGCGCCGCCGCCCGGTCGAGCGCGAACATGATCGCCATGCCGTTGATCGAGCCGGCCAGGTCGCCGTTGCCCCCGCGCAGCGCTTCGGCCGCCAGATCGGCGTGGATCGAATGCCCGTACTGGGGAAAGGCCAGACTGTCCGCGCGGAGCCCCTTGGCGGACAATTCGGCGATCAATCCATCGATCAGCGTGCGTTTGCCCGCCCCGTCGAGCCCTTCCACCGCGATCAATACACCCATGCGGTGAGATTACCGCGCTCGCGCGCGTTGCCCTCACACCTCACCGTCACCCCAGAATTGCGGTCTGGTCGGCACCCGCTCGGGCGAACGAGGATCCCCCCATGAAAACGATCGTCCGCACCACCGCCGCCACGCTTGCCATCACCGCCGCCTTTGCCTGTGGCACCGCGTCCGCGCAGACAGCCACCCCGACCGCCGCTCCCGACGCGGGGTCGTCGGCGGCTTTCAACTCGGTGATGTGCGCGCTGCTCGGGATCAGCAGCGAGCACAACATCTTCTGCACCGGCCTGATCATCGGCTAGCCGAGACCGAACATGCCGGTGGCCCCGGGCCCCCCAGGTGCGCCGGGCCCCCCTTTGAGAAAACAGAATAGGGAGATGGACGGGGTGTTAGGGGGCGACCCAAACAACATGGTGTAAAAGGG
>NZ_JBHURA010000005.1:0-64159 GCF_042674185.1 Nocardia sp. NPDC056952 | reverse complement strand
TAAAACTGGTTTTTGGGCGCGCTGTCCGGTAAATGCAGCTACCAAAACATCTACTCCACCGCCTTTAACATCGGCTCCCCTACCCCCAACAGGCCGGGGCCCCGTCGACCAGCTGGTCGACGGGCCACCGTTGTCAGAACTCAGTAGCGGTAGTGCTCCGGCTTGTACGGGCCTTCCACGTCCACGTTGATGTACTCGGCCTGATCCTTGGTGAGCTTGGTCAGGGTGCCGCCGAGGGCCTCGACGTGGATCTTGGCGACCTTCTCGTCGAGGTGCTTGGGCAGGCGGTAGACCTCGTTGTCGTACTCTTCCGGCTTCGTCCACAGTTCGATCTGGGCGATGACCTGGTTGGAGAAGCTGTTGGACATGACGAACGAGGGGTGGCCGGTGGCGTTGCCCAGGTTCAGCAGGCGACCTTCGGACAGCAGGATGATCGCCTTGCCGGTCTCCTTGAAGGTCCACTCGTCGACCTGCGGCTTGATGTTGATCCGGGTCGCGCCCGAACGCTCCAGCGCCGCGATGTCGATCTCGTTGTCGAAGTGGCCGATGTTGCCCAGGATCGAGTGATCCTTCATCGCCTTCATGTGGTCGAGGGTGATGATGTCCTTGTTGCCGGTCGAGGTGATGACGATGTCGGCGTCGCCGATCGCCTGCTCGACGGTGACCACGTCGTAGCCGTCCATCAGCGCCTGCAGCGCGTTGATCGGGTCGATCTCGGTGACCTGCACGCGCGCGCCCTGGCCGGCCAGCGACTCCGCGCAGCCCTTGCCGACATCGCCGTAACCACAGATCAGCACCTTCTTGCCGCCGATGAGCACGTCGGTGCCGCGGTTGATGCCGTCGATCAGCGAGTGGCGGGTGCCGTACTTGTTGTCGAACTTGGACTTGGTGACCGAGTCGTTGACGTTGATCGCCGGGAACACCAGCTCACCCGCGGCGGCGAACTGGTACAGCCGCAGCACGCCGGTGGTGGTCTCCTCGGTGACGCCCTTGACCGAGTCGGCGATGACGCTCCATTTGGTCTTGTCGGCTTCGAGGCTCTCGCGCAGCAGATCCAGGAACACCGTGTACTCGGCGGAGTGATCGGCGTCGGCGGGCGGAACCAGACCGGCCTTCTCGAACTGCGCGCCGCGCAGCACGAGCATGGTCGCGTCGCCACCGTCGTCGAGGATCATGTTGGCCGGGGCATTCGGCCAGGTGAGCATCTGCTCGGCGGCCCACCAGTACTCCTCCAGCGTCTCGCCCTTCCAGGCGAAGACGGGGATGCCCTTGGGCTCGTCGACGGTGCCGTTCGGGCCGACCACGATGGCGGCGGCGGCGTGATCCTGGGTGGAGAAGATGTTGCAGGAGGCCCAGCGCACTTCGGCGCCGAGAGCAACGAGGGTTTCGATCAGGACGGCGGTCTGGACCGTCATGTGCAGCGATCCGGAGATTCGCGCGCCCTTCAGCGGCTGGACGTCGTGGTATTCACGGCGCAGCGCCATCAGGCCCGGCATCTCGTGCTCGGCGAGGCGGATCTCCTTGCGGCCGAATTCGGCCAGCGAGAGGTCTGCCACCTTGTAGTCGATGCCGTTGCGGACGTCGGGGGTGAGCTCGGTGCGCGCGGGGAGTTCTGAGGTCGTCACGTTGGCTAGGTTACCGTCTGGGGCCGCGCGAGTTCCCCTCCTCCGTCGAGGTGGAGTCTCAGGCCGCCGCGCGGTATCGGGCCAGCAACCGTCGCGGCTTCGCGGGCGAGACATTGGCCAGGCTCAGATCGCCGCCGTAGTGCGCCGCGACCCTGGGGTCCATCACCGCACGCCACAGCGGCGGAACGGCGGCGAGCACGATCATGGTGGCGTATCCCGCGGGCAGCTGCGGAGCTTCTTCGGTGCTGCGCAGTGTCTGGTAGCGGCGTCCCGGATTGGCGTGGTGGTCGCTGTGGCGCTGCAGATGGAACAGGAAGATGTTGGTGACCAGGCGATCGGAGTTCCAGCTGTCGCGCGGGGAGCACCGCTCGTAGCGGCCGTTGGCCTTGCGTGCGCGCAGCAGCCCGTAGTGCTCGACGTAGTTGACGGTCTCGAGCAGCGCGATGCCGATCGCGGCCTGGATGGCCAGCCACGGGAGGATGGACGGACCGAACACCAGCGTCAGCGAACCGAACAGCACCGCCGTCATCGCCCAGGCCTGCAGGATGTTGTTGTCGGCGCTCCACCAGCCGCGACCCTGCCGGTGCAGGCGGGCGCGCTCGAGGTGCACGGCCGACCGGAACCCGCCGATCACGCTGCGCGGCAGGAACTTCCACAGCGATTCACCCAGCCGGGCGCTGGCCGGATCCTCGGGGGTTGCCACGCGGGCGTGGTGTCCCCGATTGTGCTCGACGAAGAAGTGCCCGTAGCCCGACTGGGCCAGCGCGATCTTCGACAGCAATTTTTCGGCACTCTCCACCCGGTGACCCAATTCGTGGGCGGCGTTGATGCCGATGCCGCTGACGAAGCCGACCGTGGCGGCCAATCCGAGCTTGTCGACCAGGGCCAGCTCGGGGCTCGTCCACATGAAGCAGGCCACGCCGAGGCTGACCAGCTGGATCGGCAGGAACAGGTAGGTGCACCACCGGTAGTACCGGTCGGCGGAGAGCGCCGCGTAGTCCTCGTCGCGGGGATTGTTGCCGTCTTCGCCGACGATCCAGTCCAGCACGGGAATGGCGATCAGGACGATGACAGGTCCGATCCACCAGAACACTTCGGCCTTGGTATGGAACACCAGCTGGGAGGGCAACAGCGCGCACGCCGGGGCGATCAGCCCTAAAGCCCAGAGATACCGTTTGGGATCACGAAAACCCCCCGGTTTGCCAACCGTTTGCACACCCGCTCCGCTACAAAAAGATCAATCGCCGACCGATGTGAATACTGACAGACCGTAGGCGCGTTACACAGCGGCAGATCCTCAAACGTGGTGATGGTTACACAGGGGCGAACCAGAGCTGGTGACTTCTCTCAGTGATCCACTTCACCGGATGGGACACGGATGCCCCGTACCTGCACAATTGCCTCGACGTACGGGGTGAGCAAGGCGCTCATCTCGGCCGCGGCGTCGCGTTCGGGCACGGGCGGATTCGGAATGTAGCTCAGCGCGATCCGCACCAGCGCGTGCGCGAGCACGTCGGCCTCGGCATCGGTCGCGTTCACCCAGCTGTGCGCGAAAACCTGGGTCAGGCGCGCGGTGGCGTGCTCGAGCAGCGGCGCCGCGTCCAGCGTGATCAACCGCAACAGGTCCGGCTTCATCTCCCCGCTCAGCAGCGAACGGACCAGTGGGTCGCCCGCGGCGGAGAGGAAGAAGCCGGTCATACCGACCCGGATCGCGGCGCGCGCGTCGCCCACGTTGGCATCGAGCGCCTCGCGCACATGGTCGACGAGGTCGTCGGCCAGGCGTAGCGCGTAGGCCTGCGAGAGCCCCGCGCGCGAACCGAACTCGTTGTAGAGCGTCTGCCTGCTCACCCCGGCCCTGGCCGCGACGTCACCGAGCGTGACCTTGGACCAGTCACGCTCGGTGAGCAGTTCGCGCATCCCGTCCAGGACCGAGTTGCGCAGCAGTTCGCGCGCGGCCTCCTGATACGGGATGCGCGAACCGGTGCGCGGAGTACCCGCGACGCTCACGAACGTTCGATCTCGACCATGAAGAAGTCGGACTTGCGAGCACCGCAGTCCGGGCAGGTCCAGTCGTCGGCGATGTCTTCCCAGAGGGTGCCGGGGGCGATGCCGTCGTCGGGCCAGCCCTGGGCCTCGTCGTACTCGAAACCGCACTGTGCGCACTGGTACAGCTTGTAGTCGGTCACTGCGAAACTCCTACCGCCTCGAAGTCGATCTTTTCCCGCACCCCACAGTCCGGACAGCACCAGTCGTCGGGAACGGCCGTCCACAGTGTGCCAGGCGGAAATCCTTCGCGTGGCGCGCCTTTGGCTTCATCGAAGACGAAATCACACACCGGACATTTGTAGGCGCTCACGACTGGACCTCGGTTCCGTACTTTTCCAGCACCTGCTCCCGGCGCTTGGGTTCGATATTGGCGAGCGTGACGTCCCCGCCGTAGTGCGCGAGCACGCGCTTGTCCATCACCTTGCGCCAGATCGGCGGGAAGTAGCCGAGCAGGATCATGCTGGCGTAGCCACTGGGCAGGTTCGGCGCACCGTCCCAGCTGCGCAGCGTCTGGTAGCGCCGGGTCGGATACGCGTGATGGTCACTGTGGCGCTGCAGGTGGTAGAGGAAGATGTTGGTGACGATGTGGTCGCTGTTCCAGCTGTGCGCGGGCGCGGGTCGTTCGTAGCGTCCACTGGCGGTCTTCTGCCGGACCAGGCCGTAGTGCTCGAGGTAGTTCACCGACTCGAGCAGGCTGAACCCGATCACGGCCTGCAGGATCAGATACGGCAGTAACTCGATGCCGAACACGGCGATCAATCCGAGCCACAACACCACCGACATCGCCCAGGCGTTGAGCACGTCGTTGCGCAGCGTCCATGGACTCTTGTCGAGCCGACCCAGACGTTCCTTCTCGAGATGCCAGGCCGAGCGCAGGCTGCCCCAGACCGTGCGCGGCCAGAATGCCCAGAAGGACTCACCGATGCGCGAACTAGCGGGGTCCTCCGGAGTGGCGACCCGCACGTGGTGACCGCGGTTGTGCTCGATGTAGAAGTGCCCGTAGAACGACTGGGCCAGCGCGATGCGCGCGAGCCAGCGTTCCAGTTCGACCTTCTTGTGGCCGAGTTCGTGCGCGGTGTTGATGCCGATGCCGCCGATCATGCCCACGCTGATCGCGATACCGATCTTGTCGACCACATTGGCGCCGCCGGGGAAGCCGAGCCAGTGCAGGTTCGGCGCGGTGATGATGTAGCAGGCGAAGATGAGCGAGGCGTACTGGAACGGCAGGTACAGGTAGGTGAGGTAGCGGTAGTACTTGTCGTTCTCCAGGTACTCCATCACCTCGTCGGGCGGGTTGTTGCCGTCGGGACCGAAGAACAGGTCCGCCAGCGGGATCACGAGGTAGACCAGCACCGGCCCGAGCCAGAACGGGATCTCGGCGATGCGATGCCAGCCGAGCTGGTTGAGGCCCCAGATCAGGGGGATCGCGATCGTGAACAGGCCGGTCGGGGCGAACAGCCCCCACAGCCACAAATATCGCTTGGAATCTCGCCACTGCGGCGGTGCGACCCGCTGCTCGGACGCGTTGGCATCAGTCGACATCATCGTCTCCAGTTCCGAGGCACATCTCACACGTGTGATGTGCGTAACTCTCTGTCACAGACGATATGTCCGGATGCGTCCGCTGTCTAGACAAATTGGCCAATTTGTAAAGCAGTGACGACCCGGTAACGCGGACGGCGACCGTGCCCCCACTGGACACGGTCGCCGTCGTTACAGGTCAGTGACCTTTTCAGGGGCCTTTACATTCGGCCTCTGACCGGAAGTAGCACGTCCGCGCCCGGTGGTAGCCCGTCGACCGGCCACCACCGCAGATCGGTCGATTCGGCACTGCGGACCGGCACCGCGCCGGGGGGCGCCATGATCTCGAAGAGCAGGTCCAGATGCCGCGTCGGCACGCCGAGCGAGCAGGTGATCGGGTGCGCCTGCGCGCCGTAGAGACCCGGCGTGAGAATCAGGTCGGGGATGCCGGATTCCTCCACCGCCTCCCGCAGCGCCGCGTCCTGCACGGTCTTGTCATCGGGTTCGCAATGACCACCCAGCTGGATCCAGCGACCGACGCGCGGGTGCAGGGTGAGCAGGATGTCGCGGCGGTCGTGCGACAACACGATCGCCGACGCGGTGATGTGGCCGGGCGCGTGTTCGCGTAGACACCCGCGGGGAGCCGAACCGAGGAAGGCCAGAATCGCTTCGCGCAGTGAGTGATCCGCGCGGGTCTCGGGTTCCCAGTGCGTGAGCAACTCGGTGGCCGACGCATGCAGCGACTCCGCGCTCACAGTTCCACCAGGCCGGTGCCCGCCGAGCTGACGGTGCGCGCCACCGGCTCCTCCAGTGGATGACCGATCGCGATGGCGCCCAGCGGCATCCAGTCCTCGTCGAGCCCGAGGACCTCACGAACGATCTCGGGCGCGAAGATGGTCGAGCCGATCCAGCAGCTGCCGAGGCCGTCGGCGGCCAGCGCCACCAGCAGCCCCTGCACCGCCGCGCCGACGGCCACCGTGAACATCGTCTGCTCGGCGGCCTGCCGACGAGCGTCGGGATAGTCGTGGGCGCCGTCGGGCACGCAGAACGGGATGATCACTTCCGGCGCGTCGAAAAGGATTCGGCCACGCGCGATTCGACGCCGCACGCGTTCGGGGTCGAGCCCGTCGGCGGCGAGGTCCTCGCTCCACTTCTCGGTCATGGCATCGAGCAGCTGGGCCCGCAGCGTCGCCTTGCGCAGCCAGACGAAGCGCACCGGGCGGGTGTGGTGCGGCGCGGGCGCGGTGAGGCCGACCGCCACGGCGGCGCGGATCCGTTCCGGGTCCACCGCCTCGGCGGTGAACGCTCGCACCGAACGGCGCAGCGGCACAGCTTCTTTGCGGCCCTGCTCGAGCGCTTCGGCGGTGCCGAGCCAGAACAGGTCGTCGATGCCACCGCGCAGCAGTGCCGCCGCGGTCGACCCGTCGTCGTCGGTCCGCAGCCCGCGCACCACCGCCACCGGGACTCCGCCGAGCTTGCCCTTGACCAGATCGGCCGCGGCGGCGAGCTCATCGGCGATGGCCACCTGCGTGACGTGCAGTTCGTTGCCCTGCCCATCCACCGAGCCGGCGTAGTCATGGAGCACCCGCAGCCCGGCCGACCCGATGGCCGCGTCGATCTGCCCGTTGCGCCAGGCCCGGCCCATGGTGTCGGTGACGACCACGGCCACGTCGACGCCGAGCCGCTGGGCGAGCGCGGTGCGCAGTGACTTCGCGCTGCCGTCGGGATCGACAGGCAACAGCACCAATTCGCCCTCGGCCACGTTGGAGCCGTCCACACCGGAGGCCGCCTGCACGATGCCGAGCCGGTTCTCGGTGATGAGGGTGCGGCCCTTGCGCGCGAGCACCCGCACGGCTTCGTCCTCGACCAGCTTGCGACGAGCGGTGTCGCGCTCCTCGGGGTCGACCGGCGCGACGACGATGCGCCCCTCGACCTTCGACACGATCTTGCTGGTGACCACGATGATGTCGCCGTCGGCGAGCCAGGGCGCCTGTGCCGCAAGGTGTTCGGCGATGTCGTCGCCGGGCCGGAACTCCGGCAGCCCGGTCACCGGGAGGATCCGCAACTCGTCGGCGGCGTGGTCGGGCAACGCGCCGCCGGTGCCGTTCTCCTGCGAACTCATGCCTTCACTCCCGCCAATTCCAGTGCGGCGCGCGCCATTTCAGCGGTGGCGTCGGGGTCACTCATCAACAGCGGAACGCTGCGCACCTCCACGCCGGGAACATCGGCGGAGTCGGTGGAGTGGACCAGCCACCCGTCGAGGATGCCGGTGGCCGAGCGGGCGCCGTAGTGGCGGCCGATCGCCTCGGCGGTGGACTCGACGCCGATCGCCGTCAGGCACTCATCGGCCATGCCGCGCAACGGCTTTCCGTCGATCACCGGCGAGAGGCCGATCACCTTGGCTTCGCTGGTACGTAGCGCGCCTCTGATCCCGGGCACGGCGAGGATCGCGCCGATGCTCACCACGGGGTTGGACGGGGCCAGCAACACGGCGTCAGCGGAGCCTATGATTTCGGTCACATTCGGCGCCGGAGAGGCTTGCTCGGCGCCGATCGAGGCAAATCCGTGAGTCGGGAGCGCCGCGCGGTACCGCACCCACCATTCCTGAAAGTGGATCGCGCGACGTTCGCCAGCATTGTCGGGATCGCTGACCACCACGTGGGTTTCGCAGCGATCGTCGGTAGCCGGGATCAGCTTCACTCCCGGCTGCCAGCGATTGCACAGCGCTTCGGTGACCGCGGACAGCGGATATCCGGCGCGCAGCATTTCGGTGCGGATGAGGTGGGTGGCGATATCGCGATCGCCCAGGCCGAACCAATCGGGCTGGGCGTTGTATTTCGCCAGCTCCTCTTTCGCGTGCCAGGTTTCGTCGGCGTGGCCCCAGCCACGCTCGGTGTCGATGCCACCGCCGAGGGTGTACATGCAGGTGTCGAGGTCGGGACAGATGCGAAGGCCATGCATCCAGACGTCGTCGCCGACGTTGACGATGGCCGAGATGTCGGCTTCGGGCAGCAGCTGCCGGACGCCTTGGAGGAACCGGGCACCGCCGACACCGCCGACGAGAACGGCGATCTTGGGCTCGCGCACCGCGTGTTGTGCAGTCACAGGGTCACAGCCTAGTGAGTGGCGGTTGCCGGTTGGTTCCGCGCCGAACGACAGCGAAGTTGCTGGTCATTTGCCACGGCACATAACAAGATCAACACGAAAGGCGGGTGCGGAGTGTAACGGAAGGGTGACGGCGGGTTGACCACCGGCAAGTGCGGCGTGTCTAATCACAGACATGTCATTCCGGTCACCGCGAGAGGGCATAGCGCGGGGGCGTTTGCGAGAGGGTTCCAAGTCGCCGGAAACGGCCACGGCGCGAGGACATAGCGCAGGGGACGTTTGCGAGAAGGTTCCCGCTCGCCGGAAGGCAGGCTCGGGGAAGCCCGCGAGACTACGTCGCGGTGTTGGGCCGTCGGAGATCTCATTCGGACCGACGGAAAGAATCATTCTGCGCTAACACATAGTGAGGAGGCGGAACGATGACCGAAGATCTGGTCTCGCCGACCGATTCCACAGCAGGCGCAGCTCACGCTGTCTGCGCTGACATGAGCTGGCAGGAACCGGACGTGGTAAGCGAAGTCGCGGCTCCCCGGCTGAGTCTGGTCGTTACGGGCTTCGACGAAATGTTCGAGTCGATCGAAGAGCAGTGGCAGGAACGTGCCCTCTGCGCTCAGACCGACCCCGAGGCGTTCTTCCCCGAGAAGGGCGGCTCGACGCGTGAGGCCAAGCGCATCTGCTTGGGCTGTGAAGTACGTGACCAGTGCCTGGAATACGCACTGGCACATGATGAACGCTTCGGCATCTGGGGCGGTCTCTCGGAACGAGAGCGTCGCAGGCTGAAGCGCGGAATCGGTTAAGTGACTGTTCGAAAGTAGACTCTCTCCAGGCCTGGCCCGGAGCCACGCAGGCGCAGTACGTCGGTGTCTCCGGGCGAACGCCCTTGTTGATTTTCACGGTGCAGGCGAGAGAGGTGAAAGACCCATGGCACGTTCCCGGCGTCATTCCCCGGCACCCACCGCTCGTTCGGTGACCCGCCGCGGCCGCGGTGTCCGTGGCCCCATGCTCCCGCCGACGGTGCCCGCGTGGCGTACCAGGGGCCAGAAATTCGATCGGCTCGTGCTCGAGGCATTCGCCCCACTGGACACCCGCTGGCACGATCGCCTCACCAAGCTCGACATCGCCGTCGACGATGTTCCGAAAATCCGTCCACTGCATCCTGATTCGGTCACCTGGCCGGATGAGGTGGTCGCCGACGGACCGGTGCCGCTGTCGCGGCTGATCCCCGCGGGCGTCGACCGGCACGGTGCGGCCACTCGCGCCAGAGTGGTGTTGTTCCGCAAGCCGCTGGAATTGCGGGCCGCCGATCCCGACGATCTGGTCGAGTTGCTGCGCGAGGTCCTCGTCCAGCAGATCGCGACCTACCTCGGCGTCGATCCCGATCTGATCGATCCCGAGCCCGAATAGACGTCCTCTGCCTTCGCTCATTAGGGCGTGTCCGTATCCACTTTCGGGCCGCGGAGGGCTAATCTCGACGTCGTGATCCCTATGCGTCGTTGCTGCCGACCCGGCTGCAAGAACCCGGCTGTAGCGACGCTGACTTATGTGTACTCCGACTCGACCGCTGTCGTCGGACCCCTGGCCACCGTCGCCGAACCGCATTCCTGGGATCTCTGCGAAACGCACGCCTGCCGCATCACCGCGCCCAAGGGCTGGGAACTGGTCCGCCACGAAGGCGGCTTCTCCTCGAGCACCCCCGACGACGACGATCTCACCGCGCTGGCCGAAGCCGTCCGCGAAGCGGGCCTGCGTCGCCGCCCCGCCGAAGCCGACCAGCCGGGCTACCGCGACAACGCTGCCGCGGCCCCCCGCACCGCGCGCACGGGCCGCCGCGGCCACCTACGGGTTCTGCCGGATCCGTAGCTAGTCCGGCCAGGATCCCGGAGAGTCGGCGCAGCCCGCTAGGGTTAGCCCCATGACGACCCTCGCGCGCTCTGGCGAACTCGTGAATGCCGTGATCAAGGCTTATGACGTCCGCGGGGTGGTGGGCGAACAGATCGACGAGGCGTTCGTCGGCGATGTCGGCGCTTCCTTCGCGCGTCTGATGCGCGAAGAAGGCGCCACCCGCGTCGTGATCGGCCACGACATGCGCGAGTCCTCCCCCGCGCTGTCCGAGGCGTTCGCGCAGGGTGTGCGGGCCCAGGGCCTCGATGTGGTGCACATCGGTCTGGCCTCCACCGACCAGCTCTACTTCGCCTCGGGCAAGCTCGGTTGTCCCGGCGCCATGTTCACCGCCAGTCACAACCCGGCCAAGTACAACGGCATCAAGCTGTGCCGCGCGAACGCGCTGCCCGTCGGGCAGGACACCGGGCTGGCGACCATCGCGGCCGAGGTGATCGCGGGCGTGCCCGCCTACGACGGCGCGCCCGGCACCGCCACCAGCACCGATCTGCTCGCCGACTACGCGGACTACCTGCGCGAACTGGTGAACCTCGACCAGATCCGCCCGCTCACCATCGCGGTCGACGCCGGCAACGGCATGGGCGGCCACACCGTGCCCGCCGTCCTAGGCACCCTGGGCCCGATCACGATCGTGCCGCTGTACTTCGAACTCGACGGCTCGTTCCCCAACCACGAAGCCAACCCCCTCGACCCGAAGAACCTCGTCGACCTGCAGGCGCTGGTGCGCTCCAGCGGCGCCGACATCGGCCTGGCCTTCGACGGCGACGCCGACCGTTGCTTCGTCGTCGACGAGCGCGGCGAGCCCGTGTCGCCGTCGGCGATCACGGCGATCGTGGCGCAGCGTGAGCTGGCCAAGGAGCCGGGCGCCACCGTGATCCACAACCTGATCACCTCGCGCGCGGTGCCCGAGCTGGTCGAGGAGCTGGGCGGCAAGCCGGTGCGCACGCGGGTGGGGCACTCGTTCATCAAGCAGGAGATGGCCTCGACCGGCGCGGTGTTCGGTGGCGAGCACTCGGCGCACTACTACTTCCGCGATTTCTGGGGTGCCGACTCGGGCATGCTGGCCGCGCTGCACGTGCTGGCCGCGCTCGGCGAGGGCGAGCGTACGGTCTCGGGCCTGATGGCCGCCTACGACGTGTACGCCGCCTCGGGCGAGATCAACTCGACCGTCGCCGACGCCGCCGACCGCACCGCCGCCGTGCTCGCCGCGTTCGCCGACCGCACCGAGTCGGTGGACCGGATGGACGGCGTCACGGTCGACCTGGGCAACCACGCCTGGTTCAACCTGCGCGCATCGAATACCGAACCGCTGCTTCGACTCAATGTCGAGGCCGGATCGCGCGACGATGTAAACGCACTCGTGACCGAGATCCTGAGCATCGTCCGCGCCTGACTGGGAAGATGAAACCAGTACCCGTGGAATCACATGCCCGGTATTCGGCGACGGCGGATTACGAGCATTGCCGGTGCCCGGCTGGAATAGTGGAGTCACAGACGACACAGCGCGATGAGGGGAGGTGGATTCGGCGATGATCGCTGGAACACCGGTATTCGACCTCGACGATGCCGAGTCGCTGGCGGCGGCCGACACCGGCGGCGCCCTGCGCTCGGCGGCCTCGGGCGGCGCCCAGGTGCGGGCCACCGCGGCGGCGGTCGCCGAAACCTCGCTCATCGAACGGCTCTCCGACCTGCGCCCGCGCAGCCTGGTGCTGGTGGCGGGATCGGGTCGCGCCGCGCGCGCGGCCGGACTGCTCGTCGCCACGCTCGGCGATCGGGCCGGGCTGCCGATCGTGCCCGTCACCGCGCTGCCGCCGTGGGTCGGTCCGCTGGACGTGGTCCTGGTGGCCGGCGACGACGCGGGTGACCCGCGGCTGATCGATGCCGTCGACCGTGCCCTGCGCCGCAGCGCCGAGGTGGTGATCGCCGCGCCCAACGAGGGTCCGTTGCGCGCGGTCGCCGCCGGTCGCGCGATCGTGCTCGAACCGAGGGTGCCCGTTCTCGACCACAATCGGCTGCTGCGTTTCCTCGCCGTCGGCATCGCCGTGCTGCGTGGGGTCGACGCCCAGCGCAGCGGCCCGGCCACGCCCGATCTCACCGCGCTGGCCGACATGCTCGACGCCGAAGCGCTGCGCGACGGCCCCACCAACGAGGTCTTCCACAACCCGGCCAAGACCCTCGCCGCGCGGATGCACGGGGTGGGGATCGTCCTCGCGGGCGACTCGCCCGCCGCGGTGGAACTGGCCGGTCACGGCGCCGAGGTGCTGCTGCAGTCCGCGGGCCGGTTGGCTTCGGCCGCCGATCTCGCCGACGCCGTCGCGGCGGTCGGGCGCCTGGCCGCTGCCACCGGCGGCACCGCGCCCGGCTTCGATCCGCTGTTCCATGACGAGGAACTCGACGGTCCCGCCCCGGTCGACCGGGTCCGGGTGCTGGCCTTGAGCGTGCATCCCGACCAGGCCGCCGCCCGGCGCAAGCTCGCGGTCTTCGAAGGCGCGGGCGCGGGCCTGGTCGACGCCGATCTGGTCCATGCCGATGTCGACGTGCTGCAATCCCAGCTCGCCGACCCCGGCGCCGCGCCCGCGATCGAACGCACCGCTGCCGACTCCGCCGCAGGGGGCGGACACGGCAGCGAACTCGAGCAGCTCGCTGTGCTCGCGCTGCGGCTCGACATGGCCGCGGCCTATCTTCGACTCACCGGTGCGCGCGGTGCCGCCGCGCCCGAACCGGATCGATACGACGGGGGACGCTACTAGTGCAGGAACTCGTTGGTGCGCTGCGTTCTTACGCATGGGGGTCGCGCACCGCGCTCGCTCAGCTGTGCGGACGGCCGGTGCCATCGGCCCATCCCGAAGCCGAACTGTGGTTCGGCGCGCACCCGGCCGATCCCGCGCACGTGCAGACCGGCTCGGGCAAACGTTCACTGCTCGAGGTCCTCATGGCCGACCCGGCGGGTGAATTGGGACCAGCGGCCGACACTTTCGGCGCCCGGCTGCCGTTCCTGCTGAAGATCCTCGCCGCCGAGGAACCGCTCTCGCTCCAGGCGCACCCGAGTTCGGCGCAGGCGCGTGCCGGTTTCGAACGCGAGAACCGCACCGGCGTGGCACTGGATTCGCCGCTGCGCAACTACCGCGACGACAGCCACAAGCCCGAACTCGTTGTCGCACTCGAACGGTTCGAGGCGCTGGCCGGGTTCCGTGATCCGCACCGCACCGTCGACCTGTTGCGCGCGCTGGATGTACCCGGCCTCAACATCTACGCCGAACTGCTTGCCGCCCAGCCCGATTCGGCCGGTCTGCGCACCCTGTTCACCACCTGGATCACGCTGCCGCCCGCCGTGCTGTCGAAGCTGCTGCCCACGGTGCTCGAGGGCTGTGTGACCTACCTGTCGAGCAAGGGCGCGCACGAGTTCACCGCCGAGGTGCGCACCGCGCTCGAACTGGCCGAGGTCTACCCCGGCGACGCGGGCGTCCTCGCCGCGTTGCTGCTCAACCGGCTGACCCTGGAACCTGGCCAGGCGCTGTTCCTCGCGGCCGGCAATCTGCACGCGTACCTGCGCGGGGTGGGCGTGGAGATCATGGCCAATTCCGACAACGTGTTGCGTGGTGGGCTCACCCCCAAGCACGTCGACGTGCCAGAACTGCTGCGGGTGCTGGACTTCGAGCCGATCGACCTGCCGGTGATCGAACCCGAACCCGGTAGCGACGGCGGCATCCGATACCGCACGCCCGCACCGGAATTCGCCCTGTGCCGTTTCGACCTCGGCGCCGACGACGAGCCGGTCGTGCTCGCCGACGCGGGCCCCGGCATCGTGCTGTGCACCGCGGGCACGCTCGAACTCTCCGAGAACGGGCACACGCTCATCGTCGAACGTGGCAGCGCGGCCTGGATCTCCGCTGCCGACACCGACATCAAGGCGCGCGCGCTGCGCGGCCCCGCCCAGCTGTTCAGCGCCTGCGTCGGCGACAACTGAACCGCCTTCGCCGCGCCCGTGCCGCAAGGGACTGATGACCGGTTCGCGGCTGTGTCCGATTAGGCTGTGGCGAGTCGTGTTCAGTGAACAGAAGGGCGGGCCGGCATGTCGGCTGGTGGTGGCAAGAAGGCGATCGTCGCGGCGTTGACGGCCAACGCGGGGATCGCGGTGGCGAAGTTCGTCGGCGCGTTCATCACGGGTTCGGCCTCGATGATGGCGGAGGGCGTGCACTCGGTCGCCGACACCGCGAATCAGGGCCTGCTGCTGTTCGGCCAGCGCGCCGCCGCCAAGGACGCCGACGAGCTGCACCAGTTCGGCTACGGCCGCAATCGCTACTTCTACTCGTTCGTCGTGGCGCTGGTGCTGTTCACCCTCGGCTCGGTGTACGCGATCTACGAAGGCATCCACAAGATCCAGCACCCCGAAGAGCTGAGTCAGCCGATCGTCGCGGTCGTCATCCTGGTGATCGCGATCGGCCTCGAGACCTTCAGCTTCCTCACCGCGGTCCGCGAATCCAGGCCACTCAAGGGCAACGCGAGCTGGTGGCGGTTCATCCGCAACTCGCGCAGCCCCGAGCTGCCGGTGGTGCTGCTCGAGGACACCGGCGCGCTGATCGGTCTGGTGCTCGCCCTCGGTGGCGTCGGGCTCACCATGGTCACCGACGACCCGATCTACGACGGCATCGGCACCCTGTCGATCGGTGTCCTGCTCGGCATCATCGCGATCGTGCTGATCGTGGAGATGAAGAGCCTGCTCATCGGTGAGGGCGCCACCCCAGAACAGGGTCGGGCGATCCGCGAGAACCTGGTCGACGGCACCAGGATCACCTCGCTGATCCACCTCAAGACCGAGTACCTCGGCCCGGACGAAATGCTGGTCGCCGCGAAGGTCGCCCTCGCCCCGAACCTGGACATCGCCGATGTCGCCGAGGCGATCGACGCCGCCGAAACGCGCGTGCGCGCAGCAGTCCCCATGGCCCGCCTCATCTACCTGGAACCCGATCTGTACCGAGTTGAATAGCGGCTGGCGCCGCGGTTCTCGGCCGACGACACGGTGCCGAGGTCGGTGCGTGGCTCGGTGTTGGCGGTAGCGTTCCGATATGGCCGAGCAAGGTGAAGACAGCAAAATCGCGATCCTCGCCGCACTCGGGGCGAACGCGGGGATCATGGTCGCGAAGTTCATCGGCGCGTTCATCACCGGCTCGTCGGCGATGCTGGCCGAGGCCGTGCACTCGGTGGCCGATACCGGGAACGAGGCGCTGCTGCTGGTCGGCCGCAATCGGGCCGACCAGCCCGCGGATACGCTGCACCCCTTCGGGTATTCGCGCAATCGGTATTTCTATTCGTTCGTCGTGGCGCTCGTCCTGTTCGTGATGGGGTCGCTGTTCGCGATCAACGAGGCGATCCACAAGATCCGGTTCCCCGAGGAGATCGTTTCGGCCTGGGTGGCGATCGGGATCCTCGGGGTGTCGCTGGTACTGGAGAGCGCCAGTTTCCGTACCGCGCGCAAGCAGTCGGCGCCGCTGAAGGGCAAGAATTCGTGGTGGTATTTCATCCGCCACACCCGCAATCCCGAACTGCCCGTGGTGCTGCTCGAGGACGCGGGCGCGATCATCGGCCTGCTGTTCGCCCTGACCGGGGTGAGTCTGTCGGTGCTCACCGGAAACGCGGTATGGGACGGCGTCGGCACGCTGTTCATCGGCATCCTGCTCGGCGTGAACGCGGTGATCCTGATCGTGGAGACCAAGAGCCTGCTGATCGGTGAGGGCGCGACGGCCAAGGACGACACCGCGATTCGGTCGGCGCTGCTGGCCGATCCGCGGATCGAGCGCGTGATCAGGATGCAGACCCAGTACCTCGGGCCCCAGGATCTGCTGATCAACGCCAAGATCGCGCTGCACGCGGGCCTCGACATCACCCAGGTCGCCGAGGTGATCGACGCCGCCGACGACCGTATCCACGTCGCCGTGCCGAACACGTGCACGATCTACCTCGAGCCCGATGTGTTCGAGCCCGACAAGGTCCACGACGCACCGATGAAGCCCTACCGGTAGGCGGGCGCCTCGCCGCGCAACAGGTCGAGCGGGTCGGTGACGATGCCGAATCGGTTGCGCAGCATGTGATGCGCCGCGTGCAGGCCCGGCATCCCATGGACACCGGGACCCGGTGGAGTCGACGACGAGCACAGGTAAGTGCCCGGAATCGGGGTGGAGTAAGGATTCCAGCGAGCGAGCGGCCGGAACAGGGTCTGACGCGTGGTCATCGCGCCCGCCGAGATGTCGCCGCCGATGTAGTTGGCGTTGTGCGCGGGCATGAAGGCAGCCGGTGTCACGTGTTTCGCCAGGATCAGGTCGCGGAAACCGGGCGCGAACCGTTCGACCTGGTCGATCACCTGATCGCTGATATCGCGATCGGTGCCGTTGGGAACATGGGCGTAGGTGTAGAGAGTGTGCTGCCCCTCCGGAGCCCGGGTGGAGTCGACCACGCCGGGCTGAATGGCCAGCACGAAGGGCTGATCGGCGAAAGTGCCGGTGGCGACCTGATGTTCGGCGTGCATCGCCTGCGCCCTGGTGCCGACCAGGTGCAGGGTGCCCGCCAGGTCGGCGCCGGGGGCGGCCCACGGCACCGGTCCCGCCAGGGCGAAGTCGACCTTGCACGCGGCATTGCCGTACTGGAAACGCCCGAGGCTGTTGCGGTATCGCGAGGGCAGACGGTCACCGGCGATGCGAAGGAGTTCGGCGGGCGAGGTATCGAACAGCACCGTGCGCGCGGTGGCGAGTTCGGCGAAATCGTCGACCCGGTGCCCGGTGCGCACCTCGCCGCCGAGACGTTCGATCTCGGCGATCATCGCGTTCGGGATGGCTTGACTGCCACCGCGCGGGATCACCCAGCCACCCGCGTGCGCGAGAGTGCCGAGCAGCAGGGCCGCGCCCACGGCGGGGAAGGCGCGCGGTGAGGTGATGGCGTGGGCAGCCACCCCGCTGAACATCGCGGGCGCGACGTCATCGCTGAAACGGCTGTCCGACAGCGGGGACGCCTGTTCGAGCAGACGGGTCGCGAACTTGATGCCGGTGCCGACGCGCAGTGGGGGGTGCCGCAGATCCGACATGGCCAGGTCGACGACATCGGGCCAGTGCTCGACCAGCGGCGCGAACAGGTCGCGCCACGGGCGACCGTCGCGGCCTAGGTCGGCGACGGTGGATTCGATGTTGCGCCACGCCAATCCGGCGATCCCGCCGTCGAGGGGGTGCGCGTAGGAAACGGTCGGGGTGAGCAGGTCGACGCCGTGCGCCTCGAGGTCGAAAGCCCGAAAGAACGGTGACGCCAACGCCATCGGATGCGCGCCCGCACAGATGTCGTGATGGAATCCGGGCAGGGTCAGCTCGGCCGTGCGCGAGCCGCCGCCCGCCTGTTCCTGCGCTTCGAGGACCCGCACCGACAACCCGGCGCGAGCGGCGATCACCGCCGCGGCAAGACCGTTCGGCCCCGACCCCACTACTACGACTTCCGCCATCCGCCGTCCCTTCGCCCTCGCCCCGCTCTGCCGACCTGCGTCGTTGCCTCCAACCTACGCGGAGCGGCGAGCCCGTCCAGGTGCGCTGGGTCACCCGGCAGGTTCGACGCGCCGTCGCCTCGCTCAGGCCGGATCGGCAGTCGCCTCGCTGGTCCCGTCGACCAGCAGGGTGAGGCGTCGTTCACGCAGTTCGGGGCGCAGCCGTCCACCCCGGTCGAGGGTGGCCAGGCCGTGCAGGGATGCCCAGGCCACTTCGGTGCGGGCGCCGAGATCGTCGCCCTCGGCATAGGGGGAGAACATCGCTTCCAGGCCGGCGAAGGCGTCACGCAGGGGCTGCGGGGCGTCGAGGCCGAAGTTCAGGTCGGTCTTCTGCTGGAAGATGGCGTCGTAGCGGGCCGGGTTGGCGGTGGCGAAGTCGAGGTAGGCGCGCGCGACGTTGGCGATCACCTCGGAATGGGTGGTCGCCGCCTCGCGGGCCTGCTTCAGTTGCTCGGCGAGTTCGACGCAGCCCTGCAGGGCGACGGCGCCGACGATGGCCGCCTTGTTCGCGAAATGGCTGTAGAGCACGGGCTGGCTGTATTCGATGCGGTCGGCCAGTTTGCGGATGGTGACCGCGTCCCAGCCTTCCGCTTCGGCCATCTCGCGCGCGGTGTCGATGATCCGCTGATGCCGTTCGGCGCGTTCGCGTTCCTTGCGCTGCTGGGTGCTCATGCTCGATATTCTAGCAACGCTAGACAAGATAGCGAGGATCGGGTTATTGTTCTCTCAACACCTAGCGCCGCTAGATTTCAGAGCAAGCAACAAGATTCAGGAGCACCTCATGACCACCTCGCGCATCGCCACCGCCCTCTCCCTGCTCGGCGGCCTGTTCATCATCTACGTCGGCATCAACTACCTCATCGCCCCGGAGATGACGGCCGCGGGCTTCGGCCTCCCCGCCGTACCCGAGGGGGACGCGGTGGCCTTCCTGAACCTCAAGGGCGTCCGCGACGTGGTGAGCGGCCTGGTGATCCTCGGCCTGCTGGCCACCAAGCAGCGCTTCGCGCTCGGCGTCGCCATGCTGGCCACCTCGCTCACCCCGTTCGGGGACATGGCCACCGTCCTGAGCTGGCACGGTTCCACCGCCACCGCGTTCGGCGTCCACGGCTTCACCGCCGTACTCGTCGCGCTCGCCGGCGTGCTGCTGATCCGCGAACGCCGCTCGACCACCACCGATCACGCACTCGTCGCGGCATGACCCCCGCAGCGATGAATTTCGCACCGCCGCACCGTCTCCACCGATAACGATCACCTGTCGAGGAGGAACCACCATGGCGAACGCGCCGCACGGCCCCGCGTCCTACTTTCCCACCATCGAGACCAAGTACGGGCGCACCGTCGACGAGTGGTTCGCCCTGCTCTCCGCGGCCGAGCCGACCGGGCACACCGCCCTGGTCACCTGGCTGAAGTCCGAGCACGGCCTCGGCCACGGTCATGCCACCGCCCTGGTGCAGTTCCACCTCAACCCCGGCAAGTGGTCCAGAATCTAGCCGGTCCAGGATCTCACCGTCGAAAGGCCCCGCGATCTCGTCGCGGGGCCTTTCGGCTGTCTCACTGCGCGTCGACCACCTGGGCCGGAACAGGTTTCGTGATGTCGACGCGATGTTCGTCGACGTGGTTGTCGATGTGGTCGTCGACCATCGTCTCCTCGTCGAAGGGCAGCTCACGATCGAGCACGCGCCGGGTCCGGTCGGCGTCGACGGTCTTGGTCCAGGTACCGATGAGCAGGGTGGCCACCGCGTTGCCCGAGAAGTTGGTCAGCGCACGGGCTTCCGACATGAAGCGGTCGATGCCGACGATCAGGCCGACGCCGTCGAGCAGGTCGGGGCGATGGCTCTGCAGGCCACCGGCGAGGGTGGCCAGGCCGGCGCCGGTCACGCCCGCGGCGCCCTTGGACGCGATGATCATGAACAGCAGCAGGCCGAACTGCTCACTGAGCTCGAGCGGCTTGCCCATGGCGTCGGCGATGAAGATCGAGGCCATGGTCAGGTAGATGGCGGTGCCGTCGAGGTTGAACGAATACCCGGTCGGGACCACAACACCCACGGTGGTGCGCTCGACCCCCGCGTGTTCCATCTTCGCGATCAGGCGCGGCAGCGCCGACTCCGACGACGAGGTCGCCACGATCAGCAGGTACTCACGCGACAGGTAGCGGCACAGCTTCAGGATCGAGACGCCCGAGACCATCCGCAGGATCACCCCGAGCACACCGAACACGAACACCAGGCACGTCAGATAGAACGCGATCATCAGCGTCGCCAGCTGCACCACCGCCGACCAGCCGGTGCGGCCGACCACGTTCGCGATCGCGCCGAACGCGCCGATCGGCGCCAGCCACAGGATCATCGACAGGATCCGGAACACCAGCTTCTGGCCCAGCGAGACCGCGCGCAGGATCGGAGCGCCCGCCTCGCCCATCGCCTGCACGGCGAACCCGACCAGCAGCGCGACGAACAGCGCCTGCAGCACGCTGCCCGCGGTGAGCGAGGACACGAGCGTGGTCGGCACGATGTTCTGGATGAAGTCCCACGTACCGCCCGCGCTGTGCGCCTGATCGGCGTACTTCGCGCCCGCTCCGGTGGCGCCGACGTTCAGGCCCTCGCCCGGATCGATGAGGTTGCCGACGACGAGCCCGATGCCGAGCGCGACCGTCGACATCGCGAGGAAATAGCCGATGGCCAGGCCACCCACCTTGCCGACGGTCGCGGCCGCGCGCACCGAACCGATGCCCAGGACGATCGTGCAGAAGATGACAGGTGCGATCATCATCTTGATCAGGTTCACGAACACGGTGCCGAGCGGCGCGAGTGACTGACCGAATTCCGGGGCCACCCGGCCGACAACGACGCCGGCCACGACGGCGATGATCACCGCGATGTACAGCCAGTGGGTATGGTCGCGTTTCCGCGCTGCGGTGGTATCACTCATGCCGACGAGCATGAGCAACTATTGTGACGGCCGTCACTTTGGTCCATAAGTTTCATATCTGCGCATAACGTTCGAGAAATCCAGGTCGGAGGCAAGAGGTGCGACGAGGACGACTGTCGCTCGCGGGACAGGCCTTCGTATGGCAGCTGGTGGTGCTGGCGCTGCTGATCGCCATCGGCACGATCCTGGCCGTGCTCGATGCCAGGCGCGACCATGACATGGCCGCGGAGATGCAGGTCAGAGACGTCTCGGTCACGGTGGCGCGGTCGCCGTCGACCTTGGCCGCGGTGAACTCGCCCTACCCGAGCGGATTGCTGCAACCGACCACCGAGCGGATCAGGGCGGCCACCGGCATGGACTTCATCGTCGTGATGGCCCCCGACCGCACCCGCTACACCCACACCAACCCCGACCTGATCGGCAAGCCGTTCGTCGGCAGCATCGACGGAGCCCTGGCGGGCCAGACCCTCACCGAGACCTTCACCGGTACCCTCGGCCCCTCGATCCGCGCGGTCACCCCGGTCTACGACAACGGCCGGGTGGTCGCGCTGGTCTCGGCGGGTGTCACCCGAGCCAAGATCAGCACCCAGGTCGCCTCCCAGCTGCCGCTGATCCTCGGCGTCGCCGCGATGGGTCTCGCGCTGGCCGCGCTCTCGTCGTTCCTGATCAGCCGCAGGCTGCGCCGCCAGACCCACGGCCTGGCCCCCGACGAACTACGCGCGCTCTACGAGCACCACGACGCGGTGCTGCACTCCGTCCACGAGGGCCTGGTGGTGTTCGGTGACCAATCCGAGGCCGCGGAGGTGGTCAACGATCAGGCGCGCACGTTGCTCGACCTGCCCGACGGTCCCGTCCTGCGCAGCGACCTGCCGGTCTCGCTGCAACAGATGAGCGGGGGTGTGGTGCGCGACGAGACGCACGTGACCACCGACCGCATCCTGCTGGTCAACCAGGACCTGGTGAGCTGGGAGGGCCGCGAAATCGGCACCGTGCTCACCATCCGCGATCAGACCGAACTGCGCGCGGTGCTCGGCGAGCTCGACTCGGTGCGCGGCTTCGCCGAATCGCTGCGCGCGCAGGCACACGAGGCGGCCAACCGGCTGCACACCGTGGTGACGATGGTCGAGCTGGGCCGACCCGACGAAGCGGTGGCCTTCGCGACCGCGGAGCTACAGCTCTCGCAGGTGCTGATCGACCGGCTGCTGGCCGCCGTCGGCGACGCGGCGCTGGCCGCGCTGCTGCTCGGCAAGGTCGACCAGGCCGCCGAGCGTGGGGTGAGCCTGGCGATCAGCGAGGACACCGCGCTGGACTCCACCGATCCACTGTCCGCGCACGAGACCGTCACCCTGGCGGGCAACCTGATCGACAACGCGATCGACGCGGCGGCGGGCACCGTCGACAAGCGCGTCGAGGTGTCGGTGTGTCATCGTGACGGCGCGCTGTGGGTCCAGGTGTCCGACAGCGGGCCCGGCATGTCGGCCCAGATGTTCTCGCGGGCCGCCGAACGCGGCTACACCACGAAATCCGACCACGCGGGCCTCGGCCTCGCTCTGGTGCACCGCCTCGTCGATCGACATCGCGGCACCATCACCACCACGGCCGCACCACACAGCGCGGTCATCGTTCGCATTCCGCTGAGGGAGACACCATGATCCGCGTCCTGATCGTCGAGGACGAGCCGTTGATCGCCCAGGCACATCGGGCCTATCTCGAACGGCTCGACGGTTTCGTCACCGGTGGGGTCGTCCACACCGGACGCGACGCGCTGCGGGTGGCGGCCGAGGCGATCGCCGACGGCAATCCGTTCCATCTGGTGCTGATGGACATCGGCCTGCCCGACATCAGCGGCCTCGATGTGGCCGCCGCGCTCAACGGGCTCCAGCCGCGCCCCGATGTCATCGCGATCACCTCGGCGCGCGAGCTGAACATGGTGCGCAGCGCGGTGGCGCACGGTGTGGTGCTGTACCTGCTCAAGCCGTTCACCTTCGCCGCGTTCCGGGAAAAGCTGGAACGCTACCGCGGTTTCGACACCGCGCTGCCCGCGGGTGAGGCGGCACTGTCGCAGTACGACATCGACCGCGCGCTCGGTGCGCTGCGCACCGCCGACCAGAAGGCCGGTGCGCCGAAAGGCGTTGTCCAGCACACCCTCGAAGAGGTGTCGCGTGCGGTACGCGCGGCCGAAGCCGGGATCACGGCCACCGATGCCGCGGCGGCCGTGGGTGTTTCGCGGATCACGGCATGGCGCTATCTCGAGAAGCTCGCCGACGACGGATTGGCCGAGCGTCGCGCCGATTACGGCCGGGCCGGCCGGCCGAAGACCCGCTACCGCTGGCGTGCGAGCACGTAGCCGCGCACGGAGGGCTCGTCCGGCGCGGGCAGGCGCGAAAGTCCGGCCGGCGACCGGCGAGCACCGGACTCAGGCCGGACGGGACGCACCCGCCAGATCATCGGGGGCCGAGACGCGCGCGACCGGACCCAAGTCGACCGGCATGTGCTCGAAACCGTGCAGCGTGAACAGGTTTCGACGGACCGGCTCGCCGCGCAAACGCAGATTCGGGTAGCGGGTGTAGAGCGCGCGCAGGGCGTGGACCGCCTCCATCCTGGCCAGGCTCGCACCGAGGCAGGAGTGCACGCCGCTGCTGAACGCCAAGTGCTCCTTGGCATTGCGGCGGTCGATGTCGAAGCGGTGCGGGTCGGGGAAGACCGCCGGGTCGCGGTTGGCCCCGGCCAGCGACAGGATCACCGTACTGTTCGCCCGCACTCGCACACCATCGATATCGACATCCTCGAGCGTCTGGCGTGCGGTGGTCTGGACGGGTGGATCGAACCGCAGCGTTTCCTCCACCACGTCAGGCCAGCGTTCGGGATCGTCCTGGGCGAGGGCGAGCTGATCGGGATGGGCCGACAGCGCGGCGACCGCGTTGCCGATCAGGTTGACCGTCGTCTCGAAACCGGCGCCCATCAGCAGACTCGCGCCCGCCTGCAGTTCCCGCAGACTCAGATCACCCGAGCGGACCAGGGTGGACAGGATGTCCTCGCCCGGTGCGCGACGCAACGTGGCGATGTGGTCGGCCAGGTAGTCGTCCATGGTCTCGATCGCGGCCATCGCGGCCCGATAGGTCCGCCATGATGTGCCGAGATCGAGCAGCGGGGTGACTTTGTCGCCCCAGCGCAGAAACATCTCGCGGTCCGCGGGCGGGAAGCCGAGCATGTCGGCGATGATCGCGATCGGCACCCTGGCCGCGAAGTCGGTGATCAGGTCGACCGAGCCGTCCGCGGGCATCGCCGCGAGCAGTTCGGCGGTGACCACCTCCACGCGCTCGCGCAGCCGCGCGATCGCGCGCGGGGTGAACGCCGACGCCACCGGCTTGCGCATCCGGGTGTGTTCCGGCGGGTCGAGGACCAGCATCGACGGTGGCTCGACCGGGTTGGGCGGTACCGTGACCACCTCGGCGAGCTTGCGCCACGCGGCGGGCAGTTCCGCGTTGAGGGCGGGACGCACCCCGAATTTGGGATCGCGCAGAATCGCTCGAACCTGCGCGTGATCGAACGTGGCGTAGGACACCGACGTCTTGATCAATCCGCCGCGACCGCGCAGTTCATCGATCAGCGGATACGGATCGTGCAGGCCCCGCTGACCGCTGAGCAACGTCGAGAACGGATCGCCGCGACGCACCTGCCAGCGCAGGATGGCACGCGGCGCCCCGTGTTCGGCCGACCATCGAACCCAGTATTTCGCTATCATCGCCACCTCTGCCGCTCTGCCGAAGTCTTGCTTCCACAGTACGGACGGGGTGTGACACGCGACACGTCCCCGAGGTGGACCCGAACCTATACCTGGGTAGGAGTCAGCGCCGGACGGTCACCTTCTCGGTGACGACCCGATGTTCGAGACCGGCGGGATCGGGATTGACGACCTGCACCAGCGAGGCCCCGGCGAACAACACCGCGACGAAGCCGTCGATCAACTCCTCCACCGTCTCCCACGGCGTACTCGACAGCACGCGGTCGCCAGCGGAAAAACCTTGCAGCGCAGCGGATTTCCTGGCCATCGTCAGCACTTCCGGCACCGGGAGCCCGTCGAGCGCGGCCCGGAAACCACCGGGCAGGAACTGATCGCCGTGCACGCGCACCGCGGTCGCGAAGTCGGTGACTCCGACCGGCAGGTCGCGCACCGGGGTCCCCATGGCGTCCAGCGACAGCACCGCCACCTCGTCGACACCGTCGGCATCGTCGAGCCGGTCGGGCGTGACCAGCGCGAGGTCGGCGTCGGGATCGGGGGTGAGCACCACTTCGGTTCCCGCCCACCAGCAGCCGAGCAGCACCGCGGCGGTCTGCCAGTGCGCGGGCAACAGCACCGCGACCCGCGCACCGGGGGTGAGCGCGAATTCGTCGCGGATCAGGTTCGCGGTCTTGGCGGCCCAGTTGGCCAGCGTGAGCCCGGACAGTTCGATCCGCGCGCCGGTGGCGTCGTCGTACCAGGTGACGCGCGGTCCGGCGGGATCACGTTCGAGTATGGGGTCGAGGAGGGCGTCGGTCAGGGTCGAATTCGGCTCACGCATGGGTCAATTCACACATTTCGGTCCGTTCTGGCCTGCGTCGATCGGCGGGGCGGGCGGTATCGGTGTCGCGGTCGCCGAGGAAGTCGCGTCGAGATCGAACATGCCTGCCGCGGCCGAGCCGGGACCAGAGTAGTCGCTCGCCAACACCACGCTCACTGTATCCGCAGACACCGTCTCGTCGGCGACCACCGTCAAGCCGCCCAGCGCCTCCGCGACCGCCGCCGCCTTCGGGTCGTCGGCATCGGCGGCCAGCACGCGGCTCGAGCTCACGCTGCCGCCGGTGTAGTTGCCGACCGTGCCTTCCCGGAATCCCTTGCCCGTCAGAGCCGTGGACACCTTGCCCGCCAGTCCGGTGGCGCCGCCGGCATTGAGCACGTTCACCGTCACGGTCGAGGTATCGATCTTCGGAGCGGTGTCTTCTTCCTTCTTCTCCTCCCCCACCAGACCGGCGACGAACTTCTGCACCGTCTTCGGGTCGACCTTCACCACCGACTCTCCGGCCGAGGTCATGCTGTTGAGGTCGGAGACGGGAATGGTCTCGAATTCCACCTTGCCGCCGGACAGATCCTTGAGCTGCTGCAGGAAAGCCAGCACGTCCCAGTCGTCGTCGAGCACGACGGTGCGCCCGACCGCCTCGCTGATCTCGCTGAGCTTGCCCGGATTGGCCAGGGTCTTGGCGTTGAGCAACTGGCCGACCAATTGCGCCATGAACACCTGCTGACGCACGATCCGGTCGATGTCACCGCGTTCGAGATCGTGGCGCTGGCGCACGAAGCTCAATGCCTCCTGGCCGTCGAGACGCTGACGCCCGGCCGGGAAGTCCGCGCCCGACATCGGTTCGTCCACCGCCTGATTCAGGCACACCTCGACACCACCGACCGAGTCGGTGAGCAGCACGAAGCCGAGCAGGCTCACCTCGGCGTAGTGATCGACGGTGATGCCGGTCAGGGTCGCCACCGATTTGATCAGCGCCTGCCTGCCGGCCTTGGTCGACTCGCGTTCGGCCTCGGCCTCGGACTTGCCGTCGGCGAGCAGTTCGGCGCGTTCGGTCTCCTTGGTCGAGCCGTACGCGGAGTTGATCTTGGCCTTGCCCTGGCCGCCGACATCGACGTAGGAGTCGCGCGGGATGGAGATCGCGGTGGCCGAGCGCCCGTCGTTGGGCACGCGGATCAGCACGATGGTGTCGGTGTTGGTGCCCACCTCGTCGCCCGCGTGCAGCATCGCGCGTTCGGCGGTGGTGAGCGGGTTGCCGTGTGCGTCGGTGCGGCTGTCGACGCCGACGAGCAGGATGTCGACAGCGCCGTCGCGCTCACCGCCGAGGCCGAGCCCACCGATCCGGTCGATGTTGGCGATCAGGTTATCGACACTGCGCCAGGCGAATCCGGTGAGTGCCAGCACCAGCACCGCCGAAATCGCCACCATCAGTTTGGCCGGACCGAAGGTGCCCGCAGGCGCGCTGACCGGTCTTGTCGACTCTCGCACTCGTGCATCCTCTCGACGAACTCCGCGCCCGGCCCGCTCTTCCCCCGGCAAACTCCGCCTTGTCGTTAACCCGGGCTCGTCCGAGGACACCGGCCATCACAGGCTAACCAACAGTTACCACACTCGGGCCCAACCGCACGTGCCCCGGCGTGCCAGACTGGCCGCGTGAACGTCGATTTCCCCGCCCCCGCTCACCTGATCGTAACCGGCGCACATGGTCTGCTGGGGCGACAGATCCTGCGCCTGGCACCCGAGGCGCGTGGCTTCGGGCGGGCCGAACTCGACATCACCGACCGCGCCGCCGTCGACGCCGTCCTCGCCCCGGGGGCCGTACTGATCAACTGCGCGGCCTACACCGCGGTCGACGCCGCCGAAACCGACGTCGACGCCGCCTTCGCCGCCAACGCGACCGGACCGGGCGTCCTGGCCGCCGCCTGCGCCGCGGCGGGAGCGCGGCTGATCCACGTGTCCACCGACTACGTCTTCCCCGGGACCGCGCGCACTCCGTACGAACCCGACGACCCCACCGGGCCGGAAACCGTCTACGGCCGATCCAAGCTCGCCGGTGAGCAGGCGGTGCTCGCGCTGGGCGCCCAGGTCGTGCGCACCGCCTGGGTCTATTCCGGTGTCGAGGGGGATTTCGTCGCGACGATGCGCAGGCTGGAGGCCGAACGCGACACCGTCACCGTGGTGAACGACCAGCTCGGCTCTCCCACCAGCGCCGCCGATCTGGCCGCGGGCCTGCTCGAATTGAGCACCCGCCCCGACGCCCCCCGTGTGCTGCACGCCACCAATTCCGGCACCGCCACCTGGTTCGACCTCGCCGCGGCGGTCTTCACCGACCTGGGCGCCGACCCGAACCGGGTACTGCCGTGCGCGTCCAGCGAATTCCCCAGACCCGCACCGCGCCCGGCGTATTCGGTGCTGTCCCCCGCCGCCTGGAACGCGGCGGGCCTCACCCCGCTTCGCCCCTGGCGTATCGCACTCACCGACGCACTGCGCCGGTTGTCCGACTAGGCTCCGCAGTCGTGAACGCAGCAGACGCAGCCGATTCTCCAGCCACCGCCGGCCTTGCCGTGGTCACGGTGACCTATTCACCGGGTGAGCACCTCGAGCACTTCATCACCACTCTCGCCGACGCGACCAGCGAGAAGCCGCAGGTGATCCTGGCCGACAACGGCTCGACCGACGGCGTCCCCGAACTCGTCGCCGAGGCCAACTCGCACGTGACGCTGCTGCACACCGGCGGCAATATCGGCTACGGCGGCGCCATCAACCGGGCCGTCGCCGAGATCGATCCGTCCATCGAATTCGTCATCCTGGCCAACCCGGACATCCGCTGGGGCGTCGACTCCATCGACAAGATGCTCGAAGCCGCCGCGCGCTGGCCGCGGGCCGGCGCGATCGGGCCGATGGTTCGCGAGCCGGACGGCAGCATCTACCCGTCCGCGCGCCGGGTCCCCGGCCTCGCCGATGGCGCCGGGCACGCGATTCTGGGCTCGGTCTGGCCGAAGAACCCCTGGTCGATGCGCTACCGCCAGGAGAACGAGCAGATCTCCGAGCGGGTGGTCGGCTGGCTGTCCGGCTCCTGCCTGCTGGTGCGCCGCGCCGCCTTCGACACCATCGACGGTTTCGACTCGCGCTACTTCATGTACATGGAGGACGTGGACTTCGGTGACCGCATGGGCAAGGCGGGCTGGCACAATGTATTCGTCCCGGACGCCGAGGTGACCCACGCCAAGGGTCATGCCGCGGGCAAGCATCCCGAATTGATGCTGCCCGCCCACCACGCCAGCGCCTACCGCTTCCAGGCGGACCGGCATCCGCACTGGTGGCAGGCACCGTTGCGGGGCGCGTTGCGGGCCGGACTTGCGGTTCGCTCCAAGATTGCGGTTCGATCGGCGCTGCGTGAGCAAGCGCGAACCGGCGCCTGAATGGGCGCGGTATCACTGTGAACAGGGGAAACTCGATGGCAGGCAATGCAGGCACCGACGCGGTCATCCTCGTCGGCGGACAGGGCACGCGGCTGCGTCCGCTCACCCTCTCGGCGCCCAAGCCCATGCTGCCGACGGCCGGGCTGCCGTTCCTGACCCACCTGCTGGCCAGGATCGCCGAGGCCGGGATCACCCACGTGGTGCTCGGCACGTCCTTCAAGGCCGAGGTCTTCGAGGAGCACTTCGGTGACGGCTCCGAACTGGGCCTCGACCTGGAGTACGTGACCGAGACCGAGCCGCTGGGCACCGGTGGCGGTATCCGCAATGTGCTGCCCAAGCTGCGCGCGGACAACGTGATGGTGTTCAACGGCGACGTCCTCGGCGGCACCGACCTGGGCGCGATCCTCGACACCCACGAGTCGACCAACGCCGACGTCACCCTGCACCTGGTCCGCGTCAGCGATCCGCGCGCCTTCGGTTGCGTGCCGACCGACGACGACGGCCGCGTCACCGCGTTCCTGGAGAAGACCCAGGATCCGCCGACCGACCAGATCAACGCGGGTTGCTACGTGTTCCGCCGCGAATACATCGAGAAGATCCCCACGGGTCGCCCGGTCTCGGTGGAACGCGAGGTGTTCCCCGCGCTCCTGGCCGAGGGCGCCCGCGTCCAGGGCCACGTCGACGCCTCCTACTGGCGCGACATGGGCACCCCGGAGGACTTCGTGCGCGGCTCCGCGGACCTGGTCCGTGGCATCGCTCCCTCCCCCGCCCTGCCCGGCCAGCGTGGCGAGTCCCTCGTCCACCCCGGCGCGGGTGTGGCACCGGGCGCGCTGCTCATCGGCGGGACCGTGGTCGGGCGGGGCGCGGAAATCGGCGCCGGTGCGCGACTGGACGGCGCGGTGATCTTCGACGGCGCGGTGGTCGAGGCGGGCGCTACCGTCGAACGCTCGATCATCGGCTTCGGTGCCCGCATCGGCCCCCGCGCACTGGTCCGCGACGGTGTGATCGGCGACGGCGCCAATGTCGGCGCCCGCTGCGAGCTCCTGCGTGGCGCCCGCGTGTGGCCCGGCGTGGTCATCCCCGACGGCGGCATCCGCTTCTCCACCGACGTCTGATCCTCACGACGCCGGGTCACCGCCGATTCCTCGGCCGGTGACCCGGCGTCGTACTGTTCACGCGAGCCCATATGCCTCACGGAAGACATTGCGCTCCCTGGCCCGGCGCCCTGGATGATCGCGTCGCTCGGCCGGGTGACCGACCGCCAGCAGCAGCGCGATCGCGAGATCGTCACGGTCGCCGATCCCGATCGTCTTCTTCACCTTCGCTTCGTCCCAGCCGTTCATCGGTGCGGTGGCCAGCCCCAGCTCGGTGGCCGCCAGCATCACGTAGGTCGCCGCGATCATGGCGTCCTTGACCGCGTATTCACGCAGTAGCCCGCGCCGCGCGAGATCGTTCTGGAACTCGTGGGACGCCGAGGCGAACATCTCGATGAACTCCTCGGACCACGCGCCGTTGCCCCGCGCCTGGTCGTAGACGTCGCTGTGGTCCTCGCGCCAGGACTCCGGTTCGGCGACGAACACGAGCATCAGTGGCGCCTCCCGCGGTTGGGGCTGGCCACCGGTCGCCCAGGCCAGGCCCGCCCGGCCCGCCTCGCTCGTGATGGCGACGATGGCGCGATCCTGCAAGTTCCAGCTGGTGGGCGCCTCGATGGCGAGATCGAGCAGCGCCTCGAGATCAGTCGCCGAGACCGGATCCGGGCGGTAGTGGCGGACAGTGCGTCGGGTGCGGATCGCTTCGGCGACCGACAGAATTCTTGATGTCATGCACCAACTATCAGAGAGTCACTCTCTATTGGGAAGTAGGCACCAAATAGTGCGTTACTATCCCTCGATGACAACCTTCGTGGAGTCCTCGGGCCTGCCCGCCGACGCCTACTCGGCGAAGTGCCCGACCCGCCAGGTGCTCGATCACATCGCAGGCAAATGGACGATCCTGGTGGTCGACGCGCTCCTCGACGGCACGCAGCGCTACACCGACCTCAGCCGGCGCATCGAGGGCGTCTCCCAGAAAATGCTCACCCAGACGCTGCGCCGCCTCGAAGCCGACGGATTCGTCACCCGCACGGTGTATCCCACCATTCCGCCCAGAGTCGACTACGAACTCACCGCGCTGGGTCGCAGCCTCGCCGAACCGATCACCGCCCTGCGGCAGTGGACCGAGACCCACATCAACGAGATCGAACGCGCTCGCGCCGGGTCTAGCTGAAGCCGACGGCTTGGTCGCCCCAGGCGGTGTGGAGTTCGGCGTCGGGGTTGTCCACCACGCGGTCGATGGTGTCGATGAGCAGGGTGGTGCGGGCGGTGGGGCGGTAGCGGGGCCAGTGTTTGGAGCCGTCGATGGCGGCGGGGACACTGTGTTCGGCGAAGGCCAGCCAGCGGCGCTGCATGCGGCCCGAGACCGCGACCGAGGCCTTGCGCCCACCGAGCCAGAAGGTGGGGTCGTGGTTCAAGGTGCCGAAATTGCCGAAGACATACGGCAATTCGGTGGCGTGACCGGCTCCCACCCTGGCCGCCTTCAACATCGGGGTGGCGTAGTCGAAGCGGTACATCCAGGTCGGCGAATGCTGGGCGTGCCCCTCGGCGACCCAGGCCGCGGGCATCCGGAAGGCCGCGTCGGTCGACATCGCCAGTGCGCCGCGGGTTTTGGTGAGGTCAGGGTAGGCCGAGGTGATCTCGGCGATCCGCTCGGGCGACATCTCGGGATGCGATGCGGCGACGTCGCGCAGCATCGCGTTCACCGCGTCGGGCGTCACCGGCATGATCGGTGAGCGCAGCACCCGAAACAGCGACGCCTCATCGCGATTGGTGCCGATCAGCAGCGGCACCCGATGCGAATGTCCCTGCTGGAATCGGTCGATCGGGTAGCCGGGCAACAGGTCCGCGTCGACGACCGGGGCCGCGGCGAGCCTGCCCGGTTCCTTGATGGGCACCTCGTCCAACAGCACGGACCCGATCTCGACGAGCTGTTCGATCGGCAATTCCAGCAACCGATTCGCCTCGCCGGGCCCGAGTTCGAGCAGCTCGAGATAGCGCTGCCCGACGACCGCCGCCCGTTCCTGCCCGAAAACCGTGGTTGCGGGCGGACTCTGGGCGATCGCCTTGTGGAACAGCCCGGCCGCGGCGGGCGAGGTGAGCAGCGCGGTGACACATCCCGCGCCCGAGGACTCACCGAAGAGGGTCACGTTGCCCGGATCACCACCGAAGGCGGCGATGTTGTCTCGCACCCACGCGAGGGCGGCGAGCTGATCGTGCAGGCCGAGGTTCGTGGTGAACTGCTCACCGAACGAGGACAGATCGAGGAAACCGAGCACCCCGATTCGGTAGTTCACCGAGACGACCACGACGTCGCCCGCCTCGGCCAGCTTGCGTCCGTCGTAGATGGTCTGGGCTGCGGTGCCCAGGCAGTAGGCGCCGCCGTGCACCCAGACCATGACCGGGCGCGGTGCATCGTCGCTGGGCTCGGGTCGCGGCGACCAGACATTGACCCACAGACAGTCCTCGCCCATCTGCAGGTCGGAATCCACCGGCACCATCGCGCCCATGGCCTGCGGTGCGATATCCCCGAACACCACACAGTCGCGCACGCCGTCCCAGGGCTTCGGGGGTTCGGGTTTCGCGAAACGAGCGGGGCCGGCGGGAGCGGCGGCGTAGGGAATGCTGCGCCATACGGCGACCGGTCCGTCCCAGGTTCCACTGACCGTGCCGTACTCGGTCTCCGCCAGTGGGTCGGCATCATGGGCCCGCGCGTCCGGGTCGAAATCGGGCTGAATGCTCATCGCACACCTCCTAGCCGGCACGACCGCACGGGTGCCTGTGCATTTGCTCCCGCTGGTCGCAGCACCTGGTGACTTCCTACGAGCGTACGTGGACACCGCCCGAACGCGCGCCCTACGCGCCATTTCCGCAGGTAACAGTTACTCCGCGGTACACGCGAAAGTCCCGTTCCGCACCGACACACGGCGGTCGTGACGCGAATTCGGCGGCGAAGGCCGACCCGGTCCGGCGCTCCCGGGTGGACCGGGGTCGGCCGCCATCCGGATCTCCCCCACCGGACGGCGGCCGAGCTCGCGCCGATTAGCTGGAAATGTGCTGAGCTTCGTCGCCGACATAGGCGGCCCACAGGCGCCGATACGGTCCATCGACGGCCACCAGCTCGGCATGAGCGCCGATCTGCACGAGTTTGCCCTCGCCGACCACCGCGATCAGATCGGCGTCGGCGGCGGTGGCGAGCCGATGCGCGACGACGATCGTGGTGCGGCCCGCGGTCAGCACGTCGACCGCGGCACGCACCCGTGCCTCGGTGGCCAGATCCAGCGAGGCGGTGGCCTCGTCCAGGATGAGGATGTCCGGGTCGATGAGCTGCGCCCTGGCCAGTGCCAGCAGCTGCCGCTGCCCGGCCGACAGACTGCGCCCGTGCGCGCCGATCGGCTGGTAGTAGCCGTGTTCGAGCGCCGCGATCATCTCGTGCGCCCCGACCGCGCGGGCGGCCCACTCGATCTCGGCGGGCTCGGCGTCGGGGTTGCCGTAGGCGATGGCCTCGCGCACGGTGTCGCCGAACAGGAACGGCTCCTGCGGGACGACACCGAGACGTTTGCGGAAGTCGCGCAGGCGGAACCGGCGGATGTCGACACCGTCGACGAGCACCGCTCCCTCGGTCGGGTCGTAGTACCTGGCGAGCAGCTTGACCAGGGTCGATTTGCCCGCACCGGTCTCCCCGACCAGGGCCACCTTCTGGCCCGGCTCGATCCGCAGGTCCAGCCCGTCGAGCACGGTGCGGGCTCGCGACGAGTACCCGAAACTCACCGAACGCAGTTCGATCGCGCCGTCGAGGCCGGTCACCGGGAGCGGATCGGCGGCCTCGGGGGTGTCGACGGGGGTGCGCAGCAGGTCACCGATGCGGTCGACGCCGACCACCGCCTGCTGATAGCTGTCGAACACCTGCGAGAGCTGCTGGATCGGGGCGAACAGCAACTCGATGTAGAGCAGGAACGCGATGAGCGTGCCCGCGGTGAGCACGTCGTCGCGAACCTGGTGCACGCCGACCGCGAGCACCGCGGCCGTGGCGATCACCGACATCAGCTCGATGCACGGGAAGAACACCGCCATCAGCACCTGCGAGCGCAGCCGCGCGTCGCGATAGGCCCACGACCGGCGCTCGAACTCGTTCTGGTTCACCGACTCCCGGCGAAACGCCTGGGTGACGGTGATGTTGTCGACGTTCTCCTGCAGATACGCGTTGACCGCGCTGACGCGCTCCCTGGCCAGGTTGTAGGCGGGCACCGACGCGCGCCGGAAGGCCACGGTCGCCACGCCGAGCACCGGCAGCAGCACGAGCACGACCACGGCCAGTTCGGCGTCGATCACCAGGAGCGCGGCGACCACGCCCGCGATGGTGACCGTGCTGGTGAGCGCGGTGGCCAGGCCGGTCTGCAGAAACGCCGACAGCCCGTCCACGTCGGTGGTCATCCTGGTCATGATCCGGCCGCCGAGCTCGCGCTCGTAATACTGCAGGCCGAGCCGTTGCAGGTGGGCGAAGGTCTTGAGGCGCAGACCGTAGAGCAGCCGCTCCCCGACCCGCCCGGTGACGCGCACCTGGGCGACGCTGATCGCCCAGTCCACCACCACGACCACGATCGCCAGCGCGGCCGCGCCGATCACCACCTCGCGCGCACCGGCCAGGACGCCGTGATCGATGCCGTAGCGCACCAAGAACGGGATCAGCACCTGGGCGATGGCATCGAGTCCGACCAGGCCGAGTCCGGCGAGCAGCGGCCAGGTGAACGGGCGAAGCAGTCGCGGCAGGGAGAACGCGGTGTCCGGGGTGTGGGAAAAGGACGGGTCGACCTCGGGTTCGCCGGACACCGGCGGCAACCGGTCGAGCAGGGCGACGATATCGCCGCTGGGTGGCGCGCCGGCCATCATGCCCCCGCCCGCGCCACCGCCGGGACCCGCGGGCGCGCCTGCCGAGCGCCGCGCGAACGCCTTGGCCAGGTGTTCCATCGTGCGGTCGTCGTCGGAGTCGACTTCCGGTGCCACCCAGAGCTCTTCGGTGGCGACCCGCGTGCTGTCGCGATGCGGGTCGACGCCGATGCCGACGACTTCCGGCGGCGTGAACAGGGCGCGGAACAGCTCACCGGACTGCTGTAGTTCGCGCAGTGTGCCCAGTTCGGCGACGCGGCCGCCGTCGAGCACCGCGACCCGATCGGCGAGCGCCAGGGTCGAGATCCGGTGCGCGACGACGATGGTCGTACGCTTGCGCAGTTCGGCGCCGATCCGCCGGTAGATCTGTTCCTCCACCTGGGCGTCGATGGCCGAGGTGGCGTCGTCGAGCACCAGGACAGGCGCCTCGGTGAGCAAGGCCCGAGCCAGCGCGATGCGCTGGCGCTGACCACCCGAGAGCCGTTGTCCGCGTTCACCGATGGTGGTGTCGATGCCCTGCGGCAGGGCGGTGACGAATTCGTCTGCCGCGGCCAGATACAACGCGTGCCGGACCTGTTCGTCGCTCGCGTCGGGTCTGCCGTAGGCGACGTTGGCCCGGATCGAATCGGCCATCAGGTGCGTGTCCTCGAAGACCATCGCCACCTGCGCGCGTGGGTCGGGCAGCTGTCGCAGGTCGATTCCGTCGAAACGCACTGCGCCGGAATCGGGCTCGAGCAGGGCGGGCAGCAACGACACCAGGATCGACTTGCCGCTGCCCGCACCGCCCGCGACGGCGACGGTCTCACCCGAGCCGATCCGCAGATCGACGCCGTCCAGGATCGTCGTGTCGTCGAAACCGAAAGTGACCGCGTCGAATTCGATCGACGGCGGCTCGGTGACGCCGAGCCCACTCGAGGCGGCGACCGGCGTCCCCGCCGCGCCGGGCGCCGCGCCCGCGTCGTCCGGCGCTTCGATCACCTCCCGCACCCGGTCGAGGGACGCCTTGCCCTGCTGGCTCACGGTGAGCAGCATCGAGAACTGCCGCACCGGCCCCACGAAAGCGCCCAGGTAGGTCATGAACGCGAGAAACGTGCCGAGCGTGATGGATTGGCGCAGCGCGAGCAACCCGCCGACGATCAGGATCAGCGCCTGCCCCGCCGCGGGCACCGCCTGCACGACGGGGGTGAACCGGCTGGTGATCCGGGCGACCCGCAACCGCGACCGATACAGCACCCGCGCCCGCGCGCCCAGCTGTTCCAGCTCGTATTGCTCCTGCCCGAAACCCTTCACCACCCGCACACCGGCCACGGCGGCCTCGACCTGCATCGCCACCTCGGCGGCCCGCGCCTGCGCGTCCCAGTTCGCGGGGAACAGCTGACGCTGGCTGCGCCGGGTGACGATCCACAGCCCCGGCAGCACGACCAGCGCGATCACGGTGAGCGCCGGCGACATCACGGCCATCAGCACCAGCACCGCCAGCAGCAGCGCCACATTGCCCGCGATCATCGGGATGAGCTGCAAGAACATCTGGATCAACGTGACATCGGTGATCGCCCTGCTCACCACCTGCCCGGTGCGCAGCTGTGCCTGCTCGCGCCCGTTGAGCCGCAGCAATGCGGCGAACAGGTCGCGGCGCAGGTCGTGTTGCACCCCCAGCGACAGCTCGGAGGAGGCCACCCGGCGCGCGTACGACGACGCGAACCTGGCCGCCCCGATCACCAGCAACAGCATCACCCACGGCGTCACCGACGCCGCGGTGGCACTGAGTGTGTCGACCACATGCCGCACCACCAGCGGCAGCGCCGCGGTGAGCAGCGCCGCCGCCAGCGCACCGGTGTAGCTGACGATCACCAGCCGCCGGTGCTCGAGACAGCGACGGGTCAGGTACCGGATCCAGTCCGATCTCATCGGGCGGCCACGAGCGCGTCCGCGTCGTCGAACTGGTTCGCCGGTCGCGCGAGACCGTAGTGGCCGCGCAACGTGGTCTCGGTGTACTCGGTGCGGAACAGGCCGCGCTCCTGCAGGATCGGGACCACCTCGTCGACGAAGCGCTCCAGACCCGAGGGCAGCACCGCGGGCATGATGTTGAAGCCGTCGGCGGCGCCCTGACGGAACCAGTCCTCGATGGCGTCGGCCACCTGGACCGCGGTCCCCGCGAAGGTGCGGTGCCCGCGTCCGCCGCCGAGCCGGGCGATCAGCTCGCGCACCGTGAGCCGTTCGCGCCGAGCCAGATTCACGATCAGGGTGAAGCGGCTCTTGGCGCCCTCGATGTCGTCCTCGGTGGGCAGGTCCTCGGGTAGCTCACTGTCGAGGTCGAGCTCGTCGACGGGCAGCTTGAACCGCTCGGCGAGTTGCTTGCGCGCGTATTCGGGCGAGATCAGCCGCGCCAGTTCCTCGTCGAGTTCGCGGGCCTGCTCCTCGGTGTCGCCGATGATCGGGACGATGCCGGGCAGGATCTTGATGCTCTCCGGATCGCGGCCCGCGGCGACCGTGCGCGCCTTGAGGTCGGTGTAGAAGGCTTTGGCGTCGTCGAGCGTCTGCTGCGCGGTGAACACGGCCTCGGCGTAGCGGGCGGCGAATTCTTTGCCGTCCTCCGATGATCCTGCCTGCACCAGCAGCGGATACCCCTGGGGTGACCGTGGCAGGTTCAGGGGGCCGTCGACTCGGAAGTGCTCGCCGTGGTGCAGGATCTTGCGCACCTTCGAGGCGTCGGTGTGGATGCCGAGTTCCTTGTCGGCCAGGATGGCGTCGTCGTCCCAGCTGTCCCACAGTTTCGTTGCCACGTCGACGAATTCGGCGGCCTTCTCGTAGCGCAGCCGATGGTCGGGGGTGTCGTCGAGCCCGAAGTTGCGGGCCGCGTCGGCACCGGCGGTGGTGACGATGTTCCAGCCGGCCCTGCCGTTGCTCGCCCAGTCCACGGAGGCGAACCGGCGGGCGAGGTTGTAGGGGTCGTTGTAGCTGGTGGAGGCCGTCGCGATAAGGCCGATCCGGCTGGTCTGCACGGCGACCGCGGTCAGGATGACGGTCGGTTCGAGCTTGCCGCTCGGCCGGCGGCCGGGGTCGCCCATCAGTACCGGGCTGTCGGCGAAGAAGATCGAGTCGAGCTTGCCGCGCTCGGCGGTCTGGGCCAGCCGGACGTAGTAGTTGATGTCGGTGTGCGCGTGGGGATCGCTCTCCGGCAGCCGCCAGGCCGCTTCGTGGTGACCGACCGACATCAGAAAAGCGTTGAGGTGCAGTTTTTTCGACATGATGGGTGCCTTTCAGGCCGCGGTCTCGGCAAGACCGAGTGCGGTGAGCAGAGTGCGGCGGATGCGCTGGAACGCGGGCTGGCTCGGATCACGCTCGCCGGACAGGTCGACCGGAATGTCCACCGCGAGCTTTCCGTCGTCGAGCACGATCACCCGGTCGGCCAGTGCGACAGCCTCGTCGACATCGTGGGTGACCAGCAGCACGGTCGGACGATGCCGGCTGATCAGGTCGCGCAGCAGAGCGTGCATCTTGATCCGGGTGAGCGCGTCGAGCGCGCCGAAGGGTTCGTCGGCCAGCAGCAGATCCGGTTCGCCGACCAAGGAACGGGCCAGCGAAACTCGTTGCTGCTCACCACCGGAGAGCTCTCTTGGCCAGGCGCGTTCGCGACCGGCCAGGCCGACCTCGGCCAGGACCTGCTCGCCGGCGGCGCGGCGCGTGCGCGGCTGCCCGTAGAGCACGTTCGGCAGCACCCGCTGCCAGGGCAACAGCCGTGAATCCTGGAACACCACCGAGGTTTTCGCCGGGATGCGCAGTGTGCCACCGCCGTCGACGTCGTAGTCCAGCCCGGCGAGCGCCCGCAGCAACGTGCTCTTGCCGGAGCCGCTGCGTCCGAGCAAGGCGACGAACTGGCCGGGTGCGATGGTCAGGTCGATCGAGTCGAGCACCGTGCGATCGCCGAATCTTCGCGTCAGCGAGCGGACTTCGACACCAGCGACCTTCGGCTCACTCACCCCGCGATAGTGCGTCGCCATGACAGCACCCTCCGTTCCACCAGGCGGATCGCCGAATCCGAGGCCAGGCCGAAGATGGCGTAGACGACCAAGCCGACCAGGATCACATCGGCCTGCCCGTAGTTCTGCGCGTTCGACATCATCTTGCCGAGACCGTCGATGGCGTTGACCGTCTCGACCACGATCAGTACCAGCCAGGCGCTGGTGACCGACATCCGCAGACCGAGGAAGAAGCCGGGCAGCGATCCGGGCAGCACCACGCTGCGAATGAACTCCGCGCGTGAAACACCCTGGACCTCGGAGAGTTCCACGAGCTTCTGGTCGATAGTGGTGAGCGAGGCGTGGGTCTGGATGTACATGTGCACGACCACACCCAGGGTGATGAGCACGAGCTTGAATTCCTCGCCGATACCGAGCCACAGGATCATCAGCGGAATCAGGCCGAGGGTGGGAATGGCCCGCTTGATCTGGACCGGGCCGTCGATGAGCGATTCACCCCACCGGGAAAGTCCCGCGATCACGGCGAGCGTGGTGCCGATGAGCACACCGAGGACCATGCCGATCAGCACCCGTTGCAGCGACACCCCCAGGTTGGCCAGCAGTGGCCCGTCGACCAGCAACTCCCAGCCGGTCGCCAGGACAGTCCACGGCGCTGACAGTTTGCGCGGGTCGATCAGTTCGAGCAGTGAGCCCGCCGCCCACGCTCCGACCACCAGGACCACGCCGAGCAGGCGGGCGGCGGGGAAGGCCTTGCGCAGTCCGAGCCGGCGCAGCGTGCGCCGCTCGACGAATCCGTCACCGGACGGTGCGGAAACCGGAATCGCGGTACGAGACAGGGCGATGGTCATTGCTGCCCCTTGGTGCGATACGGCGCCGCCACCGCGTCGAACGCGATCTTCTCGAATCGGCGGTCGAACAGTTCGCCGGCGGGGAAGGAATTACCGAAGAAGCCGGCTTTGGTCACCAGATCGATCGTCTCCTGTTCCCAGGCGATCGCCTCGTTCCAATTCTCCGGGAAATACGGCTTTTCCGTTGTGGCGACAATGCGTTTGCCGTCCTCGGCCGAGACCGTCTGATCCTTGACGTAGTAGGCGTCGATCCATTCCGTGGGATGCTCCCAGGCCCAGACTTCCCCGCGCGCCCAGAATTTCACGAATTGGGCGACGGCAGCGGCTTTGCTGTCGTCACGCAATACCGAGGTCGGCGCCCACAGCACGGTCAGCGCGTCGACGGCGGGAGTGTCGATCGCGGTGGCGCCGTCGACGCGATACTTGTCGAGATACTTGGTCAGGGTCGGTTCGCCGAACGGGGCGACATCGATTTCCTTGGCCTGCAGGGCAGTGAGGAACTTCGTGCTCGGCAGCTCCACGAGCTGCACCTCGTCGGTGCGGATGCCCACCGCCTTCAGCGTGCGCAACACCACCAGCCCCTGCGCCTGGCCCGGCGAGAAACCGATCTTCTTCCCGCGCAGCCCATCGAGGCCGGTAATGCTCGATCCGGGGGCGGTGGCCAGCTTGTACAGCGGGGTCGTCCGCACCTTGACACCGACGATCTTCGCGTCGAGACCGCTGGCGTGCGCGTGGATCGGCGGAATGCCCGCGTTGGTGGCCAGGTCCACCGACCCGCCACGGAAGGCCTGGATGACATCGGGACCGGCCTGCACGGCGGGCCACGACGACACCGTGAACCCGAGCTTGTTCAGTTCTCCCGACGCGGTCAGTGCCACTTTGGCGGTATTGGCCGCGACCGCGAGCGAGACCCCGGCGGGGACTTCGGTGGGCAGCGGATTCGTCAGCGCGGCGCCGCCCTCGTCGCCGGTGGCGCAGGAGACCGCGAGCAGCGAAGCCGCTGCGGCGAGAAGTGCTATTCGTCGAATATTTTTACGCAAGGTGATTTCCCGGATTTGATGGAAGAATTGTCGGCGACGGAATTCGAACCGCGACAACACAGCACATCCGACGTGACCCGGGCGACGCCGGACTGCATTTTGTTCATAGTGTCAACTGTCGCGGGTGACGCCGCTTTCGGTCAATATTCGACTGTCTTAAAATAACCACGAATCAAACTGCCTGCGCGACAACCGTGCTCAGTGGATCACTGAACAACTCCTGCAACACCACCCCGGCCGCCGCCATCACCAGCACCTGCCCGGGGAACGTCGACGCGAAGATCACCTCGGACGGGTCGGCGCCGATGGTCGAGTGGGCGCGCACCGCGTCGTCGTAGGCTTCGCGAACGCCGGGAACCGCGAACAAGCCGCGGTCGATCAGTACGAGCGCTTCCGGGTCGATCAGATCTATCAGTGCCGCGGCGACCTCGCCCATCGCCGTGGCACGCTCGATGAAGTACTCGCGTTCCGGGCCACCCGCCGCGGCCGCCGCCACCAACTCGGGGAAGCCGTCGAACCGGCCGATCGCTTCGGCACGCGCCAGCAACGCGTGGTCACCGAGGGCCTCGAGGGCGAATCTGTCGGTCGTGCCGAGCAATCGGGCGATCGAGCCCGCCCCGAAATGCGGCCCGCAGTGGACGCGGCCGTGCACGGCGATGGCGGCGTCGATGACATTGCCGACGAACAGCACGATCGAGCTCGCCGAGCCGCGCAACCGGCCGTAGAGCTGTTCGGCGTACACCGTCGCGCGGGTGTGGCTGTCCACACTGACCGGTAAACCTGTTCGGGCACTGAGATATTCGCGCACCGGCACATCACGCCAGCGCAGGTAGGAGTGTTCGACGACCGAACCGGTGGCGGTGTCGACACGGCCGCCGATCGCCACCCCGAGCCCGCGGATCCGCACCTGGTCGGCGAGGTCGGCCCCGACCGCGCGCACTCGCTCCAATACGGCGTCGAGGATGTCGTACGGAGCATGGGTGCGGTGGGGCACCTGCTCGCTGCGCAGCACCGCACCGGCGATGTCGACCACCGCGACGGTGATCTGCACCGCCGCGATATGCACCGCGATCACCACATTGCCGACCGCGTCCAGCGCGATCGGGCTGTGTGGCCTGCCCACGCCACCCGGCCCTGGTGACTCCGGCAGTTCGACGAGCAGTCCCGCCTCGACCAGCGCCCGGCTCTGCCAGGTGACCGTGGCCGGGGAAACCCCGGCGTGTCTGGCCACCACGCTGCGCGGTGCCGACCCGAGGTCGAGCACCGCCCGCAATACCGCCCCCGCGCTACTGTTCGCCATGCGCCACCTCGCCATCACCGCTGTTCGCTCACGGTACGGAGCGCAGCGGCCACGACGAAGCGTTCGGCGCAGCGTGATCGCAAGCATCGGCCTTACACTGGGCCGATGCCGAACTACAGCTTCCGGTGTCGCTCCTGTGGCGACACGTTCGACGTCAACCGGCCGATGGCGCAGTCCGCGGATCCGGCCACGTGCCCGGCCGGCCACGACGACACCGTCAAACTGCTCACCACCTTCGCGGCGGTGGGACGGGGCTCGGCGCCCGCCCCCGCACCTGCGCCACGTCCGGCGGGTGGCGGTTGCTGCGGTGGTGGCGGCTGCTGCTGATTCCGTCGATCGGAGTGCGCGGCCGCCGCTGCGACGTCAGTCGCGGCGGTCCGAGTGGCCGAGGTCGCGCTCGGGGGCGATCCGGTCGCGGACCCGCTGCTTGAGGACGGCGATGTCGGGAAAGCCGCCGTCGGCCTTGCGTTCCCAGAGCTGTTCGCCGTCCAGGGTGATGCGGAAGATGCCCCCCTGGCCGGGCACCAGCGCCACCTCGCCGAGCTCGGTGGCGAACGTGGTGAGCAATTCCTGCGCCATCCAGCTCGCGCGGAGCAGCCAGCGACATTGGGTGCAGTACTCGATCGCGATGCGTGGCACCTCAGCAGTATCCCTGGTTCACGCCTGGAAGGTACCGTCGAGATAGACCCACGCGCCGTCGACCCGGACGAAGGTGCTCAGCTCGTGCATCGCGTCGCGCGTGCCGTCGAGCTTGTAGTGGGCGATGAATTCGACGGTGCCGTTGTCGTCGAACGGGCCGCCGCGCTGGGTGCCGACGATCTCCAGGAACAGCCAGCGCTGGTCCGCGTCGAGTTCGAGGTCGGCGGGGCGGGTGCTGGGATGCCAGGAGCGCAGCAGATAGTCCACGTCACCTACTACGTAGGCGGTGTAGCGCGAGCGCATCAGCGTTTCCGCGGTCGGCGCGGGCTTGTCCCCGGCCAGGATCGGTCCACAGCAGGCATCGAACGGCTCGCCACGGCGGCACGGACACGGTTTCACTTCACCCATGCCGCACATCCTGCCGGACCTCGCGGTCACACCGCGCACCCCAGGTCCACCATGGCCACCCTTCGCCGATCACCCGAACGGCTGGTGGGCAAGGGGCGCGAGCTCCAGCGCTCGCGCCAGCTCAGCGGTCTGATCCCGCCAACGCCGCAGATCGGTGACACTCGGCGCCATCTCGTAGTCGAGATGATGCGCCGCCCGTGACAGCGCCGCCCACAACGCACCGACCTGACCAGCCGTCTCCGGCCCCGCGTACACCCGCAACGCGAGCAGCTGCGCCCGCATCGGACACCGCATCAGCTCCGGCGCCACCTGCGCCCACAGCTGGTCCACCGCCTGCTCGAGCGCCAACCGCAGGATCCACGCCACCGCCCGCGACCACACCCCACCGGCATCCGACACCGATCCGTCCAGCAAATTCTCGGCCGCTTCCAGCCGCTGCGCCACCGACGGCCTCGGGCTGAACTTCGCGCGCGCGGGCCTGCCACGGCGATTCACGTCGACCTCACCGCACCGGCGAGGCCACGCGGCGGTGCGGCCGCGCCGCTCATGTTCGCACCGCGTTCGGCTCGTGGGCGCGCAGCCACGTGATGAATCGTTCGGTGTCACTGATCAATTCACGCATCGGACGATCGATCGGCACGTGCGCCCCCGCGGTGGCATCGCGCAGGACGCCGACGAGCCAGCGTCCGCCGACCGCGCTGAGATGCTTGTTCAGGTCGTCCACGCGGGCGCCGACACCCATGATGGCGAGGGTGATCATGGCGCGGGTGGTGTGGGCGTTGCGCACGCGCCGCTCCACTTCCCCGTGCGCCAGACCGGTCGCCAGCAGTTCCTGACGGGCCTTCGCCAGGCCCGCCGCCTCGATCGCCGAACGGCAGCAGGTCGCGACGAGTTCATCGGCGATGGCGGCGGGCAGTTGCGGTGTGCGGAGCAGGGATCGGGCGTCGTCGAGATAGCGGCGAACCGGGTCGCCCGTCACCCGCACCTCGACGATCGAACGCTCGCGACGCTGTACCTCGAGCACCGTCGCGTCGAGCTGCATGCGGCGGACCGCCTCGGCGAGGCGCTCGTCATGGGTGAACACCACCACCTGCCGCGACGCCGCCACCTCGGCGAGCACCCTGGCCAGCCCGTCCACCTTCGCGGGATCCATCGCCTGCACCGGGTCGTCGATCATGACGAACCGGAAAGGGCTGTGCGCCACCGTGGCTCGCGGCAGGAACAGCGACAGTCCGAGCGCGTGCAGCTCCCCCTGGCTCATCACGCCGAGCGCCGCGCCGTCCACCTCGTCGACGGTCACATCGAGCAGCACCCGCCGCGCCGTGCCCGCACTGCCCTGCAAACGAATCGCCCCGAGCTCGACATTGCTCTGCTGGCGCAGGGTGCTCCACACCCAGCGTGCCGTGGTCTCCAGCGGCCGCATCCGCTCCCCACGGATCGTCGCCGTGGCCGCCTTGAGCCAGTCGGCTGCCTTCTTCACCACCCGCAGCTCGCTCGCGTGGTCGGCGACGGCGCGGGCGGGGTCGAGCCACGCGAGAACGCGCGGGACCAACGGCGACCACACCGCATCCAGACGGTCCAGTTCGGTGCGCGTATCCCGTTGCAGTGCGGCGAGTTCCGCGGTGAGGTCGGCGTGCATCGTGCGCAGTCGATCCGGGAGCTGGTCTTCGTAGTCGGCTGTCGCGAGCGCGGCCCACTCCGACCACAGCTGTCCGACGATGTCGCGCTGTTTCCGCAACGAGTCCGACGTGCCGTACGGCGCGGGCGCATCCACCCGACGCCCCGCCGGATCGGACGTCGATACCGTGAGACCCACTGCGCGGGTACCGGCTGCGATCGCCGAACCGAACTCGATCGGCAGGTCTGAGGGAAGGTTGCGGGCCGCTGTCAGAGCCGTGTCGAATTCCGCCGTGGCCGCCTGAAGGGCCGCGAGTTCCGCAGTGCGGTGGGCGATTTCGGTATCGGCGGCGGCGAGCCAGTCGGCGTCGAGTTCGTCGCGTCCACAGACCGGACAGGGGCACGAACCCGCCGTCGAGACGTGTTCGCGCGCCCGCGTGAGCAATTCGAGCACTCGCAGATCGGCTTCGGTATCGACCGTCTCGTGGCGCGCCACATTCCGGGCCGCTTCGGCGAGTCGATCGGTGGTGGCGGCAACCCGCGCGACATCGGGCAACGACAGGCGCAGGATCGCGCGCAAACCCTCCGGCCCGTCGATGCCGAGGACCGAACCGGCCACCGCGCCCGCCACCGCGTCGAGATCGGGGTCCGGCGTGCGCAGCAGGTCGGCCACGGCACGGGCACGTTCGTCATCGGCCTCGGCCAGCTCGACCAGCAGGTCGGCGCGGGACTGGCGCGAATCCTTCACCGCGCGTTCGAGTTCCAGCTTGCGCAACCGGATCTGTTCGGCCGCGGCGGCCAGCTCGTCCAGGCCGAGCAGGCGATGCAGCGCGTCGAACAGGTCGCTCGGCTTCCCGTCGACGAGCGCGCCGAGCTCGCTGTAGGACAGGAACGGCCGGTACAGATCGAGCCGCCGGCGCCGTCCGTGCGGGTCGACCGAGGCCGCCGGTTCGGATCCACGCCGCTCGGTCCACCGCGCGTCGGCCAGGTCCGCACTCGGGTCCCAGCTGGTCGCGACCGAGAGCGCGGGGTCATCGCCCGCCGTGAGCAGCTCGACGTCGATCCGGGCGGTCTCGGGTTCGTGCAGGTTGCGCCACCCCTCGCGCCAGGCGGTCGAGCGGCCGTCCCAGCGTCGATTCCCGCCGGTCAGGGCGAATTCCGCGGCCTCGGCGAAACTCGATTTCCCGCTGCCGTTGCGACCGACCACCAGCGTCAGGCCAGGCCCCGGATTCAACCGCAGCGTCGCCGCGGGCCCGATTCCCCGGAAACCCTGCACGGTGATCGACCGCAGAAAGACCCCGGTATCGCCGGAATCCGTTGCGGCCGAGTCACCGTCGACAGCTGTGAGCGCGGCGAGCACGCAATCGGCGACCCGTTCCTCCACTGCCGGGTCGGCGGCGAGCTCGCGCGCGACCACCTCGGCGATCCGATCCGAGCACACTTGCGACATCCCCCTTCGCGTCGGCGCGCAACGCGGCGATCCTGGTTGAAACGCTACCCGATCGCCGGATGTTCGCCCAGGGGATGCGCAGGGCCCTCAGCGAATCTGCCCGCGGGAGTGGAATGGCCATCGCGGCGCCACGGCGGGCCCTCGATGTCCACCCCTCGCCCACCCCGGCGGGCAGCTCGATGAGGTGTTCACACCCGCGTTACGCTGCGTCGAGCAGCGCGGGCGGTCCGGGCGGTGCCGAACAGGTCAGAATGCCAGAGATCGCGACCCACGGCAAGAGCTGGAGCACGAATTTGCCGCGGCACCAGTGTTTTCCGAGCGCTACGCCGCCGGGTCCGCCAGTTGTCGGTGGGTTGCGGTAGATATTCGGCGAACACGAGAACGGGGGAACCGATGACCGAGCAACGCACGCCGTGGACCGAGGACCAGGTCCGCGCGCTCGCGCCCGATGCGAGCTCACTGGCTGCCGCACGCAAGCTGGCCGGTCGCTGGCGCGAGACCGGCACCGCGGGCAATGCGGTGTGGGGGCTGTGTCAGGGCAGTGGCGCCAAGCCGTATCAGGCGATCGTCGACCTGGACGGGCCCGCGTACAAGTGCTCGTGCCCCAGCCGCAAGTTCCCGTGTAAGCACACGCTGTCGCTGTTGCTCACGTGGTCGGGTGGCCGGACTCCCGTCCGGGAGGAGCCCGCCGACTTCGCGGCCGAGTGGCTGGCCGGGCGGGCCGCGAAGGCCGCCGCGCCGCCGAAGACCAAGGCCGCGAGCACGCCGTCGCAGGCCACCGTCGAGCAGCGGCGGGCGCGGGTATCCGCCGGGCTCACCGAACTGGAGGTCTGGCTCACCGACCAGATCCGGACCGGGCTCGCCCAGACCGACCGTTCGTACGCTGCCTACGAGGCGATCGCGGCACGGATGGTCGATGCCCAGGCGCCCCGCATCGCCGAGGCCCTGCGCAGGCTGCCCACCGCGGTCGTCACCACCGAACACTGGCCCGAACTGCTGTTGCGCGAGTACGCCCGCCTGCACCTGCTGGTGCTGGCCCATCGCAGACTCGACGCCCTCCCCGAGCCGCTGCGGGCGGGGATCCGCACCCATGTCGGCTACCCGACGTCGGCCGAGTCGGTGCTGAACGAGCCCGCGGTGCGGGATCGCTGGCTGGTGCTCGGCATGCGGACGAGCGAGGAGGAGCGGCTGCACACGCGCCGCACCTGGCTGCGCGGTCGCGGTAGCGGACGGTGGGCCCTGCTCATCGAACATTCCTTCGCCACCCCGAATTTCACCGGCGAGGTGCCTGCGCCCGGCAACGAAGTGGACGCCGAACTGCACTATTACCCCGGCGCGGCGTCCCTGCGCGCGCAGTGGGGCACCCGCCACGGCACACCCGAACCCTTCACCACCGTCCCCGCTGTCGGCGGCACCACGATCGACGACGCGCTCGACGCCTACGCGGGCGCGTTGAGTGCGGATCCGTGGCTGCGTTCCTGGCCCGCGCTGCTCACCGATGTCGTCCCGGTGCTCGACGAGAACGGCTGGCAACTCGTCGCATCCGACGGCACCGCGCTACCGCTGCCCGCGGGCGTGCGCCCGTGGCGACTGATCGCGGTCGCGGGTGGTCATCCGGTGACGGTGTGCGGCGAGTGGCGAGCCGACGGCTTCGACCCGATCTCGGTGTTGTGCGCCGGCGAGGTGAGCGACCTGGAGACCGAGTTCCCCACCGAAACCACCCCGACCCCCGCGCTGGCCGAGCTCGTCTCGGTGGCGCTGCTCGGCACCGCCCGGCGCAGCGCCGACGGTGTGCACCTCGACTCCGCGGTCGCCGCCGCCGTCCCACAGCACGCGGGCGAACCGGCCACCCGGCTGCTCCACACCGCCGCGCTGCAAGACCTGTACCTGCGCGGCGGGCAACTCCCCCGTACCGCGGCGAAACCCGAACCCGCCGTCGATGATCCGCGCCCGCTTCTCCCGCGCCCCGCCGCCGACCGCCTCAGCCGCCTCCTCGCGGACAAATCCCCGTTCCTGACCGAATGGTTCACTGCGGCAACACCATTCGATTTCCGCCTGCCCGATGTGCTGTGTGTCCAGGCGCTCTCGGCTGCCTCCGACACCACCCTGCGTGCGCCGCTGCTCCGACTGGCCGGCCGCCGCGGACGCTGGCTCGCCGCCCGCAACCCGGCCTGGGCGAAACTGGTCGACGAGTTCCCTGCCGACGCTGCCACATCGTCGGCGGATGAGGCGGCCGATGCCGATTCGGGCACGACTGCCGGCTCGGGCTCCGGTACGGAGCCGGGAGCGCACGCAGCGCACGACGTCTGGTTGTTCGGCACATCCGGCGAGCGAAAGGACTGGTTCGCGCGTACTCGCCGGGCCGATCCGGCCGCGGCACTGGCCGTGTTGACAGCTGCGTGGCCGAAGGAGTCGGGGCCGGTGAAGGCGGAGCTGCTGGGACTGCTCGCCGACGGGCTGAGTTCGGCCGACGAAGCCCTGCTCGAGCGGGCCCTCGACGACCGGCGCGGTGATGTCCGGCGCACCGCCACGACGCTGCTGAACAAGCTCCCGGATGCCGCTTTCGGGCGGCGGATGGCAGCGCTCGTGGCGTCGTGGATCCGGGTCGAGGAAGACGGGACGGTAGACGTACGAGTACCCGCGGAGCTCGACGCGCAGGCCCGGCGCGACGGCATCACCGATGCGACCGATCAAGCGAAATTGCGCTGGGACACCCCTGATTCGACGATCACGACGCTGCACCAGGCGATCGCCGCGACTCCGCTCACCGCATGGTCCTCGATCGTACGGGCCACCGGCGAGCACACTCCCACCACCGCGCTGACCCTGTCGCTGCCACCTCGCTACGCCAAGGCGATCGTGGACGGCTGGGTCGACGCCACGCTCGCCCAGCACGACACCGCGTGGGCCCGGGCGCTGTTCGCCCACGCGACCCCGACCGAGCAGGCCGTGCTGCGGCGTCGGGAACTGTTCACCCTGCTCGATGCCGCCGACCGGATCGAGCACGTGCTCGACCTCGACGCCCACCAGCTCAACGAACTACACGCGATCCTGCCCGGCCTCGATCACCCGTGGCCGGAACCCGTCGCCGACCACGTGCTGCGTCTGCTCGGCGAGCGCGCCCGCACCACCGCACGGCAGCCGCACGCCAGTGCGGGCGTGTACACCGACCGGGCGCTGCTCACGGCCGCGAGCGTGCACCTGCCTGCCGAACTCGCGACGCGCGTCAGCGCGCTCGCCGACACCACCGACGATCCCGCCTGGCAACAGGCATTCCACCGACTCGCCCACGATCTCACCGATCGTGCCACCATGCTCGAGGAGCTGCGTTGACCACCATCGAACCCTCCACCACCCTGCTGCGTCCCCACGCCGAACAGGCCTTCGCCGACGAGCTGGCCGCCCTGGACCGCGTCGACGATCGCGTGCGCCCGCCGTCCTGGAAACTGTCGCCGTGGGCCGTGGTCACCTACATTCTCGGCGGCACCCTCGACGACGGCACCGTGATCACGCCCAAATATGTCGGCCCGCGCCGGCTGATGGAGGTCGCGGTCGCCACCCTCGCCACCGACCGCGCCCTGCTGCTCCTCGGCGTTCCCGGCACCGCGAAAACATGGGTTTCCGAACATCTTTCGGCCGCCATCAGCGGCGAGTCGACCCTGCTCGTGCAGGGCACCTCCGGCACCGCCGAGGAAGCGATCCGCTACGGCTGGAACTACGCCCGGCTGCTCGCCGAGGGGCCAAGCGACGCCGCTCTGGTCGCGTCACCGGTGATGACCGCCATGCGCACCGGCGCCATCGCACGCATCGAGGAGCTCACCCGCATCCCCTCCGATGTGCAGGACGCGCTGATCACCATCCTGTCCGAAAAGACCCTGCCGGTGCCCGAACTCGGCGGGGAAGTACAGGCGGCCAAGGGTTTCAACGTCATCGCCACCGCCAACGATCGCGACCGCGGCGTCAACGATCTCTCCTCTGCCCTGCGGCGCCGCTTCAACACCGTGGTGCTGCCGCTGCCCGCCGACGAGGATTCCGAGGTCGCCATCGTGAGCCGTCGCGTCGAACAGCTCGGCGCCGCACTGGAATTGCCCACCGTTCCCGCCGCCGCCGAGGAAGTCCGCCGCGTCGTACGGGTCTTCCGCGAACTGCGCTCCGGCATCACCGCCGACGGCCGCACCAAGCTCAAATCCCCCTCGGGCACCCTGTCCACCGCCGAGGCGATCTCGGTGATCACCAACGGCCTCGCGCTGTCCGCCCACTTCGGCGACGGCGTGCTGCGCGCCTCCGACATCGCGGGCGCCGTTCTCGGCTCGGTGATCAAGGACCCGGTGGCCGACACCGTGATCTGGACCGAATACCTCGAGGCCGTCGTGCGGGAACGCCCCGACTGGGCCGACTTCTACCGGGCCTGCCGCGAGATCGCCGGCTGAGAAACGCCCGAAGGGGAGGACGGAACACACACCACACATGGGGTTTTCGATGAGTCAACGCAACAAGGCGACCCACCCGGCCACCGGTGACGCCACACCGGGCGATCCGGCGAGCGATGCCGATATCCGCGAGAGCTCCGGCTCGGACGCAGGCGCGGCGAGCGATCCGCTGGTCGACGCGGCGGCGGTGACGCGGGTGTTCGGCATCCGTCACCACGGACCCGGATCGGCGCGCTCGCTGCGCCACGCCCTCGAGGAGTTCCGGCCCGACGCCATTCTCATCGAAGGCCCCGCCGACGCGGATCCGCTGGTCGGGTTCGTCGCCGCCGACACGATGGCCCCACCGGTCGCGTTGCTCGCCTACGTCCCGGATTCGCCTGCTCACGCGGCATTCTGGCCGTTCGCCGTGTTCTCTCCTGAGTGGCAGGCCATGCGCTACGGCGTCGAGCACGCCGTCCCGGTCCGCTTCTGCGACCTCCCCGCCACCAACGTCCTCGCCGCCGACGACGACGCCCGTGGCGGCGGCTCCGACCCGCTGGCCGCCCTGGCCTCGGCCGCGGGCTACGACGACGCCGAACGCTGGTGGGACGCGGTCGTCGAATCCGTTCCCGACAGTGCGGCTTTCGACGCCATCACCGAGGCGATGACCGCCCTGCGCGAGGATGCCCTGCACGCCGCGACTGGGATCACGCCACCCACTGCGGACGCTGCACCGCCGCTCAGCGCGTCGGCGCCGACCGACACCGAAGTCCCCGACCCGGTGACAACTTCACCACTCGACGCTCCTGAGCTGCTGGAGAAGCCTTCGGCAGCGAACGGATTCGAGTCCCCGGCGGCCGCGGATCGACATGACCCCGCGACGGCGCCACTGATCGTCGACCAGCACACTCTGGTCCGCGAGGCGCATATGCGGCAGGTGATGCGGCAGGTCCTCAAGGGCGGTGCGAAGCGGTTGGCGGTGGTGTGTGGTGCCTGGCACGCGCCCGCGTTGGTCGAACCGCTCGGTCCCGCCGCACCGGATATGCGACTGCTCAAGGGGTTGCCGAAGACGAAGGCCGCGTTGACCTGGGTGCCGTGGACGCATTCGCGGTTGGCGGCCGGGTCCGGCTACGGGGCAGGCGTCACCTCGCCCGGCTGGTATCACCACCTGTTCACCGAGACCGAGCGGCCGGTGGCGCGCTGGCTGACCAAGGTCGCCGGGGTGTTGCGCTCGCACGATCTGCCGGTGTCGAGTGCGCACATCATCGAGGCGGTGCGGCTGGCGGACACCCTCGCCGCGTTGCGCGGCAGGCCGCTGCCGGGATTGTCCGAGGTCACCGAGGCTGTGCGGTCGGTGATGTGCGGTGGCGACGAGACCATGCTGCGACTGGTGGTCGACGAACTCGTCGTCGGCGAGACGCTCGGCGGTGTCCCGGAGGACACTCCGACGGTTCCCTTGGCCGCCGATCTGCGGGCGCGCTGTAAAACCCTGCGGCTCAAGCAGGAAGCGCTCGCCCGAAATGTCGACCTCGACCTGCGCAAGGAACGCGACGTCGAGCGTTCACACCTGCTGCACCGCCTGCGCCTGCTCGGGATCGGCTGGGGCACCCCGACCACCGGCGAAGTCCGCAGTACCGGCACCTTCCGTGAGACGTGGACGCTGCGCTGGGAACCGGAATTCGAAGTCCGCATCGTCGAAGCGGCGGTATGGGGAACAACCCTGCGCACCGCCGCCGAGACGAAGATCCTCGACACCGCGAGCCGCGACGACGTCACCGTCACCGCCCTCGCCGACGCACTGGAAATGGCCCTGCTCGCCGACCTCGGCGGCGCCACCGAAGGGTTGATCACCAGGCTCGAGGCCGCCGCCGCCCTCGACCACGATGTCACCCACCTGCTCGGCGCCCTCCCCGGCCTGACCCGCACCCTGCGCTACGGCGATGTCCGAGGCACCGACACCAAGGCCCTGGCCCACGTCGCCGACGGGCTGCTGGTGCGGATCTGCGCGGGCCTGCCCGGTGCCGTCACCGGCCTCGACACCGATGCCGCCCAGGCCCTGCGCGCCCAGATCGACGCCGCGCACACCGCCATCAGCACCCGCGACGACGAGCACGCCACCACCGAATGGCTGACCACCCTGCAACGCATCGCCGACCGCGACGACGTGCACGGCGCGATCGGCGGCCGCGCGGTGCGCCTGCTGTGCGACGCCGAACGCATCGACGACGCCGACTCCGCCCGCCGACTGGCCGCCGCCCTGTCCGTCGGCAACACCCCCGCCGCCAAGGCCGCCTGGATCGACGGCTTCCTCGGCGGCCGCGGACTGCTCCTGGTCCATGACCGAGAGCTGTTGCGCCGCATCGACGAATGGCTCCGCGACCTCAACGAAGACCAGTTCGTCGCCACCCTTCCCCTGCTGCGCCGCACCTTCGGGTCCTTCGAATCCGGCGAACGCCGAGCCATCAGCCAGGCCCTGCGAGACACCGGATCGGCACCGACCACCTCCGACGGCCGCACCGCGGTCGATCCGATCCGCGGGCAGCTGGCGCTGCGCGCAGCGACCGCGATCCTGGGGGCCGCTGGGTGACCCACCTCCGCAGACGTCTGACGCCGAAGCAGCGGCCGGGCCGGGCCCGACATCGGATCCACCGGTCGCCGCGCGAGGATCGCGCACCGCGAATCGCGTGCGGCGCGATCGTCACGGTGGCCGCGCCCGACACCCACGCGACACCGCGTCCCGCTCTCCCGCTCGACCACCAGGAGCACCGATGACCGAACCCGACGAAACCCATGCGCGCCGTTGGCGTCTCGTACTCGGTGGCGCCGCCGAAGAACAACTCGGCGGGTTGAGCTCAGGTGCCGATCAGGCGATGGACCAGGCACTGTCGGCCCTCTACAACACCGGTGAAGCCGCCGGGTCGACGAAAAGGTCCGGCGGGCTGGGCGGTTCAGCGCCCCGAGTCGCGCGCTGGCTCGGCGATATCCGCACCTACTTTCCCGCGACCGTGGTCGAGGTGATGCAGCGCGACGCCGTGGACCGGCTCAACCTCACTCAGCTGCTGCTGGAGCCCGAGCTGCTGGAATCGGTCGAGCCCGATGTGCACCTCGTCGGCACACTGCTCGGCCTCAACCGGGTGATGCCCGAAACCACCAAGGCCACCGCGCGCATGGTGGTCGAGAAGGTGGTGCGCGAGATCGAGCAGCGTATCGCCGCCAAGACCGTGGCCGCGGTCTCGGGCGCCATCAACCGTGCCGCCCGCACCCATCGCCCGAAACTGCGCGATATCGATTTCAACCGGACAATCCGCAAGAATCTCGCCAACTACCTGCCCGAACACCGCACCATCGTGCCCGAGCGGCTCGTCGGCTACGGCCGCAAGTCGCAGTCGATCCAGCGCGATGTGGTGCTGGCCATCGACCAATCCGGCTCGATGGCGGCCAGCGTCGTCTACGCCTCGGTGTTCGGCGCCGTCCTCGCGTCCATGCGGTCGCTGAAGACCTCACTGGTCGTGTTCGACACCGAGATCGTCGACCTCACCGACCAGCTCAGCGACCCGGTCGACGTCCTGTTCGGCACCCAGCTCGGCGGTGGCACCGACATCAATCGCGCCATCGCCTACTCGCAGACGCTGATCACCCGGCCCACCGACAGCCTCTTCGTGCTCATCTCCGACCTCTACGAAGGCGGCGTCCGCGACGAGATGCTGCGCCGCTGCCATGCGATGAAAGAGGCGGGCGTCCAGGTGGTGGTGCTGCTCGCGCTCTCCGACGAGGGCGCGCCCGCCTACGACCACGACAATGCCGCGGCACTGGCAGCGCTCGGCATCCCCGCCTTCGCCTGCACCCCCGACAAGTTCCCGGACCTGCTCGCCATCGCGCTGGACCGCGGCGACATCACGCGCTGGGCCGACACCAACGCCCCGGCGGTGTGATCGCGCCCCGGGGAACGTGGCGGGACTCGGCAGCGTTGCGAGCCCGCGCCAACTAGGCTGCGAACGATCGGGTTCGTTGGACGGGGTGAGGCGATGTTGCGGCGCGGGGCGGTGTTCGCCGGTTTCGTCATCGAGCGCGAGCTGGGACGTGGCGGGATGGGCGCGGTGTACGCGGCCAGAGACCGCAGGCTGCCGCGGCTGACCGCGTTGAAGTTGATGCACCGTGACCTGTTCGCCGACTTCGAGATCCGCGCCAGATTCGAACGCGAAGCCGACCTGGTGGCCCAGCTCGACCACCCGAACATCATCACCGTCTACGACCGCGGCGTCGACGAGGAACGTCTCTGGATAGCCATGCAGTTCGTGGACGGTGTCGACGCCTCGGCGGTGCCGGTGCAGCAGTTCGGGAGCGAGCGGATCGCCCAGATCGTCACCCAGACCGCGAGTGCGCTCGACTACGCCCACCGCCAGGGCGTTCTGCACCGCGACGTGAAGCCCGCCAACATCCTGTTGTCGCATACCGCGGGTGTCGGCGCCGGCTTCGACGAACGAGTCGTGTTGACCGACTTCGGCATCGCGAAACTCCTCGACGACACCGGCGGCCTCACCCGCACCGGCCAGTTCACCGCCACCATCGCCTACGCCTCGCCCGAACAACTCAGCAGCGCTCCCCTCGACGGCCGTGGTGATCAATACTCCCTGGCCTGCACGGTTTTCCGGCTTCTCACCGGCACCGGGCCCTTCGACGCCCCCAACCCGGCCACCGTCATGCTCGGCCACCTCAACGCCCCACCTCCCGCGGCCAGCACCCGCCGCGCCACCCTCCCCACCACGGTCGACACCGTCCTGTCGAAGGCCATGGCCAAAGACCCCACCCACCGATTCCCCACCTGCACCGCGTTCGCCACCGCGCTCACCGAGGCATTGCGCCACCCCGCCCGATCCGCCGCCACCCACGCCCCGATCCGCATCGAGAGCCCCCCGCGCGCCTCCGTCTACCCCGCGGGCACCGTATCGGCGGCCGAGTCGCGCCCGACCGCGACGTCATCGCCCGCGTTCCCACCGAACTCCGTCGCCGAGGCCGCGCCCCACGACGGGTCGAGTCGGCGCAGCGCTGCCCGGCGCCACGACCCGACAGCTGTTCGCCACACCGCAGCCGAGCCGGAAACCCGGCCGCCCGGTGCGCCGGGTGACCCAGCGGCGCCCGCCCGGACGGGCACCGTCTCGCGGGACCAGTGGCGTTCGGCGGTTCGCAACGGGGAGCCGGGGAATGCCGCGCGTAAAGCAGTGGGTGCGGCGATGTGGGCGCAGCGTGTGCACGGTTGCCTGCTCGGCGGCGCGATCGGCGACGCGCTCGGCGCTCCGGTGGAAACGCGTTCACTGCAACAGATCCGAGCCGAATACGGCTCGGCCGGGGTCACCGACATCGACCCGCTGCGCATCTCCGAGGAAACCCAGCTGACCGCGTTCACGGTCGAAGCGCTGATCAGAGGCTCGGTGCGGGCCAGGGCCAAGGGCATCGGCGGGGCGACGATGGGCCTGCTCCAGCAGGGCTTGCTCGTGTGGTTGCGCGGACAGGTCGCGGAGATACCCGACCAACCGTTCGCACTGCACAGCTCACTCACCGGCTACCCCGAGCTCATCGAGCAACGCGGCGTGGCCAATTCGGTCTACACCGCGCTACGCCAGGTGGCGGCGCGGCGCGCGCCGACCGACCCGCTCGGTACCCGCGACCAGCCCATCAACCACTCCAAGGGCAGTGGAGCCGTGATGCGCGCGGCCCCGTGCGGATTCGGTTACGCCGCAGATCGTTCCGGCGACGCGACCGATGCCATCTTCGAACTGGGTTGTGACGCCGCCGCACTCACCCACGGCCACCCCAGCGGCTGGCTCCCCGCGGGCACGCTGTCGGCGCTGATCTATCAGCTCGCGCGCGGCGCCGACCTCGCCACCGCGCTGTCCCACGCGCGGGTCGAACTGGCGAGCTACCCCGAACACGAGGAGACCTCGGCCGCCCTCAATGCCGCCCACCGGCTGGCCGCCCGGATCGAACGCGAACGGCGCTATCCCACACCGGAAGACGTCGAGACCCTCGGCCAGGGCTGGATCGGTCCCGAAGCGCTGTCGATCGCCGTCTTCGCCACCCTCGCGGCCGAAGGGCTCGGCGGCGCACCCCACGACATCGTTCGCACCGGACTGCTGCTGTCGGTCAACCACTCCGGCGACAGCGATGCCACCGGTTCGATCGCGGGCAGTCTCCTCGGCGCCCGCTACGGCTTCAACGCACTACCCCGCCGCTGGTTCGAGACAGTCGACGCACGCCACGTCCTCGAACGTCTCGCCGCCGACTACGCCACCGAATTCGGCCTCACCCCGCCGACCGACAACCACGGTCAGCCGACCGGCGACTGGTACAACCGCTACCCGGCATAAATGCCGCCGGCACGCACCAGAAATCGGGATCGCAGCGCCGGCACGCTCGAACTGTCATCCGAGCGAATGGTTCGAACGGTGCACCACTACACAGGCACCAACCGGTCCGAAATATCTGCAGCGATCCAGTACGTCGCACCAAAACTCGCGAACCCACCAAAAATCGCGACGCCCCATGTCGCGCCGGAGATTCGCGAAATCACCCCGGCGACCAGAGCACCCACCACGGCGATTAGCACAACGATCAGCGTCACGAGCACCTTCACAGCGGGCCAACTTTCCATTTCTCAAATCCATCGCTAATTCTGACCAAGGGCTCCTAGGTCAGTGAGCCCCGGATATATAACCACACCTGTTAGGTGACATCAATCCCCGACTCGACGTCTTGCACTCACGTAGCAGGACCATCGAAAACCTTTGACAGTTCGTATATTTCGTACAGTTCGTACAGTTGGATGCAAGCGTCAACCCGATGTCACCCAAGTTTTGAGTGAAGGTGACATTGGGGTGACATAAGACTGACACCAGCAACCATTGTCCAAAGTCACGTGTGTGGGATCAACCCATACAAATAGGTGACATAGAGTTGACGTAGCTCGTACACTGCGACCGTGGCCAAGAAACCTCTCGCAGCACCTCGCGCACCCGCGGGGCCGCAACGCGACTTCTTCCTTGCATTACAGGGTCTCGTGATGAGGGCTGGCGACCCCTCGGTCGGCACCATTGCCGAAATGGTCGGCAGATCACGTCAAGTTGTGCACCGAGCACTTATTGGCCCGGCTCTGCCGAGCAGAGACCTCGTTGAACGACTGGTAGGCGCTCTCGCCGGCGCATCCATGGAAGAGCCCGACGGCCTCACGCACCGGTTCAGGAGACTCCAATTCGCAGCCCTCGCAGATAGTCGAGGTTCATACAGTCCGGTCGCTGACGCTCAAACTGAGCACGTCACCGATCGGGCAATGCCCGCCCAAAGGCCGAGAACCCCCGAATTCGGCAACTCCAATACAAACCTGACCACGCAGACTATCCCGGATGTCCCGACGGTCGAACCTGACTCGGACCGTACGCACACCGCCGATGTTCCAACAAAAGAACGTAGGTCGGGGCGCAGAATTAGCCCGAAAGTGCGTGGGGCACACACTCCCGCACGGGCAGCACTTGCCAATGAGCTTGTTCGGCTGTCCCTGGCATCGGGCAAGTCGATGGCCGTAATCGCACGGGAGTCCGGTACCAGTCAGTCTTCTGTGGACAAATGGATGCACGGCGAGCGAACTCCAGACATGACGAGCATAGTGAAGCTCTCAATGGCGTTTGGGCTGAACGAAACTCAGACCAATTACCTGTTGGATTTGCACCGGGTCATCAAACTCGAGACCTCCAAGTAGACCAGCGGGAGGCTACCCGTCCGTGAATTCATCAGCGACGCTGTCAATTTCTCTGAAGCTGGTTCGAGACAGTCGACGCGCGCCACGTCCTCGAACGTCTCGCCGCCGACTACGCCACCGAATTCGGCCTCACCCCGCCGGTCGGCAACTCCGGCCAACCGACCGAGGACTGGTACAACCGCTACCCCGCGTGATCGCCGTCCCCCCGACACAGGCCGGCCCCCGGCGTAGAAGTCCACCGGGGGCCGACGTGCCGGTTCCGCCTACAGATCGGCGATAGCCGCCAACGGCGGTGTCCGCGCGGCCCGCACACCCGGCCACACCGCGGCCAGCACACCCACCACGCCGGACGCGATCAGCACGATCACCAGCTGCGACCACGGAATGGTGATCTGGTCGATGCCCATATCACGCAGGGTGCGCAGGAATCCGACCCCGAGCGCGATGCCGAGCACCAGACCGACGATCGCGCCGAAGATGGCGATCAGCATGGACTCCAGGTAGATCGTGCGACGCACCTGCGCACGCTGGGTGCCGACCGCGCGCAGCATGCCGATCTCGCGCCTGCGCTCCACCACCGACAGTGCCAGGGTGTTGATGATGCCGAGCACCGCGATCACCACCGCCAGGGCGAGCAGCCCGTAGAGGATGGCGAGCAGGGTGTTGATCTGCTGACCCTGCGCGCCCTTGAACTGTTCGTGGTCCTGGACCTGTACCACCACGAACGGTTCGGTGGCCTTCTCCAGATTCGTCCGCATCGCGGTGAGATCGGCCCCCGGCGCGGCCTTGACCAGCACGAAGACATTGGTGCGCAGACTCTGTGGCATCAGCTGCTCGTAGATGCCGGGATCGACCACCATGGGCCCGAGCAGCGGCGAGTCGGCGTAGATGCCGCCGATCGTGAGCTCGATCTGCTTCTTGTCGAGACTGGTGATGGTGACCTTGTCGCCGAGCTTCCACCCACGCTCGGTCGCCTCGGTCTCGTCGATGAGCGCGCCACCGGCCGGGATCGTGGTGGTGCCGCTGATCACGTCGATGTCCATCACCGGGTCGATCGGACCGTCCGGTGAGGTGGCGCCGATCTGCTCGTCGCCGACCTTGAACGCGACGACCCGGATCCCGGTGACATCGCTGACGCCGGGAACCTCGGTGCGCACCGCGTCGACCGCACCGATCGGCGCGCCGATCATCTGCGGACCGGCGAGCACGTACTCGGCCTTCACACCCTTGTCGATGAGCACACCGACACTCGTCTTCGCCGAAGCACCGAGAATGCCGATCGCCGAGACCAGCATCAGGCCGAGCGTGAGCGCGAACGCGGTGGCGGCGGTACGCCGCGGGTTACGCGTGGCGTTGTTGCGCGCCATCTGCCCGATCGCACCGAACGGCCGGGTGAGCACCCCGAGCACGAGCACCATCGGCCGCGACAACGCGGGCGCCGCCAGCAGCACCGCCAGAATCAGCCCGAGCGCGCCGACGCCGACGGTCACCGCCGAGCCCTTGCCGGTGCCCTGCGCACCCACGTACACGAGCACGCCACCGGCGACGGCCATCACCGCGCCGATGATCGTGCGCAGCCGCAAAGAATCACCCGCGCTGGCGAATTCGGACCGCATCGCCTCCACCGGCGGCACCTTCGCGGCCCGCCGAGCGGGAGCATAGGCGCTGGCCACGGTGACGATCAGGCCGACGAGCAGCGCGACGATCGCGGTACGCGGCAACACGGTCAACGACCCCGTCGGCAGTCCGAGATCGAACGCGTTGAGCAACGCCGACAACCCGTACGCCAGCCCGATCCCCGCTGCCAGCCCGAGCGCGCTACCGATCAGCCCGATCACGATCGCCTCGGAGACGACCGACCGCCCGACCTGCTGACGACTCGCTCCGATCGCGCGCAGCAGCGCGAGTTCGCGCAGACGCTGGGCCACGATCATCGAGAAGGTGTTGTAGATGATGAACGTGCCGACGATCAGCGCGATCGCGCCGAAGGCGAGCAGGAAGTAGTTGATGAAGGTGAGCGCCTCGGAGATCTCCTTCTTCATGTCCTCGCGGACCTCGTCGGAGTTCTGCACCTTGTAGTTGGGCAGGCCAGCGGCGAGCTGATCGCGCAGGTCATCGGCCGAAACACCGGGCGCCGCTGCGATATCGGCGTAAGCCACGTGCGACCCGTCGGTGAACAGCTTGCGGCCCTGCGGCTCGGTGAACATCACCGCGACCACACCGCCGCCCTCGGCGCCCGGCATCTCGTAGATACCCGACAGCGTCACCTCGAACGGGTCACCCTTGGACGGAATCAGCACCTTGGTCTTGTCGCCGACCTTCAGCCCGGCCTTCTCGGCGCCACCGGCGTTGAGCGCGATTTCGTTCGGCTGGGTGGGCGCGGCGCCCGACAGGAACTTCTCCGGCTCCTCGACGGACTTGTCGGGCGGCAGGTAGGACAGACCGAAACTCGGTGCGCCACCGGTCTGCACGGCCTTCTTGCCGTCGGGCTCGAGCAGCACGACCGGGCCGTTCACCGCAGGCGCGACCCTGGCTACGCCGGGAGTCTTGGCCAGCGCGTCGACGATGTTCGTCGGCACGCCGAGTGATTGGCGGTCAGCGGGGCCCACGCGCACGTCGACGCCCTGGGCCTGGCCTTCGAAAATCCCGTCGAAGGTGCGCTGCAGGGTGTCGGTGAAGACGAACGATCCGGAGATGAAGGCGGTACCGAGCACCACCGACAGCAGAGTCAATGCCAAACGCACCTTGTGCGCGGCGAGGTTACGCAAGGCGACCTTGCGCATGGGATTGCTCATCGGGTTTCCAGCGCCTTCATCCGGTCGAGGATCGAATCCTGGGTCGGGTCACGCAGCTCGTCGACGATGCGACCGTCGGCGAGGAACACGACGCGGTCGGCGTAGGCGGCCGCGCGCGGGTCGTGGGTGACGATCACCACGGTCTGGCCGAACTCGTCGACCGAGGCGCGCAGGATCGAGAGCACCTCACCCGAGGAATGTGAGTCCAGGTTGCCGGTCGGCTCGTCACCGAAGATGATCTCCGGCTTGCCCACCAGCGCACGCGCACACGCCACCCGCTGCTGCTGACCGCCGGACAGCTCGGACGGCCGGTGCTCGAGGCGGTCGCCGAGACCGAGGCGCTTGACCACGGTGTCGAGCCATTCCTGGTCGGCCTTGCGACCCGCGATATCGAGCGGGAGGGTGATGTTCTCCAGCGCGGTGAGCGTCGGGACCAGGTTGAACGCCTGGAAGACGAAGCCGATCCGGTCGCGCCGCAGCGCCGTCATCTGTTTGTCGGACAGGCCGGTGAGCGCGGTGTCGCCGATGCGGACCTGACCTGTGCTGGCGCTGTCGAGCCCGGCCAAGCAGTGCATCAACGTCGACTTGCCCGAACCCGATGGGCCCATGATCGCGGTGAATTCGCCCTTCGCGAAGTCAGCCGACACCCCGTCCAGGGCCTTGACCTGTGTATCTCCCGATCCGTACAGCTTGACCAGGTCGAGCGCGGCGGCCGCGATATCGGTAGCGGCCGCCGCATCGGCGGCCTCGGTGCCCAAGGCGTGCGAAGTCATGCTGTCCAGTCTGGCTGCCCACCGTGAACCGCGCCATCCGGGATCCCCCCGATACCGCAGGTCTTACCGACCTCTCAGCGAACGACCCACTCGAAGGCGTCGGCCTCCGAACGCGCGCCTTCCAGGGCGCGGGAACGGTTGGGCTCGCCGAGCTCGGCGAGGAGTTCTTCGGTGAGCCCGACGAGGTCGGCCAGCGAGGCCGGGGTGAACCAGTCCGGCCTGGTCGCGAAGAGGATGTCCTCGGACGCGGTGTTGCCACTGGCACCGGGAGCGAAGGGGCAGCCGCCGAGACCGCCCAGCGCGCCGTCGACCATGGTCGCGCCCGCGGCGACGGCCGCGAGCGTGTTGGCCACGCCCATGCCCCAGGTGTCGTGACCGTGGAAGACGATGCGGCGCGGCGGGGTGGTGTCGCGGACGGCGGTGACCAAGGCGCTCACCTGACCCGGGTGGGCCTGGCCGAGGGTGTCGGCGAGGACGATGTCGGCGGCACCGTCGGTGCGCGGATCGTTCGCGATGGCGAGCACCCGGCCGGGATCGACCGGACCGTCGAACGGGCAGGTGAACGTGGTGGCCAGGCACAGCTGGATCTCGCCGCCCGCCTCGTGGGCGAGGCGGATCGCCGCAGGCATCGCCGCCACCGAGGTCTCGGTATCGCGGCCGATATTGGCCCTGTTGTGCGCGTCGGACACCGAGAAGCAGTACTGAAAATTGCGAGCGCCCGCCGCGGCGGCCTTCTCGACATGGCGCGGGGTGGCCACCCACACCCAGCATTTCGCCAGTTCGTCCGGGGTGAGCGCCGCGATCAACTCGAGCGAGTTGGCCATCGGCGCGACCAGATCCGGCCGCGCCATCGAACCGATCTCCAGCGCGGGCACTCCCGCCGCGAGCAGTCTGCGCACCACGTCGATCTTCTGCTCGACCGGCAGCACCTTGCCGGTGAGCTGCAAACCGTCGCGCAGCGTCACATCACGCAACAGCGGTGCGGTCACCGTCGCTGCTCCGGTTCCCGCGCGGGCACACACATCACGCCACCGCACGGTTTGTCGCCCACGCTGGCCGGGGTGGGGTGGACCGTCGGACGCACATGACCCGGGCCTCGCGGCTCCCACTTGTTGCGCACCGGCGGGCGGCGCCTGCCGTGTACTCGCCTCGTCACAGTGCCTCCAGCGCGTCGATCTGATCTTCACTCATCCCGAGCAGCCCGCCGAGCACCTCTCTGGTGTGCTCGCCGAGATCGGGGCCGACATTGCGGATCGGCAGCGATGCGTCCCCGATCACCGGGACGATGCCACCGAAACCCACCTGCTTGGGTTCGGCCTCGCCCACGTCGACGGGGAACATCTGGATCATATTGCGTGCGCGGTACTGCTCGTCGGCCACGATGTCGGCGGCGGTGTAGATGGGGCCGCACGGGATGGCCGCGTCATCGAGCAGTTTCAGCGCCTCCGCGCGCGTGTGTTTGCTCGACCATTCCGCGATCGAGGCGTCGAGGCGTTCGCGGTTGCGCCAGCGGCCGTTGTTGTCGGCGAGTTCCGGATCGACGGCGAGGTCGGGGCGGCCGATGACCTGCATGTACCGCTGGAAGATGGCGTCGCCGTTGCCACCGATGATGATGGAGTAACCATCGCTGGTCGGATAGGCGTTCGACGGCGCGATGCCTTCCATCCGGCCGCCGACGCGCTCCCGGTTGATGCCGTAGGCGAGATGGTCGGGGATCAACGATTCCATCACCGACAGGATCGACTCGTTGAGCGCGACATCGATGATCCGCTCCACCTGCGGCACCGGACCCGTGACCCGTTCGCGCTGGAACAGTGCCATCACGGTCCCGAACGCCGCGTAGATGCCCGCGATCGAATCACCGATCGACACCCCGGTGCGCACCGGCGGCCGATCGGGATCCCCCACCAGCTCACGCAGCCCACCGACCGCCTCCGCGACCGCGGCGAAGCCCGGCCGCGCGGCCATCGGCCCGGTCTGGCCGTAGGCCGAGATCCGCGTGATCACCAGCTTCGGGTTCGCCTCCTCGAGCGCCTCGGGCCCCAGGCCCCACTTCTCGAGCATTCCGGGCCGGAAGTTCTCCAGCAGCACATCGCACTGCTTCACCAGATCGAGCACGATCGCGCGCCCCGCCTCGGTCCGCAGATCCAGCACGATCGACTTCTTGTTGCGGTTGACGGTGCGATACAGCATCGAGGTATCGCCACCGTACAACCGCCAGTTGCGCAATTCGTCGCCCGTGCCGGGGCGTTCCACCTTGATCACCTCGGCGCCGAAATCGCCGAGAATACGTCCGGCAGTAGGAGCGGCAACATAGTTACCGAGTTCCAGGACGCGAACACCGTCCAACGGCCGAATACTCATGCGCCCAGTATGGCGGCCCAACCCCGCGCGACACGCGACCCCCTCACAACCCCGCCACACGGACAACCCCGAGACCGCCATGACCGCACTCCCAACCCCCACCCGCGACCCCTAGGGAGCGGCGGCCACGAAGTGGCCGGTCCGCGGCCGGGTCGCCGGTCAGGCGCCGTTGCGTACGCGACGAAGG
>NZ_JBHURA010000004.1:114122-621485 GCF_042674185.1 Nocardia sp. NPDC056952 | reverse complement strand
TGGTCGACGTGTCCTCCGTTGTCGACGGTGTTCCACCAGTCGAGGTGTCACCCTTCGACGTATCTTTCGTCTGGGGCTGCTGCTCCGTCGTCACGGGTGTCTGCGGCTTGCTGGAATCCTGCGGCATCGGATATGCGCCGGTATCCAGTCCGTTCAAGGCTTCGACAAGAACGCCATAAATCCGACGGACCTCGGTGTCGACTTCCTTGCAGAGCTGAACGAATTTATCGTATGTTGCGGTGACGTGCGGCATGAAGATATCAACCAGCCACTGCTTGGCCTTCTTGCCCGCATCAGAATCCGGGTTGGATGACACCTCTTGTATGTAATCATCGATCGCAGTGCGGCTCATCCCGCTGCTGTTCTGCTGCGGTATGTCAGGCGTATTGGGAGACCAAAAGCTCTGGACCGTAACCGCTTTGTGCCGAACGGCAGTTCGCAGCGCTGTCGAAACATAGCTGAGCTCGAGCGATATCGTCGCGGCTTCGATGCGATCTTGTTCAGCACGGAGAATCTGCGCATTCAGCATATTTGATGCGGAGTCAGCCGCCTGACCCTGCCATATCGACGGCAATGCCGAGAGCTGCCGCCGCTGATCGTCGATCTCCCCGGGCAATTTAGCCATCACCTTGGACAAAGCCGCGGACATCCGATCGATTGCCGCGATATCCATACCACGTTCGGTGTCGTACTTCGCATAGATCGAATCGAAATTCCCGTTAGCCCCCGCCAGCAGTTCTGACCTAGCAGGAGCGTGCGTAACCGCTGATGCTTTTCCATAGCGAGGTAGGTATTCGACGAAATACTGCAAACCTTCCGCCCCGAGGTCGAGCATCTCGTCTGCGCTACCACCGGTAGGAATACTGGCCCAGGTCGGAGAGTCAGCCATGAACGCCCCCGGACACCGCGGCCGAACAGGTGCACACGAATGCGCGCATCAAAGGTTCACCCCTGCGGCCGTTATCTTCTTGACGTTGGCATCGTCGACCGTCGCGTACGTATCCGCACTGGTACCGAACTGAACGCCCGTCTTGTCGATCGCGGTCTGCCAGTTCTTCAACCACGTCTCGACCTTGCCGATCACGCCCCCGACCTTCGTCCCCTCGGCACCGTAGTCACGACCGGCTTGCGCGGCGGTGAAGGACCAGCCCTTGACGTCGGCGGAGCACGTCCCGATGTCAGCCGCCGACGCCTTCAGGTTCGACGCAGCCTTACGCAGAGCCGTCGGATCGACCGTTACTGAATCGCCCACTTCCCCCTCCTTCTGGTCAAGCGCCGGCAGGCGCACTACTCCCTTAGACGCGCCACGACCGGGATCGGTTCCACGATCACACGACGAATGCCGCTGTGCTCGGATTCGATCACAGCGGCACCCTGGTGCGCTACTTCTCCAGGTTCCCCTGGTCGGTCTTGCGCCACTCCGACGTGCCGTCGGGATGACGGTGGTATTCCCAGGCGGCGTAGTCGCCGTCTTCCTCGACGACGGTGACGTGATCGGCGAGGCCGTCGTGGTCGTAGTCGGACCAGATACTGGTCGAGTCGGCATCGCCGGTGGAGAGGGAGTCGACGACGCCGTCGTGGTCGAGGTCGAGGGATGGGTTGTTCAGCTCGACGGGGCCGAGGCCGCCCAGGGACGAGTGGGCGTCGATGTCGGGTAGGCCGAGGCCGGGGAACTCACCCGAGGTGACCATGACTGCTCCTCCAACGGAAAACTCGCGGATGACGACGTGGCGGGGTTGCCACCATCTTGTCATCCGCGAGCGGGCGCCGGGGGGTTCGGGGCTACTTGTTCGGGATGAGGATCCACATCGCCAGGTAGATCAGGAACTGGGGGCCGGGCAGCAGGCAGGAGACGACGAAGACCAGGCGGACGACGTTGGGGTTCCAGCCGTAGCGTTCGGCGAGGCCACCGCAGACGCCTGCGATCCACTTGTTGCTGGTCGAACGGGTGAGGCGGCGGGCGGGGGCGGTCATGGTGTTGCCTTCCTGTGGAGCGGTGATGTCTCCACTGTGCCGTCGGAGCACCCCCGACCGCATCGGTCCACAGACCCATCCGCACCCTGATTTCGACAGGCCCCGACCTCAGGGTCAGACCCCGAGACGGGCACAATTGTCGAGGTGAGCACGACATTGCACGCCAGTGGCCTCTCCGCGGGGCACGCCGAACGGACCCTGTTCGCCGACCTCGATTTCACTCTCGCCCCCGGCGATGTGATCGGGCTGGTCGGGGTGAACGGCGCGGGCAAGTCGACGCTGCTGCGGATGCTGGCCGAGCGCGAGCCGGGCGAGGGCACCATCGCGCTGAGCCCGCCCGACGCGACCGTCGGTTATCTGACCCAGGAACCGGAGCGCATCGAGGGCGAGACGGTGCTCGAATTCCTCTCGCGCCAAACCGGTGTCGCACACGCTCAGCAGGTGATGGACGCGGCGGCCGAACGCCTCGGCGACGGTGGCGACGACGACTACTCGCCCGCGCTGGAACATTGGCTGGCGTTGGGCGGCGCGGACCTCGATCAGCGCGCCGAAGAGGTCGCCGCGGACCTGGGGCTGACCCACGGCTTGGCCGGCGGGCTCGACACCCCGATGACGGGCCTGTCCGGCGGCCAGGCGGCCCGCGCGGGGTTGGCCTCGGTGTTGCTGTCGCGCTTCGACATCCTGCTGCTCGACGAGCCGACCAACGACCTCGATCTCGACGGCCTCGACCGGCTGGAACGGTTCGTCACCGGGGTGCGCGTACCACTGATGGTGATCAGCCACGATCGAGAGTTCTTGGCGCGCACCGTGAACAGCGTTCTCGAACTCGATCTGGCTCAGCAGCAAACCGGCTTCTACGACGGCGGCTACGACGCCTACCTCGCCGAACGCGAGATCGCCCGCAAGCACGCCCGCGAGGCCTACGACGAATTCGCCGACACCAAAGCGGGTTTGGAGTCGCGCGCGCAGATGCAGCGCAACTGGCTCGAGCACGGGGTGCGCAACGCCCGCCGCAAGGGCAAGAGCGACTCCGACAAGATGGGTCGCAAGACCCGCGCGGAATCCACCGAGAAGCAGGCCGCCAAGGCCCGCCAGACCCAGCGCCGGATCGAACGCCTCGACGTGGTCGACGAGCCGCGCAAGGAGTGGGAGCTGCGGATGGAGATCGCGACCGCCCCACGCAGCGGCGCGGTGGTCGCGACCGCCAACAACGCCACCCTCACGCGCGGCGAGTTCACGCTCGGCCCGATCACCACCCAGATCGATTGGGCCGACCGGATCGTGCTCACCGGCGCCAACGGATCGGGCAAGTCGACCCTGCTCGGCCTGCTGCTCGGCAAGATCGCCCCGGACACCGGTTCGGCCGCGCTGGGTTCGGGTGTGGAGATCGGCGAGGTCGACCAGGCCCGCGGGCTGTTCCGTGGTGACGACGCGCTGGCCGACACCTTCGCCGCGGCGATGCCCGACTGGCCCGACGCCGAAGTCCGCACGCTCCTGGCCAAATTCGGCCTGCGCGGGCCGCACGTGACGCGTGCGTGCGACACCCTGTCTCCCGGCGAACGCACCCGCGCGGCCCTGGCCCTGCTCCAGGCGCGCGGGGTGAACCTGCTGGTTCTCGACGAGCCGACCAACCACCTCGACCTGCCCGCCATCGAACAGCTCGAACAGGCCGTCGAATCCTTCACCGGCACCTTGATTCTGGTGACGCATGATCGCCGGATGCTGGATTCTGTTCGTGCGACCCGTCGTTGGCACATGTCCGGTGGGCTTCTCAGCGAGGAATGACGCATGGACTACGCATTAGGTATCGACACCCGAATCACCCTGCTCGTCACCGGATTCCTCTTCCTGAGCGCGTTGCTGCTCGGGGTGTGGAAGTACCACGGCATCCGGACTGAGGGCGCGGCGCACGTCTATGTCGACATCGCCCACCGCGCCGCGCTGATGTACTCCTTCGCGGGGATCCTGCTCGCGGTGTTCACCGAGCTCAGCGCCTGGCCGACGATCGTCAACCTGACCGCCGACCTCGTGGTACTCGCGTTCTTCGCCGGTGCGATCGCCAGTTACGCCCTGCACGGGCTGCGCCGGGACACCACCAACCAGTTCGACGGGAAGATTCCCACCGAACTACGGCTGTCGATGTACGGGCTGATCGTGGGCGAGATCGGTGGTTTCGGGGTGCTGTTCAGCGGATTCGTCGTCGGACAGTTCTAGAGCGACTGCACCACAGCGGGCTCGGCCGCACCGAACAGGTCGATGTCGGAGCCGAGCTTGGCCCCGATCAGGCCGACGCCGAAGGTGACACCGAGCACGGCGACCACCGCGATGAACGATCGCGAGCGCGGCACCCGTGGCGCCGCGAACGCGCGGGTGCGTGGCGCCTCGGTGACCGGCTCATAGGCGGACTGCCCGTAGCCTTCGTCCCGGATCGGCACAGTGTGCGAATACCCTTGCGGCACTTCGCGGCACCCCGGTCGCCCGCAGGCCCCACCACAGCGGTGCGGCTGGTCGGCCTCGCCGTACTCGTACGGATACTGGTCCTGGTAGTTGCGGGCAGGCAGCGGCGGAACCATGATCGGCCCCCTTCGAATCGTGCTGCGCGCCAAAATAACCGCCTGCGCCGAGCAGCACACACGCGCCACGGGGCACACAGGTCCAGACGGCGTATCCCGATAGTAGTGGGGCCCGGTGGAACACGCCACAGCACCGATCGCCGACCCGTCGTCCGGGTCCCGGCGACTAGACCGCAGCGACCCGCTTGGCCAGATCATCGGCCAGCTGACGCGCCTGCGCGGGATCGGTGGCCTCCACCATCACCCGCACCAGCTGCTCGGTCCCGCTGGGCCGCAACAGAACCCGCCCGGTATCCCCGAGGATTCGCTCGGCCTCCGCGACAGCCTCCAGCACCTCGGGAGCGACAGCGACCGCACCCTTGTCCGACACCGCGACATTGATCAACACCTGCGGCACCGTGGTCATCACCGAGGCCAGCGAGGCCAGCGAGCGCCCGGTCTGCGCCATCCGCGCCATCAACCGCAGGCCGGTGAGCACCCCGTCCCCGGTGGTGCCGAACCGCGGGAACACCACATGCCCGGACTGTTCCCCACCCAGGCTGTATCCGCCGCGACGCAACTCCTCGAGCACGTACCGATCGCCGACAGCGGCGGTGATCACGGTGATCTCGGCGGCGCGCATCGCGATGTGCAGGCCGAGGTTGCTCATCACGGTGGCGACGAGGGTGTCATCGACCAGTTCGCCCGCGTCGCGCATCGCCAGCGCGAGCACCGCCATGATCGCGTCACCGTCGACGATCTCGCCCGCGGCATCGACGGCGAGGCAACGATCGGCGTCACCGTCGAGCGCGATGCCCAGGTCGGCGCCATGGTCGAGGACCGCGCGCCGCACGGTGTCCAGGTGCGTGGAACCGCACCCGTCGTTGATGTTGAGCCCGTTGGGTTCGGCGTTGATCGCGATCACCGTCGCGCCCGCCTCCCGGTACACCTGCGGGGCGACCTCGGCGCCCGCACCGTGCGCGCAGTCGACGACGACGGTCAGCGAGGACAGGTCCTGCCCGGTGGATTCCAGTAGATGCTCGACATAGCGTTCGTGGGTGCCCTCGACGGTGTAGTCGCCACGCACGCGGCCGATGCCCGCACCGGTCGGGCGCACGGTGACGCCTTCGGCGATCAGGGCTTCGATCCGGGCCTCGATGGCGTCGTCGAGCTTGTGCCCGCCCGCCGCGAAGATCTTGATGCCGTTGTCGGGCATGGGGTTGTGCGAGGCGGAGATCATCACGCCGAAGCACGCGTCGTACAGGCCGGTCAGGTAGGCCACGGCCGGAGTCGGCAGCACGCCTACCGAGAGGACATCGACGCCGACGGAGGTCAGGCCCGCGGTGACCGCGGCCTCGAGCATCTCGCCGCTGGCGCGGGGATCGCGACCGAGTACCGCGACCGGGCGCTTCTTGCCGCGTGAGAGCACCTGCGCCGCCGCGGCGGCGACGCGCATCGCCAGTTCCGGGCTCAGCGACTCGTTGGCGAGCCCGCGAACACCGTCTGTGCCGAACAGCCGTCCCATAAACCTCTACCCGTCGTAGGTCCCCGTTTACAGCACGAGAGCAGGCGACCAGCCGTGCTGGAAGCCTGCTCTCGCACACGTGCTCCGCCGACCGTACCGTCTCCACCAAAGTAAGCGAAGACGGCGGTCGACGGTGCGTAAATCAGCGCTTCGAGTACTGAGGCGCCTTACGGGCCTTCTTCAGGCCGTACTTCTTACGCTCGGTGGCACGCGGGTCACGCGTCAGGAAGCCGGCACGCTTGAGGGCGGGACGGTCGTCCGGGGTGACCACGATCAGCGCGCGGGCGATGGCCAGACGCAGGGCGCCTGCCTGACCCGACGGGCCGCCACCGACCAGGCGAGCGTAGATGTCGAAGTTCTCGACACGCTCGACCAGGACCAGCGGGGACTTCACGAGCTGCTGGTGCACCTTGTTCGGGAAGTAATCCTCGATGGTGCGGCCGTTGAGCTCGAAGTTGCCCGAACCGGGCACCATGCGAACGCGAACGACGGCTTCCTTACGACGGCCGACGGTCTGCACCGGGCGGTCGAGGCCGAGCGGCTCGAAAGCCAGCTCTTCTTCGACGTACTCGCCTTCGGCGTAGCCTTCGCCGTCTTCGACGATCTCGACGACGACCTCATCGGTGGCGTCGAACTCTTCGGCTGCGAACTCTTCAGGAGCGGTCACTGGGCCACCTGCTTGATCTCGAACGGAACCGGCTGCTGCGCGGCGTGGGGGTGGTTCGGGCCTGCGTAGACCTTCAGCTTGCCCGCGATCGCGTTACCCAGCTTGTTCTTCGGGATCATGCCCTTGACGGCCTTCTCCACGAGACGATCGGGACGGGTCGCCAACACCTCGCCGACAGTGCGCGACTTGAGGCCGCCCGGGTGTCCGCTGTGGTGGTGGATGAGCTTGTCCTGCTTCTTGTTGCCGGAGATGGCAACCTTTTCCGCGTTGATGATGATGACGAAGTCGCCACCATCGACGTGGGGTGCGTAGGTCGGCTTGCCCTTGCCGCGCAGCAGGCCAGCGGCCTGCACGGCGAGACGGCCGAGGACTACGTCAGTGGCGTCGATGACGTACCACTTGCGGGTGACGTCACCCGCCTTGGGGCTGTACGTAGGCACAGTCGTTCCCTGTCTGTCGTCGGTGTTGCCGGCCCTGATGTGTGGATCGAGGCTGTCCTGGCGGCCGGTGGAGACCCAGGACATCGAGGAGACGCCGATCCGCGAACGGTTCGGCGTTCCACACGCCAACGGGCAACGATACCAGCCACGCATCACCGACCCGTAATCGGGCGAGGCTAGATCACGACCGGCGGACCGGGGTCGGTCGCACGCGCGGGACCGGGGATCAGGTAGCGCAAAGTATCGATGCCGGGGGTGACGCAGGCGGAGTCGTCGACCAGCAGGCCACGCGCGGTCTCGATGCCCTCGCGCGGGACCGTGTTCGCGTACGGAGTGAACGCGCAGCTCACCGGTTCGGCGGCCGAGGCGACGGCGGGATCCGGCTGGAGTGCGACCAGCGCCAGCGCGCCGACCACGGCCGGGGTGCCGAAGAAGCCCTTCTTCACCTTGCCGAGCAGTTTGCCGCGGCGGTCGTCGTCCTCGGCATCGTCGTGTTCGAGCGCGTGCCGCGGCGCACGAGCGGGTGGACCTGACGGCTGCGGCGGTTGCGCGGCGGGCGGACCGGCGACGAACCCGGCCGGTCCGGGCGGCTGGGCGGCGGGCGGTGCGGTGGGTTGGGCGCCCCACCCGACCTGCGCAGCGACTGCCTGACCCGGATGCCCCGAGTCCGGATAGTCGTCCTCCTCGTCGTCGAGGTCGGGCTCGGTGACCAGCAGATGCGCGGCGCCGAGGACCAGCGCGTGCATCGGATGGTCGGCCACGTGCAGGCGCTGGCCCAGATGGTTCTGGAAGGCGAAACGCAGCGCGTCGTTGAAGCAGACGTTGCCCGCGAGCAGCACCGTCGAGGTGTCCGCGCCGATCGAGCGGGCCGCGGCCATCGCCTCGATCACCACATTGTCGGCCGTGCGGGCGTCGCGCAGCGCCTCGGCACTGACCGAGACCTCCGTCGATTCGGTCGGCTGTTCGTCGTCGCCGTGCACCGCGACCACCAGCAGCGAGCGACCGTCGGAGTAGATCCCGGTGGCGCCGATGCCGGTGCGGTGTCGCTCGCTGGGCGGGGAGACCAGGCCGAGCGCGCGCACATAACCCGAGAGCGCGACGCTTTCGGGCAGCGGTTCCACGACCACGTCGAGCTGCTCGACGAGCGCCGCGTACACCTCGACCTTGTCCTCGGGCCAGCTGTCCGGATACGGCAGCGCGACCAGTTGTGGCTTGCCCTGTAGGTACTTGCCGATCGCGGCCAGCGGGTTGTAGAGCCTGGCCCGGAAGACGAGTTCGGCGGGCCAGGTGGCGCCGGCGATCACGATCTGTGGGTGGCCGAGGATGTCGCGCACATCGGCGATCGCCATCCCCAGGTCCGGGCGCTGCCGGTCGACACCGGCGGTGTGCAACCTGCCCGCGGCATCGGCGAGCAGGTAGGCGGGCGGGGTGTAGGTGCCCTCGACCTGTACCGGGCGGACCGGGGTCGCGCCGCCACCCGCGGCCACGGACACCACGTCCCACCCCAGATGCAGGGCCCCAACTCGAACGGTCACAGGATCAAGTGTGCCCGGTCGGCGACAGACACGCGCAGCTTGCCCACCGAAACGATGCTGACCTGGCGGATCATGCGGTGCGCATCGAGGCATGCGCGGGCGCCCCGCGTGGTTACGCGAGCTACCGTCTCCGGGCGCTGACCGCTCATGCCTGTGACTTCTTCAGTCGTAGTCGGCTCCACGTGATCAGGGCGAGGATCGAGGTGATCACGATGAGCATCACGATGTCCAGGATCCAGATCCCCGCGCTGTGCCCCCAGAGTGGATCGTCCTGCGAGCCGAAGACCAGCTTCGTCAGATCCACCGTCGACGCACCCGCCGCGTAACCCCAGCGTGAGGGGAACAGGTACGAGATCTGCTCGAGGCCGACCCGGTCGGTCACCGGGATCAGGCCACCCGCCATCACCAGCTGCACCATGATCATCACCACGAGCATCGGCATGACCTGCTCGTTGGACTTGGCCAGGCTCGACATCAGCAGGCCGAACACCACACAGCACACCGCGGTCATCGCGATGTCGAAATACAGCTCGACGCTGCCGCTCGGAATCAGCGAACCGGCGCCCGGCGCCTTCTTCCCGATGAACGTGATACCGATCAGGACCGCCGACTGCAGGAACGCGGTCACGCTGAACACGACGATCTTGGCCATCAGGTATGCCGAGGGCAGCAGGCCGACCGCGCGCTCACGCTGGAAGATCGACCGTTCGCCGACCAGGTCACGCACGCTGAGCGTGGCGCCCATGAAGCACGCGCCGAGGATGAGGACCACCAGCAACTGCTGGGCCTCACCGCCGCTCTCCCGCCCGAACGACCCGTCGGGCAGCTGCACCAGCGCGCCCTCCGTGAACCCGTCACTACCCGGCACCACCAGCGACAACGCGCCGAGGATGAAGGGCAGCACCACCAGGAAGATCAGATATCCCCGGTCGGAGAAGATCAACCGCAACTGCCTGCGAGCCAACGTGCTGAACTGCCGCATCGCGCTCGATTGCGGCGGCGCGCCCACGTTGCCGCGGTTGGGCTGTGCGGGCGGCGGTGGCGGCACGTAGGCCTGCCGGGACCGATACTTCGCGAAGGCCTGATCAGGGTTGGCCGCGACCTCGGCGAAGATCTCCGCCCAGTCGCTGGTCCCCATCGCCGCGCCGACCCCACCCGGATGACCGGCGAACGCCGTCTTACCGCCGGGGGCCAGCAGCACCACCTGGTCGCACATATCCAGGCAGGCCACCGAGTGCGTCACCACGATCACCACGCGACCGGCGTCGGCCAGTTCGCGCAGCATCTGCATAACCTGCCGATCCAGCGCCGGGTCGAGACCCGAGGTCGGCTCGTCGAGGATCAGCAGCGACGGACCGGTGAGCAGCTCCATCGCCACCGACGCGCGCTTGCGCTGACCACCGGAGAGCCGGTCCACCCGGGTGTCGGCGTGCTGAGTGAGCGAAAGCTCTTGCAGCACACCGTCGATCACCTTCTGCCGGTCGGACTTGGTGGTATCGGGCGGCAGCCGTAGCTCGGCGGCGAAGCCGAGCGCCTGGCGGACCGTGAGCTGACGGTGCAGCACGTCGTCCTGCGGCACCATGCCGATGCGCGAACGCAGCGCCTCGTACTCGGCGTGCAGGTTGCGGCCCTCGAAGGTCACCACACCACCGGAGGGCTGGGTATTGCCCGCGATCAGCTTCGACAGCGTCGACTTGCCCGCGCCCGACGGTCCGATCAGCGCGGTCAACGTGCCACGCCCCGCCGTCATGTTCACGTCGACGAGCAGTTGCTTGTTGTTCTCGACGGTGAACCCGACCCCGTGCACCGACAGACCCTGCTCGGCGACCGGCTTCTGCCGATGCGCCAGCGCGCCCTGGGTGACGACGAAGTCGATGTTGCCGATGGTGACGATGTCGCGCTCGCGCAGCACCGAGCGCTGCTGGCGGTGACCGTTGACGAAGGTGCCGTTGGCCGAGCCGAGGTCCTCGATGACCAGACCCTCGGGCGAGGCGAGCAGCTTCGCGTGCGCACGCGAAGCCAGCGGATCGTTGACGACGATCTGGTTGTCCGAGGTGCGGCCGATGCTCAGGCCGCCGGGCGGAATGCGGTCACCGCGCGCGACCGGTTCGGTCGAGGCGGCCTTGCGGACCGGCGGCAGCATCGACGAATCGGCGCGGCGGGTCATATTGATGTTGTCCTGCGGCTGCGCGGGCAGCTGTGAGGTGGGAACGTATTGCGGTTGCTGTTGTTGTGGGCGCGACGGCGGCTGGAAGCCGGGATGCGGCTGCTGCGGTCGCGGCTGCTGGTGGTGCGGTTGCTGCTGGTGCGGTTGCGGCTGGTGCTGTGGTTGTGACGGCGGCGCGACCATGGTCGCCGCGTGGCGCGCCCCAGGCGCCGCGGGGACCAGGTGCAGCAGCGGCCCGGTGATCGCGTCACCCAGGCGCACCTGGGTGGGTCGGTCGATCGAGACGGGCTGGTTGAGCCTGCGCGCGTCGACGAAGACGCCGTTGGTACTGCCGTTGTCGGCGAGTACCCACGCGCCGTTGCTGAATCGAAGAGTGGCGTGCACACGAGAGACCAGCGGACTGTCCACGAACAGGGTGACCTCGGGCGCGCGGCCCATGGTGATCTGCTGGCTCGCTTCGAAGACTCGTTCGGTTCCATCATGGCGCACGGTGATGGTCTGCGCCCCCGGTGAAGACATGGAGCGGATACTATGCCATCGCCCGGACATCGGCGGTGCCCCCGAGACGGCTTTGCGCCCGATCCGGCGATCGACCTGCACGTGTATCCGGCCGACCAGGGGGACGTATGCCGAAAGCCCAAGTGTTCGTTGCGATCTCTGTCGTGCTATGCGCGCTGATGGGTGTCGGGTGCACGCGGGCGATCGATGGACACGGGGTCTCGATCTACGACGATCCGTTCCAGGTGGCGGGATTGCCGACCACGGGTGGCCCGAACGGTCCGCGCACCGGCGTCCCCGATTCGCCCCTCACCGCGTCCAACGGTGACGGCGGTGAGGTGGACAAACTGGCGCTCAACGCGATCGACGACATCCAGTCCTACTGGCAGGCGGGCTTCGGAACCGAATTCCCCGGCGAGACCTTCGACCCGGTCGAGAAGCTGATCTCCTGGAACGCCCGCGCCGCCCGCAGCCAGGCGGTCGAATTCTGCAAGGAGACCACCTACCACCTGGTCAATGCCGCCTACTGCCGCAGCGACAACTCGATCGGCTGGGACCGCGAGATGCTGCTGCCCACCATGAGCGAGACCTTCGGCACGATGTCGGTGGTGATGGTGCTGGCCCACGAATACGGCCACGCCATCCAGAGCATGGCCAAGATGGTCACCAAGAAGACGCCAGTCCTGGTGAAGGAGCAGCAGGCCGACTGCTTCGCGGGCGCGTTCATGCGCCACGTGGCGGAAGGCAAGTCCAAGCACTTCACGATCAACACCTCCGACGGCCTGAATTCCGTTCTGGCCGCGACTGTTTCGATTCGCGACTCCGATCCCGACGACCCGGAGAGCGTGCACGGTTCGGCCTTCGAGCGCGTCACCGCGGTCCAGATCGGGTTCACCGACGGGCCGCGCGGCTGCAAGGGCATCGACGAGGACGAGATCGACTCGCGCCGCGGGTCTCTCCCGCAGAGCTTCTCCGGCGACAGCGGTCGCGGCGAATACCCCGTCTCCAAGGAAAATCTCGTCGAGCTGAGCAAGGCGCTCCAGGCCATCCTGCCGGTGAAGGACGCGCCGACCTACGACTACGCGGGCTCGCGCATCGACTGCAAGGACGGCGCGGTCACCGAACCGGTCACCTACTGCCCCGCCAAGAACACCATCGCCACCGATGTACCCGGACTGGCCGAACGCGGCGCCACCGACACCGACGACGACGGCCCGCTGCCGGTGAAGGTCAGCGGCGACTACAACGGCTACGTCGTGTTCATCTCCCGCTACACCCTGGCCGTGCAGCGCGGTCACGGCCAGCAACTGACCGGCGCGAAGACCGGTCTGCGCGCGGCCTGCCTGTCCGGGGTCGTCACCGGCAAACTCGCCCAGCCCGGCCGTCCGGTGAGCCAGGGCGACATCCAGCTGTCGGCGGGCGACCTCGACGAAGCGGTCTCGGGCCTGCTCACCGACGGACTGGCGGCCAGCGACACCGAGGGCAACACGGTGCCCAGCGGATTCTCCCGCGTGGATGCCTTCCGCGCAGGCGTCCTCAACGGCGAAACCACCTGCCTGTCACGCTACAGCTGAGTTATTGGAGCGCTGGCGCGCTCGGGTTCGCGGCCCCTTGTGTCCCGTCGATCAGGCACCGTTGCTTGCTCCTTCGTCGCCTACGCAACGGCGCCTGATCGACGGGACGGCCGCGAACCCGCCGCTGCGCGGCGGATCCCTCCTCGGGGTCGGGATGTGCGGGCTGGGAATGCGATCGGCGAAGGGTTGTCAGCCGAACGGGGGTGGTGCGGCCGGTTCGTAGCGCAGCACCCGGTTGCCGATCATCACCTCGGTGCCGGGGACGAGCACCATCGGCTGATTCGGGGTGAGGCGGACCCAGTCGCGGTAGCCGGGGTGGCGGCTGCGCGTGCCGTTGGTGGAACCGCGATCGATGAGTTGCACGTCCCAATTCACCAGGTGCACTTCGGCATGCGCGCGCGACATGCCGCCGGAGGTGTCGTCGATGCGCAGCGGGATGAGTCCACGCTGGGCGGCGTCGGAGTTCTCCGGATCACGCCCGATCACCGCGTCGGCGGCCATCAGATAGGTCATGCCGTCGTCGAGCACGAGCATGCCGAGCGGCGGGCGGACCACTTCGGCGAGCGCCTGGGTCTGATCGACCGGCATGCCGCACACCGTGCAGAACGCCGAGCGCGGATCACTGGGATGCGCACGCGCGCACTTGAATCCCATCACCTTCACCGCCAGCACCGTCGACTTGGCCGTGGCCTCGAGCCTGCGCTGCAGGTCGGGGTCGGGTTCGGGTGCGGGATTGGTTCCGGAGAGCCGGGTTTCGGCGTTGTGCGGGTCGGCGACGGGGGCGTCGACCGTGCCGTGCGCGGTGCCGGTGACAGCGTCCAGCATCGAGGTCGCCGGTTGCATTCCCGTCGCGGGCTGCTCGGACGGTCGCGAATCCGGTTGCGCCGCCCGCGGTTCCCGGTCGATACGCGCGGTAGGCGGTGGCGGCCTGCGAGTCTGGCCCACCGGTTCCGCGGTTCGCACCCGGCTGCGCACATCGTTGGACCACATCACGGCCCCGCCGGCCTGCGCGATTCCCTCGACCAGCCAACCGATTCCGCGCTCCGGCGGCAGATCCGGGATGCGGCCCTTGGCGTCGTCGACGAACAGCGCGACCGCCTTCGCGGGCTCGGAGGCGACCCGGTCGACGGTGAACGCCGCGTCACTACCGCGGTAGTACTCCGGGCCGTGGTCGTCGGCGAGTACCGCCGTCACCGAACCGTGCAGGAAGATCGCCACGCCACCGTTATCGGCGGCCGACAGCACCCCGAAATCGATCGGCACGCCCGGCGAGATCTGCTCGGCGTACTTCATCAGCCACCGCGTCGCCTCGCGCGCCACCACCGAACCCGGCCCCGCCGGCGCCTGCTCGTGCGCGTCACGCACCAACTCCGCCAGCGATTCCAGCGCGATCGCCGCGGTATCGCCGGGCGTGAGCTTGCCCTGCCCGCGATGCGCGACCACGATCACCGCGCCCGCGACCCGTGCGACCGCGTGACTTCCGAGCACCACTTCGACCTGCCGATCCCTCACAGGTATCGGCCTCCACCGGAACTGCACAGCAGGGGGGTCGCCATGTCATCCAGACTATGGCAAGCACCCCGATCAGGTCCCCCTGGGCGGGGTAGGTCCGGTAACTTCATAGGTGTCGCGGGAGGAACATCGAGGGGAACCTGATGATCGATTCGACCAGAATTCGCATCGCGCTCGCCTGGGGTGGGGCTCTGATCGTCCTGTCCGGCTGTGCCGTCAGCGGCACACCCGTCGCCGGTGAGCCCGATGTGCGCGGCCTGGAGACCGGGACCTTCGCCACCGACCGGCACACCTACACCGACACCGCGGGCGACCGGGGCGCGCTCGTCGAGGGCGCGCGGATGTCGGCGGCCGTGGTGCCCGCGGTGCGGATCGATCCGTCGCTCTCGCACGGACGCGGCGGCGTGATCGTCCCCGATATCGAACGCGCGCTGGACTTCGTCGCCAACGTCTCCAAACCTGTGCTGGAGAACCGCAAATTCGTCACCGGCTACGTCGCGCTCGGCGCCGACAAGGCAGATCCAGACGGCCAGACCCGTCCCGGTCCCGACGCGACCGCGCTGACCACGGCGCTGTTCCGCTTCCCCACCGCGGCGGCCGCCACACTCGCCGCGCGGGAACTCGAGGACGTCGACCTGGCCGTCTCCCCCGACAACCGCAAACTCGCCTCCACCAAATATCCCGACGCCTACGTCCATTGGCGCCCCGGTGTGCCCACCATCGGCGCCTTCCTCGCCCACGAAGAGTTCGTGATCTCGCTGTTCATCCAGCGGCCCCGGGCCGACGCTGCCGACCTCACTTCCTGGGTCGACAAGAATCTCGCCGCCGAACTCGTTCAGCTCGCGAAGTTCGACCCCACGCCCACCGAGAAGATCTCCGACCTCCCGGTAGACCCCGCCGGACTCCTGGCCCGCGCGGTCGTCGACGACCGCGCCGCCATGAGCCCCGGCCAGTTCTCGTTCGCCTCGTATGCTCCCGAGCACCTCGTCAACAAGGCAGCCGACCTCACCGCCCGCCAAAACCTGGTCGACGCAACGGGAGTCGAAGCCCACGCGGTGGTCGAGGGCGGCGCCGTCACTCGGGTACGCGACCAGTCCGCCGCGCAATCGCTCATGCGGGGCCTCATCGATTCGGCGGGCCACTACGACCCGATCACCGCCCCCGCCGACGTCCCCACCGCGACCTGCCTGAAACTCAACGACAACGGCAACAAAGAAGACGACTACGTCTACCGCTGCTACGTCGCCTACAAGCGCTACCTGGCCATGGTCAGCGCCGACGGTGAGCCCGAGGTCCGCCAGAAAATCACCGCCCAGTACGCCCTGCTGGCCAACAGCCTGTGAGTTCGCTCGGCCCCACTCCTCGATTGCGGTGACGTAGGATTCCGCCGACAATCGTTTCGGGGAGGAATGAGTTGCGAGCCGCAAAAGTCGTCTGCGTCCTGGCGACCGCACTGTTGACCACTGTCGTCACGGCCTGCGGTGGTCCCGATGAGATCACCACCACCGACGCCCCGGTGGACCTCGCCACTCTCGACGTCGGCAACTATCCGACCCAGCCCCGCCAGGTCGGAACGGTCGCCAACCTGGATCAGGGCCGCTTCATCGAAGCCGAACGCCTCGGCGACTTCGTGCCGACGCCCGCCGATATCGATCCACGGTTCGTCCACACCAATCCGTCGATCGCGTCGGTGTTCCTCGATGCCGAAGCCGCGCTCGGCAAGATCATGGCCGTCGACCGGTTCGCCGAGGTCGCCCCCGATTTCATCGGCGGATTCGTGAGCTCGGCGGAGACGAAGCCCAGCAATATGGGCCTGGACATGGTGAACGCGGTGATGATCTTCCCCGACGCGCAGAAGGCCACCGCCGCCGCCGCCGAGCTGGAGAAACTCGATTTCGGCTACGCCCCGAACAACCAGCGCATCGAGATCCCCGGTTATCCCGCGGCGATCGCGCACTGGCAGCCCGACCAGCAGTCGATCGGGTCCTGGTTCGCCACCGGTCATCTGGTGATCTACACCTGGTTCTACGACTACCTGAAGATCTGGCTGGAGAAGGTCGACAAGCAAGCGCTGCTCGACCTCACCCGCAAGAGCCTCGACACGATCGTCCCCGCCGTCGCGAAATTCACTCCCACCCCCAGCACCGAACTGATGACCCTGCAGCGCGATCGCGACGGCATGCTCGGCCGCACCGCGCCCCGCCCTCGCGAGGATTCCTGGATCAACCCACCCGGTGTCTACGCGGGCCGCACCGCCCGTCACTTCCTCTCCGACCCGGTGAGCACCGCGAGGATGATCGACGACTTCGGCATCGACCTCTACGCCAACGACGGCGCCGAGGTCTACCGGGCCCGCGACATCGCCGGCGCCCAGGGTGTCCGCGACGAGCTCGGCGGCGTCACCCGCAAATTCACCGCCTCCGCCGCACCGAAAAACCTGCCGAGCGCCCGGTGCAAGGAATACATCGGCAGGAAACAACGGATCGCGATCCGCTTCTATTGCGCCGTGTCCTACGACCGCTACGCCGCCTATGTCTGGTCGAACCAGCTCCTCGATGCCCAGCAGCGGATCTCGGCCCAGTACGCATTGTTGGTGAACGCGAAATGAGAATCCGATACGCCGTGCTGGCCGCCTCGCTGGCCACCGTCCTGACCGCCTGCGGCTCCACCCTGTCCGGGCAGGCGCTGCCCGGCGAGATGGATGTTCGCAATCTCGACGTCGGTTCGTACCCGACCGAGCCGGTCAACGCCCACGACGACGACCCGGTCCCGCCGTTCTACGAGATGTACGAGGTGGCGGCGATGCGGATCGCCGACTATGTGATCAACTCCCGCGACATCGACGCCCAGATGACCTACGGCAAACGCGCGACCACCGTCTCCGCCGGCGTGATGCCCTCGGCACTCGGCGACGAGCCCGCGATGTCGGCGATCGCCAAGAAGCACAAGATGCTGTACGGCTTCGAATCCAATGGGGCCGCCAAGGATTCGCGCGTCGAGACCTACGGTGACTGGCCGACGAAGAAGGCCGACAACAGGCTCACCGCCACCACGATGGTCCTGCAGTTCCCCGACGCGGACCGCGCGGCCGCCGCCGCGAAAGAGTTCTACGACACCGACCTCGCCATGAAGGAAGGCCGCAACCAACCCGTCGCCATCCCCGGACACCCTGCGGCCCTGTCACATTGGCGTCCCGACTCACCCTTCCTGCGCACCGTGCTTCCCCACGGCCCCTACGTGATCGCCTTCCTGCTCTCGGTGCCCACGCCCGACCAGCAAGCGCTCACCACCCTCGCCTCGAACGCCTTCACCGAGCAGATCGAGGCACTCGCCGAAACCACGCCGCTGACCGACGAAGAGGTCATGACGCTGCCGTGGGACCCCGACCACCTCCTGATGCGCACCCTCAACCCCGACCAGCTGGCCAACCCCGAGGGCTCCGGCTACTACGTGGTCACCGGCAAACACGGCATCCTGCACTACGCGGGCGACCAGCTCCCCACCGATCGCCACTACATCGACGAGCAGCTCACCAAGATGAGCGCCCAACAGGTCGCCCTGTCCTGGGGCTCGATCGCGGTGCGCACTCCCGACGAGCAGACCGCCCGCCGCGCGGTCACCGAGAAGATGTTCCTCTGGCCGGTGGAAACCGAAGCCGCCAACCCACCCAACCTCCCCGACGCGGCCTGCGTGGAGAACAAACGCACCGGCGCGGCGAAACGCTTCAGCTGCATCCTCGCCTACAACGAATACGTCGGAATAGTCAGCGGCAACCAGCTTTTGGACGCCCATCAACGTGCGGCCGCGCAATATGCACTATTCGCCAACGCACGGTGACCTGCCTTCTTCGGAACCCGACCACACACGTCCCACAGCATCGACGATCGGCTCCAAGGAGGCCCACCAGCGCCGAGCGCGCGACCGGTGCCTGAGTGCTATCTTCTCTGAAGCGCTTGGCTGGCGGGGTGGCAAGAGCCCCGAAGTGCTGCGACCGAGTCGCGCGGACTCGGTGGTTCGTTACGGAGGGGAATGCATGAGGAAAACGAGCGCAGTGCTGCTCGCGGCCGGGGTAGCCGTGACTGTCGCCACAACCGCCGGATGTGGCGACTCGCCGGAGGCAGCGGATACCGCAGCAACAGCGCAAATCGATCTGAGCAGCCTCGATGTCGGCAACCTCAAGACTGAGCCAAAGGTCTACGGCAAGGTCACCAGCCTCGAACAAGCCCGCGCAGTCGAAGCTATGCGAATGGCGAACTACATCGCGCTTCCGATGGAAATCGACCCCGCAGTCATCGTCGCTCCACCGGCGATGTCAGGTGCAGTTCGGTTGTTCACCGACTTCGGCTCCAGCGTGATCAAGGGGCGCATGAAGGCCGATCCCAATAGATTGAACGAATCAATCAAGGGTTTCATCGGCGGTTTCGTCAGCACCGGACAAACAAGCACGAAGGGGCACCTCTCGCAGGAGCTCGACAATACTGTCATGCTTTTCGACAGCGAACAAGAAGCACTCGCCGCAGCCGATATCTTGGCAACCGAGGAATTCGGAACCTCTCCAGAAAACACTGTTGTGGAGATCAAGCAATATCCGGCAGCGCGCGCGCATGTAAATCCAGGGGAGGCGGGGATGTTTCACTCCTGGATCGCTGTTGGCAGGTACGTCATCGCCACCTATCTTTACGACAATGTCATGTCCACGTTGAAAACCCACGACAGCGAGAAGCTGGCGACTCGAGCCGAGAAAAGTATCAGCAAAATATCCGCTGGACTGAAAGACTACTCGCCGCCGCGCCTCGACAAGCTGATGGATTCCGACATAGACCTGGATGGAATGCTCGGATTAGCATTGCCGACGGTAGGAATCGACGGCGCACAACGCGGCATACCCGGCGTATATACCCGACACGGAGGCCTTCATATCTCGGGAGCCCCGGAATCGGACGCCAAGTTGTTCGAGGAAGCCGGCGTGGACCGGATCTCGTGGCAGGGGGACTTCGTGTACCGCGCCCGCGATGCACAGGGGGCACAGCGAATCGCCGAAGAACACGGGCAAGTATCCAAGTTCTTCCGCCGCGTGGAACCTCCGAAGAACCTTCCCAACGCACTCTGCAAGGAATATATCGGACCATCCGCGTACGCAGTGAAATTCTACTGCTCCGTCTCCTACGGAAGGTATTCGTCTGAAGTCGCGGCGTCACAGCTGAAGGATGTGCATCAGCGGGTATCGGCGCAATATTCCATCTTGGCGAAGAGTAAGTAGAGAAGAAATGGACCAGAGACCACCGATGTTTTCGCGGACAACACGCCTTTCGGTATGCATGGCCACGATCGTCACCGCACTCTCCGTCGCCGGCTGCGGCTCCACCGTAACAGGCTCTTCGATTCCTGCTGAACTCGATGTTCGCAAGCTCGATGTCGGATCTTATTCCACCACTCCGCTGGATATGCGATACACCTACCAGAACGACCTCAGCGGTGGACTTAAACTTGCTGTTATGCGGTTGTCCGACAATGTCGTCACCGGCATGGATATCGACCCTCGATTCAAATACAGCACCGGGTCGGTTCCGTTTGTCGACGCAGCGAAGGCTACTACCGTACTGGCCGACGTCACCAAGCCGGTTCTCGAACGGAACAAGATGATGTTCGGCTTCGCCTCTGGCAGCGTTGACAAGGAGCCGGATAAGTCAGGCAAGAAGGTCGACGGGCAATCGTTCACCACCGTCGCGGTCATGCAGTTTCCAAGTGAAACGATAGCGAAACAGGCTGCTACGGAGATCGAAGAGGCGGACTTCGCCGTCGCTGCGGATAAGAACGAAAAGATCGCGCTGCCCAGCTATCCCGAGGCGCACACACACTGGCGCCCCGGCGTCGCCACCATCGGTTCCGTGATGGCCAAAGGCAACTACGTCATCAGCCTGTACCTCAGCCATACCACCCCCGATCTCGCTGCCCTCAAGGATTTGGCCGAGAAATCTTACGCCGCACAGCTTCCCCGCCTCGACGCGCTCGAGCCGCTCACTGCGGAAGAAGTGCTGTTCCTGGAGAATGATCCGGACGGGATGCTCAGGCGCACCTTCAACCCCAACGCGATGGGGCTACCCGATCCTGGCAAACAGGGCTCTTACACCATGCAGGGCTTCCTACACCAAGTTGCCAACACAGCCCTGTGGAAACAAACCCTCACCGAGGTCGGACTCGACCGCTTCTCGCTCAGCTACGCGGGCTCGTTTTCCACCTCGATGCTGTTTCGAACTCGCGACGCCGAGGCCGCACGCCGCCTCGCGTCCACGATCTTGGATGGCGTCTACCCTGGTGTCGCGGACGCACCTGCCGCTCTACCCGACGCGAAATGCGGCGAAGGAAAGTCGACCGATGACATCGAGAAGAAGCGGTTCCGGTGTGTTGTCACCTACCGCAATTACACCGCCACGGTCGAAGCCGACCAGCTACGCGATGCTCATCAACGGGCTGCCGCCCAATACGCGCTCCTCGCGAACAGTCAGTAGCGCCCGGTTTGCCCACCCGACAGACTCTGAAACGAAGAGAAAGAGCGCCTCGCTGATGCAGGACAGGAGACAGTCAGTATGGCGATGAGTCCTGGCACCATCGTCGGCGGATACCGAATCGATCGGGTCCTCGGCGCAGGCGGTATGGGCACCGTCTACCTGGGAAAACACCCCAGTCTTCCCCGAATGGACGCGCTAAAGGTGCTGAGTCCGGAACTCTCTCGTGACCACGAGTTCCGGGCACGGTTCGAACGCGAGGCCAACCTCGCCGCCGGGCTCGATCACCCGAATATCGTGTCGGTGTACAACCGTGGCGAAGAGCACGGCCAGCTGTGGATCGCGATGCAATACGTGCCCGGAACCGACGCGTCGGCGGAGATCGCTCGCGATCGTCACGCGATGACGCCGCTCCGAGCGCTGCGAATCGTGACCGAAGTCGGGAAAGGTCTCGACTACGCACACCGAAAAGGCTTGCTACACAGAGACGTCAAGCCTGCGAACTTCTTGCTGTCGAATACCGACGGGGATGAAGACGAGCGAGTCTTCCTCACGGATTTCGGTGTCGCGAAGTCGAATGACGATGCGAGCGAGCTCACGCAAACCGGCAGCTTCCTCGCAACGATCGCCTATGCACCGCCGGAGCAACTGTCGGGTGGCGCGCTCGACCACCGAGCCGACATCTATAGCTTGGCTTGCTCGTTCTACAAGCTGCTGACCGGACAGAACCCTTATCCCGCAGCCCAACCGGCCATGGTGATGATGGGGCATCTACACGAACCGCCGCCGCGAGCCACCGCGGTGAACCCTGGTTTGCCCCCGGCGTTGGACCACGTATTCGCGCGTGCGATGGCGAAACGTTCCGCCGAAAGATTCAGCACCTGCCGGGAGTTCACCGACGCGGCGGCCGCCGCGTTGACACCGGGCCACAATCCGGTGTCGACAGACACCTCACCGACCTATCCGATTCAGGTCCTCCGTCCGGAGACGGGCTCCCACTACTACACCCAGCAGCACGTGCCGACCGCGCCCGGACCGTTGAGGCCGAACAACCGTGGCAAGTGGATAGCTGTCACTGCCGTGGTCGCAGCGACTGCGGCCGCCGCGACCATCGGAATCGTTGCCCTGCAGGATGATCCCGGTGCCACCGCGTCGACATCGGTCACCTCGACGTCGAAGGTGCTCACGCCACTCGAGAAGTCACGCAAGGACAATCCCGCATTCGAAGGGAAGCCGATTCTCATGGTGGATGTCTTCGACGCCGGCGCGAACTCCTTCGACCCGGGGATGGGTGTCTTCCTGTCGCCTTCACCCCAAACCAGATTTCTCGGCGACCTCGGCCTCATCTACAGCCCGACCTATGCGAAGAACGGTGACGAAGCCTCGCCCCGCCCGATCGGCAAAGACGATCGCTACACGGCACTTTCGAATGTCACCAACGGCTACATCCTGGCTGTCCGAAGCGATTCCAAAGCCGGTGGGGGCGGCTTGCTCGGGTTACCCTCCGCGATCACCAGTTCGCGGGCAACAGTCATCGTCATCGATGACCCCGCAGCGGTGGCCGCGATGAGGAACTGGTCGATGAGCTCTGAACAGACACTGATCGACAAGGTCGTTCCCGTCCTGCAGACGCAGATCAAGTAGTCCGACCGCCGGTGATGCGGCAGGAGCAGCACCAGCGGTGGTAGGAATCGGACATGGCCACGCGCCCCAAGGTGCGGTAAGGTCCACGGCAGTTGCCGTGCCCGCAGCGCGACCAGCCTGCGATGGGGAGGAGGGGGGACCACGGCGACGATGGCCATCAGTTGCGACGACGACGTTTGCACTGGCCATCGACACTGTCGCCACCGGTTCGTCCGGACGAACCGGCAGTACGACGAACACCGCGGATGGCGGTGAACGGGGACGTCCGAGACCTTTCGAAAATTGGATGGAACCGATCGCTCGCGGCTCGCGTCCAACTAGATGAAGAGGTCGAATGCCGCGGAGCATCGCGACCTGACCCATTCGGAGAGGATCCACTATGGCAGTGAAAGCGTCAGTCAACGCGGAAGCCGTTAAGACGTTCGCGCACGGCTGCGAAGACAAGCACGCCGCGCTCGTGAAGGCAATCCGGGACCTCAAGACCTTCGAGGACCAGCTCACGGCCACGTGGACGGGTGAGGCGAAGTTCGCGTTCGACTCGTTCATGGAGCGGTACTACTTCCAGGCTGACAAGCTGAACGACAAGCTTCTGCAGACCGTCGAGAACCTGATGACCACCAGCGGGAAGTTCACGAACGCTGACGAAGCGTTCCGCGACACCGTGGCGTCGCACACGTCGAGCCTCGACCTCCCCGCACTGTAGTCCTCACTCACACATTCGACTGATTCGAAGGAGACCTCATGACCAATATTTCTGCCAAGTTCGGCGAGGTCGCAGCCACTGCCGATGAAATTCGGAATGCTGCGCAGGGCGTCCAGAACATGCTCGAAGACTTCAAGAACGAAGTTGCGAAGTTTGTCGCCGAGAGCTGGGACGAAGGTAGCGCCTCGGAGGCGTTCCGTACCCTGCAGGCGACCTGGGACACCCACTCGGTGCAGCTGCAGACCACGCTCGACGGTGCCGCGAAGCTCGTCAGTAGCGGTAACTCCGACCTGCAGAGCACGGACACGGCCCTCGCCGGCCTGTTCTGAGCCACACCTCTTCGAGCCCCCGAGCTACTGCTCGGGGGCTCGAATTGTTTCTACTGCGAAGATCTCGAACCAACGCCACTGCTGGCGCTATTGCGGTTTGCTTACCCGGCCGGGACTCGGTTTACCTAGAACCCAGCGCGCTCGAGGTATTTCAACGCAGCATCTTTGTCCTTGAACCCTGACATCACCGTGTACAGCTTCGTCGCCGTGTTGAAGGTTTCCACGGTGGCCCCGCCACCCGGGATCGTGTCATCGATGCGGAACTTCTTCTCGCCCTTGTCCATCAGCCATTCCGGGTGCTGACTGCTCCACTGACGGAGCAGTTTGTCCGGGTTGGTGTCGATCCAGGCGATCGGGTAGCGGTCGATGTCGACGGCTGTTCTGAGCAGGCCTACCGTCAAGCCGTTCTTGGCCGGCACCGTGAAGACCACTCGGACCGCGTACGGGTCGTTGCCGATCGGGGCCTTCTCGGTGATGTTGTTGACGGCGACGACTTCGCGCAGGGGCGCGGGCAATGCTTCGAGGACGATCTTGGCGGCGGACGAAACAGGTTGCGGGGCCGCCTTGGTCGTCGTCGGTGCGGGTTTGGAGGTGCTCTTCGCAGAGGTGGGCGCCGCGGGCGCTTCCTGGACCGACGATGGGGGTGCTGCGACCGTTGCCGCTTCGTCGTCGCCTCCGCCGGCGACAGCGACAACCCCGACCACCAGCACACCGATGACGACAACAGCGCCGCCGACCAGTACTAGGGGCGATTTCCACCACGGGTTCCGCTGCGGCGGTTGGGGCCATCCCTGCTGCGGTGGTTGACCCCAACCCTGTTGCGGGTGGGGCTGACCACCCGGCTGCGGATGCGGCTGCGAGCCGTACTGCGGCGGCTGCATCGGTGGATACGGCTGCTGACCGGCATACTGCTGCGGCGCACCCTGACCGGGCGCCCAGCCCGGACCTTGCTGCGGCGGTGGATAAGTCATGGTTTCCCCTCCCGATTCACAGGCCGCAGGCGGTACACAGGCGACCCGGTGCGAGCGTACTTGCGCACGCCGCCGAACCCGAATCGAGGCAATCCGCTACCGCTCGCTGATCCGCACACCGCTCAGGATCGTGTCCAGGTCCGAGCGGTAGCGGGGGACGTTGGCGATGGGGGTTTGGGTGGTTATTCGGATGGGGTAGAACTTGTCGCCCACCGGGTAGGCGAACTCCAGGTAGTCGTGGTGGGAGTTGGCGGTGGTTCCGGTGGTGAGCTGGGCGGGGGTACCGCAGATCCGCACTTCTTCGGAACGTGTTCGATGCCAGTCGGATTCGTGGGGGCGCAGGATCCGCAGGGTGTTACTCGCGGCGTCGGCGGTATTCGCCGGGCTGAAGGTAGTGACGGTGACCGTGGCCATGCCGAAGGGTGGGTCGGCGCCTTCGATGGTTTCGAAACGGTGGAGTACGAGACCGCCGCCTTCGACCGGCTGGGTCGACCAGCCCGGGGGTTGCGGGGCATGGATGGTGAAGCCGGCGGGGTTGGCTGTGGTGGCTGACGGTAGGTCGGCAGGGCACGACGGCGCGCTGGATGTCGACAGCTCGGCCGGGGTGCATGCCAGAGTGCAGGACGCCAGGAGTGTGGCGAAGAGGACGCGGCTCATGCCCCGACGTGGACGCCTCCGACGACCTGCTCGCAGGCGGACATCACACCGGCCCAACCATTTTCGGCGTACTGGCAACCGATGCTGACCTGGACTCCGCGTTCGACGAGGACCTGCCAGCGAACCGTTGACCCGTCGGCGGGACGCTCTTCGTAGGAGAGTCCGGGGCGGCCGGCGAAGACTACGTCTCGGCGCACGGGGGTGACGGTGCCGGCGGGCTTTTTGGCGATTTGGGCGCTGAGGTCGGCGGCGACCTCGTCGTAGCCGGCACCGGGGGTGACCGGTTTCTGGGTGATGGTGATGCGGTGGCGGGCCGCGTCGTCGGGGACGAGGTCGGCGCGGGAGTCGGTGGCCGTGGTGCGGTGCCAGCCCGCAGGGATCTCGACGACGACTCGGCCGACCGTCTCGGTGGTGGGTTTCGGCATCGGTTTCGCCGACGTGGGCTGGGGCGCTGCACTCTTCACCACGGGGGCCGAGGTGGTCGCGACGGCGGCCGTGGCCTGTTGGTCACCGGATCCGAACAGGAAGAAGCCACCGATCGCTGCCGCGGCGACAACAGCGGCGAGGGCCGCCGCGCCGATGTAGAGCGGGCGGCGATCGACCGGGTTGGTCGCCGCGGCACGTTCGCGCAGGGGCTGCATCCACTCGGCCGCGGGCGGGATGTTCGGCGTGTAGGTGGGGGTCTTCTGAGTCGGGCGCGCCAGGTCTGTTCCGGTCAGCGGGCTGACGGGAACGCTCGCACCGCACGCGCTTTCGACTGCGGCGGTGATCGCGGCCAGTACCGCCGGATCGGTGGCGCCGAACACCTGGACGACGTCGGCGGGGCGATCGGCGAGCAGGCGGCCGAGAAGTGCCGTGAGCCGGCCGAAGCCTTCCTCGTCGGCGAGTTCGGAGGCAGCCAGGTTCGGTTCGACCTCGACCGCCTCGACGTGGGTGCCGTACGTGTCGTAGGTGACCGATGACGCCGAGGTCGACAGCATGCCGAACTCGATGATCGCGGTGCGGCGGCTACGACTGGCGGTGACATCGACGGCCGAGGCCCGCAGGGCACAGGCCTCGAACGCCACCTCGTGGGTGAATTGCTGTGCGGCGGTACCGAACAGATCGAGTTCGGGTTGTCCCCACGAGGTGGGATGCACGACGACGATCCGCTCACACAGCGGCGTCACCCGCAGGGTGTCCATGATCGCCGCGAGCAGCGCGGACAGGGCTTGGCTCACCGTCGGCATCCGAGGTGGCAACGCGAGCACACCACCGGCCAGGTACTGCACCACCGACACCGCCTGGGTGGGCGGGATCAGCGGCTCGCCGACGACGAGATCGGAACCGTTGCTGCCCAACACGACCGACGGCGCGACATCCCAATGGGTGGTGGCGCCACGCGCCCACACTTTGGCTTCGCTGACAACGAGCTCGACGACGGTCATTCCGGTTGCGGCATCCAGGCGGTCTGGACCAGGCCCTCGGTATTACGCGTGACGAAGGTGCCACGCCCGGCGGGCTTGGGGCCGGGACGCGTGGTACCGACCATGACGCCTTCGTCTTTGCTGCAGCTCATCACCAGTGCGGCCGAACCGAGGTCCTTCATCCGCGCCAGCGTCGCCTCGTACATGGCACGGCTGGCTCCGCCGGAGCGGCGAGCGATGATCAGGTGGAAACCGAGGTCGCGGGCGTGCGGCAGATGCTCGACGAGCGCCGAGACCGGGTTGCCCGACGAGGTGGCCACCAGGTCGTAGTCGTCGACGAGCACATACAGCTCGGGACCGGTCCACCACGAACGCTCACGCAACTGCTGTGGCGTCACCTCGGGACCGGGGGTCCGCTTGGCGACATACGCCGCGAGGTCGGCCATGTTCTGGGTGAATTGCGGTGCGGTGGAACCATATCCGGCCTGGTAACCCTCGGGGATGATGCCCAGCATCGAGCGGCGGTAGTCGCCGACGATGAACCGTGCCTCGTTGGGGGTGTTCGACGCGGCGATGCCCTCGATGATCGAGCGCAACAGCGTGGTCTTACCGGACTCGGAGTCGCCGATGATGATGAAGTGCGGGCTTTCCGCGAAATCGATGTAGACCGGAGCGAGCTCGGCCTCGTTGATACCGATCGGGATGCGCAGGCACTTGGTCGCCGGATCGACGCGCGAGGGCCAGTTGCCCGCCAGGTACAGCAGCTGTTCGCGGGGCAGCTGATCGGGCAGCATGCGGACCTGCGGTGCGGGACGGCCCGGCGTCATCCGGGCGATCGTCTCGACCGCGGACGACACCGCTTGGCCCAGATTGGACGGATCGGCGGAGCCGTCGATCCGCGGTAGCGCGGTGAGCATGTGCAGGCACTCGGCGGTCATACCGCGGCCGGGACGACCCTGCGGAACCAGCGACGCGAACTTGCGGCCGAGGTCGGAATCCATCGGATCGCCGAGGCGCAGCTCGATGCGGGTGCCGATCTGGTCCTTGAGCGCGGGGCGGGCTTCCGCCCAGCGGGCGAGTGCGATCACCACGTGCACGCCATACGAAAGACCCTGCACCGCAAGGTTCATGATGACCTGCTCGAGCGCGTCGAAGTCCTGGCGGATCGAGCCGTAGCCATCGATCACCAGGAACACGTCACCGAACGGATCCTCGTGCGCGCCCTGGGCGGCCGGGCTCGACGCCGGGTCCATCGAACGCAGGCGACGGAATTCGACCATCGACTCGATGCCGAGCTGACGGAACTTCGCTTCACGTGTGCGAACGATCGTGGTCATCTCGGCGACGGTGCGCCGGACCTGGTCCTCGTCGAGGCGGCTTGCCACCGAACCGACGTGCGGCAGACCCTGCAGGCTGGTCAGCGTGCCACCACCGAAATCGAGGCAGTAGAACTGCACCTGCTCGGCGGTGTGGGTCAACGCCATCGCCATGATCATCGAACGCAGGGCGGTCGACTTGCCCGACTGCGGACCGCCGACGATCGCGACATTGCCTCGCGAACCGGACAGGTCGACCACGAACGGGTCGCGGCGCTGGTCGTAGGGGCGGTCGACGATGCCCATGGGGGCACGCAGGGTGGCGATCGCGGCGAATTCGCCGGTGAGGATCGAGCGCGGCACGAGCTGATCCATCGTCGGCGCTTCGTCGAGCGGCGGCAGCCAGATCTCGTGGGCAGGTCGGCCGTGGCCCGAGATGCGCGAGACCAGCATGTTCAGGTTCGACATCTGCTCGTTGTCGTCGCCGACCGGTTCCGGCTCGAACTCGGCCTCCACCGGCAGCGGAACCCGATCGGCGGCGCGGAAGCCGACGTGGGTCGCGGCGAAAGGCCGGGCGTTGACGTCGATCTCGCCGCCGACGATGCCGGCACTGGTGACCTCGCGGGCCGAACCACCACCGACGTAGGGACCCGACACGTACGAAGCCTGGAAGCGCTGGATCTCACCCGAATCGGACTTCAGGTAACCGCCACCGGGGGTGCTCGGCAGGTTGTAGGCGTCGGGGACGCCGAGGACCTGACGGGACTCGTTGGCGGAGAAGGTCTTCAGGCCGATGCGGTAGGACAGGTGCGATTCCAGGCCCTTGAGCTTGCCCTCTTCCAGACGCTGTGAGGCGAGCAGGAGGTGGACCTGCAGCGAGCGACCGAGGCGGCCGATCATCACGAACAGTTCCGCGAAATCGGGGTGCTGGGTGAGCAGTTCGGAGAACTCGTCGAGCACGACGAACAGCGCGGGCAGCGGGTCGAGGTCGGCGCCCGCCGCGCGGGCCTTCTCGTATTCGGAGACGTTGGCGAAGTTGCCCGCCTGCCGCAGGACTTCCTGGCGACGGTTCATCTCGCCCGCCAGCGCGTCCTTCATACGGTCGACGAGGTCGGCTTCGTCCTCGAGGTTGGTGATGACCGCGGCGACGTGCGGAACGCCGTCGAGGCCGAGGAACGTCGCACCACCCTTGAAGTCGACGAGGACCAGGTTGAGCTGGTCGGGCGAGTGGGTGGCGAGCAGGCTGAGCACCAGGGTGCGCAGGAACTCCGACTTACCGGAACCGGTCGCGCCGATGCACAGGCCGTGCGGGCCCATGCCGTTCTCGGCGGCTTCCTTGATGTCGAGCTCCACCGGTGCGCCGTCGGCGCCGATGCCGAACGGCACGCGCAGACGCTCGCGGCCGTAGCGGGGACGCCAGGCGCTGGCCGGGTTGAAGTTGCCGATATCGCCCAGGTTCATCAGCTGCGACCAGGTGGAGATCGTCTCGGTCTCGTCGGTCTCGACATCGCTGCTGCGCTGGGTGGCCGCACGGTAGGGCGCGAGCCTGCGGGCGAGCTGCTGGGCCTGCTCGGCGCTGACCCGGTCGATGGTGGCGAAGCGTTCCTGGTTGCCGGTGGCACCGCGGCCCAGGCACTCGCCGTCTTCGACGACCATCTTGATGCCACGGGAAACAGCAAGGCGCGGTGCGTAATTGCACAGGTCGATGATGGTGACGCCCTCGTACCCGGACTCACGCAGCTGGTCGTCCTCGGCCTCGAGCAGGCCACCGTCGACGACGATCACCACGTGCACCATGTTCGGGTTGTTCGGCTGGTTACGCGAGTAGCGGACCCGGTTGCCGAGCAGCGGATGCAGGCCGCTCATCGCCTCGCGGATGGAGCCGTAGAACATGCGCTGGGTGCCGATGCCGTCCTGGGAATCGGGGTGCTGGGTATGCGGGAGCCACTTGGTCCACTCCCACTCGCGGGCGGTGTCCGGGCCACAGACCACGGCGACGAGCACCTGGTCGGGCGCCTGGAACATGCACAGCTGCAACAACATCGCACGCGTCATGTCGCGCGCCTGGGCGCGGTCGCCGTCGAGGGCGACGGTGCCGAAGCCCTTCACCGCGATGGCGGTGGGCAGATCGGGAACCGTGGAATGCGCGCGCACGAAACGGCGCAGCGACACCGCGGCGATGGGCTCGAGCTCTTCGACGGGGCCGGTTTCGGGGGCTACCAGCCTGGTCGCCAGGCGCTGGCCGCCGAGGCCGATCCGCGCGTGGCAGAAATCCTTGTCGCCGGAGCGGCGCTCCCACATCCGGCTGGTGCCCGCGAGCATCCAGATCAGGCCGGGCTCGGGGTGGCTCCACTCGACGGCGGCGCGCTGCTGCTTGGCGGTCTCGTCGACGTCTTTACGGACCTGATCGAGGTAGCGCAGATAATCCTTGCGGTCCTCGTTGGCTTCCGCGGCCTTGGCTCCCTTGCCACCGCCCTGCCCGAACATGGTGACCATCGACATGATCATCATCATCGGGAACATCATCGACATCGGGTTGGACAGCATGCCGCTGCCCTGGGTGAACATCAGCGCCATCATGCCGACCATGCCGACGACCATGACGACGGGCATCAGCTTCGCGAGCAGGTTGCCCGGGGTGATCCGCGGGATCTCCGGCGGCGGCTGCAGCGTGACCTCGCCACCCGGTGTACGCGGCATCTCGCGCCGGGCACGGCGCTGGAACCTGACGGTGCTCATGGTCGAAGACTCCCCCTGCTTGACTACTCGCTCATCTGTCGTCGCGACGGGCTCAGTGTAGAGGTCGCGGCCGACATGTCGTATGGTTCGTCAGGCATTCTGCTGTCCGAACGGTGGGTTCCGCAAACTGTCGACCGTGTGAGCGGTCGAGCGGAAACACGAGGTAGAGACGGAACTGGGGGAGTTTTGACGCACGCGCGACTCGATCATGTGGAAGAGGACTCCGCACGCGGCATCGTTCGCGCGCCGGACCTTGCCCGAGTAACCATCCTGGCCAAGCACACGCAGGTGGACATGGCTATTCCGGTCGACGTGCCGGTCGCCCTCGTCATCCCCAGCGTGGTCGACATGGTCGCGCAGCACAGCCGCTCGAATGATTTCGACAACGACGGCGAACGCTACGAACCCGCCGAGTGGGTGCTCGCCCGCATCGGCCACCCCCCGTTCTCGAACTCGCTCAGCCTCGGCGAACAAGGCGTACGCGACGGCGAACTGCTGATGCTGGAGAGCGCCTCGCACGCGGCGCCGACGCCCCTGTTCGACGACATCATGTACAACGTCGCGGTCGCCGACGCCGAGCACTACCGCAGCTGGACGCCGAAGACCGCCCGCGTCACCGGTTCGGTGCTCGCCGCACTCACCATGCTGGTCGGCTGCTTCGGTCTGCTGGCCGCGCCGGATGCGTTGCCGTTCTGGGTTTCCGGGTCGCTCGCACTGTTCGTCGCGATCCTCTGCGTGGTGGCGGGCACGGTGCTGAGCCGCATGTACCGCGATGCCTCGGCCGCGCTCGTGCTGGCCGGCTGCGCGCTGCCGACCGCGTTCACCGGCGGCATGCTGCTGGTGCCCGATCACTACGGCGCGGCGCATCTGCTGCTCGGATTCGCGCTGCTCGGTTCCATCGCGGTGCTCGCCTGGCGGGTCACCGGCATCGGCCTCGCGCTGTTCATCGGCGCGGCGACCGTCTCGGTGTTCGGCGTGCCCGCGGCCCTGGTGGGGCTGCTCACCGATCAGCCGGTCAAGGCGATCGGCGCGGCCGTCGCCGCGCTCGGTCTGGCCGGACTCTCACTCGCGCCGCGTGTTTCGATGCTGCTGGCCAAACTGCCCTTGCCGCCGGTCCCCTCCCCCGGCACCCCGATCGATCCGACCGAGGACGATCCGGACGACCACCGCGCCCTGCCGACCCTCGACGCCCTGCGGGCGCGGTCGGAGCGGGCCCGTAACTACCTCGCCGGCCTGGTCAGCGCGACCACGCTGGTCACCGTCGCCGGCGCGCTGCTGGCGACCGACGCAGGCTCCGAAGATCCCTACTGGCCCGGTATCTCGCTCGCGCTGGTGTGCGCGGTGGTACTGATGTTCCGCAGCCGCACCTACGCGGGCGCCGAACAGGCCATCGTGCTGATCGCGGGTGGCTCGTCGATCGTGCTGATCATGCTGGTGGGCGTCGCGCTCGAAATGCGCCAGCCGCTGGTCGTTTTCGGTGCCGCGCTGGTGATTCTGATCTCGGCGCTGGTGATGGGCCTGATCGTGCCGAACCAGTCCGCGACGCCGCCGATGCGCCGGGCCGTCGAACTGCTCGAGTACGCGTTCGTCGCCGCGGTGCTGCCGCTGGTGTTCTGGGTCGCCGATCTCTACTCGCTGGTTCGCGGGCTGTGAGGCTCGGCTTTCGACTGACGGCCGTTGCTCTGGTCGTCGGTCTGAACGCCGGATTCGGTCTCTACGGCACAGCGCACGCGGACCGGCCGCCGGCCATCGACCCCGGAATGCTGCCCGCGGGAGATCCCGCCGCGCCGCCGGACAAGACCGAACGCGGCAGCGGTACCAACGGACTGTGCTTCCGCACCCAGGCGAGTACGGCGACGGCGGTGATTCCTCCCAGCCAGCGCTCCCTCGATCTGGAGCGGGCGTGGGAATTCTCGCGTGGCGCAGGACAACTCGTCGCGGTGATCGACACCGGCGTGGAGCCCCACCCCCGCCTGCCCGATCTGTGGGCAGGCGGTGACTACGTGGCCGCGGGCGGCAACGGGACCGAGGACTGCGACGTGCACGGCACGGTCGTCGCCGGCATCATCGGCGCGACCAAGATCGACAACCAGGGCTTCTCCGGTGTCGCGCCCGAGGCCCGCATCCTCAGCATTCGCCAGACCAGCTCCCTCTACCAGTCCGAGGGCGCGGGCCGGAACAAAGGGCCCGACGATTTTCCCGAGGGCTACGGCAAGGTCTCCTCACTCGCGAGCGCGATCCGGCGGGCAGCCGACTTCGGCGCCCGCGTCATCAACATCTCGCTCGTCGCCTGCAACAGCGGTTCCCCGGCCAACGAAGCGGCGTTCGGCGCGCTCGGCGCGGCTGTGCGGTACGCGGCGCTGGAGAAGGACGTGGTGATCGTCAGCTCGGCGGGTAACTCCGACAACGCCTGCAAGTCGGGCAATCCCGGGCCCGACCCGCTCAAGCCCGCACAAGATCTGTGGAGCACGATCCGCACCTATGTGAATCCCGCCTGGTACGACGAGTATGTGCTCTCGGTCGGCTCCATCAGCGCCAACGGCGCACCGTCGTCGTTCACCGTGCCCGGTCCGTGGGTCGGCATTGCCGCACCGGGAGAAGGCATTACGTCCCTCGATGCCAGGACCACCGGCATCTCCGACGGCAAGTACGACAACCAGGGCAAGTACATGGCCTACAGCGGAACAAGTTTCGCTTCGCCGTATGTCGCCGGCGTCGCCGCACTGGTGCGCGACAGGTTCCCGGACCTGACCGCCAAGCAGGTCATCCAGCGGTTGCAGGCCACGGCCCACGCACCGGCAGAGGGCTGGAATCCGTACATCGGTTACGGCGCAGTGGATCCCGTCGCGGCGCTCACCAACGAAGTGCCGAGGGAACTTCCGCCGAAGCAGGCCAGCCCGGCGCGCAGCCTGCAGCTCGCGGTGCCCGCACCGCCGCCGCCCGCGGACAACACCGCGCGCAACGTGGCCCTGATCGGTTCCGGCGCCATCGGCCTCATCCTGGTCCTCGGCGTACTGGCGTCGTTCCCGATCCGACGCAAATTCGGGATGTCGGCCGACGATCTCTGACCTGCTCGACCAAAGAGCAGGGTACGGTCGGCGGGCCAGAGCCCGTCGACCCAGGTAGCCGCATGAATTCGTCAACAACCGACCGTCCACTCACCCGCAGGCAGCGGTGGGAGCGCGCGACCAATCTGCCGTTGATGGCGCTCGCGGTGGTGTTCGTCATCATGTACGCGTGGCGGGTGCTCGACACCGATGTGTCACCGCGGCTCGACACCAGCCTCGTGCTGGCCGATATCGCGATCTGGGCGGTGTTCTTCGTCGATTTCGTGGTCAGATTGCGGCTCTCGGGCGACCGTTTGCGCTTCGTCCGCAAGCACCCACTAGACCTGCTGGTCGTGCTCGTGCCGCCGTTTCGTCCGCTGCGTCTGCTCCGTGCTTCGCTGCTGCTGCTCGATGCCCTCAACCGCGCGACGCACCCGCGCACCCGCCTGGTGACCTTCGTGGCCACCAGTTCCCTGCTGATCCTGTTGCTGTCGAGTCTGGCCTTCTTCGACGCCGAATACGGCGCACCCGACTCCAAGATCGAGACCTTCGGCGACGCACTGTGGTGGTCGGCGGTCTCGGTGACCACGGTCGGCTACGGCGACGTCTACCCGGTGACCACCGAGGGCCGACTGGTCTCGCTGGTGCTGATGACGTTGGGCATCGGCCTGATCTCCTTCGCCATCGGCACCATGACCAGCTGGGTCGTCGAACAGCTCAAGACCGTCGACGATGCCGCCGACCGCGCCGAAAGCATGCTCCGCGAACTGGTCGAGGAGGTCAGAGCCTTACGGACCGAGGTCGCCGAACTTCGCTCCGATTCCGCGAAGTCGGCAGCCCTACCCGACTAATTGACTGTGGCGACAGGCTTTTTGGCGGGCGAGGGATCGGGCGCGACACCGTCGTGCGCGACCATCGCCTCTTCCCGGCCCATCGTCGGCCCACCCGCGAGCAGTCCGATGATCGGCCACGGCGCCGGTTCGGCCTTGACTTCCTCCAGGCCGAGCGCCTTGACCGCGTCGGCGTTCTTGACGCCGAAGCGGACGCCGGTATCGGCGATGTAGAACAGGCTGTCCTTGCGGCGGCTGTTCGGTTCGATGCCGGTGGACTGCACGTAGGCGCCGGACGCCGGCGGAATGAAGACGGTGTCCGCGTTCGGGCCCGCGCCGTCGGCCTGTGCGAGGTCGACCATCTTCGCCTTGTCCGGGATCGGCAGATCGATGCCGGTCAGCAAGGTCAGCTCGGCGCGTGCGGTCGCGTCGGTGTTGTCGGTGGCGCCCGCGATCGGCTTCCACGACATGCAGCTGACCGGCTGGTCCTTGGCGGTGATCAGCGTCGGCCGCTCGCGCGGGTAGTCCTGCACCTTCAACGTCTGGACGATGGTCGCGTAGGTGCGGTCGGTCGACTGAATAGTCGTGCCGTTCATCATGGTCGGATAGAAGTTGCGGATGATCTGGGCGGTCAGCGCCGAAATCTCCTGCAGCCCGTTCTGGAGCACCACATAGTTCTGGTTGGGCTCGTTGAACACCTGGACCACGTCACCGATCTTGTGGCCACTCACGTTGTAAGTCGGTGTGCCACCGGGGTTGTCGATGACCGGCGTGATCAGCGGCAGCACTTCGGGAATCGCGTTGAGCAGGCCCTCGCCGATCGGGCGCGGAGTCACGCCGGTGATGCCGAGTGCGTGGGTGACGGCCGGATCGTCCATCTTCACGCGCGCACGCTTGCCGTCGTAGACCAGGTAGACGGCGTCCTTGCCCTTCACGAGCATGGCCTTGCCCGCATCCACCTTCGATGCCTTGGCGCCGAGATTCGGGTCACCGGCCAGCACCGACGTGGTCAGATCCGCTGTGCCGTCGGACTTGAGCTGATCGCACACCGTCCAGGTGCGGCCCTTGCCGCCCTTGTCGTAGAGGATCGACGACGGGGCGCCCGGAATGCCGATGAGCTGACCGCGGGGCTTCTTCCCGAGCTCGGACTCCTTGACGATCGCGGCCTTGGACGCCTCACCGGCCGCCAGCCGGGCCGAGGCCAGGTTCAGCGCGGGATGCACCACATTGTCGACGACCACATAGACGCCGCCGGATTCCTTCGCGATCAGGATCTTGCTGTCGCCGATCTTGTCCTGCGGGCGCAGCAGCGCGAGCACACCACACCCTGCGAGGACGACGATGCCGAGCACCAGCCCGACCACGTAGGCACGGGTCTGCGCGCGCATCGGGTCGTGCAGCATGCGCACATCCCGGCGCACCAGGGCGTGCTCCATTCGCCGCACCAGGAAGCGGTATCCGCTGACCTGCCAGCGCGTTGTGGGTTTTGAAGGCATGGTTCCTCCCCCGAACAGTGCTCTCGTCCGGGCAACACAGTACAGTTCCCGGCAGCAGTTGTTCGCATTCGGCCATCGGCCGATCGACAAATGGGTACCTGGGGGAGGAACGAATGGCTGAGTTCACCGGGGCGGGACCGCGCCCGCTGTTCGGTCGGATTTCGCTGCCGCACCTACTCATTGCGCAGGTCCTCGGCCTGATCGCGGGGGTTGTCGCACTGGTCTGCCGCATCGATGCGCTGACGTCGCTCGCCATCGCCGTCGTGGTGGCGCTGCTGCCGCTGATCCCGATCGGCAAGCGCACGATCCTCGACTGGATCTCGACCATCCGCCGGTATTCCGCCAAGCGCGACTACACACTCGGCGACACCGTCGACTTCCGTGACACCGACGGGCGCTCGCTCGGCCTGTACTGGGACGGCAGTCGCGTGGTCACCGTCGTCGAGGTGCTGCCGCCGCGCGGCGGGCTGACCCGAATCGCTCGCACCGCCGTGCACGCCTCGCACCTGTTGCCGCTGCCCGAACTGGCCGCCTGCCTCCACCAGCACGACATCCTGCTCAGCGGGATCGACATCATCAGCCACGGCCACCGCAGCCGGTCCGGCACACCCGCGGGCGCGATCTACGAATCGCTGCTCGGCCCGCTGCCCGCGACCGCGCACCGCACCGTGTGGCTCGCCATCAGCTTCGACGCGGTGGCCTGCCCGGACGCGACGGCTCGTCGTGGCGGCGGCACCGACGGCGCTTCCCGCTCGGTCACCATCGCCACCCAGCGGATCATGCGCACGCTCGAAGACGCCGACTGCAATGCGCGCATCCTCACCGCACCGGAGATCCGCAAGGCCGTTCAGCAGATCACCGCAGGTCTCGATCCGCGCACGCTGAGTCAGCGGTGGAAGTACGCCGAGATCGGCAACGCGGTGAACATCGGCAGTGCGGTGGATCCCAAGCAGCTGGGTTCGGATCTGCTCGCGCAGCTGTGGGTCGCGCCGTCGCGGGGGACGACGGTCGCGGTGCGGTTGCGTCCCGGTAGCGACGCCGAATCCGTGAGTGTCGGCGCCGCATGGCGATTGACCGCGCGCGAGCTGCCCGAGAAGACCAAGTCCAAGGGCATGGTGTCGATGAGCGGTCGTCATCGCGACGCGCTGCTGGCGCACCTGCCGATCGCGGTGCCCGGTGTCGACGACACGATCCCGACCATCGAGTACCCGATCGACGTCATCGGCGCACTGCATCTTCCGTCGTCGGGTTGCGGGCAGCTGCTGGGCTCCGACGACGAGGGCAACGGCGTCGCCACCAGGATCGTCGGCGCCGGTATCTCCACCGTGTACGTCGCCGGTGAGCTGTACCTGGCCCAGCAGTTGGTGTTCCGCGCGCTGGCTGTCGGCGAGCGGGTGCTGGTGCGCACCGACCGGGCGCAGGCCTGGGAGCAGTTGGTGACCACCGTCGGCAATCCGGAGCGGCTGACCATCGCCGTCGAAACACACCAGTCCGACGCGGGTTTCACCGCGACGGTGGTGGACGGTGTGCTCGCGCCCGCCCCGCACGCCGGTGTCACCACGATCTACCTCACCGGTGATCCGAACGGCTGGCCCGCTTCTCGCCCCGACCTGGAGATCTTCCAGCCCGGAGCGATCGGCAACCGCGTGGTGCTGCGCACGGGAACGACCAGGGTGAACCTCACGCTGGTATCGATTCCGCGCGAGTCGACCTACATCGGCCAGCCGCGTGGTCAGCGCGCGATGGCGTCGGCCTGATCGGTTCGCCGTAGCTCGCGTCACCACGCGGGTGATGCCACGGCCGACTCAGCCCGGATACGGTTCCACGGTGCGGGCTGCCCGCAAAGTCGTTCCCCACCAGGACAATTGGTTCAGCATGCGGTCGCATGCGTCGATCGCGGCGGCGTCGTCGGTCATGCCGGCCTTGTCGAAGCGGCGTTTGGCCTGGGCGAAACTCACCGATTCGCGCACCGACACCATGTGCAGTTCCGCCACCACCTGACGCAACTGCTCGACCGCGCGCAACCCACCCGACAACCCGCCGTAGGAGACGAACCCGATCGGCTTGGCCCGCCACTCGTGCTTGGCGCTGTCGAGCGCAGTCTTCAGCGAAGCCGGATACCCGTGGTTGTACTCGGAGGTGACGGCGACGAACGCGTCCGCACCGGCCAGCCTGGCCCGGAACGCCTCGACCTCCGGCGTCTCGGTGAGGTCCGTCGGCAACGCCAGATCCCGCAGATCGAGCACCCCCACCTCGAATTCCGGCCGCTCCCCCAGCGCGGTGACCAGCCAGCCGGCGACCACGGGCGCGAATCGCTCGGGCCGGGTGCTGGCGACGATGATCTCCAACCGCAGCGGTGCATTCATGCCGCCGAGCTTATCGACCCCGAAATGCCCCGGTACCGGAGCCGCTGGTCGGCTCGTGCACCATAGGGCTGTCGGTTTCGTTCATGGGGCGCAGGGGGTCGCACGGGTGATTATCGGGCGTTGGCAGTTGGTGGAGACGTTGGGGACGTCGCGGGATTGGTCGATGTTGACCGCGGGTACCACGCCGCGCGAATGGGCGTCGTATCAGCGGGCTGTTCCGGCCCGGTTGCAGCCGTTGATCGCGGCCGCGCACGAGACCGGGACGCCGGTGGAGCAGATGTTGCCGAAGTCGCGCAACCCCTGGTCGGAGTTGCGATTTCGGGCCGTGCCGGTGTTGTGGCCGGACTCGTCCGTGCATGCGGTGAAGGTGTGGGTGGGGCCGGAGGTCCCGGCCGACGAGCTTCGCGTGGCCCCGTTCCAGGTCGACGCGTACGCCCGCGTGGTCCGCACTCATCCCGCCGGGCTCGGACCCCACTTCGGTTCGGCCCCGGTCGAATACAGCGGTGCCGAGCCGTTCGAGCGGATCGAGCGTTTCGATCGCGCACTGGAATTCGTTGCCGCGCTGTACCGTTCGGAACCTCGGAGCAGGTGGTCGGGCGTCGCCACCGTGCATTCGGCGATCGGCCCGCGTTCGCTGCTGGTGGCCGCGCGCAACGGCGACGCCGAGCAGCGGTTCACGTGGCGCGGAGTGTCCGTCGATGTCACCGACAGTGTTGCCCCACAAAACAAGTCGTTCGAGGCCGCGACGCTCGAATTGCTGCGCGAGTCCCAGCCGGGCCTCTACCTGGTCATCGTCGACACCGCCCAGGTGCGCGCGGTGCGCTGGGTCACCGAGCCGGTGCCGGGGCTGACATGGCGCGGGGTCGACGAGCGAACCGTCCCGCATCCCGAGGACCGGCCCAGAATCGCCGCCCTGCGGGCCGAGGTGCTGGCCGGTGCCACGCGCGCCGGGTTGAGCGGGTTACGGCTGGCCGCCGAGGCGGGTGGCTGGCTCACCGTCGACGTCGAGGTGTCACCGCTGCCCGGCGGCGGCGCGGCGCCTGCTTTCCTGCTCGCTCAGTTGCAGGTCACCGCGCAGCCGGGGTGATCAGGGCAGTTCGAAGGGCAGCGACACCCCGGCGTGTACGCGGCAGCGCTCGCAGGTGTCGGTGTCGTCGACCGCGGTGACCGCACGTCGCATGAGCTCTTTGAAGGGTCCGAGGTTCTTCTTGAATTCGGCGAACACATCGACTGCGTGCACACCGTCGCCCTCTTCCAGGCCGGCATCCAAGTCGGTGACGAGAGCGACTGCCGCGTAGCACATTTCGAGTTCGCGAGCGAGAACAGCCTCGGGGTGGCCGGTCATGTTGACCAGGTCCCAGCCCTGCCCGGCGAACCAGCGGCTCTCGGCGCGGGTCGAGAAGCGCGGGCCCTGAACGACGACCATCGTGCCGGAATCCTCGACCCGAAGGTCACCGGCGGACTTCACCGCGGCGGCGCGCAGATCATCGCAGTAGGGATCGGCGAAGGAGACGTGCACACCGCCGCCGTCGAAGTAGGTCTGCGGGCGACCCGAGGTCCGATCGACGAGCTGGTCCGGCACCGCCACGGTGCCGGGACCCCAATCGGCGCGCAGGCTGCCGACCGCGCACGGCGCGAACACCCGGCGCACCCCGAGCGAACGCAGCGCCCACATGTTCGCCTGGTAGGGCAGGGTGTGCGGCGCGAACTCGTGCTGCTTGCCGTGCCGGGGCAGGAAGGCGACGGCGCGGCCCTCGACCTCCCCGATCGCGACCGGCGCACTCGGCGCGCCATACGGTGTGTTGACCTCGACGTGCACCGCGTCGTGGTCGAAGAAGTCATAGAAACCGCTGCCGCCGATGACGGCGAGTGCGGGCCGGGGAAGCGAACTCATAGCGCCGATTCTTCCGCCCGGGCCGTCCGCGCGCAGCACCGGGGACCTGTCACCTGACATTTCGACCGCGAAACTGTACCCTAGGGGGGTATTAGTTCGCCACGCGAGCTACCAGGCAGGCGAGGAGACCTACGGTGACAACACCCACCCCCGACACCGCGACCGGCGGCGAGCACGCAGGCCACGCAGGCCACGGCTACATCACCGCCAAGGACGACTACCTCAAGCGACTGCGCCGCATCGAGGGTCAGTCGCGCGGCCTCCAGCGGATGGTCGAAGAGGAAAAGTACTGCATCGACATCCTCACCCAGGTCTCCGCCATGACCAAGGCACTACAGGCCGTCGCGATGGGGCTGCTCGAGGATCACATCTCACACTGCGTCGTCGACGCGGCGATCGCCGGTGGACCCGAGGCCGAAGCCAAGATCAAAGAGGCCACCGACGCGATCGCCCGGTTGGTCAGATCCTGACCGACTCACGAAATCGCCAGTGAGCCCGCGAGCCGAACCGTCACCCTGTCCGCAGACAATCCTGTCCGCCGGTCCGCGGCTTCGTCGCCTCGCCGACTACGAGATCGGCGGACAGCAGCCCTGACTTACACGGTGAATCCGGAGAACGCGGCGACGTGGACCTGCTCCCGCCACAGGTCCACGCGCCGGTCCGGGCACACGTGGTCGACTCCCCCCCAGGACGCCGACCCGGCCCAGTTCGGTGTGGTAAACCGCCGACGGCGCTACACCGCCGGCGAAGACTTCACGTTCCAGTGGCGTCGGCCATCGTGATCGCTCCTCGTACGCACTGGTCCGACGAGATCCAGTGTGCTGCGAGAACGATCGTGCTGGCAGTCCTCCCGCGCCAAGCCTCTGACAATCAGTGCCACGTTGATCAGCCGATGTGCGACTGCCGATATTCGCCGGGCGTCATCCCTGTTTCCTGGTGGAACACCCGATAGAAGTGCCGTTCGGAGGCGAATCCCGAGGCGTAAGCGACCGCTGCGGGTGGGTGGCTTCTCGTGCGGGCCAGCAGCTTTCGCGCATGCATGATTCGCAATCTGCGCAGGGTGGTGCTGAGGCTGTCGCCGGTGCCGTCGAAGATTCGGAACAGCGTGCGGCGCGAGATGTGACAGGCCGCGGCCACCTCGTCGACGGTCAATTCCGGGTCGGTGCACCGCTTTCGGAGGTAGACCATGACGTGTTCGCGACTGAGCGCGTCAGCAGGGGCATCGACAGGTTCGCTCCCCGCGGCGAGCAGCACCGCCGAGCCGAGGAGGTCGAGCGCACTTCTGGCCAGGATGTCGGCCTGTGCGGGCGATTGCGCGCGGACCCGGGCGAGCTCACGAAAATAGGTGGCCACCACGCCCGCCGGGCTGTCCGGAGCAATCGCGGTGGCGGTCGGTATGCGGACCTCGGCGAGACCCGGCTGCAGGCGGAGCAGTCGCGTCGGCACTCGCACGAGCACCTGCTCGTAGGACACGCTGTCGTGCCAGAGCGAGGGTCGCGCAGTGTCGAGAAATGTCATCTCTCCCGGCTTGAGCAGCACCGAGCGGCCGTCTTGGGTGAGCCGGGCACGACCGGCGACCTGAATGCTGATCAGCAGGTATTCCTCGTCGGCACACGCCACATGCGTCTTGGTGCGCCGGAATTCCTGATTCCCGCCCGCGAGCGCGGTCAGCGAGAAGTCGGCGACTCCGGGCAAGGGACTGCTGGTGAGCCTGCCGAACGTGGGCGCGTCCAATGTGGGATCGAGCGCGAGTGGGAAATACGTCTTCGTCATCAACGCTTCCCACTGCTCGAACTCCGCACTGCGCGGTGTCGGCGCCGAGAACTCCAGCGTCGTCGTTTCGTTCGCCACAGGCGACCTCCGGAAACGAGAATCGGGTGCTGCCGTCATTGCGGCATCGCCCAGAAGAATACCCCCGCTCCGCGCCTCGAATGCGATTGCAAATGTACTTACATTCGGTCTTGACCAGGTAAAACCTCCCTGCGCAAGCCTCTTTCAGCACACTCCGGTACGAGGGCCGCAGACAGCACCCGACACACGTGCGCGCGGTACCGGAAGACGTGACCGGGCCGTGTTTACTGGTGGTTGCCAGCAGGATGCTCGTCGACGCGCCACCGGGAGGACACATCCATGTCTGCCGAATCCGCTGTCCTGTCCGTGCGCTCCGAGGACGGCCGCTCGTTCGTCGTCGAGAACGCCGCGGCCAGCTCCTTCCCCGCCGGATCCCTGATCGTGGTCAGTTGCGCGGGGCGCAGGCAGCTCGGGCTGGTCGAGGAGCGTACGGCGACCGTGCCCGTCGGGTTACGCGGCAGGTTGATCGGCGAACTCACCGATGACGGGATCGACACCAGAGCCAGTCACGCCTTCGACGGCGGGGAGATCGGCCCCGCCGATCGCGACACCGTCGCCGCGCTCCACCACACCACCGGCGCCGAACTCGAGGTCGGCGTGAGTCTGTCGGCGCCCGGCGGCCCCGCCCGACTGCTCCCCACCCGCTTCAACCGGCACACGTTCTGGTGTGGCCAGAGCGGTTCCGGCAAGACCTACGCGCCCGGCGTCGTCCTCGAGCAGCTGATCGCGCACACCGCGCTGCCGATCGTCATCTTCGACCCGAATTCCGATTTCGTCCGCATCGGCGAGGTGATCCCCGGCGCCACCGGCCCCACCGCGCAGGCCCTGCGCGAGCGCGATATCCGCGTCCTGCGACCGAAATCGGAGCCACCCGGTCGCCTGCGGGCGAAGTTCATCGACATGCCCTTGACCTCGAAGGCCGCTGTGCTGCAGCTGGATCCGGTGGCCGACAGGGAGGAGTTCAACGAACTGATCCATCTGTCGTCGGCGATGTCCGGCGAAGTCCACGATGTCCTGGACAACCTGCGTGCCGTCGAGAACACGGCTCGCCGCCGACTCGCGATGCGCGTGGAGAATCTGGGACTGCTCGACTGGGAGGTCTGGGCGGGAACCGACCAGGCGGTCACCGAGATCGTCGCCGATCGACCCGATGTGACGGTCCTGGATCTCGGCGGATTCTCTACGCCCGCACAGCAACTCGTCGTCGCCTTGTCGCTGCTCGACGATCTGTGGGCCAAACGCGAGGAACGCCGCCCGGTTCTGCTGGTGATCGACGAAGCGCACAACCTCGCCTCGCCCCGGCTCGAATCGCCGGTGGCCGTCGCCGTGCGCGAGCGGTTGATCCAGATCGCCGCCGAGGGGCGCAAATTCGGTCTGTGGTTGCTGCTGTCGACACAGCGCCCGTCAAAGGTGCACCCCGGCATCATCTCTCAGTGCGACAACCTCGCCTTGATGAAGATGACCTCCCCATCCGACCTGGAGGAACTCGGCACCTACTTCGGCTACGCGCCGAGCGGCCTGCTCGCCCAGGCGCCCTGGTTCCGACAGGGTGAGGCGTTGCTGGCGGGCGGATTCGTCCCGACGCCCGCCCTGGCCAAGGTGAACGCCCGGCTGACCCGTGAAGCGGGCGCCGATGTCTCGGTGCCGCTGCGATGACGTCCGGCTTCGTCGCACTGTGGTTCGCGGCCGTCGCCTCAGGCCCCCGCGAGGCCGACGCGCACCGGCTCACGCCGCACGATCCGACCGCTCGGCCCCCGGACCGGCAAGCGCTCACCGCGGGGCGCGGCCGCGGCGGCCGGGCGCACGGTGCGACCGAGATCTAGATCGGCGTAGAGCAGTCCCTCTTCGCCTTCCGCCAGCGGTGCGGCGAGTTCGAGTCCACCGGGACCGAAGATTCGCGAGAGGCCGCCACCACCACGCAGCAGGCGCCGCTCCGGCATCCGCGCGTCGACGACCTCCCAGCCTGCCACCGGCACGACCGCGACGGGCGCGATGACATGGGTCGATCCGTCCATCGCGTAGCGAACGCTGGCAGCGGTATTGAGGTCGGGCCCCCATTCCTTGCCCTCCCCGTAGTACACGGTGAAGCCCGACCAGGCGGCGACGTGGAGCTGCTCGCGCTGATCGTGCATCTGTCCACGCAGGTCGGCGCGGAGATGATCGGCGCCGCCGAGGACGCCGATCCGGCCGTGCACGGTGTCACGAACCAGCGGTCCCCCACCGGGCGAGGCATTGAAGACAGTGCGCTCGAGCCCGGTCGGTTCCGCCTTGCGAGCGACGGCGATGGTGCCGTCGGCATCGATCAACGCCTGGGACATGAAGACCTCGTGTCCGGCCCGCTCGGCGAAGCCGATCGAAACGTGCACGCCCGTGCGCCGGGCGGCGTACGCGATGGCACGCAGTTCGGGACCGTCGGCGGTCAGCGCGTTGGCCAGATACCTGGCCAGGAATTCCTCACCCCAATCGACCGAATTGAGCCACATCCACCACGGGAATCCGGGCAGGAATGTCTCCGGAAAAGCGATCACTTGCGCGCCGCCGCGTTCGGCCGACGCGATGTATTCGATTGTCTGTTCGACTCCGGCAGACAGATTCAACCACTTCGGCTCGGCTTGCACCGCTGCCACGCGTACCCGACTCATCGTGCCCCCTTGTCCGCTCAACCAGTGAAGAGTGTTCAATTCACTCTCTCGCAGAATGGCGCCACACAAACTGTCATCCTGTGCCAGCCGACTGACCGTTTGTGCCAATCCGCCGATTGCGATGAGTTTCGCCGAGGTCTACCGAAATATCGCGTGAGAACGGCGGTATCAGATAGTCAGCGCGCTCGACGCGAGCATGCGGAATTCGCCGGGAGTCATCCCCGTCTCCAGCCGGAAGGCCCGGAAGAAGTGTCGTTCGGAGGCGAAGCCGGACGCGAGCGCGACCGTCGCCGTCGCGCGGCCGGGGTCGCGAGTGAGCAGGGTGCGCGCGCATTCCACCCGCATGCGCCGCAGCACGGCGCTGAGTCCGTCTTCCACATCACCGAAGAGCCGGTACAGCGTTCGACGCGATACCAGACAGGCACGGGCGATGTCGTCGACGGTCAGGCTCGGGTCGGCGCACCGGGTCCGCATGAAGGACAGCACCTGCTCGCGGGACAGCGCCTGCGCCGGCTGACCCGACGGGATTTCGCCCGAGGCCAGCCGGACCGCGGAGGCGAGCAGTTTGACACCGTTGTCGGCCAGGACGGTCGCATGGCCGGGAGCGCTCTGCTGGATGCGGGCCAGATCGCGAAAGAAGCCTGCGACCACCCCACCCGCGCTGTCGGCGGTGACCGTCACCGCGGTCGGCAACGGGGATCCGCCCGGGCCGAGCTGTTGGCGCAGGACCTCGAGTGGCGTCTGCACCACGACTTGCGCCCACGGACCCTCCAGGTCCCAGTGGTACGGGCGCGAGGTGTCGTAGAAGACCATGTCGCCGGGGCGGACCGAGGCCACTCGATCGTCCTGGTGCAGCAGTCCGGAACCCTCGGTCAGGATGGAGACCAGGAGGAATTCACCGTCGGTCTTGGCGATCCCGCGAGGCGTGCGGCGGATGCGCTGGCCGCTCGCGCGGACCGTCGACAGATCGAAGCCGGGGTGACTGCTGCGCTCGATGCGGCCGTGGAAGGTGCCGTCTCCGCTCGGATCCGCCATCAGCGGGACGTAACTCTCCGACAGCAGCGACTCCCATTCGGCAAACGATTCACGTGCTCCGGCGCGGGTCTGCGCGATCTCCATGCCAACCACCTCGCTCCCTATCCGAGTCGAACAGCAAACAGTTGGCGTCGCACAATCGTCGGGCTCGCCCGTGGCCGAGCCTGCCAGATCAACCGTCCAATTTCCATCAACTGTTTCCGAATGGGATGGTTTGTCGACATCGGAAATGCGTCTAGCACCGCCGATTCCAGCGGATAACCGTCATGAGTCTTTCAATATGAAACATCCATGTGAGGCACATCACCTAACCCGGCTTGACGGCAATCGTCAGCCGATATCGGCGCCGGAACGAGCTACTACTCGGTATTCACCCGGCGTCATACCCGTCGCCGCTTGGAACGCACGATAGAACTGTCGCTCGGTGGCGAATCCCGACGCGGTCGCTACCGCCGCGATCGAACGGAAGTCGCTCGCCACGAGCAACACCCGCGCCCGCTCCAACCGCATTCCGCGTAGGACCGCCCCGAGCCCGCCCTCGAACTCCGCGACCACCCGATAGAGCGTGCGCCGCGACACCCGGCAGCCGTCCGCGATCCGCTCGATCGTCAGTTCGGGGTCGGTGAAATGGGCGCGCAGATAGTCCAGCACCTGCTGCCCGTTCACCGCCGCGATCTGCGCCCGGCCGGGCCGCTCACCCGCCGCGATGGTGGCCGCCGCACCGAGGAGGTCGATGCCGCTGCCTGCGAGCACAGCCGCCGCCGCCGGATCGGTGCTGTGCAGCTGGGCGACCTGGCGGAAGAATCTGGCCAGCATGAACCCGACGCCCCCTTCCCCGATCACCATCCCGGCAGGCAGCACATCGGCACGGATACCCAGGTGGTCGACGACCTGCTGCCGGGGCACCCGAACCGTGAGATCCTCGATCAGGCCCTCCGAGCGCCACCGAATCGGCTGCGAGGTGTCGTAGAAGATCATCGCGCCCGGTGCCAGCTCGACGCGGTTGCCCGCGTGCTCCACCTGGGCGTGGCCGGCGAGCACCACGCTCCCGATGACGTGGAAATCGTCGGCCCTGGCGATATGCCTACGCGTACGGCGCAATTCGTGCCCCTCGGCGACCACCGTGCCCACCGAGATGTCCCCGAAGTCGGCCGACCTGATCCGCCCCTCGAACGGGCGCGACACGGTGGGCGCGATCGACACCTCGGTGATAGCGCCGGCGACCAGCTGTTCCCAGTGCGCGAAAGCGTCCGGCACCGCGATCTGCGCGGTCGAGCAGATCTCGGGAAAACCTTCGAACGACGTCATCGCCCGACGTCGCTATTCCAACGCGACAGGGCGCATGCTCGCCCCGAATTCAGCTGGCGCCATTCGTGTCTCCGCCATGATCGCTGCCACTCGTCGAATGAGGTGGCCGAGGAAGTATCCATCGTCTGGGAAATCTAGCATCGCCACCGATTACCACACCGATAACGTGAGCGCCACCACCACAACTCGGCGGCCGGGACAAGAAATTTTCCTTATTTTCTTCGAGTAGGGAAAAGTCTCGAACAAATATCGGATCGCCACTCGACAGTTCAGGTGTCACAAATTCGGTGAATGGATACGGCTATTAATCGCCGCAGCAACCGCCTTCGGGCACCGGTACAGTTCTGGATTCCCGGGTTTGGACATTACGGGCGGCGAGGTCGGCGTCGGCCGGATAGTCGACGGCGATGAGGCTCAAACCGTGGGCGGGAGCGACCGTCACCGAGCTGGAACGTGCGGTCTCGGCGAGCAGGGACGTAGTCCATTCGGGGGCTCGGCGGCCCTCGCCGACCGCGAGGACGGCGCCGACGAGGCTGCGGACCATCGACCAGCAGAAGGCATCGGCGCTCACGTAGGCGGTGAGCAGGTCGCCGTCACGTTCCCAGTCGAAGCGCTGGAGTTCGCGGATGGTGGTCGCGCCCTCGCGACGTCGGCAGAAGGCGGCGAAGTCGTGCAGGCCCAACAGGTTTCGTGAAGCGGCGCGCATAGCCTCGAGGTCTACGCCGGGCTTGCACGGCACCACTCCGCGCGCCTGCAACGGCTGGGCGCCGTAAGGGGCGGTGGTGAGCCGGTAGGCGTAGTGGCGGCGCATCGCGGAGAAGCGGGCGTCGAACTCGGGCGCAGCGGTACGGATTTCGGTGATCCGCACGTCCTTGGGCAGGAACTTGGCCATCCGGTACAGCAACTTGTCGGCATCGAACTCGGACTCGGTGTCGAAGTGCGCGACCTGTCCCTCGGCGTGCACGCCCGCGTCCGTGCGGCCTGCGACCGTCAGCTGCAGCGGCTCACGCAACACCTTCGACAGCGACTCCTCCAGCACGCCCTGCACGGTGCGCAACCCTGGCTGACGTGCCCAGCCGGTGAAATCGGTGCCGTCATAACTGATCCCGAGCCGCACCCGAGTCATGCCATCCTCCTGAATTCGCACGCGGAAAAGAACCGAGCCCGCCACCCACGAAGGGTGACGGGCTCGGCAGAACTCCTGAGAATCAGGCGTCCTTCTTGTCCTCGGTGGCCTCGTCGGCGGCCGGGGCGTCAGCCACGGTCTCGTCGGCGACGGTCTCCTCGACCTCAGCGGCCGGAGCCTCTTCGGTCTTCTGCGAAGCGGCGACGCGACGGGCCCGATCGGCCTCGTTGGTCACGGTCTTCTCGCGGACGAGTTCGATGATGGCCATCGGCGCGTTGTCACCCTTGCGCGGCAGCGCCTTGGTGATACGGGTGTAGCCACCCTCGCGACCCTCGAACGAGGGGCCGATGTCCGCGAACAGGACGTGCACGACGTCCTTGTCGCGGATGTCCTTCATGACCTCACGACGGTCGGCAAGGCTGCCGCCCTTCGCCTTGGTGATGATCTTCTCGGCGTAGGGACGCACCGCCTTGGCCTTGGCCTCGGTGGTCGTGATCCGACCGTGCTCGAAAAGCGCCGTGGCCAGGTTGGCGAAGATCGCCTTCTGGTGCGACGCCGAGCCGCCGAACCGGCGGCCCTTCTTGGGCTTGGGCATTGTGGGTTTCTCCTGGGCGTATTAAAGCTGTTCGGTTTCGGCGTAGTCCTGCTCGCCGCCGTCGGTATCACTGAACGTGCCGCTGTCGCTCCACGTTCCGGTGCTCGCGTCGTAACCCACCACGGAGGACGGGTCGAACGACGCCGGGCTGTCCTTGAGCGAGAGGCCCAGCGTGTGCAGCTTGACCTTCACCTCGTCGATGGACTTCTGGCCGAAGTTGCGGATGTCGAGCAGGTCCGACTCGGTGCGGGCAACGAGCTCGCCCACCGTGTGCACACCCTCGCGCTTGAGGCAGTTGTAGGACCGGACGGTGAGGTCCAGGTCCTCGATCGGCAGACCGAACGAGGCGATGTGATCTGCCTCGGCCGGGCTGGGGCCGATCTCGATGCCCTCGGCTTCGACGTTGAGCTCACGGGCCAGGCCGAAGAGCTCGACCAGGGTCTTACCGGCCGAAGCCAGCGCGTCCCGAGCCGTGATGGAGTTCTTGGTCTCCACGTCGAGGATGAGACGGTCGAAGTCGGTGCGCTGCTCGACACGGGTGGCCTCGACCTTGTAGGTCACCTTGAGCACCGGGGAGTAGATCGAATCCACCGGGATCCGGCCGATTTCCGCGCCGGTCGCCTTGTTCTGCACGGCGGGCACGTAACCGCGGCCCCGCTCGACGACGAGCTCGATCTCGAGCTTGCCCTTGTCGTTCAGGGTGGCGATGTGCATGTCCGGGTTGTGCACGATGACGCCGGCAGGCGGAACGATGTCACCGGCGGTGACGGTGCCCGGGCCCTGCTTACGCACGTACATGGTGACCGGCTCGTCCTCTTCGGAGGACACGACCAGGCCCTTGAGGTTCAGGATGATGTCGGTGACATCTTCCTTCACGCCGGGGACGGTGGTGAACTCGTGCAGGACGCCGTCGATGCGGATGCTCGTGACCGCGGCCCCCGGGATGGAGGACAGCAGGGTACGACGCAGCGAGTTGCCGAGGGTGTAACCGAAGCCCGGCTCGAGGGGTTCGATGGTGAACTTCGAGCGGTTCTCCGCCACAACCTCTTCGGTCAGTGTCGGACGCTGGGAAATCAGCATGAGGATCTACTTCCTGTTCAGGGCATCCGCTATTTGATGCCTCGTCAGTGATTGCGGGGGTCGCCGCGTAGCGACCCCCACCGTTAAGCGATTACTTCGAGTAGTACTCGACGATGAGCTGTTCCTGCAGCGGCACATCGATCTGCGCGCGCTCGGGCAGCTGGTGCACCAGGATGCGCAGGCGGCCGGGGACGACCTGCAGCCAACCGGGAACCGGGCGGTCGCCGACGGTCTCGCGAGCCACCTGGAAGGGCAGCGTCGGGAGCGACTTCTCCTTGACATCGATGATGTCGTACTGGGAGACCTGGAAGCTGGGGACGTCCACCTTGACACCGTTGACGATGAAGTGACCGTGGCTGACCAGCTGACGGGCCTGACGACGGGTACGGGCCAGACCGGCGCGGTACACGACGTTGTCCAGACGCGACTCGAGCAGACGGAGCAGGTTGTCGCCGGTCTTACCCTTGAGGCGGTTGGCCTCTTCGTAGTAACGACGGAACTGCTTCTCCATGACGCCGTACGAGAAGCGAGCCTTCTGCTTCTCCTGCAGCTGCATGAGGTACTCGGATTCCTTGATCCGCGCGCGGCCGTGCTGGCCGGGCGGGTAAGGACGACGCTCGAACGCCTGGTCGCCTCCGACGAGGTCGACGCGCAGACGACGCGACTTGCGGGTGATGGGGCCTGTATAACGTGCCATTTTGAGCTTTTTCCTTTCCCGCTATTAGACGCGACGCCGCTTGGGCGGACGGCAGCCGTTGTGCGGCTGGGGAGTGACATCGGAGATCGAGCCGACCTCCAGGCCGGCGGCCTGCAGCGAACGGATCGCGGTCTCGCGGCCCGAACCCGGGCCCTTCACGAACACGTCGACCTTCTTGACGCCGTTCTCCTGCGCCTTGCGGGCAGCGTTCTCGGCAGCGAGCTGCGCGGCGAACGGGGTGCTCTTACGCGAACCCTTGAAACCGACGTGACCCGACGACGCCCACGAGATGACATTGCCCTCGGGGTCGGTGATCGAGACGATGGTGTTGTTGAACGTGCTCTTGATGTGCGCGTGGCCGTGCGGGATGTTCTTCTTATCCCGGCGACGCGACTTCTGAGTCTTCTTCGGGCCAGCGGCCCGGCTCTTCGGAGGCATACGCTATCCCTACTTCTTCTTGCCGGCGACGGTCTTCTTCGGACCCTTGCGCGTACGCGCGTTGGTCTTGGTGCGCTGACCACGAACGGGCAGGCCACGACGGTGGCGGATGCCCTGGTAGCAGCCGATCTCGATCTTGCGACGAATATCGGCCTGAACCTCGCGGCGCAGGTCACCTTCGACCTTGTAGTCCGAAGCCTCGATGTACTCGCGGAGCTTCGCCAGGTCGTCGTCGTTCAGGTCCTTGGAGCGCAGGTCGGGGCTGACGCCCGTCTCGGCCAGGATCTGGGTGGCGCGGGTGCGCCCGATTCCGAAAATGTAGGTCAGCGCGATCTCCATGCGCTTTTCGCGCGGGAGATCAACGCCCATCAGACGTGCCATGTGGCAGGTTCCTTAATGGTTGCGGAGGTCTGCTCCCCGTCCGTCCCCCCGTCTTCACAAAGGTGGGGGCACCGGCCTCCGTGCCGGTGGATGGCGCGCACAAGTGCGTGCGCGCTGGAACTGGGAGTGCTTCTTTCGGTCAGTCCGATCAGACGATCGGTGCCCGGTGGTGAGGCTGTATCAGCCCTGACGCTGCTTGTGGCGCAGGTTGTCGCAGATCACCATGACCCGACCATGACGGCGGATCACCTTGCACTTCTCGCAGATCTTCTTGACGCTCGGATTAACCTTCACGTCAGTCCAATCTTGTATTGGTCCACACAGGTGGTGTGAACACAGTTTTTCCCCAGCCAGAGGACTGGGGAAGTCTGGTGTGCGTCCCGTTGCCGGGACACTGTGCGACGCCGCGCGCCGGTGAGGCTCGCGACGCCGTCAGGCATCACTTGTAGCGGTAGACAATCCGGCCGCGTGAGAGGTCGTACGGCGACAGCTCGACGACAACGCGGTCTTCCGGAAGGATACGAATGTAGTGCTGCCGCATCTTTCCGCTGATGTGCGCGAGAACCTTGTGACCGTTCTCGAGCTCGATCCGGAACATCGCATTGGGCAGCGGCTCGACAACTCGACCCTCGACCTCGATGGCCCCGTCTTTCTTCGCCATATCCTCCGCGATCCCGGTTACGCTCAACCTGAGTTTGATGGCCGTCCGCGTGTGTGGCGTCGACCAAGAGCCCGTCGACATGCATGCGAACAGTCGGCGCATAGGTGCACCGCCGCTCAAGCTTACCGGGCCGGGCGGCCAGAGGCAAAAGTGCCCCGAACCGTACACCCTGACCGGGCCCCGTGCCGCACAATCGGGAGGCCTGCGAGCGCGCCGCCCTGAGCACGGTGTCCAGCCACCGGGCGGCCACCACGCCGTGGGGGTTGTCGCGTAAACTCACCGGCGTCGGAGAAGTGGGTCGATCAGATCGGGGGACCCTGGTGAGCGAGGCGTGCCGGTGAGCCGCAACAACGACAGCCTCCCCATGCTGCCGCCGTGGCTGTCGGAGAGCGACGTCACACAGGTCGGTTACGAGGCTCCGGTCGAGAACCTGCCCCAGGACGACGAGATCGACGACGCACCCAAACGCCGCCGCTTCATGGGCGGGCGCGGTGACGACGCGCCGCGCAAGGAAAAGGGCAGGCGCCGCCGCAAGGATCGCGAATCCGAGGAAGAGGCAGCCACCCCACGTCCGGGCGAGGCTGTCGACCAGCGCCGCCCCGCCGAGCCGACCCATCAGTCCGGTTCCGGCTGGTCCACCCCGCAGCAGCCCGCCGACCCGCTGATCCCCGGCCCGTCCCACCAGCAGCCCCGCCGCGAAGAGCAACCGCGTCCGCAGCCCACCTACGAGCAGCCCGCACCCCAGGCCGGCCGCGATGCGTCGCAATACCAGCAGCCACACCAGCAGGCCGCGCCCGCACAGCCCAGCGCCGGGTGGCAGGCTGCCCCGAACCCGCTGACTCCGCCGGTCAGCCCACCGCCGCCGGCCGATCCGGCGCCGCGACCGGACACCAGCGGTCCGTCGTCGATTCCGGGGCCCTCGGCCGCGGATCCGGCGCCGTGGGCCGGCGGTCAGGCGTCGACAGCGGCTCCGTGGTCGTCGGGTCGGCCACCGGCGGATCACGCACCGGCATCCACCGGTACGCCCCCTCCGCTCCCGCCCGCACCTATCAGCGGGCCTGCGCACGCGGGCCCGGCAATACCCGCGCCGATCAGCGAGGCGGTGGATCACGCCGCGAACGCGCTCCCCACCCGCACGCCCGCGCCACCGTCGACCGGCTTCACCCCGCTCGGCCCGAACCAGCAGCGTCCCGACCTTCCCCCGCCCCCTCCCCTGCCGGACCCGCCCGCGCGGCCGACCCAGGCCCCACCGCGCCTGACCGTCCCGCCGCAGCCGACCACCGCCGAACCGCGGCCCGTCGCTGCCGAGCAGCCGGTCGAGCAACCGGACCCGGCGCCATCGCCGGTCACCGCGCGTAACGAGGTCGAACAACCCAGCACGGACGCCCTGTCGATACCCGCGCCCGGCGAGGTCGAGCAGTCGGCCGATGTACAGCCTTCCTCGGCATCGTCGTTCCAGGAGACCGAGCAGGCCACACCGCCTCGTCCGTCAACCGCCGAGGTGCCCGAACCGACCACGGCGACGACCGCCGCGGAGTCCGCCGAATCGGCGGCAACCGGTGCGCGCCACTCGGCCGACGGGCTGTCCGCGCCCGACGAGGACGCGATCGCGCCACGACACGGGTCGCCGTACAGCTCCGGCGAGTCCGTAGCTCCGCAGCAGCCACCGGCTACCGAGCAGCGGTCGCCGTACGCATCGGGCGAGCGCGTGCCGCCGTCGGCTTACCCCGCGACGCAATACAACCCGGTCCCCGGTGATCCGGCACCGGTCGCGCCGACGCATGCGCCGGATGGGCGGACCGAGGTGTACCGGTCCGACGATCCACGGCTACACGGCAGTGCGCCGGGTGAGCACGGTCAGGTGAGTCGGCAGGGTGGCACCGACCCCGCGGAACAACCACGCGCCGCGCAGACCGGTTATCGCTCGGGTGAATTCGTGCAGGCGGCCGACACCGCGTCGCCGTATCCCCGCCCCGACGGCACCCCGGCCCAGCACCAGCAGCCCGACGGTCTGCCCACGTACGGTCCCGACGGCGTCGCCCAGCGGCCCGACGGTGCGGCACCGCAGTATCGGCCCGATGCCGCACCCGCGCAGCAGCCCGACGGCGCTCCCGTACCGCCGTATCGGCCCGACGGCTCCCCCGCTCCGCAGTATCAGCAGCCGAATCAGGGGGCGCAGCAACAGTTCCCGCCGAACGGTCCGGCACCGCAGTACCAAGCCGACGGCACGCACGCGCAGCAGTACCAGCAGCCGCAAGGCCCCGGCCAGCAGTACCAGCCGGACGGCCCACCGGCACAGCAGTACAACCAGCCCAGCGGGCCCGGTCCGCAGTACCAGCCCGACGGCACGCACGCACAGCAGTACCAGCAGCCGAACGCGCCGCAGCAGTACCAGCAGCCGGGCAACTACCAGCAGGGCCACCAGCAGCCCTACGGTCAACCGGGTTGGGGCGCACAGCCACAGGGCTACCAGCCCTCGCTCGACGACGTCCCGGTCAAGCGCGCGAAGAAGGCCCCCGGCAGTGGTTGGCGCAAGGCCGTGCACCACGTGTCCGGCGGTGCGATCAACCCGGGGATGTCCGCCGAGGAGCTGCGCCTGCAGGAACTCGTGGCCCGGATCCGCCAGCCTGTGCGCGGCGACTACCGCATCGCGGTCCTCTCGCTGAAGGGCGGCGTCGGCAAGACCACCACCACCACCGGTCTCGGCTCGATCTTCGCCTCGATCCGCGGCGACCGAGTGATCGCCGTCGACGCCAACCCCGACTTCGGCACCCTGTCGCAGCGCGTCGCCATCCAGACCCGTTCGACCGTGCGCGATCTGCTGCTCGACCCGGCGATCCAGCGCTACTCCGACGTCCGCAGGCACACCTCCCAGGGCTCGAGTCGCCTGGAAGTCCTTGCCAGCGAGCGTGATCCGGCCGCGTCGGAAGCGTTCAACGACGAGGAATACCGGGCCGTGGCCCGCATTCTGCAGCGCTTCTACAACATCATCCTCACCGACTGCGGCACCGGTCTGATGCACTCGGCGATGAGCGGCGTCCTCGACCTCGCCCATTCGCTCGTGCTCATCTCCTCGGCCGCCATCGACGGCGCCCGCAGCGCCGCCGCGACCCTGGATTGGCTGTCCCTGCACGGCCACGACCACCTGGTTCGCAACGCGGTGGTCGTGATCAACCTCCCGCGCGAGGGCTCACCCAACGTCGGCGTCCAGCAGCTGCGCGAGTACTTCCTGTCCCGCTGCCGCGCCGTTCACATCATCCCGTTCGACGAGCACCTCTCCGAGGGCGCCGAGATCGACCTGCACCGCTTGCACAAGACCACCAAGCGCGCGTATGTGGAACTGGCGGCGACGGTGGCCGACGAGTTCGGCGTCCACCACCACCGGCTCGGCTGACACGCACGTCCGCGGTGTGCACCGCGGACGTGGTGTGCGGTCGAAGTGCTAGCTCACCACTCGGGCAGCCGCCTGCGCCCGGCCAGTACGTCACGCACCAGATCGTCGTAGGCGTCGGCCAGTTCGGCCAGGTGATGCCACGCGCAGTGCAGCATTTCGTCGTTGGCCGCCAGCGTCATCAGGGCGTGGTGCGCTCGCACGGAAGCCTCGGCCATGCGGTCGATGACCGCGCCGACGGTCTCCGTGTGCAGCGTGGCGCCGAGGCGGTGCTGCGGGATGGACCGCAACACCCAGTCGTCGATCGCCAGGACCAGTTCACTACGCCGGCAGTCGATTTCGCGCAGGACCACCGGATCGGTGTCGACTCGGCCGCCGCGCCCGACGATGCGTTTCTCGTGCAGCACGGCCAGATCGCGCGCGAACCACAGCAGCGGTCCCCCGACCACCCGATGTCCACGACACGCCCGGACGAGAATGTCGGAGAGGGGTAACAGACCGGTAGCTGCCGGGAGCCCGGCGGAATCGACACTCCGCACTGTGTCGGGGAAAGCCATGACAACTGTTGAACTCTCCGAACCAGCCACATTGCCTCGCCGTCATCGCCGCAGAGCACCGGATCAGGACGTTCATTACAATAAACCTCGCAAGCTTTCTGTCAAGCATTACTCGGCCGTAGGTAACCGATACGAGTACACTTCGTTACCTGCACGACCTACCGAGGAGCATGATGGCGGACGGTCCGACCTATCTCCGGATCGCGAACCTCCTCCGTGAGGAGATCCACGCGGGCACATGGAAACCGGGCGACCGGCTACCCAGCCACTCCGAGCTCGCCGATCAGATGCAGGTCTCGATCACCACCTCACGCAACGCGATTCAGGTGCTCGTCGCTGAAAATCTCGTCTACACAGCGACTTCCCGCGGCACCATCGTGCGCAACCAGGAAGTCCTGGAGTCGGTGGTCACCGACCACATCCGGCGCGATCGGCCCAGGTCGGCGCACGACATCTTCGAGGAGATCGCGCGCGCTGCCAACCGGGAACCGTCCAAGCAGTTCAGCACCAGGATGGAACCCGCGAACACCGAAGTCGCACGCTGGCTCGGTGTCGCCGCCGATTCCTGGGTGCTCGCGCGCACGGTCGTGCAGTACCTGGACAACGAACCGTGGTCGTGGGAGGTGAGTTTCTACCCCCGCGACCTCGCCGAAGCTGCGGGCATCGACTCGCCACACGACATCCCCGAGGGCACCACCCGCCGCCTGGCCGACCGCGGCTACGGCGAGACCGCCCACCGCGACACCGTGCTGGCCCGCGCCGCCACCGCCGAAGAAGCGGCAGTGCTCGGCGTAGCCACCGGCACCGTCCTGCTCGACCATCTGCGCATCGGCGCCAACCACGAACGCGTCACCCGCGCCACCCGCCACCGTTCCCTGGCGGGCCGCAACCAGCTGGCCTATCAGCTCGGCGACACCACGGGCACCGACGTCATCGCCCGCACGTTGGGCATCGCACCCCGGTTGGCCGTCGCGCTGCCATGACGGTGCGCCTGCGCCCGGCCACCCTGGGCGACCTGCCGCTGATCTGCCGCCTGCGTGTCCAGCGCACGTCGTGGCTGACGGCACGCGGGTCGGATCAGTGGACGGTGGCGGGGCGCGGCCGACCGATCGAGATCTTCGCCGGGGCGGTCGGGCGGGCGCTGGATCGCGGTGAGACGTGGATCGCGGAGGTCGACAGTGAGCCCGCGGGGACGATCACGGTCAACCAGCGAGCCGATCCCGGACTGTGGTCGGCGTGGGAGCTGGCCGAGTCGGTGATCGTGCATTTCATGATCGTCGACCTGCGGTTCGCGGGTATGCAGGTGGGGCACCGGATGCTCGCCCACGCCGCGCGGCTGGCCGACCAGAAGCACCGGGACTGGGTCCGCCTCGATGCCTGGACCGCCAACCGCCACCTGCACGACTACTACCGCCGTGCCGGCTTCACCCTGGCCCGCATCGCCGACCCACTGACGACCGGCCCGTCCTGCGCGCTGTTCGAACGCCGCACCGACAGCTGGTGCGGTCCGCCGGTCCGCCGCGCGGCCCACCGGCGTTCCGTCCCGGCACTGCCGCTGATGGATCGCTTTCCCGGCTGACCGCGGGGTTACAGCGGTGGCAGGTCGGCGATGTGCACGAGTTCGATGCCCTGGCTCCGGGAGACCAGTGTGCCTCGGCCGGGCGGCATCTTGCTCGGGCGAACATCGCCGATCAGCTTTCCCTCGTCCCGGGAACCGCTCATGATCAGCGTCTGCACCGACAGGTTCTTCATCGCGCCGAGCACCGGGTCGTACAGCGCACGCGACGCGCCACCGATGCGGCGGGTGACGACCAGGTGCAGGCCGATATCGCGTGCCTGCGGCAGGTATTCGAGCAGCGGGGCGAAGGGATTGACCGATCCGGTGACCACCATGTCGTAGTCGTCGACGACGACATAGATCTCCGGGCCGGACCACCAGCTGCGTTCGCGCAGTTGCTGCTGGGTGATGTCGGAACCCGGAATTCGCTTGGCCAGGTAGCCCGCGACCTCGGCGATCATCGGCCCACAGGTCTGTGACGAGGTCGAGTATCCGGCCAGCTGATCCCCCTCGAGCACACCGAGCATGGTGCGCCGGTAGTCGATCAGGATGACCCGCGCCTCGGACGCGTCGGACTGTTCGGCGATGCTCATCACGATGTTGCGCAGCAGCGTGGTCTTGCCGCATTCCACGTCCGCGAAGGCCATGAAGTGTGGTTCGAGACCGAAATCCAGCACCAGCGGCTGCAATTCGGACTCGCCGAGACCGACGACGACCTTGCTGCGGTCGAGCTTCACGCCCTGCCCCTTGGCGGTGGCGACGACCTCGTCGCGCGGGAAGCTCAGCGGCAGCATGCGCACCTGCGGGGCACGGCGTCCCGGATACAGCGCGATGAGCTCTTCCCGCGCCCTGGTGACACCGTCGGCGACCGTGGACGGGTCGGAGTCCGAATCCAGGCGGGGCAGCGCGATCAGCATGTGCAACTGTTCGCGGGTGAGACCGCGACCCGGCCTCCCGACCGGAACCTGGTGCGCGGTGCGGCGATTCATCTCCGAGTCACCGGGATCGCCCAGACGCAGCTCCAGCCTGGTACCGACCTGGTCCTTGACCACCGGCCGGATCTCGGCCCAGCGCGAGGCGCCGATCATCAGGTGGACGCCGAAGGAAAGACCCTGGGTGGCAATGGCATTGATCAGCGGTTCGAGGATGTCGAATTCCTCGCGGATGGCGCCCCAGCCGTCGATCACCAGGAACACGTCACCGAACTGGTCCGCGGCGAGCAGGTCGCCCGGCGCGGCGGTGGTCCCGTTGATCTGTCGCGCCTCGAGCGCGGAGAACTTGCGCCGGCGGAACTCGGCCATGGATTCGATACCGAGCTCGGCGAACCGTTCCTCGCGCTGCCGCATGAGGGTGGTGAGCTCGGCGATGGTGCGCCGGACCCGATCGCCGTCGAGACGACCGGCAACCGAACCGACGTGCGGGATCCCGACCAGACCGGCCATGCTGCCACCACCGAAGTCGAGGCAGTAGAACTGCACCTGCTCGGGAGTGTGCGTGGCGGCCGCGGCCAGGATGATCGTGCGCAAGGTGGTCGACTTGCCCGACTGCGGGCCACCGACCACCGCGACATTGCCCTGTGCGCCCGCGAGATTGATGGTGAGCACGTCGCGGCGCTGCTCGTAGGGCTTGTCGATGACACCGATCGGCATCCACAGCTGACCGTGCCGGTTCACCGGCGAACGCCAGTCGGGGTCGGGCAGCAGCATGTCGGCGGTCGGCGATTCCTCCAGCGGTGGCAGCCACACTTCGTGGGCGGGCCTGCCGTGCCCGGTCAGCCGCTTGACCACCACGTCGAGCAACGAATCCGGGATACCCTCCTCGGCGCTCTGGCCACCGGGTGGGGGCGGTGGGGGGAGTTCCGGACGACCGCGCAGGATCGGGTCGGTCTCCTCGTGTTCCGGCTCGAACTCCGCGGCTTCGACGGGGGCCGCGGTGAACACCACGGGCCGCTGCCCGCCGACCGGCGCGCCGTCGTCGTCGATGACCGTGCCGACCGGCGCGACATAGGAACCCGAGACATAGCTGGCGTTGAACCGAAGCGGTTCGGAGGCATCGCTTTTCAGGTAGCCCGCGCCGGGCACGCTGGGCAGGTGGTAAGCGTCGGTGATGCCGAGTACCGCGCGTGATTCGTTGGCCGAGAAGGTACGCAGACCGATCCGGTAGGACAGGTGCGATTCCAGGCCGCGCAGCTTGTTCTCCTCCAGGCGCTGCGAGGCCAGCAGCAGATGCACGTGCAGCGAGCGACCGAGACGGCCGATCATCACGAACAGTTCGGCGAAATCGGGTTTCTGCGAGAGCAATTCGGAGAACTCGTCGACCACCACGAACAGCGCGGGTAGCGGATCGAGCGGAACGCCCGCCGCCCTTGCCTTCTCGTAGTCGGTGACGTTGGCGTAGTTGCCCGCCGAGCGCAGCAGCTCCTGGCGGCGGTTCATCTCACCGGCGAGCGCGTCCTTCATACGGTCGACCAGCGAGAGCTCGTCCTCGAGGTTGGTGATCACGGCCGCGACGTGCGGCAGCGAGTCGAGGCCGAGGAACGTGGCGCCACCCTTGAAGTCGACGAGGACCAGGTTGAGGGCATCCGGCGAGTGCGTGGTGACCAGCGAAAGTACCAGCGTACGAAGGAATTCCGACTTACCCGAGCCGGTGGCGCCGATGCACAGGCCGTGCGGGCCCATGCCGTTCTCGGCCGACTCCTTGATGTCGATCTCGACCGGCGTGCCGTCTGGGGTGATACCGATCGGCACCCGCAGACGTTCCCGCGCGGTTCGCGGTCGCCACACCCTGGCCGGGTCGATCTGGGCGGCGTCGGGAATGCGCAGCAGGGCCATCAGGCCGGGGTCGCTGGTGGTGCCCTCCCCCAGGCTGACGATCTGCGCGGCCGTCGCGAGCCGGTAGCGGGCGAGTGAGCGCGCGAAGGCCGCCGCCTCGGCCTGGCTGACCTCGTCGGCCGTGGCGAACCGTTCCACCCCGGCGGCGCTGCGCGCCGACACCGCGCCGTCGGCGACGACCAGTTGCAGGCCGCGGCGCGCCGCGAGTCCGTTCTCCGGCGCGGTCAGATCGAGCACGGTCACCGAGTCGAGGCCGGATTCGCTGATGGTGCGCTCGTTACCGCTGATGTAGCCGTCGTCGATCACCACCACCAGGTGCAACCGGCCCTGGGTGGGCTGCGGATTGCGCATGAACCGGCCGCGTTCCATCAGCTCGGCCTGCAACGCCGATTCGAGCTCGCCCAGCGAGGTGTACATCATCCGCGCCGAGCCCAGTCCGTCGCGCACCGACGGATGCTGCACGTGTGGAAGCCATTTCGCCCAGGCCCAATGCGTATCGGGATCGGCGCAGACGATGGCGACGACGAGATTGTCCGGCCCGTGGAAGGTGGTCAGTTCCATCAGCATGGCCCGCACCAGCTCGCGGCCCTCGTCGAGGTCACCGCCGATATTGATGGCGGGAAAGGCCCGCAGCGAGACCGCGGTCGGCAGTTCGTGCACCACCGAATGCGTGCGGACGAAACGGCGCAGCGCCACCGTGGACACCGGTTCGAGATCCTCGAGCGGGCCGGTTTCGGGCCGGGCCAGCTTGGTGGCGAGGCGGTGGCTGCCGACGCCGACTCGCACATGCCCGAAGTCGGGGTCGTTGGGGCGGCGCTCCCACATCCGCCTGCTACCGATCAGCGAGGGCAGATCGGCGGGTTCGGGATGACTCCAGCCGAGCGTCTCGAGCTGTTTGGTGCCGGTGGTGCGCACGTCCTTGCGCACCTGGTCGAGATACCGGAAGTAGTCCTTGCGTTCCTCGTTGAGCTCGACGGCACGCTTGGGACCACCGCCGCGCATGCCCGCCATCATGCCGACCATCGACATGAGCATCATCATCGGGAACATCATCATCATCGGATTGGCCAGCAGATTGCGGCCCATCGTGACCATCATCGCGATCATGCCGACCACCGCGACCACCATGATGACGGGCATCAGCTTCATCATCAGCGGCGACGGGATGGCACGCTGGATCTCCGGCGGCGGGGTGAGCGCTACTTCACCGCCCGGTGCGCGCGGCGGCGCGATCCGGGGGCGACGGACGAAACCTTCGGTTGCCATCGAACCCTCTACTCCTCGAATTCCTGATTGAGGTCAACACCGCGGCGGCGGAACGGGAACCCGAACGCGGCGCCGATTCCCAAGGCGGCCAACAGGAACAGCGATCCGGCGATCGCGACCTGGCGCGGCCGGGAATCCGGTTCCGGCGCCGCGTAGGGTTCGGCGATCGGATGGCCGACGTCGGCGCCCCTGCTGGGCGGCTCGGCGGACAACGGCGCGGTGAGCGCCGCGAGCGGGTCGATCAGACCGGCGCCGATGGCATCGTCACGGCCGCGCCCCGGTGCGTGCGCGGTGCGGGTGATCCGTTCGATCACCTGCTGGGCGGACAGTTCCGGGAAGCGTGACCGGATCAGCGCGGCCAATCCGGCGACATACGGTGCGGCGAAACTGGTTCCGTCGACCGGCTGCACACCCTCCATCGTCTGTACGCCGTCGACCAGCCCGGTGCCACCGGGCTTGCTGTCCAGCGACACGATGTTGCGGCCGATCGCGGCGGCCCCGACCCACGGCCCGCGCAGCGACAGCGCCGAGGGCTGGCCGTCGGCGTCGACCGAACCGACCGACAGCACGTACGGGGTGAACCACGCCGGGGACGGGACAGTGGTCACCGAACTCCAGCCGGATCCCTCGTTCTGGTTCTGGCACGGCCCGCCCTGCTCCACATTGCCCGCCGCCGCCACGACCACCACATTGCGGTCGTAGGCGTACTTCACGGCAGCGCCGAGCGCGCCGTCGGCGGTATTGGAACCGGCTGCGGTGCAGGCCACTTCGGAGATGTTGATCACGGTGGCGCCCATGTCCACCGCGCGCACGACCGCACCGGCGAGGGTGAGCACACTGCCGTAGCCGTCGCTGCGCAGCGCACCGTCCTCCTTGACCGAACCGGCCCGGTCCTTGCGGTCGTAGGCGAGGCTGAGCTGGCGGATGGCCAGGATCTCCGCGTCCGGGGCCACCCCGACGAACGCGTCGTCGGGTGAGGGCCGGGCGGCGATGATGCCCGCCACCAGTGTGCCGTGGCCGTCGCAGTCGACGGTGCCGTCGGTATCGCTCACGTAGTCACCGCCCGCTTGCAGCGCGGGCAGGCGCGGATGCCGGTTGACGCCGGTATCGATCACGGCCACCTTCTGCCCGGCACCCCGGCTGAACTGCCAGGCCGAGGGCAGATCGAGGACCTGCTGCGACATCGGCGGTTCGACCGGCGCGTTGCCGCGCAGCACCGGTTCGGCGCACAGTTCGCGCTGTTCGGTCGCCTCCAGCGGAGCCGGTCTACCGCTCAGCGCCAAGGCGGCGTCGAGCGCGCCCGGATCGATCCGGGGCGGGGCGATGGCGCCCGCCGGCATCGGGAATCCGGCGACGGTGCCGAGCACGGTCGCCGCACAGGTGAGCCGCAGCAGCGCGCGCCGCATGGCTGCGCCGGTCATATGTTGCGGGCGGTCGAGTACACATCCATCACCCACAGCGCGAGCGGGATCATCGTGATGATCAACAGGTACTCGAAGATCTCGATCATCCGCCGCGTCACCGGTGTCACTTCGACATGGGGTCCGATGACGCCGAACCCGATGACAGCACCCGCGGTCGCCAACAGCAGTGCCACCGCGACGAATTCGAGCGATTCGTGGCCGAGGCCGAGGCCGGAGAGCAACGCGAGCAGGGTGAGCGCGCCCGCGATGATCAGCGTGGCGGCCTGCACCAGGTCGGCGTAGGAGCGACCGCGCAGACACAGCACGATCCCCGCGACCGCCGCGAGGGCGACGCCGCCGGAGTGGAACGAGCCGAACGGGTCGGCCGCGCCGACGGCACCGATCAGCGCGGCGAGCGCGCAGGCGACGACGAGCCCGGTCTGGATCTGATTCGCGACCCGGGCGCGTTCGCCGAGCCCGGCCGCCGAGGGCAGCGCGATCGCGCCGACCGCGCCGACACCCTCGATGGTGGGCCGCTGTTCGTGATCGGCGGGGTCGATCGCCCCGCCCGCGGTCGGCACCGGCGGAATCGGCAGCCGTGCCGTCACCGCGGCCAGCCGTGGCACCGACGACAGCAGCATCACCGCTGCCACGAGCACCCCGGCGAACAGCTTGGCCAGCCCCGGATGCCAGATCAGATAGATCGCACCCGACACCGCGCCGAACACGCTGAGCGTGATCGCGGCGGCGAACAATCCGGCTCCGATTCCGGTGACCCGATACCCGATCACCGCGGCGACCAGGAGCATCACGCTGCCGAGCAACAGGCTGCCCGCCCCGAGCACGCCTGGCACCACCAGCGCACCACCGCCGAACAACAACAGCAGCGCGTCCAGCGAAAGCCAGTTCGCGGTAATCGAATCCGTGAATTTCCGCGCGGCGATTCCGGCCGCCGCGGACGCGGCGATCCCGGTGCCGAGCAGTGCGAACGCCGGGGCGAGCGGATCGGTGTGGGTGCGCGAGACGATCAACAGCGCGAGTGCGGCGATGATCGAGACGGTCGCCAGCACGAGCCCGGTCCAGCGGGCCGCCGATCCGGACCAACCGCGGAACTCGCCTGCGGTGAGCCGGGATACGGCGTCGATGACGTCGTCGAACAGCGCGGGTGACTCCCGGCGGGTCACCGGGCTCAGCACCAGCAGCTCACCGTCGTAGACCTCGGCCTCGGTGAGCGTGCGGCTCGGTGCGAGCGGGTCCTGCCCGAGTCGCGCCAGCGTCCAGTGCTGGGCGCGGATCGGAGCGGAGTCCTCGTCGCCTTCGGGCAGGCGCGGATCCCGCGAACGGATCAGCGCCACCAGATCACCGATGAATCCGGCGATCGGAACCGTGGCGGGCAGACCTATGTCGAGCTGCGTATCACCCCCGATCACTGAAACTCGGCATAGTTCGGGCTCATTGCCTAACAACGTCGACACCAGTGATGAACTCTCAGTCGTAGCTGACTACTTCCGTTGCGACCACACGGCAGCGTTACCTAATCTAACGGACAGGGCAAACCGGCGCGATCGAAGTCCTGCCGCCGGATTGAACACCAGCTGTCCATCAGAGGAAGATTTCGGGGTCCGACACCACATGCCAGACATTCGCCAGGCTCAACGCGCCTTCGACGCGGGCGTCCTCTCGCTCGGTCTGTCCATCGACGGTCAGGAGTCCGCGCGCGACGAGGAGTACGCGAAGCTGGCCTTCCAGCGCGCGACGGAATGGGACTCCTCGATGTGCGACGCGTGGCTCGGCCGCGCGGCAGCCGGCGAGGTGACCAAGGAGGTGCTGTTCAATCTGCACCGCACCAGCCTTGATTCACTCGGCCGCGAGCAGCGCAGGATCGGCCTGGCACCCCGCGCCATGGCCGGGCGCTTCCTGCCCGGGCTCTACATCGACTACCCGCTGGCCGGGCTCACCGAGATCTGGCTCGCCTGGGCATCGCAGCTGATCGCGGACACCGACTACGACCAGGCCGAGCAGGTGCTCGACGAACTGGCGAAGCTGCGCGGCGGGCGCGCCGACGACCCCGACAAGCAGATCGACGATCGGATCAGCGCCTACATCCGCGGCATCCTGCACTACAACACGCAGCGCTGGTCGGATGTGATGACCGTGCTGGCCGGTTCGGAAAGCTGGAAAGACCCCTATCTGGCCACCGGCGCGAACGTGATGGTGGGCACCGCCTGCGCGCAGCTGGGATTGTTCGGCGAGGCGATCCGGCGGATGGAACAGGCTGAGGCGGGCCCGATTCCGTCGGCCAAGTTCACCGCCATGTACAACCGCGGCCTGTGCCTGCGGGAATCGGGCAACGAGGCCGAGGCCCAGAAGCTGTTCGAGCAGGTCTACTCGCAGCTGCCCGATTTCGCCGCCAACACGACCGCCATGCGCGACCGCACCTTCCGGATCGTGGTCACCAGCCGCGAGGTGATCGACGCGCGCACCGACAAGTGGGATGCCGGCTCGGCGCCGACCCTGGCGTCGATGAACGAGGCCGCCGCGGAGGACCGTGCGAAGACCGTGCTCGCCGAGGCACGCGCACAGCTCGACAAGCAGGTCGGACTGGCCTCGGTGAAGAACCAGGTGGCCAAGTTGCAGTCCTCGGCGCAGCTGGCCAAGATCCGCGCGGGCAAGGGCCTGTCGAGTCAGTCCCGTGGTCAGCACCTGGCCTTCACGGGTCCGCCCGGTACCGGTAAGACCACCATCGCGCGGGTGGTCGCCAAGATCTATTGCGGTGTCGGACTGTTGAAGACCGACAAGGTGGTCGAGGCCAAGCGTGTCGACTTCGTGAGCCAGAACCTCGGCGGCACGGCGATCAAGTCCGAGAAGCTGATCGACAGCGCGATGGACGGCGTGCTGTTCATCGACGAGGCCTACACGCTGATCCAGACCGGGCTTTCGGGCGGTGACGCGTTCGGTCGCGAGGCCGTGGACACGCTGCTGGCGCGCATGGAGAACGACCGCGACCGCCTCGTGGTGATCATCGCCGGGTACGACGGTGAGATCGACCGGCTGCTCGCCGCCAACGACGGCTTGGCCTCCCGTTTCGCCAAGCGTCTGCAGTTCCCGTCGTACACCGCCGCCGAACTCGGGCAGATCGGCGAAATCGTCGCCAACAGCCGGGATTCACAACTGTCGCCGGAGTCGCTGGCCACCCTGATCGAGACCTGCGACTACCTCTACAACCTGGAGAGCACCGACCAGAGCGGGCAACCGCGCCGCGGTGTGGACCTGGCAGGCAACGGTCGCTTCATCCGCAATGTGATCGAGTCGGCGGAAGAGGAACGCGAATTCCGGCTGGCCAATACCGAGGGGCTGGATCTGGCCGAGGTCGACGACGACGTGCTGATGCGCATCGAGGAGCCGGACATGCGGACCGCGCTCGCCGGGATCGTCGCCACCCTCAATATCGGACAGATCCCGAACCTGAGCTGAACGCCGAAGGGGGGCCCGGTGCGAATGCGCGCCAGGCCCCGCTCTTTCGGCTACTTACTGGCCGAGGGCAGCGAATCGTAGCTGGTCAGCGCATCTTTCGCGGACAGCGTCGGGCCGGGGACGAGCTGGCCGATGATCGACCACGGCGCGAGCTTCGGCTTGTCCCCGAGGCCGAGCACCGCGGCGGTACCGGCGTCGGGGATGCCGTAGCGAATCCCGTTGTCGGCCACATAGAACAGCGATTCCCGCCGCAAGCTCCCGGGCTCGACGCCGGTGACCTGGACGAATTCGCCGGTACTCGGCGCCAGGTACACGGCATCCATTCGGTTGCCCGAACCGTCGGCGGTCGCGAGCGTCACCGGCTTGGCCGATCCGGCCAGCGGTAGTTTCGTTCCGGCGAGCAACGTCACCGTGGCGCGTTCGGTCGGCCCGTCCACCGACTTGCCCTGCGCGGTGGCCTCACCGGGATCCTTGGCCCAGTTCACACATGCCACGGGGGCGTCCTCGGCGGACAGGATCCGCGGCTTGTGCTCGGGGAAGGCGTCGATCGGCAAGGTGTGCAGCATCGGCATCCGGTCGAGCACATCCGGCGCCAGTTCGGCGATCTCGCGCATCCCCCGCGAATCGGCGTTGCGCAGCAGGTCGGCGGTGAACTCCGAGACGCGCTGTACGCCGTCGGCGAGCACCACGTACATCGTCTCCTTGCCCGCGGCCTCCACGCCGGTCACCGAGATGATCCCGCCGATCGGCACATTCGACAGTTTGCCGGGGCCGGGTTCGCCCGCGCGCTCGATGGCCGGCACGGCGAGCGGCGGGGCCTGAGTGGTGGCGCCGAGCACCGCGCTACCGATCGGGCGGACCTGCTGACCGGTCAGCCCGAGGGTCCGGGCGAGCACCGAGTTGGTCGGGTCGACCTCGGCCCGCGCGCCCTTGTACAGAAGGAAGGTCTTGTCGCTGTGGCGCATCAGCATGGCGTCGTCGGCGCCGACCGCGCCGATCCGGTCGCCGGTCTCGAGCTTGCCGACGATGGCGGTGGTGAGGCCGCCGCCCGCGCCGGACGCGCTACCCGCGGCCGAGAGCGGGGTGGTCTCGCACAGCGTCCAATTCGAGCTCGAGCCCTGCTTGGAACCCGGCATGGCCGCCGGGGCGCCGGGAATGCCGAGCAGCGGACCACGTGGCATCGAACCGAGCTTGTCGTCCTTCACCGATTTCGGCGCCTGCGCGTCGCCGGCGATGAGCCGGGCCGAGGCCAGATTGAGCACCGGGTGGAGGGTCTTCTCGCCCTCTTTCGCCTCGACGACCACATACATGGCGCCGCTCTGCTTCCCGGTGACGATCAGCGCGTCGCCGATCGCGCCCTGTGGTTTCAGAAAGCCGAGGATGGCCGCCCCTGCCACGATGATCAGACCGAGGACCGCGCCGACCATCAGCGACCGGCTCTGCGACTTCATCGGATCGTGCAACATGCGCACGTCACGGCGGACCAGGGCATGGTCGAGCCTGCGTAGCAGAAAGCGATAACCATTGACCTGGGCTTTGGTTGTCAGCTGTGCCGGCACAGGGACTCCATTGCTGAGTTGATCACCATCTCGTCGGACACGGTACCGTAAATCCGGAACTTGTCCTTCACCATGATTCGACGTACGCCAAGCGGGGACAACGGCTTTGAACAACAGTATGAACGCCGGGCAAACCGGCAGCGCACACGTCTACGACACCCTGCGTGACCCGGAATTCTGGTTGTTCCGGATGTACCCGCTGCGTGCGTGTGTGCCCACCGCGATACTCGCGGCGATCGTGGCCTGGATCGTGCTGGCGACGACGGATTCGGTCTACGGCGCGATCGGCGGCGCCGCTTTCATGCTGTTGATCGGGCTCGTGCCGATCCGGCGACGGCCCCCGGCGGTCCGCATCGGTGACTGGCTGGCGCGTCGGCTGCGCGGCCGCGCCGACACCCTCGATCGGGCTCCCGCGTTCGACGTACCGCTGCCGGAGGGCGGCGGTTGCGGGGTGCGCTGGGACGGCGATCTGCTGCTCACCATGCTGCGGATCGACCCGCCGCCGGACACCCTCACTCTGCTGCGTCGCGGCTCGCTCAGTGCCGACCAGCTGCTCCCGCTCACCGAAGTGGCGCGCTGCCTCGAGCAATTCGATGTGGGGCTGGTGAGCATCGATGTGATCTCCACCGGCGCGCGCACCGCGGGCACCGGTGCGGCCGCACAGCTGTACAACCGGATTCTCGGCCCGCTGCCCGCCATCGCGCACCGCACCTGCTGGCTCGTGCTGCGCCTTGACCCCGTGGCCAACGCGACCGCGGTGGACAAGCGTGGCGGCGGTGCGACCGGTGCGCTGCGCACCATGATCATCGCCACCCGCCGGGTCGCGAATCGGCTGGCCACCCAGGGCATCGACGCCGCGGTGCTCACCGCGACCGAGATGAACAGCGCGCTGCGCGAACTGTCCTACGGCTTCGACCCGCTGCGGCTGACCGAGTCGGCGCACGGCCTGGAATCCGAGTACGGCAGGCATCTCACCCATTACCAGCTCACCGCACCGATGATCGGCACCAACGGACTGGCCGAGATCTGGTCGCTGCCCACGTTGTCGACCACCGTCACCCTGCGCCTGCATCCCGGCGCGGGCCGGATCGGCCGGGTGGACGACAAGGCGGGGACCGTCGTGCTCAACGCCGTCGTCCGCTTCGATTCGGTGGAGCCCTACGACAAGGCGCCGATCGCCGGGCTGCGCGAACTCCCGGGCAGCCAGCGCCGAATCCTGCTCGACACCTTGCCCATCGGCGCCGCCGACGCCCTCGGCGGCCGGGACGGCTACCGGGGCACCCTCACCGCACTCACCGACATCGCCGTGCCGACGACCGGCTGCGGCCAGCTGATCGGCGCCGACGAACGCGGCCAGGGCATCGCCGTCCCGCTGATCGGCGCGGGCACCCGCCATGTCGACGTGATCGGGAACCTGGACCTGGCTCAGCAGGTGGTCCTGCGGGCCACCGCGCTCGGCGCGCACGCCGTCGTGCACACCTCACGCCCGCAGGCATGGCAGTCGATGGTCGCCAATCTGGCCACCCCCCAACTGCTGTCGATCGCGCCGCGCGCCGCGGGCGCGACCCCACAGGCACCCCCCGGCCCGCCACCCGTCCCCGCGGCCCCGTACCCGACCACCACCGTCCTGGTGTTCGACGGCATCGCGCCGACAACCCATCTCGGCGGCGCGACCTTCGTCGAAATCCGCACCACCGAACGCGATCCGGACGCGCTGCCGCCCGACGTGACCCTCATCCAGGACCCGTACGCCCCGAACCGGATCACGGTCCGCACCAGCACCGGCAGTGCGACAGTGTCGATGGTGACCACCCCCGACGAAATGCACTACATCGGCGAATCACTCGCGGCCCGCTGAGAATTGCCCGACTTCACACCCAGTTCGGAAAACCGCACCGCGAACCCAGCACCAGCCACCCACCCGCACAACCGAACCCCCTACGGGCCGACCTCGCACAGGTCCACCCCGTACGAGCCCGACCCGCACAACCCAACCCCCACGGGGCCGACCTCTAGGAGGCCCTCGCCCGCGCAGCGGGCGTAGCGGCCCGGCCGCCCGAAAAACGGGGCGGGACAAAGTGCCGAAGGCACGAGTCCCGCCCCGTTTTTCGGGTGGCCCCTCAGGGGCCGCGCTCGAGCGCGCCAGCGCTCCAATAACTCAGCTCCTAGAAATCAGCGAAACCGTCGCCGACCTTGCCGTCGGCCTCGAGTGCGCGGTTCAGCGCGGACTCGACCTGAGCGGCGAGCTTGTCGAGCTTGTCGAGGGTGTCGGTCAGCTCGGTGGTGACGTTCTTGTGCGCGGTGTCGAAGGTCGAGATCGCCTGGTCACCCTGCAGGTTGTTGCGGAAATCCGAAGCGGCGCCCTCGAGTTCGTCGATTTCGCCCTTCATCTTCCCGCCGTAGGTCTGCAGGTCGCTGAACAGCTCGTTCATCGCCGCGGGATCATAAAGAATGGTCATGAGCTCAGTTCCTGTTCGTTTCTGATTCGCGGTCAGAGATTGGTGTAGCTGCTGCCGCCGCCGGTGGAACCACCACCGGACAGGCCTGCGCTGTCCATGTTCACCAGCGTGGACTTACCGGAGCTGACCGCTTCGGTGAGCCGGTCGAACTTCTTGTTCAGCGCGTCGGACTCGTCGTGCCAGGCCTGGGCGACCTTCACGAACTCGTCGGAGGCGTCACCCTTCCAGCCGCGGAGCACGGCCTGGGCGGCGTCATCGATCTGGCTGACCGACGTGCGGAGGTTGTTGATGCTGCCTTCGAGCTTGGAGACGACGCCGTCTACGCCGCCGGCTTCTACACCTACTGGTCCCTGAGGGGGCATGTGCCGAACCTTTCCTACTTGATGGTTGAAACGAGAGATGGCTTAATCTGGCCGCCACCCCCCACCGGGAAGCCCCTCGAGGAGCGCACCGATTGCCTGTGTGAGGCGGTGATCGGTGCCCGGCGTGATGGTCGACCACACCTGCCCGTCGGGCGCCGTCATCGGCGCTACGACGATCCGGCCGCGCGCGGTGTCGTACACCGCGACCGCGCCAGGGGCTCGGGTGGTCAGCCCGTCGTGGTGGACTACGGCGACGATCTCGGTGTAGCCATGGCAGGTGCCGAAGGCCGCGCCGAGCACGGTCGCCTGGTGCGCGTCGATACCGAGCGCATACATCGCGTCCACGTACTGGGAAGTTGTGTCGGCCGCGTCGAGGCGCGCCGCCAGGTCGTCGGCCGCGACGCTCACCGGCGCTACCTCGGCGGGCGCGCAGGTCGGCAGCGCGGCCAGTAGCAGGCGGGCGAGTTCGCGGTCGGATCCGTCGATGGCATCGGTGGCGATCTCGAAGGTCTCGCCGGTGCGTACCGCGCTGGCGTGACCGGAACCGCGGCGGGCCAGGCAGATTCGCCGCCTGCCGTCGTCACCGTAGCCACGGGCGACGAGTTCGGCGTCGGGCTGGGCCAGGGTGTGCAGCGCGCCCGCCAGGTCGGGTTCGACATCGCCGTAGCTGTCGAAGATGCCGGTGGCGGTGAGTTCGGCGACCGCGGCGTCGCGGGCCGCGCGCCAGGCGTCGAAGGTGTCCTGCTGCGGGCCGACGGCGAGCACCAGCGGCAGGGTCTGCACACCGAGCCGGTCGGCGACCGCGAGCAGCGCGTCGTTGGTGAGCGTGGTCATGGCCGTCCCTCCACGGTGGCGGTGGCGCCGGTCTGCGCGGCGGCTCGCTCGGCGACGCCGAGCACCGCGGGCGCGGCCTGGATCTCGCCTTCGGCGACCAGCTGGTCGGACTCCTCGTAGGCGAGGCCCGCGCGCGGGAAGCGGGCAGCCGAGTCCTGGCCTCCGCCCTGCGCCATCGCGCCGGGGACGAGCGGCGCGGACTGGCCGGCAGGGGTGGTGGTGACCGGGGCCGCCTGCGTCGTGGCATTCACCGTGGTCGCGGACTGAACGAAAGTCAGCGCACGGTACGCGGTTTGCACCGGAGCCGGCATCGACGGCAGCGCGCCGAGGCCGATCGCGCCGATCCCGGGCATCGCCCCGGCCGTCGGCGACGGCGACGCGCTCTGGCCCGACTTCTCGCCGGTGAGCGCGGCTTCCGGGGCGATCGGCGGCGGCGGCGCGTGCAACCACGGCGTCGCCAGCGGTTCGGTGGCCGCCTCGTAGCTGCGCATCACCCGGGAGGCAACGGCTTTGGCCATGTCGGCATCGGCGTCGGTCTGCGCCGCGATGGCCTTGATCGGCGCACCGAGGGCGGCGCCGACCTGTTCCAGCGCCTGCTGCATCGCCGTGATCGCGGCGATGTCGGCGGTATTGGGCATGGCGATGGCCGCCACCTCGTAGGCGAGGACCTGGGCTTGCATCCTGGCCGCGTTGGCGGTCGCGGCCGCCGCGGTCTCGAGCAACCACTCACGCAGCGTCGAGATCCGTTCCCACACGAGCTCGCTGCTCCCGGACTTCCAGGAACCACGCAAGGTCTGCAGCACCTGCTCGTAGTCGAGCACGGCCGCGCCGAAGGCCGCGGCGAGCCGCGTCCAGGCGGCGGCCGCGTCGGCCATCGGCATCGGTCCGGCACCGGCGGTGAGGTCGGTGGCGAGCTTGTCCGGCTCGCGCGCCTCCCACACCACTCCGGTGAAGCCGGGCTGCGGTGGTTCGATCATTATCCGTTGAAGCCGCTGGTGTTGTCGGTTTCCATCTGGTCGAACTCGCTCACCTGCGCGCGCAGGGTGGCGGCGAGCTTGTTCATCTCGTGCGCACCCGCCTCGGCTCCGGTCAGGTAGTCGTCGGCGACGCCGTTGGCCGTGTTCGCGGCGCGCACCGACACCTCCTCGGTACCGGCCGGTGCCACGTGCAGCGCCGGTGCCACGGCGGTCAGTTCGGTGGTGAGCCGGTCGGCGATGCCGTCCAGCGCTGCCGCGGCTTTGCTCGCCGCGGCCGAATCGAATTCGAAGGTGTTACTCATCTGCCACTCCTGTCATGGTCGTGCCGCGTCACAGTGAGAGTTCTTTGTCCGGCGGAGCTTCGGTGACCACCGGTTCGGCGGCGCCGACGACCGGGGTCGCCACCCCCGCGATCTGGCCGACGACTTCGTCGCCGTGATTTCCGGTGACCAGCTGCGAGTGCACGGCCTCGTTGCCGCCGCCCTCCACCGCGCGCGCCATCGGCATGCCCGCACCGGCACCGCCCATCGGCATCATTCCCGGCGACGAGCCGCCGGCCGATGCCGTGGTCATGTTCGCGCCGCCGGAGGTGGTGCCGCCCGCGCCACCGACCGCGCCGGTGGCACCCACGGTGGACAGACCACTGGCGCGACCGCCCTGCCACGGACTCAGTGGTGACGACGACGACCCGGCGCCGCCGATCGCACCGACCCCACCGATCGCACCGCCGCCCCCGCCTGCACCACCACTCGCGGCGGCCAGTTCCTCGGCGGATTCCTCACCGGTCGCGGAGATCTCGGTGCCGGTGGTCGTCGAGCCGGTGGTGCTGGTCGACAGCGAACTCACCTGTTCGGCCAGCGAACCGAGCGAGGAGACCGCGGTGCTCGCGGTGCTGATCAACGGCGTGATCAGGCTCATCAGCTGACTCAGCGACTCGCTGCCCGCGTCGACGCCGGACGGCGCGTTGGTCACCTCGACCTTCTCACCCGCCTGCACCATCTCGCCGCTGCGCGCCACCATCTCGGCCTTGGTCTCGGCGGTGATCGCCAGACCCTCCGCCATCGCCTCCATGGTCGCCGCGATCAGCACCGCCTGACCACCCGGGGTGAGCACGTAGAGCGGAGCGAGCGCCAGGGTGGCCGAGTACCGGGCGATCACCGCGGCCAGCTTGGCGCCGCCGACGGCGACATTGCCCGCCGCCTGGGCGAGCACGGCCTTCTCCTGGGTGCTCTGGGTGGCGAGCTTGGCGCCGTCGGCCTGGGCCGCGGTCGCCTTGGTGGTCGCCTCCGTCGCCGCGGAGCTCTGCCACAGCTGCATCACCGTCTGCAGCGCGGTCGAGCCGAGCGACATCACGGTCTCGAGCACCGAGGAGATATTCGTCAGTGCCTCAGCGGGATTGCTCGACGTGCCGGTGCCCGAGGTCGCGCCGGTGCTCCCGAGCGCGCCGGTGCCGAACGCGGAGGCCAGCTCGGTGAGTGGCTGCATCAGCGCCGTCAGATCGATCGTCGGCAGCGCGGGCATCTCCGGCAGCTGGATGAACTCGGGCAGCTCCGGCAGCTGCGGCAACCCCATCGAGCCGAGCACCTGACTCACCGGCTGATCGAGCATCGGCGCGAACGAACTACCGCGCAGCACCTCGAGCACAGTCGGATCGACCGACGCTGCCACGCCGGCCGAATCTCCCCCTGGATACGTCATCGCTACTGATCGACCGCCGAGATACCCAGCTTGGACGCGCCGTCGGCGCCCTCATAGGTAGCGGCGGCCTGGGTAGCGGTCAACGCGGTACCCGCGTGCACCGCGGCCAGCTGGGCCACCGAGGTGAGGTGGTTGGCCTGCGCGTACGCGAACGACATCAGGAATTCCTGGCCGATCAGGCCGAACACGGGCACCGCGGCGGCCATCGTGGCGACCTGGTCGACCGCGCCCGCCTGGGCGACCCCCGCCGCCATCGTGGCCGAGGCACCCGCGTACGCACGAACTGCGTCCGGAACTACCGCAACATGGTTCATGGCTATCGTCCAATCTCGAAACAGCCCATGGTGTTTCGTTACTTTATCTACCCGTCCGGCCCTGACACCACACAAATCTGCGGTGAAGATCAGTTGAATCTCACGTGCCTGCCCGGTTGTACGCCGTTACCAGCTCGGCTCGCTCACCGAAGGCGCGATGCGCGGCGGCCCGCGCGGTCTGTACCAGCACGCGCTCGAAATCAGCCGGTGACAACTTGGCGATCGCCGCGCTGAACTCGAGCCCGACCAGCGCGCCCGCGCCGTCGACCGTCACCGTCACCGCGCCGTCGGGCGAAACCTCCTGCGCCCGGATGCCGTTGGTGGCATCGGCCAGATCCTGCAACCGATAGAGCTGACCCTGCACCTTCGCGATCAGCTCGTCCATGGTCTCGACCATCGCCTTGTCCTCCCCTCTTCGCTCGCTAGACCGACCGCAGCCAGCTGTCCGGCTCGGTGTCGTATTCCTGCTCCTCGACGATTTCCGCCGCCGCGACCTCGGCCTCGGTGGGCAGTCCCGTCGCCGCCAGCAGCGCCGGGTCGAACCCCGCCTCCGCCAGCTGATTACGCCGTGCCAGACCCGCCCGCTTCGCCGACTTCTGGCACAACCGCAGGATCTCGGCGGCCAGCTCGGCCGGGTCGCGGCGGACCTGTTCGCGATCCACCGTGATCCCCACCGGCAGTCCCTGCTCGGTGGTACGCACCACGATCGCGCCCGTCACCGACGACGCGCTGAACTCGGTCGGAAACTCGTCCACAGCTCCCCCTTCCGTCTGGCCCGGCATCATTACGCCCGATCGTCCCTGATGGCTCTGACAACTTCCGCGATCTGAGTGTTGATCAGCGACACCACCCGCCTGCGATCGGCGCCGACAGCCACCCGCGGCGTGCCGGGCACCAGCACATAGCGACCGTCATCGGTCAGGTCGCGCCAGCCCAGCCGCAAGCGCACGATGCCGCGCGGACCGAATCGCGACCAGCCCTGCTCGATGTCGATGAAGCCGTCGCGGTCGAGCGGCGCCTGCTGAAAGGTCAACGTCCGCACCGCGGCATCGTCGTCGTAGTGCTGAACCAGCGAGCGGCCGTACGAGTGATCGAGCTGGTCGTCGGCCGGTTCGTCGAGGCGGATCTCCTGGCTGCGCCCCGCGTCCGCCTGGGGCAGGTGGCCTGCGACGACGTCACCGAGGGACAGCGCATCATGGCGGGTGATCACGAATCCCTCAGCGTGGTACAGGGTTCGGCCAGGGCGCTGGCGCACCAGATAGCCCACGTCGCCCTTGCGCGCGGCGAGCATACGCACCGAGAACGCGGGATCGGTGAGTCGCTCACCACCGCCGTACCCGCGCACGATCAGCCGGATATCGGGATGCGTGAGCACCTCGATGATGTCGTCGAGCTCGTGCCCCCAGCGCTGCTTGATCGTCATCCAGTTGTGCTTCAGCGTGAACTCCGCCTCATCGGAGGTGCTCGGCTCACTGCTGTGGATGAACGGGTCCGGCATGTACTCCTCGTCGATGCCTGCCCACAGCGCATCGAACTCGTCGCCGGTGAATTCCCAGGTGGGCGTCACTGTTCCACCACCGGCCTCGCGACGATCGGCGCGTCACCGAGCGCTTCGTCCAGGTGGGTCGTCGAGTCGAGGTAGTCGGCCCGCTTGTGTTCCTTCTGCTGGCCCTGACCACCGCCGGCGCCACCCATCGGCGACATCGGCATACCACCCATCGGCGAGCCGGCCGCCGACGACGCGACGCCCGTGCGGAAGCCCTCCATGCCCGTGGTGGCCGAAGCTCGCGGGAACAGCTTGGACGCGCTGTCCAGGCTCGGCGACAGCGGCGCGGCGCCCGCACCGGCGCCACCGCCGCCGGAACCCGAGCCTCCGCCGCCACCGCCGCCCTTGCTCGCCGCGCTGAGCGCCTTCTTGGCCTGGTCCTGCAGGGAACCGAGCGCCGCGGAGCTCGGAATACCCGCCAGGGCACTCTGTTCCGCGGCCGAGGTCGCCTGTTCCACGGCCGACTGCGCGGCGGAACTGGCCTGTTCGAGACCGGATTGCAGGGCCGAGGTCAGTTGATCGGTCGAGGACGACCCCGTCGAACCCGTCGAACCGGTCGACCCCAGCGAGCCGTTGCCCGTGGTATCCCCGCTGCCGTTACCCAGCTGGCTACCGGACTTCTGTTCCTGCAGCTCCGCCATGGCCTTCTTGAACGCGGCGGAGGTGTCGCCCGAACCCGACCCGCTCCCCGAACCGGAGCCGCTCCCGCTGCCGTTTCCGGAGCCGTTCCCACTGCCGTTGCCGTTGCCGTTTCCGTTCCCGTTGCCGGTTCCGTTTCCGGAGGACGGCGCGGTCGGATCAGGCAGCGTGGGAATGTGGCTCGTAGTGCTGTTGAGTCCGGGAACGTAGGTGTTCCACATGACCTGGCGACCGTTCTTGGCGCAGGCCTCCTTGTCGGCCTGTGCCTGCGAGCCGTTGGGATCGGAGTAGCACCGGGGCAACATGAGCGCGGTCGCCAGCCCTTTGGAGGTGGCATTGATCCAGCCGACGGTGTAATCCAGCGCTGCGGCCACCTGTTTGGTCTGATCGACCAGCAGTCCGTTGGCCTCGTGGTAGGCCGACATCGCCGACATGGCGCGCGTGGCGCCGCCCGGGCTGGTCCAGCTCTTCTTGCTCGCTTCGACTTTGGCGTTCAGGTCGTCGAAACCCGTTTTCAGCCAACCTGCCAGCCTGCCCCAATACAACGCGGTGTGGGCCAGATTTCCGGGCACCGTCGACAGCGAATTCATGATCGCCTGGAGTTCGTTGTAGTTGTAGCCGCCGGGGCCCTCCGCCTTCATTCCGGCCGGATCGAAGGTCTTGCCATCGGACAGGACCTTCGGCAGGTTGACCGCGGTCGCCACCGCCGGGAATTGGAGGACCGTGGGCGGCAGCGGCGTCTTGGCCATGCCGGCGCTTCTGCCCTGCTCGATCTTGGTACGCAGCGCGTCCAGATCCACCTTGCTGCCGTCCTCGGCGCCCTTGTAATGCCGGGCCGCGTCGAGAAAGGTGTTGGCGACATTGTCGAGGACCGTCTCGTGCTTACCGAGTACGGTCTGCAGCTGACCGGCCTTGCCTTCGAACTGCTTCGACAGTTGTTTGCCCGACTCCAGTGAGGAGAACTCGGGCAGGTTCGAGACCATGTCCACCTGGGATTTCACCGAGTTGACCCAGTAACGCGCGTTGTTGGCGGCTTCGACCAGGTTCGGCAACGCCGACGGCTCGAGCATCAGCGATCCGTCCGAGGCTGCCGAACGCAGCCCCGCCCACTGATCCTGCGCCGATGGTCCCGTCATGAAGTCGACCCTCCCTGTCCGTACCGGTGTCGCCTCGCGCCCCGCCTGGCACCGCTACCACGACACCGCCGATTCGCACGGCTTGCTAACGATTCTACGGTCTGTCACATGAATTACGCATGTACAGCAGCGATCTCACTGGTGGCGATGGTTCGACCATCTCCGGCCATCGCGATCACCAGCCCGCGTCGGTAGCGGGCCGCGACGGATCTCGGGATCCGTCTTCGTCGTCGGTCGAGAGTCGTTCCCGCTCAGGCGAGTTGGGCGGCTCCAGCGAGGCTTCCACCGGCTGCGGAATCGCGAAACCGTCCATGTCGTCGACCAATTCGGTGATCTTCGGCAGGCGGGCGCGTTCGCTCTGGATCGGCGCCATCAGCGCCTGTGTCTTGCGGGCCACCTCCACCGAGGCCTGCTGCGCGGCCTCGGTCACGGCCTTGGCGATCTCGGTGTAGGTGAGGTCGTCGATGTCGGGGGTGAACTTCGTCTCGATGACTTTGTAGTCGGCGTTGACCGTCACCGTCACCCGTTTGCGCACGGTGGCGCTGGCGATGATCTTGGCGCGGTCCTGCTGGACCTGCGCGATCGCACGCATCTGGGTCTGGACAGTCTCGAGGATGTCCGCCATCTGTGCCTTGGCGTGCTCGTTGGCCATTCCCGGTTCCCTCCGACTCGCGGGCCGTCGCGCCCAACCCGTCGGTTAGCGAGCACACCACAACTGCCACACCCACGCAACAGCACGACGCCGTAGGTCAGGTCGCCAGGCCGACGGTGTGGGTGCCCGCCGAACCGGCGAGATTCAGCTGGAACCACGCGGAATCGACGTTGTAGACATCGTCGGGAAAGACGCGGGTGAACGCCTCCCTGGCCACAGCCCCACGCTCGGCGGCCTCGACCAGGCCGGGGACCGCTTCCTTCTGCGCCTGACCCGCTTTCGCGCCGAGCAAGCCGGTCAGCACGTCGACGACAGTCCTGGTGTCCCACATCCCGGGGACGGCGGACGTGAGCGCGTCGGCGCCCGCCGACGCGCCCCGATACCAGCGGCCGCCCTCCCACCAGTAGCAGAAACTCAGCAGACCGTTCTCGGCGCGGCGGTTGATCACCGGCTCGGCGACCCAGTCGGGGGCCCCGAGAAAGAACTGCGGCATCGGGAGGTCTTTGTTGTAGACGGCATCGAGTTCCGGTGCGTCCCATACCCCGCCGGAGAGCACCGCACGATCGCCCGGGAGCAGACACAGGGTGGAGCCGCTGTGTTTCGAGCCCTCGAAGACGTGGAAGGCCGGTGTCACGCGCGGCCCCCACTTGGAGCCGATCGCGACGAACGCGGCGGCGATCAGCGCCCACCGGCGGGCCAGGAGATCGAGCGGCGGGAATTCCACGTCCGGCGCCGACCCGATGGCGGTGCGGCCCGCCGCGGTATCGGCACGCGCCTGCTCGGCCGCGGCCAGCGGCGTGCGGATCTGCCGGTTACCGTGACCGATGTAGGCGGCCAGCCAGATCGGCAGCCGATCGCGCGGATAGATCTCGATGTCGGTGCGGTACACCGTCGGCGGGAAGAGCTGGTCGTCCGGGAACGGGTCGTCGCCGTAGTCGAATTCGACGTTCATCCGGCCCGCGTTGCTCAGCGTGAGCAGGTAGCGCCACCACGGCCCGTCGCCCATCGACGCGGACAGGTGCCGGTGCTCACGCAGCAGATCCAGCAGTTCCGGGCTCGGGAACACCCGGGCGAAACGCTCCTGCTCATCGTGGAACACGACCATCGACACCTCGGCCGCCGCCGTCAGCGCGAAGGAAGCCTCGACCTTGGTCCAGCCCGGCGGACCCAGCGCCGCCAGCGTTTTCGCGATGCGATGACTCAGGGCGGCGGCCCGATCCGTGATCCCGTCGTCGTCGGCCACCACCGTGGTGAGGGTGAATCCGACATCGGGATCCCCGGCCAGCTCGTCAGCCACTGCGCACTCCTGTTGCCTAGTCCTGGTTCTCGCCGTACCGCGCGGTCACGGTGCCTGCCTCGTCCCACACGGTCCGGGTGAGCAGCGCGCCGTCGGGGGCGAAAACGGTTTCTTCCTTGCGATTCCCGGTGGGGAACCAGGTGCGCCAGCGGCCCACCTCGTGCCGATCGGCGTACTCGCCGGTGTAGCGCGGGGTGCCGTCGAGGTACCAGCCGCGCGTCGGGCCGTCGGGGTAGCCGTCGGTGTAGCCGGCCAGTTCGGTGATGGGGCTGCTCGGTGCCGGGCGGCGGAACTGCCTGCCGGTGAACGGCTCGTCGCCGTAGTACAGACGGCCTTCCTCGTCGTCCCAGCGGAACGCGGGATCGTCCGCGGGCAACGCGTCGGCCGCGATGCCCTTGCGGGTGCGCTCGTCCTCGAATTCGATCACCTCGCCCGCCTGGTTCCAGACCGAGTGGGTGAGCAGCGTGCCCTCGATGTCGTAGACGTCCTCCAAGCGGCGGGCGCCGTCGGGATACCACTCCTGCCAGGTGCCCACGGGCCGGTTGCGGTAGAACTCGCCGTTGTAGCGCATGGTGCCGTCGGGGTACCAGCCCGTCCAGTCACCGTCGCGGTCGCCGTCGTCGTAGCTCCAGTACTCGCGCCAGCTGCCGTCGGGGCGGGTCTGGGTCACCGCGCCGCTGTAGGGCTCACCCCGATACGACAACCTGCCGGTCGCCGCGTCGATCGCCACATCCGGATCGCTCAGTTCGATCGGATCGTCACTCACCTTCGAAACCTCTCCGATCGCATCAGACTCGGTCGCTGAAGATTGTCATCCGGCCCGCCGGATCGGCAACCACGTTACGGATCAGCAGGCCGAGGTCCAGCTCCGGCGGCAGCGAACGGTAGATCAGCTCACCCATCGGCCTGCCGTCGACCGCGACCGTGAACCGCGTCATCCGCTGCCGTGAACGCTCCCAGCCCACGTGCGCGGCCCAGGTGAGCTCGATCGGCTGAGCGCCGACCTGCACCATCAGCCGATCGGCGAGCCGATAGAAGATCACCGTCACCCCACCGAGATCGGCGTACAGGCCGTCGGCACCGAGCTGTCCCGGCGCCGCGGGCCGCAACGAGCCGGACCGCGGATCGAACTCGGCCAGCACGCCACCGCCGTACGGACGGACGAGCAGCACGATGTGCTCGGTCGGCGGCTGATACTCCGGCCGATACGGCCTGCGGGCATCGCCCTGCCCACCGGCAGGCGGCATCGCGGGCGGCGGATACATCGGCGCACCACCCTGCGGATTGCCGGTACCCGGCTGCTGCCAACCGGATTGGTCGAGGGCCGGGTTCCTGTTCGCCGGAGAGTAGAGCTGGCCGCTACCCGGTGGCTGACCATTGCCCGGCGCGTACGGCTGACCGTTGCCCGGCGCGTACGGCTGACCGTTGCCGGGTGGGTACGGGTGAGCACTTCCAGGTGGGTACGGCTGACCGTTACCGGGGTACGGCTGACCACTACCGGGGAACGGCTGACCGTTACCCGGCGGGTACTGCTGCCCACTTCCAGGCGGGAACGGCTGACCATTACCCGGCTGGTACGGCTGGCCACTACTCGGCGGATAGGGCTGACCATTGCCTGGCGGGAACGGCTGACCGCTTCCCGGCTGATCCGGCATACCCGAGCCAGGGGGTTGCGTTCCCCACGGCGGAAGAGACGGCAGACTCGGATTTCCGCCGGGCGGTGTCGGCTGGACCGGCCACGACGGCACCGTCGGTTCGTTCGGTGTCGGCTCAGTCGGCCACGGCGGCACAGGTGGAAGCGGCGGCTCAGTCGGTACCGGCGGCACGGGTGGCAGCGGCGGAAGCGTCGGCACAGGCGGCAGCGGCGGTTCCGGCGGCGCAGGCGGCAACGGTGGCATGGGCGGAACCGGCGGCAGCGGTTCGCCCGGCGGCACAGGCGGTTTCGGTGGCACGGACGGATTCGGCTGATCCGGCGGGCACGGCGGTTCCGGCTGGCTCGGCGGGCGCGGCGGTTCCGGCTGGCTCGGCGGGCGCGGCGGTTCCGGCTGGCTCGGCGGTTCCGGCGGCAGTGGTGGCTCCGGCGTCAGCGCCAGCGGCGGCACCGGCCATTGGACGGCGTCGAACACCGGCACGTCGAGCTCGACCTCGTACTCGTGCGGCGGATGCGGAATGTGCGAACGCATCGCCGACCCCGGCAATTGCCTGCGCACTCCCGGCCGCCCCTCACCATCGGGCGACCGCGGCGGACCCTGGCTGTTCCCGTCGGCATCACCGTCCCGATCCAGGTCGAAGCTCTTGTCCGGATCCCCCGAATCAGCGTTGTCCCCACCCTTGTCCGAGTCTCCGGCCGTGGTCGGCACGCCGTCATCGACACCCGAATCCGGATCGTCCACCGACGGCCGACGCGCACCCTGGCCCGCCTCCGAACCTTCTTGTTCGGCCCGGCCGGTGTCGCCCCGGTCAACGCCCGATGTCGGCTTGCTCGGATCAGCTTCGCCCACCACTACATTCGCGCCAGCACCCACTGGATCGGGCTCACGCGGGATGGCCTGCCCAGCCGCACTGCCGTCGCCGGTCCGACCCGCGCCGACGTCTCCGCTCGGATCGACTTCGCCCGCAACAACGTCCGGGTCTGCGCCCACCGGGCCGACCCTGCGCGGAGTCGGCGAATTCGCCGGGTCGCCAAGGTCGCCGCGCTCTCTCCGGCCCACTCGTTCGCTCGGATCCGGCGATCCCGGCCTCTGTGTCGGCAGCCCGGAGTCAGCGTTCTCGGCAGCCGGGTCGGAGCCCGGATCCTGCCGCGAACCAGCACCCGGCTGAACCTTGTTCTCACCGTCGATATCCGGACCGGCGGACAAACCCGGCGGAACCTTGTTGTTGCCGTTGCCATCCGGCCCCACACCCGATGTCGACGGAATCTGGTTGTCGCCGTCAGCATCCCGCCCCGCAGGCAACCCTGGCGGAACCTCGTTATTGCCATCGGAAACCGAACCTGCAGGCAACGCCGGCGGAACCTGGTTGTTGCCGTTGACATCCGGACCCGCAGACAATGCCGGCGGCGCGGGTGTACCGGGGCGCGCAGGCATGGCGGGATCAGGTGTGGGCAGTGCGGGTGAATCCGGGGCGGGGGCATGGGGGGTCGGCCTAGCGTCCACTGCGGGTGGGGACGTGGGCGCGTCGATCTCGGGGTCGGTGACGAACGGTTCGTTGAGGAGCTCGCGCAGGCGGGCGATGTCGGCGGCGCGCTGCCGGATCTCGTCGCGGATCTCCTCGTGCACTCGCGCCAGCTGTTCGAGGGTCAGGCGTTCGTGCTTGTCGATGCGGCCGTCGCGGAACCACTCGTAGACCTGTGCCACCCGCTTGTCGTCGGCGTCGGTCAGGTCGACGCCGAGCAGGCGCGCGTGGTCGCGGCTCGGTCCGGGGACGGCGTCCTCGGGGGCGGCGGGTAGCGGCGACCGGTTGCCGAGGTCGTCGGCGCCCACTTCGCGCAGGAAGTCGAGGGCGTCGCGCAGGTGCACCGGGGGGTCGTCGCCGATGGCGCGCGGGTCGGTGTCCGGGTTGTAGACCAGGTTGTCGGCGTACGGATCGACCTTCGCGAGCGCCCGCACGTAGTCGGCGAGCGGCCCGAGGAGATCGTCGATTTCACCGCGCGCGGCCCGGTTGGACAGCGCCTCGGCCAGCGCCGCCGCGTCGAGCGGCAGCGCACCGCGCGGCAGGCCGAGATGGGGGGCGAGCGCGTCACGGGCGGCGTCGACGGCCGCCGGGTCGAGTGCGCGCAGCAGCTTCGCGTAATCGGTGAGATTCGCCGACCGCTGACGATGCAGCTCCACCCGCGTCGCCGGGTCGGCGAGCCCACGGGCGATCGCCTCCGGGCTGAGCGCCTCCGGCGTGACCCCGAAGCGCAGTGCCAACGCACTGCGCGCATTGTGCAGCGCGTTGAAGTTGTCGATCGCGTCGGCGCTGCGCGCGTAGTCGACCAGCCCCTCGACCTGCCTGGCCCGCACCTGATTGGCGCGTTCCTGCTCGGCGAGCAGCGCGTCGAGCTGCTCCCCCGACAGGTTCGACGGATCGTCGATGCCGAGCCGCTGCGCCACCTCGGCGATGTCGGCCCTGAGTTCGGCCAGCGAACGAGGTTCCGGCACAGGCTGATTCGTGTCATTCGCCACTGCGGGAAGGTCGGCGGCCGGCTCGGTGCCCGTGGGCGGCCGCTCGATCATCCGCCACGGCTGCGTCCCGTCGCGCACCATCGTCGCGTCGACCGTGCGCCCGTCCACCTCGGTGCGCAGGTGCCGCACCTCGGGCGCGTCGACCTCGAGGATGTGCACGCGGCCGCCGTCGTCGATGCCGACCACCCGGATCTCGATGTCGACCTCGCCACGGTTGAGCCGGTCGATGAAGTCGGCGTCGGCCTCGGCGAGCGCACGGGCCAGCGCGGCCTCGTGTCCGGCCCCGGTGTCGACGATCGCGATCTTGCCGTTGTCGGTGTCGACCACGAGCCGGTCGCCGCTGTCGCTGTCGTTGAAATCGGCTACCCGCTGGGTGAATTCACCGAGCACGCCGACGTTGTCGTCCAGCTGCCCGCGCAGCCTCGCGATCTCGCCGTCGAGATTGTTGACCAGCGCCTCCAGGTCCGCCCCGGCCAGGTGTGCCCAGGTGGACCGTTCGTCACGCAGTCCGGCGCGGCGCAGCGCGTCGTCGAAGATCTTGCGTGCGTCCTCGGCGTGAACGGTCGGATCGCCGCCGTCGTCGCTGAGATCGCCCCAGATGTTGACCCATTCGCCGCCGTTGTTCACTCCGCGCCAGTTGAGCATTCGCAAGCTGAACTCGTCGCCCTTGGCCGCGACGACTTCCTTGAGGTAGGCGCCGAGTGGGTCCTTGCTGTGGAAGTTGGCGGGCCGGAACGGGATGTCCGCGTGCTCGGCGTTGAAGAATCGCGCGGCCGCTTCCAGCGCCTGGATCACACCGTCGCGGCGCAGCAACCGGTATTCGGCCTCGGCGACAGCCTTGCGCAGCCCTTCTTCACTGAAATCGGTGAGCTGGACCCCGAGTTCGCGGGCGAGCGCCTCGAGCACGGTCGCATCGGAGATGCGTCCGTTGACCGCGTCGACCACATCCTGCAGCCACGGCGGCAGCGGTTCGGCAACGGCGGGAACTTCCTCGCCCTCGCTCGAAATCTGCACCGGCTCATCGGAGTCCGCGAGTTGCTTCGGCTCCCGCGCAGCCAGCTCCTCGGGCGACAAGCTCTCCGGTTCGAGCAGATGCTCCAGCCCCGCGTCGCGCAGGTCCTGCTCGATCTGACGGCGCAGCTGCGGGTCGGCATCGGAGATCCACGGCTTGTACTCGCTGCCGTCGAGATTGCGCAGCGGCAGGAATTCGCCCGCCTGATCGGCGATCCGCGAGGACAGGTGCTTGAGGATCGGAACCAGCTCGCGGTTCTGCCACATGAGCACACCCTCTTTGAGGATGCGCGCCGGATTGAACTTGATCTGCAGCTGGTCGTATTCGCCGCCTGGCTGACCTGGCGTCGAGTCCTTCACCGTGGTCAACGGCAGCCCGGCACTGTGGCCGAGCATCGACTGACCAGCACCGTCCATGCTCGATCCGGACGGATACTTCGGATTGTCGCCGTAGTAACCGCGATTGACGAGCCGGTCCCACAGCTTGCGCAGCCAGTTCTTCTTCGGCGGCACCTCGACCGCCTTGTCCGCGGTCGTGGTGAACGGCTTCGGTTCGATGCGCGCGAGTGGTTCCAGATGCCAGGCGTCGGGCCCGTCGGCCACCAGCCGCACCAGCATCTTGTCGCCGTCGACGTCGAGCGACAGCACGCGGTCGTCGAGCTCGGTGCGCACCATCTGATACAGGTGCGCCATATCACCGGCGTCGCGCGTCACCCCTGCGCGCAACCGGTTGATGTCGTCGGCGGCGCGGACGAGACCGGGGTCGGCGGGCAGTCCCAGCCGGGCCGCCCAGCGCCGGGCGATGGCCTCGCGCAGCGCCCGCTGCTGCGGATCGGTGGCGGCCTCGGCATGCCGGACCGCGGCGGCGAACGCCTCGACCGCACCCGCTCGCAGCAACTGGCGATACCGTGCGGCATCGAGTGAGCCCGCATCGGTGAGATCCACACCGAACCTGGCGGCCAGGCAATCCATCGCCTGCTGCGCGGGCTCGATCCTGGGCCCGCCCGGCTGACGGGCACCGTCTTCCGGCGGCAGTATCGAGGACGGGTGCAGCGGCGTGGCCTGCGGGTTCGGCTCCGGATCGGCGCCGAGGGCTGGGCGTGCGTCGTCGAGTCCGGCCAGCCGCAGTTCCTCGGCCATCTCGGCACGCACCTGCGGATCGCCCTCGACCCGCCAGTGGTCGAGCCCGTCCTGCAACTCGTCGACGTCGAGCGGCTCGTAGTCGTCCGGATACCGCATGGGTGTGCCGAGTTCGGCGTCGGGATCCAGTGCGCTGTCGAGGAACCCGCGGGCCCGCGCCATATCGGCGATCTCGGCGAGCGCTCCGAGCGGATCACGCTGGCCGGTGAGCGCGTCACCGAGGCCGAGGGCGTCGGCGAGTACGCGGATCTGCTCGGCCTGCTGTGGAGTGAGTGGTGGCGTGTCGGCGGTTACCGAGGGCGGCAGATCGCTGAGTTCCTGGAGGAACTGGTGGACATCGTTGAGGAAGTCTCTGCGTTGGTACGCGCGCTGGGGTTCGTCACCGGCGTCGACACCGTCGGTGACCGGCTGATCCAGCACGGCGTCGCCGGGTACGGCCAGTTCGGCGGGCGTCTTGGGCAGACCGAAATCCAGTGGCGACGAATTCTTGGCCGGCTCTTCGGGTTCCGGGCTCGGCGCGGTCGGCGGACGCGACGGCGGCTTGGACGGCGGGCCGCCGGGCGCCGTCTGCGCCGCGGGCGGATCACCCGAATCGTCGTCATCGTCACGCGAACCGTCGTCTTCACGCGAAGCACTCTCGGCACGCGAGCCGTTGCCGCTCTCGCCTGTCGACCCGTTCCCACTGTCCGGCGTCGTGGCGCCCTGCCGTTCGACCGCGGCGGCGAACCGGGCGGCCATTTCCGCACGGGCAGCATCGAATTCCTGCTGCGCCCGCAGATACGACTCGAGGGCTTGCGCGTCGGCCAACGCTTCGGCGTCGAGCTCGTCGGGCCGTGTCTGCGCGGCCTCGGCGAGTTCGGCACGCAGCGCGTCGAACTGCTGCTGCGCGGCGAGGTAGGACTCGAGCGCGGCCAGGTCGGCCGCGCGTACGGCGAAATCCGCCTCGGCGTCATCGCCACGCCGCGCGGCGGCCTCCGCGTCCCTGGCAGCCAGTTCCTCGAACCTGGCGGCGATCTCCGCCTGCGCGGCGTCGAAATCCCGTTGGGCGCGCAGGTACGACTCCAACGCGGCGAGGTCCTCGTCGACACCGTCGAGATCACGGAGCGTGTCCTCCAGCGCGGCATCGGCGCCGTTGGCGCGGCGCTCGTCCGCCTGGTCGTGCAGCTTGTTCTGGCGTTCGACGGCGTCGTCGATCATCGCCAGCGGCGCGACCGGATCACCCGGTCCGACCAGGTCGTCCAGCGAGGGAATCGGTTCGGCCAGTTCGTCGGCGACCTCGTCCAGCTTGCGCATGGTCTGGTCGAGCTTCGCATCGGCCCGATCGTCGAGGTCGCGGCCGCGTTCGGGCGGCACCTCGGAATCGGGTCGGCCCGAATCCGGTTGCGGGCCAACCGGTCGCGGACCCCCGCCCGGCTTGCCACCCTCCGGCCCCGCGGGCAGTCCGCGCCGACCCTCGGGCAACCCGTCGGGCTGCGACCCCGGGTGTTCCCTGGCCGGCGTTCCCTCGGCGGGCGGCAGGTCGGCCACCGGCCGGTAGAACTCGTCGGTGAGCGCCTGCAGCTGCTCGAGCTGCTCGGTCCTGAGGCGGATCTCCTCGCGGATGGCCGCGATCTCGGCGGCCAGCTTCTCCGGGCTCAGACCCTCGTGCTTCTCGATCTTGCCGTCGCGGTAGGCCTCGTAGATCTCGACGAACTTCGCGCCGTCGGCGGTGGACACATCCACGCCGACCAAGCGCGCCCAGTCTCGATTCGGCTGTGGCCGTGGATCATTCGGTCCGACCGGCTCGTCCGCACCATAGGAGCGGGCGATGTTGCCGGCGACCTGGGCCGCGAAATCGACGGGATTCGCACCGGGCTCGGCGGCGTCGACCACATCGCGCAGGCCGTGGATCGCGTTGCGGTCGTAGATGTGCGGATCGCCGGTGGTGCGCGGATCAGCCGCTCTGGTGCCCGCGGGATGATCGGTGTACGGGTCGATGCGCATCAGCGCGTCGGCGTAGGCGGCCAGCGCCCCTCGCGCGTGGTCGCCCGCGCCGAGCCGGTGCATCCGCGTGACGAGTTTGCGCAGCTTGGCCGGATCGATGCCGCTGTCGGCCGGGCCGACCTTCGACCGGCCCGTGAGTGGGTCGGTCTTGCTGACCTTCGGGCGCAGTGCCTCCGGATTTCCCGGGCTCAGCGCCTTGATCAGCGCTTCCTGCGCCGCCTTGACCGCGGCCGCGTCGACGTTGCGCAGCTGCTGGGAGTAACCGGCGGTCTTGCTCGGTTCGCGCTGCTGCCCGTCGAGCAGGTCCTCGAACTGCTGCTGGCGTTTGCCGCGCCGCTGTTTCGGATCGGTCAGGGCCTCGGCGATCCGTCTCGGCGTGAGCTCGCCCTCCGCGATACCGAGCCGCGATGTCAGCTGATCGCGCGCGTCGCCGATCAGGTAGAAGGTCTCGATGTCGGCCATCGTGCGGGCGTAATCGAACAGCGCCTCGGCCTGCCCGGCGCGCACCGCGTTGTCCAGGTGCAGCGCGCGGATGGTGGCGTCGATATTGTCCGGGTGCAGCGCGGCCGGACCCAGACCGAGTTGCCTTGCCAGATCGACGATGTCGCGCACCATGTCCGCACGGTCGCGCGGGGCGGGCGGCGGTTCCGGTGTCGCCTGGACCGGGCGCCACTCGCCGTCCTCGCCGCGCATCATCGTCACCTGCAGTTCGGCGCCGTCCACAGTGCGCCGAATGTGCTGCACCTCCGGGGTCGCCACCGGATCGAGGAACTGCCTGCCCGCGCCGTCGGCGTGCACGGCCCGGAAGTCGGGCCGCAGCACCCCGTTGTCGATGTCGATCGCCAGCTCCGGGTTGTCCCGCAGCGCGCGGGCCAGCGCCTCCTCACGGTCGAGCGCACCGTCGACGACCAGCAACCGGTCCGGCCCACCGTCGGCATCGGGCACCCGCGCGACCTGATCACCGTAGGACTTGCCCACCGGTTCGGCGCCGTCACCTTGAAGGATCGGCTGCGCGGCGGCGATGAAATCGGCGAGGTTCTGGGCCCGCTGCCGAGCCGCGTCACGCAGCTCGTTGAGCGTCGGTTCCATCCGATCGCCGGACAGATCACTGAGGTCACGGCCGAACATCGCTGCCCAGCCGGACAATTCGTCCCGCAGCTGGTCGCGGCGCAGTGCGTGTTCGAAGAACTCGCGGGCCCGCGCCTCGTCCCGGCCCGGCTCCCGATCGTCGGAGAAGCTGGCCCATTCGGGCAGCCGGTCCGCGCCGTTGCCGACCCGGTCGTAGTCGCGCAGCGAGGTGACGCCCTCGAAGGCGACGATCAGGTCGCGCAGGAACCGGCCGAGCGGATCCTTGTCGAGGAAGCTGACCTCCCGCGAGAACGGCACCGGGCGTGGGGCACTGGTGTCGCCCCAGTGACTGCGCGACGTCTCGGCGCCGCCCGGTTCGTCGTCGTCGTAATAGTCGGCGTCGTCCCGTGGTTCGTCCGACTCGATCTCGCGCAGGCGGTCAGGACCGTGCAGCGTCCGGTCGTCAGGGGCAGGCGCCGGGTCGGCGGGATGATCGGCGCGCCGGTACGGGCGGGTCTGTTCCTCGTCGGCTCGGCGTGCCGCGTCGGCCAGGCCCTCGATCGCACCGATCTCGCGCAGCAGCCGGTGGCTCTGGAGATCGATCGCCCGGCGCACATCCCGGGGTCCCTCACCGTCGAGATCGATACCGAGCCGCTCGGCCATCTCGGCCAGCGTCTCCCCCTCGGGCGGCGGACCCTGCTGCTCCGGCGGCGTCTCGGCGGGCGGAACGGGCGCGTCCTCCATCGCCCGCGCCTCGTCGGTGTCGATGAGTCCGTTGAATTCCAGATCGTCGATCAGGTCTTGGCGCAGGCGCGGATCGCGGGCGTCCGCGAACAGTTCCTTCAGGATGTCGCGGACCTCGTCGGCGTCCATCCGGTTGGCCCGCAGCTCGCTGAGCACGGTGTCGCGCACCGCGTTCGGATCGGCATCGGAGATCCACGGCCGGTATTCGGTGCCGTCGGGGTAGTACACCGGGCGGTAATTGCCCGCCGAATCCGCCTCGCGTCCCAGCACTCCGCCGATCACCGGAATGTGCTCACGGTTGTGGTACCAGGTGAGCCCTTCCTTGCCGATCCGCGCCACGTTCAACGCGGGATCTCCCGCACCGGGCGGTGGTTCGCTGATCATCGGACCGTCTACCGGCGGCGCGGGCTGCGCGGGTGCCGGCGTCACGGGCGGGTCGGTCAGCAGGTGCGCGCCGCCGCTGACGCCGTCGCGCAACGCGGTCTGTCCGCGCCCGTCGAGACCCGATCCGGACGGGTACTTGAGATTCAGCCCCTGATACCCGGCATTGAGATCGTCGACCAGTTTCCGCAGGGCATTCCGGTTGTCGACTTCGGGAATGTCGGCGTCGTTGCGCGCGGGCACATTCTGCGTGGCCTCGTCGCCGTCGTTCCGCGCCACCACCCACTGCCCGTCGGCCAGCTGGATGTGCAGCGCGACGACTTCTCCGTTGGCACCCAGCTCGACGCGGACCTGGCGCTGCATCGGTTCAGGCTCCGGGTCAGCGAAATCCGGTTTCCGGTTCCGTGTTTCGCCGTCTTCGTCACCCATGAAGTCGGTATCGGCCCGCAGCGCACCGTCCCAAGAGACAAGGGGTGGCTTCCTCGGCGTGCCATCCGGATTCGCCGAGCCTTCGAGGTCGGCGCGGAGTTCGGCGTCGACAATGTCTTGCGGCACACCCTCGGCATGCCTGCGGGAGAAGCCCTCGGCGCTCTCCGTCCCGGAAACCATTCGGGTGCAGTTCGCACAGCACACGACGCCTTCGGCCGATTTGAGATTCATGGGTGCGTGAACGAGCGCCGCCATCGAGGCGCGATCGGTGCGCTCACCGTTTCGTTCGCGATCGTGCAGCGCTTCGTTGGTCGTGCGAACCTCGGCATGGCGAAGCGGATCGTCGCCGTGATCCCACACCCTCGCGTCCTTGTTGCCCTTGGCCAGCTCGGCCATATCTTGACCGGTCGCTTCGGCGTTTTCGTACAACCTCGGGTGGAGGTCAGGGACGCGGAGGCCGGATTCCGGCGCGCCGTTCGCCGCTTCATAGACGCGCCCGGTCAGACGATCGATCGTGACGGCCACCACAGGTCCGATCGGGTTCGCCCGCCCATTCGCCTCACCGAACGCGGATTTCGCCGCCGCGGCCTTCTTCTCCAAGGCTTCGAACTTTTCATTCGCCTGGTCGCGAATCTCGGTCAAGGCACTGAGATCCTCGGGCGCCGCACCTTTCAGATTGCGATTCGCGATGCCTCGCGCACGCTTGGCGGCGTCCAATTCGTCAGCGAGACGGGCCTTTTCTGGCTTGGTCGCCGCGATATCGGCAGCCTTCTGCCGGTCCGCCGTTTCGCTGACCGCCGCGTACAAGGGCAACCGCTCGGCAGCCACCCGGCGCACGAGTTCGTCGACGTACTCACCGTCGACCTTGGTGATGTAACCGTCGCCATCCCGGACTATGTCTCCGGTCAGCTCGCCGAGCAGGTGTGCCTTCGCGGCGGGCACATCGCTCGACCTCAGCTCTTCGCCGACGGCGGGCACAGGTTGGACCTTCGACATCGCGGGGGCGAGCTCAGGCGGATCGCTGTCCGGTGAATCCGGTGTATCGCTGGGCGGCAGATCGTCGTCATCCATGAAATCGATGTCGTCGTCGCGCGAGTCGTCGCCACGGTCGAGCGCATTCGGATCGGCGCCGAACGGCAACGGAACATCGGCGAGCACATTCACGCCGTCGCGCTGGAGCAGCAGCTCGGTGACGGTGATTGTTCCGTCGGCGGCAGTATGTACCAGCCGGTACTCGACCTGCAGGGTGCCGTCTTCCATCGCTTGCCGCAGGTCGGCGACGGCGTCGGTCAGCGCGCGACCCTCGGCGCTGTCGGGGTCGATGCCCCGGGCCACCATCTGGTCGGGAGTCTCGTTGAGGATCTGCGCGAGATTGCGATCCATGTCCAAGGTGCGCCGCAGGTATTCCGGCGAACCCTGTTCCGCCTGTGCGATTTTGGAGCCGCCGAGGACCGAGCCCACACCCTTGGCCTCCACGACGACCAGGGTCGGCGCCGAGTCCGCGTCGGCGCGCGGCACGTAGGCGGCGATGTCGACCACACCGGCACCGTCGAACGCACCTTCGAAGGGCGTCAGCAGCACGGCACGCGGGCGAGCATCCGGATCGAGCGCGAAGTCGATTCCGGCCACCTCGCCGAGCGTCTTTGACACCTCGATCATCTCGCGACCGAGATCGTTGTAGTCGGTGGCGGTGTCTTCCAGATCGCCGAGCAGCTCGAGCCTGGCGGTCCGTTCGTCCGGGCTCAGTGTGGCATCGGACCGGATTTCCTGGCGCAGGTTCTGGATCGCTTCGGAAAGACGCTTGGGAGCGAGCTCTTTCGCCTCTTTGATCTCGAACTCGGCCATGAGCTTTTTGAGCTCGGTCCGAACGCCGTCACGTTCGGTTTGCAGTTCGAGGCGCCGCTCCGACGCGGCTTCCAGCTCGGCGGCCCGGTCCGGATCGCGCATCTCGTGCGAATCCGAATCGCCCTTCATCGCGTCGTACAGGTAGTCGGCGCTGCTCAGGTGATCCTTGACGAACGCCCCGCCGGGCCCGTGCAGGCCGAAGTTGACATTGCGCTTGGTACCCGCCGGATCATCGACGTGATGCCAGGTCCCATCCGGATCCCGATAACTGTCTGTTCGATCCCCGGGCCGGTGCAACAGCCCATCTTCCCCACGGAACATCCCCGGCGGCACCGAATCGTCGGACCCTCGATCCGGACCCGCGACATCATCGTCGTCGCCCATGAAGTCGGTCTCCGGATATTCGGGTGAGACCAACCGGGGTTCGATGGGATTGCCGTCCCTGGCCGCCTGTTCGAGATCGGTGTGCCGCAGCGGGTCGACCCGGGGTGCCCCTTCGTCGATGATGTGGCCCGCGGTGCTCTCGGTGCCCTGCACCACCCGGGTGCAGTTCGCACAGCAAGGTGCTTCGACGCCACGGCTGGGGACGAACGGTGAATTGAGGATCGAGGCGAGGCCGTCGAAGTCGGTCGGCAATTGATCGCCGGGGTCACGCTGCTGGTTGAGCAGTTCCCGATCGTGCAGGGCGGCGTTGGTGCCGCGCACTTCGGCGTGGCCCAGCGGGTTGTCCGTGTGCGGGAAATGGGCCGGGTCGCGCCCGTTGTGGTAGGCGTCGGTGGGGTCCTGGTAGCGGGCGACGTTGTCGTGCAGCGTCGGGTGCAGCTCGCTGGGGTGGATGCGCTGCTCGGAGGTGCCGTTGGCGGCTTCGTACACGCGACCGGTCAGGCGGTCGATGGTGATGGAGGTGACGTGGCCCCGCCGCTTGCCGGGCAGCCGCTCGGCTTCGGCCTTCTCCAAGCGCTTGGCGGGCGAATTGCCCGCCTCGGATTCGGCCGCGTCGGCGGCCAGGAAGTTGTCGAGGGCGGTCTTGGCCGCCGCGGCCTGCTCCTTGGCGTCCGCGACGCCTGCCTCCGCGCGTTGCACCCCGTCCGCGGCCTCCTCGGCGGCGCGGTCGAGCGCGTCGGCGTCCTCGGCGCCGCGGTTGCGTGCGTCCGCGGCGGCCTCGACAGCGCGGGTGTGTGCTGTCCGGGCGTCCTTGAGGGCCATCGCGGCATCGCGCACCGCCCGGCCCTTGTCGGACTTCGCGGTTTCCAGCGCCTTCTGCTGGGCCTTGTGCTGCTCGTAGTCGGCGACCAAGGCCGCGTCCGGCGTGGACGCGTCGACGAACGCCTGGCCGCGCTCGGCACTGAGCCGGTGGGAGAACTCGTCGATCGGCTCCCCGCCGACATGGGTGATCCGGGGTGGATCGCCCGCGGTCTGCACCATCGGGTCGTTCGGATCCAGCACGCCCAGCAGATGCGCGTCGACACCGGGCGTTCGGCTGAACGGTGCGTTGACGGTCCCCGGTTCGGGTTGGAGGAACGACATCGCGGTCGGGCGGGTCGGCGGGTCCTGGTCGCTCATGAAGTCGACGAGCTCGCGATCCAGTGGTGGTCCGTCGCCATCGAGAGTGTCGCGATCGCGAGTATCGGACGGATCGGAATCCGTTCTGGGCGAAGGTGTATCGCTCGGCGTCGTCGCGGACTCCGGGCTGAACGTGCGCCACTGGCCACCGCGATCGATCACCGGATCGGAGCCGGGCTCGCGCCGCACACCGACTCGATCGGTCGGCGCGGTGACATCGACGCCGAGCTGGTCGGCGATGTACTGCGCCCAGCCCTTGCTGTTGCCCGCGTGACAGGAGAGCAGCCGGATAGGCGTTCCTGGAACGTAATTCGGGTTGTTGCGGATCGCGTCGACGATGTCGCGCGGGTGGACCGGGTCCCCGTTGCTCGGAGTCACCGAACCGTCGCGCCGCCCGTGCACGACCACGTCGTGGGAGCCGTCGTTGCGGACGTTCTCACTCACCCGGTGCGTGCGGGCGTCCTCACCGATGGCCGTGCCGGTCGGATGGTGTACGACGCCTTGGCCGTTGGGCAGCTGGGTGTCGTAGACCGGGCCGCTGTCGTTGTCGTCGGGCTGCGGTTGCCTGCGATCATCGCCGGAGTCGGCGCGGTCCCGCGGCGAGGCGGCGTCGTCGGCCCCCGCTCGCCCGGGACGACCCGTTTCCGGGCCCGGCCGGGCCGGGCTCGCGCCCGGATCCGCACCGACGATCGGCACCACCGGCGGAATTTCGGCCAGCGGATCGGCCTCCGGCCGAACCTCGGAATCGCCGACCCGAGTCCGGTCGGCGGTTGCCTCGGGCTCGCCCGCGCGGGTCGGCGGCGCTTCGCCCGGCGCAGCCTGCAACCCCTGAAGCGGCGTCTCGGCCACACCGGCGCCGCGCTGTTCACCGACACCCGCGCGACTCTCACCGTCGGGTCGACCCGTCGCACCGGGATCTTCGGCGGTGCCCTGCGGGTCCGCCACCCCCGACTCGTCGACAGTCGGGTTATCGGTTCTGACTTCCGGTGCGCCGGAACGAATGTCGGATCCGGGCTGCACGCCGTCGGTCAGCCCCGCGCGGACTTCCGGCGCGCCGGGGCGGGCCGCGGGCTGCGAACCCTGCGCGGGCGTCGACTGCTGGCCCGGAGTGGACTGCTGCGGCGTCGATTGCGCCGGGGCACTGGGTGTTTGAGCGGGACTCGCGGCGGGCTGACCGGTCGTCGGCGTCGCGGCCTGATTGGTGACCGGCGCCTGACCGCTCGCGGCAGGCGAGGGCCCCGCCGTCGCCGCGGGACCGGCACCCGTCATACCCGCGCCGACCGGCGCCCCGGCCTGCGTCGCGGTGTCCCGGTTGGTCGCCGGAGTGTCGTTGACCTGAGTGACCGGCTGACCACTCGACTGCGCGTCGGTGCGCGTGCCCTCACCGACGCTCGCACCATCGGCCTGCTCGGCCTCTCCGGCCCGAGACTTGTCCTGCCCGGAATCCGACTGCGCCGCAGGGGTTTCCCCTTCGGCACGGCCGCCGCCGTCCTGACGACCACCGTCGCCCGCCTGCGATTCGCCGCCCTGCACCTCGGGCTTGGAGTCCTGGCGCCCAGCCGCCGCACCGCCCTCGGCCGAGGACTGCCCGTCGTCGCCGGACTGCTGATTCGCCCGTCCCTCTTCGGAATTCGTCGGCCCCTGGGCTTCGCTCTCGGGCGACTGCGTGCTGCCCGCGGGGCGCATCGACTGACTGTCGTCACCCGCACCGGCTCGCGACTCGCCCGAGCCCTCGCCGCCCATGGTGTCGTCGCCCGCGCCCGCGCGCACGCCGTCGTCGTCACCGGCACCGGTCGCCTCGTCGTCGGCTCCGGCCCGGTTCTCGCCCTCACCGCCGGGACGGTTGGACGACCCGTCGCCGCCCGCACCGTCGTTCTGCCCGAATGTTCCGAGGTCGTGGCCGGGCATGGCATCGCGAACCTGCGAGCTGAAGCTGGGCCGTTCGAACAACCCGGGCTTCATCGCCGACCACGCGGAATTCGCCCCGGCCTTGTTCAGTCCCGAGAGTCCGCCGTTGGTGGCGCCCGCACTCCACATCAGCGGGTCGGACGCCGCGGTCTTCAGGTTGTTCCAGGCCTGATCCCACCCCTGGGTCATACCCTCGTACCCGAATTGGCCGAGCATGCCGCCGCCCGCGCCGACCAGACCGGCACCGGTGCCGGTGATCGCGCCCTTGAGCCAGGGCGACATGCCGTCGCCGAGCCGCTTGCCGAGGAAGTTGCCGAACGGACCGGCCGCCAGACCACCGGCGGCGGAGGAGACCGCGGCCGCCTTGACCTGGTTCCAGTCGACCTCCTTGCGGTGGCCCTGATCCACCTGCCACTGCTGGACGCCGAGTTCCTGCAGGGTGCCCAGCGCCGTGTCGATCGCCACGTGCTGGCCGACGAACTTCAGGACCCGGGTGATCACGGCCTTCGCGCCGTGCCGCAGGATCGCGGCCAGCACGCGTCCGAAGATTCCTCGCGCCACCACGCGGGTCACGCCGATCGCGGCGGCCTCCACCGCGGGAGCCGTCGGCGGAAAGATCCACGCCGCAGCGATTTCCAGCGCCAGCAAGCCCAGCGACGACAGGAACATGATCTTGGTGTATTCGATCTCGGTGCCGGTCTGATACACCGAGTCGCCGAGGATGTCGAACAGTTCGCCCAGCTTGGTCACCGACTGATCGCCGCGGGCCATCCCCTCGAAGGCCTTGAGCATGTCCTCGACGCCGTCGCCCTGCGGATATGCCTTGAACGCAGCGTCTTTGGCGGCATCGACGTCGTCTACCAGGCCACGAAGACTGTCTGCGGCCGTGCGCCAGTCCTCGGCCATGGCCCACATCTCGTCTTCATTGCCCTCCGGCCACTCCATGCCGGCAAGAATCGAGAGCCAATGCAGCCCAGATGGGAGATCGATCATGGAGCGCTACGTCACCAACTCGAGCCCGTGAACGTCGCCATCGCCCCTCATCCCTCAATAGTGATGCCCGGTCGAGCACACCACAACTCGTTCGCCTGCGCAACAGAGTGACAGCTACCGACGAATCCGTGGTGACGACAGAATGAACGCCAGGCAGCCGGAACGAACCCCGCGCGGGCGACTTGACGACCAGCCGGTGCGGGCGAAGGATCGGGGTCGGGGCACGCCGAAGCGCTGGCACGACGGGGCACCCCGAGCCGACGAGCACGCCGAGCCGGACACAGACTCCATGATATCGAGAACGGGACGCACGCAATGGAATTGAAGCCGGTGGCCATGTACCGCGAGATGTACGAGCGCGGGCACGACGAGCTGCCCTCGGTCTTCGACGCGCCCACCGGTACCGTCGAGGGCGACCGCGACCGGATTCTGAACTACATGCGCAAGGTTCGCGCGATCTTCGACGTCATGGGCGAATCCCCCGACCTGTTCACCAGAGACGCCGACATCGAGGGCGGCCCCTCCCTGTACTCCGACGGCGTCTGGATCTGGCGCGAGGACTCGCTGAAGTACCTCGCCGAGCAGGCTCTCGTCCTGCCCACCGAGTTCATAGAACACGTCCGCGCCCTCGACTACGCTCCCCAGAACTTCGACACCCGCGACCCCGATTTCGACGCGGCGTTCCTGTCCTATTTCTGAGAAGCGAACGAGCGGGAAGGAAAGTCGCGTGTCGCTGTTCATCGACATCAATGACCCCGAACTGACCACGGTGGACGGACGGGTCTACTACCGCAGCGAACCATTCACCGGTGAAACAGTCGAATACCTGCCCGACTTCACCGAAATCGAAAACACTTCCTATGAGAACGGCTACCGCGAACAAAGCTGCACCGCCTGGTATCCGGACGGAACACGGCGGCACTCAGGCTGGTACAGGCGCGGATTCAAGTACGACGACTGGCGCTACTGGTCCCCCGACGGCACGCTCATCCAAGAAGACAGCTACGACACGAGCGGCTATCTCCAACACCGTAAACGCTGGGACTCCGCCGGAGTTCTCGTCGAAGACTTCGACGCCGCAGCCCTTGCCAAACCCCTCCTCCCGAGCGCCGTCAACCACAAAGACCCCGGACTCGTCTACGACAAGAACCACGACGGCCTCAACACCTACCACGGCCGACCGTTTACCGGCCAAGCGGTCGGATACGGCTACAACTACGCGGACGGGCCCGTAGTAGAAATCGAATGGCACCTCGACGGCTACCGCGACGGGCCTGAATTCGCCTGGCACTGGGACGGCGCACGCGACCACGCCTGGGTGAATCACCGGGGAAACCCCATCGGTCTTCAGATCACCTGGAACCAGGACGGCACACCACGACACCGTGCGATCGCCGACGACTCCGGGAAGACTCTCCGCCAACAGCGCTGGGACGACAACGGCGAGCTCACCGCCTACCCCGCCGAGACACACCCCGACCTGGCCCATGACGATCCCACGCTCACAGCCGCCGAATCCGGTGCCCTCCAGCACAACGGTCACCCCTTCACCGGACGAGTCCACGCCCCCACATACATCCAGGACTATCGCGACGGCTATCCCGACGGCCTCTATACCGAATCAGTCAAGGGGAAGGTCCGCCACGAAGGTGTCAACAGCCCCACCGGCCCCATCGGATCCTGGTACCGGTACCGCCCCGACGGCCGGATCAGCGAAGAACACCACTACGACAGACACCACCGGCTGTTACTCCGACGTCAATGGGATGAGGATGGCGCACTCGCGGCTCCCATGACCGGCCTCGCGCTCCAAGACAACAGGAAGGCAAGCGAATGACCACATGGCGAACGATGCCATCCGCCGACGCCGCCGATCTCTCCGACAGACTGGCCGCCCTCGACTGGTCATGGAACATCGACGATGCCCCCTCGATTGTCGAACAATTCGGCTGGCACACCATCTCCAGCCGACCGCGCCGAATCATGCTCGACACCGGATTCGGCCCCGACAGCGGGACCATCCAAGCCAAAAGTGGCGATGTAACCCGCATCGAGCTGCAGCTCACCGACTACGCCGAGGCGAGCGAAAAGCACGCAGTGAAAACAGCTTTCGTCGACTACGCGCAGGCGATCAGCGAGCGCCTCGGTGAGCCGACCGCGCAGGTCAAAGCACCGACCCCGCAAATTCGATGGGCAGGCGCCGAAACGACCGTCGTCCTCATCCTCTCCACCGCGTCGATCTGGCTGAATCTGGTCACCAATACCCGCCTCGCCGCAGACGACCGCAACCTCCAACTCGACAACCAGGGCCTACTGTGACCGACTGGGAAGAGTTCGCCCGTGGGCTGGCAAACGAGCTCGCCGCCGCCCCCGACACCACAGTTCTGGTGATCGGCGAAGTGGCACCATCCGGTTCGCGCCGCTTCGCACAATTTCGCAAGACGAGCGAATCGGTCCTGGCCGAACTCCCCGGCAACGCTTGGCTCGACCAGGCATCCCGCCCCGACGACGCAGGCTGGCGAGCTATCACCCGGGCCGGCTGGCGCCAACCCGACCAGGACCACTGCGACAACTGGTGGGCCGAATTCCCCTGGCCGGTCGACACCGACGCCTACCGCCGGCTCGCCGCGATCACCGTCACCGGACTCCGCGACGGCTTCGGCATCGACTCCCCGCTGACGCTGGTCTACCAGGGCTGGGTCGAGCGTGCCGGAAACAGCAGCCTGCATCTGCCGGGCCTCGGTATCCCGGACGCGAGTTGACCGACTGCGCGGCTACTTCAAGCCGTCGCGGTTGCCCTTTTCCATCTTGTCGATGTAGTCGGCGCTTTCGGTCTGACCGTCGGCGAACTCGCCCATGGACTTCGCCATCGTCTTGACGTTGTCGCTGGTGTTGGTCCACGAGGAGTCGTAACCGTCGTTGCCGCCGGGGCCGTCGTTGAAGCTCTGACCGAGTTTGTCGTTGCCCCACACGTTTCCGCGGCCGTTGAGCGAGCTGTTCAGCGTATTGATGATGCCGGTGAGTTGCGTGCTGACGTTGCGCGATTTTCCGGCCGCGGTCCGGAAATCGTCGGCGTCGTACTCGAAGGTGCCCATCGCCCTCATCCCTCCACGAGTGGTGGCTCTGAGCACACCACAACTCTTTCGCGTGCGCAACAGCCTCGCACGACGGAACGAACCCGGGATGAAAGCGCTGTGAACGGTGGGTACCTCGCGGCCCCTATGCGCTTGCTTCCCAATGCGATTCCACGCGCGACATCATCCGCTGGATGGACGTGTTGACCTTCTCGGTCAGGTCCGATCGCGACATCGGGGTGGCGATGGGATTCTCGCTGGGGAGTTCGATGACATAGCGTCCGTCGTCGGGAAGATCGCGCCACACCAGGATGTCGCGATGCATCCCGCGCGAGCCGAACATGGACTGATTCTGCAGGATGTTGATGGTTCCGGTGCGGTCGGCGGAACGGTTGAAGAACTCGGTGCTGCGCTCGACGATCGAGGTGTCGGCTTCTTCGAAGAACATCGAGGATCGCTGCCCGTACTCGTCGCCGGCGCCTGCGCTCGCGTCGGTGACGAGCGGGATCATCCCGCCCGTGCCCGCACCGGTGGTCGGCATCAGGTCGACGATGGCGTCGGCCAGACCGTGAGGACCGATGTCGACCACCGTGTAACCACCACTGTGGGTGGGGGTTTCACCGGGGAGCTGGTAGACCAGGTATCCGTTGGCACCGGCTCGCGCGGCCCTGGCCTTGAGCCACTGGTCGGCGTCGTCACGCGCACGATCGTTCCAACCACGCAGCCGCACATATACTTCCGGCCGTTCCAGCACATCGAAGACCGAGCGAAGCGTCGGATCGACCGTGTGCTGCAGACGCTGCCAGACCTGGTACTTCTCCTCCTCGTAGTCCTCGTGCAGGCGAGTCCTGGTCTGGAAGGTGAGCGGACGCGGCAGATCGGTGCCGACGAATCGCTGCCACAGCACCCGGAATTCGATGTCGGTGAGCTCCCACTTGCGCGTCACGCCTGCGCCTCCGGCCGCGCGTGCGCGAGCGAGCCGGCGGCGCCGACTTCCACGGATTCGACCGGCACTTCGACAACTTGCGCGGGCGCTTCCACCACTTGCGCGGGCGCTTCGGTCGCCATCGACTCCGCGAGCAAGCCGGTGAGCGGAGTGACGACCTCGCCCAGACCCGAGAGATTGGAGAAGTCGGGCAGCGAGGCACGCGGGAATGCTTCGCCCGCAGCCGTTTCGGTGCTCTCCTGCGGCAGTCCCGCTCCGTCGACGGTCGTCGTCGCGGTATCGATGCCGAGCAACTCCGCCAGCGGCGAGAGGGCGGGGTTGTCCGCGATCAGCTGGTTGATCTCGGGCGACTGCGACAGCAGTTCGGTCAGGTCGGGGAACTGCCCGAACAGGTTGCCCAGCTGGGTGAAATCGGGCAGGCCCGACGTGGCGCCGGTACCGCTGGTGTCGGCGGACACCTGCTGCAGCGCGGTGGCCAGCGAGGGCAGCGCCTGGGTGAGCGAGGACACCGCGGACGTCACCGCCGACATCACCGAGGACAGGATGCTGGACATGTCGCCCGACCCCGACCCGCTCGACCCCGCCGACGACCCGGTGGATCCGTTCGATCCGATGGAACCCGCCGTCTGACCGTTCGCGCCCTGCTGCGAACCGTTGGTGCCGTTCTGCTGCAGCTCCGCGGCCGCCTGCTGGGCAGCTTGCTGCGCCGCTTGCTGGGCAGCCACGGCGGCCGGCGACGTCGCCTGCTGTTGGCTCCCACCCCCGGAATTGCCACTGCCACCGGAATTTCCGCTACCACCGGAGTTGTTGTTACCACCGGCATTGTTATTGCCGTTGTTATTACTGTTGCCGTTATTATTATTATTATTGTTGTTATTATTGTTGTTGTTCTCCGGCGGCTTCACCGGCCCCTTCGGCGCCGCGGGCTCCGCGGCCGCGGGGAAGAGCTTCTCGGTCTGCCCGACACCGTCGACGTAGTGGCGCTTGTACCGATCGCGGTTCTCCTGCAGATCGTCGTCGCACTTGTCTTCTTTGTCGATCGGCATAGACACCTTGGTCGCGTACAACCAGTTCGCGGTGTACTCGAGGTTCTGCTGCATCATCGTGAAGGAGTCACTCGCGGTCATCGCCGACTTGCCGAACGTGGAGATCGCGGCGAACGCGGCGTCACCGCCCTGGCTCTCCCACCGGTCGCGGGTGATCTCACCGAGCTTCTGCTCGAGGTTGTAGGCGGCGCCGTGCACGGCATGGGCCATCGCCTCCCAGATCGGAGCGTCGTTGGCCACCTCCTGCCAGGACAGCCGCTGACCGAGGTCGTACATGTCACGCCAGGACATGTTGTCCGCGGCGCGGACGGGTATCCGCACACCGCCCGATTCCGCCGTCGCGGTGCCCGCGTGCTTGGGCACGTTCGCGGTCTCGATGTCGTAGTTGTGCTTCTCCATCTTGATTTCCATGCCGGTGCCCTGCCGCACCTTGACATCGACTTCCCAGTGGGCCGGAGTGTAACCACCGGCCTGGGAGACCTCGCCCTTCATATCCTTGGCACCCGGCGAGGAGTTCACATTCTTCAGATCACCCTTGAGCGCGGCGATGTTGTCGCCGGAGCCCTTGTCGGTGTCGGTGTAGGACTCGCCCGCGGCCTTGAACATCGAGACCAGGTCTTCGAGCGAGTCGATATAGCGCCCCAGCAGGTCCTTGGCCTGGGTGGCCTCGGAGATGAACTTGGTCCGCAGCGGCGGACCCGCGTCGACTTGGCTGCCGCCCAGCTTGGACTCGTCGTAGTTATTGAGGTCGTGGTCGCGGAACAGATTCTGGCAACCCTTGAACACCTCGATCGCCGTACTGCACGCCTTGGCCGCCTCGAGCGCGGCTCCCGTCTCGACCTTGACTTTTGCCTTACTGGCCAGTCCTGACCAGGGAGAATCGCCCACGCTAACCGCTCCTCGAAGCACCCCACCGCCGACTCTCGCAGCCGACTCGATCGCATCGCATTCTAGTGAGCAATGCGAAATATGCACAGCACCAAGGAAACACCGGCACCGATGCCGGATGAACAGCCGGTTCCGGCGAACGATCCGGCAGCCGACACCGATCTGTGACAGACTCGATCAAAGCGCTAGCGGCCGCCGGACGGCCATGAACGAACGAACGATGGGTGCCCAGCTTGACGTCGCGATGGAACTGCTCATGACCGATCTGAGCGGCCTCGAACGGCGCGTGGCAGCCAATCGCGCCAACACCCGCAGCCAGCACGCCGACGACTACCTGCGCTTGGCCGGATCACTGACCGAGCTCGCACAGGGTCTGCTCACGACCAGGGATGATCCGTCGGGGCGCGACCGCACGGCGGAGGCGCTGGAGCCCGCGCAGGAAGCGGTCGCGATCCGGCTGCACTGGCTGGTCGGGGGGTACGTCTCCTACGAGTACGCGGGTGCGTTGCAGGACGCGTTGCGGTTGTTCGAGCAGGCGACACGGCTGGTCGGGCACCGGCAGCTCGCGACGAACACCATTCGCAGCGCCTGTTCGGCGTATCGGCAGGTCGCGCAGGACTACCCGGATGTTTCGGCCATGTGCGCCGACGGTTTGTCCAAGTGCGGTGTGTGGTTGATGCGGCTCGATCACGACGCGGCGGTGGCGGCCAGTGAGTCGGCGGTCCGGATTCGGGCGGCGATGTACGCGCGCGCTTCCGAACAACCGGGCAAGTACCTGGCGAGTCTGAGCACTCTGCTGCGCACCCTGATGGTGGGGCGCTCACGCAAGCAGGCCATCGCGAGCTACCGCACCCTGTATTCCGAGGTGACCACCACCGCGAGCACGGCGAAACTGCGGGAAACCCGGGTCGAGGAGCTCGATCTCACCGTCAAGACCACGCAGGCGCTGGTGAAACTGGGCGCACCGACCCTCGAACGCGCGGGGCGGCTCACCCAGCAGCAGATCCTGTACCAGTCGGGTGGCGACCTGGCCACGATCGACGAGATCAATTGGCGGCTGGCCCTGGTCGGTCTCAAACCCCTTGCGGCAGGGGCGATGCCGGAGCCGCCGTCGCGACCGGTCGAGATCTCCGCGACCTACGGCGCGATCGCCGTCCGGTGCTCGGCGCCGGACGCGCTGGACCAGGTACGCGCCGCGATCGTCGCCGCGTACGCCCAGGACGGCGGGAATCCCGTCGACGCAGGCCGCTTCGCCGGGGTGCACGACAAGCACTGGGGCGTCAAAGAACCCAAGACCAACCTCGAGACCGAGCTCGGCGCCGATGTGGTGCTCGTCGAAAAGTCTTCGGGCAGCTGGATTTCGGTGAAGAGCCTCAACTGGGAGATCGGCGCCCTCGGCAAACACCCACTCGCCGTGGCCCTCTCGATGAAATGGCCGGTCCTCACCGTCGCCACGATCGAGAAGATCTCCTACGAACTGTGCCTCTACGACAACGGCGTCGCCACCCAGTACGCCGCGCTCGGCAGGCCGGCGGGCCAGGCACCCCTCGAGACCCCGCTGGCCCCCCTGGATTTCGCGACCCTGGCCGACTACGGCGCCGACTACGCCTCCGAAACCCAGGTCAGAGCCGCCTTCGGCAATGCCGAGATGTTCGCCAAGGTCACCGAGCTCCCCGGCGCGGGCATCCGCCAGTCCGCGGAGAAGGCCCCGCTCACCGACTACGGCCCGAATATCCTCTTCTTCGGCAAGGACTGAATCGGCACGCTGTGACCAGTGGACCCGTGCTGATCGCACCGACAGATACATCGCCCCGGGATGCCGCCCGGCGCGGTCACCCGGCATGATCGGAACTGTGCGAGTACTGCTGCAACGTGTGACCAGCGCCCAGGTGAGCGTCGACGATCAGGTGGTCGGCCGCATCGATCCGGCGGCGTCTGGTGTCCCCCACGGCCTCCTCGCTCTCGTCGGCGCTACCCATACCGACACCGCGGCCAACGCGAAAGCTCTGGCCGACAAGGCCTATCGCCTGCGCATCCTCGACGGTGAACGCTCCGCCGCCGACCTGGATGCCCCCATCCTGGTGGTCAGCCAGTTCACCCTCTACGCCAACACCGCCAAGGGCCGGCGCCCGTCCTGGAACGCCGCCGCCCCCGGCTCCCTCGCCGAACCCCTCGTCGACATCTTCGCCGAAACACTCCGCGAACTGGGCGCCACGGTCGCCACCGGAAAATTCGGCGCCCACATGCAGATCGAACTCACCAACGACGGCCCGGTCACCGTCCTGCTCGAAGGCTGACTACTTGTCGCCCGGCCGGTACGGGATGCCGTCGGCCGCGGGCGCGACCGCCTTTCCGATGAATCCGGCGACCACGACCAGGGTGACGATGTAGGGCAGCATGCCGAGGAACTCGGTGGGGATCGGGTTGCCCGGCATGGTGTTGAGGAAGCGTTGCAGGGCGCTGGAGAAGCCGAACAGCAGGGCGGCCAGCAGGGCACCGACCGGCTTCCAGCGGCCGACGATCATCACCGCCAAGGCCACGAAGCCGAGCGCGGCGGTCATGTTCTTGCTGAAGGTCACGTTGTTGGCGATGGTGAAGAAGGCGCCGCCGAACCCCGACAGGGCGCCGGCACAGGTGACATTCCAGAAGCGCAGGCGGTTCACGTCGATGCCCGCGGCGTCGGCCGCGGCCGGATGTTCGCCGACGGCGCGGGTGCGCAGGCCCCAGCGGGTCTGGAACAGCAGATACGACAGCCCGAACACGCAGGCCAGCGCCACATAGACGAACAGGTTCTGGTCGAACAGCACCGGCCCGAGCACCGGGATGTCGGTCAGGAAGCCCAGGCCGATGTCGTGGAGGAACCCACCGATGCGCGGCACCGTGCTCGGCTGGTTGAGCGAATGGTCCATGCGCATGAGCCGTTCGAACAGGAAGCCGGTGAGCCCCAGCGCGAGCAGATTGAGAATGACACCGGTGACCAGCTGGTTCACCTCGAAGCGGGTCGCCAGCCAGGCCAGCAGCAGCGTCGACAGCATGCCGCTGATCACCGCGGCCAGAATCCCGGCGTAGGGGCTGCCGGTGATCGAGGAGAACAGCACCGCGGTGAACGCGCCCGCCAGGAATTGTCCCTCGATGCCGAGGTTGATCACGCCCGACCGTTCACAGACCACGCCGGACAGCGCACCGAAGATGAACGGCAGCGCCAGGAACAGCGTCGACGCCAGCACGAACTCCACCGGGAAGCCGACACCCGGCGTGACCACCCACGACAGCGCCGCGATCACCAGGGCCGCCACCGCGATGCCGACGATCGCCCCGTGCGCGCGCCGCGAGAGCGGCCGCGCCGCCAGCACCCCACCGAGCACCACCGTCACCACACTCAGGACCAGCACGATCGTGAGAGTGTCGACGGTCCAACCACTTTCGACGGTCTGATCCAGCCGGAAGGTGGTCGTGCGCCCACCCTCGACGAACAGCAGGCCGAGGACGCCGAGACCGATGCCGAGCACGATGAGCACCACCCCGGCCACATTGTGCCGGACGGCTTCGGCCGTGACGGCCGGTGACGCGGTGGTGGTACTCACCAGCCCCTCGCTTCCAGAGTGTTGAGACCACCGCGCGGTGTGCGCAGGTGCAGCAGGGTTTTCACCAGCGCGGGCGCGGCGACGAACAGCACGATCACCGCCTGCAACAGCGTGGACATCTCGACCGGAATGGCGGGCTGCATGTGCAGCGTGCCCGATTTCAACGCACCGAACAGCAGTGCGGCGGCCACGATGCCGCCGGGATGGGCCCGCCCGAGCAGCGCGACGGTGATCCCGTCGAACCCGAATTCGGCGACCGTACCCGGATTCACCGTGTAGGGGTTGAGTCCCAGTACCAGTGCGGCACCGCCCAACCCGGCCAGCCCGCCCGACACCGCCATCGTCGTGATGAACGTGCGCCCGATATCGATACCCGCCGTCTCCGCCGCGTGCGTATTGGCGCCGACCGCCCGGATCCGGTAGCCGAAGGTGGATTTGCGCAACAGCCACCAGATTCCGGCCGCGAGCGCCAGCCCGAGCAACAGCCCCGCGCTGACCCGCAGACCCGAGCCCGCCCAGCCGAGCAACCGGGGCAATCGGCCGGAGAAGTCCACCTGCTTGGAGACCAGTTCCTGCGAGGTCGTCGCGTGGATGAACGTGGTGCTCAACGCCCAGAGCAGGAAATAGGTGGCGATATTGTTCAGCATGATCGACGAGATCACCTCGTGCACGCCGGTTTTCGCCTTGAGCACACCGGGGATGGCGCCGAGCACACCGCCGGCGAGCGCCCCCGCGAGCAGGGCCAGCGGAACATGCAGCAGCGGCGGCAGGTCGAGCGCGAACCCGACGATCACGCCGCCGAGCATGCCGAGGATGAACTGCCCGTGCCCGCCGATATTGAACAGTCCGGCCCGGAACGCCAGACCGACGGCGAGCCCGGTGAAGATCAGCGGGGTCGCGTAGGTGAGCGTCTCCGAGATCGGGCGCAGCACCTGGGCCAGGGTGGCGTCACCGTCGATGTACTGGCTCACCCGCCCGAAGTCGATGATCGCGCCCTCGAACATGTCGCGATATCCCGCGCTCACCGCCTGCCACGAGAAACTCAGCGCATCGGCGGGACGATTGAAGAAGTAGCCCCAGGCACCCCGCACCGCCGCGTCGGAGACGATGATCAACAGGGCGCCGATCGCGAAGGCCAGCAGCAACGAATAGATCGTCACCATCACGCTGTTGGCCTCGGTCAAGTACCCCACGAACGTGCGGCCTACGTCGCGCTTTTCTGGCTTACGCTCGCCGGGGGAGTCGATGTCCGGCTCGATGGTCGTACTCGGCATGGGTGTCCTCAGCTCGCGGGTGCTGGATCGGCGGGACGATGGCCTGCCATCAGCTGACCGATGATCTCGCGTGGCGTGTCCGGGGCCAGGACGCCGACGATCTGCCCGTTGTGGATCACGGCGATGCGGTCGGACAGGGCCAGGATCTCGTCCAGCTCCGCGGAGATGAGCAGAACCGCTGTCCCCGAGTCACGTTCGGCGACCAGCCGGCGATGGATGAACTCGATGGCGCCGACGTCGACTCCTCGCGTCGGTTGCGCGGCGATCAGAACCGAGCGCGGCCTGGAGAATTCGCGCGCGATCACCACCTTCTGCTGATTGCCGCCCGACAACGCCGACACCAGCTCCCCCGGCCCCCTGGTACGGATGTCGAAATCGGCGATGGCCTTGTCGGCCAGCGAACGCACCGCCGCCGCGTCGACCACCCCGTGATTCGACAGCGGCTTGTCACGGTACTGATTGAGGACGAGGTTCTCGGCGACGGTGAAATCGGCGGCCAGCCCGTCGCGGCCACGATCCTCCGGGATATAGCCGAGCCCGGCGACGATCCGCCGATACGGGTTCCATCCGGTGACCGGGGTCCCGCTCATCTCCACCGACCCGCCCTCGGGCGTGATGGTGCCGAGCACCGCCCTGGCCAGTTCGGTCTGCCCGTTGCCCTCGACCCCGGCCAACCCGACGATCTCACCGGCCCGCACAGCCAAACTCAGTCCGTCGAGCATCGGCGTCCCCCGCTCGCCCAGCACTGTCAGATCCTTGATGTCCAGCGCGATCTCGCCCGGCCGCGCGGGCGGGCGATCCACGGTGAGCACGACCGACCGCCCGACCATCGCCGCCGCCAGCTCGGCCTCGCTGTCCTGCGGCGACGCCTCGGCCACGACCTTCCCGCGCCGCAGCACAGTGATCGTGTCGGCGATCGCTTTCACCTCTTTGAGCTTGTGGCTGATGAAGATCACCGACATCCCCGAGGCCGTGAGATTGCGGATGATCCCGAGCAGCTCGGCCACTTCGGGCGGGGTGAGCACGGCGGTCGGCTCGTCCAGGATCAGCAGATCGGTCCGGCCCGACAGCGCCTTCACGATCTCGACGCGCTGCTGCACGCCGACCGGCAGGTCCTCGCAGATCGCGTCGGGATCGAGCGCCAGACCGTACCGCTCGGACACCTCGAGCACCGCCCGCCGCGCGGTCGCCCGATCGAGGCTGCCCCGCTTGACGTGTTCGCGACCCAGCTGCACGTTGTCGGCGACACTGAACGGCCCGACCAGCTTGAAATGCTGATGCACCATGCCGATTCCGGCGGCGATGGCGTCGCCCGGCGATCGCAGCCGCACCGGCTCGCCGTCGATCAGGATCTGACCGCTGGTCGGTTCGAGGATGCCGTAGAGCATGTTCATCAGGGTCGACTTGCCCGCGCCGTTCTCGCCGAGGATCGCGTGCACCTGGCCGGGTTCGACCACCAGATCGACGCTGTCGTCGGCGAGAAACGTTCCGAATGCCTTGGTCAGTCCCTGTGCTTCGAGTCGCATGCGCCTGTCCTCTACAGCTTCGGGGCGGCCGGGGAATTGATCACGATCTTGCCGTCGACGATGTCGCGCCGAAGAGTGGTGAGCTCCCGCTTCAACGGCTCGGGCACCTTCGCGTCGAAATCGTGGAACGGCGCGAGCCCGACCCCGGCATTGCTCAGGGTGCCCACGTACCGGCCGTCCTTGACACCGTCGCCGAAGGCATTGTCGATCGCCACCCGCACCGCGGCGGAGATGTCCTTCATCGAGGAGGACAACATGATGTCCTGGTACTCCGGAACCGCCTCGTAGCCATCGGAATCCACCCAGATCATGGATACGTTCGGCGAGTCCTGCACGGCGGACGCCCCACCCATGCCGACCGGTCCCGCGACCGGGTGGATCACGTCGGCGCCCTGGGCGATGAAGTTCTCGGTGATCGAGCGACCCGCGCTCGTATCGTCGAAATTGCCGGTGAACGAACCGTTCTGGTCCTCGACATCCCAGCCGAGCACGGCGATCGCGGTCCCGTGCGCCGCGTTGTACCCGGCCACTCCGGCGGCGAACCCGTCCATGAAGATGGTCACCGCGGGAATCTGCATGCCGCCCCAGGTGGCGACCCGGCCGGTCTTGGACACTCCCGCCGCGAGATAGCCTGCCAGATAAGAGGATTGGGCGGCATTGAACTCCATCGAGTAGACATTGTCCAGCTCGACGTGCGCGTCGACGATCGCGAAACGCTGATCGGGGTACTCCGCGGCCACCTGTGCCACCGCCTCGGCCATCAGGCCGCCGACGCCGATCACCAGATCGCAGTCGTCGTCGGCCGAGGCTCGCAGATTGGGTTCGTAGTCGGCGGAACTGTTGGATTGGCGGTAGGAACCGTAGACGCCGGGGTTGGCGTCGATCGCGGCTTTCACCCCGTTCCAGCCGGATTCGTTGAACGACTTGTCGTCGACGCCGCCCGCGTCGGTCACCATGCAGGTCTCGAAACCCGCGTTCGCGGTGCCGTAGGTGTTGCCCGATCCCGTATAGCGCGCGTCCGGCGGCGGCTCACCGCAGCCGACGAGCAAGGCCGAGGCCGCGCAACCGACGGCGACCAGCGCGATCCGGGATCTCATCACTCAGAGATACAGGATCGCGCAGGCGACCAGACAGATTAGAACGATTACTTCACCGAAAAGCCGTCGGTGAACTACTCCGGGCGCAGCGTGAGAATGCGCGGCCCGTCCTCGGTGACAGCGACGCTGTGCTCCCAATGCGCCGCGCGCGTCCCGTCGGTGGTGACCACGGTCCAGTCGTCATCGAGCGTCTTGGTCTCGGTGGTACCGAGCGTCAGCATCGGCTCGATCGCCAGCACCGACCCGACCACCAGGCGCGGGCCCTTACCGGGCGCGCCTTCGTTGGGCAGGAACGGATCCATGTGCATCTCGCGCCCGATGGCATGGCCGCCGTAACCGTCGACGATGCCGTACTGCCGGCCGTGCGCCTGTTCGGCCGCGCGCGTACCCAGCTCGATGGCGTGCGAGACGTCGGTCAGCCGGTTGCCCGGCAGCATCGCCGCGATGCCGGTCTCCATCGAGAGCCTGGTGGCCTCGCTCAGCAACTCATCGGCCTCGATGATGGTGCCGATGCCGAACGTCCACGCCGAGTCGCCGTGCCAGCCGTCGAGGATGGCGCCGCAGTCGATGGACACGAGATCGCCCTCGACGAGAATGTCACTCGCCGAGGGGATCCCGTGGACCACACGATCGTTGACCGAAGAACAGATCGAGCCGGGGAACCCGTGATAACCCTTGAACGACGGGACAGCGCCCGCGTCGCGGATCGTCGCCTCGGCGACCTCGTCGAGCTCCAGCGTCGAGACGCCGGGCTTGGCCGCCGCGCGAACGGCGACCAGCGTGGCACCGACGATCGCGCCGGCTGCCTGCATGGCATCCAGCTCGCCCGCCGAACGGAACGGCACGACCTTCTTCTTACGGTTGAAGACCATCCGGCCTCAGTACTCCGATCCGCTGATTACTGACCGAGCGCCTTCAGCGCCCGCGCGTTGACCTCATCGACTTCACCGATGCCGTCGACGGTCACGACCAGACCGTCGTAGTGCTCGAGCAGCGGCTCGGTTTCCTCACGGTAGACCCGCAGCCGGTTGCGGATGACGTCCTCGGTGTCGTCGGCGCGCCCACGGGCGAGCATCCGCTCGACCACGGTGTCCTCCGCGACCACGAAGCACAGCACCGCGTCGAGCGTGGTGCCGTTGTGCTCGAGGATCTTCTTCAACGCGTCGGCCTGATCGACCGTGCGCGGGTAACCGTCGAGCACGAAACCGTTCGCGGCGTCGGGCTCGCCGACACGCGCCTCGACCATGCGGTTGGTGACGTCGCTGGGGACCAGGTCGCCCGCGTCCATGTACTTCTGCGCCTCGCGACCGAGGGCGGTCTGCTGGCTGATATTCGCGCGGAAGAGGTCTCCGGTGGAGATGTGCGGAACGCCCAGCTTCTCTGACAGCAGGACGGCCTGAGTACCTTTGCCGGCACCCGGCGGACCGAGCAGAACAACTCTCACTTGAGGAACCCTTCGTAATTTCGATTCATCAGCTGGCTCTCGATCTGCTTGACCGTGTCGAGACCCACGCTGACCATGATGAGCACCGCGGTACCGCCGAACGGCAGGTTCGCGACCGCACCCGAATTGCCCATGTCGAGGAACAGGTTCGGGAGCACGGCGACCAGACCGAGGTAAATCGAGCCAGGCAGGGTGATGCGGCTCAGGACGTAGTTGAGGTAGTCGGCGGTCGGCTTACCGGGCCGGTAGCCCGGGATGAAGCCACCGAACTTCTTCATCTCGTCCGCGCGTTCCTCCGGGTTGAAGGTGATCGCGACGTAGAAGTAGGTGAAGAACACGATCAGCGCGAAGTAGATCGCGATGTAGACCGGGTTGGACGGATTCACCAGGTATTTCTGGATGATCTCCTGCCACCAGCTCGGATCCGTCGCCGTATTCGAGTTGGTGAGCTGCGCGACCAGGTTGGGTAGGTAGAGCAGCGAGGACGCGAAGATCACCGGGATGACACCGGCCTGGTTGACCTTCAACGGCAGGTACGTCGATGAACCGCCGTACATCTTGCGACCGACGACGCGCTTGGCGTACTGCACCGGAATCCGGCGCTGACCCTGCTCGACGAAGATCACGGCCACGATGATCGCCAGGACGGCGGCACACACCAGACCGAAGACCAGACCACCGCGGGTATCCAGGATGCTCTTGCCGTCGAGCGGGATACGCGCCGCGATACCGGCGAAGATGAGCAGCGACATGCCGTTACCGACACCGCGCTCGGTGATCTGCTCGCCGAACCACATGACCAGCGAGGCACCGGCGGTCATCACCAGGACGATGATGATCATGCCGAAAATGCTGGTGTCAGCGAGGATTTCCTGCTGGCAGCCCTGCAGCAGCTGACCTCGCGCGGCGAGCGCGACGAGACCGGTGGCCTGCAGGATCGCCAACGCGACCGACAGGTACCTGGTGTACTGCGTCATCTTGGTCTGGCCGGATTGGCCTTCCTTGCGCAGTTCCTCGAACCGCGGGATGACGACCGTCAGCAGCTGGATGATGATGCTCGCGGTGATGTACGGCATGATGCCGATCGCGAACACCGACAGCTGCAACAGCGCGCCACCGGAGAAAAGGTTGATGAGCTGGTAGATACCGGCGGATTCACCACCGGAGACCAGCTTCACGCAGTCCTGGACCGCGCGGTAGTCGACGCCGGGGGACGGCAGCGCGGCACCCAACCGGTACAGCGCGATCAACCCCAGCGTGAAGAGAATCTTCCGCCGTAAGTCCGGAGTCCGGAAGGCCGATACGAAGGCGGAAAGCACAAATCCTCCTGGCGAACGACATGGTCATGCCATGCGACTGAACCACTGGACAGCATGTGGAATCGTCAGCCGATGACGAGCTTGGCAGACAACACTTGGAACTCTAACAGTGACACCGGACGAGCTCGCGACTCGTCCGGTGTCAGCTGCTGACTACAGTACCGTCAGGCCAGTTCGGTGACAGTGCCACCGGCGGCGGTGATCTTCTCCTTGGCGGAGCCGGTCACCTTGTCGGCGGTCACCTGGATGGCGACACCGATCTCGCCGTCGCCGAGAACCTTGACGAGCTCGTTCTTGCGAACGGCGCCGGCCTCGACGAGTTCTGCCTTACCGATGACGCCGCCCTGAGGGAACAGCTCGGCGATGCGGCCAACGTTGACAACCTGGTACTCGACCCGGAAGCGGTTGGTGAAGCCGCGAAGCTTCGGCAGACGCATGTGCAGCGGCATCTGGCCACCCTCGAACGCCGCGGGGACGTTCTTGCGTGCCTTGGTGCCCTTGGTACCGCGACCGGCGGTCTTACCCTTGGAACCCTCACCGCGACCCACACGGGTCTTCTCGGTCTTGGAGCCAGGGGCGGGACGCAGGTGGTGCAATTTGATGGTCATGTCTAGACCTCCTCAACTGTTACGAGGTGGCGCACGACGTTGATCAGACCGCGGTTCTGAGCGTTGTCCTCACGAACCACCGACTGGCGGATCTTCCGCAGACCAAGCGTCCGCAGGCTGTCGCGCTGGTTCGACTTGGCACCGATCGTGCTCTTGATCTGAGTCACCTTGAGATCAGCCATGTCAGGCTCCCTGTCCTGCACGCGCACGCAGCATGCCCGCCGGAGCGACATCCTCGATCGGCAGACCGCGACGAGCGGCAACCTCTTCGGGACGCTGGAGCATCTTGAGCGCGGCAACCGTCGCGTGAACGACGTTGATCGCATTGTCGCTACCGAGCGACTTGGCCAGAATGTCGTGAATGCCTGCGCATTCGAGCACGGCGCGAGCCGCGCCGCCCGCGATCACACCGGTACCGGGCGAAGCCGGACGCAGCATGACCACACCGGCCGCCGCCTCACCCTGAACGGGGTGAGTGATGGTCGAGCCGATCATCGGGACGCGGAAGAAGCTCTTACGAGCCTCCTCGACACCCTTCTGGATGGCCGCGGGAACTTCCTTGGCCTTGCCGTAGCCGACGCCGACCAGACCGTTGCCGTCACCGACGATCACGAGGGCGGTGAAGCTGAAGCGACGACCACCCTTCACGACCTTGGAGACACGGTTGATCGCGACGACGCGCTCGAGCTGGTTCTTCTCGGCCGCGTTGTCACGACGGTCGCCGCCACCGCGACGATCGCCACCGCCACGACGGTTGCCCTCGGGGCCTCCGGCGTTGCTGTTGGAGTTGCTGTTGGGTCCGGCGGGTCCGTTGCCGCCGTCACGCCGCTGACGTCCCGGCATCAGACGTTCCTTCCGTTCGAAATAACAGTCATCAGAACTTCAGCCCACCTTCACGAGCGGCATCGGCCAGCGCCGCGATACGGCCGTGGTAGTCGTGACCACCACGGTCGAACACGACCGCCTCGATACCGGCAGCCTTGGCACGCTCGGCGATCAGCTGACCGACCTTCGCGCCCTTGGCGGACTTGTCGCCCTCGAGCGCACGCACGTCGGCCTCGATCGAGGAAGCGGCGGCAATGGTCTTGCCCACCGAGTCGTCGATCAGCTGAGCGTGCAGGTGCCGCGCGGAGCGGTTGACCACCAGGCGCGGACGCTCGGTGGTGCCTTCGACCTTCTTACGAAGACGGAAGTGACGGCGGGTCTTCGACAGGCGACGCTTCGTGGAAGCGTCCTTGCCCAGCGGAATCCGCTTCGCCTTCTGGTTAGCAGTTTGCGCCATGATCACTTACCCGTCTTTCCGACCTTGCGGCGAACGACCTCGCCGGCGTAGCGGATGCCCTTGCCCTTGTACGGGTCGGGCTTACGCAGTCCGTGGATGACAGCGGAGATCTGACCGACCTTCTGCTTGTCGATTCCGGACACCGAGAACTTGGTGGGCGATTCCACCGCGAAGGTGATGCCTGCCGGGGCCTCGATCGGCACCGGGTGGCTGTAACCGAGGGCGAACTCGAGGTTCGAACCCTTGGCCTGAACGCGGTAACCGACGCCGAAGATTTCCATCTTCTTCTCGTAGCCCTTGGTGACACCCTCGATCATGTTGGCGATCAGGGTGCGGGAAAGGCCGTGCAGCGAACGGTTCGCGCGCTCGTCGTTGGGACGAGCAACCTCGAGCTCATTACCTTCACCCTTGGTGACGATGATGGGCTCGGCCACGGTGTGCGAGAGGGTGCCCTTGGGCCCCTTGACCGTGACAACCTGGCCGTCGATGTTGACGTCGACGCCGGCCGGAATCTCGATGGGCTTCTTACCAATACGCGACATTAGTCCTGACCTCCCTTACCAGACGTAGGCGAGGACTTCGCCCCCGACGCCCTGCTTGGCCGCCTGACGGTCGGTGAGCAGACCGGTCGACGTGGAAATGATCGCCACGCCGAGGCCGCCGAGGACCTTGGGCAGGTTGGTGGACTTCGCGTACACACGCAGACCCGGCTTCGAGACGCGACGCAGGCCCTGCAGGCTGCGCTCACGGCTGGGGCCGTACTTCAGATCGACGACGATGGCCTTGCCAACGGTCGCGTCTTCGGTGCGGTAATCGGCGATGTAGCCCTCACGCTTGAGGATCTCGGCGATGTTCACCTTGATCTTCGAGTGGGGCGCCTTCACCTGATCGTGGTACGCCGAGTTGGCGTTGCGCAGACGCGTCAAGAAGTCTGCGATCGGATCAGTCATGGTCATGGTTAGACCTCGACACCTTTCTCGCTGCGGTTCCCATGCAACATCTCCCGCACTCTCACGCGGTCGACCGTGGGCCTACAACAATTCGGCTGGTCCGGTCGGCACTTACCGACCGGATGAGTTCTCTTGCGAGCTCTCGGCGCCTGGCACGGTCCCACCCGCGCCGAAGCGCGCAGCGGACACAGATCTGCCCAGGCAACCGCTCTAGTGTAGGCAATGCCGTGGTCAGGACCAAACTCGGGGGCCGACCGACCGGGGCGATCTCCGTCACGCGGCGGTGTGGGCCGCCCTCCCACCCGTCTTGTAGGTGATCAGAATCGCCGCGGCCGAGACAACGGCGGCGACGATCAGCATCATCTCACCACCCACCACCGTGCTCATCAAGCCGCCGAGCAGGGCGCCGACGGCGAACGCCGCGTACTGCATGCCGTAGCCGAGCCAGTCGCGCGCACTACCCCCGCTGACATGACTTTCGATGCCCTGGCTCAGTTTCACGACCGTTCCGGTGGCATAGCTGAGCGGAACGCTGGTCTCGCCGTTCTTGACGAACGCGGTGTTGAGCGCGCCCACCGCGAACGCGACGAACGCGATCGGGATGAACCCCACCTCCTGGCCGCCGGTGCGGTCGAGGGCGAAGTCGACCACCGCGGCCACGGCGAGCGCCACGGTGGTCACCACGGACGCACCGTAGTGACCGCGCCGCCACAGCCGCCGTCGCAGCAGCGAGGCGACGAACACACCGAGGCCGAACGAGAAAAGCAGCGTGATCGCCCCGGTGGCCAGCAGCTGATCATTGTCGAACCAGCCGAGAACGGCGCGCTCGGTATTACCGGTCATGAATGTCACGAAATATCCGGCGGAATGCGTATAGGCCGCCGCTCCGATAAATCCGGCCAAAATAGAAAGAAACGCGACCATCGGCATCGCGCCGGCGGGAATTCCCCGCAGAGACACCCGGTGGGCCACGTCACGTGGCTTGTTTTCTGTGGTCAGGGTCACGAACTCACATCCTCTGCATTCACTCGGCAAGGGATCGACACTGACGCCCATCTGCACGCCGCATTGTCATGCAACGACCCCGACAGTAGCCACGAAATAAATTATCGACCAGCATGGAGATCACATTCTCGGGAAAGACACAGGAATATGAGGAGCCGGTAATGCCGCGGTAACCGTGAAAATTCGAAGACAATTCCGCGGACGACCGCGTCGACCGACGCCCGAGGAAGGCGGCGACCTGCGACGATGCCGGCACGCGATGCCGTGCGGCCCGCGCCACCGATCGAATTGTGTTCGATACCAACCACTTTGCGTTAGTAAGCGCTGCTCACGAATGTGGTAGCTTCGCGAGGTTCGTCGGATCCGCGCAGGAGGCTCGGCTGTTGTCTTCCCACTGTGCACGCCGCCGGAGCTCGGCTTATCTGCTCGCCGTACTGCTCGGGATCGGCGCGCTCGTCACGCCCGCGCGCGCTGGGGCCGATCCCTATGTCGACCAGCTCGCCGAGGGTGCCGCCACCCCGGCACTGGCATGGGAGTCCTGCGCGGACGGGTTCGAATGCGCGCTGGCTCAGGTACCGATGGACTACAACAGCCCGCAGGCCACGCAGATCGACCTGGCTGTCATCAAGTTGCCCGCCTCCGATCCCGCACGCCGCATCGGCACGTTGTTCGTCAACTTCGGTGGGCCCGGACCCTCCGGCGTCGACCGCTTACGCGAACGGGCCCGCTGGCCGTGGCTGTTCTCCGACGAACTGCGCGCCCGCTTCGACCTGGTCTCCTGGGATCCGCGCGCGGTCTCGCGCAGCGCGGGCACGCAGTGTTTCCCGAGCGCCGAAGAGCAGGCCGCGTACCTCGGTTCCTTCCCCGGCACACCGACCGATCCGGGCGACGAGCCCGCGTTCTTCGCCGCCTCGGCCGATATCGCGACCCGCTGCGCCCAGCACGCGGGGCCGATCCTGCGCCACGCCTCCACCGCCAACACCGCCCGCGACCTGGACCTGCTGCGCCGCGCGGTCGGCGATGAGGCTCTGACCTACCACGGTATCTCCTACGGCACCCAGGTCGGCGCGGTCTACGCCAACATGTTTCCCGGCCGGGTCCGCGCGATGGCGTTCGACGGTTCGCTCGACTTCGAGGGCAATGTGAACGGCCACGGCGCCGACGGCGTGAATCTGCCGCTCGACACCCGCCAGGGCGTAGCCGCCGGAATCGCCGAAACCTTCGACACCTTCCTGCGCGACTGCTCCGCCGCGGGGCCACGCTGCGCGTTCGCCGCGGGTGATCCGAAACTCAAGTGGATCACGCTGGCCGAGCGGGCCCGCCTCGCGCCGATCACGGTCGCGGGCACGCCGTGGACCTTTTCCCAGATAGTGAGTGCCGCGGGCAGCCTCTCCCGCCCCGACACCTACCCCGACCTGGCGATCCTGCTCCAGAACCTCTTCGACGCGGCAACCGTCCTGCCCGCCAGAGTGCCCGACGCCCTCTTCGCGGAGAACCACCCCGCTAATCGCGTCGAGGCCTTCTACACCATCCAATGCTCCGACAGCACCGTCCCCACCGACCCCGCTGTCTACAGCCGGGTGGCCGCAGCCGAAGACTTCCAGTCCCGCTACTTCGGCCGGATCGCCGTCTTCAACGCCACCCCCTGCGCCTTCTGGCAGGCCGAGGACCGGGACCGCTACACCGGCCCGTGGAACCGCGAAACCGCCGCCCCGATCCTCGTCCTCAACAGCCGATACGATCCCGCCACCCCACTGCGTGGGGCCAAAGCCGGTGCGGCCCAACTGAACCGGGCCCAAGTAGTCGTGATCGAAGGCGCGGGCCACAGCTCCATGTACGTCCAGAGCACCTGCGCCGAACACCTCAAACGCGACTACCTGTTCACCGCCCAGCTCCCGCCCGCCGGCGTCAGCTGCGGAATCGACCGCTCCCCGTTCAGCTGAGCAGGCAGAGCAGGTCGTAGAGCGGCGGCTTCTCCACACTCCCCGTGGCGAACAACAACTGCGCGATCGGCGAACAGATCAACTCCGTCTCCGACGACCCCGACCCACCCCCGGACCCGGAACCGGCGCTGGGGGCGGCGGATGCAACAGCGGGCGCCCCGAGGAGCGCGACGGAAAGAACAGCGACTGTGGCGAACTTCTTCATGCGCCAAGAGAACACATCAGCCCTCACCCTTGGAGTGAAATGCATATATTTCATCCAGCGCTGGTGACAGCTCACAACATGGAAATGCGCGAGGGCACGGACTTCACTGAAGTAGTCCGTGCCCGCCGAGAAGAACTGTCGCCGACTGATCCGAGGACAGTGGCGTCAGCTCGACCCTCCTAATTGATCACGGGTGGTACATGGATCTCTGCGCAATCCGAGTGCGTGAAGTTGCCGAACGCGTCGACGTGATTGTGCAGCGTGCACCCCATGAAGCCGTCGCGGCCCGGAGGCCCTGGCTCGCCCCGATCCCCTTGGTGCCCTCTGGGGCCACGCTCCCCCTGCGCGCCCTGCGGTCCCGCCGGTCCCGCCGGTCCGACACGACCCCGCTCCCCCTGCTGGCCGCGCGGCCCCTTGGGGCCTGGTACCAGCCCCGAGGCTTCGTTCACGACCGCGTTGGTGAAGTTGGCCCGGGTCACGTCGGCGAATCGCAGGTCGGCGCCAGTCAGATTCGCATTTTCCAGGTTCGCCGTGACCAGGTTCGCGAGCCCCAGGTTCGCCCCGGACAGCTTCGCACCGGTCAGGTTCGCACTGGTCAAGTTCGTCATGAACAGGTCCACGTCACGCAGATCCGCGCCGGACAAGTTCGCCCCGGACAGGTCCGCGAAGGAAAGGTTGTGACCGCGCAGATCCTCGCCGGACAGGTTCGCACCGTGGCAGGACGTCTTGCGTCCCGCCAACTCAGGGTTGGCGACGATTGTGCACGTGCCGTGTTTCGGCGCGGCGCTCGCCATCGAGGCGGTCGCCCCGAGCCCCATGGCGGCCAACACCACACTCAACACGAGCACAGCGGGCCGACGGGCGGCAGAAACTCGCAGCGCTGCCTTCTTGTCCACGTTCTTTGTCATGACCTTCTCCTCGAGATGTGCCGCCCGATGGTGGCGGTGTCGACGTGCCACCAGTCAGTAACACACTTCAAAAATAGGTTCTGTACAGCAGTTTTATCGTCCGGGCAGGTACTGAGATCCCTACGGGGGAGCACGGTTGTGCTGTGCTGAGCTAGGGACACCCGGTCGCTGATCAGCCCAGTCCCGGCACGGATTGAGTGGATGGTTGTGTGTGGGTTTCCGGCAGAGGATCCTGAAGAGGTCGGGTAGTTGGAGGCTGTTCGATGACACCTCGTTCGATCGCGCTCATCGGTGGTGTGACGGCCAGTGCCGCCGCGTTGAGCGTCGCCGTGGTGTTGTCGGTGGACTGGTCGGAGGTAGCGCTCTACGACCCGGCCAGAATCCTGTTGCTCGGCCCGCGCGAAGCCTTCTCGGCGGCTCAGCATTCGCCGAAGTTCGGGCAGGTCGAGCTCGTGCTGTTCCTGCTGACCGGGGCATCATTCGTGGCGTCGGGACTGTTCACCTGGACCAAGCGGCCACACGAGCTGGCCGGTCCGCTGTTCGTGGTGGCGGGCTTGGTGTGGCTGGCCTGTGGCGTCCGCAGGTCCAGTGACCCGGTGTTGTTCACCGCTGGTGCAGTCCTGACGAATATCTATCTGCCGGTGATGATTCCGGTGCTGCTCGGCTTCCCGTCGGGTCGGCTGCGACAATCGTGGGAACGCCGGTACGTCCGGCTGTGCTGGGCGCTGGCCGTGTTCGGTGTGTCGGCCGAGTGGATGTTCTTCGATCCCCGGGAGGTGCCCGCACCGCACCGATCGACCTCGGTCAACCTATTGCTGATCCGCCACGATCCGGTTCTCGCCGATCGAATCCAGCTCATCGTCGGTGCATTCGCCTTTCTGATCGCCGTCACTGCCATCGTCGTCGTGATCAAGCGGTGGCGATCCGGCACCGCGGCGTATCGATCGGGCTTCGCCCCCATCATGGTGCTCGCGACGGTCGCCGGAGTGAGCGTCCTGTGGGTCATGTTGACCGCGATCCGATTCCCCGGTTCGCTGCACGGTTGGACGCTGAATCTGCGCTACATCCCGATGGTGCTACTACCGATGGCCATCGCGTTCGGGCAGGTCCGGTATCGCATGGCCAGGACCGCGGTCGGTGACGCCATGGTCGAAATCGGCGCGACCCCGATCAGTTCGGGTTTCGTCGAGGCACTGCGGCGCGCACTGCACGATCCCACCCTGGCACTGTGGAACTTCGACGCCGAGCGACGCGGCTACGTCGACGACCAGGGCATCGCCAGGGTACTGCCGCGCGGCACAGGTCACCGGGTGGCGACGATCCTCGAGCGGGACGGCGCCCCGACTGCCGCCCTTGTCTATGACAAGCATTTACAGACCGAACCCGAACTGCTGGCCGCTGTACGCGGCGCGACCGAACTCGCCCTCGATCACGAACGGCTGCGCAACGATCTGCAGGCCCAGCTCGCCGAGGTACGTCGCTCGCGCGAGCGCATCGTGGCAGCCGGCGACGCCGAGCGACGCCGAGTCGAACGCGATCTGCACGACGGTGCGCAACAACGTCTGGTCGCCGCGGCCCTCCTGCTGCGTCGGGCTCAGCGCACAGCGGACACCGAAACACGGGGTGATCTGGTGACGCTCGGCGCCGCCGAACTGGACACCGCGCTCACCGAGCTCCGTGAGCTGGCGAGGGGCGTGTTCCCACCGATCCTCGCCGAACGCGGTCTGACGGCGGCGCTGACCTCACTCGCCGAACGCGCCCCGATCGCCGTACGGATCCACGGCACACTGGTTCCGAGGCCACCGGCCGGGGTGGAGCTGGCCGCGTACTTCATCGCCGCCGAGGCCGTCACCAACGCGGCGAAACATTCCGACGGCACGCACGTCGATATCCAGGTCGGCATCGTCGACGAGGCCGTGCGGCTCGTGATCACCGACGACGGTCGCGGCGGAGCCCAGGTCGGACCCGGCGGCGGCCTGAGTGGCTTGGGTGATCGAGCTGCGGCGCTCGGTGGGCACCTGCGGGTGGACAGCTCGTCCGGCGCGGGCACAGTCCTCACCGCCACCCTTCCACTTCGCGGGGGTGACGCATGAGAGGGTGCGACCTGGAACCAGGCACGGTGTTCGCGGGCTACACCATCGAGCAGGTGCTGGGCGCAGGCGGCATGGGCTGTGTCTACGCGGCGCGGCACCCCACACTGCCACGCACTGTCGCACTCAAGATCCTGCATCCCTCGCTGACCACAGACGACTACGTCCGTACGCGATTCGAGTTCGAAGCCGACCACGCCGCCCGGCTGGAGCACCCCGCCATCGTGGCGGTCTACGACCGTGGCCGCGAGGGCGATCGCCTCTGGATCGCGATGCAGTTGGTGCCGGGGACCGATGCGGCGCGCCTGGTGCGGGACGGGCCGGTAGCGCCGGAGCGGGCCGTGCGCATTGCTGAAACGGTCGCGGCGGCCCTGGACTACGCGCATCGGACAGGTGTATACCACCGCGATGTCAACCCGTCGAACATCCTGCTGGCCGCGCCCGACCAGCCGGGCGAGCCCGAACGGGTGCTCCTGGCGGATTTCGGCATCGCCAAAGCGCTCGACGACACCGTGCACCTCACCAGCGCCGGGATGATGGTCGCCACCATCCGCTACGCGGCCCCCGAACAGATCGAAGGACGAACCATCGATCATCAGGCCGATGAATACTCGCTGGGCTGCACACTGTTTCATCTGCTCACCGGCCGCCCGCCCTATCCAGGACCGAGTCGAGCGGCCATTCTGAACGGCCACCTCAACGCCCCGATTCCACGACCGAGCGCGCTGCTGGACACCCTGCCGAGGGCATTCGACGCGGTCATCGCCCGGGCGATGGCCAAGCTCCCTGGCGACCGCTATCCGGACTGCGGCACGTTCGCGGCCGCCGCGCGGGCGGTACTCACCGCGGCGGCCGACGCCACCGCCGAACATGCGACGGTCCGCCACCACCAGGCGCCGACCGCACCTCGCCTGCGCGTGGTGCTCGCCGACGACTCGGCGCTGCTCCGGCAGGGAATCGCCCGATTGCTGGAGGACGAGGGCATGGAAGTAACCGGACAGGCGGGCGATGCCGCGGCACTGTTGAGCCTGGTCCGCGCGCACCGCCCCGATGTCGCGGTCGTCGACATCCGGATGCCACCGACCTGCACCACCGAGGGCATCGATGCCGCCGTAGTCATCCGTCGCGACTTTCCCGAGACGGCGGTGCTGCTGCTGTCGCAGTACATCGAAACCGAGAGCGTTCTCGACCTGCTCTCGGGCGGCGCGCGCAGCCTCGGCTATCTGCTCAAAGACCGGGTTTCCGACATCGACGAGTTCGTGACAGCCCTACACCGGGTCGCCGAGGGCGGCTCGGCGATCGATCCCGACCTGGTCGGCCGCTTGGTCTCGCGACCGCACCACGGCGCCGTCCCACTCGACGCGCTCTCCACCCGCGAACGAGAAGTCCTGCGACTCATGGCCGAAGGCCGCTCCAACCGCGCGATCGGCGCCGCCCTGTTCCTCGGCGAACGCACCATCGAAACCCACGTCCGCAGCATCTTCGTCAAACTCGGCCTACAGCCGGAACCCGACGACCACCGCCGCGTCCTAGCGGTACTCACCCACTTACGGGTCTGCACCTGAACGCACGAAGGCACTACGACGCCGTCGCGCGGCTACTCGACGAAGCATGGACACAGTGGCGTCGGACTATCATCGAGCCATGACGAACGCGCATCACCAGCGCCCCGACCTGCCTGAATTCATGACATGGGAGCAGCTCGAGGAGCTCCCCGAGGAAGTTGCCGGACAGATCGAACTGTGGGCCGGTCGCGTGGTCTGGCTTCGCCGTGGTCCGGGCGAGCATCAGGAATTCAGCAACTTGCTCTGGAACGGTCTTCGACAATCAGCCAAGTCCGCCATGGGCATCGACCCGAGGCAGTGCTGGAGCGTACGCACCGAGACCAACGTCTTCTTCGGCGACCACGGCCGCTCCGACTTCGTCACGCCGGATTTCATGATTCACCGCTGCCTCGGGAAGGCCTATTCCTATGTGCGCGGCGATGATGCCGTGATGGTCGGCGAGGTGCTGTCCCCTTCGAACACCGATCGCGACATCGAGGCGAAGAAGGCTCGTTACGCGGGGGCGAAGATCCCCTGGTACTGGGAGGTCAAGCTGCGCGGCGAGCACAGCGCCATCGAGAGCGTCCGGATATTCGCGTTGGAGACCAGCCACGGAGCCCTCCCGGCAGGCGTCCGGCCACTACATCCGGCCAACTACCTACTGGTCGGCGAATGGACCCCCAAGGATTCCGACGGGATCCACTTCGACCACCCGTTCGTCATTGATCTCTCCTGGGCAGACCTTGAATTTCTGACATAGACCGGAGCGCAGAATGCGTAGCCCGAAAAAAGACACCGTCAACGCCGCATTGCGCGAGATCATCGATCGCCGCCGCCGCGTCGAGGCGATCGCCCGCATGCGGGCCCTGGTCGCCGGTGGGGAGATCGACCTCACCGGGCAACCCTTCAACGCATCGACTGAGATGCCCACAAACGCAGCAAGGCACGGACTCCGTCGAGAGTCCGTGCCTTGCTTCGTATTCGCCTAGGCGGCGGGTGCGCTCACGAGGAGCGCAAGCTCACCAGGAGCTCTTGTGCACGCCCGGGAGCTCACCGCGGTGCGCCATTTCGCGGACGCAGATGCGGCACAGGCCGAACTTGCGGTAGACCGCGTGCGGGCGACCGCAACGCTGGCAGCGGGTGTACGCGCGGACGGCGAACTTAGGCTTGGCCTCCGCCTTGATGCGCAGTGCTTTCTTAGCCATGTGCTCAGTTCTCCTTGAACGGGAAGCCGAGGTGCTTCAGCAGCGCGCGGCCTTCTTCGTTGTTGGTCGCGGTGGTGACCACGGTGATGTCCATACCGCGCGGGCGGTCGATGGAATCCACGTCGATCTCGTGGAACATCGACTGCTCGCTGAGGCCGAACGTGTAGTTGCCGTTGCCGTCGAACTGCTTCGGCGACAGGCCGCGGAAGTCGCGGATACGGGGCAGCGCGATGGACACGAGACGGTCCAGGAACTCCCACATACGGTCGCCACGAAGGGTGACCTTCGCGCCGATCGGCATGCCCTCACGCAGCTTGAACTGCGCGATCGACTTGGTGGCCTTACGGATTTCGGGCTTCTGGCCGGTGATCAGCTCGAGGTCCTTGACGGCACCGTTGATCAGCTTCGCGTCACGGGCGGCGTCGCCGACACCCATGTTCACGACGACCTTGACGACGCCGGGGATCTGCATCACGTTGGCGTATTCGAACTCGCCGTTCAGCGCGTCCTTGATCTCGGCGCGGTAGCGCGCCTTCAGCCGGGGCTGAGTCTGCTCAGAGGTGGTCATGTCAGATGTCCTTCCCGTTTTTACGGGAGATCCGGACGCGCTTGCCGGACTCTTCGTCGGTGCGGTAGCCGACGCGAGTCGGGTTACCGTCGGAGTCGACGACCATCACGTTGGAAACCTGGATGGGGGCTTCCTGGGTGACGATGCCACCCGAGGACGCGCCACGCTGGTTCGCGGAATCCGCGACGTGCTTCTTGATGCGGTTCACGCCTTCGACGAGAACCTTGCCGGTCGCCGGGAAGGCCTGAATGACCTTGCCCTTGGCGCCCTTGTCCTTGCCCGAAATGACGAGCACGGTGTCACCCTTGTGCACCTTCATAGTCAGAGCACCTCCGGGGCCAGCGAAACGATCTTCATGAAGCGCTTGTCACGCAGCTCGCGGCCGACCGGGCCGAAGATGCGGGTGCCACGAGGGTCGTTGTCCGGCTTGATCAGCACGGCAGCGTTCTCGTCGAACTTGATGTAGGAACCGTCCGGACGACGACGCTCCTTGGTCGTGCGAACGACGACAGCCTTGACGACGTCGCCCTTCTTCACGTTGGCGCCGGGGATGGCGTCCTTCACGGTGGCGACGATGATGTCACCGATACCGGCATAGCGACGCGACGAGCCACCGAGCACGCGGATGCAAAGGATTTCCTTCGCTCCGGTGTTGTCGGCGACGCGCAGTCGCGACTCCTGCTGAATCACTTCAGCACCTCCTGGACCTGGATGTATACGTACGCCGGATTGCCGACCCGACGCACATGGTCAGTCACCCTCCGGACGCGCGCCTGCCAGCGGAAATACCTTCCACTGGGGGTTCACTGCCGGATTGCGGGGGCATAGCTCCCGCAGGCAACCGTTCTAGTGTAGGTGAACCTCCAGGACGAACCGAATCGGGGTGCGCCGGGCAGTCTGAAGTGGATATGTTTCAAACCACCTTCGTCGCGCACGACCCGTTGCTAACGTCCCGCCATGAACATCACCCTGCCGATGAAGCGCCGGCTCGCGACCACGGCCGCCGCGTTCGCCGCCGTCGTCACCATGGTGGCACCGCACGCGAGCGCGGGCCCCGTCATCGACATGCTCACCGACACGCTCACCGTCGGCTGCACCTCCAAGATCGATGTCGTCGGCCTCGACAACTATGTCGGCGCACAGGTCGACTTCCTCGCCAACGGCAAGTTCTTCGCCAGCGACACCGTCGACCTCGAGGTGAACGTCGCGGGCGTCACCGTCGCCAAGGCCACGGCGTTCTACCACGTCGAAACCGAGGTCGAGGTGCAGCTGTCACTGCTGCTGCACGCCACCGGCACACCGCTGGTGACCAAGCGCGTGCCGACGGTCATGCGAATCCTGAACGCGGGCAGCGGACTCGCCTGCGACCTGGCGACAGGCAGCTCGAGCCTGTCTTCCTAGCCACCACCCCACCGAGACGGCGTCGCGCCGGTAGCCTGTGCGAGCTAGCTGGATCGCAACAAGCAGGGTGCGGCTGCCGCATCGGGGAAGGAAGTCCTGTGACATCGTCCGGTCGTCCGTCGGTGGTCGACCGCCGCGCATTCCTGATCGCCATGGGCCTGGTGCCCGTGGCCGCCGCGCTGGCGTCGTGCTCGCCCGAACCCACCGAAGTCCAGCTCACGGGCGTCGACCTGGGCGGCGGCGACCCCACCATCCGCCCGCAGGACGATCTGTACCGCCACGTCAACGGCGCCTGGCTGCGCGATTACCAGCTCCCGCCCGACAAGGCCTCGGTCGGCGCGATCACCGACGCCAACGACCGGACCCTGGATCAGCTGCGCGCGATCATCGAGGGCATCAAGGATCCGAAGCACGGCTCGGAGGCGCAGCAGATCAAGGATCTCTACGACGCGCGCCTGGACCTCGACGAGATCGAGCGACTCGGCATCACGCCGCTCAACAGCCTGTTCGCCGCGATCGACAAGGCCGCAGGCAAGCCGGAGCTGGCGAAGGTGATGGCCGAGGCGCCCATCGCCGGGCTGATCGGGATGGGCATCGGGATCGACCGCAAGAACTCCAAGGCCTATATCCCCAGCGTCGGCCAGTCCGGGCTCACCCTGGGCGAGCAGTACTACCGCAAGCCCGAGTTCGCCGCCCAGCTCGCGGGCTATCAGATCTACCTCGAACAACTGGCCGCGGGCCTCGGCCTGCCCGACCCGGCCGGGGTGGCGCAGCGGACGGTCGATCTGGAGAAGCGCATCGCCGCCGGGCACTGGGACAGCGTTCGCCTGCGCAACACCGATGCCACCTACAACCTGATGAGCTGGCAGGAACTGACCGCGCTCGGCCCGCAGTTCGATTGGGATCCGTGGCTGGCGGGCATGACCGACCGGCCCAAGTCGCTGTTCGACAAGATGGTGGTCGGCCAGCCGTCCTTCGTCACCGCGGCCGCGCAGCTGTGGGGCGAGGTCGATATCGCCCAGTGGCGCGACTACCTCAAGCTGCATGTCGCCAACAACTACGCGCGCTTCCTGCCCAAGGCCATCGCCGACGCGCGCTTCGAGTTCGTCGGCCGGGTGCTGAGCGGTATCGAGGAGAAGCCGGAGATGTGGCGCTCCGCGGTGGGTGTGGTCGACGACAATCTCGGCGAACCGCTGGGAAAGCTGTACGTGGACAAGCACTTCCCGCCCGCGGCCAAGGAACGCGCGTTGGAGATGGTCGCCGACCTCACCGCCGCCTACCGCGACAACTTCACCAATTCGAGCTGGATGACCCAGCCGACCCGCGACGCCTCGATCGCCAAGCTGGACAAGATCGTCGCCCAGATCGGCTACCCCGACAAGTGGGTCGACTACTCGTCGGTGCAGGTCACCCGTGGCAAGCTGATCGAATCCCTGTTGGCCATCAACACGTTCGAGTCCCAGCGCGCGTTCGCCCGCCTCGGCACCGAGGTGGACAAGATGGAGTGGAGCATGTCGCCGCAGACGGTGAATGCCTACTACAGCCCGACCACCAACCAGATCGTCTTCCCGGCCGCCTACCTGCAGCCCCCGTTCTTCGACAAGGACGCCCAGGCCGCGGTCAACTACGGCGCGGTGGGTTCCACGATCGGCCACGAGATCGGGCACGGCTTCGACGACCAGGGCTCCAAGTACGACGGCGACGGCAACCGTCGCGACTGGTGGACGCCCGAGGATCTCGCGGCGTTCGACGCCAAGACCCAGCAGATCATCGCCCAGTACGACGTGCTCGTTCCCGAGGGCGCGCCCGAGGGTCAGCATGTGAACGGCGCGCTGACCGTCGGCGAGAACCTGGCCGACCTGCGCGGCCTGCAGATCGCGCTGGCCGCCTACCAGAAGGTGGCCCAGCGCTCCGGCGAGCAGCCCGATTTCCGCACGATGTTCCTGTCGTGGGCGCGGCAGTGGCGCGACAAGCAGACCGAGGAAGCGACGCTGCAGGGGTTGCAGGATACCCACTCTCCCAACGAGTTCCGCTGCAACCAGGTGGTTCGCAATATCGGCGAGTTCTACACCACCTTCGAGGTGAAGGAGGGCGACAAGCTGTTCATGCCACAGGACCAGCGCGTCACGCTGTAAGGGCACAGCTTCCCGCCGAAAAGCGACGTAGGTTAGCCTAGGCTGACTTACGCTGGAACTTGCTCGACGGAGGGTGTACCCATGACGACTGTTCGGACTTCGCGCGGCTGGCGGCGCGCGGCGGTGGCCGCGCTCGCCGGTGCCCTCGCCTTCGGTGTCGTGGCCTGCGGTTCCAGCGAGGACGAGGCCGCCTCGGGCGAAGCGGTGACCATCACCCACGCCCGCGGCGAGACCACCGTCCCCGGTACCCCGAAGAAGATCGTCGCCCTCGGCAACCAGTGGCTCGACAGCTCCCTCGCCCTCGGCGTGGTCCCCGTCGGTTACATCGACAACGTCTCCGCGGTGTCCAAGAGCACCCCGCCGTGGACGCCGGAGTCCCTGAAGACGGCCACCGCCCTCAATACCACCGGCAATATCGCCGAGCAGGTCGCGGCGCTCGAGCCGGACCTGATCCTGGCCGACCCGTTCATCGCCGATCAGAAGACCTACGACGACCTGTCCAAGGTCGCCCCCACCCTGCCCGCGCTGACCAAGGACGCTGTCACCCCGTGGCAGGACCAGGTCACCGCGCTTGGCAAGGTGCTGCACAAGGAGTCCGACGCGAGCGCGGTGATCAAGAAGGTCGACGACAAGGTCGCCGCCATCGCCACCGCCAACCCCGGCCTGAAGGGCAAGACTTTCGCCAGCACCTGGCTCGCGAGCCCCGCTCAGCTGATGGTGCTCACCGACCCCAACGACGGCTCGGCCAAGGTGTTCACCGCACTCGGCATGGGCATCCCGGCCAACCTCACCGCGCTGCCCGCCAATCAGGGCCGCCTGGCGCTGTCGCCGGAGAAGGTCGACGAGCTCACCGCCGACCTTCTGCTGGCCGGCTACTCCCCCGGCCTCGACGAGAAGTACCGGCAGCTGCCGGGTTACGCCGATCTGCCGTCGGTGCGCAAGGGTTCGGTCGTTTTCCTGACCACGCAGGAGATCAGCGCGATCAACCAGCCCAGCGCACTGTCGGTGCCGTACATGCTGGACAAGCTCGAGCCCGCGTTCGCCGCCGCCGCGAAATAGGCTCTGCCCCAGACCGGTTCTACCCCCGAGGATTTCACCGTGCTCGCCTCCGCTTACCCCGCCCAGACCCGATTCGCCCTGCGCGCGGGCGTCACCTGCCTGACGACTCCCGTCGGCGCGGTGCTGCTCAACCCGCCGCGCAACGAGAAGCTGACCGGTCTGGGCGCGGGGGCGCTGCAAGCGCTGAAAACCCTGAACCAGGGCCCGGCGACCGCGGCGGAAATGGCGACCGCGGCAGCCGGCGACGACATCACCGCCCTGATGCGCAAGCTCACCGACGGCGGCTGGCTCTCGGTGACGGTCCGCGACGGCGGCCGCGACCTCTACAGCATCCGCCCCTTCGCCGACCCCGCGCCGCGCCCCACGGTGGCCCTGCCCACCTGGTCGGCGACTCTGTCGAAATTCGCTGTCCTGCACCGCGACAACCAGGGCTTCGTCCTCGAACACCCGCAGGCGTGGTGCGACCTGCGCATCCACGACCCGCGCCTGCTCGCCCTGCTCGACGGCCCCCTCGCCGCCGATTCACCGGTGCCCGCCACCGTGAAGACCCAGTTCATGGCCGATCTGCAGTGGTGCGGCTTCCTGGTCGACGGCGACGAGGAAGAGCGCGAGTTCACCACTCGCTCCTGGAACACCCCCGACCTGTGGTTCCACCGCCGCAGCACCCTCGGCGCCCGGACGGTGACCTGGGACGATTTCGGCCCCACCCGCTGGGCCGACGGCCAGTTCCCCGAATTGCCCCTGCGCCGCGCGTCGTTCGACGGCGAGCCGGTCGCCTTGGCGGCGCCGGATCTGGTGTCGCTGCGCGTGTCCGATCCGAGTCTGGCCGCCACCATCGAAGACCGGGTCTCCACCCGCGCCTTCGACGACGCCGCCCCCATCACCTCGGTGCAGCTGGGCGAATTGCTGTTCCGCACCGCCCGCACCCGCGAGGACGGCTCCCGCCCCTACCCCTCCGGCGGCGGCGCCTACGAACTCGAGATCTACCCCGTGGTGCGCAATGTCGCGGGCCTGGAAAACGGCATGTACCACTACGATTCGGCCGACCACGCCCTGCGCCCGGTCGCGCCCGCCGACGCCCCCGCCGTCCAGAAGCTTCTCAAATCCACCTCGGCGACCCTGGCGGGCGGCGCGCAACCGCAAGTCCTGCTGCTGGTTTCGGCCCGTGCGGGCCGCGTCATGTGGAGCTACGAACAGGTCGCCTACGCCAACATCCTCAAACACGTCGGCGTCCTCATGCAGACCGTCTACCTGGCCGCCACCGCCATGCACCTCGGCGTCGTCGCCCAGGGCTTCAGCGACACCTCCGCTTTCGCCGCGGCCACCGGCCTCGACGAGCTCGAAGAGTGCAACGTGGGCAGCATCATCGTGGGCTCACCGGCCCACTAGCGGTAGAGATCTGCGTCACACCATGCAACCCTCGACGGGTCTCGCGCGTCCAACCATATGACGTGCATTCCGACAGATCGAGGGTCTCATGAACGAGGACTGGTCGGCGCCGACACAGGCGTCGAACAACGCTTTGCGTGCGCAGATCGATTCGATGCTGGATACCTTCACTGCTGAGAAGTCGGCTCTGCTCGACGCCCGGTCCCAGGCCACCCAGCTCGTGACCGCCTGGTCAGCGGACGGGCTGGTCCGCGCCTCGGGGACCATCGCGGGGATCTCGGAGGTCCACCTCGAGCCGGACGCCTTCAAACGGTCGACCCCGGCGTCCCTCGGGCGATCGGTCACCGAGGCGATCGCCGAGGTGGCCGCCCAAGCGGCTCAGACCCAGCAGCAAGCCCTCGCGCCCTTGTCGGACCTGAGCGCGAATATGCCGGACCTCCCCGACCTGATCCCGGGCGCCCCCAGCATGAAAGACCTCATCGCCCAGCTGACCCCGCCCCCGCCACCGGCCCCCGAACCGGTCACCGACTCACCCCACAGCCTCGTCGATGACACCGACGACGAAGAAGGCGAATACTTCCGCAACCGCGGATACCTCCGATGAGCTCGCTGAAAGCCGACCCGCAAGCGCTGCGCGGCACTCAGCCGTCGTTCACCTCGGTCGCCGACACGATCACCAGCGGCGCCCAGAAGCTGGCGGCGGTGATCGCGGCGGAGGGTGAGTGCTGGGGCAGCGACGAGATCGGCCAGTCGTTCGCCAAGAACTACACCCCCGGCGTCGAGCCCGGCCAGAAGGCGGTGACCGGCCTGGCGACGGTGATGACCCAACTCGGCGAGAACATGGTCAAGGTCGCCGAAGCGCTACAGACACAGGACACGACGCGCGCCGGTGAGATCGACAAGGCCACAGGGTCGCTGTAGTGGGCATCGAGATCCCCGACGAGCTCGCCTGGGTAGCCAAATACATTCTCGGCGCGGGTGATTGGCCCGAAGGTGACGAAACGGCGATGCGCCGGGTCGCCGACGGGTGGACCGCCATGGCCAACACCCTCGACACGGTCGACGACAGCGCCGCCCTCGCGCTGAACGCCGCCCTGACGGCGCTATCCGAAGGCGAAACCCACACCGCCATCACCGCTTACCGCGACAAGCTGCTGTCGGGCGACGAAGCGACCTTCACCGCTGTTCGCAAGTGGTGTGCGAAACAGGCCGAACTACTCGAAGACGGCGCCAACGATATCGAGCACACCAAACTGGTGATCATCGCGACGATGGTCATCGCCGCGGTGGAGATCGGTGCGGCGATCGCGACCTCGTGGACAGGTGTCGGCGCCGTCGCCGGTGTGGCCGCCCGGGTGGCCGCTCAAGTCGCGGTGCGGGTGGCGATCAAGCAGCTCATCGCCCGCATGCTCACCCGCGGCGCCGCCAAGGCAGCCGCCCGGTTAGCCCTGCGCGGCGCCGCGTTCGAAGCACTCGAGGAAGGCGGCACCGATCTCGGCGCGCGGCTGATCCAGGTAGCCAAGGGCGACCGCTCCACCGACAAATTCGGCTGGACCGATCTGGGCCTGGCCACTTTCGGCGGCGCGGTCGGCGGCGCGGCAGGCGGCCTGCTCGGCGGCGGCACCGGCGCGCTCGGCGATGTCGCGTCCTCTACCACGGGCAAACTCGCGGGCAAGGTAGTCGGCGGCACCGTCACCGAACTCGGCGCCGACCTCTCCGCCCAGGTCGCCACCGCAGGAGTCGGTGCGGCCTTCCTCGGCCAGGAATTCAAGCTGGATGTCGGCGTCGACACCTTCACCAGCGCTGGAGCGGGTGGCGTCCAGAGCGCGCTGGAATCCAGCAGCCACGGCGGAAACAGCACGGCCCCCACCGTTCCCGATCTGGGCACCGACGTTCCCGGCTCCACCACACCCGCAGGGACCGATACCCCGTCCGGTGATCAGAGCCCGAACGCATCCGACAACACCGGCCCGAACGCGCCGGCGACTCCGAACAACGGCGACACCGGCGGGTCGACGAACCCAGCATCCACCGCTCCCACCGGGGACGGCGCAACCCCACAAAACGGTTCGCCCAACGCCTCGGGAGAATCCACGCCTTCGAGCCCCAACGGCAATGGCGCGAACGAGACTTCGCCTACTGGCGACTCCACACCGTCGAGCCCGAACAACAACGGATCCACCGACGCCGGGCAAACCGCACCCTCGTCCAACGGATCCCCCGCCCCCGGCGACACGACACCGTCCAGCCCGAACGGCAACGGGTCCAACCCGACCCCACCGACCGGGGACACCACACCATCGAACCCGAGCAGCGACACCCCCACCGCGACACCCCAGACCGGCGAGTCGCCATCGACCCCGAACAGCAACGCCCCCACCGAAACACCGTCTACCGGCGACACCTCGCCCTCGAACAACCCCACGAACGCATCGCCCACGGGCGACACCCCAGCGCCCAACCCCACCGGCTCCTCGCTGGACCTCCCGAACCAGGATTCCTCGACCCAGCCGAACGTCCCCACCGATACGGCCCCGAATACCGCTACCGGACAACAGAACCCGCCCCCGAGCGACAACGCGCGAGCCGACACCACCCCCACATCACCGGCGAATCCCCAACCCACGACACCAGCCCCCACCAACACGCCGGATTCGACCACCCAACAACCGACCACATCGACACCCACGCAGGAGTCGGCCCCACAGCAATCACCGACCTCGACTCCCGCCGCAACCACCGGTTCGCCGCTGTCCACAACCTCCCAACCGGCAACCCCTTCGAACAACCCCACCCACACCCCGGCCGACACCACTCGGCCGTCCTCAACGGACACATCGACAGCGACCGCCACCACCGCGACAGCGCCCCAAACCACGAACTCCACAGCAACACCCACCACGTCGACCCCGCCGCCCACTGCCACACCGACACCCACGTCGACGCCCCCGATCAGCCAGATCCCGCCATCAGCACCGTCGTCGCCCAGATCGATAACGACGCCCCCGGCAACCACCGGAACAGCACAACCCACGGCCCCACCGACCCCGCCGACAGCCCCCGAAACGCGCCCGGCGACGAGTCCCGACAGCCGGCCGAGTACCACCACCCCCACCAACGCTGCCCAGAAGACACCGCAAAACACCACGCCCGCAACAACTTCGACTCCGACGCCTGCTCCGACAAACGGATCACCCGACCCGGGTTACAGTCCCGATGCCCGCCACTTGCGCGACGCACTACGCCATCAACCGCCGCACGACGGCCGAACAACCACCGTCGGCGCGAACCAGAATCCGACCCAACCGCGCCCCTCCTACCGGATTCGCCGCTTCCAGGTCGGCAACCGATGGGTCTCGGTGGCCACGATCCGCGCCCACATCCCCAACACGCACCTGATGTCTCCAGCCGAACTGAGCCAGGAGATCGAATTCGCCCAGCGCGCAGTCGATGCGGCCTTCAATCATGCACAGGACCTCCACAGCGGCGACCAGTTCCTCGTCGACCTCGAGCTGACGACCGACCCGGCTGCCGCCGACCTGCGGCTCAATTTGCAGCAACACCCGTTCGACCTGTCCAACGACCTCCGCGAGCACATGGGCTTGCCGCGGAGCACACCGGACACACCGCTGAGCCCCGACGACCTTCGCGCGATCAGCAACGACATCGCCCGAGCCAACACGCCGTCGCCCCTGGCCGACATGCCCGGGACGCGAGTGTTCGCGCCCGGCTACCTGCGCGGCGTCGAAATCCCCCAGCACCAGCACGCGGTCGAAGACGCCCTACGCGACGGCAACCGGTTCATGGTCGGTGCCGATCCGAGAACAAATCCCTACGGGCGGTTGATCAACGACGGCGGACCACACGTCACCGGGCGAAATATCAACTGCCTCGACGCCTCGCTTGCCGCGCTGGCGTCGTTCAACGGCCGACCAGAAGTCTCCGCACCTCGCACGGTGGATTTGCTTCCCGACGGAACTGTCAGCCGGCAAGGAGAACGGAACGGCCCAGATCGCGCCGCAGCATGGCTCGGTGGCCAATGGCAGACCTTCGCGAACCCAAACCAGTCCGTCCCGGCCCGGTTTCAGGCCCTTCACGACTGGATCAGCCAGATGGGACCCGGTTCGTCGGCACTGGTCCTCAACGACTGGCAGGGCGGCGGCGGGCACGCAACCGCTATCGTCTACCCGATCGGTGCGAGCGGTCCAGTCTGGTGGGACCCACAACAGCGGACGTTCTCGGATTCTCCACCGGCGAGCCTGACGTCTCAATCCTCTTCGTTCAGATTCATGACGGTTGACCAGCAGGGAGCAGCGAATGGAGCCGCCACAACTCCGAACAGCGGAACAAGTGCGGGACTACCTGGCTCAGATATTCCCGGCGCGGGAGTTCAGTCTCCTTCAGAGCCGACACGCCTGGATCTGCCGCGAGATTCTGACCCCGGCGGAGATCGCGGAGGGGACGGGTCTAGGCCTGGCGAGCTACGCGGTGGACAAGGAGACCGGAGTGGTCACGACGCAGTCGAGCCTGGCACTGACGACGATCGGCGAGATGTACGACGCGGCGATCGAGACCGGGACTCCGATCCAAGCCGAACAGATCTATCCCCCACTGAATCGACTCACGCTCCAACAGATCCGGCAAGACCCGGAGACGATCGAGTACCTGGTGACGGTCGAATCGCTGGCGACAACCCCGCCGACCAGAGAAGACCTCAATCTGACCATCGACAAGGTGACCCTGGACGCCAGTCCGTACACACCGTTGGCCCCGATGGTGGCCGCGAGGGCGGCGTGGAGTCGGCAGCGCAACGGCACGTGGCCGACAACGGAGACGTTCGAGGTGTAGTCGATACGTCGGACGCGAGCCGCCCGGCCGATGCAGGAATCGACGCAACGGTAGCGAAGGACACCGGGGTCACCCCTGCGCTGTCCGGTTCGACTGCGCCGTCCAACGGCGGTCCGAGCACGACGAACGGTCCGGCTGATCAGGCCCGCCGCGCCCGCGAACTATTGCGCACGGAGACTCCCGAGATCGGACGGTCCGTCACAGTCAGAGCACCCAGCGGGAGCCGCAGGTATCAAGTCGACCGCTACCCCGATGCGCTCGGCCAGCCGGTCACAGTTGTGCGCATCAACGTCAACGTCGCATCTGGGCCAGGTGTCGGATCCCAGTCGTTGGCGGACCTCAGCGAACAGCTACAACAAGCAACCGACTCCACGTTCAACCAGGGCAGCCAGTTCCCCAACGGGGAATGGTTCATGGTCGACCTCGTTCCCGTGGGTAACCCGGCCGATGCCGAGATGCTGGTACGGGTGGACGACACGGGGCGACCCGGCACCACTCACCCGAACGCAGACGTCACAGCTCTGACGTCACAGCTGCGCGATCAGCTCGGGTTGGCTCCGAGTTCCACCGGCACCCTCTCGCCGAGCGATCTTCAACAACTCAGCAACGAGATCGACCGTGCCACGCTCGTCCCCCCTTCTCTCCCGCCCTGGCTCGCACACGCGGCTGAACCCACCACCGACATCGACGCACAGGCGACCGACTACCAAACGACCTCGAGTCCGGACTCGGATAACGCGTCGGTAGCAGGCTACGACAGCAGCGACCAGTCGCTGCCCGTCGCCGACTACTTCCAACCCAACGGGCTACCGGTAACTACCGACGAGCTCGTCCATCCAGATATGGACGAGGCCGAACTTCAACAACTACGAGCCCTCGACAGCCAACTGTCGGCCATCGCGAGGGATCACCGCAACAGGACGGGAGCCTTTCCCGATCCACCGCCCGGCGTCGGCCGCGGCAATCCCGCTGTGGACGCGCTGCTGCCCGACGGCTGGGACCCATTTCACGGAGTTGGCCGCGACGCCTGGCTGCGGTCGATCGCTGGCCCGAACGGCGATCCCGCTTGGGCGGACGGCAATCTATATCCACAGGGCTTCTCCAGCCCGACCGACCGTCACCCGGCCGTGCTCCAACCGGGCGAGGTCATCGACCGATTCGGTGGGCCTTCTGGCAGGTTCACATCACCTGCGGGTGTTCCGTACCCGCAACGAGCGCTGCCGCCGACCAACCTCGACGGTGAGTCGTACCACCAATACGAGGTCCTACGGCCATTGCCTGTGTGGCAGGGCGGCATTGCTCCCCAGATGGGAGAACCTGGGCTGGGATCGCAGCACCATCTTCCGGTCAGCGTGCAGGCACTTATCGATGCCGGATATCTGAGAGAGGTCGATCCCCTTCCTCATGCACCTACTTCCGGTTCTGACGTCGATGTCCCGATTGCCGAAGGCTTGGAAGAACGTGGCAACCCCGCGGCGTCTCCCACTACTCATCCGTTCGCGGACGACCGCCCAGGGTTCTCGATTATGTCCGCGACCGATCGCTTCTACCAGGACGTACAGAGTGTTCCGCCACTTGCGGGGCACTACGATGTTGTTGCGCATGGGCGGCCGGACAGCGTGAACATGGACTCGACCGGAGGAGGAACAATGTCTGCGCGAGAGCTAGCCAATTTGATCCGCCATCGATCGGACTATGTACCCGGCACTCCCATACGGTTGTTGTCCTGCAATACCGGACGGCTCGACGGCAATTTCGCACGAAGTCTTGCCCAAGCGCTCGGCACGCCGGTGGTAGCGCCGGATGGATACCTCTATACGTCCCGAGGCAGACTCGGCGTTGATGCCAGGCTGCGGAGTATCAGCCCCTGGCAAGTACCACGATTGCCTGACACATGCCATCGATTCCACCCTGACGGCAGAGTCGAGGAATTGGACCGTTCCGAGTGGGAAGGCTGAGTGTTGAAACTACTGCCCAATTTTTCGGAGGACCCTCGCGAAGGCATCGACGGGTGGCCGGAAATCGGCTTGGCCGACCTCGTCGGACGCCTGAACAACGAACTCCGCGAACCGCTTTCGCATTACCTGCTGGAGTGTCAATCGTTGGTCACGACCCAGTCGATGGCCGACCCGCTCGACCCGACACGTGACCACGGTGTACCGACCGGGATGTCGAGCGACGGCACGTGGGTCTGGTCCACATACTGGGGATACTTCGTGCGGGAGTACGGAATCGCGGTTCCCACCGAGTTCATCGACCATGCCCGATCGCGCAATTTTGAGCCGGTTCTGCTCGACGATACCGAGCAGGAACGTATCGACAGCGAGCTCGAAGCCGCGTTCTCCGACTGAGCTAGAAGAGGTTTCATCGTGAACATCGACGAACTCACCATGATCTTGCGGGGACTTGGTGTGCCCGACTCGGTTGCCTCGGTCGGGAGACTTCGCGACGACCGTTATTGCTTGGTACCAGGCCGAGACGGCTCGTTCGAAGCCTTTTGGTACGAACGTGGCGGCCCACATGACCTGTGCATATACGACACCGAAGCCGCTGCGTGTTACGGCTTCCTCGGGTTGATCGGCGGAGCGCTCGACGGGGCACAGCCACTGGCACCGGGTCGCGGTACTGCCGGAGCTGCCGGCGGCGCGCCGATCAGCAGTCCTGCTGTTCAGTCGATTCTCGATGACGGTGATCTGTTCGGCGGTATGCGTGAAGCGCAATGGGCGCGGGAGTTCGTGGCTCCTGATGACGTCGGAGCCTCGGCGGGCCGACGGCTACTGCGCTGGCCCGATCCGATACTCCATCCAGATGGGTTCGCGACCCCCACCGACCGGACACCAACTCGGCTCGCCCCGGGTCGGATCATGGACTCGTTCGGCACCACCTTCACTCGACTGCTCTACGACATCGGAACCCCCTTCGCCGCGCGTTCGCTTCCGATCGACTACGCCGAATCCGGATACCGACGGTGGAAAGTCCTGACACCGACGCCAGTGTGGTCCGGCCCCGTCGCTCCATGGTTTGCCAGGCCAGGTGGCGGCAACCAGTATTTCACCGTGATGCCGGTCGTGGATCTGGTCGGCTCGGGATTCATCGAGGAGATTGCGGTATGACTCCGAACGACGATGTGTTCTCCCCGAATCCGATCAGCCAACTCGCTCGGTTCTCCCATGTCGATGCGCCCGCGTCCCTTGTCTCGGAAGGTGAACTGCGCGAACAAGCTTGGTGTCTGATCGAGGGAGATGACGGGTGGTGGGACGTCTTCTACTACGAACGCGGCGCCCGAACCACAAAACTCGGCCGTGCCAAATCCCGTCTCGCTGCCCTCCGGCTACTCGGCGGGCGCCTGCTCTACACCGACATCCTCAATCGAGCCACCTCATAAGCCACCACTGTGTCAGCACTCGAATGCGCTGCTGACCAACGACATTCGGCTGCCGGAAGGAGGAGTCTGTGGCGATCTACGTGGTTTTTCGGAAGTCTTCGGAAGACTCGATGGGGGTGACCTATGAGTTCGGTGGGGCGGATCACCGGTTCGATCGGGTGCTGAGGGTCAGTGCTGTGGACTATTCGGTCAGGGTGGAGGACGGGCGGAACGACCACACGACGGTGCGGGTGGCGGGGATGGCGATACGGGGGCATCGGGCCGATGGGGTCTGGCCCAAGGCTGGTGTTCACCAGGCGTGAGGGGTCGGGTGCGGGCGTAGGGTCGCGTTCATGGCTTGCAAGATCACCGAACTCGTCATCGATTGCGCCGACCCGGACCTGCTGGCGGGCTTCTGGTGCGAAGTGCTCGGCTATATCGTGCTCGACCGGGACGAGGGTGACGTCCAGATCGGCGCGCCGGGAACCGAATTCGGCGGACCGCAACCCACTCTGTTGTTCAGCCTGAGCACCGACCCCAGGCGGGGGAAACTGCCGATGCACCTCGATGTGAACGCGACCGACCGCGATCAGGACGAAGAACTTCAACGTCTGCTCGGTGCGGGCGCCCGCAAGGTCGACATCGGACAGACCGGCGCCGAAACCTGGCATGTGCTGGCCGACCCCGAGGGCAACGAATTCTGTCTGTTGCGGCGGCGTGTGGGGACAGCCTGAGCCACCCGGCGTTCGGGTCTACCGACCGGCTCCGGCCGACGGCCATCGCTCAGGCGGGGATCGGGTCGGATCCGTCGAAGGGTGGGTAGGTGTCGCTGGTGGTGCGTTCGGCGGCGGCGATGTAGACGGCCAGGGCGTCGCGGGATTGTGTGAGGCGGTCGATTTGGTCGTCGAGGCGGTGGAGGCGGGTTCGCATGGCGGACAGCAGGTCTGGGCAGGCGGGGAGGGTGGGGGTTTCGCCTTCCGCGCAGGGTAGGAGGTAGGCGATGTCTTCGGAGGACAGGCCGGCGCCGAGCAGGTGGCGGATCTGTTTCACGCGTAACGGGGCGGTGTCGTCGTATTCGCGGTAGCCGTTCGGGCTGCGTTCGGCGACCATCAGGCCCTGGGCTTCGTAGTAGCGCAGTTGGTGGGCGTTGACGCCCGTGCGGGTACTCAGTTCGCCGATTCGCATCGCAACCTCACTTGACCTTCATACCGGTATCAACGTTGATGATGCTGCCATGCACAACGCAACCGAAACACCTGTGACTGTCATCGGGCTCGGCCTCATGGGTCGATCGCTCGCCGGCGCGTTCCTCGCGGCCGGACATCCCACCACCGTCTGGAATCGGACGCCCGCCAAGGCCGACCGGCTGGTGGCCGAGGGTGCGCGACTCGCGCCGACCATCGGTGCCGCCCTGCGGGCGAGCGCGATCACGATCGTCTGCGTCACCGACTACCCGGCCGTGCGCGATCTGTTCGCCGCGAGCGATGTCGACGGCACGACCCTGCTCAACCTCACCTCGGGCGACTCCGCCCAGGCTCGCGAAACGGCCCGCTGGTTCGAACAGCGCGGCGCCCGATACCTCGACGGCGCGATCATGGCCATCCCGCAGGCGATCGGAACTCCCGACGCGGTAGTTCTGCACAGCGGTCCACAGGCCGACTTCGACGCACACCGGAAAACCCTCGAGGCACTCGGCACCGTCACCTATCTCGGCGCCGACCACGGCCTAGCCGCCCTGTACGACGTGGCGGGTCTGACCATGATGTGGAGCGTCCTCAACGCCTGGCTCCAGGGCACCGCCATGCTCCGAACCGCCGGTGTCGACGCCGCGACGTTCGCCCCGTTCGCGCAGATGATGGCGGCCGGGGTGGCCACCTGGCTGCCCGGCTACGCCGAGCAGATCGACAGCGGTTCCTATCCCGCCACGGTGGCGGCCCTGGAGACCGACGCGCGAACGATGGCGCACCTCATCGAGGAGTGCGAGGCGCTCGGCGTCAACGCCGAGCTCCCGAAGCTGTTCAAGGCCATGGCAGACCGCTCTATCGCCGCAGGTCACGGCGGTGAACAGTATCCCGTGCTGATCGAAGAGTTCGCCAAGCCGCACACCGACTGACGCGCACCGTGTGAGCGAGAGCCAGCCCGGCTGACTCCGCGTGCAGAAGCGACGATGCGGCCACGCAGCACCGGCATCGCCCAGCCTCGGCGTCCTACCCGTTCACCACGTCGGCGAGCGTGATGATGGCCTGCTCCCAGAGTTCAGCGAAGCGCGCGGCCTGGTCTTCGGTGAACAGGGACGCGCTCCAGCGGAAGTTGGTTGTCAGGGCCGGACCCTCGGGGGTGGTGCCGATGCCCGCGATGACGTCGACCGCGTAGCGCAGGGGTAGGTCTGGTTCCGGGTCCAGCGGAAGTGCTGTGTCGTGTTCGCCGACGAGCAGCGACCAGGGGTCGGATTCGTTGCCGCTGAGGTCGATTCGGCCGAGGTAGTTGAATTCGACCTGGGGTTCGGCGGCGGACCGGAGTTCCGCCGCGCGGTTGACGTAGCGCAGCAGACCGTAATCCAATCCCTGGTTGGGGATTTCGCGCAGGTGCGTCGAGACGGAGTCGAGCAGAGCACGGGCGGCAGCCGGGTCCGCTTGCGCACGTGCGATATCCACCGCGTTGTCACCGACGCCGAGGCGGACGGGGAAGACGCTGGTGAACCAGCCGAGGGTGTTGGCCGTGTCGGTGCCGAGGGTGGTGTCGGCGCGGCCGTGACCCTCCATGGCGATCAAGGCGCCTGCGGCCGGGTCGTTTCCGTTGTCGGCGTGCAGCGAGGCCATGGTCATGGTGAGGGCGGTGAGCAGGAACTCGCGGACACCCTCGTCCTTGCCGACGCGGTCGAGGAGACGGTCGGTGACCGCCACCGGCGTCGCGACGGTGCTGACGCGCAGGCTGGACCAGGTGTCGGTGGCCGGTGCGGGATGCCGGGAGCCGAGGGCAGAGTCGGGCTCTCTGACCTGCGTGGCCCAGTAGTCGCGCTGGGCAAGGACTTCCGGTGCGGAAGCGCGCTGCCACATGGCCTCGGACCACTGCCGGTAGGAGGTGAACTCGGGCAGCATCTTCGGCGTCACGCCCGCTTGGATCTGCTGCCAGGCGGCGGCGAGGGCATCGAGCATGATGTGCCAGGACACGACATCGACCGCGAGGTGGTGCACCGCGAGCAGCAGGATGTCGTCATCGGCGCCGGAGCCCGGCACGCCGGCCGGATCAGCCGCGCCTGCGACTTCGGCAGCATCACCCGCGAACCACACTGCCCGAACCATTTCCCCGGCCCGTGGGTCGATCGCGTCGTTGGCGATCCGCGCGTATTTCGTGATGGCCGTGTCGAGTTCGGTGCCGCTGAGCCCTCGCGGTGCTTCGATGACGAGGTCGCCGGCGTTCACCACGCCGGGCGCGCGCGTGACCATGCGCGGGCCGTCCGGTGTATCGGTGAGCACCGCGCGCAGGGTGTCGTGCGCGTCGAGCAGGGCCTGGAGGGTGGATTCCAGTGCCGCACGGTCGATTCCGGCAGGCAGACGCAGGAGCGCGGCCTGGGTGAAGCGGCGGTAGTTGCCGTATTCGTACATCCAGGAGACCACCGGCAGCGGCGCGACCACACCGTAGGCGTCGGCGCCGGACTGCGCTGCGGCGGCCGGTGCGTCATCGACGGCGGCGGCGAGTTCGCGGATGGTCGGGCAGGCCAGCACCATGCGCGGATTGAGGGCGAGGCCGCGGCGGCGGGCCTTGTTGACCAGCGAGATCGCGACGATGCTGTCGACGCCGAGTTCGTAGAAGTCGGCGTCGATGCCGGGCGCACGGCCGTCGAAGAGTTCGGCGAACAGCTCGCTGAGCGCGATCTCGGTGGGCGTCTCGGCGGCCGCGTTGCTGTCGGCGACCGACAGCGACTGCTCGGCGAGCTCGTTCAGCGCGGGACTGTCGAGCTTGCCGTTGACGTTCACCGGCAGCTGGTCCATCACGACGATCCGCGCGGGAATCATGTACGCGGGCAGGCGTTGCGCGAGATCGGCACGCACCCGGCTGACGATCACGGCGCGACCGGCCTTGCCGACGACGAAGCCGACCAGCGAGGCGCCACCGGCACGGCGCACCACGGTCACCGCGGCGGTGTCGATATCGGCCGAACGCCGCAGCGCGGTCTCGATCTCACCGACCTCGATCCGATAGCCGCGCACCTTCACCTGGGCGTCGGCGCGGCCGAGGTAACCGAAGCGGCCACCCGGGAGCCGGCGCACGAGGTCGCCGGTGCGGTACATGCGCGCACCGGGGCGCGTCGGGTCGGCGACGAAACGGTCCGCGGTGATGGCGGGCTTGCCGAGGTAGCCGCGGGCCAGCTGCACGCCCGACAGGTAGAGCTCGCCGACGATGCCCTGCGGGACCGGGCGCAGCCGGGAGTCGAGCACGTAGCCGACCATGCCACCGTTGGCGGTGCCGATCGTGGGGATTTCCGAGGTGGCGACGGGCGCGACCACCGCTTCGACCGTCGTCTCGGTGGGTCCGTAGCAGTTGTACACAGCCGTTGCGGGGAGCGCGCGCAACCGCGCCCACAGGGCGGTGTCGATCGCCTCGCCGCCGAGAGCCAGCACCGGCAGTTCACGATCGAGCAGGCCCGCCGCCGCCAGCTGGGCGAGCATCGACGGGGTCGTGTCGATCATGTCGATGTCGAATTCGGCCATGCCGGAAACGATTCGGTGCGCGTCGCGCATCTCTTCGGCGTCGAACAGGTGCAGCGCCTGCCCGGCGAAGAACCCGACCATCGGCTGCCAGGAGGCATCGAAGCCGAGCGACCAGGCGTGCGCGATCCGCAGGGGGCGGCCGAGCTTGGTCATCGCCGGGCGGTAGAAGCGCTCGAGGTGGTCGGCGAAGTAGCCCGCCAGGGCGGCGTTCGTGCCGACGACGCCCTTGGGTTCGCCGGTGGAGCCGGAGGTGAAGATGATGTAGGCGCTGTGGTCGAGTTCGCGATTCACCGCTGGGGCCTGTGCGGGCCGGGCCGCGACCCGCGCGATGACGGCAGGCTCGTCGAGCGCCAATACCGGCACCGATCGGTCGGCCGTGGTGTCGGCCGCCGGCTCGGTGACGCCGTCGAGCAGCGTCCGATCTCGGTCGAGGACGACGGCGAGGACCGGGTTCGACTGGCGCAGAATCGAGGCGATCCGGGCAGCCGGGAGCGTGATGTCGACCGGGACGTACGCCGCGCCCGCGGCGAACGTCGCCAGGATGGTGATGATCGAGCGCGGGCTGCGCGGGAGCATCAGGGCGACAACGGTTTCCGGGCCGACACCGTGCGCGGCGAACTCCCCGGCCAACCGGCAGGCTTCCTCGTGCAGCGCACGGTAGGTGAACACCTCGCCCGAGGTGGTGGTGAGGGCGATCGCGTCCGGGGTGGCGGTGGTCTGCCGCTCGAACAGTTCCCACGGGGTGGCGGTCGGCGGCGCAGTGGTATCCGTTGCGGCGCTGCGAAGTTCGGCGTGCTCGGCCTCGGTGAGCAGGTCGATCGCATCGGTGGTCGCGGAGGCGTCGAGGGTCGGCAGGGTGCGCAGGACGGTCAGCATCCGGGCCCCGAGGTCGGCGGGGTCGAGGTGTCCGAGGAGCGCGGGAATCGCTTCGACGAGGACGAGCAGTTCGCCGTCGCTCAGGTGGGAGACGACCGTGAGCGGGTAGTGCGCGAGGCTTTCCATCTCGATCGGCCGGAACCGGGCGCCGTCGGGGGCGGTGACCGTCTGGATGGCGTCGTCGATGGGGGCGTTCTCGAACACGAACAGGGTGTCGAACAGGGCGCCGTGACCGGCCGCGCGTTGCAGGGTCGACAGGCTGAGATACCCGATGTCGCGCATGGTTGCCGAATCGCGTTGCAGGCGTGCGCATTGCGCGACGACCGGCTCGGCGGAGTCGAGGCGGTGCACGACCGGGACGGTGTTGATGAACAGCCCGACCATGCCCTCGACGCCCGCGAGCTTCTCGGGGCGGCCGGAGATGGTGGTGCCGTAGACCACGTCTCGACGGTCGGTGATGCGGCCGAGCAGCAGCGTCCAGGCGAACTGGACGGCGGTGTTCAGCGTCATCCCGTTGGTGCGCGCCCACTGTTGCAGCCGGTCGGTTTCGGTGGCGGACAGCCGGAGTCGCGTGGTCTGCGGAACCGCGGAGCCGCGATCGCCGGTGCCGTCGGCCAATACCAGCGGTGCGCTGACCTGCTGCAAGTACTCGGCCCAGCGGCGGGCCGCGGCGTCGTGGTCCTGCGCACCGAGCCAACCGATGTAGTCACGGTAGGGACGGGGCGCGGGCAGACCGTCGAGGGTGCCGCCCGCCCGGTAGACGGCGAGCAGTTCGGTGAAGAACACCGCCACCGCCCAGCCGTCCATCAGGATGTGGTGCGCGGTGAGGATCATCCGCTTGCGCGGCTCGGGCGCGTCGGTGACGTCGAGCAGCAGCACCCGCAGGGCGGGACCACGGCTGAGCGCGAACGGGACGCGTCGCTCGGATTCGGCGATGGCCTCGAATTCCGTGGTGAGCGCGTCTCGTTCGGCCCACGGCAACTCCGCGCGCGAGGGGATGATCTGCACCGGCTTGGGCACGTCGGTGTCCCAGAACGCGGCACGCAGGTTCGGATGACGGTCCAGCATGGCCTGTGCGCTGCGACGCAGCAGGCCGGTGTCGAGCGGGCCGTCGATATCGACCACGAACTGCATCGTGTACAGGTCGATCTCGGTGCCCGTGAGCCGGGAGAGCGAGAACAGCCCCTCCTGCAGCGGACTCAGCGCGAGTACGTCTTCGATCTGCGGCGCACTCATGCTGCGTCCCTTCCTAACTGCTCGTTCATCCCGACGTTCGTGCTCATCCCTGCGCGGACCAGGCGGCCGTCAGCGCGGACAGGGCGTCGGATTCCAGGCCCGACGCGCTCATCGGCGCGTGCGAAACCTGTTCGGGCTCATCGGCTTGCGTCGCGTCACCGGCGGCGGCGTCGACGGCAGCGGCCAGTTCGGTGATCGTGGCGCATTCGAACACCATCTGCGGTGACAGCGGCAGGCCGAGGGCATCGGCGCGGGCCGACCACTGGATGGAGATGACGCTGTCGCCGCCGAGGGCGAAGAAGTTGTCCTCGCCGACGACGTCGTCGATCTCGAGCAGTTCCTCGATCAGCGCGATCAGGGTGCGCTCGGTGTCGGAGTCGGTCGCCGCACCGGTGGCGACGGCGCTCGCGGCCACCGGGGCGGGGGTGGCCAGCAGACGCTCGAGATCCGCGGCGGGCAGCACACGCAGGTCGGCGACCGGCAGGTCCGGCGTTTCGGCGAAGGCGCGCAGCGTGGCGGCGAGCGCGTCGGCGATCAGCGCGGCCGTGGCCGGGTCGTACAGATCGGCGTTGACGACGACGCGGACGTCCATGCCGCCGTCGGCGGTCACGTTCAGGCTCAGGTTCAGATCCAGGAACGAGACGTCGAAGTCGGCGGGCAGCACGGTGACGGTGCTCTCCCCCGAGGTAGCGAACGGGAGCGTGGTGGGTGCCCAGTCGGCGCCGCGGAAGTGGATCATGCTCTGGAACAACGGGTTCCGCGAGCGCGACCGACGCGGGTTGAGCGCTTCGACCAGGCGCTCGATCGGCAGCTCCTGGTGGGCGTTGGCGTCGAGCACCACATTGCGGGCCCGAACCACGGTGTCGCGCAACGTCGGCGCGTTCGACAGGTCGTTGCGCAGCACGACCATGTTGGCGAACAACCCGATCAGCGCCGTCGTCGCCGGATCGGTGCGCGCCGCGACGGGAGTGCCGAGGGTGATGTCGGTGCCACCACCGAGGGTGTGCAGCAGGGTGGCGACCGCGGCCTGGCACACCATGAACTCGGTGGCGCCGCTGCGGACCGCGAGCGATTCGAGCCCGGAGCGCACGGCGGCGGGCAGCGAGAAGGTCACCACCTCGCCGCGCTTGCCGAGCACCGGCGGACGCTGCCGATCGTGGGCGACCGCGATCTCCTCGGGAACGTTCGCGAGCGTGGCCCGCCAGTACTCGATCTGGTCGGTGGCGAACGCGCTCGGCGCGGCCTGGTCGAACAGTTCACGCTGCCACAGCGCGTAGTCGGCGAACTGGACCGGCAGCGGCGCCCAGTCCGGGGCGCCGCCCTGTTCGCTGCGAGCCCGGTAGGCGGCGGTGAGGTCGTCGAGCAGCACGCCGAAGGAGGCGTGGTCGGCGACGATGTGGTGCACCAGCAGCGAGAGCACGTGGGCGCCAGCGTCGAGCACGAGCAGTTCGGCGCGGATCAGCGGCTCACCGTCGAGGGTGAAGTGGTAGTCGGCGATCTCGGCGAGTGCCTCGGTGAGCTGGTCGGCGGCGATCTCGCGCACCGGCAGCGGGACCGGAGCGGCGGGGTGCACCACCTGGTAGGGCACGCCGTCGTGTTCGGGGAAGGTGGTGCGCAGCGACTCGTGCCGGGCGACCACGTCATCGAGCGCGGCACGCAGGGCCGCGATGTCGAGTGCGCCGTCGAAGCGCAGGGCCAGCGGCAGGTTGCCGACCGAGCCCGCACCCTCCATCCGGTACTGGAACCACATAGCCAGCTGCGAGTACGACAGCGGAACGCGCTCGCCGCGCGGGCGCCCACCGATCGCGGGGCGAGTGGACCGCACCGGTCCGGCGGTCGCGGTATCCGCCGTCGCGGTTTCCGCGGGCGCGCTCTCGGCGGGGGCGTCCTCGACATCGTTGTCGACGGCGTCGAGGTCGATATCGAACTCCGCCAGGAAGCGAGCGACCAGGTTTGCGGCCAGGGCGGCGGGGGTCGGGCTGTCGAACACGACGCGCACGTCGAGTTCGATGCCGAACTCCGCGCGGACCTGGGCCACCAGGCGGGCCGCGAGCAGGGAGTGCCCGCCGAGTTCGAAGAAGGAGTCCTCCGCACTGACCTCGTCGAGGTTGAACAGTGCGCCGAACAGGGCGCACACCTTGCGTTCGGTGGCCGTGGCCGGGGCGCGGTGGGTGCGCACCACGGCGGGGGTCGCCGCGGGCAGAGCGCGCTTGTCGAGCTTGCCGTTGACGGTGAGCGGGATCTCGGGGATCACCGCGAACGCGCTGGGCACCATGTATTCCGGCAGTCCGCCTGCCGCGAACGCGTGGACCTGTTCGAGGTCGACGGTGCCCTCGGCGGGCACCACATAGGCGGCAAGCATCGCGCCGATGGCGGGGTCCTCGGTCACCACGACCACGCAGTGGGCAACGGCGGGATGCGCGGCGATCGCGGCCTCGACCTCGCCGAGCTCGATGCGGAAACCACGCACCTTCACCTGTTCGTCGGCGCGGCCGACGAACTCGAGCTCGCCGAAGGTGTTGCGGCGCACCAGGTCACCGGAGCGGTACATGCGGGCACCCATCGCGGGGCCGCCCTCGGCCGCGGCGAACGGGTCGGCGACGAAACGCTGCGCGCTCAGCGCGGGACGGTCCAGGTAGCCGCGGGCGAGCTGGTCGCCACCGAGGTAGAGCTCACCGACGACGCCGTCGGGCACCAGCTGCAATGCCTCGTCGAGGACGTAGGTGTAGACGTTGCGGTTGGGGATGCCGATCGGCACCACGCCGGTGCCCTGCGGTCCCGCGACCGGCATATGGGTCGAGCAGACGACGGCCTCGGTCGGTCCGTAGTGATTGCGGAGTTCGGCCTCCAGCGTGTTGAAGAACCGGTCCGCGACCTCGCCGGGCAGCGCCTCGCCGCCGACGGGGATCTGGCGCAGCGACTGCCATTCGCTGATCTCGGGCAGCAGCAGGAACGTGCTCAGCATCGACGGCACCATGTGCAGCACCGTCACCTGGCGGCGGGTGATGAGATCGGCGACGTAGCGGATATCGCGGAAAGCGTTGGGCTTGGGCACGATCAGCTGCGCACCGACCGTGAGGGTGATCGCGATGTCGACCAGCGAGGCGTCGAAACTCACCGACGACGACTGCATCAGGCGGTCGGCGGCGGTCATGTTCCAGTCGGCGGTGAAGCAGACGATGTGTTCGGCGATCGCGTTGTGCGGCACCGGAACACCCTTGGGCTTGCCGGTGGAGCCGGAGGTGTAGATCACATAGGCCAGGTTCGCGGGGAGCAGCGGACGCAGGCGCTCGGCATCGGTGGGCGCGGTCGCGGGGAGCCCCGCCGCCATCTCTTCGGCAGCGGCCAATTCGACTGCGCCGAGCAATAATCGGGGGTTCGCGTCCTCGACCAGGTACTCGATGCGATCCTGCGGGTAGGCCGGATCGATCGGGAGATAGGCGCCACCGGCCTTCAGGACGGCGAGCACGGCGACGATGAACTCCACCGAGGTGCCGAAGCGAAGGCCGACGAGGTCCTCGGTACCGATGCCCTGCCCGATCAGCCAGTGGGCCAGGCGATTCGCGCGCGCGTGCAGCGCGGCGTAGGTGAGCTCGGTGTCGTCGGAGAGCAGTGCGAGCGCGGCGGGTGCGGCGGCCGCAGCCGATTCCAGCAGCGCGACCAAGGTGGTCGCCGGTTCGTCGACGAGGGCGCCGTGCGAGCGATCCAGCAGGGCCGCGCGGTCGGTGGCACCGAGCATGTCGAGGTTGGCGAGCCTGCGTCGCGGCTCGCGCAACGCACTGTCGAGGAGCTGACCGAAGTGCGCGAGCAACTGGTCGACGAGGCCCTCGGCGAGCACATCGGTCTGGTACTCGGCCTCCACCACCGCGGTGCCGTCGGCCTCGAGCACGATGGCCAGCGCCAACGGCACCTGCGCGCTCGCCGCGCCGAGTTCGAGCTGGGTGGAGCTCACGCCGTCGAGGGCGAAACCGTCGGCGCTCTTGCGCACCGAGAAACCGAGGCGGACCAGCTGATCCAAGCCGTCGCGGCCGGCCACCCGATCCGGGTTCGCCTCGCGGACGACACGATCGATGCCGACGCCACGGTGCGCGAAGGCGCCGGTGCAGGTGTCGCGGACCGCGGCGACGAGCTGGGCGAAGTCGGCATGGGCGCCCATGGTGGCGCGCAGCAGCAGAGTATTGCCGAAGTAGCCGATGAGCTGTTCGGTGCCCGCGGGGCGATCGGTCACCGGGATGGAGACGAGGAAGTCGTCGGCGGCGGTGTAGCGGTGGATCAGCGCGTCGAAACCGGCGAGCAGCACCATGAACGGGGTCGCGGCCTGTTCGCGGGCGAACTGTTCGGTGCGGGTGACGAGCTCGGCCGGCAGACGGTGGGTGCGGCGCTGGGCGTTGCGGCCGGAGGTGGCCGAGGCGGAGCCCGGCAGTTCGAGGGGTTCGGGCAGCGGGCGCAGGGCCTCGCGCCAGAACGCCACGTCGGCCTCGGCGGGTTCCTCGGTCGACGCGATCGCGGCGAACTGCACCGTGTCACGGCCGGCGGCGCCACCGTCGGCCGCGTTCGCTTCGTCGGGCGAGGCGCTGGGCTGCCCGGCCCGGTACGCGGCGTTCAGTTCGGCGAAGAACACCGCCCAGGAATCGTCGTCCCAGGCGATGTGGTGGATGGTGAGGAGCACGACGTGCTCGTCGGTCCCGGTGCGGATCAGCGTGGCGCGCAGCGGGAGTTCGGTGCCGAGCGCGAACGGCCGACCGAACTCACGCTGGGCCAGCACCTCCACCCGCAGGTCACGACCCGACTCCGCGAGCTCGGTGAGGTCGTGGGTCGACCATTCGGCCTGTACGTCGGCGGCGAACACCTGGTACGGCGTGCCGTCGACGTCCGCGCCGTAGGTGGTGCGCAGGATGTCGTGGCGAGCCACCACCTGGTCGAACGCCGCGTGCAGACGGTGAGCGTCGAGCGGGCCGGTGAGGCGGTAGGCGACGCAGATGTTGAGGGCGGTGTCGTCGGCGTCGCGGGTCTGCAGGAACCACATGCGGCGCTGGCCGGGGGTGAGCGCGCGCCGCTCCCCCACCGGAATACGCGCTACGGCGACGGGTTCGGCGTTCACCACGGCCATGCCGCGTTCGCGCAGCTTCTGCTGGAGCAGCAGTTTGCGGCGCTCGGCGACGGACAGGGTGGCTTCGGTGTCAGACATGTTCTTCGGCCCCTCAGCCCTGGTTGGTGTTCTGTGCCATGAGCAGCACGACATCGTCGAGCGATGCGCCGCCGAGAATCGCCGCGACCGGCAGATCGCGATCCAGTTCCGCTTTCACGCGCTTGCGGAAGTCCAAGGCCTGCAGGGAATCGAGGCCGAGTGCGACCAAGGGCATGGTGGCGTCGATGGATTCGGCGCTGTCACCGCCGATCACCTTGAGCAGTTCGGTGCGCATGCGCAGGTCGAGCGGGAAACTGTCGATGGGTGCGGCGGGCGCCGCGGCGGCCGTTGGAACCGCACTCACCGTCTCGGCGGGCGCCAGCGCCACCTGCGGTGCGGGCGTGGCGGATTCGAGCCCGGTGAGCACGCTGGCCTGGCCGAACGCGCCGAGCACCTCGCGCAGGAAATCCCAGTCGGCGGCGATGATCATGCCGTCGCGCACCGGCGCGGCGAGCCCGGCCTCGATCGCATCCGCGGGCACCATCGGGAACACGCCGGCCTCCTCGACCCGGGCGAACCCGGCATCGTCGAGCGGGCCGGCCACGCTCCACAGCCCCCACTGCAGGCTCGCGGCGGCGATGCCACGGGCGCGCAGCCTGCGGGCCGCCACGTCGAGCATGCGGTTGGTCACCGCGTACAGGACCTGTCCGCGTCCGCCCAGCGTCGCCGCCATCGACGAGCACAGCAGGACCCGGCAGTCCACGGTCAGCGCGACCGCGTCGATCAGGTTGTCCAGGCCGCGCAGCTTCGCGGCGGCGGCGGTGCGCACGGCGTCGTCGGTGATCTGGTCGAGTTCGGCGTCCACATAGTTGACCGCGGCGTGAATCACCAGGTCGACCGGGCGATCGGCGATCTCGGCACCGAACGCCTTCGCGGCGTCGACCTCGCTGACATCGCACGACCGCACCACGATCTCGGTCGCGCCGATACCACGCAGCCGAGCCAGTTCCGGTGCCAGCGCCTCGGTTTCGCCGCTGCGGCTCAGCAGCGTGACACGGCCCGCTCCGGTACGCGCCAGCTGATCGGCGAACCGCAGACCCAGCTGACCGGTACCACCGACGATCACCACGTGATCGAGATCTGTTCCGAGCGAACCGGTTTCATCGGTGGTATCGACGACCAGGCGCTTGACGAACAGCTTGCCGGCACGCAGCGCCAGCTCGGCTTCCCCGCTGGAGTGCACCGCACCGACGATCTTGGCGGCCTGGGCGGGAGCGGATTCGTTCGCGGCCAGATCGAGGTGCCGGAAGAGGATTCCCGGGTTCTCGATACCCACACTGCGGAATCCGGCGCTCACGCCCGACTGGAACAGCCCGGGAATCGGATCACCGTCGTGGACGGTCTCGCCGCCGACGGTCAGCAGCCAGCACTCGCCACCGGGACGCAGCGCGGACAACGCCGGGGCCCAGGCGCGTTCGGCGTAGAACCGCGCCAGCGCGTCGATCGCACCGGCGCTGTCGTCGTCGCCGGAAGCGGGCAGCAACACGACCACGGAGTCAGCGGTCCCCACAGCCCGGTCCCGGTTGTCCTGGCCCGAAGGCGTGCCGGCTCCGATGACGCGCGCGTCGGCGCCGTGGCGGTCCGCGGCGGCGACCAGGGCGGCGGCCAGCTCGGCGCATTCACCCGTGTGGTCGACGACGAGGAGGCTGCGCGGCGCGGTCAGCGCGCGACGCTGTACCGGAATCCACTGTTCCACCAGCCGTTGCGGTTTCGGGGTGGCGACCACGAGTTCGGCGGGGGTCTCATGGGCGCCGAGGGGAGCCCACAGTCGCTTGGCGTTGGTCACGGTGTGCGGGAAGTCGCGCAGCGGGAGGGTGACGGTGTCGTCGACTCGCAGTGCGTCCCAGCGGTAGTCGATGTCGAGGACGGCGACCTGGGCGAGATTGCGGGTGAACTCCGAGAGCCCCTCCGCGGTCCGCAGCGACGTGCCGAGGACACGGAAATCACGGGCGGGCACACCGGGACGGTTCGGGACCAGGCTGAGGTTTTCCTGGATGGCCAGCTGCAGCACGGGGTGCTCGGCGACCTCGATCATCAGGTCGACGCCATCACTACCCGCGCTGACCACCGCCCGGTCGAACCGAACACGATTGCGCAGATTCCAGAACCAGTACTCCTCCTGCTTGAGGTCAGGAGTGATCGGCTCGCCGAGAGTCGCGCCGTAGCAGGCGATCTCGGACGCGGTGAAGTTCGGCGTGCTCATCTCGTCACCGAGGAAGCCTTCGAAATCAGCCCGCACTTCGGCGACGATGGAGGTGTGTGCCGGGAAGGCGACCCGGATCTCCCTCGCGAACTGGCCACGCGCGGTAGCGGCGGCCACCAGATCGACGACGGCGCCGCGTTCACCGGAGATGGCGATGATGTGCGGCGAGTTGACGACCGCGAGCTCGGCCCACCCCGAGTGCCGCGCCATCAGCGCTTCCACGCTCTCGCGGTCCATCCCGAAGACCGCCATCGAATAGCCGCGCGGGGACAGCCGGTCCGCGAGCAGGGCGCGATGGGTCACCGCGAGCACCGAGTCACGCAGCGTCATCACGCCGGAGACCGCGCCCGCGGCGAGCTCGCCCTGGCTGTGGCCGATGGTCGCGTGCGGATCCACCCCCGCCGCCCGCCACACCGCGGCCAGGCCCGTCATGTGGAACATCAACGCGGGCTGCACTTCCCACACCGTGTCCTCGTACTGCCCCTCGTCGCCGAGCAGATAGTGCAGCGGCTGGGAATGCCCGAAGCGTTCGGCGTGGATGGCGGCGCATTCGTCGACCACCGCGCGGTAGTCGGCCGACAGCTCGTAGAACGTGGCGCCCATGCCGGGCCGCTGACTGCCCTGGCCGGGGAAGACGAACCCGATCCGGCGCGCGCTCGCCGGCACGTCGCCGTGCACGACGAGTGCGTGCTCGGAGCCGGTCGCGATCGCGTCGAGTGCGGACACCAGCTCGTCGGTCGGCCCCGTCGGCGACGCCAGGATCAGCGCCCGGCGACGACGGGGCACGCGGGTGCGGAACAGCATGTCCGACAATCGTTGCGCGCTCGCCTCGGGGTGCGCGGCAACATATTCACGCAGGGCGGCCGCCTCGGCGCGCAGTCCGTCGGCACTGTCGGAGGACAGCAGGACGGGAACGCTGCCGTCCGGCAAGCGGTACTCAGCCATGGTTGGTCTCCTCCAGCACCGGCAGGCCGACGATGGCGTGCGCGTTGGTTCCCGCGACACCGAACGAGGACACCGCGGCATAGCGCAGGCCGTCCGCGCGCGGCGCCCAGTCGGTGAGTTCGGCGGCCAGACGCAAACTGGTCGCGTCCCAGTCGATCTCGGTGGTCGGCGCGTCTGCCCACAGGCTCGGCGCGATGGCGCCGTGCGCACCGCACAGCAGCACCTTGATCAGCCCGAGCATCCCCGAGGCCGCCTGGGCGTGGCCGGTGTTGGACTTCACCGAGCCGAGCAGGGGTCCGTCGGTGCGGTCCGGGTTGCCGTAAGTCGCTGCCAGCGCGGTCAATTCGAGCGGGTCGCCGACGGCGGTGCCGGTGCCGTGCCCTTCGATCAGGCCGATGTCGTCGGCGCTGATCCCGGCCGCGGCGACCGTGTCCTCGATCAGCCGCTGCTGAGCGCCCGCGCTCGGCACCGCGATCGGGGCGCCGGAACCGTTGTGGTTGACCCGCGAGCCGAGCAGCTGCCCGTAGATCCGGTGACCCAGCGCCTTCGCCCGCGATTCCCGTTCCAGCACGATGACTCCCGCACCCTCTGCCCAGAGGGTGCCGGTGGGGTCGGCGGCGTAGGAACGGCAGTGGCCGTCGGTGGCGAGGGCGTTGTTCTTGGAGAACTCGTAGAACGCGCCGGGCGAACCCATCACGCACACTCCGCCGGCCAGCGCCCACTCGCACTCGCCCGCGCGGATCGCCGAGGCCGCCTGGTGCACGGCGGTCAGCGACGACGCGCACGCGGTATCCACGCTGATCGAGGGACCGATCAGGCCGAGTCCGTGGGAGATGCGCCCGGCCACCGCGCCGAGCGCGGTCCCTGTCGCGCGATAGCCGCTGTACTCGTTCACCGAGCCCACCCGTGGCCCGTATTCGACGGTCGAGACGCCCATCCACACACCGGCCGAATCACCGTCCAGCGCACCGGGATTGATGCCCGCGTGTTCGAGCGCACGCCACGCGACCCGCATGGCCACTCGCTGCTGCGGATCCATCGCCACCGCTTCGCGCGGGGTGATGCCGAAGAACTGTGCGTCGAAGTCGGTCGCGCCGTCGAGGAACCCGCCCGCGTCACGAACCGGCGCCCAGCCGTCGAGCCTGCCGAGGGCGAACAGCTCGTCGAGCGGCCAGTCACGATCGCGCGGGAACGGGCCGATCAGCTCACGCCCGGAAGCGAGGGCGGACCAGAAGTCGGGCAGGGTCTCGACGCCGCCGGGGGCCTCGACACCCATCCCGACGATCACGATGGGATCGGAGTTCATCGCGCGAGCGCCTTGCCGACGAGCGCCTCGGCGATGCCGTCGATGTTCTCGTCGAGGTAGAAGTGGCCGCCCTCGAACAGGTTGACCTCGATCTCGGCGGTGGTGCTCTGGTCCCAGCCGTAGAGGTCGCGCGGCCCGACGAACGGATCGTCATCGCCACCGAGCACCAGCACGGGCGTCGCGACAGCCACGTCGGGACCACAGGAGTAGGCGTCGAAGGCGCGATAATCGGCCTTCAGGACCGGCAGCGCCATCCGCATCACCTCACGGCTGGCCATCACGTCGGCGCCGGTGCCGTTGAGCGTGGCCATGTGGTCGAGCAATTCGTCGTCCTCGGTGGGATGCGCGGGGAGCTCGGCGATTCGGTGCGGTGCGGCGGCCGCGGAGACCACCAGCAAACGCACGGACAACCCCGCGGACTCGGCCAGCCGGACGAATTCGAACGCGACGATGGAGCCCATGCTGTGGCCGAAGACGGTGAGCGGTGCGCCGGTGTTGTGGGCGGAGTCGCGGAACGCCTCGAAGGCGCCGGCGGCCAGCTCGGGCAGGGTCTGCGCGGCGGCTTCCCGCGCGCGGTCCTGACGGCCGGGGTACTGGACGATCGCGGTGTCGAAGTCGGCGGCCATACGCTTGGCGAACACCCGATAAGCCGAGGCGCCCGCGCCCGCGTGCGGGAAGACGATCAGCGGCGGTAGGGAATCGGTCCTGGGGGCCTGAAATTGCCTGATCCAGCCGAGTTCTCTTGCCATGTCGCTCTCCCTCACCGGCCGCGCAAAGCCGCGCGGCCGTTTCGCACTATCCAAACGCCGCGCTCACGCACGGGCCCGCCCGGCGCTGTCGTCCGGGATCGGGGCGAATCCTGTTGCATCCGAATCCGACCCGAATCGGGAACGGCCCGGCTATCACCGGGCGATCGGTCGGGCAACAGTAACACCCAGCCATTAGTATAGGCTAGCCTTACCAATCGAGGTGACCAAGGTTACGATTGAACGGAGCACCGAGTAGATGAACCCCGTCGGGACCCCCACCCCGCTGCCCCGCGAGCAGACCGATCTGCCCGCCGAGGTGGCCGCCGCGCCCGCGCCGGTGCTGCCCGTCTTCGCGGCGCCGTTCAGCCTGCGCCTGGCCGATCCCGACGGCACCGACCCCGAGCTGCTGGCCGAATGGATGGCCCGCCCGCACCTGCTCGAATCGTGGGAACAGGACTGGGACGCCGATCGCCGCCGCGAGAACTTCCGCGCCCAGCTGGCCGGAACCTATTCCCGCCCGTGCATTCTCAGCCTGGACTTCGCCGTCCTGGGTGAGCCCGAACTCGGGGTGCGCGATATCGCCTACCTGGAGTTCTACCGCGCCGCCAAGGACGAGATCGGCCGCTTCTACGACAGCGATCCCCATGACGTCGGCTTCCACATCGCCACCGCCGACACCGCGGTGATCGGCAAGGGCATCATGTCGGCCTGGATCTCCACCATGACCACCGCCGTTTTCGCGGCCGATCCCGCGTGCCGCCGCGTCCTGGGCGATCCCGACCACCGCAACGTGGCGATCGCTCGCAGCCTGGCCAAGGCCGGGTTCCAGTCGATCGGCGAGATCGACGTCCGACCCGACCGGCGGATCGCGTTGCAGTACGTGCCGCGCACGCCGGAAGACGTAGTCGCACCACGCTGAGCGCAAGAACGCTGAGCACAAAGAAAGAGCCCCTCTCGTCGAGTTCTCGGGGAGGGGCTCTTTCGTGCGCACTCAGCGAGCGCCAGCGGTGGCGCGCGCCCGAGCAGGCACCGTTTGCAGCACCCGGTCCGAAAGTTCGCCGAGGCAACTGAGGTTCGGGAACCCCGGCCCCTGCGCCATCGCGGCCATATTGGGGAGGTAGAGCTTGCCGCCGAGCCCGGTGACCGCCAGGTCGTAGCCGATCGACGACTCGATCCGCGACTGCGTCAAGGCACCGCCGACGGCGAGCTCGAGCAGATCCGCGGTCCGCTGATCGAACATCTCGAGGAACCACAGCGGCTGACCACCGGTGGCGTCCACCACCAGGTCGAAGTTGTGGACCTGGTCGGCGCGCAACTCGTTGCTCAGCGTCAAGGCCAGCGATTCGCCCTGCGGCGCGATCTTGGTGACCCGCCCCTGCAGGTGATGAACGCGGTTGTCGCCCAACAGGCTTTCCTGCACACGCACCGAGAACACCCCGCGGTCGGTGCGCCGGATCACGTCGCGACGTTCCTGGATGCTCAGCGCCGCCCACTTCACGGGATCGCTGAACAGCGAGTTCTCGAAGAAGCTCTCGCCACGGGTGTAGAGGGTGGCCAGCGGGGAGATCACCGAGATGGTGAGCATCTCGTGCCGCACCAGCTCGTCCAGCGCCGAGCCGCCGGTCTCGCCGCCACCGATCACCGCGGCGCGCGAGGCGGCGGGCAGCGTGCGTTTGCCTGCCCGGTCCCAGAATTCGGCGATGCTGAGCACACGGGGATGGTCGAGGAGGGCGCGGCTGCTGCGGCCGGGGCCGGTGATCATCAGGCCGTCGGCGGTGAGGCGGCTCTGCGCGCCGTCGGCATCGACCACGTCGACCTGCCACTGCTCACCATCGCCGTGACCGATCCTCTCCACACGACCGAGCACCAGCTCGAGGTCGATGGACTTCGCGACCCACTGCAGGTACTTGGCCCACACGTGGTGTTGCGGACTCGGCCTGCCGCGGTCGATCCACTCGGCGTAGGTGCCGTGTTCGATCAGGAATGTGGTCCAGCTGAAGGCGGCCATCGCGTGATCGATATCGCGGTTGCGCCCGCGCGCCCACGTGGAGTGGTACGGGAAGCCGATGTCCTTCTCGGGGCTGGTGCCCAGGCGGTGCTGTCCGTCGGTCCAGCCGCCGGTGGGCAGCCAGTTGCCGCCGACGGCATGCGCCTCGACCACGACCACGCGCGGAGCGGGCATTCCGAGCGAGCGCAGAACGTGCGATTTAGTCGCCACCGCAAGGGCTTTCGGCCCAGCGCCGACTACCAGGAGGGTTTCCACCGGTTCGTTCTCCACTCTCTCACGCACCAGCCCATATTTGCATAGGCTTACCTTATTTAACCACCGAAGCAGACAAACAAGTGTCGTTAGGCTAACCTAACGACCATGGGTAAGGGATTGAACGGTCTGATAACCAAGGCCTGGGGCGGCGCCGACTACCGGCTGACAGTGACCTCCAACGAGGAGATCACCGACAAGTTCATCCGCATCGGCTTCACCGCCGGCGGCCTGCTCGCCGACCACCCGGTGCACCCCACCCAGTGGATCCGCCTGTGGATCCCCGACGCGACCAGCGACAAGCTGCACCACCGCGGCTACACCCTGGTCGACCAGAACCCCGACGAAGACACCATGAGCATCGACTTCGCTCTGCACAACGGTCCGGCGGCCGACTGGGCCCGCCGCGCGAAGCCGGGCGACCTGCTCGACGCCACCGTGCTCGGCTCGGACTTCCAGCTCCCGGAGCAGACCCCGAGCGAGTACGTCATCTTCGGCGACACCGCCTCCCTGCCCGCCATCAACTCGCTGCTCGACGCCATCGGCGACACCCCCGCGCGAGTCTGGCTGGAATGGCAGTACGAATCCGACAAGACCATCCCGGTGAACAACAAGCCCCACCACACCCTCACCTGGCTCCAGCGCGTCGACGACGGCCGCCTGCTGCGCGAGGCCGCCCAGGAAATCACCTGCGTCCCCGGCACTTACGGCTGGGTCACCTGCGACGGTCACACCACCCGCTCGATCGTGAAGACCCTCAAGACCCAGCACTCCCTGCCCAAGACCTCGATCAAGTCGCAGGCCTACTGGAAGTAGTCGGACCGGTTCCGCGAGGCGGGTGGCGGGCCGACCGGATTTCCGCGAGGGTAAGGGATGGAAGTTGTCCCCTGCCTGCGAGGAGAGCACCGTGTCCATTCTCGATGCCGCTACCCCCTTCGGCGAAGAGGTCGGCAAGCGGCTGGCCAAGGAACACGTGATCTGGTTGACCACCATCGGCGCGGACACCACCCCGCAGCCGAACCCGGTGTGGTTCCACTGGGAGAACGACGAGTTCCTCATCTTCACCATGCCCGAGGCCAAGAAGCTGCGGCACCTCGCGCGCAATCCGCGGGTCGCGCTCAACTTCAACGCCACCGACAACGGTGGCGAGGTCGCCGTCTTCACCGGCACGGCACGCGTGAACGAGGCGCCCACCGAGGACGAGATCGCCCACTACGCAAGGAAATACACCAGGGGCTTCGTCGACATCAAGATGACCGAATCGGAATTCTTCGCGGCCTACTCGGTGCCGATCCGCGTCGCCCCGGACCGCCTGCGCGGCTTCTGAACTGCCGCGGTGCGTGCGCGTGAACCCGGCGAGTACTGTGGCGAGCTCCGTCCGTATCACGGTGGGGAGCCGACATGCAGTTCAAACAGTCGAGCAAGCTCGCGAATGTTTCCTATGAGATCCGCGGCCCGATAGCCGAGCACGCCGCTCGGCTCGAGGTCGAGGGACACCGGGTGATCAAGCTCAATACCGGTAACCCGATGCAGTTCGGCTTCGACGCACCATCGGAGCTGCTGCGCGACATCATCGCCAACCTGCCGTCGTCGGCGGGCTACGCGACCTCCAAGGGGTTGCTGCCCGCCCGGCGCGCGGTGGTGCAGTACTACGAGGGCCGCGGCGTCGACGACCTCGATATCGAGAACGTCTTCCTCGGCAACGGCGCGTCCGAGCTCATCATGATGGCGATGACCGCGCTCATCGAGAACGGCGACGAAGTCCTCGTCCCCGCACCGGATTTCCCGCTGTGGACCGCCGCCGTGCACCTCAACGGCGGCAAGGCGGTGCACTACCTGTGCGACGAGAGCGCCGACTGGTATCCCGACATCGCCGACATCGCCGCCAAGATCACCGACCGCACGCGTGCCATCGTGATCATCAACCCGAACAATCCGACGGGCGCGGTGTATCCGACCGAGGTGCTCGAGCAGATGCTCGAACTCGCCCGCCAGCACAATCTGATCGTCTGCTCCGACGAGATCTACGACAAGATCCTCTACGACGACGTCGCCCACACCGTCACCGCCTCGCTCGCACCCGACCTGCTGTGCCTGACGTTCAACGGCTTGTCCAAGGCCTACCGGCTCGCCGGTTTCCGCTCCGGCTGGCTCACCGTCTCCGGACCGACCCGCCATGCCGAGAGCTACCTCGAGGGCCTGACGATGCTGTCGGGATTGCGCCTGTGCGCGAATGTTCCCGCGCAGCAGGCTGTGCAGGCGGCGCTGGGCGGGCACCAGAGCATCCACGAACTCACTCTGCCCGGTGGTCGACTACTCGAACAGCGTGATCGCGCGTGGACCGCCCTCAACGCGATTCCGGGCGTGTCCTGTGTGAAGCCGAAGGGCGCGCTGTACGCCTTTCCCAAGCTCGACCGCGCGACCTACCGGATCGACAACGACGAGAAGTTCGTGCTCGACCTGTTGCTGGCCACCAAGATTCACGTCGTGCAGGGCACCGGCTTCAACTGGCCCTCCCCCGACCATTTCCGCATCGTCACCCTGCCGCAGGCCGATGAGCTCGACCAGATCATCGGCCGGATCGGCGAATTCCTCTCCACCTACCACCAGTGAACTCGACCTCGGCGGTGTCGCGACACCGCCGAGGCCCTGGCGTCTACGCGGAGACCGGCTCCAGGCGCCAGCCAGTTGCCCGCTCGCGCTCGTTCCAGAACGCGGCGTAGCGACCGTTCAGCGCGAGCAGTTCCGCGTGCGTACCGCGTTCGGCGATCCGGCCCTTGTCCAGGAAGAGGATCTGGTCGGCATGGGCGATCGTCGAGAGACGGTGCGCCACGACGAGAACCGTTTTGTCCCTGGTGAGTTCGTGGATGCCACGGACCACCACGGCCTCGCTGTGCGGGTCCAGCGCACTCGTCGCCTCGTCGAGCAGGACGATCGGGGCGTCCTTGAGCAGGGCCCGAGCGATCGAAACGCGTTGACGCTCACCGCCCGACAGCGAGGTGCCGCCTTCGCCGACGGTGGTGTCGAATCCGTCCGGGAGGCGATCGATGATCTCGTCGACCCTGGCCGCCACCGCCGCGCGGTGCAGCTCGTCGTCGGTGGCGTCGGGCTTGCCGATGCGGATGTTGTCGGCGACCGAGCGGTTGAACAGGTAGACGTTCTGGAAGACCAGCGAGAGCTGGTCGAGCAGGGTGTCCGAGGGCTGCCTGCGCACATCGTGTTCGCCCACCGAGACCACGCCGGAGTCGGCATCGTAAAAGCGGGCGGCCAAGCGCAGCAGCGTGGTCTTGCCCGAACCACTGGGTCCGACGATGGCGGTGGTGGTGCCCGCGGGGACGGTGAAGGTCAGGTCCGACAGGACCGGTTCACCGGGGCGGTAGCCGAAGCTCACCTCGTCGAAGACCACTGCGGGCGCACCGGGGGTGACCGGTTCGGTCGCGGCGGGCAGGGGCGATTCGGCGAGCAGGTCGGTGATGCGGTCGGCGGCCGCGGCGGCCGAGCGCAGGGCCGTACCCAGCTGGGCGGCCTGGTTCACCGGTTCGATGAAACGCGCGCTCACCGCGATCAGCGCGATCGCCGCGGCGGCCGAGATCGCGCCATCGGTCACCTGGACGACCGCGATGTACGCGAGCACCAGGAACACCGCCTGCACGAACAGCGCGAACACGGTCAGCCCCGGCACGGTCGCGACCATCATCTTCAGCACGGCCGAACGTTGCCGCACCAGCGCCGAATCCAGCTTCTTGTTCCCCGCGCCGACCGCACCGAACGCACGTAGCACCGGCTGGGCCTGCGCGAACTCCACCACCCGCGAATCGGCCTCGGCCGCGGCGGCGTGCAGCCGGGCGTCGGCGCCGGTGTAGGCGCGATTGGCGAGATTGTTCACCAGGTAGAGCACCGGTGCGGCGAGCAACATCGCCACGCCGACGCGCCAGTCGATGAACAGCATCCCGATCGCGACGACCAGCGGCACGATGATGCCGGTGAGCACCTTGGCGAGCAGATAGGCGATCAGGCCCTGCATCTCGCGCACCTGCTCGACCATCACCCGCGAGAGCGGGCCCGCGTCCCGATCTTCGAACCAGCCCAGCGGCAACGCGTTGAGCTGATCGCCGAGCCGGGTCTGCAGACCGCGCTGCATGCCCAGACCGATCCGCAGACCGATCACGGCCTGCAGGTAACCGAAGACGACCACACCGGCCACGGCGACGGCCATGCCGAGCGCCCACAGCCACGCACCGTTCAGATCGTCACCGAACAGCGCTTCCAGCACGGGAACCAGCAGCAGATACGCGATGGCCTGGCACAGCGCCTGCACCACGATCACGCCGAGCAGCCGCGAGATCAGGGGGGCGAACTCGTCGGGGACGAGCCGGAAAACCTTGCGAATCATCGTGTTTCCTCCACCAGGGCGAGCGCGCCGAGGGCAGCTTCGTTGATCTCCCACAGCCGCTGGTACAGGCCACCGGCAGCTCGCAGTTCGGCATGCGTGCCCTGTTCGACCAGAGTTCCGTTGTCCAGCACCAGGATTCGATCGACTCCGGTGATGGTGTGCAGGCGGTGCGCGATGACCAGCACCGTGCGCCCGGCGACCAGGGCCGCCAGTGCGTCCTGGACGGCGGCCTCGGATTCGGGATCGGCGAAGGCGGTCGCCTCGTCGAGGACGAGGACCGGGGTGTCGGCCAGCAGTGCGCGCGCGATCGACAGCCGCTGCGCCTCGCCGCCCGACAGCGTGGCGTCGACGCCGATCTCGGAGTCGTAGCCACGGGGCAGCGCCAGGATCCGGTCGTGGATCTGAGCGGCCCTGGTGGCGCGTTCGATGGCCTCGGTGTCCGCGTCGGGGCGGGCCAGCAGGAGGTTCTCGCGAATCGTGCCGCGGATCAGGCGCACGTCCTGGAACACGAATCCGACCGTGCGATAGAGCTCTTCGCTGGTGAATTCGCGAATGTCGCGGCCGTCGATGGTGATTCGCCCCGCACCCACGTCGTAGAAACGCGGCAGCAGCTTCGCCAGGGTCGACTTGCCGGAACCGCTCGGACCGACCAGGGCGGTGATGGTGCCGGGGGTCAGTTCGAGGTCGATGCCGCGCAGCACGTCATGGCCGGTGCGGTAGGCGAACTCGACACCGTCGAAACGCACGATGCCGGTCTGCGCGCCCGCGGGCGTTTCGGCGATCTCCAGTTCCGGGGTCTGCAGGAGTTCGTGCAGTCGCAGGGCCGCGGCGCCACCGGCGCGCAGGGCCTGCGAACCGTAGCCGAGGCCGAGCAGCGAACTGCCGATACCCAGCCCGACCAGCAGGAACGGCAGCAGATCGAGCGGGTCCACCCAGCCGAGGCCCACGCCGGCGAGGCCACCGAGGACCACGACGAGCATGACGAACACGGGCATCACCACGATGTCGGAGGCCGCCTGCACGCGAATGATCGGCGTCTTCATCCGATGCGCCGCCTGGACCTGACCTTCGACGGCGTCCTGGAACTCCCTGTGCGCCTTGCCCGCCTGACCGAATGCCCGCACCACCTGGATACCGTCGACGAACTCGACCGTGGCGGCGGACAGACGACGCTCCCACCGGGTGTACACCGCGAGGCGATCGCGGCCGTCGCGGTCCATGATCTTGCTGAACAGGATCATGTAGGCGATCAGTGGAATCATCAGTACCAGCGTGAGTCGCCAGTCGACGGTGAACAGGTAGCCGAGGGTGACCAGCGGGACCACCAGCGCGCCGATGAAATCGAGGCGGGCGTGCGCGACCAGGAAGTGCAGGGCGTCGACATCGTCGCGCAGATAGCCTTTGACCTCACCGGAGCTGCGCTCGCCGAACCAGCCCAGCGGCACCCGGGTGAGTTTGGCCGCGAGCAGCCTGCGCAGCGTGAGCTGGTAGCCGGCGTCGACCGCGTGCGACCAGCTGAGCGCCACGACCTGGAGCAACGCCCGTACGACGAGCACTATCACGGCCGCGCCGAACAGCCACCACACCCGGTCGGTGTCGACCGGGGAGTTCAGCAGTTCGCGGCAGGCCGCCACGATCAGCAGGAACGGGACCACCGAGCACACCGAGGCGAGCGCGACGATCAGGCTCGCCACCGTGAGCATCCCCGATACCGGTGCCAGAATCTCCTTGCGCGCCAGCGCTTCCCGCTGCTTCTGCGCTTTCGCTGCCGCCTTGGGCAGCCGGTTCCCCGACTCCGCCCCCGGCGGCGGCGCTACCTGCACCGTCATATCGTTCTCGCCTCTCGACCTGTCCGCGGCAACTCCGCCAAGGTAGGTTAGCCTAAGTTGAGTGCTTGTGGACGATCGGGGAAGGTTGTGTGAACTGCCCGTCAACCCGTCGGCAATTCACTCTTTCGGGCGTAATTTCCTCTCTACCTCTTGATCTCGTGTAGCGGTGGGAGAACGAAAATGTTTGTCACGTCAATCATTTCAGCAATCGCCGATTGCCATTCCGACCCCGGAAAGCTGTCGCCCGAACAGGCGCATCGGGCGATGCAGATACATCTCGAATGCAGCGTCGACCTGTGCCGGGTGCGACGGCGCGCGCGTCAAGTCCTTGTCGAAGCGAAACTGATGGTGCTCGATCAGCGGGCGGGTTAGCGATTGAGCGACGGAATTGCGGGAATGCGTTTCCCATGTTCACTCCGCTGCCCTCCTCTGCCGCCTGGTTACACCGGGAGGCGCGTACCGGATTCGAGGTCACGTATTTCCGTGATGATGCGCGCGGAGTTCTCGTCGAAGGGTGCGCGACGGCGGTCGAGGACGGGATCACCTGGGTGATCGACTATCGGCTGCGGCTCGACGGGAGCTGGCACACCCGGTCGGCGCAGATCGTCGGGCGATATCCCGAGGGCAGGCGGTCGGTGACCGTGCAGTCCGATGGGCTGGGGCGCTGGCAGGTCGACGGCACGGTCGCGCCCGAGCTCGACGGGTGTCTCGATATCGATCTCGAGGCGTCGGCGTTCACCAACGCCTTGCCGGTGCATCGCCTCGGGCTCGCGGTCGGCGACAGTGCCGACGCGCCCGCCGCCTATGTGCGCGCCGCCGACCTCACCGCGGCCCGATTACCGCAGCACTATCGCCGGATCGCCGACGGGGTAGGTCAGCGCTACGACTACCGCGCGCCCGAATTCGACTTCCACGCCACCCTGGATTACGACGAGTCGGGTCTGATCATCGACTACCCAGGGCTGGCCACACGCACCGCGTGATCCACGACGTCGAGCAGGTTCCGAGGGGCCGACAGCACCCGGCGCCACCGGCTCGACAACACTTCTTCCTATGCGACGTAGGCAGCAGCCGCCGCTGCCGAAACGGCACGGCCTCGATCCCGCCCGACTCCGGCTCCCGGAGGACGGGCAGTGGACGACCGTGCGCGATCACCTCGTCGAGCGGTTGCCGCGGGTGGATCCGGCCAGGATCGACGCGATGCTGGTGGCGGGCGAGATCGTGGATCTGGAAGGTCCGCTGACACCGGACGCGCCGTTCGTGCCGGGCGGCGCCGTGTGGTTCCACCGCGATCTGCCCGTCGAGACCGAGGTGCCGTTCGAGATCGGGATCGTGCATCGCGACGACGACATCCTCGTGATCGACAAGCCACACTTCCTGGCGACGATCCCGCGCGGTCAGCACATTCTCCAAACGGCGCTGGTGCGGTTGCGCAACGAGCTCGAACTGCCCGACCTGATCCCGGCGCACCGACTGGACCGGGTCACCGCCGGCCTGCTGCTGTTCGTGGTGAATCCGGCCCGGCGCGGCGCCTATCAGACGATGTTCCACCGCAAGACCGTGCGCAAGGAATACGAGGCCATCGCGCCCTACGATCCCGCGCTCGAGCTGCCGCGGACCGTGCGCAGCCGGATCATCAAGGAGAAGCAGGTGCTCGCCGCTTTCGAGGTGGACGGCGAGCCCAACGCCGAGACCGAGGTCGAACTGGTCGAACATCGCGACGGGCTCGGGCGCTACCGCCTTCGCCCGCACACCGGGCGAACCCATCAGCTGCGCCTGCATATGAACGGGCTCGGCGTGCCGATTCTCGGCGACGATTTCTACCCCGTGATCACCGATAAATCGGTCGACGATTACACGCGGCCGTTGCAATTGCTGGCGGCCTCGCTCGAATTCACGGATCCGATCAGCGGGGTCCCGCGACGGTTCGAGACGCGGCGCGAGTTGCAGGCCTGGGCCGATTTGGCCGGATGGTCCGGGTCAGCTGTCGAGTAGCTCACAGCACCGCGCCCGCTGTCGATCTTGGTGGGCTCGTTCCGGGCCGCTCAACGCGGGGGGAGCGGGTTTTCGCGCATTCACCGGACCGTTTTCGTTTCGTGATATTTCCGTACACTCGGTCGGGTGCCCGTACCCGCCGTCGCCGATTCCCGGCCGAAGCTCCATGCCTACATCGATATCGCGGTGGTCGTCGTCGTGCTGGCGGGCACCAATCTGATCGCTCACTTCACGACCGCGTGGGCCAATATCGTCACCGTTCCCGTCGCGGCGTTCGCGCTCTTGGCGCTGATGCGCAAGCGGGGGCTGGGCTGGGCGGAACTCGGGCTGTCACCCAGGCACTGGAAGCGCGGGACGGTGTACGCGCTCGGTGCCGTCGGGATCGTGCTCACCGCGGTCGCGATCGGTGCTCTCTTGCCGCTCACCAGGCCGTTCTTCCTCGCCGATCGCTATGCCACGATCTCCGGCGCACTGATCGCGTCGATGATCGTGATCCCGTTGCAGACTGTGATCCCCGAAGAACTCGCCTTCCGCGGGGTACTGCACGGCACCCTCGACCGGGTCCTCGGTGTCCGCGGGCTCTTCGCCGCCGGATCGCTGATGTTCGGCCTCTGGCACATCGCGTCCTCGTTCGGCCTCACCTCGGGCAACAAGGGACTGTCCAGCATCGTCGGCGGCGGCGTGCTCGGCCAAATGGCCGGGATAGCACTCGCCGTCGCGGCCACCGCCGCCGCGGGCGTGGTGTTCACCTGGCTGCGTCGCCGCAGCGGTAGCCTCCTCGCACCCATCGCCCTGCACTGGTCGCTCAACGGCGCGGGCGCACTCGCCGCCGCCGTCGTCTGGCACACCGCCCTGCGCTGAAGCCGACCCGAGCCGGGCGGTCGAACTCCGGGGGTTGTGCACAAGTCGAACGCCGCCGGCGCCTGATGATCGAGTGTCCAGAAGTCGCCGCCGAGGCTATCGCCGCGTTGTGATGGCGTGGAATACTGGCGACAATTTCTGGCATGAGGACATGCCAGATGTAGCGGTATCCACCGAGAGGGCATGTCCGCCATGAAACGTACGCACACCGGCAGGGTCGTCGCGGTGACCGGCGGTGCCGCTGGGATCGGGCTGGAGATCGCGCGGCAGTTCGCGGTCGCGGGGGCTCGGGTGTGTCTCGGTGATCTGTCGGGCAGCGCGGCGCGCGAAGCCGCGGCCGGGCTACCGGGAACCGTGCACGGGTGCGAACTCGATGTGACCGATGAGCGGTCGTTTCATGACTTCCTCGCCGTCACCGAGGCGATCCTCGGCCCGGTCGACGTGCTCGTCAACAATGCCGGGGTGATGTGGGTCGGGTCGTTCGACGCCGAGCCCGACAGCGCGACCGCGCGCATGCTCGCGGTGAATCTGCACGGAGTGATCCGTGGGGTGCGGCTGGCGGCGCCGGCGATGCGGACACGCGGGCGCGGGCATATCGTCACCATCGCGTCGATCGCGTCCAAGGTCTCCCCCGCCGGTGAAGCGACATATGCCGCGACCAAACACGGAGTGCTCGGCTATCTCAGCGCGGTTCGGGAGGAATTGCGCGGGACCGGCGTGCGGTTGACCGCGGTCATGCCCGGGGTGGTCGATACGGAATTGGCGGCCGGAACCGATACGGGCGCGGCACAATTGCTCCAGCCCAGCGATGTCGCCACGGCAGTGCTCGACGTTGTCGCACGGCCGCGATTCGAGGTGACATTGCCCGCGCATCTCGGGCCGCTACTCGGTCTGTCCGGTGCGCTGCCACAGTGGTTGCGCGACTTCGTCTTGCGGCGAACGGTACCGAATCAGGTTGCGGCGGTGGCCGGATCGTCGCGCCGCGCGTCGTATGAGAAACGGCTGCTCCACGGCAAATCCGATTCCTGAAATGCGGCGTGTCGCCGCCGGGGATTCGGCGGAATCGACTCGTTGTCGTTGACCGGGGCACGGTCGGCGTTTACGCTCTCTGGCAATCACACATATGTTCGATAGTCCATATGTTCGAGTGGCGGAAGGCGCGACATGTCCGACGATCGGTTGAGCGAGAATGCCGCGATCGCGCCGAACACCGAGATCACGGCGCTCGCCCAGCAGGTCGCCACGGCCCGCGACAAGCTCCCCCTCCAACACGACACGGCCCTCTACGACGCGCTCTCCGACGACGAGATCCGCGCCGAACGGGAACTGGCCGAATGGATTCGCACGCAGCGGCGCAAACAGCGGCGGCGCGCCGTGGGCGACGAGCTCGCCGCCGAACAACGCGACCGCCGCACCAGCGCCCTCATCCGCCGCACCGACGAAGCCGACGCGCGCTGGCATCGCAAGGCGCTGGCCGCACGACGACGGGTGTCGAGCGCCGACGCGCGCCTGGCCCAGTTGTACCGGCGGTCGGAATGGTCATCGCGCGCGTTGATCGGGGTCGTCGTTCTCGGCATGGTGTGGGCCGGGGTCAACGTGCAACGCAATCTCGTGCCCAGCGGCGACATGAGCGACCCGCTGTACTGGCTCAGCTACGGCATCGAGGCGATGATCTCGATCCCGATCATCGTCATCATGGTCACCGCGACTACCGCGGCCCGCTGGGGACGTGAGCTGGAGCGCGGCAAGGTGATCGTGTTCGAACTCGCCCTGCTCGGCACCACCATCGCCTTGAACGCGGGCCCCCACGTGGCCGCCGGATCCTTCGGTCGCGCAGCCGAATTCGCCATCGCCCCGGTGATGGTGGGTGTAGTGATCTGGTTGCACGCGTGGGTCTCGGCCCGGTACGCGACGTTGATCGAGAGCGCCTCCGTCGAATTACCCGGCGATACCGCCTATTCCGCCGCCGAACGGATCACCGCACTGCCACTGAAGCAGGCCGACTCGCTCGGTGACGACAGGCAGGCCCTCGGCCAGAGAGTGATGAACGGCGTTGCGCCCGAACTCCGATCGCCGCTCAACCATCTGGCTGTAGTCGGCTCGACCGCTGTCTATGCCGCCGAGGCGCAGGACACTCAGACCTCCGCGAAGCCCGAGCCCGTCGCGGCTGCCGGAACCAACGGCCCTGACGTGGCAGCACGCCTCGCCACGACAGCGGATTCGGTCTCCGGCGACGACGCTGTCGATTCACCCGCCCAGCCGTCCGTCCCGGAGCCGGTGGTCCGCGATACCCCGGTACCGAGCGCTGAACCTGCCGTCGCCGAGGCCGCAACCATCGCGGCCGAACGTACCTACCCGCACGGCCTGCGCCGCCCCTCCACCGACAAGCCGAGCGCCCCCGGCACTCTCGAACTCATCCACAAGGCGGCAGCCGATCATCGCCGCAACAGCACCGAGCACGCCACCCGGATCAACGGCGCTGCCTCGACCTTGCGTCGAATACCGGTCACCACCGCCGCGCACTCCCCTGCGGGCGAAGCAACCGGTACCGACCCGGTTCCCGAGGCGACGATGCACGCCGGCACCGTCGCCCGTGACCCTGATGGCGACACTCCACCGATCACCGATCCGGTAGCGGTGCACAACGATCCACAGCCTCCCGCCGCGGAACCGGAACAACTGACCCTCACCGCCGAACCCGCAGAGCAACTGGTCCTGCAACCGGAACCGGCACAGCACACAGAACCCACCCCCGAGCGAGTCGACGCCACCGCCTCGTTCCCCGAGCAGGCCGACGCCGCAGCCCCCGAGCGGATTGATTCCACCGTTGCAGCGTCGGCGCCTGAGCCGACCTCAGCTACCGCGCATCCGACGACAACCCTCGACCCAGTCCCCGCTGCCGCCTCAGACGAAGCCGCACCGATAGCCGACCCGGGGTTCCCCGACGAAGACGACGGCGATCTCCCGGCTCTCGAAGACCTCGACTTCGACGAAGACACCGAGGTCCGCGCCTTGGCCCGCCAGGTCGCCCACCGCAGCCCCCTGCGCCTGACCGTCGGCCAGATCGAAGAGATCCTCGAGCTCACCGACCAGTCCTGGTCGGCCCGCAGCATCGGCAGCGAAGTCGGCGTTCCAAGCAGCACGGTCACCAACATCGTCGAGTTCGCCCACAAGATCCGCCAGCCCTACGCCTTCACCGGCTGACAGCCCAGCTGTACGGAGCGAATCGGTTCATTCGAAATCGTCGGGGAACAAGCGGAATGCCGGGTAGTTGTTGAGCGGGCGTAGCACTCGGAAATCTCGACGGTCGAGGGTAAGGATCGCATCCGTGTCGTACTGAGCTGCCACTACGACACACACCGCATCGACCAGATCAAGATCCAAGCTGTCATAAGTGGCACGGACTGTGATCGCCGCGTTCAACTGTTCGGCGGCGACCTCGGCAAGGACGATGCGGGTCTGCGCGATGCGTTCCGCGAGTGAACCGAGAATCCGGTCAGCGATCTTGCGTCCGCCACGAACGCTCGCGACATGATGCACTTCAGTCAGCGCTAACGGGCTGACCACCACCGCGCTGGCGGAATCGGCGGCGCGGCGCACCGCGAAGTGCTCAGGATCAGAGCGGTTGAACATCGCGAGCAAACCGGATGTGTCCGCGATGACGATCATGCGGTGCGATTCATCGCATCACGAATCTCGTCCTTACCGATCGGGCCACCTAGGTCGAACGTCTCGTCATCGTTGATCAGCGGCTGGTCCCACCGTCGATTCCGCAACAGGTAAGCGCGCAGCGCATCGCGCATGATCTCGTTCTTCGAGCGACCTTCGTCGCTGGCCTGTGTCGCCAGCGCAGCCTCATCCTCACCGGTCAATCGCATAGTCCACGCCATGGAACCAATGGTATCAAGGATGACACCACATCAGGAGAATCGATGAAACAACGAAGGCCCGCTTCCAAAAGAAGCGGGCCTTCGTCCTACAACGATCTCGATGGATCGAGGAGGGACCTTACTTGGCCTTCTCCAGGACCTCGACCAGACGCCAGCGCTTGGTGGCCGACAGCGGACGGGTCTCCATCAGCTGAACGTGGTCGCCGACGTGGGCGATCTCGTTCTCGTCATGCGCCTTCACCTTGGAGGTGGTGCGAATGATCTTGCCGTAGAGCTTGTGCCGGTGACGGTCTTCCAGCTCGACGACGATCGTCTTGTTCATCTTGTCGGACACAACGTAGCCGCTGCGAACCTTGCGGCTGTTGCGCTCTTCGGTGTTCTCGCTCATGCCGCATCTCCCTTGCCAGCGGGCGCCGTGGCCAAGCCGAGCTCGCGCTCACGCATGACCGTGTAAATGCGCGCGATCTCGTGGCGGACGACGCGCAGTCGACGGTTGTTGTCGAGCTGACCCGTCGCCATCTGGAAGCGCAGGTTGAACAGCTCTTCCTTCGACTCGCGCAGGCGTGCCACGAGCTCTTCTTCGTTGAGCTCACGGAGCTCTGCGGCCGGTGTTTCGGTAGCCATCAGAACTGCTCCTCCCTGGTCACGATCCTGCATTTCATCGGGAGCTTGTGCATCGCGCGGCGCAGGGCCTCACGAGCGGTCTCCTCGTTGGGGTAAGACATCTCGAACATGACCCGACCGGGCTTCACGTTCGCGACCCACCACTCCGGCGAACCCTTACCGGAACCCATGCGGGTTTCGGCCGGCTTCTTCGTGAGCGGACGGTCGGGGTAGATGTTGATCCAGATCTTGCCGCCACGCTTGATGTGGCGGGTCATTGCGATACGCGCCGACTCGATCTGACGGTTGGTGACGTAGGCGGGCTCGAGAGCCTGGATGCCGTACTCACCGAAGGCCACCGCGGTGCCGCCCTTGGCCATGCCGGAGCGACCGGGGTGGTGCTGCTTGCGGTGCTTGACCCTACGGGGCATCAGCATGCGTCAGCCCTCCTTGTTCTCTGCCGGAGCCTCCGCCACTGCAGTGGCGGCGCGACCGACCTCGGTGCTGGTCGCGGTGGTGCCAGTGGCGCCGGACCGACGAGGGCGGCTCGGACGCTCGCGACGCGGGCGTTCCGGAGCGGTGGCGGCGGCGGTCAGTTCACGACGACCACCGACGATGTCACCCTTGTAGATCCAGACCTTCACACCGATGCGACCGAAAGTGGTCTTGGCCTCGTAGAGGCCGTAGTCGATGTCCGCACGCAGCGTGTGCAGCGGAACACGACCTTCACGGTAGAACTCCGAGCGCGACATTTCGGCGCCACCGAGGCGGCCCGAGCACTGCACACGGATGCCCTTGACGTTCGGCGAACGCATGGCCGACTGAATGGCCTTACGCATCGCACGACGGAACGCCACACGGTTGGACAGCTGCTCGGCAACACCCTGAGCAACCAGCTGCGCATCCGACTCGGGGTTCTTGACCTCGAGGATGTTCAGCTGAACCTGCTTCTTGGTGAGCTTCTCCAGCTCGGCGCGGATGCGGTCGGCTTCCGCGCCACGGCGACCGATCACGATGCCGGGACGCGCGGTGTGGATATCCACACGGACGCGATCACGGGTGCGCTCGATCTCGACCTTCGAGATGCCGGCCCGCTCCATGCCAGTGGCGAGGAGCTTACGGATCTGAACGTCTTCCTTCACGTATTCCGCGTACTGCTTGTCCGCGTACCAACGCGACTTCCAGTCGGTGGTGATACCGAGGCGGAAGCCATGGGGGTTAATTTTCTGTCCCATTTACTTTGCCCCTCCCTTCCGGCGGCTACGAGTGGCAGCGCCGGTGGTGGGCACGCTCTCGACCTCGATGGTGATGTGGCTGGTGCGCTTACGAATCCGGAACGCACGGCCCTGGGCCCGCGGCTGGAAACGCTTCATGGTGGCGCCCTCGTCGACAAAAGCAGTCGAGATGACCAGGGTGGCCGGGTTGAGGCCGAGGTTGTTCTCGGCGTTCGCCGCGGCCGAAGCCACGACCTTGGCCACGGGCTCGCTGGCAGCCTGCGGTGCGAACCGCAGGATCGCCAGCGCGTCCTCGACGCTCTTGCCGCGGACCAGGTCCACGACTCGACGGGCCTTCATCGGGGTGACCCGAACGTGCTTGGCGGTTGCGCGTGCAGTCGGGTTCTGAATGGTTTCAGTCATCGCCGCTTGCTCTTCCGGTCGTCCTTGACGTGGCTCTTGAACGTCCTGGTCGGCGCGAACTCACCGAGCTTGTGGCCGACCATGTTGTCCGAGATGAACACCGGGACATGCTTGCGACCGTCGTGGACGGCGAAAGTGTGCCCGATGAAATCGGGGATGATGGTCGAGCGACGCGACCAGGTCTTGATGACCTGCTTCGTGCCCTTTTCGTTCTGCACGTCCACCTTCGCGAGGAGGTGGTCGTCGACGAACGGGCCCTTCTTGAGGCTGCGTGGCATTTCTTACCTCCTCCTTAGCGCTTCTTGCCGGTCTTACGACGGCGAACGATGAGCTTGTCACTCGGGCGGTTGGGCTTGCGGGTGCGGCCCTCAGGCTGACCCCACGGGGAGACCGGGTGGCGACCACCGGAGGTCTTACCCTCACCACCACCGTGCGGGTGGTCGACCGGGTTCATGACGACACCACGGACGGTAGGGCGACGGCCCTTCCAGCGCATACGGCCGGCCTTGCCCCAGTTGATGTTCGACTGCTCGGCGTTGCCGACCTCGCCGACGGTGGCGCGGCAGCGCACGTCGACACGGCGGATTTCACCCGAAGGCATACGAAGGGTCGCGTACGGCCCTTCCTTGCCCAGCAGCTGAATGCTCATTCCAGCGGAACGAGCCATCTTGGCGCCACCGCCCGGACGCAGCTCCACGTTGTGAATCGTGGTACCGGTCGGGATGTTGCGCAGCGGCAGGTTGTTACCCGGCTTGATGTCGGCCGTAGGGCCGGACTCGATCGGGCTGCCCTGCTTGATGCCCTTCGGCGCGATGATGTAGCGCTTCTCGCCGTCGGCAAAGTGCAGCAGTGCGATGTTGGCGGTGCGGTTGGGGTCGTACTCGATGTGAGCGACCTTGGCCGGGATGCCGTCCTTGTCCAGCCGACGGAAGTCGATCAGACGGTAGGCACGCTTGTGACCGCCACCGCGGTGACGAGTGGTGATGCGACCGTGCGCGTTACGACCACCGGACTTGGTGAGCGGGCGCAGCAGCGACTTCTCCGGCGTCGACCGGGTGATCTCGGCGAAGTCCGAGACGCTGGAGCCACGACGGCCCGGCGTAGTCGGCTTGTATTTACGGATTGCCATGAGTTCTTCTCGCTTTCTGGAGTCCCAGGCGCTTACGCGACCGGTCCTCCGAAGATCTCGATGGGCTTGCTATCGGCCGAGAGGGTCACGAGTGCGCGCTTGGTGTCCTTGCGCTTTCCGTAACCGAATTTGGTCCGCTTGCGCTTGCCCTGACGGTTGGCGGTATTGACGCTGGTGACCGTGACGCCGAAAACCTTCTCGACGGCGATCTTGATCTGCGTCTTGTTCGAGTCCGGGTGCACCAGGAAGGTGTAGGTGCCTTCCTCGATCAGCCCGTAGGACTTCTCCGAGATGACCGGTGCGAGCAGGATGTCGCGGGGGTCGGCGATGGTGCTCACTTGCTCTCCTCCTGGGCCGCCTCGGCGGGACCGTGAACGAATGCGTTCAGGGCCTCGACGCTGAACACCACGTCGTCGCTGTTGAGCACGTCGTAGGTGTTGAGCTGATCCGGGGCGATCGGCAGCACGTTCTGCAGGTTCGCCACGCTCTTCCACGCGGCGACGTCCTCGCGGCCGACGACGACCAGGAACTTCTTGCGGCCCGAGAGCTCGGCCAGGAAGTCCTTGGCAATCTTGGTCGACGGGTTCTGACCCGAGACCAGTTCGGTGATCACGTGGATGCGCTCGTTGCGGGCCCGGTCGGAGAGGGCACCGCGCAGGGCGGCGGCCTTCATCTTCTTGGGGGTCCGCTGGCTGTAGTCACGCGGCTGCGGGCCGTGGACGGTGCCACCGCCGGCGAACTGCGGCGCACGGGTCGAGCCCTGACGGGCGCGGCCGGTGCCCTTCTGGCGGTACGGCTTCTTGCCACCACCGGAGACCTCGCCACGAGTCTTCGTGGAGTGGGTGCCCTGGCGAGCGGCGGCCAGCTGAGCGATGACGACCTGGTGCATCAGCGCGACGTTGGCGGTCACGTCGAAGATCTCCGAGGGGAGTTCGACGGTGCCTTCGGTCTTGCCGCCTGCGGCCTTAACGGTCAGCGTGAGGTTTGCAGCCTTCTTGTCAGTCTTGACAGGGGAGCTGGTCATGCGTGCGCACCACCCTTCACGGCGCTCTTGACGATCACGACGTTGCCCTTGCGGCCAGGGATAGCACCCTTGACCAGGAGCAGGCCGTTCTCGGCGTCGACCTTGTGAACCGAGAGGTTCTGCGTGGTGACGCGGTCGTTACCCATACGACCCGACATGCGCATGCCCTTGAACACGCGGCCGGGAGTGGCACAGCCACCGATGGAACCCGGGCGGCGGTGCACAGCCTGCGCACCGTGCGAGGCGCCCTGGCCCTTGAAGCCGTGACGCTTCATGGTGCCGGCGAAGCCCTTGCCCTTGCTGATTCCGGTCACGTCGACGTAGGTGCCCTCTTCGAAGACATCAGCCGAGAGTTCCTGGCCGATCTCGAAGGTGGAGGCATCCGCGACGCGGATCTCGGTGACGTGGCGGCGCGGGGTGACACCGGCCTTGGCGAACTGGCCGGAAGTCGGCTTGTTCACCTTGCGCGGGTCGATGGCGCCGAAAGCGATCTGCACGGCCGAATAGCCGTCGCGCTCCACGGTACGAATCTGGGTGACCACGTTCGGGCCCGCCTTGATGACGGTGACCGGGACTACGCGGTTCTTCTCGTCGAAGACCTGGGTCATGCCGAGCTTGGTGCCCAGGATGCCGGCTGCGGGCCGGTTCTTGTTGTCAGTCATGTCTCGAGTCCCCGTCACTGAATGTTGACGTCGACGCTGGCCGGGAGGTCGATGCGCATGAGCGCGTCAACCGTCTTCGGCGTCGGGTCGAGGATGTCGATGAGGCGTTTGTGCGTGCGCATCTCGAAGTGTTCGCGCGAGTCCTTGTACTTGTGCGGCGAACGGATGACGCAGTAGATGTTCTTCTCGGTCGGCAACGGCACAGGCCCGACCACACGGGCGCCGGTGCGGGTCACCGTTTCCACGATCTTGCGCGCTGACGCGTCGATCGCCTCGTGGTCATAGGCCTTGAGCCTGATGCGGATCTTTTGTCCCGCCACGCTAAGTGTCCTTTTCTCCGCTTTCCTTCGTGGTCACAGGAGCTAGCTCCCGCACCACCCTCAATTTGCACAGCCCGAACCACAAAGAAGACGCCTCAGCGTGGTTTCCCACTGAAAGACCCGCAACCAGGGCGCCACAAAGGCACTACCTAGTCCTCGCCGCTGTTCATCTGTCATGGTTCTCCGGTCCACGCGGTCGGGCGTGTCGCCCTAACTCTTAATCTCCGACCCCGGTCGATTGCTCACCATGGGCCGGAAGTGCGTGGTTCCGAACGTATCCACACCGGCGAACCGGCGAGATACAAACTACTGCTCCCCTTGTTCAGGTATCCGCTCCGGAGAGTCGAACAATCCTGCGCAAGGCAACCCGAACAGTATGCACCATGCCGACGACGTCCTTCAAATCGGGGGTCATGAGGTATCGATCACGCCCCCACAGGGGCTTCCACCTCGACCGCACCGCCGGCTGGGCTGTACCGATGAATGGTAGCTGGCTCGTCGCCCCGCCCGGCCACCGGAGGGTTACGACATAACTTACTTTTGAGTAAGATAGTGCCCATGACACAGGAAACCGCGACCTACCGCGGCTGGAAGAAGCTGCCCGACAATCGCATCGGGCACGCGCTGTTCTCACTCGGCATGGTCGCCCGGGTCCCCTACTTCGGCACCGTGCTCCCCCAGGTGGTCCGTCTCGAGCCCGGTGTCTGCGAGGTGACCTCCCCGAAGTGGTTCGGCATCCACAACCACCTCGGCACCTTCCACGCGATCGCGGCCTGCAATCTGGCCGAAGTGGCGATGGGCATGCTGAGCGAGGCCACCGTGCCCACCACCCACCGCTGGATCCCCAAGTCGATGAACGTCCAGTACCTGGCCAAGGCGGAATCCGGCCTGCGCGCGGTGGCGAAGCTCGACGAGATCCCCGACTTCACCGCGATCACCAAGGGCCAGGAACTGACGGTCCCCGTCTCGATCTACGACAAGGACGGCATCGAGGTCGTGCACGCCGACATCACCACCTGGGTGTCGCCACTCTGATCGCGGCCACGTGAACCGCGGCGCCGGTACGGTTGTGGGCCAGGCAACAAAGGACGGGGAGTTCGATGTTGGAAGTCGCCCATGTGACGCGGCGGTTCGGGGAGAACGTGGCGGTCGACGACGTGTCGTTCGCCGTCCTGCCCGGTGCGCTGACCGGGTTCGTCGGGGGTAACGGGGCGGGCAAGACCACCACGATGCGAATGATCATGGGCGTCTTGGCCGTTCAGTCCGGCGAGATCCGGTGGGACGGACGGCCGGTGACCGAGCTGGACCGGCGTTCGTTCGGCTATATGCCCGAGGAGCGGGGGCTCTATCCCAAGCAGCCGGTGCTCGACCAGCTCGTGTACCTGGCGCGCTTGCGTGGACTGCCCGCCGACAAGGCCAAGGCGCGTACCGAAAGCCTGCTGGAGCGGTTCGATCTGGGCGCGCGCGGCAAGGACAAGCTCGAATCGTTGTCGCTGGGCAATCAGCAACGCGTCCAGATCGCGGCGGCGGTGATCGCGCAGCCGACGGCGCTGATCCTGGACGAACCGTTCTCCGGCCTCGACCCCCTCGCCGTGGATTCGATGGTGGAGTTGCTGCGCGAGTACGCCGATCAGGGCGTGCCGGTGCTGTTCTCCTCGCATCAGCTGGATCTGGTGGAGCGGCTGTGCGATCAGCTGGTCGTGCTCGCATCGGGCCGGGTGGTCGGGCAGGGCTCGGTCGACGAGTTGCGGTCCAGCGGCAACGGCTCGCGGTATCGGCTGGTGGTCGACGGTGACGCGGGATGGCTGCGGGAGTATCCAGGGGTTCGCGTGGTCGAGAGTGCCGGGCCGGGCGTGTTGTTCGAGGTCGCCGACGGCGGCACCGATGGGGTGCTGAAGGAGGCGTTGTCGCGAGGGTCGGTGCGGGAGTTCACCGCGGTCCGGCCGACGGTCGCCGAAATCTACCGGGAGGTGACGGCATGAGAGGTCAGCGCCTGGAGGCGGTAGCTCGCGTGGCCACGGAAGGCGCCCGCTCATGCCGAGAAGATGCAGCATGAGCGGCGTGTGGCGGATCGTTGCCGCGAGGGAGATCGCGGTGAAGCTGCGTGACCGCAACTTCGTCATCTCGACGGTGGTGACGCTCGTGGTGATCGTCGCGTCGCTGGTTCTCACCGGGTTCCTCAGCAGCAGGCCCGACAAGATCGACGTGGCGATCGCCGGTTCGGACACCTCGGTCGTGCTCGACACGGCGAACACCCTGGCCTCGAACGCGGGAACCGACACCAGCTTCATCGCGCGACCCGTCGCCGACCGGGCCGCGGTCGAGCAGTTGGTCCGCGAGGACGAGGTCGACGTGGGCCTGGTCCCCGCCGAACCCAGCGGATGGCAGCTGATCGGCAAGACCGCCGAGGACGACAACGCCACCACCTACATCACCGCCGCCGCACAGCAGATCGCGTTGCAGCGCAATGCCGCCGCCGCCGGCGTCTCGCTCGACGAGCTGGCCCGCGGTGCGACCGTGAGCTACGACCTGCTCGAGAAGGGCTCGATCGACCCGGGCCTGGCCAAGATCGTCTCGTTCGTCTTCGCGTTCCTCTTCTATCTGGCGTCGGTGCTGTTCGGCATGTCCATCGCGCAGAGTGTGGTCGAGGAGAAGCAGAACCGCATCGTGGAGATCCTGGCCAGTGCGATGCCGTTGCGGCAGTTGCTGATCGGCAAGGTCGTGGGCAACGCGGCACTGGCGTTCGCGCAGTTGGCTCTGTTCGTCGGGGCGGGGTTGGTCGGGTTGGCGGCGACCGGCAAGGGTGCTCAGCTGGGCCAGATCGCCGGGGCCGCGGGCTGGTTCATCGTCTTCTTCCTCGTCGGCTTCCTCGCCTTGGCGAGCCTGTGGGCCGTCGCGGGCGCGCTCGCCACTCGCAGCGAAGACCTCCAGTCCACCTCGACTCCGCTCGGGTTGCTCATCATGATCGTGCTGTTCGCGGGCATCTTCCTCACCGGCACCGCCCGTGTCATCGGCTCCTATATCCCGATCATGTCCATCGTCGCCATGCCCGCCCGCCTGGCCGACGGCACCGCCGCCTGGTGGGAACCCTTCATCGCCCTCGCCCTGATGGAGATCGCCACCTATGGGATCGTCGTCGTCGCCGAGAAGATCTACCGCCGCTCGCTGATGCAGACCCAAGCTCGCCTGACCATGCGCCAGGCCCTGGCCTTGGAGGACTAGGAATCGCGGCGTCGAGGCGGTGTGACGACCGGGTCACTGATGCTTGCGTGGCGATGGGTGGGGCCGATTGAATGCGGACGTGAGTGTTGTGCGGGAATTCGATATCTGTGTGGTCGGGCTGGGGCCGGCCGGGCGGGGGCTGGCGCATCGGGCCGCGGTGGCCGGGTTGCGGGTGGCCGCGGTGGATCCGCGGCCGGAGCGGCTGTTCCCGCCGACCTTCTCCTGCTGGATCGACGAGCTGCCGCAGTGGCTGCCCGCGAGTGCGATCGCGCAGCGCATCGCGGCGCCGACAGTGTGGACCAAGGGCAAGCATCGGATCGAGCGGCCGTATTGCGTGCTCTCCAAGGCTGGGCTGCACGCCGCGTTGGCCTTGGACGACGCGACCGTCTTCGCGGATCGGGCGCGCCGGGTGGACGCGCACGAGGTGGAACTCGCGGACGGGACGGTGATCTCGGCGGGGGCGGTGTTCGATACCCGGGGACTGCCGACGTTGGGCAAGCGCAGGGCCGCCTCGGCGCACGGGATCTTCGTGGACGCGGAGACCGCGGCACCGATGGTCGCCGAAGGTGAGGGGCTGCTGCTGGATTGGCGGCCGGAGAACGGGGCGGGCCCGGACGAGCCGCCGTCGTTCCTCTACGCGGTACCGCTCGGGGACGGGACGGTGATCTTCGAGGAGACGAGCCTCGGGTTACGTGGCGGGATGCCGCAGCACGAGTTACGCAAGCGCACGCTGAACAGACTCGCGGCACACGGTATCCAGCTCACCGGCGACGAACCGCACGAAGCTGCCCACTATCCCCTGGATCAGCGGCCCCCGAAGAAGGGCACGGCGATCGCGGTGCCGTTCGGCTCGCGCGGCGGGATGATGCACCCGTGCACCGGCTACAGCGTGGCCGACTCTCTCGCGCTGGCCGACACCGCCGTCGCCGCGGTGCAGCGAGGTGAGGACCCGATCGGAGCCCTCTGGCCGTGGCAGGCCAGGGCCGTCTACTGGATGCGCATGCGCGGTCTGTGGGGTCTGGGCCGGCTCACCACCGATCAGTCGATCGCCATGTTCGACGCCTTCTTCACCGAATCCGAACGCGGTCAGCGGGCCCTGCTCTCGGCCCACGACGACTACACCGCCCTCGGCGCCGTGCTGTTCAACACCGTGGCCCACACCTGGCCGTTCCGCTGGCGCTACGACCTCGTCGGCTGGACCAACCGCGACCGCTGGCTCGACTACCCTTTCACTCCCGCCGACGCCGACTCCCCCAGCCGGTAACGCACTGATCGCCGCCACGACGTTCGTGGCGGCGATCAGAAGCGAGGTGGTCCGGGTCTCAGGACGACTCGGCGGCCTTCTTGTAGCCGACGATCGCCGGGTAGGCGAAGACCGCGACCATGCCGACCGTCCAGGCGACGGTCTTCAGCAGCGGTTCAGCGACCGGCCCACCGTAGGACAGGCCCTTCATCGCATCGATGGCGCAGCTCATCGGCTGATTGGCGACCACGTCCTGCAACCAGGTCGGGTAGGCGAAGACCGGGACGAAGCCGGTGTTGAAGAACATCAGCAGCGTGTTGAGGATGCCGATGAGGCTGATCAGCATCACGCCCTCGGTGATCGTGGCCAGTGCGGTCACCATCACCGCGAACCCGATGCCGAAGAGCACCGGAACCAGGACCAGCGCGATATTGGCGAACGGGTCCTCCATGAACAGGAACCCGAGCGGCACCGCGACGAGCAGTACGATCAGCGTGGTGAGCAGGATGCGCAGCATCTCGGCCAGCAGCCGGCCGGTCAGCAGCGAGGCCTTGTTGAGCGGCATCGTGTAGAACCGGCTGAGCAGCCCCGAAGCCTTCTCGCGCTTGAACCCGAGGGCACTCACCACCGCGCCGGTCATGGCCGCGACCAGGGTGAGCAGCGCGGCTTGGCCGTAGATGCTGGGGGCGCCGGTGGCCGCGGTGATCGAGTCACCGAGCACGATCCGGAACATCAGCAGGGTCACCGCCGGGTAGGCGATGGTCTGGATGGTCGTCGACGGGTCGCGCAACCACACCATCAGCAGACGCTTGGTCTGGATCAGGCTGTGGGTGAACCACACCGACACCGAACCCTCCGGCTTGGTGTGCACCACCGGGAGGTCGGCCGCGGCCTCCTCGACAGAGGCTTTCTCGATTGTCGTCATGATCGCCTCACACTCGCCCACACAGCCAGTGGGAGGAAGAAAACAGCCAGTCCGCCGAGCCACGCCAGCGAGACCCATGTGCCTGCCCAGCTCAGATGACCCGCGGCCATATCGCTGAGCGTCTGGGCGAACTGGGAGATCGGCTGGTTGCGCGCGAACGGCCGCACCCACGACGGGAAGCTGGCCTCGGGCACGAAACCGGTCGACATCATGCCGAAGATCAGAATCGGCAGCGTGAGGGCCTGGCTGAGCGCCTCCGGGTTCTTGGTGAGGCTGCCGAGCGCGTCGGCGCCGAGCGTGAGTACCACGCCGACGGTCAGCGCGAATCCGCAGAACGCGAGCGCCTGCAACCAGCCGCCGGTGAACCGGAACCCGATCACATAGCCGTACCCGACGGTCGCGATCAGAGAGACGACCGATCGCACCAGACCCGCGCAGATACGCGACATCAGCGGAACCAGCGAACCGATCGGCATGGTTTGCAGACGGGTACTCAATCCGGTGAGTGCTTCGAACGCCGCGAGCTGGGCGTTCGACATCATCGTCATGGCCATCGTCTGCAGCACGACGATCGGCATCACGTACTGGGCGTAATCGATGCCCTGGACCTTCATCACGTACCGCAACGGCAGGTAGAAGGCCACGGTCACCACCAGCGGGGTGAGCACCGCGACGATCAGCTCGCCCTTGGTGGCCATGGTGTGCACGATGCGCCCGGTCAGCGCGCGCCACTGCGCGAAACTGCTCGGGCGCACAGCGGGAAGCTCGGCGAACAGGCTGCTCGCCGCGGGGGTGGACACGCTCACTAGTGGCCGCCCGAGTGGCCGGTGATCGACAGGAACACGTCGTCGAGCGAGGGCCTGCGCAGCGCGATGTCGGCCAGGTCGATGCCCGCGGCGTCGAGCCTGCGTAGTGCCTCGGCCAGGGTGGCGGCGCCGTCCGGGGCCGGGATGGACACCTTGTCGGCACCGTCGGTCTCGGCGGCGACAGCGGCCGGTACCAGGTCACCGAGGGCCTTGACGGTCTGCGGGACGCGGCTCGGGTCGAGCGGCACGATCTCGCAGAAGCTGCCGCCGGTCTTGGCTTTGAGTTCGTCGGCGGTGCCCTCGGCGATGACGGTGCCCTTGTCGATGACGATGATGTTGTCGCTGAGCACGTCGGCCTCTTCGAGGTACTGCGTGGTCAGCAGCACCGTGATGCCCTGGTTCTTGAGCGCGGTCACCAGATCCCACACGCCCTGGCGGCTGCGCGGGTCGAGGCCGGTGGTCGGCTCGTCGAGGAACACCACCTCGGGCCGCACCACCAGCCCGCAGGCGATGTCGACGCGACGGCGCATGCCGCCGGAGTAGTTGCGCACGGCCCGCTTGCCCGCGCTCACCAAGTCGAATTCCTCGAGCAGCACTTCGGCGCGCTTGCGGGCGGCCGACTTGGTCAGGCCCATCAGGCGACCGAACAGCTCGAGGTTCTCCCGGCCGGTCAGGTTCTCGTCGAGCGCGGCGTACTGGCCGGTCATCATGATCGAGCGGCGCACGCCCGCGGCATCGGTGAGCACGTCGTGCCCCGCGACGACGGCGGTGCCGGAGTCGGGACGGAGCAGGGTCGACAGGACCTTGACCATGGTGGTCTTGCCCGCGCCGTTGGGTCCGAGAATGCCCAGCACACTGGCCTTGTCGGCCTGGAAACTGATGCCCTGCAAAGCGTGCACATCGCCGAACGACTTGCGCACGTCGGACACCAGCACCGCGGGTTCACTGTCGCTCGACGCGACGCCACCTGCGGGCGAATCCCCTGAGATCGAACTCGGCATCAACTCTCCACCATCGGCCGGTGCGCACGGCCCTGGAAGAGACGAGCGCACGCGGAATAAATTCTTCCCGGTAAGTGATCCATACCGTTCGGCGCGATGTTACCGGTCCGGCGGTTTTCCGGGCCCCGTCTGCGTTGATGCGCCCGGTTTGCCGGGCGCTGCCTGCGGCGCGCTGTGGTGTTGCTCACCTGGGCAGTGCAAGGGCAGTGCGGGAACCTTGTCGGCCGGGCCGCGCGCCCATACGCTGACAGCGGGGAAACACTCGTCTCACCGGCCCGCGTGCGGGCGTGTTCGATCTTGGGGAGGTGACCATGGTCGAGTCGGCTTCTACCGCCGCCGCGCCCGCCGGTCGATCCGATGTGCTCACGGCATTCGATCCGCGCACCGGTGAACAGCTCGCGCAGTATCCCGTGCAGGGCACGGCCGAGGTCACCCGTGTCGTGCGCACCGCACGCGCCACCCAGAACTGGTGGGGGGAACTGGAGTTCAGTGAGCGCAAGCACCTGCTCCTCGACTGGCGTCGCGAGATCGCCAGGAACGCAGGCGAGTTGGTGGAACTCCTGCGCAGCGAGACCGGCAAACCGGAGGCCGACGCCACTCTGGAAGTGATGCTGGCGGTGGAGAATCTGGACTGGGCCGCCCGCAACGCCGAGCGCACACTGGGCCGAAAGCGCCTGTCCACCGGCTGGTTCACCCGCAATCAGCACGCCTCCGTCGGCTACCTGCCGCTGGGGGTGATCGGCGTGCTCGGCGCGTGGAACAACCCGGTGTTCACGCCGATGGGTTCGATCGCCTACGCCATGGCCGCGGGCAACACGGTGGTGTTCAACCCGCACGAACTCAGTACCGGTGTCGGCACCTGGCTGGCCGACAGCTGGGCCGCGGTCTCGCCCGAACAACCCGTACTGCAAGCGGTTACCGGAAATTCGCGGACGGCTACCGCCCTGTGCAAGGCCGAGGTGGACAAGATCGCCTACGCCGGGCCCGAAGCGCGCGGACGCGAGGTGATCGCGCTGTGCGCCCAGACGCTGACGCCGGTGGTGGTGGAGAACAGCGGCAAGGGCAGCATGATCGTGCACGTCGACGCGGTGCTCGACGCGGCCGCGGAGGCCGCGGTGTTCGGGGCGATGGCCAATGCCGGGCAGAACTCCTCGGGCATCCAGCGCTGTTATGTCGCCGATTCGGTGTTCGACGACTTCCTGGCCAGGGTGGCCGAGCGAGCGGCGAAGCTGCGTCCCGGCGCCGACAACCGCGCCTCCTACGGGCCGATGATCAATGCCACCCAGGTCGACGTGGTGCGCAGACAGGTCCGTGACGCGCTCGCTCACGGCGGGCACGCGGTGCTCGGCGGGCTCGATTCGTTCCGCGACCCGTACGTGGAGCCGATCGTGCTGGCCGAGGTTCCCGAGGAGAGCATCGCGATCACCGGCGAGGGAATCGGCCCGGTGCTCGTGGTGAATCGGGTCGCCGACCTGGCCGACGCGGTCACCCGGGTGAACGCGGCGGGCAACGGCATCGCCGTCACCATCTTCACCCTCGATATCCCCAGCGCGGAGCTCATCGCCGAACAGCTGAAAGTAGGTGTGGTGACAGTGAATTCGTCGACCGCGTTCACCGGCATCCCGGCCCTGCCGTTCGGCGGTGTCGGCGAATACGGCCAGGGACACAGCCACGGTCAGCACGGTCTGTACGAGTACAGCCGCACGATGTCGATCGCGCGCAGGCGCTATCGGGCCCCGGTCCGGCTGTCGACCTTCGACCGCAGGCCAGGGCACTTGCAGACGGCGAAAGCCCTGTTCCGTTTACGTCACGGCCGCGGCTGAGCGGCTAGTTCCCGTCCGCCGAGCCGCTGCCGAGCAGCACCGCGCCGGTCAGCGCGGCGAGGCGGGCGAGCTGTTCGGGGCGCGAGTCGAAGCGCAGCAGCCGGCCGACATCGATGATCTGGCCGACCGCGGCGTGCACCCGGAAGCGGGCTTCGATCGGGTCGCCGTCGAGCAGGTTGGCCCATTCCAGGATGTTCTGCCGCTGGATGGCACGCAGACGGTGCTGTTCGGCCTGCGGGAGGTTGCTGAACTCCGCGTAGTAGACGGGCGCGATCTCGGGCGTCGCGAAGGTGAGGCGCGCGTGCTGGTCGGCGATGCGGCGGGCGGCGTCGGCCCGGTTCTCGCTCTCGGCCAGCGCCTCGCCGATCGCGACCGCGAGCCGGTCGGCGGTGCGATGAAAAGCGGCCGCGAGCAGGTCGGCCTTGCTGTCGAAGTGGCGGTACACGCTGGAGGCGTTGATGCCGACGGCGGCGCCGATCTCCTCGATGCCGGATTCGTGATACCCGTTGCGGCCGAAGATCCGGATCGCTTCGGTGAGCAGCTGTTCGCGTTTCGAGGTGACCGGCAGGCCACGGGGCTGCTTGTCGGGCTCGGCCGCGGCGGGGGTCGGCGGCAGCTCGGCGCGCACGATCGCCCAGGCCATCTCGAGCTGTACCGCGAGCATGCGGCTGTGCGAGAGGGTGGTGCGGTGCGCGGCGATGCTGGCCAGCGAACTCAGCGCGCCGACGGCGAGCAGGATGCGGTCGTCGGCGCTCGCCTCCGGCCGGACGTCGGCGATCCGCGCGGCGACGTTCGCCTCGAGTTCGCGATAGAACGCGCGGATGCGCACCCGGTCGTCGGGTTCGAGGTAGCGGCGTTCCCAGCGGTAGAGGCCGGCCTCGCGCCGGATGTCGATATTGCGTTCGGCGACGGCGGTGAGCACCGCGTCGAGCCTGGCTTCCGGGCTCAGCGACGGGTCGTCGGCCGCTGCCGCGACATCGCGCAAACCCCGAGCACCCTCCTCGGCGGCGGCGACGAGCAGCGCGTACTTGTTGGCGAAGTGGCGGTACAGCGCGGGTCCGGAGATGCCGACCTCGGCGGCGATCTCGTCCACGCCGACCGGGTAGTAGCCGCGCGCGCTGAACGCACGGGCGGCGGCCCGCATGATCTGCATCTTGCGGTCCTTCGGCCTGCGGCGCACGACACGGGCAGGTGCGGTCGTCGGCTCGCGGGCCTGTTCGGCCTCACTGCGATCGGCGACCATGCACTCACTTTCCGTTGCGCGGACCGGGTTGGTCCAGTCAACCTAAGTTAACCACAATTCGCAAACGTCGAGGGCAGGTCGAGGAAATGGGACCGCCCCGGCAGCGATGCGCTCGCTATCGGGGCGGTTCGGGAGAAACCGGTGTCTACAGGCCGAGCCCGCGGGCCAGGGTCGGCCACGACAGCTTCAGCTCGTCCTTCCAGTAGCCCCACGAGTGGGTGCCGTTGGGGCGGAAGTTGAAGGTCGCCGGGATACCCAGCTCGTTGAGCCGGTTGGCCAGGTTGTGCGTGCAGTAGTTGGTGCCCGCCTCGATCACGCCACCGATGACGATCTGGTTGGCCAGACCGTAGGCGCCGGGCAGCGCGTACGGACCGTCGAGGGTGTCGTACGGGCCGGGCAGGCCGTTGCCGGTGGAGATGTAGAGATCGACGCCGCGCAACCCTTCGGCATTCACGTACGGGTCGTTCTTGACCCATTCCTCCGAGCCCTGCGGACCCCACATGTTCATGGTGTCACCGCCGCCCCAGGTCTCGACCGTGACCTTCACGAACTCCGAACCGACCGGATCGGAGGTCTGCGCGCAACCGCTGTACGCCGCGGCCGCCTTGTACAGGCCGGGCTTGGCGATCGGCAGCGCGAGCACGGTGGTGCCGGAGGTGGACAGACCCGCGATGGCGTTCACACCGTTGGTGCCCAGCGCGCCGTCGACCAGCGGGGGCAGTTCCTCGGTGAAGAAGGTCTTCCACTTGTTGCGGCCCACGACCGGGTCGTCGTGGATCCAGTCGGTGTAGTAGCTCCAGGCGCCACCGATCGGCTGGATGACGTTGACGTTCTTGTCGCTGAGGAATTCGAGCGCGTCGGTCTTGGCCACCCACGACGCCGAATCCTCGCCGCCGCCCGCACCGTTGAGCAGGTACAGGGTGGGGCGCGGGACCGAGGCGTCGGCGGGGCGCTGCACGTCGACGATGATGTTCTGGTCCATGGCCGCGGAGTACACGTGCAGTCGCAGACTGCGCGAGTCCTTCACTTCGGCCTTGACGATCTTGGAGCCGTCCTCGGAGACCGGGTTGGCGAGCAGGCTCTTGGAATCGATGATCGGGTCAGCTGATGCCGGGCTCGTACCGATGCCGGACATCAGTCCCGCCGCCACTGCCGTTGCCGCGATCATCGCCGCGGCCCGGGAGCCACGACGCCGGGTGTGCCGACGCATCAATTTCGCACCTTCGCTTCGTCTCGAATTCCGATTCGGTCCGTGCTCCGACAGGGCACGAAGTTGCAACCAGCCAGACCCTACGGGTTATCCGGTGGTTACAACAGGGGTAATCGTTACAGCAGCGCGGTCACATCATGCCTCACCGGCACCGCTGATGTCATTGCGCCCCAGCGTTCATGTCGCCACGCACCAGCGTTTGTGTCACCACGCACCAGCGTTTGTGTCACCGCGCCCCGGCCGCGCGGTCGCCGGCGTCGAGCAGCTCCGCCAATCGCGGACCGATCTCCGCCAGTGCCTGCGGCGAGGTCATCTGATCATGCACCACCGCGACCGGCCGATCGCGCACCGCGCCGTCGACATACGGGGCCCAATTGGCCGCCGCCGCCTCGTGTCCGAGCGCGCTGAAGTACTCGAGCCTGCCGCGGAACACCGCGGGACGGTGTTCGGCGATGAGCTCGGCCGAGCGCACCGCGCTGCGATAGATCCGGCGCACCCGTTCGGGGGTGAGTACGGCCATGTTGGCGGGAATGATCGCGTGCAGCGCGGCCAGTGCGTCCTCGCTGAGTTCGCGCACCCCCGCGGCGGGCAGCGCCGTGCTGATGTCGACGCCGAGTTCGGCGAGCGCGTCGCGGACGGCCGTGTGGAAATCGGGGACATCGATGTCGGGATGCGAATCCAGCATCGCCAGCAGCGACACCTGCTCCCCCGCCGCCTGGAGTTCGGTGGCGACGGCGTGGGCGAGCACACCGCCCAGCGACCAGCCCATCAGCCGGTACGGGCCGTGCGGCTGCTGGGTCCTGATCTCGGCGGCGTAGCGGCGCGCCATCTCGGCGAGCGTGCCCGGCAGGTAGCCCGCCTCGCTCAGCGCGGGCGACTGGAGCCCGAAGATCGGCCGCCGCGCCGGAATGTACTGCGCCAGCCCGGCGTAGCACCAGGACAGCCCATACATCGGGTGGATGCAGAACAGCGCGCCGCCCGCCTCCGTGCCGTGCGGCACCCGGTTGCGGATGGCCAGCAGGACGCCGAGGGCGTCGTCGGATTCGAGGTCGGAGGTGAGGTCGCGATCGCCGCCGGCGGACTGGGTGGCGTCGATCCGTTCGGCCAGCGCGGCGACAGTGGCGTCGGTGAAGAACCACTGCACCCGCACCTCGGCGCCCACCCTGGTGCGCAGGCGGCTGATCGCCTTGGTGGCGATCAGGGAGTTGCCGCCGAGTTCGAAGAAGTCGTCGTCGAGACCGACCTTGCCCGCGCCGAGCACCTCCGCGTAGACCTCGGCGACGGCACGCTGCAACGGCGTGGTCGGCGGGCGGTAGGCGCGAGTGGTGAAGGCGGGGACGGGCAGGGCCTTGCGGTCGAGCTTGCCGCTGGCGTTGAGCGGTAGCGAACTCAGGATCACCACGGTCGCCGGAACCATGTACGACGGGAGCGCCGCCCTGGCGTGGGTGAGCAAGGCGACTTGATCGAAACCGGCGGTAATGGTGCCGCTTTCGATCGAATAGCCCTCCGGTCGAGCCGACGCGGGAGCTTCCTCGACCGGCGGTTCGACCGGCACCACGTAGCCGACCAGGCGGTCTCCCGTCGGACCGTGGACGAGCGCGACGGCGGCATGCCGGACACTGTGATGATCGCGCAGGACCGCCTCGACCTCACCGAGCTCGATGCGCTGCCCGCGCAGCTTCACCTGGAAGTCGCTGCGGCCCAGGTATTCCAGGCTCTCGTCGGTGGTCCAGCGCACGACGTCGCCGGTGCGGTAGAGCCTGCCGCCGCCGGGATGGGCGACGAAGCGTTCGGCCGTGAGGGTGGGCGCGCCGAGGTAGCCGCGGGCCAGCTGCACCCCTTCCAGGTACAGCTCCCCCGCGGTACCGAGCGGGACGGGTCGCAGTTGCCGATCGAGCACGTGGACGCGCGTGTTGGCGACCGGTATGCCGATCGAGATACCCACGGCGGGACCAGCTTCTACCTGCGCCGCGGTCACCACGGCGGCTTCGGCGGGGCCGTACCAGTTGACCAGTGTCGCCGCGGGCAGCACCTGGGCGCACCGGCGGGCGGTCGAGGACGTCAGCGCCTCGCCCGCCGCGAACACCCGTCGCAGCGAGGGGAATTCACCCGTGTCACGGTCGGCGAGGAAGGCATCCAGCATCGACGGCACGAAATGCACGGTGGTGACGGCGCGTTCGGTGATCACCTCGGCCAGGTAGGCCGGGTCGCGGTGACCGTCGGGGGCGGCGATCACCACCGTGGCGCCGGTCTGCAACGGCCACAGCAACTCCCAGGTGGAGATGTCGAAGGTGACCGGGGTCTTGTGCAGGACCACGTCGCCGGGGCCGTGCGGGTAGGTGCGCTGCGCCCAGCGGAACTGGTTGACCAGCTGCCGGTGCGTCAGCATGACGCCCTTGGGCGTGCCGGTGGACCCGGAGGTGTGGATGACGTAGGCGAGATTGTCGGCCTTCGGCAGCTCGAGCTCCGCCGCTTCGCCACTGACAGTGCCCAGCTCGATGACGGGAATGTCGGAGGCGGTGGTGAAACCGGCCGTGGCGAGCACGCAGATCGGCGCGGCCGAAGCCAGCACCCGTTCGGTCCGTTCGGCCGGGTGGTCCGGGTCGACCGGTACGTACGCCGCACCGGTCCGCAGCACCGCGTAGATCGCGGTCACCAGGTCGATGCCGCGCCGCATCGCGACCGCGACGAGCGTCTCCGGCCGGGCGCCCCGTGCACGAAGGGAACCGGCGAGCTCGCGCACGCGTTCGTCGAATTCCGCGTAGGTGTAGGTGGTTTCACCGTCGATCAGTGCGGTGGCCTGCGGCGTGCGCCTGACCTGCGCGTCGAACAGCGACAGCAGGGTCGCCTCGTCGAGCAGTTCGGGCGCGTCGGTGGCGTTGACGGCCGCCAGGGTCGCGCGTTCCTCCGCGAGCAGCACATCGATCTCGGCGATCCTGGCCTGCGGGCTCGCGACGAACCTCGCCAGCAGCATCGAAAAGCGTTGCGCCAGCGCGTTGGCGGTGTCCTCGCCGAACACATCGCGCAGGTACTTCACCGAGACCCGGAGCTGCCCGTCGGCGACCACCTGCACGGTGAGCGGGTAGTGGGTGCCGTTGGCGGCGTCCATCCCGGTGACAGCGGCCGATCCGGACGCGGCCTGTGCCAGCCCTTCTCGGTCGACCGGGAAAGACTCGAAGACGACGAGCGAGTCGAACAGCGCGTCGATGCCCGCGATCTCCTGGATCTCACCGAGTCCCAGATAGTGGTGATCGAGCAGCGCGGCTTGCTCGTCCTGCAGTGTGCGCAGCAGCTCGGCGACGGTATCGCCGGGACGCAACCGCACGCGAACGGGAATCGCATTGAGGAACAGCCCGACCATCCGCTCCACGCCGTCGAGCTCGGCCGGCCTGCCCGAGACGGTGGCACCGAACACCACGTCGTCGCGATCCACCAGCCGTGCGATGAGCAGGCCCCACGCCGCCTGGACCACGGTGTTCACCGTGACGCCCAGGCTCGCGGCCAGCTCGCTCAGCGCGGCGGTGTCCGCCGGGGAGAGCGCGAACCCGGTTTCTCCTGTGCCCGTGGCGATCTCGCGGCCCTGATCGACGGGTGCGAGCGGAGTGGGCTCGGCCAGGCCGGTGAGCGCGGTACGCCATGCCGTCCTGGCGGCCTCGAGATCCTGGTCGACGAGCCAGGCCAGGTAGTCGCGGTAGGGCGCGACCTTGGGCAGGCGCCTGCTCCGACCGCCGACCACATACGCGGTGAGCAGTTCCTGTAGCAGCAGCGGGGTCGACCAGCCGTCGATCAGGATGTGGTGGCTGGTGACGAGCAGGTGTGCGGTCTCGGCGGTGCGCACCAGCGTGAACCGCAGCAGCGGCGCGGTGGTCATGTCGAAGTGCGCGGCCAGATCGGCGGCGCGAATGCGCTGGTAGACGGCGTCTTCCGCGCCCCGACCGGCGAGCCCGGAGGCGGCACCGGAGCGCGCAGGGCCCTCGGGAGGGGCGCCATCGAGCACGGTGTCGATGACCTGCCACGGCACGTCGATGTCGTCGAGCACCACCTGTAGCGGGGTGCCCGCGGCATCGGTGGCGAACGCGACGCGCAGGTTGTCGTGCCGGTCGAGCACGGCCTGTGCCGCCTCGTGCAGTTTCTCGTCGTCCACGGACAGATCGAGGTCGAGAACGAACTGGGTGATGTAGGGGTCGACCGAGTTCTCGGCGAGCAGCGCGTGGAACAGCATGCCCGATTGCAGCGGCGTCACCGGCCACACGTCGCTGAGCAGCGGATAGCGGCGGACCAGACGCGTCAGCTCGGTTTGGCCGAGTCGCACCAGCGGGAAGTCCGACGGCGTGAATCCGCCCGCGCCGGGCTGCAACCCGTGTTCGGCGAGTCCGCCGAGCGCGCGGATCCAGTGTTCGGCGAAGGTCTTGACCGCGTCCGCGGTGAGTACGGCGGTGGCGTAGTCGAATCGGGCGACCAAACCGTCGTCGGTCGCGTCGACCGTGAGCACCAGGGCGAGGTCGTCGGCGGCCACATCGGTGTGCACGCGCGCGGGGCGCAGGTCGCGCAGACGGACGGCGAATCGGCCGCGATCCAGTGTGCGGACGCTGTCGGCGGTCTCGGTGTCGAGGTAGCGGAGCAGGCCGAAACCGGCACCGTGGGCCGGAACCGCGCGGCGCAGTTCCTTGATCTGGGCCAGGGCCGTTCCCGCGGCGGGACCGCCGACGAGCGCGTCGGCGACGTCGATGCCGTCCAGGCGCAGCGCGAGCGGGTAGTCGGTGGTGAACCCGCCGACGACGTTCTCCGCATCGGGCCGGCCGAGCAGGCGCTGGTCGGCGCGCAGCCGCACCACCGTGCCGATCGCCCGTGCCGCGGCGGTGTCGGCGGCCGTGTGCAGGGCCAGCGCGACGGCGGTGAGCAGCACCTCGTCGACGGTGGCGCGGTAGGCGTCGGCGACGGTGCGCACCGCGGTGGTGCCCTCGCCGGTGATGCTCAGCGAGACCCGGTTGCGCAGGTGCAGATCGGCGGATTCGCCTGCCCTGGACCGGATCGCGCGATGCCAGTAGGCGCGTTCGGCCCGCGCGGCGGCGGTGGAGGGGTATTCCGCGAGATGGCGTACCAGGTCGCCGAGTCCGGCATCGGGTGCGGCGGGTGCGGCGTGGCGGCCGCGGCTCCAGGCCGTGGTCAGCTGGTCGACCACCGCGCGCCACGAATTCTCGTCCAGCACGAGGGCATTGGCGACAACGACCAGGGTGGCCGAGCTACCGGCGTCGCCGGTGAGGACGAAGTGGATATTGCGACCCTCGTCCGGATCGAGCGCTGCCGAGGCCGCGGCCACGATGTCGTCGACGGGCAGCGAGGACTCACCGTCTTCGTTGTCGAGCCTGCGGAAGGCGCCGCCGATGCGTTCGTCGGGCGGCGGGATGCGCAGCACCGGGGTGTCGCCGGTGCGGTCGAGCAGCGCCCACAGCATCGGGTGCTGGTTCATCACCGCGGCCGCGGCGGCCGCGACGGCCTCGTCCGGGCAGTCCGCCGGTACTTCGAGCAGTACCGCGCGGGGTTCGACCGCGGCCTCGCCCGCTTCGGTGAGCTGGGCGGCGGTGGCGGTGAGCGGGAGCGTGGCCGACGGTGCACTCGGTGCGACGGCGACGTCGGCGCGTCCGGCGAGCGCGGCGACGGTGCGCGCGTCGAACAGGTCGCGCGGGCGCAGGACCACTCCGGCGGCCGAGGCCCGCGACACGACCTGGATGGCGGTGATGCTGTCGCCGCCGAGAGCGAAGAAGTCGTCGTCGAGACCGACCCGGTCGTGGCCGAGGACATCGGCGACGACCCGGGCGATGGTCTTCTCGGCGGCGGTACGGGGCGGGCGGTATTCGCCGCGAGCGGCGAGCGGGTCCGGCAGCGCGCGCCGATCCAGCTTGCCCACGGGGGTCAGCGGAATCTCGTCGAGGACGATGATCGCGGCGGGCACCATGTAGTCGGGCAGCACCTGCGCGGCGAGCGCGGTGAGTTCGGCGGTATCGAGCGCTCGGCCCTCGTCGGCCAGGACGTAGGACACCAGCATCGTCGAGCCGGCGCCGTTGTCGCGGCCGAGCGTGGCGACCCAGGAGACTCCGGGTGCGGCGGCCAGCACGGCGTCGATCTCGCCGAGCTCGATGCGCAGTCCGCGGATCTTGACCTGGAAGTCGTTGCGGCCCTGGAACTCCAGGACATCGCCACGTCGACGAACGAGGTCGCCGGTGCGGTAGAGGCGGGCGCCCTCGGGGCCGAACGGGTCGGCGATGAAGCGCGCTGCCGTGAGAGCGGGGCGCTGGTGGTAGCCGCGGGCGAGTTGGATGCCGCCGAGGTAGAGCTCGCCGGTGACGCCTTCGGGGACCGGACGAAGGCGTTCGTCGAGGACCTGGGCGCGGATGCCGCGGATCGGGCCGCCCATGTGAACGGGTTCGCCCGGCTGCAGCGGGTCGCTGATGGCGGTCATGACGGTGGCCTCGGTGGGACCGTACCCGTTGTGGAAGTGCCGCTGGGGCAGCGTGTTCCAGCGGGCTGCCAGGTCGGCGGGTACGTGCTCGCCACCGACGATCAGGACGCGCAGACCGGGAACGCCGTCGGGGTCGAGGGTGGCCAGCACCGAGGGGGTCAGGAAGGTGTGGGTGACGCCCTCCGTGCGGATCAGCTCGGCGAGTTCGGTGCCGCCGACGGATCCGGCGGGAGCGACCACCAGGGTGCCCGCGCCGCCGATGGCGAGCAGCAGCTCCAGCACCGACGCGTCGAACGACGGGGAGGCGAAAGCCAGTGCGCGCGTGCCGGAGTCGAGGCGGTAGCGCTGTCTCTGCTCGGCGCAGAAGTTGGCGAGTCCGGCATGGGTGACAACGACGCCCTTGGGCAGTCCGGTCGAACCGGAGGTGTAGATCATGTACGCGGCGTTGCCGGTGCTCGGCGGGGTGAGCAGTTCGATCTCGCGCAGGCCCACGGTGGCACAGCCGGCGATCTCGGCGGTGAACGCCCGATCGTCGAGCGCCACCCAGCCGCCGTCGCCGGGCAGCGTGGGCAACCCGGCGAGTTCGGCGGCGAGGGTGATGCCGAAGACCGCGCCCGAGTCGGTGACCATGTGCCTGATCCGCTCGGCCGGGTAGCCGGGGTCGATCGGCACGATCACCGCACCGGTGCGCGCGATCGCCCAGACCGCGAGCACAGATTCGACCGAGCGCCGAATCGCCACGGCGACAGCGACTTCCGGTCCGGCGCCACGGGCGATCAGACCACGCGCCAGCTGGTTGGCGGCGGCATCGAGCTCGGTGTAGGTGAATCCGCGCCCGTCACCGCGCAGGGCGATGCCGGTCGGATCGGCGCGCACCGCCTCGTCCATCAGCTGGGCGAGGGTGCGTTCCGGCTCGGCCGCCGGGCCGGCGAAGGTGATGTTCGCGAGGAATTCGGCGGGGTCGAGCAGGTCGATATCACCGACGGCGAGATCGGGGTCGGCGGCCACGGCGGCGAGCAGACGGACGAAGCGCGCACCGAAGCTCCGCACGGTCTCGGCATCGAACAGGTCTGTCGCGTAGGCGAATTCGGCGTGCATGCCGCCGTTGTCCTGCTGCTCACGCACGGTGAGCAACAGGTCGAACTTGGCCTCGGCGGTGCGGGCGTCGAGCGCGCCCACCGTGATTCCCGGCAGTTCGAAGGCGACCGGGGCGAGGTTCTCGAACGACAGCGCCACCTGGAACATCGGGTGTCTGCCCGCCGACCGCGCGGGTTGGAGCGCATCGACCACCCGCTCGAACGGGACGTCGGCGTGGGCGAAGGCGCGCAGGTCGGTGTCGCGAGTCCGCGCGAGCAGCGCGGTGAACGGATCGCTCTCGGTGATCCGGCTGCGCAGCACCAGGGTGTTGACGAACATGCCGACCAGATCGTCGAGCTCACGTGCGCCACGGCCCGCGATCGGGGTCCCGATGGCGACGTCGCCGGTGCCGCTGAGCCGGGCGAGCAGCACCGCGAGCGCGGCCTGCACGACCATGAACACCGTGACGCCCTGCGCGCGGGCCAGTCCGGCGAGCTCGGCGTGCAGTGCGGCGTCGATCTCGAAGGTGCTGGTGGCGCCCGCGAAGGACTGCACCGCCGGGCGCGGACGGTCGGCGGGGAGCGCGATCTCCTCGGGCAGGCCGGCGAGCTCGTCGTGCCAGTAGGCCAGCTGGGCGGCGGCCGTGGAGGTGGGGTCGGCTTCGTCGCCGAGTGAGTCGCGTTGCCACACCGCGTAATCGGCGTATTGCAGGGGCAGCGGCGACCACGCGGGCGGCGAGCCTGCCGTGCGCGCGGTATAGGCGAGGACCAGGTCGCGGGTGAGCGGCCCCATCGAGAAACCGTCGGCGCTGATGTGGTGGGCGACGAACACCAGGACGTGATCGTCGGCGCCGAGGCGCAGCAGCCGCACGCGGACCGGCGGCTCGGCGGTGACGTCGAACCCGGTGGCGACGATCCGGCGCACCTCGTCGGTGAGATGGTCGGGGGCGACCTCGACCGGGGTCAGGTCGACGCGCACCGCGTCGGGCGCGAGCACATCCTGGACCGCCGCGTCCCCGCGCGCCGGGTAGCGGGTGCGCAGCACCTCGTGCCGGGCGAACAGATCGGCGACGGCAAGGCCGAGGGCCGCCAGGTCGAGGGCGCCGGTGAGTCGGATCGCGGCCGGGATGTTGTAGACGGTCGCGTCGGGGTCGAGCCGGTTGAGCAGCCACATCCGCTGCTGTGCCAGCGACAGCGGCACCCGCTGCGGGCGCGGTCCGGCGAGCAGCCGTGGTGCGGTGGCCTCGTCCGACCGGTGCACGCGCAGGGCGAGATCGGCCACCGTCGGCGCTTCGAACAGCAATCGGACGCCGACCGCGCGATCGAGCGCCGTCCCGATCCGGGCCGCCGCCCTGGTGGCGAGCAGCGAGTTGCCGCCGAGGGCGAAGAAGTCGTCGTCGGCGCCGACGGAGGCGACGCCGAGGATCTCGCCGTAGACCTCCGCGACCACCTGTTCGGTCGGGGTCGCCGGGGCGCGGAAGGTGGCGGCTTCGAAGACCGGCGCGGGCAACGCCTTTCGATCCAGCTTGCCGTTGACGGTGTACGGCAGTTCCCCGAGGACGACGAAAGCGTCGGGCACCAGATAGATCGGCAGCTTGTCCCCCAGCGCGGACTTCAGCTGTGCGACATCGATATCCGCGCCGACCACATAGGCGACCAGTCGATCACCGAAATGGGCGTCGGTCCGGGCGAGCACCGCGGCCTGGGTCACCGCGGGCAGCCCGAGCAGCACAGCCTCCACCTCGCCGGGCTCCACCCGGAATCCGCGGATCTTCACCTGGAAGTCGCTGCGGCCCAGGTAGATCAGGTCACCGCCCGCACCGCGTCCCGCAGTGGCGCGACCGGCTGGGATCAGGCTGTCCGGTACCTCGGTCAGCGGGGTGCGCGCGACCAGGTCACCGGTGCGGTACATGCGAGCGCCGGGCTCGAAAGGATCGGCGACGAAGCGATCAGCGGTCTGGGCCGCTTTGCGCAGATAACCGCGAGCCAGCTGGACGCCGCCGAGGTACAGCTCGCCTCTGATGCCGGGGGCGACGGGCCGCAAGCGCTCGTCGAGAACGTAGACGCGGCTGTTCCATTCGGGCGCGCCGATCGGCACGGTCAGCACGTCGGCGGGGCCGACACGGTGGTCGGTGATCGACACGGCGGCCTCGGTGGGTCCGTACAGGTTGTCGATCCTGGTGTCGGGCAACGTCTTCAGCAGACGCTGGGCCAGCGCGGCGGGCAGGGATTCGCCGATCGCGAGGATGCGGGTCAACGGCACGACCCTGCTCGGCCCGTCGTTCTCGTCGTGCGCGGTCGACTCCCAGTACCCGGACAGCGCGTCGAGCAGCGACGGCACCGCCGTCAGGGTGGTGACGCCCGCGTCGGTGATCAGGGCGTCCAGGTAGGCGGGGTCGCGGTGCCCGTCGGGGGCGGCAATCACCAGGCGGCCACCGCAGACGGCGGCGGACCAGAATTCCCAGACGGACAGGTCGAACGTGGCGGGAGTCTTCAGCAGGAACACATCGGCGGCGTCCGTGCCGAATTCACCGCGTAGCCACTGCAACTGGTTGATCACCGCCGCGTGTGGCACCGCCACGCCCTTGGGGCGGCCGGTGGAGCCGGAGGTGAAGATGACGTAGGCGGTGTTGTCCGGCCGCAGCGGCGCGCGGCGGTCGGCGTCGGTGACCGGGCTGGGATCAGCGGAGGCGATCACCGGGTGGTCTACCCGCACCACCGGCGCGGCGTCGGTACGGAAACCGTTGGTGAGCACGCAGATCGGCGCGGCGGTGTGCAGGATGTAGTCGGTGCGGTCGGCGGGCTGATCGGGGTCGATCGGCACGTAGGCGCCGCCCGACCTGGTCACCGCGTACATGGCGACGACGAGATCGATCGACCGTGGCAGCGCGAGCGCGACCAGCGACTCCGGGCCGACCCCGATCGAGATCAGATGCCGCGCGAGCCTGTTCACCCGTGATTCGAACTCGGCGTAGGTGAGTTCGAGTCGACCCTCGGGCAGATCGGCCACGAGTGCGACAGCTTCGGGCCTGGCGACCGACGGCAGATCGGCGAGCGTGCCGCCGGGCACAGCGAGATCGGCGGCACCACTGACGATTTCGGTCGCGCGTTCCTCGGCGGTACGCAGATCGACATCACCGACCACCACGGCGGGCTCGCGCACCACCGCGTCGAGCAGCAACATCAGCCGGTCGGCGAAGGCCGCCACCGTCGCGGCGTCGAAGAGATCGGTGGCGTAGGTGAAGAAACCCTCGATGCCGGCGGGCGCCCCGTTCGCGTCGTAACCGTCGCCGACGATCAGATGCAGATCGAATTGCGACACAGCGAGTTCCGCCGACACCGGCGCGATCCGCAGGCCGGGCAGTTCCAGTGCGGCACGGTCGATGTTCTGGAAGGACAGACCGACCTGGAACAGCGGATGACGTGCGGTGGAACGCGGCGGATCGAGCACCTCGACCAGTCGCTCGAACGGAACATCAGCCGCGGCGAAGGCGGCCAGATCGCTCGTGCGCTGGGCGGCGAGCAGCTCGGTGAACGTGGCGCCACCGTCGTAGCGGGTGCGCAGAACGACCGTGTTGACGAACATGCCGATCAGATCGTCGAGTTCGCGCTCTCCGCGTCCGGCGACGGGAGTGCCCACCGCCACGTCCGCGGCACCGGACAGCCGGGCTAGCAGGACGGCGAAAGCGGTGTGCAACACCATGAACACCGTGGCGCCGCTGTCGCGCGCGAGCGCCGCGAGGGCGGCGTGCGTCTCGGCGTCGATGCGCACCGGCACCCGTCCACCCGCGAGGGAGGCGACGGCGGGACGCGGGTAGTCGGCGGGCAGTTCGAGCAGATCCGGCAGGTCGGCGAGTTCGGAGCGCCAGAACGAGAGCTGCCGGGCAGCCGCCGAATCCGTCTCGTCCTCGGCACCCAGCCGATCCAGCTGCCACAGCGCATAGTCGGCGTACTGCACCGGCAGCGCTGCCCACTCCGGGGCATGCCCGGCGGCCCGTGCGAGGTAGGCGGTGGTCACATCGCGCACCAGCGGCGCCATCGAGGAGGCGTCGGCGGCGATGTGGTGCACCACCACGGCCAGCACGTACTCCGTGGGCGCGTCGGGTTCGCTCCCCGTGATGTCGAGCAGCCGGACCCGCAACGGAACCTCGGTGGTCACGTCGAACGCGGTCGACGCGAGCGCGGTCACCTCGGCGATCAGCGCGCTCGCGGAGTCAGGGGATCCGGCCGCACCTGCCGTCGGCTGCCCGGCGCCGATCCGGTGCGCAGTGACGTCGAGGTCGACCTGGTCAGCGGGGAGAACCAGCTGAATCGGGCCGTCGGCGGTGTCGGGGTAGACCGTGCGCAGGACCTCGTGGCGGGCCAGTACGTCGCGCAGCGCGGTGGTGAGAGCCGCGACGTCGAGGGCGCCGGTCAGCCGTAGTGCGAAGGGCAGGTTGTAGGCGGCGGCTCCGTCGTCGACGCCCTGGTCGAAGCGGTTGAGGAACCACATCCGGCGCTGGGCGGGCGACAGCGGCAGCTCGGCGGGGCGGGGCAGGGTGCCGAGGCCACTGGTCGGCTCCGCCGCCGCGCCGGGGTCGAGCACCGCCGCGAGCCCGGCGACGGTCGGGGTTTCGAAGAGGGTGCGCACCGCGATGCGGCCACCGGTGGCGGCGCCGAGGCGGGCGACCAGCCGGGTGGCGATCAGCGAGTTGCCACCGAGTGCGAAGAAGTCGTCGTCGGCGCCGATGTCGGTGCGGCCGAGCACTTCCCCGAACAGATCGGCGACGAGCCGCTCCTGCGTGGTGCTCGGCGCGCGGAACGCCCGGGCGGTGAAGCTCGGCGCGGGCAGCGCCTTGCGGTCGAGCTTGCCGCTGGGATTGAGCGGCAGTTCGTCGAGCACGGTGATCGACGCCGGAACCATGTAGACCGGCAAGGACTTCGAGACAGCGGCTTGGAGCCGGTCGGGCTCGGCGGCGTGGCCGGGCGCGGGCACCACGTAGGCGACCAACTGGTCACCGAGCTCGGTCGCCGCGACCAATGCCACTGCCTGGCTGACGGAGTCGTGCGCGAGCAGCGCGGTCTCGATCTCGCCGAGTTCGATCCGCTGTCCGCGGAATTTCACCTGGAAGTCGATGCGCCCCAGGTAGTCCAGCCGGTGCGGGGCATTCGCCGTGGGCCGACGCCACACCACCAGGTCACCGGTGCGGTACATGCGAGCGCCCGCCGCGGCGATGCCGGATGCCGGGGCGAAGGGGTCGGCGACGAATCGATCGGCGGTGAGACCGGGTCGCGCGACATACCCGCGCGCGAGCTGATCGCCGGCGAGATAGAGCTCGCCCGCGATACCGGGTGGCACCGGCCGCAACCGATCGTCGAGGACGTACACGCGGGAGTTCCACTGCGGCAAGCCGATCGGCACCGAGCGCTCACCCGGGCGGGCCGGCCAGTACGTCACCGAAACAGCGGCTTCGGTCGGCCCGTACAGATTGTGCAACCTGGCCGAGCTGACCGCGGCCATGGCGTCGACGGTCTCCGCGGGCAGCGCCTCACCGATGACGAAGATCTCGCGCAGCGACTCCAGGTCGGCATTGCCTTCGGGCGCGGAGTCCGTACCGACAGCTGCCGCCTGGGTGGCAAACATCGTGAGCATCGACGGGACGAAGTCGGTGACGGTGACCTTGTGCTTGCCGATCAGGTCGATCAGATAGGCAGGGTCGCGGTGGCCGTCCGGGGTGGCCAGCACCAGTTTCGCGCCGACCCGCAGCGGCATGAAGTAGCCCCACAGCGACACGTCGAAGGTGGTCGCGGTCTTCTGCAGGTACACATCGCCCAGTGCGAGTGGGTATTTCGCCAGCATCCAGACGAGCTGGTTGTGGATGGCGGCGTGCGAGATCGCGACACCCTTGGGCTTGCCCGTGGAACCCGAGGTGAAGATGACGTAGGCCGGGTGGTCGGGGTGCAGCGGTGCGCGCAACTCCGGCGGAAGGACGGGATCACCCGGTACGCCGGCGACATCGAGCTCGTCGAGCAACAGCAGCGAGGTGCCGGGCGGGACTTCGACGGCGTCGGCACGGGTGCTCAGCACGCAGGCCGGGCGGGCGGTGTCGAGGATGTAGGCGATGCGATCGGCCGGATGGCCGGGATCCAGCGGCACGTAGGCGCCACCCGCGGTGAGCACCGCGTACATCCCGATCACCAGGTCGGGCGATCGCCGGATGGCCAGGCCGACCAGGCTTTCGGGACCGACGCCCTGGTCGATCAGCAGCCGGGCGAGGGCATTCACGCGCTCGTCGAACTGCCGGTAGGTCAGCTCGGTGTCCTCGTAGACCAGCGCGGTGGCGTCCGGATGCGTCTGCACCGCACGGCGATACGCGTCGAGCATCGGCTCCGGCGGCACCGGATGCCGGGTTTCGTTCCAGCTCACCAGGCTCTGCTCCCGCTCGACCTCGGTGAGCAGGTCGATCTCGGCGATCGCGAGATCAGCGTCGGTGGCGACCGCGTCGAGCAGGCGGGTGAACCGGGCCGCCAGGATTTCGATGGTGGCCGCATCGAACAGATCGGTGGCGTAGTTGAACGACGCGGCCATCGGCTCGGTCGGATCCGCACCCGGCACGATCGTGAGCTGTAGGTCGAAACGCGCTACCGCACCGCCGAATTCGACGGGGGTGGCGTCGAGGCCGGGCAGGCGCAGGTTCGGCAGGTCCAGATTCTGGAAGAACAGGGCAACCTGGAACAGCGGGTGATGGGCTTGCGAGCGAACTGGATCGAGCAGTTCTACCAGGCGCTCGAACGGCAGGTCGGCATGGGCGAAAGCGGCGAGGTCGGCGCGCTTGGTCGCGCGCAGCAGCTCCGCGAAGCTCGCGCGCGGGTCGAGGTGCGTGCGCAGGACGAGCGTGTTGACGAACATGCCGATCAGGTCGTCGAGTTCCCTGGCGCCGCGACCGGCCACCGGGGTACCGATGGCGATGTCGTCGGTGTGCGCGAGCCGGCCCAGCAGCACCGCGAAGGCCGCGTGAACGACCATGAATTCGGAGGCACCGCTGCGCTGGGCGAGCGCGGCGAGTGCCGTGTGCACCGACGCCGGGATCTGGAACCCGAATTCGGCGCCGCGACCGGTGAAGACGGGCGGGCGTGGGCGATCGGTCGGCAGGTCGAGTCGGTCGGGCAGTCCCGCCAGCGCCGTGCGCCAGTGCGAGATCTGGGCGGCGGCAACCGAATCCGGGTCGTCTTCGGCGCCGAGGAGCTCGCGGTGCCACAGCGTGTAATCGACGTACTGCACCGGCAGCGGCTGCCATCGGGGTCGCGATCGGTTGCGGCGGGCGAGGTAGGCGCCGAGCAGGTCACGCAGCAGCGGTGCGACCGAGGCGCCGTCGGCGGTGATGTGGTGCAAGGCCACGGCGAGCACGTGATCGTGCGGCCCGAGTTCGGCCAGCGCCACCCGGAACGGCACACCGGCGGCGACATCGAACCCGGTGGCGGCGAATTCGCCCAGCCACAGCGGCAATTCGTCCTCGGTGAGCGAGTCGACCAGCACATCGGGTACGGCTTCTGCCATCGGCAACACCACCTGGTGGCCGACGCCGTCCACCACCGCACCGTCGGCACCTCGCTCGTACCCCTCGGCGGTGTGGACCGGGTACAGGGTGCGCAGGGATTCGTGCCGGGCGACCAGGTCCGACAGCGCCGCGTGCAGGGCGCGCGCGTCGAACGGTCCGGACAGGCGCAGCGCGAACGGGATCGTCTCGGCGGTCGAACCCGGATCGAACTGGTTGAGGAACCACATCCGCTGTTGCGCGGGCGAGAGCGGGATCAGCTCGGGGCGTTCGCGCGGTGCCAGGGGCGCGTGGCCGCCCGCACCCTTCAGCGGTTCGAGCAGCGCGGCGAGACCGGCGACAGTGGGACTGTCGAAGACGTGACCGGCGGGCACCCGAGCCGAGAGCTCCGCGCCGAGGCGCGCGGCGGCTCGCGTGGCGAGCAGCGAATTGCCGCCGAGGGCGAAGAAGTCGTCATCGGCGCCCACCGGGTTCTCGGGTGCGAGCAATTCGGTGAAGACATGCGCCACCAGCTCTTCCATCGCACCCGAGGGCGCCCGGAACTCCTCGGCACGCAGGGTGGGCGCGGGCAGGGCGGTGCGATCGAGTTTGCCGACCGGAGTCAGGGGAATGGTGTCGAGCACGGTCAGCGCGGTCGGCACCATGTGCGCGGGCAGCCCGGCCTTGGCGTGCTCGAACAGCTGGTCGGTCTCGATGCGCGCGCCGGGCGCGGCGTGGACGTACGCGGCGAGAATCGTGGTGCCGTTGTCGAGTTCATGACCCACGGTCACCGCGAAGTCGACGGTGTCGTGCGCGGTGAGCACGGTGTCGATCTCACCCAGTTCGATCCGGAACCCACGCACCTTCACCTGGAAGTCGTTGCGTCCCACGAACTCGATCGCACCGTCCACCCGGCGGCGCACCAGGTCGCCGGTGCGGTACATCCGATCCTCGGCCCCGGCGAAGGGATCGGCGACGAAGCGCGACGCCGTGAGACCCGGCTGACGGTGATAGCCACGCGCCAACCCGTGACCGGCGATGTAGAGCTCGCCGATCATCCCGTCGGGCACCCGGACCAGGCGCTCGTCGAGCACGTACTCGGTCACCCCACGCAGCGGCGCCCCGATGTTCATCGTGTCGCCGACCACCAGCGGCGCGCTGATATTGGTCACGATGGTGGTCTCGGTCGGCCCGTAACAGTCGTGGAACCGGCGGGTATCGGTGGCCCAGCGCCGGATCAGGTCCGGCGGGCACGCCTCGCCACCGGTGGTGACCACGGCCAGCGCGTCGAGCCCGGCGGGATCCAGCGATGCCAGCGCGGCGGTGGTGATGAACATGTGCGTGACGGCTTCGCGACGCAGCACGTCGGCCAGCTCGGCGCCGCCGAGAATGCCCGCGGGCACGAGCACCATGGCGGCTCCGGCGCCCACCGCCATCAGCAGTTCGAGCACGGCCGCGTCGAACGAGGGCGACGCGAAGTGCAGCGTGCGCGAGGTCGGCTCGATCGCGTAGTGCGCGCGCTGTTCGGCGCAGTACCCGGCCAGCCCGGCGTGCGTCACCACCACGCCCTTGGGCAGACCCGTGGAACCGGAGGTGTACACGATGTAGGCGGGGTGCTGGAGCCGCAGCGGACGGACCCGGTCGGCGAAGGTCACCGGATCACCGGGCTGGTCGTCGGTAGCGCGCCGGACGGCCTGGTCATCGAGGCACAACCACTCGAGCGCACCGGGCAGCCGGTCCATCGCCGTGCCGACCGCGACCCCGAGCACCGCACCGGAATCGCCCAGCATGTGACTCACCCGAGCAGGTGGATAGTTCGGGTCGACGGGCAGGAACGACGCGCCCGTCTTGGTCACCGCCCACATCGCCAGCACCGATTCCGGTGAACGCGGAATACCGACGGCCACCACGTCCTCGGGGCCGACGCCGCGGGCGATCAGCAGCCGGGCCAGCCGGTTGGACCGTTCGTCGAGCTCGGCGTAGGTCCAGCGCACCGGCGCGGACACGCCGTCGTCCCACGACAGCGCGAGCCCACCGGGGTTGGATTCCACCGCCACGGACAGCAGTTGCGGCAGCGACTTCCCGCGCTGCCGGGCGCGGGCGCCGGACGCCCGGTTCGCCCGGGTCACGACAGTTCCGTCCGATCGACGGAGTCGACTTGCCGTTGCCCGGTCATGCACACCTCGTACCGATACAGACGCGCACTGCCACTCATCCGCACCGCGAGCGGACCAGCCAGTGTTCGTTCCACCTATCCATCCATCCCGACCACCGCGCGCCGCTCGTGCGGCTGCCCGGTGTTGCCGATCATCTCACTGAGCGCGACAATCCTCGCACCTGTCCCGTCGCCGGGTTCGGCAACGGCCACCGCGGACTCGGTGAACACATGGCTCACCTCGTCCGCACCCCCCTGGTCTGCCCCCATCACCAGCGTCGCGCCCGCGATCGCGGCCGCGACGATCTCGAGCACGCCCGCCACCGAATCAGGTCGGCCCGCCGCTCGCGTGCGTGATTCGAAGTTGAGCCCGGCGCGCTCGGCCACCTGCTCGGCCGCGGTCGCCAGCTCGTCGTAGCTCAGCGTGCGACCGCCGCCGACGAAGGCCACGTCGTCGCCGCGCAGGGCGCGGGTGCGGTGCGCGTAGCCGATCGGGCGAGGTGATTCCGCGGCCAGTTCGGCGCGCAGCGCGGGGTCGGCCAGGTCGTACCAGTCCAGCCCGTCGGGGGCGTCGAGGATGTCGATGGTCAGGCCGAGTTTCACCTCGAGGTTGCTGCCCGGCGGGCGCGCGTCCATCGTCATCAGCGGCACCACCGCCGCACCTGCCTTGAGCACCGCCCAGGTCGCGATCGCCGCGTCCACCCCTCGGTCGAGCCGCACCGCGACTCCCGTACCCGGACCGGCGCCGCGGGCGATCAGCGAACGCGCCAATTGGGATGAGCGGGCATCGAATTCGGCGTAGGCGATCGCCGCTTCGCCCAGTTCGAGCGCAGGCGCGTCCGGGTCTTCCTCCACGGCCGAGGCCAGTTCCTGCGCCAGCGCGGCACCGTTGGCCGACGGCACGGGGGCATAGGCCGCGGCCGTCAGTTCGCGTTCGCGTTCGCCGGCGTCACGCAGGTCGATGTCGCCGACTCGCACCGTGGGATCGGCGGCGACCGCGGTGACGATCTCGGTGAGCCCGCGTGCGAAGGCGGCGACGGTGTGTTCGTCGAAAAGGTCGGTGGCATAGGTGAAGACGACGCCGATCTCATCGGGTTCGCCGGTCGCCGACAGGCGCGGTTCGATGTTGACCTGCAGGTCGAACTTGGCGGGCCGGGCCGCGAGGTCCATCGCCTCGATGGTGAGGCCGGGCAGGCGCAGCACGGGGGTCTCGTTGTTGTGGAAGGAGAGCACCACCTGGAACAGCGGGTTGTGCGACACGGTGCCGGTCGGGGCCACCTCCTCGACCACGCGCTCGAACGGCAGGTCGGCGTTGGCGAAGGCGGCGAGACCGACTTCGCGTGCGGTGCTCACCAATTCGTCGAACCCGCGGCTCGGGTCGACCTCGGTGCGCAGGGTGAGGGTGTTGACGAACATGCCGACCAGGTCGTCGAGCTCGGGTTCACCCCGGCCGGCGATCGGGGTGCCGATCGCGATATCGGTGCTGCCGGAGATCCGGGCGAGCAGCACGGCCAGTGCCGCGTGCACGACCATGAACAGCGACGCGTTGTGCCTGCGGGCGATCTCGGCGAGGCGGACATGAACGTCGGCGGTCAGGGTGGTGCTCACATCGGCGCCGCGCAGCGAGGCGTGCGAGGGGCGCGGATGGTCGTGCGGCAGCTCGACCGTGCCCGCCTGCCCCGACAGTGTGCGCCGCCAGAACTCCAGCTGCCGCGCGGCGGTGGAATTCTCGTCGGATTCCGAGCCGAGCACCTCGCGCTGCCACAGCGCGTAGTCGGCGTACTGCACGGGCAGTGGCGACCAGGCGGGTGAGCGTCCCTCGACGCGGGCCCGATAGGCGATCACGAGGTCACGGGCCAGCGGCGCGAGCGAGGCACCGTCGGCGATGATGTGCTGCACCACCACGGCGAGCACGTACTCTTCCTCCGCCAGCGGGTCGTCGGCGGGCGAGGTGAACAGCCCGGCGCGCAGCGGAACTCGCTCGGCGACATCGAAACCGCTCGCGAGCAAACGCATCACCCGGTCACGTGGATCGTCGCATTCCTCCAGCGCGAGGCCGGTCGGCAGAACCGCGCTGACGGGCAGGATCTCCTGATACGGAACAGCGTCGGCGTCATCGGCCGGGAAACGGGTGCGCAACGCCTCGTGCCGTTCGAGTACATCGGCGACGGCGTAGCGCAGCGCGGAGGTATCGAGCGCCCCGCGCAACCGCAGGACCAGCGGGATGTTGTACGCCGGGGAGTCGGGGTCGATGCGGTTGAGCAACCACATCCGCTGCTGCGCGGGCGAGAGCGGAACGACGCCACGGTCCTGCGCCGGAATCAGCGGTGGTCGTGGCGCGGCCACCGAACCGGGACGCACGCGGGCCGCGAGCGAGCCGACGGTCGGCGCCTCGAACAGGTCACGCACCACCAGGTCGGTGCTCAGTGCCTGGTCGATGCGGGCGATGGCCCTGGTGGCCAGCAGCGAGTTGCCACCGCGGTCGAAGAAGTTGTCGTCCAGGCCGATCTCGGGCACGCCGAGCAGGGTCGCGAATACCTCGGCGACGCTGAGTTCGATCGGAGTGGTCGGCGCGCGGAAGGTGGTGGCGGCGGTGAACTCCGGTGCGGGCAGTGCCGCCCGGTCGAGTTTGCCGTTGGTGGTCATCGGCAGTTCCGCGACCACCACGACAGCGTCGGGCACCATGTATCCGGTGAGGAAGTCGGCTACGGCGGCCCGCACTTCCACCGGGTCGAGACCCGCGACCACGCCGGGATCGGCGTAGTCGTCGGGCCCCGCGCCGCTGTCGCCACGTCCGAAGCGCGCGCCCACCGGCGGCTTCGGAAGTACGGTCGTGGGCGCGTCGTTCGGATCGAGGACATCTGTCGCCGGGACGACGTAGGCGATCAGCCGGTCTCCGGCGTGCTCGTCGGCGCGCACGATGACCGCGGACTGCCCGACACCGGGCACCCGCAGCAGGGCTGCCTCGATCTCGCCCGGTTCGATACGGAAACCACGCAACTGCACCTGCTGGTCGCCGCGGCCGCCGTATTCGAGGGTGGGGGTGCCACGGAATCCGATCCAGCGGCCGAGGTCACCGGAGCGGTAGCGCCGGGCGCCCGGTTCACCGAACGGGTCGGCGACGAAGCGGGTGGCGGTGAGACCCGGCTTGCCGAGGTAGCCGCGCGAGAGCTGGTGGCCCGCGATGTAGAGCTCGCCCGCCACACCGAACGGCACCGGGCGCAGACGGTCGTCGAGGACGACCACCGACAGTCCGGGCAGCGCACGGCCGATGAGGCTGCCGGGCAGGTCGACGGCGGATCCGCCGATGTGGTCGGCGTCGGCCGGCGCCCGGTCGGCAACGATGTCCGCGGTCCGCGCGGTCAGGACCTGGTGCGAGACATGGACGGTGGTCTCGGTGATGCCGTACATGTTGACGAGTTCCGGTGCGCCCGGCCCGTTTCCGTAGCGGTCGTACCAGCGGCTGAGCTTGCGGGGATCCAACGCCTCACCACCGAAGACCACGTACCGCAACGGCAGCGCGATGGCGCCCGCGGCCTGCGCGGCCCGGTCGGCTTCGTCGAGCTGGGCGAAGGCGGTGGGCGTCTGGCTCAGCACCGTCACGTGTTCACGGGCCAGCAGTTCGCGGAATTCGATCGGCGACCGGGAGGTCAGGTGGTCGACGACGACCACCGACGAGCCGCCTGCCAGCGCGCACCACAGTTCCCACACGGAGAAGTCGAAGGCGAAGGAGTGGAACACCGTCCACACGTCGTCCTCGTCGAAGGCGAACAGCAGCTGGGTGTTGGCGAACAGCTCGAGCACATTGCGGTGGGTGACACCGACGCCCTTGGGCAGGCCGGTGGAACCCGAGGTGTAGATGACGTACGCGAGATGATCCGGGCGCAGCGGGGCACGGCGTTCATCGGGATGCAGGGGAGCGTCGCTGTAGACGGGCGGCTCGTCGAGCAACACCACGGGCAGATCCGCGAGCGCCGTCAGCAGTCCGCGCTCGGCCGAGGTGGTCAGCAGGACAGCGGGTTTCGCGTCGCCGACGATGTAGGCCAGCCGCTGCGCGGGGTATCCGGAGTCGATCGGCAGGTAACCCGCGCCCGACAGCAGCACCGCGAGCAGGGCGATCGGCAGCTCCTCGGTGCGCGGAACGGCCACGGCCACCAGGGTTTCCGGGCCCGCGCCCTGCACGATGAGCGCGCGCGCGAGCGCCGATGCCCTACCGAGGAGGCCGTCGAAGGTGAGGGACCGCTCCCCCGCCCTGATCGCGATCGCCTCGGGACGCTGTTGCGCCTGGGCGGTGATCAGGTCGGTGAGAGTGACCTCGGGAACGGTGATGCCGGGCGAATAGCCTTCGCGCAGGACGAGTTCACGCTCACCAGGGGCGAGCACGTCGATATCGCCGACCGGCTTGGCCGGGTCGGCCACCACCGCGGCGAGCACCCGCGTCCAGCGGTCGGCGAAGTCGGCGACCGTGGCGCGGTCGAAGAGGTCGGTGGCATAGACGAAGGTGGCCGCCATGCCCTGCGGCGCGCCGTCGACGCCGATGTGTTCGGCGAGCTCCACCTGCAGATCGAACTTCGCCAGCGGCACCGTGAAGTCGGCGGCGGAGACGGCGAGGCCGGGCAGCGCGAGGTCGGTGCGCGCCAGGTTCTGGAAGGTCAGCATCACCTGGAACAGCGGGTGCCGCGCGGTCGAACGCACCGGCTCCAGCAGCTCGACGAGCCGCTCGAACGGCACGTCGGCATGCCCGAAGGCGGCCAGATCGCGTGCTCTGACCTCGGCGAGCAGCCCGCCGAAGTCCGTCGCCGGATTCACCTCGGTGCGCAGGACCAGGGTGTTGACGAACATGCCGATCAGCTCGTCGAGCGCCTGCTCGCCACGACCGGCCACCGGGGTGCCGATCGCGATGTCGCGGGTGCCGGAGAGCCGGGCCAGCAGCATGGCCAGCGCGGTGTGCACCACCATGAACAGCGTGGCGTTGTGCTCGCGGGCCAGCGCGGACAGGCCGGCGTGCACCGAGGCGGGGACCTGGACGCTCAGCGACCCGCCCGCCCGGCTCGACACGGCGGGACGCGGCCGGTCGGTGGGCAGTTCGAGCTGTTCGGGCAAGCCGGACAGTGTCTTTCGCCAGAAGGCCAGTTGCGCGGCGAGCAGCGAATCCGGGTCGTGCTCGGCGCCGAGCAGTTCACGCTGCCACAGCGTGTAGTCGACGTACTGCACCGGCAGCGGCGGCCATTGCGGCGCGCCGCCACCGCGCCGTTCGGCGTAGGCGGTGAGCAGATCCCTGGTCAGCGGCGCGAACGAGAAGCCGTCGGCGGCGATGTGGTGCACCACGCAGACGACGACGTGCTCGTTGTCCGAGATCGCGAGCACCCGCACCCGCACCGGCGGCCCGGCGGTGACGTCGAAGCCGGTCAGCGCGGCAGCGCCGATCGCCTCGGTCAGGTCTTCCTCCGCCACCTCGACGATCTCGAACTCGGGCACCGCGGCAGGGTCGCCCGCCGCCAGCACCAGCTGGTGACCTTCGCCGTCGAGGACCGCGCCGTGGCCCTCGGCGCCGATACCGTCGGACACCGGGTAGACCGTGCGCAGAACTTCGTGGCGCGCGATCAGGTCGGCGATGGCGGCGCGCAGGGCGGGCAGGTCGAGGCGGCCGGAAAGGCGGACCGCGACCGGGATGTTGTCCACGGCCGACGCGGGGTCGAAGCGGTTGAGGAACCACATCCGCTGCTGGGCGTAGGACAGCGGGACCCGCTCGGGGCGCGGACGCGGCGTGAGCGGAAGCGCGTGTGCCGTAACACGGTGCTGCTCGGCTCGATTGGCGAGGGCGGCGACGGTCGGAGCCTCGAACACCGCCTGCACCGGCACCCGCACGTCCAGCGCGGCGCCGATGCGGGCCACCGCCTGCGCGGCGAGCAGCGAGTCGCCACCCAGTTCGAAGAAGTCGTCGTCGGCGCCGACCCGGCCCGCGCCGTCTCGCAGCAACAGCGCGGCGAATACGTCGGCCACCACCTGTTCGGCCGGGGTGGCGGGCGCGCGGAAGCCGCGCGCGGTGAACACCGGCGTCGGCAGCGCGGCGCGGTCGAGCTTGCCGACCGAGGTCAGCGGCAGCTCGTCGAGGACCATGATGACCGACGGAATCATGTACGCGGGCAACGATTCCGCGAGGAATTCCGCCAGCGCCCCGGTGTCGACCGTGCACCCGGCGCGCGGCAGCACGTAGGCGACCAGCGCGGTCGCGCCCGAGGGCATCGTCTTACCCAGCGTCACGGCGTAGTCGAGGTCGGGGTGCGCGGTGAGCGCGTTGTCGATCTCGCCGAGTTCGATCCGGAAGCCGCGCACCTTCACCTGGAAGTCGGTGCGGCCCAGGTATTCCAGCGTGCCGTCGTGTTCGAACCGGCGCACCAGATCACCGGTGCGGTACAGCCTGCCCGGCCCGAACGGCGAGGCGACGAAACGTTCCGCGGTGAGCCCCGGCCTGCCCAGATACCCCTGCGCGAGCGCGGGGCCGGAGAGGTACAGCTCGCCGACGACTCCGGCGGGCACCGGCCGCAGCCGCGCGTCGAGCACGTACAAGCCCATGCCGGGCACCGCGTGGCCGATGGTGATCGGCGCGTGCGCCCGCAGTGGCGCGGTGCTGGTGGCGAGGATGGTCGCCTCGGTGGGGCCGTACCCGTTGTAGAACGCGCGCCCACCGGTTGCCCAGCGGCCGACCAGTTCCGGGCCGAACCGGTCGCCCGCGACGATCACGGTCGACAGGTCCGGCAGCCCGGCCGGGTCGACGGACTCGAGCGCGCCGGGGGTGATCAGCAGGTGGGTGATGCGTTCGCGGCGCAGCAGGTCCGACAGTTCGAAACCGCCGAACACCCGCGGCGGCGAAACCACCAGGGTCGCACCGGTGCTGAAGGCAAGCAGCAACTCGAGTACCGACACGTCGAAGTTCGGCGAGCAAACATGCAGCACCCGCGAATCCGGTTGTACGCCGAAGTGTTCGCGCTCGGCGGCGACCAGGGTGGCGAGCCCGGTGTGCGTCACCACGACGCCCTTCGGCTTACCGGTGGAGCCGGAGGTGTAGATGACGTAGGCGGGGTGGCCTTCGTCGATCGGGCGGACCCGGTCGGCGTAACTCACCGCGTGGCCCGGCCGCACGGCGATGCGCTCGGCGACCACCGGGTCATCGAGTTCGATCCAGTACGCGGTGGTGCCGAGGCAGGCGCGATGGGCCGCGGTGGTCAGGCCGATGGTCGCGCCGGAGTCGGCGACGATGTGGGCGATCCGATCGGCCGGGTAGGCCGGGTCGACCGGCACGTACGCGGCGCCGGTCTTGGCGATGGCCCACACCGCGAGCACGGACTCGATCGAGCGGGCGATCGCGATGGCGACGACATCGCCCGCGCCCATCCCCCGGTCGACGAGTTCGCGCGCCAGGCGCGAGGATCGCTCGTCCAGCTCACGATATGTGAGGTGCTGTTCCGCGCCGGGCATCCCGGTGGGGTTGTAGCGCAGCGCGATCGAATCGGCCGCGGATTCAACGGCGGCCGTGAGCAGCTGACCGAACAACGGTGCGCCGGTAGCACGTCGGCGACCGGCACGGCCCGTGCGGCGGGGGGTTTCCACAGACCAATACACCTCTCGCGTCCGGCGGCCGAGTCGGACACAGCATAGCCACACCTACATAGCCGCTGCCGACCGTCGCCGAGGTGTGCGCCACGACACACCAACTCTATCGCAACGGAATCGTAATGCCCATGTAGTCCGTTACGGACGTGTATCGCCGGATCTGTCCGCACCCGCGACGACCTGCGCAATTGCCGGTCCGGACGTGGCTACCGCCACAGCGGAGAGCATCTCCTGGTGGGTGGCCTCGACCGGGTGGTCAGCAATGATCCCGCTGACGTACGGGCGCCATCGCGAGGCCCCGTCCCCCAACTTTGGGGGGGTCCGCAGGGCGGTGAAATAGGTCAGATCTCCGTCGAATCGTGCGGGTTCGAGTTCGGTGAGAAGCGCCACCGAGCGCAGTGCGCCGCGGTACATGCCCACGAACTGCGCGCGCGAGATCGGCGTGTCCGCGGCGAGTGTTGTGTGCAGTGATTCCAGTGCCTCGTCGCCGAGTTCGGTGAGTTGGCTGGGCAGTTGCCGCTCGGGTATGCCGAGTTCGGTGAGCACGTGCCGCAATTCGGTGGCGAAGTCGGCGAGTGCGGCGCCGGGGAGGCTGTCGAGCATCGTCAACGACGCCACCGTCTCGCCCTCGGCTTGCAAGCGGGTCGCCACGGCCTGCGCCAGCACGCCGCCGAGGGACCAGCCGAGCAGCTGATAGGGGCCATGGGGCTGGACGCCGCGGATTTCGGCCAGGTAGCGGTCGACCAGCTCCTCGGCTGAGGCGGGCCGGAATTCCGGATCGCTCAGTGCCGGCGACTGGATGCCGACCACGGGCTGATCCTCGGGCAGGTGCGGCACCAGGCTCGCGTAGGCCCAGGCCAGACCCGAGACGGGGTGCACACAGATCAGCGGCGGGCGGGTGCCACGGCGGGCGATCGGCAGCACGACCGCGAGTGCTGCTTCGAGGTCGGCCGCGTCCGCGGGGCCGTCGCTGATTCTGGTAGCGAGGCCGGCGACGGTCGGGTCGGCGAAGAACGCGGCGACGGTGAGCTCCACGCCGGTGTGTTCGCGCAGGTGGTGCACGACGCGGGTGGCCAGCAGTGAGTTGCCGCCGAGAGCGAAGAAGTCGTCGTCGAGGCCGGGGTTCCGCGCGCCGAGGACCTCGGTGAAGACGGCGGCTACGGCGATCTCGTGCTCGGTCCCGGGGGCGCGGTAGCGGCGGGGTTCGAGCACCGGCGCCGGAAGGGCGGGCCGGTCGAGCTTGCCGTTCGCGTTCAGCGGGAGGCGGTCGAGCACGACGAAGGCCGAGGGGACCATGTAGGACGGGAGTACCTGCGCCACCGCGGCTTTGGCCTGCGCGGTGGTGAGCGCCCCGCCGGGCGCGGGGACGACATAGGCAACCAGCCGGTCACCGAGTTGGGGGTCGGTCGTGGCGACGACCGCTGCCTGGGCGATCCGCGGTGCGGCGAGCAGGGCTGCTTCGATCTCACCGAGTTCGATGCGGAATCCGCGGATCTTGACCTGGAAGTCGGTGCGACCGCGGTAGTCGAGTTCGCCGTCAGCGGTCCAGGCGACGAGATCACCGGTGCGATACATGCGGGCGCCGAGCTCGGAGAACGGGTCGGCGACGAAGCGGTCCGCGGTGAGGTCGGGTCGGCCGAAATACCCGCGGGCGAGCTGCGCGCCCGCCAGATACAGCTCTCCCGCGACACCTACCGGGACCGGACGCAGACGGGCGTCGAGGACGTAGACCCGGCTGTTCCGTTCGGGCCGGCCGATCGGGACCGTGGTGCGATCGGCGGTGGTGACGCGGTGGTCGGTGATGGAGACCGCGGCCTCGGTCGGGCCGTACAGGTTGTGCAGCGCCGCCGGGTTCGTCGCCAGGAACCGCTGGGCGGTGGCGGCGGGCAGCGCCTCGCCGATGGCGAGCACGCGCCGCAGCGACTTCGGCAGGGCACCGGCGGATTCGGTGAGCAGCGCATCGAGCATCGACGGCACCGCGTGCAGGGTGGTCACCGAGTGCGCGGCGAGCACGCGGAGCAGGTAGGCGGGGTCGCGATAGCCTTCTGGAGCGGTGATCACCAGGCGCCCACCGCAGATCGCGGCCGACCAGAATTCCCAGACCGACAGGTCGAAGGTGGCGGCGGTCTTCAACAGGACCGAGTCGTCGCGGCCGAGGCCGAACGCTTCTGTCTTCCACCGCAGCTGGTTGACGATGGCGGCGTGCGAGACGGCGACGCCCTTCGGCTTGCCGGTCGAGCCGGAGGTGAAGATGACGTAGGCGGTGTTCCCGGACCGCAACACACCGATGCGCTCGCTCGCCGCGATCGGGTCGGCTGATACCGCCGACAGGTCCAGGGTGTCGACGGCGATCACCGGCGCACCCCGTGTCGCGTCGACGCCGGCGGTGAAACCGTCGCGCGTGGTGCTCAGTACGCAGGTCGGGGCAGCGGTCGCGAGCACATGCGATACCCGATCGGCGGGCTGGCCGGGATCGACGGGAACGTAGGCGGCGCCCGCCTGCGTCACCGCGTACATGGCGACGACCAGCTCGGTCGAGCGTCGCATCGCCAAGGCGACCCGGTCCTCGACGCCGACACCCTGCGCGATGAGGTGTCGCGCCAGCTGATTCACGCGCGCCGCGAAGCCGCGATAGGTGAGCGTGGCGCCGTCGGCGTCGACGAGCGCCACACCGTCCGGGTTCGCGGCCGCGGTGTCGGCGAACAGGGCGGCGAGCGTCGTGGCCGGGGTGGTGTGGCCGGTCGCGTTCCAGTCGTGCAGGATTCGCGCACGCTCGGCATCGGAGAGCAGGTCGATCTCGTCGACGGCGCTGCCCGGCGCGGCGGCGATCGCGGTGAGCACTCGCGCGAAGCGATCCGCGTAGGACTGTGCGGTCGACTCGTCGAAAAGGTCCGTGGCGTAGGTGAACACGCCGCTGATCCCCTGCGCCACGCCGTCACTGTCGTAGCCGTCGGCGACGATGGCGTGCAGATCGAACTGGGACACCGCGAGGTCCACGTCGACGCCCTCGACCGCGGTCTCGCCGAGTTCCAGGCCGGAGCGGCTGAGGTTCTGGAAGGACAGGCCGACCTGGAACAGCGGGTGGCGGGCAGTGGAGCGGGCGGGGTTGATCGCCTCGACCAGCCGCTCGAACGGCAGGTCCGCGTTCGCGAAGACCTGGAGGTCGGTATCGCGCTGGCGGGCGAGCAGTTCGGTGAACGACTCACCGGTTCGCAGCGTGGTGCGAAAGACCAAGGTGTTGACGAACATGCCGATCAGGTCGTCGAGCGCGGCCTCGCCACGACCCGCGACGGGGGTACCGACCGCCAGATCGTCGGTGCCCGCGAGCCTGGCCAGCGTCACCGCGAGGGCGGTGTGCACGACCATGAACAGCGTCGCGCCCTGATCGCGCGCCACAGCCAGCAGGGCACGATGGGTTTCGGCGTCGACCTCGATCGGGACGCGACCACCGGCGAAGGACTGCACGGCGGGACGCGGCCGGTCGGCGGGCAGGTCGAGCTGGTCGGGCAGCCCGGCCAGCGCGTCACGCCAGTAGGCGAGCTGGGCCGAGGCCAGCGACCGCGGGTCGTCCTCACTGCCGAGCAGGGCCCGCTGCCACAAGGCGTAGTCGGCGTACTGCACGGCCAGCGGCGCCCACTCCGGCGCGTCACCCGCCGAGCGGGCCGCGTAGGCGAGCATGAGATCCCTGGTGAGCGGGGCGAGTGAGGACCCGTCGCCGGCGATGTGGTGCACGACCACCGCGAGCACCGCTTCGTCGCCGCCGAGCTCGAACAACGCGACCCGCAACGGCACCTGGCCGCGCACATCGAACCCCGACGAACCGAACTCGCGCATGGCGGCGGTGAGCTGCTCGGGCGCGATCGAGCGCACCTCGAGCCTCGGCGTCGCCTCGGTCCCGGTCAGGATCTGCTGGATCGGCCCGTCGTCGGTCTCGGGGTAGATCGTGCGCAAGGTCTCGTGCCGGGCGACGAGGTCGGCGACGGCGGCGCGCAGGGCTTCGACATCGATGGCCCCGTGCAGCCGCACCGCCATCGGAATGTTGTAGGCGACCGATCCCGGGTCGAACTGATTGAGGAACCACATCCGCTGCTGGGCCAGCGACAGCGGAATCCGTGCGGGCCGCTCCCCCGCGGTCAGCGCGGGACGTGCACCCGCACCGGCGGATTCGGCGAGTCGCCGGGCCAGCGTTTCCACCGTCGACGCCTCGAACAGCAGCCGGACCGGAAACGCGGTGTCCAGCGCGGCGCCGAGGCGGGCGGCGACCTGGGTGGCCATCAGTGAGTTGCCGCCGAGGGCGAAGAAGTCGTCGTCGAGGCCGAGCTGCGTGTCGCCGAGATCGAGCACCTGAACGAAGGTGCCTGCCACGATCTCCTCGACCGCCGTGGTGGGAGCACGGAATTCGGCGTGTTCGAGGATCGGTGCGGGCAGCGCCCTTCGATCGAGTTTGCCGACCGGGGTGAGCGGGATGGTGTCGAGCTCCATCAGCACGGTCGGCACCATGTGCGCGGGCAGACTGCGCTCGGCGAAGGCGGTGAGCGCGGCGGTGTCGACGGTCGCACCCGGAGCCGCGTGCACGTAGGACACCAGAATGGTGGCGCCGCTGTCGAGTTCGTGACCGATGGTGGCGGCGAAGTCGAGGCTCTCGTGGGCCGAGAGCACCGCGTCGATCTCACCGAGCTCGATGCGGAAACCACGGATCTTGACCTGGAAGTCGTTGCGGCCCACATAATCCAACGCGCCATCGGCGGTCCAGCGGACCAGATCACCGGTGCGGTAGAGGCGAGAACCGGCCGGGTCGAACGGATTCGCGACATAGCGCGAGGCGGTCAGGCCCGGGCGGGCGTGGTAGCCGCGGGTCAGCTGGGCGCCGGTGATGTAGAGCTCGCCGGTGACGCCGGGCGGAACGGGGCCGAGCCGGTCGTCGAGGACGTATTCGGCGACCCCGTTGATCGGGCCGCCGATGGTCATCGGGTCGCCCGGTTTCAGCGGCACACTGATGTTGGTGACGATGGTCGTCTCGGTGGGCCCGTACACGTTGTGGAATTCGCGCAGGGTGCCGTCGGCGAGCGGAATCGCCCAGCGCCGCAGCAGATCCGGTGCAACAGCCTCGCCACCCACCGCCACCACCCGGAAGTCGTCGAGCCCGTCCGGGTCGATCGAGGCCAGCGCGGCCGGAGTGATGAACGCGTGGCTCGCCCGTTCCCGCCGCAGCAGCGCGGCCAGATCGTCGCCGCCGTACACACTCGGGTCGACGATCACCATCGTGGCGCCCGCGCCGATCGCCAGCAGCAGCTCCAGCAGCGAGGCATCGAAGGACGGCGACGCGAAATGCAGCGTGCGCGAGGTGGATTCGACACCGTAATGGCGACGCTGCTCCTCGCTGAACCCCGCGAGCCCGGCCTGCGTCACCGCGACGCCCTTCGGCAGGCCGGTGGAGCCGGAGGTGTAGATGAGGTACGCGAGATCCTCGGCCCGCACCGGACGAAGCCGGTCGGCGGAGGTGATCGCCTCGCCGGAGAGGTCGTCGAAGGGGTTCGCCTGGTCGCCGCCGTCGAGTGGGAGCCATTGCACCTGCGCGGGAAGTCCGGCAGCCACAGCCGCGACGGTCAGCCCGAAGACCGCGCCGGAGTCGGTGACCATGTGCGCCACCCGGTCCGGTGGGTAGTTCGGGTCGACGGGGACGAAGCCCGCTCCGGTCTTGGTGACGGCCCACACGGCGAGGACCGATTCGATGGAGCGCGGGATTCCGATGGCGACCAAGTCGCCCGCGCCGATGCCACGACCGATCAGAAAGCGGGCGATGCGGTTCGAACGCTCGTCGAGTTCGGCGTAGGTGAGGCTGCCGAGGGTGCGGGCGGCGTCGGCGAGGACGACCGCGAGACCGTCGGGGTTGGTCTCGACCGCGGTGGCCAGCAGCTGTGCCAACGCGGTGACGCGCGGGCGACGCGTACGAACCGGTCGGGTTCTTGCCGGTCGTGTCATAGCTGTTCCACCTCACCCATCACCGAAACTTGTTGTCCCGCAGCGGAGCCCCGCGCCGCGAGCGCCGCTCACGCCACCGGGGCGCGCAGATCTCCGAGTACCAGCACTGCCTCGGCCGCTCCCGGATTGCCGGGTGCGGCATCGTCGGCGATCAGCGCCCGCAGATCACCGAGCTCGGCGGTATCGAGCGCCTCGATCCCCACCCGGTCACCGAACAAGTGGGTCACCCACTCCTCGGCCAGTGACGCCGACAATCCGTTGGCTACCCCGGTGTCCGCGACGCCGGGCACCAGCACCATCGATGCGCCCGCAACGCCCGCGGCCACCGGCTCGACCAGAGCAGTGAAGCTGTCGGCCGAGCCGTAGCCGAAGGTGCGGGCTTCGAAGGTCAGGTCGGTGCCGGCGCGTACCTGCGCACCCGCCGTGGCGAGTTCGTCGTAACTGCGGGTGCCGTCGGCGCCGACGAAGGCCGGGTCACCGCCGCGCAGGGCTCGGGTCCGGTCGGCGTATGTGACCGGACGCGCCGACTGAGTGGACAGTTCGGTCTTGATCGCCGGGTCGTCGAGCGAGATCCAGTCGACACCGCGAGGTTCGCCGACGGTGATACTCAGTTTCGCGGCGGGTTCGGCGGGCGACTCGGTGCCGGTCACCGGGACCACGGCCGCGCCTGCCTTGAGGATCGCCCAGACCGCGACGGCCCAGTCGACGCCACGCGGAAGATCAACGGCCACACCGTCTCCTGGCCCGAAGCCGCGCCCGATCAGCAGGCGGGCCAGGCGGGCGGAGCGGGCGTCGAGCTGCTCGAAGGTCAGCGCGTCGTCGCCCCAGACCAGCGCGGGGCCGTCGGGGTCGTCCTCGGCGGCGGCGGTGAAAGCCTGCGCCAGAGTGGTGCCGCCCGACGGGGTGCTCGGCGCGGGCGCCTTGGCCGCGCCGGCGAGCAGCCGGGTGCGTTCGGACTCGTCGAGGATGTCGATGTCGCCGATACGGATCTGCGGGTCGGCGGCGACGGCGGTCAGGATGCGGGCGAAGCGGGCGCCGATGCTGCGCACGGTGGCCTCGTCGAACAGGTCGGTGGCGTAGTTGAACAGCGTGACCAGCTCGTCGGGGTCACCGGCGGCGGTGAAGCGCGGTTCGACGTCCACCTGCAGGTCGAACTTGGCGGCGATCGCGGTGTCCAGCGCGTTCACGGTGAGGCCGGGCAGTTCGAGCGCGGCCGCCTCGTTGTTGCTGAAGGTGAGCGCCACCTGGAACAGCGGGCTCTGCGCACTGCCCCGGCCCGGTGCGACGACCTCGGCGACCCGCTCGAACGGCAGGTCGGCATTGGCGAACGCGCCGAGGTCGGTCTCCCGCGCCACGTCCACGGCCTCGTCGAAGGAACCGGCCGGATCGAGAACGGTGCGCAGGGTCAAGGTGTTGACGAACATGCCGACCAGCTCGTCGAGCGCCCGCTCACCGCGCCCGGCGACAGCGGTGCCGATGGCGATGTCGGAGGTGCCCGACAAGCGGCCGAGCAGCACGGCCAGCGCCGCGTGCACGACCATGAACAGCGACGACTTGTGCTCGCGCGCCAAGTGATTGAGGGCGGCGTGCACCTCGGCCGGCAACCGCAGCTCGGACGTGGCGCCGCGCAGGGTCGGTACCGAGGGCCGCGGGCGGTCCTGCGGCAGCTCCAGCAGCGGTGGCACGTCGGCCAGCTGGGTGCGCCAGTAGTCGAGCTGGGCGGCGGCCAGGGATTCCGGCTGCTCGTCGTCGCCGACGACCGCCCGCTGCCACAGCGCGAAGTCCGCGTACTGCACTTCCAGCGGCGTCCACGCCGGGCTCTGGTGCGCGGCACGCGCCACGTAAGCGGTCATCAGATCGCGAGCGAGCGGGGCCAAGGACGCGCCGTCGGCCGAAATATGGTGCACCACGACAACAAGCAGCCACTCGGCCGAAGTCCCGTCGGTGAGCAACCGCGCACGCAGCGGAACCTCCCGCGTCACATCGAAGCCGGCGCCGGCCAATTCGCCTGCACGAGTGAGGATATCGGTGGTCGTCTCGACCTGGAGCCCCTCGGGCAGCACATCGGCCACGGAGAGGATCTCCTGGAAGGGACTGCCGTCGGACACCGGGAAGAAGGTGCGCAGCGATTCGTGTCTGCCGAGCACGTCGGTGACAGCGGCGCCGAGCGCGGCGATGTCGAGCTCGCCGGTGAGGCGGATCGCGAAGGGGATGTTGTAGGAGCCCGAGGCGGGGTCGACCTGGTTGACCACCCACATGCGCTGCTGAGCCAGCGACAGCGGAATGCGCTGCGGCCGTTCGGCGGCGACCAGCGGCGGGCGGGCGGCGGCACCGCTCGCACCACCGACGCGCGCGGCCAGAGCCGACACGGTGGGCGTCTCGAACAGGTCGCGAATGGCCAGGTGGGCGTCGAGCGCCTCGTTGATGCGGGCGATCGCCCGGGTGGCGAGCAGCGAGTTGCCGCCGAGCGCGAAGTAGTCGTCGTCGGCGCCGACGCGGGCCATGCCGAGCAGTTCCGCGAAGACCCCGGCGACGATCTCCTCGGCGGGGCTGGTGGGAGCGCGGAATTCGCCCGCGGTGAACGCGGGGGCGGGCAGCGCCTTGCGGTCGAGCTTGCCGCTCGGATTCAGCGGGAAGCCGTCCAGCACCGTGACGACGGTCGGAACCATGTAGGTAGGCAGCGAGTCCGCCACGGCCGTACGCAGCGCTGCGGGGTCGGGCTCCTCGCCGGGCCGCGCCACCACATACGCCACCAGGTGCTGGCCGGACGCGGTGTCGAGTACCAGGGCCACGGCCTGGCTGATCGCCTCCTGTGCGAGCAGGGCGGTCTCGATCTCACCGAGCTCGATGCGCTGACCGCGGAACTTCACCTGGAAGTCGGTGCGGCCCAGGTATTCCAGCGCGGGCTCGGCCGAGGATCCACCCCAGCGGACGAGGTCGCCGGAGCGATACATCCGCGCGCCGGGCTCGAAGGGGTTGGCCACGAACCGATCCGCGGTCAGACCGGGACGGGCGACATAGCCGCGCGCGAGCTGGTCGCCGGCGAGGTACAGCTCGCCGACCACTCCGGCAGGCACCGCGCGCAGGCGTGAATCCAGCACGTAGACACGGGTGTTCCACTCCGGCACGCCCATCGGCACCGAACCGCGGTCGGAATCGCTCGCGGGCCATCGCGTCACGGTGACAGCAGCCTCGGTGGGCCCGTACAGGTTGTGCACCGCCGCCGTGGACACGCGGGCCACGTCGGCCACGGTCTCGGTGGGCAGCGCCTCCCCGGCGGCGAACACCGCCCGCAGACTGGGAATCGCACCGGCGGTGGTGTGCGCGGCGAAGACCGACAGCATCGACGGCACGAAGTCGGTGAGCGTCACGCCCTGTGCCGCGATCGTTTCGGCGAGATACAGCGGGTCGCGATGTCCGTCGTGGGTCGACACGACCATCTTCGCGCCGGTCCGCAGCGGCAGGAAGTAGCCCCACAGCGACACATCGAACGTGGCGGGCGTCTTCTGCAGATACACATCCGACGGGCCGATCCCGTACTCGGCGCCCATGTAGACCATCTGGTTGACGATCGCCGCGTGCGACACCGCCACCCCCTTGGGGCGCCCGGTGGAACCGGAGGTGAAGATGACATAGGCCGGGTTCTCGGGCCGGACCGGCCGAGCCAGCTCGACGGGGGCAGCCGAGAACTCCTCGAGCGCAACAGAATCCACCAGGATCACCGGCACACCCGCGGGCACCTCGATCGCATCCGCGGTGGTGCTCAGCACCGCGGCGGGCGCGGCGGTGTCGAGAATGTGGGCGATGCGATCGGCCGGATGGTCCGGGTCGATCGGCACATACGCACCGCCGGCGGTCACGATCGCGTACATCCCGACCACCAGATCGAGCGAGCGCCGAACGGCGAGGCCGACCAGGGATTCGGGACCGACACCGTGCGTCACCAGCAGCCGGGCGAGGCGGTTGACCCGTTCGTCGAACTCCCGATAGGTCAGCTCGGCGCCCTCGTACGCGACAGCGACAGCATCGGGGTGCGCGGCCACCGCACGTCGATAGCCGTCGAGCAACAATTCCGGCGCGAGGTCATGGCGAGTGTCGTTCCACTGCACCAGGATCCGGTCCAGCTCGGCGGGCTCCATGAGCTCGATCGCACCGAGCGGCCCGGCGGGCGCGGCGACGATCGCGGCCAGCAATCGCTGGAACCGATCGGCGAACCCGGCGACGGTCTCGGCGTCGAACAGATCGGTGGCGTAGGTGAGCCCGACCGCGATGCCGTGCGGCGCACCGTGGCGATCGGTGTCCTCCACCATCTCGAACTGCAGGTCGAACTTGGCGAACGGAATGGTCATCTCGACGCCCGCGACGGTCAGACCGGGCAGCTCCAGTGCCGTGCGCGCCATGTTCTGGAAGGCGAGCATCACCTGGAACAGCGGGTGCCGCGCGGTCGAACGAGCCGGGTCGAGCAGCTCGACCAATCGCTCGAACGGCACATCGGCGTGACCGAAGGCCGCGACGTCGACCGCACGGGTCGAGGCGAGCAGTTCTTCGAAGCTGTCCGCCGGGTCGACCTCGGTGCGCAGCACCAGGGTGTTGACGAACATGCCGATCAGGTCGTCGAGGGCGGCGTCGCCACGACCCGCGACGGGGGTGCCGATGGCGATGTCGCTGCTGCCCGACAGCCGGGCCAGCAGCGCCGACAGCGCGGCGTGCACCACCATGAACAACGTCGAATTGTGTGCGCGCGCAATCTGATCCAGCCCGGCGTGGACCTCGGCCGGGATGCGGAAGTCCAGGCTCGCACCCCGGTAGGAGGCGGTGGCGGGCCGCGGCCGGTCGGTGGGCAATTCGAGCTGGTCGGGCACACCGGCGAGCTGGGTGCGCCAGAAGTCGATCTGCTGGGTCAGGATCGACTCCGGGTCGTCCTCGGTCCCGAGCACGGCCCGCTGCCAGAGCGTGAAATCGGCGTACTGGACGGCCAATTCGGGCCAGCCCGGCGCGTTACCCGCGCTGCGCTGAACGTAGGCGGTCATCAGGTCGCGGGTGAGCGGGCCCATCGACACACCGTCACCGGCGATGTGGTGCATCACGCAGACCAGTACGTGCTCGGTCGCGCTCAGTCGCAGCAGCCGCAGGCGCAGCGGCGGAGCCACGGTGACATCGAATCCCGCGCTGACGGTCTCGGTGACCAGGGCCGCGATCGCGTCCTCGCCTGCCTCGTCGGCCGCCAGAGCGGGCACGGCGCGCGGGTCCGACAGCGGCAGCACCAGCTGCGTGCCGACCCCGTCGACCGGCGGATACATCGTGCGCAGCACCTCGTGGCGGGCCACCAGGTCGGCGACCGCGACACGCAACGCGTCGACATCGAGCGCGCCCGACAGGCGCACCGCGATCGGCATGTTGTTCACAGCGCTGGCCGGATCGAACTGGTTGAGGAACCACATCCGCTGCTGGGCGAACGACAGCGGGATCGAGTCGGGGCGCTGCTGCGCGACCAGCTCCTGGCCGGAACCGGTGCCGATATGACGTTCGACGCGTTCGGCCAGCCCCGAGACCGTGCTGACCTCGAACAGCACCTGCACCGGAATCCTGGTGTCGAGCGCGGCGCCGATGCGCGTGGCGGCCTGCGCGGCCAGCAGCGAGTTGCCGCCAAGCTCGAAGAAGTCGTCGTCGGCACCGACCCGGATCTCGTCCGGCGCACCGGCGGTGAGCAGTTCGGCGAAGATGTCGGCCACCACCTGCTGCACCGGAGTCACCGGCGCGCGGAACTCACGCACCGCGAAAACGGGCTCGGGCAACGCCTTTCGGTCCAGCTTGCCCACCGGCGTCAGCGGGATCCGGTCCAGCACCATGATCGCGGCCGGAATCATGTAGCCGGGCAACGATTCCGCGAGGAACGCGTCGAGCGCGGTCACCTCGACCGTGGCGCCGGAGCGGGGCATCACATACGAAACCAAAGCTGTCACACCGGAAGGCAGCGTCTTGCCGAGCGTGGCCGCGAAGTCGATGTCGGGGTGCGCGGTAAGCGCGTTGTCGATCTCACCGAGCTCGATCCGGAAACCGCGGATCTTCACCTGGAAGTCCGAGCGCCCCATGTATTCGATGACGCCGTCACCGGATTCGCTGCGCCGCACCAGGTCTCCGGTGCGGTACAGGCGGGCGTTCGCGTCACCGGATTCGGCGCCGAACGGGCTGGCGACGAAACGTTCCGCGGTCAGCGCGGGGCGGTTCAGGTAACCCTGTGCCAGCGCGGGACCCGACAGATACAGCTCGCCGATCACACCCGCGGGCACCGGCCGCAGCCGCGAATCCAGCACGAACGCACCGACACCGGCGATCGCGGCACCGATCGTCACCGGCGCGGCCGGATCCATCGGCGCGGTGCTGGTGGCCAGGATGGTGGCCTCGGTGGGGCCGTAGCCGTTGTAGAACTCACGCTCGCCCACGGCCCAGCGGCCGACCAGTTCCGGACCGAACTTGTCACCGGCGACGACCACTACGCGCAGGTCGTCCAGGTCCGCCGAATCCACCGATTCCAGCGCGCCCGGGGTGATGAGCATGTGCGAAACCTGTTCGCGACGCAGCAGTTCCGCGAGCTCGAAACCACCGAACACACCGGGCGGCGCGATCACCAGGGTGGCGCCCGCGGAGAAGGTGAGCAGCAGTTCGAGCACCGACACGTCGAAGTTCGGCGAACACACGTGCAGCACGCGCGAGTCGACGGCGACGCGGTAGTGCGCGCGCTCGGCGGCGACCAGACCGGCCAGACCGGTGTGGGTCACCACGACGCCCTTGGGCTTGCCGGTGGAGCCCGAGGTGTAGATCACGTAGGCCGGGTGCCGCTCGTCGAGGGTGCGGATCCGGTCGGTGTAGGAGATCGGGTGCGCGGGCTGAGCCGCGATCGTGGTGGCCGTCTCGGCGTCGTCGAGCTCGAGCCAGGTCAGCGCCGTACCGAGGACGTCGCGGTGCGCGGCGGTGGTGAGTCCGAGCACCGCGCCGGAGTCGGACACGATGTGCGCGATGCGGTCGGCCGGGTAGTTGGGGTCCACCGGGACGTAGGCGGCGCCGGTCTTGGCGATCGCCCACACCGCGAGCACGGAGTCGATCGACCGGGCGATGCCGATGGCGACGACGTCGCCGGGGCCGATGCCACGAGCGATGAGCGTGCGAGCCAGCTGCGAGGACCGCTGATCGAACTCGGAGTAGGTGAGCTGACGCTGGTCGGCCGGGTCACCGGACGGGTTGAACCGGACCGCGACCCGATCGGCGGCCGATTCGACCGCTCCCGTCAGCAACTGCCCGAATGTCGGACTGCTCGACCGGCGACGGCGATTACCGCGGGCAGAACGACGGGCAGTTTCCATTCGAGTTCATTCACCTCTCATCGCGTCTGCACGTGCGGCTGCCCCGCACCGTGCAGATCGAGTCATCATATAGACCGGTCACACAATGTCCGAGTCAGCGTGCCCCCGGTGCTCGGGGCCCAGAGGACTATCGGCCCGGCCCTGGAACGTGTTGCCCCCACGAACGGCAAAGTGACGGGGCTCATAAGAACCACCGTCACTCGCTAACGCTGTCAAAGCACACCGCGTACACCGCCCCTTAGGGAGGGGCGCGCCAGCGCTCCAGAAACTCAGTGCGCGGAAGGGCCCCATTCCAGCGGCACGCCCTTGGAAGCGAGATACGGAATCGGGTCCATCTTGGCGCCGCCCTGATCCCAGATCTCGAGGTGCAGGTGCGGGCCGGTGGACTGGCCACGGTTGCCGACGGTCGCGATGACCTGGCCCGCGTTGACCCGCTGGCCTTCGCTGACCAGCATTTCGTTGACGTGGCCGTAGACGCCGGTGGTGCCGTCGTCGTGCAGCACCCGCACCCACAGGCCGAAGCCCGACGCCGGGCCCGCCTCGATGACGGTGCCGTTGGACACGGACTTGATCGGGGCGCCGATCGAGTCGGCGAAGTCGAGGCCGTAGTGCATGGCACCCCAGCGCGAGCCGAAGCCGGAGCTGATCGGGCCCGCGACCGGGCGGGTGGCCTGCGGCGGCGCGACCTGGTGCTGGATGCCCTGGAGGATGTCCTCGACCTGCGACAGCGGGCCGGAGATCTCGGGGGGCAGGTTGCCGATTCCGAAGGGCGCGGCCACGGGGGCGGCGATCGGCGCGGCGACCGCGGTCACCGGCGCGGGGGTCTCGACGTGCGCGGCGACTTCCTGCGCGGCGACGAGGTCGACATCCTGGCGGGCCGACTCGGGAACGACCGATTCCTCGACGCTGTCGTCGTGGGTCGGCAGCAGCGGCGCGGCGAAGGCCAGGGCCGGGGCGATCTGAGCGGTGACGCCGACCAACGCGCCCGCGGCGACCGCGGCACTGGCGGCGACCCGGACACGATCGGAACGCGACGCCTCGGCGCGGTGCCTGCTCCTGCTCGGGCTCCGGCCATCCGCGTGCGCAAGCAGGGCCTGCACGGAGATGGATTCGGGACCCACACGGTGCTGCGACAAGATCTCGTCCTAGCGTCCGACAACAAGGAAACGAAACCGGTCTGCGACCGGCCCGGAGACCACCTGGGTGTTCTCCGATGCCGAACTATGTGTAACGGTTCGGCATACGTTGTGACGCGAACTCTACTCGGCCGTGACCATTCCGCAACCTTCTGTCACGAAATCGCAGGTAAATGACGTGCCGCACAGTAACGATCACAGTGTCCGATCCACCACACGCGCTGTCACCGGGCCTGAACACGGTCCCGACCGACCAGACTCGACCCATGGTGATCGAGACCTTGACCGTCCCCATCGTCGCCGCGCCCATGGCGGGCGGCCCGTCCACACCCGAGTTGGTGGTCGCCGTCGCGGCCGCGGGCGGTTTCGGCCAGCTCGCCGCCGGATACCTCGGCACCGAGGCGGTGGCAGCGCAGATCGAGGCGACGAGAGCCGCCACCACGGCGCCGTTCGGGGTGAACCTGTTCGCGCCCGGCGTGGTGGCCGATCCAGCCGGCTACGCGACCTACCTCGCCGAACTCGGCGCCGAATTCCCGATCGGCACCCCTGAGCACGACACCGACGGATGGGACGACAAGCTCGATCTGCTGGTGGCCGATCCGGTCGCCGTGGTCTCGACGACCTTCGGCTGCCCCAGTGCGGTGGAGGTGGACCGGCTGCACGCGGTCGGCTCGGAGGTGTGGGTCACGGTCACCTCCCCCGCCGAGGCACTGATCGCCGTCGACGCGGGCGCCGACGTATTGATCGCCCAGGGCGCCGAGGCCGGTGGGCACCGCGCGAGCTTCCTCGACGATCCCGCCGACGACCCGATCGACCCACCCGGTCTGCTGACCCTGATCCAGCTGCTCACCGCCGTCACCTCCCGCCCGCTCGTCGCGGCGGGCGGGATCGCCACCGGCGCCGGCGTGGCCGGGGTGCTGGCGGCTGGTGCGTCGGCGGCGCAGATCGGCACCGCGCTGCTGCGCTGCCCGGAAGCCGGCACCAACGCCGTGCATCGGGGTGCGATCGGGACGCCGGAACCGACGATGCTCACGCGCGCGTTCACCGGACGTCGCGCTCGCGGGATCCGCAACCGTTTCCTCGTCGACCACACCGCCGACGCGCCCGCCGCCTACCCCGAAATCCATTACGCCACCGCCCCCTTGCGGGCCGCCGCGCGGGCGGGCGGCAACACCGACGAAGTGAATCTGTGGGCGGGGCAAGCGCACTCGCTGAGCACCGGGCAACCGGCAAGCGAACTGGTCACCGACCTCGCCGCCGACGCGAAAAGCGCACTCCGGAAAGCACTTTCGGAACGAATCCAGGGTTATTGACAACGGATTTCGTTTAGACTCGGACCTGGCATCGCGTCCCGCCGACCACCCCCAAGCAGGAGGAGAGCCATGTCCCTCGATGTTCCCGCCGCATTACTCGAACGCGCAGAACAAGGCAATATCGACGACGCCGAATTCGTCGAATGTGTCCGTACCTCACTGCCTTACGCGTGGGAGGTGGTGAGCCGGGTGGCCGAAGACCTGCGCACCGGCACCGACGAATACGCCGACAACCGGATCCCGCCGCCGGACGAGGTGGCGCGCGGGCAGCTGCTGCGCGCCCTGGCCTCCGACGCCATCCGCGGCGGCCTGGAACGGCATTTCGGTGTGAAGCTGGCCTTCCAGAACTGCCATCGGGTCGCGGCGTTCCCGCTGTCGGCCGTCGGCGGGGAGACCTACACCACCTACATCAGCCCGCGTGCTCAGCTGTTGAACCAGAGCCCCGAGCTGCGCAACTGCTGATCGACGAAAAAGGCGGGCGTGGAAGCAATTCCACGCCCGCCTTGTCGTTCGTCTACACCGTGACGACGTCCAGCTCGCCCTCGGCGTACTGGGCGCGCAGGCGCTTCTTGTCGAACTTGCCGACGCTGGTCTTCGGCACCTCGGCGATGAAGGTCCAGCGCTCGGGCAGCTGCCACTTGGCGAACTTGTCGGCCAGGTAGTCGCGCAGCTCGCCCGCCTCGGCGGCAGCGCCCTCGGCCAGCACGATGGCGACCAGCGGGCGCTCGTCCCACTTCTCGTCGGGCACACCGATGACCGCGGCCTCGGCGACGGCCGCGTGGCCCATCACCGCGTTCTCCAGATCCACCGAGGAGATCCACTCACCGCCGGACTTGATGACGTCCTTGGAGCGGTCCACCAGGGTGAGGTAGCCGTTGGCGCTGATCTTGCCGACATCACCGGTACGCAGCCAGCCGTCGTCGAACTTGTCCGGGTCGATCTCCGCGCCGGTGGGCGAGTAGTAGGAGCCGGTGATCCACGCGCCGCGGACCTCGAGCTCGCCGAGCGACTCACCGTCGTTCGGGACGACCTTGCCGTCGTCGCCGACCAGCCGGGCCTCGACGTTGGCCGGGAAGCGACCCTGCGTGTAGCGGTACTCCCAGGCATCGTCATCGCTGACGCCCGCGGGCGCGTGCGCGACGCTGCCCAGCGGGGAGGTCTCGGTCATGCCCCACGCGTGCAGGATGCGCACGCCGTGCTTCTCCTCGAACGCGCGCATCATCGCGGGCGGTACCGCGGAGCCACCGACGACCGCGGTACGCAGGTGCGAGATGTCCTGCGGCGCGGCGGCCAGCGCGGCCAGCACGCCGCCCCAGATGGTGGGCACCGCGGCGGCGAAGGTCGGCTTCTCGGCCGCCATCATCTCCAGCAGCGGGCCGGGCTGCAGGAAGCGGTCCGGCATCAGGACGTTGGCGCCCGACATCAGTGCCGCGTACGGCAGGCCCCAGGCGTTGGCGTGGAACAGCGGCACGATCGCCAGCACGTAGTCCGAGCCCTGGAAACCCATGCCGTTGGGCGAGTTCACCTGCATCGCGTGCAGCCAGTTGGAGCGGTGCGAGTAGACGACGCCCTTCGGGTCGCCGGTGGTGCCGGAGGTGTAACACATCGCCGCGGCGGACCGTTCGTCGACGACCGGGAAGTCGAAGTCGGCGGACTGGGCATCGAGCAGCTCGCGGTAGGAGTGCACGGTGACACCCTCGGGCGCGGTGAGCGCGGCCGGATCGCCGTTGACGACGATCACGTGCTGCACGGTCTTCAGGTTCGGTAGGTACTGCGCGAACAGCGGCACCAGCGTGCCGTCGACGAGCACGACCTTGTCCTCGGCGTGGTTGGCGACGAAGACCAACTGCTCGGGGAACAGCCGGATGTTGAGCGCGTGCAGCACCGAGCCCATCGCGGGCACCGCGATGTAAGCGACCATGTGCTCGTTGTTGTTCCACATGAAGGTGCCGACGCGGTCACCCTCTTCGATGCCGAGACCCCGCAGCGCGTTGGCCAGCCGGGCCGAATCGGCGCCGAGCTCACGGTAGGTCATGGTGCGAACACCGTCACCGGTCCATGTGGACACAGTCGAATCGCCCTGGAAAGTTGCGGCATAGTTGAGCAGTTTGGCCAGCGAGAGCTGGTCGTCCTGCATGGTGCTCAGCATCGGTGCTCCTTCAAGTCCCTGCCGTGGCATGAGCCACGTCACAACGGATGCTACCGAAAGGTTTGGGGCTCGCAATCGTTTCCTCCGACAACATTCCTGCAGGTCGGCTCGTCGTCACACACCGGGCGGCCGCGCGTGCGGCGGCTGACCATCGGGACCCCTATGGTGCGACGGCACTCCAGGGCCGGCATGTTCGGCGTTGTGTACCGCGTCGACGACCAGGCTGCGGACGTGGTCGTTGTCGAGGCTGTAGTAGATGGTGGTCCCCTCGCGACGGGTGCGCACGAGCCTGGCCATCCGCAGTTTCGCCAGATGCTGGGACACCGAGGGCCCCGGCTTGCCGACCCGGCTCGCCAATTCGTTCACCGAGAGTTCTTGATCGGCCAGCGCCCAGAGGACCTGAACCCTCGTCGGGTCGGCCAGCATTCGGAACACCTCGACCACCAACCCCACCTGATCCTCGGCCAGGGGTGAACGAGCATCTGCATTCATGCGCAGATAATAGAGCCACGCGGGCTCGCCTCGCCAGGGTCGACGAAGTGAACGACGGATACTGTGACGAGCATGGCTGTTGACCGGATGCTGCCCACCGACGAGGCGCGCGACCTGATCGAACTGACCCGCGATATCGCCGACAAGGTGCTGGAGCCGAGGGTCGCCGAGAGCGAGAAGACCGGGGTCTTCCCCGACGGCGTCTTCCCCGCGCTCGGCGCGGCCGGGTTGCTCAGCCTGCCGTACCCGGAGGAATTCGGCGGCGGCGCACAGCCCTACGAGGTGTACCTCCAGGTCCTCGAGGAGATCGCGAGCCGCTGGGCCGCCGTCGCCGTCGCGGTGAGCGTGCACGGCCTGTCGTGCCATCCGCTGTTCACCTACGGCACCGACGAGCAGAAACAGCAGTGGCTCGAGGGCATGCTGTCGGGCGAAACCATCGGCGCCTACAGCCTTTCCGAGGCGCACGCCGGTTCCGACGCGGCCGCCCTGCGATGCCGGGCCACCCCCGTCGACGGCGGCTACAACCTCAACGGCACCAAGGCCTGGATCACCAACGGCGGCCGCGCCGACTTCTACACCCTGTTCGCCCGCACCGGCGAGGGTTCGCGCGGCATCTCCTGTTTCCTCGTCCCCGCGGGCACCGAGGGCCTGAGCTTCGGCAAGCCCGAGGAGAAGATGGGCCTGCGCGGCATCCCCACCACCACCGCCGCCTACGACGACGCGTTCCTGCCCGCCGAACGCCGCATCGGCGAAGAGGGGCAAGGACTTTCGATCGCGTTCAGCGCGCTCGACGCGGGCCGCCTCGGCATCGCCGCCGTCGCCACCGGTGTCGCCCAGCGCGCGCTCGACGAGGCCGTCGCCTACGCCAAGGAACGAGAAGCCTTCGGCCGCAAGATCATCGACCACCAGGGCCTCGGGTTCGTCCTGGCCGACATGGCCGCCGCCGTCGACACCGCCCGCGCCACCTACCTCGACGCCGCCCGCCGCCGCGACGGGGGTCTGCCGTATTCGCGCCAGGCTTCGGTCGCCAAACTGGTCGCCACCGACGCGGCCATGAAGGTGACCACCGACGCGGTCCAGGTCTTCGGTGGCTACGGCTACACCCAGGACTTCCCCGTCGAGCGCTATATGCGCGAAGCGAAGGTCATGCAGATCTTCGAGGGAACCAACCAGATCCAGCGCCTGGTCATCGCCCGCCACCTCGCCGGTAGCTAATAGGCAACGCGCTGATCAACAGCGGTCAGCGCGTTCGGGCAACCGATCAGTAAACTGGACGGCATCTCGACACCTCGACGAAATGAGGCGCGCGATGCTGTGGTGGCTGATCGTGATCGTGATCGTGTGCGTCGGTGCTCTGCTGTACCTGCGTGCCGAACAGAACAAGCGCAACGCGCGCGAGCTCGAGGAGGCGCAGGCCGACGCGCGAGTGACCATCGAGCGGCTCGGCGGACAGGTCTACCAGCTGACTCCGCGCAACGAAGCCGCACGACAGGCCCTGGCCGACGCGTCCGAACGCTACAACGCCGCAGGCGGTCAGATCGACCGCGCCGGCTCCCCCGCCCAGGCCCGGCTGGCCAAGCAGTCCGCGCTGGAGGGCCTGTATTACATTCGCGCCGCCCGCACCGCGATGGACATGGACCCCGGTCCTGCGATCCCGGCCATCGATGGCCAGGACATCGCCGGTCAGGTCGACGAGCAGCGCACCATCGCCCACAACGGCCGCTCGATCACCGCCTCCCCCGCCCCCTCCGCGGGCACACCGAACTACTTCCCCGGCGGCCGCGTGGCAGGTCGCCCCGTCCCCGCCGGTTGGTATTCCGAGCCGTGGTGGAAGCCCGCGCTCATCGCCGGAGCGTGGGGCGCGGGCTCGGCGCTGTTGTTCACGACGATGTTCGCCGGAATGGGCGGGGTCGGCTACGGCGCGCAAGCCTTCGAGGACGGCACCGGCGAAGCGGCCGTCGATCCCGGCAACGACCAGGGCGGATTCGACCCCGGCGACACCGGCGGCGACTTCGGCGGCAGCGGGGGTTATGACACCGGCGGAGGTTTCGACAGCGGTGGCGGCGGCGATTTCGGCGCCTTCTGACCCCGCCCAACGGGCCTCTGCCACCGAACCCGACCCCACGCTATACTCAGCTCGGCCAGCCCAGCCTGGCCACGCCTTCGTAGCTCAGGGGATAGAGCAACCCTCTCCTAAAGGGTAGGTCGCAGGTTCGAATCCTGCCGAGGGCACCACAGCGGCTGAGTACCGGAATCAGCTGCCCCCGCTTCGAGCGAGCGCTGTCGCAATTCCCCTACTTCCGAGCCGGCTGATTGCGCGGTATGCCGAGCTGATCGGCGAAGTTCGAGTAGTCGACTACTCTACGCCGCGACTACGCCGGACCCTATTGTTGATTCGGTACTGGACGCCTTCTCGGGTCATTCCACACTGGTGCTGCGCCACCCCAGCGTGGCCGAGCATTGTGTGGCGCAATCCGGATCGAGTGTTTGGGCATGAACGACGATTTCTGGGACGATCTTCTCGCGCATATCCGGCAGCGGGTTCTGGTGCCGGTTGTGGGGCCCGACGTAACCAGGGTCGATATCGGCGACGCCGATCAATCATTCACCACACTCATCGGCCAACGCCTGGCCGAACGCTGGAACCTCTCCGTGCCGCCCGGACAAACCACCATGGATGCGGCGGTGGCGGCGTTCGTGCGCGAGCGCGGCCAAGACGAGATAGAGCGGTTGTATCGCGTCATCAACGACATCATCGTGGAGGTCGATCCAGAGCCCGGTGACGCACTCCGTGACCTCGCCGCGATCGATGACCTGCGTTTGTTCGTGAGCACGACGCCCGACCGAGTGCTCGCGAAAGCGGTGAACGCCGTCCGTTTCCAGGGAAGGCAAGGGGCACGAGAGATTTCGTTCTCTCCCAATCAGTCCACCAGCGAACAGTCGCGAAATGCCCAACCGGCCACGGCCACCGATACCGTCATTCTGAATTTGTACGGTCAAGCAGCCTCCACGCCTCAATACGCGATCCACGAGGAGGACCGGCTGGAGTGGCTGCACGCATTACTCAGCGAAAAGGCGAGCCTTCCCGACTGGGTCAGTTATCAACTGAAGGAACATCCCCTGCTCTTCATCGGCTGCGAGATCCCCGACTGGCTCGGACGGTTCCTCCTGCGGATGTCCAGCAATACCCGGCTTTCGCTGGAACGTATTCCATTTTTTATCGCAGGCTGCTCGACGTCACGAGAACCATCCCTCTCGAGCTTTTTCGCGACGTACTGCCGCAAGACGCTGGTCCAGCAACTCGACATCGACCCGGCGACCTTTGTCGCGGAATTACGCGCGCGCTGGGTGCAGCAGACCGCTCCGAGGCGCCATGACGCGGTGGGCGGCGCCGTTCGTCCGCTGCCGGACGCTCCGACGATCTTCATCAGCTACATGCGCGAGGACGCCGACGCGGCCAGGCGGGTCTGCGACGCCATCACGAGTCTCGGCGGTGACGTGTGGCTCGACGAGCGGCGGCTCAGCCCGGGAGATGCGTGGGAACACGAGATTCTGAGCAGTATCCGCCGAACCGTCCGTTTGTTCGTCCCGATCATCTCCGCGAACACCGAGCACGCGGAGGAAGGTTACGTTTTCAAAGAATGGTACGAGGCGGCAGATCGCGCACGTTCCATCCCGAGCCGCCGTTTCATCGTGCCCGTGGTTATCGACGACAACGACGATCGCAGCCCGAGCCGTTACCGGCAGATGCCGGACAGCTTCGGGCGCTTGCACTTCGGCAGGGCACCCGGCGGTGAGCCGGATCCGGGGCTCATCGCGATGCTGAAGGACGAGATCCGTGCGATGCGGCGGACAGCGGCATGACTACCATCACGCGAGCCGGGCAACTCGACAGCGAGAACCCGTGGCCGGGCCTGGAATCCTTCGAGGAGAACGGGCAGGCGTTCTTCTTCGGGCGCGACCGTGAAGCGGAGTCCTTACTGAACCACGTACGCGATGCTCCGGTCACGATCTTGTACGGGCGGTCCGGCCTCGGGAAGACCTCGCTGCTGCGAGCCGGCCTCTTTCCCGCACTGCGCGACGAACACTTCCTGCCGATCTACATACGCTTGGATCTCACGCAGAATGCGACGGCACTGTCTCGCCAGCTACACCGATCGGTGCGCGACTCGATCCGGACCGAGGCGCCCGACGCAATGTTGCCCGCCGACGACGAATCGTTGTGGGAGTACCTGCATCGCAAGGACTTCGAACTCTGGAGCGCACAGAACTACCCGCTCACACCGGTGATCGTTCTCGACCAGTTCGAGGAACTGTTCACCCTCGGTGAGCGCGTTCCAGATCTCGTCCGGGAATTCATGCACGACCTCGGCGACCTTGCCGAGAACCGGATCTCCGACGAGGTGGCCGCGCGGATCGACAGCGACGAGGCCGAGGCAGGCCGGTTCCGGCTCCGGTCGCAGAATTTCAAGTTGCTGATCACGTTGCGGGAGGACTTTCTGCCCAACCTCGAGGAATGGTGCCCGCTCATTCCCGCACTGGGACGCTCACGGATGCGGCTGCTTCCCTTTCGTGCCGACGCGGCGTTCGACGCGGTCTACAAGCCGGCCGGGCACCTGATCGACGATGCGCTCGCGCACCGGGTGGTGAGCATCATCGCCGGCGAAGACCTCCACCTCGGCCGGGATGCCTCATGGGTCGACGTCGATGACAATCTGACGGCCTCGGACGTGGAGCCCGCGCTGCTGAGCCTGTTCTGCCGCGAGCTCAACGAAGAGCGGAAACGGCGTGGGCGGGCGCGCTTCGACGAGCAGCTGGTCGAGGATGCCAAGCGCGACATCCTGTCGAACTACTACGCGTCGTGCGTGCGTGATCTGTCCCCGCGAGTCGCGGCGTTCATCGAGTCGGAACTGATCACCGAGAAGGGTTTTCGCGACAGCTACGCCCGTGAGGACGCGGTGCCGTCACGGCTGACCGACGACGAACTCGCCCGGCTGATCGGCTCGCGCCTGGTGCGGCTCGAGGAATACCACGGGGCGCAACGGATCGAACTGACCCACGATGTGCTCACGGGCGTCGTACGCGACCACCGCGACCGGCGACGCGCGGAGGAAGTGCGCGCGGCGCAGGCGGCCCATGCGGAAAAGGAGAAGCAAGCCCTGCTCGACGCTGCCGCCCGGCGTGAGGCCGAACTCGACGATGAGCGGCGGGCGGGACGGCGACTCAGGCGGCTGTCGACTGTCCTGGCAATGGTGTGCGTCGTATCGGTCGTGCTCGCGGTCTTGGCCGCGATCAATTGGCGATCGGCAGACGTCGCCCGCGAGGATGCCGCGGCCCGAAGCAGAGAGGTTTTCGCCGGGCGCCTGACCTCGCAGGCGCAGGCGATGCTGGCCGGCGACCGGCCCGGTGGCAAATTGGAGGCACTCGATAAATTGCTTGCAGCGCAAGATATCTCGACGAATCCGGACCTCGGCGCGCTGGGGACGACGTTGCGGAACGAGGCGCGCTTGCACAAGGTCATCGACCTGGTTGGGCAAGGTGGTGTGCTCAGTGCCGACGGCCGGCGGATTGCCACGCGCACACCGTCCGGAATCAAGCTGGTGGACACGGAGACGGCGAAGCCGCTCGGAGAGCCGCTCGATGCCGACGGCACGCTCGTGGCGACAAGCCCGGACGGGCGGTATCTCGCGCTGAGTCACGGGGACGACATCATTCGAGTATGGGACTCGGCCACGGGCGAGCCGATCGGGCCGCCGGTGACGGGCGGCAAGAACTCACTGCGAGCCGCTGCCGTCAGCCCTGACGGTAACCGGGTCGCCGCGAGCTACGGCGATCACACAGGTCTGTGGGACGCCCGGACCGGGCGCAGGATAGGACCATCGCTGGGTGGGCGCGCCACACAGGTGCTGGCGCTGGCGTTCAGCCCCGATGGGAATCGCCTGGCTTCAGCAGGTACCGAGAAGACGGTAAAGCTTTGGGATGCGCGCAGCGGCGCGACACTCGGCGAAACGGTAGCTGCCGGCGACCCGCGCATCAGCCGCAGCGAAGCGATACGGAGTCTGAGCTTCAGTCCCGATGGACACTTCATCGCCGCCGGCGGTAACACCATCGGCCTCGGTACATTGCTGGGCGCGGGCACACCGTTGCGGATCTGGAACGCCGATACCGGCGCCGCAGTCGGGAACCCGGTCACGGGCAATTTCGGCAACGTCCAATCGGTGGCATTCAGTCCGGACGGCGGCCGGATCGTCACAGGCGGCAGCGACAAGGCCGTACGACTGTGGGACTCGAAAACCGGTCAGCCGGTGGGCAATCCGCTCGGACTCAATGCGGCCGTCCGGCACGTCGCCTTCACCCGTGACGGCGACCGGATCGTCGCGGTGGCCGACGATACCGGCCAAGTATTTCACGCCGATCCCGCTGCGGCGTTGACCACCAAGGTAGGCGGTAGCACGGCGATCGGGCCGGTGTCGGTGGATACCAGGCACGGCGTGGACAGCCGCACGGATCGTCCGCGAATTCTCGTCCTTCGTGATGATGTACTGCGACGGCTGGACGTCGACACCGGTGAACAGATCGGGAACGTGATCGATTCCGAGGCACTCCGAGGAGGAACCCAGATCTCGTTCAGCCCGGATGAACGCTGGCTCGCGGTTGTAGGCCGGGACAACGATATCCGAGTCCTGGACGTAGCGAATGGGCGGCAGCGTGGCGCGCCGATGACAGGGCACAACGACACGTTGAACACAGTGGAGTTCAGCCCGGACGGGAAGACACTCGCAACTGGAAGCAGTGACAATACGGTTCGACTCTGGGACTGGGCCGAGGGGCGGCAGATCGGCGAACCATTGACAGGTCACAAAAACTTCGTCCACAAAATCGCATTCAGCCAGGACGGCCGTCGCCTGTATTCCCTCAGCAGCGATTCCGTCCGTATCTGGGATACCGCCACAAGGCAACCGGTCGGTAAAGCAATGGAGAGCGACTTCTTCACGGGCATGACGCTCAGTCATGACGGCCGGCGCATCGCGGTCGCAGACGACGAGACGATCCGCCAATGGGACGCCGAAAGCGGTGACGCCGTCGGCGAGCCCTTCAAAGGCCACGACGATCCCATCGATTCCGTCGGTTACAGCCCCGACGGCAAGTATCTCGTCTCCGCCTCGACAGACCACACGCTGCGGTTCTGGGACGCCTACACCGGAGGTCAGATCGGACAACCGATCGTCACCGCCCCGGTCGGCCAAACCCCGCTTCTTGAATTCAGCAAGGACGGTCGTCGCGTTTTCATTGTTGCCCAGGGGGTCTCCTTGGACGGCAAGCCTCCGTTCGTGGGCGGCGGGATCTGGCAGCTTCCGGCGCCCGCCGCGTGGCGAGACGCGCTCTGCGACAAACTCACCTCGAATCCCAGCGACGAGCAATGGAAGAACTGGGTTTCGGACGACCTACCGACCGCCAAGCTGTGCTGGGGCAAACCCCAGGCATGATCCTGATTCCACGCTGCGCCCAAACCAATGGGGGCACCCTCGTTCCGCTGCTGGTGAACGAAGGCTACTGCGTCTCCGCGCCGACCTACGGCGTGCTGGACCTGCCATGGCCGGTTTCGGCGCTCGGCGGGATGACCGGGGTGACGAATATCGTTCTGCAAGACGGCTGTTCGCAAGCCATCGCCGATCACCTCGGCATCGTCGCCGATCCCCGCGCAGCCTACATGCTCGACGCCCTCGATCCGCAACACTCTCGCCCGGTGCCCTGCACGGCCGGATAATCGGCCAGAAGCGGCCGGTCTATTTCTCGCAGAGGGCGTGGTCCACCAGCTCGCCGACCGTCCGCAGTTGCGCGAATCCTTTGCTCTGCGTGACATCCTCACCGACAGCGAGAGTGGCCGACAATGAGACGACGGCGCTTCGGCCGCCGTCATCGGTCACTCCGGCGTTGGTGAGGAATCCCGTCTGACCGCCGTTGTGCATCCAATAGGTGCCGCCGCAGGACAGCGGCACCGCGAACAGGCCGAGGCCGTAGCTCGCGCCGGGCCAGACCAGTCCGGTGACGCCGTCGACCGGCACCGTGGTACGCATCTGGGCCAGCTCTTCGGGTCGCAACAGTTGTCCGCCGAGCAGGCTTCGGTAGAAGGTGCCGATATCGGCGGTGGTGGAGAGGTAGCCGGCGGAGGCGTCGGCGTCCACCAGTTCGGTGACGTCGATCAGCGGACCGCCGGCCTCGAATTGCTGATACCCGTTCGCGTGCGGGTCGGGCAGCGTCGGCGCGTCGCCGGGCCAGCGAGTGTCACGCAGTCCGAGTGGTTCGAGGATCCGTGCGGAGATCTCGTCGTACCAGGGCCGGTTTGCCACCTGCTCGATGATCAGGCCGAGCAGGACATAGCCGACATTGGAGTACGACCACCCCGCGCCCGGCGCGAAATCTGGCGCATGCCGCATGGCGGTCGCCACCGTGTCGCGCGGATCGCGCACTTCATAGCGGAGCCGGTAGTAGTCCTCGGCAGTGGCCATTTCGGGCGGATTTTCGTGAATACCGCTGGTGTGCTGAAGTAGTTGCCGGACGGTGATTCCCGCCCCGTCATTTCCGTTACCGCGCACCATATCCGGCAGCCGGCGCTGAACGGTGTCCTCCAACGAGAGCCGACCTTCGCCGACCAGCATGAGGACCACCGTGGCGACCATCGTCTTGGTCAAGCTCCCGATCCGGAAATACCCATCGGGCGAAACCTCATTCAGGGCAACAGCATCCGAGTGACCCGCTACCGCTGTCCGATCGGTCCCGACGCCCACGACCCTGGCCTGTACTCCCGTGGTTCCCAGTGCCGCGATCACGTCGACGTCCCGTCGCAGAGTGTCCGCGCGGGGTTCGGCGTCGCACCCGCAGACCGTCGAGGCCAGCGCGAGCACCGCGGCCAGGATCGTGTATCGCATCGTTCCCCTTTCGCATCACCGGGAACCTATCGATGCCGAACACCCCTCGACATCCCACTGCGGTACGGCAACGCACTCACCCCGCGGTATCGACTCGGCATTCGCGCGCCGGTCGAGTCACGGCGCGCGTCGGCGAGATTGGCGACGTCCGGTCCGCATCGTCGCTATCCGCACATCGCTGACACACCTGGGTGACGGCGGATTCGGTGTATGACCGAGTCACACTCCGGGTTGTCCACACCGCGTACAGGGAACATCGTTAGCGAGGTTAACGGACAAGCTCGACGTCTCGATCTACCCACGTCCCGAATCGAAATCTGCACGAAAGGAAACTTCACGGTGAGAACGAAGCGAGCGATAGCGGTTGTGGCAGTGGCAGTTCCGGCGATGTTCATGGTCCCGGCCGTCAGTTCCGCACAGCTGCCGATCTGTTCGGCCGAGATGTTGACCGCGACCACCCAGCACGACTCGGCGCCCTCGACCCAGCAGAACACCCTGCGGATCGTGCTCACCAACACGTCCCAGCAGAGCTGCCTGGTCCAGGGCTACCCGGGCGTCGACCTGGCCGGGCCCCACCATCCGACCTACGGGCCGAACTACTCGCTGCCACGCCAGGAAACCGGTTTCGCCCCCGTGACAGTCGCCCCCGGCGCGGCCGTGAGCAGCGAACTCACTTATCTCTCGGACGGACCCGAAGGCTGGACACCCACCACGATCGTCCTGACCCCACCCGACACCACCACCCAGTTGCAGGTGCCGTGGCCTCAGGTCGGCAGCGTCGCCCGTCAAGACGCCGCCACCCACGCGGGTACCTTCATCGGCCCACTGCGGCCGGCCTGATCATGCGAATGTTGAACCACGCGCAGAAGGGAAATCCGATGAATCTTCCAATTCGCCGATTCGGCTTCGCTGTGATGCTCGGCGCCGTGCCCGCCGTGCTCACCGCACCGAATGCGACCGCGGCCGTGACCGCAGTGAGTGTGGAGCAGCCTGCCGAGGGCCTGCGCACCGGCTGCACTTACACGGTCACAGTCGGTGTCGACGCACCGGTTTCCGAGGCCGGGGAGGTGACCATCGGCATCAGCGGTGGTTCGGTGCCCGGGAACGGCAAGCAGCTCGGGGTCGCCGTCTACCATCCGGAGAACGGCACCGCGACCTTCGACTGGACACCCGAGTACACCGGTCGTCAAAATCTTGTCGCCCAGCAGTTCAAGCCGGGGCAATACACCTCTACGGACTACATCACGGTCGAGGTCGTAGGCCGCGGTCTGAACACCGGGAGCTCCTGCCTGCCGCTCCCGTAGAACCACAGGCCGGGCCGACTCCCCCGAAATCCGGCAACCGTCGCGATTAGGATCGCGACGGTGGGATTGGTGTTCGAGACCCGACTATCGGACTCGCCATGGGTGGAGTCGGTCTGGACCTGCCGCAGTGAGCAGGTCGCGGAGATGACATCCGTGGCGACCGAGACCTGGGGATTGGTGTTCTGGGAGCAGCGGGGTGTGCCGTTCGCGGCGGTCACCGGGCCGGAAGTCGCCACCAGCACCGCACCCGTTCCCGAGGGGGCCGACTTTGTCGGCATCCAGTTCGCGGTCGGCACCTCGCTGCGCGCGGTGACCGCGACAACCCTGGTCGACAGTGGGATCGTCCTGCCCGATGTGACCGCACGGGGGTTCTGGCTGGACGGCGACCGATGGGAAACACCGCGCGTCGACGACGCGGAAGCGCTGGTCGAGCGGCTGGTCGGCCAGGGCGTCGTGGTACGCGATGCCCTGGTCGCCGACACCCTGCGTGGGCTGACGCCCGCGATCACCGAGCGCACGCTCGAGCGTCGATTCCGGGCGGCGACGGGCCTCACCCAGGGCGCGGTCCGTCAGATCGAGCGGGCCCGCGCCGCGGCGGTGCTGCTGAGCGCGGGCGAGGCGCCGGGCGATGTCATCGACAAGCTCGGCTATTACGACGAGCCCCACCTGGCCCGCGCGCTGCGCCGCTTCGTCGGCCGGACGGCGGGGCAGCTGCGCGAGGGTGCCAGTGGTGCGATCGCGCTCGACCTCACTCAGCGCACCACGTCGTAGACCATCTTGGCGACGCCGTTGGAGTAGGTCGCCGAGTCGCGCAGGCGCAGCTGCTGTTTGGGCCGGTCGGCCCGGCCGAACAGGCTCTTGCCCGCGCCGAGCAGCACCGGGAAAACGAGCAGATTGTATCGATCGATCAGGTCGGCGTCCGAAAGCCGCTGTGCCAGTTCGGCGCTGCCGTGGATGTAGATCGGGCCGCCGTCGGTCTGCTTCAGCTTCTCGATGTCCTCGGTCGAGCGCAGGATGGTGATCTCGCCCCAGCCCTCGATCAGCGCGTCGTCGGTAAGCGAGGAGGAGACAACATATTTGGGCAGCTCCTTGTAGGCAGCGTGATCCTCGGAATCGCGCCAGATCGGGGCGAACGCCTCGTAGCTGCGGCGGCCGAACATCAGCGCGGTGGTGTCGGCGAGTTCCTCACCCTTGAGCGAATACGCCTCCGGCACGAACTCGGTCTCTATCACCCACCCGCCACTGCGATGCCCCTCGACCTTCCCACCGGGCGAGTCCACCACGCCGTCGAGCGACATGAATCCCGTGTAAACCAGTTCGCGTGCCATCACAATCCTCCTGAGTACGAGCGTCGGAAACTGCCTGCGGCCAGCCTAGGGAACGCTCCCCCACACTGTCTTGGACGAAACCGACACGTGCGTCCGGAGGGCCTAACCGGCGCGAGGCCGACGAAGTCGCCAGTTTCCTGTGCCGTTCTGCTTGGCTGGATGGATGCGGGATTCATGGGGTCGTGCGCAGCAGCCCGGTCAGTTCGGGCAAGTCGAGCATCGCGCGGCAGTTGCTGGCCGACCTCGAACGGCCCTTCTTTCACATGGGCGTCGACATGATCGGCGCGATGCGGTCGGAATCGCGGACCCATGAGCTGGATCCAGCCGAACTCGCCGATGTCCTGCGACGGACCCGAGCGGGGTTCCACCGCGCCGTCGCCGCGATGGCCTCGGCGGGCAACGACATCGTCATGGACCACGTCCTGAGCGAGCCGTGGCGGCTGCGCGATTGTCTGTCGGTCATGCACGGCATCGACGTCGTCTTCGTCGGCGTGCACTGTTCACTCGTCGAACTGCAACGCCGAGAACAGCAACGCGGCGACCGTCCCCTCGGCACCGCGGCCGGGCAGATCCACGCGGTCCACGCCCACAGAATCTACGACCTGGAACTCGACACCAGCACCGGCACCGTCGAGAACTGCTCGGCTCAGATCACCGCGTTCCTCGACCGTGCCCCTACACACCGAGCATTCGATCGCCTTCGCGCCGAACCGGCGATTTGATATGCGTGTGCGACCCGACGCCGGAGGCGCCTAGCCCTCGACCTGCGCGCGCTGTGGGTGAACAGCGTTGCGGCGGGTGGCGCCCGATCAGCGTTGGCGCCAGCTCAGGGGGCCGGGGAGGTCGACGCTGTTCTTGCGAGTGCGGGAGTTCCAGGACCAGGGGCCGATCTTGATGCCCCAGGACGACAGGCCCGATTGGGTGAAATTGAACTTCAGCGGTCCGAAGGATTTGCGCTGACGGAACTTGATGGGCATGAGCAGCCTCCCTGATCGCCACCAGGATAGCCGATCCGGTTACGCCCCACCGGTTTCCGCAGGTCGCTAGGACGAACCGGAACGTCGGCGACGACGAGCGATGGCGAACATGGTGAGGGCGGCGGCGATCGCGAGGGTGATGGCGAGGGTCAGCAGGATCAGGGGGGCGGTGGGGTCGGTTCGGCCCGCGCCGCTGCGGCGGATCAGCAGGGCGGCGATCAGGGGGCCGACCATCGTCAGCGCCGCGGCTGTCGACAGCAATCCGCCGGTGATCCATTCGACGGGTCCGAGCCTGGCGCTGGATAACGAACGCACAGGCCGGGAATGTACTGACATGACCTCCCCTTTCGTTGGTATCTGAAAGGTACCGCGCCGGACGGAATAAACCGCGACCACGCGACCGGGCCGTCGTCGCCATGTCGCCAGCAAACGAAGAGCGACTGCTTAGTCGGGCTATTCGGCCGCGCGTCGCTCGGATCGGGTGCGTGCCCGGTCGTGGGCCTCGCGCAACAACTCGCGGACCGTCGTTTCGGTGGCAGTCGAGGGATTCACGACCGCGAGCCAGTTCGCGGCCGCGTAAAGGGGGTGGGCGACAACGGTGTCCTCGATGCTCGCGTCGGTCGGGGCGGCCGCTGCGGCGAAGGTCGTCTTGCTCACGGCGATATTGACGCGAAAGCTGCCGGGGCGGTTCAGGTCGGACGTCTCGTCGCCGGGGTAGTCCTTGGTCACGATGGTGGCGAAGGGCTGACCGGCAGGCACGACGCCGTCGGGGGCGTAGTAGAAGAAGGTGTCGCCCCAGCTGATCTCGGGAGCCTCACTCCCCTCGGTCGGCCGCAGCACCAGCACTCCACCGAGGCCGGTCACGTAGTCGGTTACTTCCTCGATCGTCATGCGTCGAGCGTCTCATCCGCATGCGAGCTGTTCCAACCCCGGTGTGAACTGTCCGGTCAGCGAGCGCCGACCAGTTCCCGCCTACCCAACGCGGCAACCGCCTGGCTCGCCGCCGAATCCGGGTGCACGGTGTACACCACCAGCAGCTGATCCAGATCGCCCGGCAAAGCCAATGTCTCGTAACCGAATTCGATCCGGCCGACCACCGGATGCTGGATCAGCCGGTCGCCGTGCGTATTGCCCGCTGGGGTGTGGATCGACCAGATGCGATGGAACACCGGGTTGCCGGCGGTGAGTTCGTCGATGAGTGAGGTCAGCCTGCGATCGCGCGGGCAGCGGTCCACCTGGCGACGGAGATAGGCGGCGGTCTCCGCGGCAACGGGTTCCCAATCGGGATAGAACACGCCCGCCGCGGGGTTCAGCACTGTGAAGCGGGCCAGGTTACGTTCGGAGTCGGTGACCGCGTCGAAGCCGAAGACCTTGTCGCCCATGTCGTTCCAGGCCAGCACTTCCATGTGGCGCCCGAGCACGAACGCGGGCGTCGTGATCGAGTGGAGCAGCAGCCGGGTGCCGGGGCGAACGGTCGGAGCGTAGTTGTAGTCGGGGTCGGCGGGACGGACCAGCGTGTAGAAGTGGTCGCGCTCGGCGGCGTCGAGACGCAGGGCGCGGGCAACGGAGTCGAGCACCGAATCGGGGTAATCCTCATCGCGCCCCCGCTCCAACCGGGTGTAGTAATCCACACTCATGCCGGCCAGCTGCGCCACTTCCTCGCGACGCAATCCGACCATCCTGCGGCGACCGTATTCGCTCAGTCCGACGGCGGCGGGTTGGATGCGGGCGCGCCGGGTGCGAAGGAACTCGCCGAGAGCGGGTGACGACATGGCAGCCAGCGTAGAAGGTAGCGGCGGGTACGCGTGCATCGCATCATGCGAAGGGAATTGTTCGGTTGGTTAACGAGGTGCGTCGGGGCGGCGAAATACCGGGTACAACAAGTCGAGGGAGGACGTCCATGTTGATCCGATCCGCACTCACCGTTCTGTCCGGGGCCGCGCTGGCCGCCGGTTTCCTGGCCGCGGGACCGGCCGCCGCGCAGTCGGGACTCGGTGATTACACGCCGGTCGACCCCGTCGACTACCAGGTTCCCGAACCCGAATACGCGGGCAGCGTCTTCTTCACCACCCCTGATGGACGGCACTGCGCCATCTACTGGAACAACGGCCCGGCCGGGTGTGACGCGGTCCCGATCGACGCGCCCGCGGGCACCGACCAGCTCCGGGTCGGGATCCTCGAAGCGGCGCACTTCGTCGACGCCGACAGCCCGATCTTCACCCACCCGGCCGCGAAGGTGCTCCCCGAAGGTCACCGGATCACGCGGGAGAACACCACCTGCGGCATCGGCTATCAGGGGACGGTGAGCTGCGAGGTCGGCGAGCACGGCTTCACCCTGTCGGCCACCTACAGCGTGCTGCGCTGACGCGCCTTCAGCAGCTCGATCACCGCGGTGATGCTCTGCGCGCCGTGCCCCGCGGTGACCGCGCGGTCCAGTAGCTCGTGCATCGGGGCGTGCCAGGACAGGTCGACGCCCGTTTCGGCGCCGAGCCGCACATCGTCGGCGACGGCGGTGTGGAACAGCTCGACCGAGGAGCCGAGGCGGGTGTAGTCCCTGTCGTCGATCTCGCCCGCCAGCACCGGGAGCAGCGACTCGATCATCTGCAACCACTTCACCGAATAGGGCACCATCGTCGACGCGGGCAGTCCGCGCGAGGCCAATACCGCCGCCCCTTCGAGGAAGCCGAGCAGCGCGGGGAGCAGGGTCGCGCCGACGGCGGATTCGTAGAGCGCGGCCAGATCCGTTTCGGCACCGAGGAATTCGAGATCGCCACCCAGTACCCGCAGGGTAGCGGCGTGCGTGTCGAACACCTCGCGATCGCCACCGAAATACAGCAGCGTCTGCGGATCACCCACGGCCGCAGGCACATTCTTGATCGCACCGCCGAGAAAGCGCGCACCTGAGCAGTGCGCGAAGTGCGCGAATTCCCTTGCCTGGTCGGGTGTTCCGCTGTTCAGGGTGATGAGGTCGCGGCCCGCCAGCGCGTCGACGCCGAGCAGGCTCTCGCGGGTAGCGGCGAAGGTGGTGAGGCAGGAGATGATCACCGGGCTCGCGGCGACGGCATCGGCGATGTCGGCGTGCGCGGTCGCGCCCGCGTCCACCAGGGCCGTCGTTCGTTCGTGGCTGCGGTTCCACACCTGGGTGCGGTAGCCCGCGGCGAGGAAGGCGGCGGCCAGCGCGCTGCCCATCGACCCGGTGCCGAGCACCGTCACCGATTTCTCGATCATGTCCACTCCTGTCCACGAGGTCGATCGGACGACCTGCCTGGACCGAGTGTCGATTCGGGTCCGCACGCGGACAAGTACGCACTTGCGCCATCCGTTGCGCACCGGCAGGTAAGCAACCAGGTCACGGGTTACCAGGCATGACGGCGCTGTGCCAGGTGTCACCGGCCCGGATTTATGAACGTTGCCAATGTGGAGACGAGGATGCCTGTCACTCGCGCGGCACAGTCGTAGAGTCTGAGTATGTCGGAGCCCGAGATGACCGAATTGGTGCAGCGCAGTGTCGAGGAAGCGCTGCTCGGTGGGCCGCGTCGATATACGCGCACGCAGGTGGCCGAGCAGTCGGGGGTGCCGGAGTCGGAGTCGCGGCGGCTGTGGACAGCGCTGGGCTTTCCGGCCAATGAGGACGACGAGGTCGACTTCACGCAGACCGATATCACCGCGGTCACCAACTTTCGGAGTATGAGAGTTGTTGCCTCGTCCGATATTCGGCAACAGGCCGCGGCCGCGCGGACGATCGGCCAGGGCATGGCGCGGCTGGCGGAGTGGCAGGCCGACCTGGTGCTGGCCGAGATCAAGGCGCGCGTCGCCGCGGCCGATCCCGCGATTCCGCTGGCGGAACGGATCAGTGCCGCAACGGAATCCACCATGGCGAGCATCGACCAGTTGCAGTCGTATGTGTGGCGCAGGCACCTGGCGGCCGCGGTCGCCAGGTCGAGCGAGGCGCAGGGCGAAGGTTCGATGCGGACGCTGGCGGTGGGATTCGCCGACATGGTCGGTTTCACCCGGCTCACCAGGCACCTGCACCCCGACGAACTGTCCACGCTCCTCGAAGCTTTCGAGTCGACCACTACCTCGGCGATCACCGACAACGGCGGCTGGGTGATCAAGAACGTCGGCGACGAGGTGATGTTCGCCGCCGAGACCGCGGCCGCGGCCGCCCGCATCGCGCTGGCCATCCAGGAGTCGACCATGCTCGTCGGCGGCACGCCGGAACTGCGCGTGGCGTTCGCCTACGGCGAGGTGCTGCAACGCTTCGGCGACCTCTACGGCTCGGTGGTCAATATCGCCGCCCGCCTGACCGGCGTCGCCCGGCCGGGCAACATCCTCATCGACGACGCCGCGGCCTCGGCCCTCGACGACAACCCCGAATTCGCCATCCGCCATCTGCGCAGCGTCCGCGTTCGCGGTTTCAACCGCCTACGCCCCCACCGCCTGCGGCAGGCATGATCGCGACGTGCACAGCTTCGAAGTGCACAGCTCCGGCGCGGCGGCCCGCTGACCAGCCGTCGAGCGGCGTCGGCACACCGTTGCCTAGGGTGTTGTAGTGGACTTGGATTGGCGCAGCGTGCGCGAGGAGTACACCGTGTTCGCCGATGACGCGGTCCTCGCGTTGAACAAACCGTCGGGGATCTCGGTGACCGGGGAGCGACACGACACCGATCTGGTGGAGTTGGCGCAGGCGGCGGGGACGCAGCTGTATCCGGTGCACCGTATCGACAAGGTGACCTCGGGACTGGTGCTGCTGGCTACCGATCTGGCCGCGCACGGACCGTTGACCAGGCAGTTCAACAATCAAACCGCACGTAAGGCGTATCTGGCGATCGTGTCGGGCGCCGACCTGCCCGATGGCGGTGAGCTCGATCTGCCGTTGAGTGTGGGACGCAAGAATCGGGTGCGGATCGCGGCGCCACGCGAGGCGATCAAGCGCGAGGGTGACCGGTGGTTCGTCGACGAGGCGGATCTGCTGCCCGCGAAGAACTATCCGTCGCGCACCTTGTTCAGCACGGTCGCCCGGCACGGCGAGCACGCACTGCTGGCCCTGCGGCCGGTAACCGGGCGTCGCCATCAGATCCGCGTGCAGCTGGCCTGGATCGGCCATCCGATCCTGGGCGACCCGCTGTTCGACCGCAGCGCCGCGCTGCCCCGCACCCACCTGCACTCCTGGCGACTCGGCCTCGACGCCGACTGGCTCACCCCGCCGCTCCTCGATCTGGAGGCCACCCCCGGACCCGATTTCTGGGAGCCGTTCACGTCCGACCCGGACGAGAGCGCGCGACTTCTCCACACCGCCGCACAACTGATTTCCGGCTGACTGTCACCCTCATACCCGGCTCGGCAACCACTCGGGTGCGCGGCCGAGAACGCGCAAGATGCGGTCCAGAGTCGCGGTCGTGTCCGTGACCTCGAGCGCCGGGCCGAACGCGGCGCCGGGACGATGGCGAGCCGTGCCGGTGGGGACCGCTTCGGCGATACGCAGGGCGGTCGGGGCCAGGTCGGGGTCCAGGTCGATCGCTCGGCCTACCGACCGGGCGACATCCCAGGCATGGACGACGCTGTCGATGAGATGGAAGCCGAGGGCGGTCGCGACCGGGAACTCGCCCGGTGGGATTTCGGGCAGAAACAGGGTGCGGGCCTGGCAGGCGGCGAAGGCCGCGACGACGTCGTGGGCGGACCGGACATAGTCGCCGATCGGATCGGTTGCGGGGCGCACCGCCCAGACCGCCGGGTCGTTCGCACCGCGAGCGGCTGCGGCGAAACCACGATTCTGGGTGCCCATGTGGTCCAGCAGAGCGCGCAGATCCCAACCCGCACAAGGTGTTTCGTTCGACAGTGCGGCATCGGACGCCGCCTCGACCGCGTCGATGCTCAGCCGCACCGCGCGCTCGTGCCGGACCAGGAGAAGTCGATCTTCCTTGGAGATAGTACGCATATGCTGACCGTACGCTCATGCTTACGATATGCCAAGGGTTATCGACCGAACCGTCCGGCGGTAGATTTCGACCATGCCGAAAGCGACCCGGCCGGATCTCGCGGCCATGCTCGTCCCGCTCGGCCGTGCGCTGACGGAGGCGGAGCGGCCCGTCCTCGACCGGCACGGGCTCACCATGTGGGCCTACGTGGTACTGCTCGGACTCGACGAAGGGCCCGTCCACACCCAGGCCGCGCTCGCCAAGACGATCCGGGCGGACAAGACCCGGATCATCCCGGTCCTCGACGACCTCCAGCAGCGCGGCCTGATCCTGCGTGAGCCCGATCCGGCCGACCGGCGCGTCAACCTGGTCCGGCTCACCGCCGACGGCGCGAAGCTGCGCGACCGCGCCCAGCACGACATCCAGGAACAGGAGAAGCGACTACTGGCCGACCTACCCGCCGCCGATCGCCATACCTTCCTGCGCGTACTACAGCTGCTCGCCGACCGCACCCGAACCGCGGAATCACCCGGGTGAGCGGCGACACAGACCACCTCGTGGGTTTCGGTCCGTGGCACGGCTCATGAAGACGAATAAGCGCAGGTCATCTAGCCTGGAGAGGTGCCGATGAGTCATACCGGCGCACTCTGACGCAACGGAGCGATCCCAGAGAAGAAAGCGACTGCCGATGATCCTGGCGGCTCAGCTCAGCGATACCCACTTCGACCTCAGCGCGCGCAACACCGAACGGGTGGAGGCGGTGATGGGCTACCTGGCGGACCTGCCACGCAGGCCCGACGTCATCCTGGTGACCGGCGACATCACCGATTCCGGCACGCCGGAGCAGTACGCGCAAGCGCGCCTTGCCCTGCAAGCGGACATCCCCGTGTACCTGCTGCCCGGTAACCACGACGACCGCGCGAACTTCCGCACCGCACTGCTGGGCGAGCCGGCCTCGACCACTCCCGTCAACAGCGTCCACCGCGTCGGGGCGCTCACCGTCGTCATGCTCGACTCGAGCATCCCCGGTGAACCCGCGGGCCTGCTGGGCGAGGACACCTTCGACTGGCTGCGCGCGACGCTCGCCGAGGCGCCGGACGGACCGATCCTGGTGGCCCTGCACCATCCGCCCAAGCACGTGTTCAGTCCCGTGGTCGATGTCATCGCGCTCGCCGATCCCGGCCGGCTGGCCGCCGTGGTGGCGGGCGATCCACGCATCGTCGGCATTCTCACCGGCCACGCCCACGCCCCCATCGCGACGATCTTCGCCGGCAAACCCATGATCACTGGTCCCAGTACAGCTTCCGTCCTCGGCGGCGAATGGGAAGTGACGCCGCCCCACCGCGTCATGGACTACGCACCCGACCCGGCCATCGCGCTGCATGTCATCGACGAGAACTTCGGCCTGACAACTCATTTCCGCACAGTCGCGATGGGCGGCTGGCTGTCCGAACCCCCACCCGCCTGACCGCCCGGCCGATCCGCGGCCGCCCGAAGCAACTCCATCGTCCGGGTGACGACCGGGTTGTACGACTCGGAGTCCTTGATGTGCGCGCAGATCGTGCGGCGCGGCGTCGGGTTGGTCAGCTCCAGCGCACGCGAACCGGGCGGCAGGTCCGTGGCGCCGAGGCGGGGGACGACGGTGATGCCGACTCCGCGCGCCACGAATCGCAGGGCCGACGGGTAGTCGGTGGTCTCCACCACGAACCGGGGAGTGAAACCCGCTGCGGCGCAAGCGTTCAGCATTGCCTGCCGGCAGGGGCCGTGGCTGGTGTCGTTGTCGATCCAGCGGTATCGCTCGAGTTCGGCGACGTCGACGGTGGTGCGTGTCGCGAGTTCGTGGTCGGCGGGGACGACGGCTACGTAGGGCTCGGTCATCAGGTCGCGGTGGGTGTAGCCGGAGATCTGGGCCGGTTTGCCCAAGCGCACCGTGAGGGCGATGTCGGGACGGTTGCCCGACACCGCGGCCAGTTCGTCGACGATGCGCAGGCGAACCCTGGTGTCGGGGAATTCGTGGGTGAGGGTGGCGACCACGTCGGGCATCCAGTTGGTGCCCGCCGAGCTGAACGAGTTGATCGTGATCCGGGTGGCCTTGCCCGCGCGCAGGTCCGACACCGTCGACCCGAGCGCGGTCAACTCGTCGAGCACCTTGGCGGCCTCCCCGGCGATCACCCGGCCCGCCGGGGTCGGCACCACGCCGCGACCGACCCGTTCCAGCAGCTGCAAGCCGGTCTCGCGCTGGAGTGCGGTCAGGTGCTGGGAGATCGCCGACGGTGAGTAGCCGAGGGTCGAGGCCGCCGCGGCCACCGAGCCGGTGGCGACCACGGATCGGAAGATCATCAAGCGGTGTGTGTCGATCATGCGAACTCCTCGATTCAGTTCTACTGAATATTAGATGGCGAATACCCGCTTGTGCTTACCTCTTCACGGGTCCACCGTAGAGGCATGAAGTCACGTCTGCCCGCTCTCGCCCTGGTCGCCGTGATGCTCGCCTGGGCATCGTCGTTCGTGATCATCCGCGGCATCGCGCCCTACGTCTCGCCCGCGGCGATGGCATCCGGGCGGCTGCTCGTCGGCGCCGTCGTGCTGGTGCTGGTGCTGGCGTTTCGCGGCGGCCGGATGCCGCGCGGTACGGCGCTGTGGCTCACGATGGCCTACGGCGCACTCTGGTTCGGGCTCTACACCGTGCTGGTGAACGCCGCCGAACAGCATCTCGACGCGGGCACCACCGCCCTGCTGGTGAACATCGCACCCATCGTGGTCGCCGTGCTGGCCGGGTTGTTCCTGAACGAGGGCTTCCCGCCGCTGCTGGTCGCCGGCATCGCGGTCAGCTTCACCGGCGCCGCGATCATCGCGTTCACCGGACCAGGACAGCGCGACCGCATCGGCGTGCTGCTCGCAGTGGCGGCCGCCCTGCTCTACGGCATCAGCGTGGTGGCGCAAAAGCTGGTGCTGCGGTCCACCGACCCGCTGACCGCGACCGCCCTCGGCGCGGTCGCCGGAGCCGTCGTCCTCCTGCCGTGGGCACCGAAAATGGCACACGAGCTGGCCGAAGCCCCACTCTCCGCCACCATCGGCGTCGTATACCTGGGCGTGGTCTCGACCGCACTCGCCTTCCTTCTGTGGGCCTACGCCCTGGCCCACACCCCCGCGGGAGTCACCGCGTCCTCGAGCTACGCCGTTCCAGCCCTCGCCATCGTCATGTCCTGGATCTTCCTCGCCGAGGTCCCCACCGCCACCGCACTCCTCGGCGGCACCCTGTGCCTGACCGGCGTCGCGATCGCGCGCTTGCGGCCGAGCATGTTCCATCGACGCCCCCAGTCCGCCCCCGTGCACCAGGACGGCGCCGCCCCGGCGCTCCGGTAGCCGACACGCCCGCAGGCAGCCCCACACAACCTCCACATCAGCCCCACACCCACACACCCGGCCCCTGGCAGACTGGACACGTGAGAGACAAGCCCGCGGGTCTGCCCAGCGGTCCCCTGCGCCCGATCGAACTGGCGAGCGGCGCGGTGATGGCCGGACTCACCGTCGGCCTCATCACCGTCGGCTCACTGGTTCCCATGGCGGCCGCGTTGCAGCTCGTCGCAGCAGTGCCGTTGGGCCTGCTCGCCCAGCGGTACCGGTTACGAGCACTGGTCACGGCGACTGTCGCGGCCACGCTGGTCACCTTCGTGGCCGCCGGTGTGATGCCCGCACTCGGCGTCATGGGCGCGGCCACCCTGGCGGGAATCATCGGGACGGTGAAGCGCCGAGGCGGCGGATTCCCCACGGTGTTCGCGCTCGGAATCGTCGCCGGCGTGGGCTGGGGCCTGTTCTCCGTCGGCAGTCTGCTGGTCTTCTCACGAACACGCGACCTGTTCTTCGACGCGATCCGCAATACCGCGAAGGGCATCGAGAATCTGGCGGGCCGGTTGCCCGCGCTGGAGCCGCTCGGCCGGATGGCCGCCGACGCCGTCGACGTGGTGCTGCGCTGGTGGTGGATCTACGTCGGCGGCACGGTGGCGCTCGGCGTGCTGGTCAGCACGGTGATCTCCTGGTTCGTGCTCGGGGCGGTACTCGATCGCCTCGCGTGGTTGCCGGGCAGCGATCGACTCGACGCGCCGCTCGACGATCGGCCGGTCGGTCCGCTGCCGGTATCCCTGCACGGAGTCGGCTATCGCTACGAGGGCACGAATGTCGACGCGCTGGCCGACATCGACCTCACCATTCGCCCGGGCGAGTTCGTCGCCGTCGTCGGCCACAACGGCTCCGGCAAGTCGACCCTCACCCGGGTCCTGGCAGGCAGGCCGCCGACGACGGGTGCGGTGGACCGTCCCGGTTCCGCGGGCTTGGGCGCGCTCGGCGGGACGGCGCTGGTCCTGCAGCGACCCGAGAGCCAAACTCTCGGCGTCTCGGTCGCCGACGATGTGGTGTGGGGCCTGTCGGCGGAATCCGCCGCCGCGGTCGACGTCGACGCGCTCCTCGCCGAGGTCGGCCTCGCGGACATGGGCGCCCGTGAGACCGCCACCCTCTCCGGCGGCCAGCAACAGCGCCTCGCCGTGGCAGCCGCGCTCGCCCGCCGCCCGGCGCTGCTCATCGCCGACGAAGCCACCTCGATGATCGACCCCGACGGCCGTCACGAGCTCGTCGCCCTCCTGGCCGAACTCCCGCGCCGGCACGGCACCGCCGTGGTCCTGGTGACCCACCACGAAGCCGACGCGACCGCCGCCGACCGGGTGATCCACCTCGCCGACGGCCGGATGGTCGACCACCTCGCGAGCTGGCCCCACCCGGCCCGCGACCAGCGCCGCAGGGCGATGGGCGCCCCCGTCCTCGAACTCGCCGACGTGCGCCACACCTACAACCGCGGCACGCCGTGGGAAGCACCGGCCCTGCACGGTGTCGACCTGTCGGTCCGCAAGGGCGAGGCGCTGCTGATCGTCGGTGGCAACGGATCGGGCAAATCGACGCTCGCCTGGATCATCGCCGGGCTGATCGCGCCGAGCTCGGGACGCTGCGAACTGCGCGGCACCGCGGTCGACAAGCAGGTCGGCGGGGTGGCGCTGGCCTTCCAGCATTCCCGCTTGCAACTACAGAAGCAGACAGTCGGCGCGGAGATCGCCGACTGGGGTGGGCGGGCGACCGGGTCCGGCGCGGTCGGGCAAGCGCTGGACGCGGTGGGGCTCGACCGCCGCCTCGCCGCCCGTTCGGTGGAGGAACTCAGTGGCGGACAGGCCAAGCGGGTGGTCCTCGCCGCGATGGTGGCGAGCAGGCCGCAGGTTGTCGTCCTCGACGAACCGCTGGCGGGCCTGGATCCACAGGGCCGCGCCGAGATCGTGGAACTGCTCGCCCGGCTGCGGGATTCGGGGCTGACGTTGATCATCATCTCTCACGATGTCGCGGAGATGGCGATGGTCTGCGACCGCACGGTGCACCTGGACGACGGTGTGGTGGTCTCGGCCGACGGCCACGCGATCCCGAGAACCGAACGCGCACTCGACAAGCCGGCCTTCGTCGCCGGCCTGCCCCTCGGCCGTCGCGGTGACGAGGGCGCGACGGCACACACCAGCGCACCGAAAGGCACCACCCCATGAGCACAGTGCTGCTGCGTGAAGTCCCGGTCGACAGTGTCGTGCACCGCCTGTGGGCAGGCACGAAGATGATCGCCGCGTTCCTGATCAGCCTGCTGCTGATGTTCCTGCCGTCCTGGCCGGTGCTCGGCGTGATCACCGCCTTCCTGGTGTTGATCTGGGTACTCGCGCGGCTGCCACTCGGTGCGATCCCCCGGCTGCCGTGGTGGTTCTGGGGACTCGTCGTGCTCGGCGGCCTGATCAACGCGCCGATCGGAATGAAGGCGGTGCTCGGCTACACCCAGATCTTCGTCTTCGGAATGGTCCTGGTGGCCGCCTCGTTCCTGATCGCCTTCACCACGCCGATGGGCGAGATCGCCCCTGCCCTCGCGAAACTCGGTGCGCCGCTGCGTAAGTTGCGTCTGCCGGTCGACGAATGGGCCGTGGTCGTGGCGCTCACCCTGCGCGGATTGCCGCTGCTGTTCGACGAGATCCGGGTGCTGCGCGCCGCACGCCGACTGCGCCCCAAGGACAACCTCATGCACCGCGCCGCCGACAACCCGCTCATCGACATCCTCACCGCGTGCATGGCGGTATCGTCGCGGCGCGCGGGCGAACTCGGCGAGGCGATCACCGCCCGTGGCGGCACCGGCATGCTCACAGCGCATCCGAGCGCGCCGCACCGCCGCGACGCCATCGCACTCGGCGTGGTCGTCGTGGTCTGCGCGGGCGCCGTGGCGCTGAGCAACATTATCGGCTGAGCGCAATACCCCGAATTCACTGTCCCGAAACCCTGGTGCAAGCTATGGTTCGTCACAGAAATCGAGCTAGGCAGCTTCACGCGCCGGTCACGAAACTTTCTCGGGGGAAGTCATCACCACGGCGCCTGTTCGAGCAACTCACACCTGATGAAGTCCAGATGGGAAATGTTCACATGATCATCCGCAAAATCGCCGCGGCCGCTGTTCCGGTGCTCGCCGTCGCGCTGATGGGAACCGGAGTCGCCGGGGCCGACCCGGTGACGCCGAATGTCGATTACCGCACCGAGGTCGTCGGCAACACCCTCATCACCACCCTCACCCACGGCACCTTCGCCGTCACCGGCGGTGCGGTCGAGATCCGCGACGAAGCAGGCGCCACCCTGGTGTCGATGCCACTCTCGGTCCGCGACGGCAAGTTCGAGTACCCGCTGCCGCACGCGGTTCGCGACGACGGCCACGTACTCGAGCTGACCGCGGTCAAGGACGTCGCCGCGGCCAAGCCCAACCTCACGCCGGTCGCCTCACCCGCCGAAAACTATGCGGCACAGGCGAACTTCGCTTCCACCTTCGGCCTGGCCACCGCCGTCGGCAGCTTCGTCGGCATGGGCCTGGGCGCGGTGATCGGCCTGATCGTCGGCGGTGTCCTCATTCCCGGTGTCGGCGCGATCCCGGGCTTCGTCACCGGTGCCAGCGTCGGCGGCATCATCGGCACGATCATTGTCGGTGGACCCGCGCTGGTCATCGCGGGCATGGATCTGATCAACACCCTCCAGGCGCCGGCAGGTACCACACAGTGGGCCCAGCAGACCAAATAGTCTGCGCCACAGTTCGATTCCTCCCTCGCACCGGCGCCTACACTGGCGTCGGTGCGACAAGGAAACGGACTCGACATTCCCGATAGCCTCGGCGATCTGTGCGCGCCCGACCGGATGGCGCTGATCGTCTACGACATGCAGGTCGGGGTTCTCGGCCAGCTGCCCGACGGCCAGGAGATCACCGAACGCGTCGTGCGGGTGGTCGACGCCGCCCGGCGCGGCGGCTTTCCGGTGATCTTCCTCCGGCACTTCTTCCCGCCACGGCGACTGACCGGTGTGTACGGGATGCGGTTGCTGATGAGCTGGCAGAACGCCGAATCCGTCGACGATGTGGCCTTCATTCTGCAACGCGATACGCCCTCGTTCGAGCTGGTGCCCGAACTGGTGCCGCGCGAAGACGAGTTGGTCTTCGACAAGATGTCGATGTCGGCCTTCGAGGGCACACCCCTCGCCACTCTGCTGCGTGATCTGCGGATCGGCTCCTACGCCATCGCCGGTGTGGCACTCGAAATCGGGATCGCGCCCACCGTGACCCACTCCACCGACCTGGGTTTCGTGCCCGTGGTGATCGGTGACGCCTGCGGCGGCCGCGACAAAGAAGCGATGGCGCGCGCCTACGACGACTTCGCGTTCCAGGGCAATGCGCTGGTCACCGATGTCGAGACGATCTCCGCCCTGATGACCGGAAACTGACAACCCGGCAATCTCTCAGCACTGGATTTTCGGCCGCCTCGGATCCGAGGGACGAGACGGAACGCCGAAGGCGCAGTATCGTCCCTCGGATCCGAGGCCCACAGGGCCGAAAACCCCGCGGCGCCAGCCGCCAGAAGACTCAGTCTCGGATGGCGTTCTTGGCGGCGTCCTGGGCGGAGTCGACCTGGCCGCTGAACTTGCCGCCGGTCTTCTCGTCGACCACGTCACCCGCCTTGTCGATGACGCCGTCGACCTTGTCCGCATGCTGGGCAGCCAGGTCCATCGCCTTGCCCGCCAGGTTCTTGAAATCCACCGCGCACTCCTCGTTGATTCGACACCGGGTACAACGCGATTACCGTAGCAACATCGCAGCTTTCACGGTGGGCATCATCGTGGCGAGCTCGTCACACCGTCCCATACGGGATGCCAGAGCCGTCCGGTGTCGGTCCACGCCTGGAACCGGACGGTGCCGGTGAGCTTCGGGGTAACCCATTGCGCGTCGTGGCGTTCGTCGGCGGTCATCTCGTTGGTGAACGGGGACGTCTCGCGCCGCAATCCGTCGAGCTCGGCCGCGATCCGACGCGACTGTTCGTCTCCGAATCCGGTACCCACCCGCCCGACGTAGATGAGGCCGTCTTCGTGCGGCATGCCGAGCAGCAGCGACTTGAACGGTCGTTTGTCGCTGCGCCGCCACCCGCCGACCACCACTTCGCGCGAGCGCCAGTTGCGCTGCTTGAGCCAGGTCTGGCTGCGTTTGCCCGGCTGATACACCGATTCCAGCCGCTTGGCCACCACCCCCTCCTGCCCCTGCTCGCGACTGGCCCTCATCGCCTCGGCGCCCGAACCATCCAGCAGCGCGGTGACATTCATCGACGGCGACAATCTGCCCAGCGCCTCGAGCACCGCCCGGCGGTCGGTGTACTTCTTGCGCAGCAGCGAGGTGCCGTCGAGGTAGAGCACGTCGAAGGCGATGAACACCGCGCGGGCCGAATCCGCTTGCAGCGCCGAGATATCCGAGAGCCCGGCGTCGTCGAGGACCACGGCTTCGCCGTCCAGGACCACCTGATGCCCGGCCAGCTCCTCGCCGAGGGCGGCCAGGCGCGGATAGCGGGCGGTCACCGTGTTGCCGGCGCGGCTGCGGACGGTGACGGTGCCGTCGTGGATCTCGACGATCACCCGGAAGCCGTCCCACTTGGTTTCGAAGCCCCAGTCCACGGGGGACAGCGATTCGACTTCGCCCGCGGTGGCCAGCATGGGCGACAGTCCGCTCGGGAAACCGCTGTCCACCACAGGTTCTCGACGGGTCTGGTCGCGCATGTAGTGCATCAGCCACTGGTCGCCCTTGGTCTGGATGAGGGCGTAGCGGCCGGACACCCGCTCGCCGTCGAGTTCGACGATCACCTCGTCGGAGCGCCATTTCTCGATGACGTAAGTGCCCGAATCCCAGATCGTCATCTCCCCCGCACCGTATTCGCCCTGGGGAATGGTGCCGTGGAAGTGCAGGTATTCGAGGGGATGATCCTCGGTGCGCACCGCCAGGCGATTGTGTTTCGGCTCGGTCGGCGGACCTTTGGGCACCGCCCAGGAGGCGAGGACGCCGTCGTGCTCGAGCCGCACGTCCCAGTGCAGGCGGCGCGCGTGATGTTCCTGGATGACGAAGCGGTTGCCGGGTCCGGGCTCAGGGGTCGCCTCGGGGACGGGCTCGGGGGTCCGCTGCGGGTCACGCATGCTGCGGTACTTGGTCAGGGAATCGTGGCGGGTAGTCGGCCGACCGGCCTCGGAGTCGGTGGGAAGCGGCGGATCGAGTTCGGCCAGCAGGTCGCCGTCGGCCTTCCAGCGGGCGAGCACCTCGTCGAAACGTAACTGGCGCAGCGTGTCCGAGTCCTCGATCTCGGCCCAGGCTCGTGGGGCGGCGGCATTGGGTTCGGCGCGACCGCGCAGCGAATAGGGGGCAATGGTGGTCTTGGCGGCGTTGTTCTGACTCCAGTCCAGGAACACCTTGCCCTTGCGAGCCGCCTTCGCCATGGTCGCCGTCACCAGATCCGGGTGCAGCGCTTCGAGATTGGTGGCCACCTGCTTGGCGACAGTGGACGCGCCACGTGAACTCACCGGCCGATCCAGCGGCACATAGACGTGAATTCCCTTGCTGCCACTGGTGACCGGGAATGCCCGCATGCCGATATCGGCGACCATGTCGCGCACCGCGAGCGCCACTCGCGCGCAGTCCGCCAGACCCGCGCCGGGGCCGGGGTCGAGATCGAACACGATCCTGGTGGCCGGGCCGCGCTCGTCCGCGTCGAAACGCCATTGCGGCACATGGATTTCCAGCGCCGCCTGCTGCGCGAGCCAGGCCATTCCGGCCTCGGAATCGATCAGCGGGTAGACCACCCGGCGGCTGGAATGCTCGATCGCGGACCGGCGGATCCACGCGGGCGCGTGCTCGGGCAGGTTCTTCTCGAAGAAATCGGAATGGTCGACCCCGTTCGGCCACCGCTTCCTGGTGACCGGGCGGCCGGCGAGATGGGGCAGTGCCGCCTCGGTGATCGCCGAATAGTAGGCGATCACTTCGCCCTTCGTCGTGCCGGTCTCCGGGTACAGCACTTTGTCGAGGTTGCTGAGCTCAACCTCGATGTCCGGTTCACCCGGCGCGCCCCGAAATTCCCGGCGGACCATCGACGCGATCGGACGGCGGGGACCGTCTACCGGTCCCCGCGCACCGAATCAGGCCTTGGGTCCCGGATCTGTCGGAGCGGGGCCGCCGGGGGCAGTGCCGGGGCCTGCCTGCGGGGGCACGACCTTCTTGGCCGCGTCCTTGCCCTTCTCGATCTTGTCGCTGTACTTGCCCTTGGTCTTGTCATCGATGAAGGTGCCGGCCTTGTCGACCGCCTCATTGATCTTGTCGGCGTTCTGTTCGACCGCTACCTTGCCCTTACCGAGCAAGCCCTTGAGCGTATCCACGAGACTCATCTGACCGTGTTCCTTTCGAGAGGAAGGTACTGAGCACACATCACCACTGTCGCGGCCCGAGCGCTGGCATGGACCGAAATATGTCTCACCGCTATGGCATCGTAACCGCTGTTGGCGAGCAGCAACGAGACCCAGAAGGAAGGAGTTGATCGCGGATGGCGAGGTTCGACATCCCGGACGGATGGACGATGCAAGCCTACCGATTCGCGCTCGACCCCACCTCGCAGCAACAACCGGTGCTCCGATCGCATTGCGGTGCATCCAGGTTCGCGTTCAATCACATGCTCGCCTTGATCAAAGCCGTGATGGATCAACGCACCGCGGAACGCAGCTACGAGATCTCCGAGACCGAACTGACCCCGCCTGTCGGTTGGTCGCTACCCGGACTCCGCAAGGTCTGGAACCAGCGCAAACACGAGCACGCGCCGTGGTGGGCGCAGAACTCGAAGGAGGCCTACAACTCCGGACTCGATGCCCTCGCCCGGTCACTGGAAAACTGGGCTACATCCCGGACCGGTCTGAGAGCCGGTAAACCGGCCGGGTTCCCGAGATTCAAAACCGCGGGTCGGGCTCGGCGGTGCGTTCGGTTCACGACGGGGGCGATCCGGGTCGAGCCCGATCGCCATCACATCGTCCTCCCGCGGGTCGGGCGGATCAAGACACATGAGTCGACCCGCAAACTCGCGCGCCGAGTCGAGGCGGGAACCGCTCGCATCCTCTCCGCCACACTCGCCCAGGACTCGCGTGACCGCTGGTACGTCTCATTCCAAACACTTGTCGCCGCTAAAACCCGTCCCGGGCATGTCCACCGGTCACCGCGCCCGGTGGCCGGGGTCGATGTCGGGGTCAAAGCCGACGCGCTTCTGGTGATCGCGACCCCCGACGGCTGTGAGGTAGCCCGTGTTCAGGCGCCGAAACCCTTGACTGCCGCACAGGCCCGGTTGCGGGTATTGCAACGGCGGGCGGCGCGTCAGCAGGGTCCGTATGACCCGGTTGCGAAAGCCCGGCGGCGGCCGTCGAAGCGGTGGCAGACCACCACCGCTCGGATCTGCCGAACGCGCGGACAGGCTGCCGCGATCCGCCGTGACGTTTTACACAAGACCACCACCCACCTGGCCCAGCAGTACCAGGTGATCACAGTGGAAACACTGAACGCAGCCGGGATGCGGTCTGCCGGTGGCGTCCGGAAGAAAGGGCTGAACCGAGCGCTCGCTGACGCGGCGCTGGCCCAAATCCGACAACTGCTGGCGTACAAAACTCGCTGGTACGGGTCGGTGTTGGTGGAAGCTGATCGGTGGTTTCCGAGCTCGAAGACCTGTTCGGGGTGTGGTGGGCGAAAGCCAAACCTGACCCTCGCCGACCGCGTCTATCGCTGTGAGTTCTGTGGTTTGTCGATTGATCGTGACCGTAATGCCGCGATCAACCTCGCCCGACTCGGCGAGACCCGCCTGTCCAAGGTGGGTGAACAGGGTTGTGCCGACAGTGGGTCGGTGCCAGGACGTGGAGCCATCCGCAAGTCCGAGCCCGCGCGAGCGGGCGAGGCAGGAGGCTGTGAAACGTCTACCCCGTCGCAGCGTGAGCTGGGTTCGACGGGGACCGCATCACCGCAAGGTGAGGCTGCCTGATGGAGCGTCTGACATTCGCGCACCACGGCAACGGTCACTCCACATCTTCCCACCACGAAACCCGTGGTGGGAGGTCATTCGGAACCACCCTCTGGCCCGGCTTGGGCACTACGACCGGAGTACCCGCATCCGCGGCCGCCGACACCAGGCGCCGGACGGGTTCGGACCAACCGTGGAAGGCCAGGTTGAACGTTGCCCAGTGGATCGGGACCAGCAGGCCGTAGCTTGCGTCGCCGAGGCACAGGTCGGCGTGGGCACGCACCGCCTCTTCGGGATTCATGTGCACATCGGTCCAGCGCTCGTCGTAGGCGCCGATGGGCAGCAGCGTGAGGTCGAAGGGGCCGAGCACCGCGCCCGCCTGGGAGAACGCCTTGGTGTAGCCGGTGTCGCCGCCGAAGTAGACCCGCTTGGTCGGGCCGGACAGCGCCCACGACGCCCACAGCGTGGTGTTGCGGACGAGCCCGCGGCCGGAGAAGTGCCTGGCCTCGGCGCAGGTGATGGTGAGGCCGCGGTCCTCGGCGTCACGACCGAGCGAGACCGAGCCACCCCAGTCGAGCTCGATGATCCGGTATTCGGGCACGCCCCACTGCCGCAGGTGCGCGCCGATGCCGGTGGGCACGACGAACGGCGCGAGCTGGGTGCGGACGAGTTCGTCGACGGTGGCCTTGTCGAGGTGGTCGTAGTGATCGTGGGAGATGATCACGGCGTCGACCTGCGGCACCTGCGCCAGCTCGCCGGGGACCGGGTGCAGGCGGGCCGGGCCGACCACCGGGGACGGGGAGACCCGTTCGCTCCACACCGGGTCTGCCAGCACTCGGTAACCGTCGAGTTCCACCAGCGCGCTGGCGTGCCCGTACCAGGTCACCGCGAGCTCGGCGGCCTGCTCGGGAACCGCGGGGGTGACCAGCGGGACGGGATTGGCAGGGCGGCCGAGGCGTCCCTTGGTGAGCCCCGACCAGATCAGCGACGGCGCGGCACCGGCGGCGAGCATCGAGCTCGGCTCGGTGTTGTGGAAACGGCCGTCGCGATAGGAGGACTTGCCGATCGCGGTCGGCGCGATCGCCGACGGGCCCGCACCGATCGAGGTGGGCAGGCCCCACACCGCGCGGGCCATCCAGGCGAGACCGAAGGTGCTCGCCAGCGAACCTGCCAGACGTGTGATCCGCATCAGCGCCCCACGAACTTCGCCGGGCGCTTCTCCTGCCGGGCCAGGCGGCCCTCTTTCGCGTCGTCGCTGCTCCACGCGGCCGCCAGCGCGGCCTGCTGCTGCGCGCTCGCCGGATCACCGGTGCCGTCGTCGTTGAGCATCAGTTTCATCGCTTGCAGCGACAGCGGCGCCAGCGCGGCGATGGACTTGGCCCAGTCCTTGGCGTCGGCGAGGGTGCCGAGCTTGTTGGCGAAGCCGTAGGCGTACGCGTCTGCGGCGGAGACGGATTCGGCGCCGAGCAGGATCGTCCGGGCCGGGCCGCCACCGATCAGGGCCGCCAGCCGCGACACCGTCCAGCGATCGACCGAGATGCCGAGCTTGGCGGCCGGCACCGCGATGTAGGCGTCGGGCTCGATCACCCGCAGGTCCGAGGCCAGCGCCAGCTGCACGCCCGCACCGAGCGCACCACCGTTGATCGCCGAGATCACCGGGACCGGCACGGATTCGATCGTGTGCAGCATGTCGAGCAGACCGCTCAGGAACGACTCGGAGTACACCCCCGACAGATCGGCGCCCGCGCTGAAGATCGGCCCGCGGCCGGTGAGCACGATGGCACGCGCACCCTGCGCCACCGCGTCGAGCACGGCGGCGCGCAGTTGCCCGACCAGGTCCTCGTTGAGCGCGTTGCGCCGTTCCTCGCGCTGCAATTCGATGGTGATCACATCACCATCGCGGGTCACGCCGAGCATGCATCCTCCCCAGAATCTCCCAGATTTCGTGGATGTTCACACTCTGCCACAGCCCGTCGGCAACGCCGGGCAAGGCGATAGCATCGACGGCTGTGGCGAGGACGGATTTCGGAATCCTGGTGATCGGCGCGGGTCAGGCAGGGCTTTCCGCCGGTTATCACCTGCGCAAGCTCGGGCTGGTGCCCGAACGCGATTTCCGCATCGTCGACCACGCACCGGGCCCCGGTGGCGCCTGGCAGTTCCGGTGGCCGTCGCTGACCCTGACCACCGTGAACCGGGTGCACGACCTGCCGGGGATGTCCTTCGCCGAGACACTGCCGGCGGGATCGGAGTCGGCGCGAGCCGCCAGCGCGGTGCCGCACTACTACGAGCTCTACGAAAAGCGCTTCGACCTGCAGGTTCAACGGCAGGTGACGGTGAAAGTCGTCTGCGATCGGACCGCCGACGGGCAGAGCTGCGCGGGCCGAGGCGAGGTACTACAGGTCGAAACCGAGGGCGCGGGCACTCTTCGCACGCGAGGTCTGATCAACGGCACCGGCACCTGGGAGCACCCGTTCGTCCCCCGATATCCGGGCGCCGGCACCTTCGCGGGCCGCCAGTTGCACACCCGCGACTACCGCACGGCCGACGAGTTCGCGGGCAAACATGTCGTCATAGTCGGCGGGGGCATCTCGGCGGTGCAGTTACTCGACGAAATCTCGCTCGTGACCTCCACCACATGGGTCACCAGGTCGGAGCCGCGCTGGCGGGAAACGCCATTCGCCGAGCAGGACGGGCGCGACGCGGTGGCACTGGTGGAGGACCGCGTCCGGGCGGGCCTGCCGCCGGGATCGGTCGTCTCGGTGACGGGACTGCCGCTCGACAACCGCTTGCGAGCCGCCCGCGAGCGGGGTGTGCTGCGACGGCTGCCGATGTTCGAGCGGATCGAGCCCACCGGTGTGCGCTGGGCCGACGGCAGTTTCCAGGCCGCCGACGTGATCCTGTGGGCCACCGGTTTCCGGAGCTCACTGGATCATCTGGCGCCCTTGCGGCTGCGCGGACCCGGCGGCGGGATCACCATGACCGGGCGGTTGGCGACGCAGGTGGCCGTCGACCCGCGCATCCATCTCATCGGCTACGGGCCCTCGGCCAGCACGATCGGCGCCAACCGGGCGGGCCGGGCGGCAGCCCGCGAGCTGACCGGCTTCCTAGGGCTCAGTCCAGACCGGCACTGAACGTCGACGGATCGGCGCCGACCCGCTTGCCCGAGTCGAGGCGGCTGATCGACTCCATCGCCTCGGCATCGAGTTCGAAGGTGAACACGTCGAAATTCTCGGCGATCCGCGACGGCGTGACCGACTTCGGAATGACGATGTTGCCCAGCTGCAGGTGCCACCGGATGATGACCTGCGCGGGGGTGCGGTCGAGTTGCTTCGCGATGTCGACGATGGTGGGGTTGCCCAGCAGCGTGCCCTGTCCCAGCGGGCTCCACGCTTCGGTGGCGATCGCGTGATTGGCGTCGTATTGCCGCAGGTCACGCTGGGACAGCGTGGGATGTAGTTCGATCTGGTTCACCGTCGGGATCTCGCCCGCGTCGGCGATCAGGGTCTCCAGATCGATCACCCGGAAGTTGGAGACACCGATCGAGCCGATCCGGCCCTGCGACTTCAGCGCCTGGAACGCGCGGAACGTGTCGACGTAGCGGCCGGCCGAGGGCACCGGCCAGTGGATCAGATACAGGTCCAGATAGTCCAGGCCGAGGCGCCGCATGCTGGTGTCGAAGGCGCGCAGGGTGCTGTCGTAGCCCTGGTCGGCGTTCCACAGCTTGGTGGTGATGAAGAGTTCGTCGCGGGGGATCCCCGATTCACGGATGGCGCGGCCTACGCCTTCCTCGTTGCCGTAGACCGCGGCCGTGTCGATACTGCGGTAGCCGACCTTCAACGCCTCGGCCACCACCCCGGTGACGTCTTCCGCGGGCACCTGGAACACACCGAAGCCGAGCTGTGGGATCACGTTCCCGTCATTGAGCACGATGGTGGGGACAGGGCTGCTCTCGCTGCGGAAGGTCACCCTCTCGAAGGTAGAAGTGGTTGGGTGTGGCGTCAACGACGGCGCGTCGCGTGTTTCCCCGTACCGAGAAGCGGGGAGCTGGTCAGGGGATTGCCCGCGATTCAGTACACAGCTCCGGCCAGTCCGATTCGCCGGTATCGGCGCTGCCTCAGCGTGCGCAGTTCGGCGGGCTCGTAGGTGCGCAGCGCCGCCAGTTCGGCGGCGATCGCCAGGACCGTGCGACGAGCGAAGGCCACCGGTTCGTCGGCGGCATCGGGGTACTCCTCGACGATCCGGTCCACCACGCCGTCTTCGAGCAGGTCAGCCGATCTGATGCCTTGTGCGGCAGCCATTTCCGGTGCGTGCGCGATATCGCGGAAGACGATGGCGCTCGCCCCTTCCGGCGGCAGCGGGGCCAGCCAGCCGTGCCTGGCGGCGAGCACCCGGTCGGCGGGCAACAGCGCGAGCGCGCCACCGCCGGTGCCCTGGCCGAGCAGCACGGAGACGGTCGGGGTGTCGAGGGTGACGAGATCGGCCAGGCAGCGCGCTATTTCGGGGGCGAGCCCGCGTTCCTCGGCCTCCTTGGACAGGGCTGCGCCGACGGTGTCGATGACCAGCACCAGCGGCAGCCGCAGTTCTCGCGCCAGGACCATCGCACGCCGCGCCTCGCGCAGGGCGGCCGGGCCCATGGTGTGCTCGCCCTCCTGACCGGATCGGTCGTGCCCGAACACAACACACGGTTGACCGGCGAACCGGGCCAGGGCGAGCAGGACGGTGCGATCGGACTCACCACGACCGGTCCCGCTGAGCGGAACCCGTTGTGTCGTATGGCGAAGCAGGTCCCGAATGCCCGGACGGCCGGGCCGCCGCGAACTGAGCACCGAATCCCAGGCGCCGGCAGTAGGATTCGCCGGGGTCGACGGACTACGCACCGGCGCAGCCCAACCCGGCTCGGTCGTCATCGGGACGACAGCGCCGGCGGCGACGCTCATCGCCCGGTGTGCGATCCGCCGGAACACCTCCACCGTCACCACACCGTCGATCACACCGTTGCGATAGAGGTTCTCCGCCGTCTGCACGCCGGGCGGAAACGGCCTGCCGTACAAGGCTTCGTACACGCGAGGGCCCAGAAACCCGATGAGCGCGCCGGGCGCGGCGAAGGTGATGTGTCCCAGCGACCCCCACGACGCGAACACTCCACCCATCGTCGGATCACGCAGATACACCAGATACGGATGCCCCGCCGACTTGTGCACGGCCACCGCACCCGCGATCTTCACCATCTGCACGAAAGCGACTGTCCCCTCCTGCATCCGAGTGCCGCCGGAGGTCGGCGAGGCGATCAGCGGCAGCCCGAGTTCGGTGGCGCGCTCGACGGCACACACGATCCGCTCGGCCGCTGCCACCCCGATCGATCCGGCCAGAAACGCGAACTCGCAGGCGATCACGGCGACTCGCCGCCCGCGCAACAACCCCTCCCCCGTCAGCACCGCCTCATCGGTCCCTGCCCGATCGGCCGCCGCGATGAGGTCCTGGCGATACCGCGGTGACACGGCAGGCTCGATCGGCGCCCGGTCCCAGCTCACGAAAGAGCCCGCGTCGAGCAACTGGCCGAGTAAGTCATCCGCCGACATCCGCACGCTCCGAGCGTAGCCGGACAGGTTCGGCCACGGTCACGAGATCACAGCGGAACATTGGGATATCTTGACAATATGTTGTGTTTTTACAACACTTCATTAGGTGAGCCCAGTCAGAAGAGGGGAAACCCTGCCGATCTTCAATCGCATCGCGGTGTTGCGTGCAGAGCATCGGATGAGCCGGGCGGCGCTTGCCGAGGCCGTCAACGTGAACGTCCAGACGATCGGCGCGCTCGAGCGTGGCGATCACTATCCGAGCCTCGATCTGGCGATGCGCATCTGCGATGTGTTCGCGCTACCGATCGAAGTCGTGTTCTCCCGCAAGGAATTCGGGCCGCTGTCGGCCGAGCTCTACCCACGCACGAAAGGCGAGACGCCATGACCAGTACGCTCATCGACCGCTACCAGAACTATCGGGTCCGGCGCTGGCTCGTGCAGGAACAACGGACAGCGGGGATGCTGAAGAGCTGGCGGTCGCTGCACCGACGGCGGATTCTCGTGGTGATCGTGACGATCGCGCTGCTCGGGATCGCGGTCGCCGGAGTGATGCGCGCGCTCGACCTGTTCGGGGCGCCAGGAGTCGCAATCGTCTCGGCACTGGTGTTCCTGCCGAGCTGGACGATGCTGCGGATCGCTTCGGGCGGCCAGGATCACGCGCCCGACCAGATGCTCGACGAACTGGAGATCTCCGAGCGCAACAAGGCCCGCTCGGCGGGACTCGCGCTCACCCAGTCGCTGACCATGGCACCGTTGGCGTACCTGATCTTCGGCAGCGCGTTCTCACCGGAGGCCGACGCCTATCGCATCGCCTACGCGGGCGGATTGATGATGCTGGCCACGATCATGGCCGGCGGCTGTGCGCCGGCGATGATCCTCGGCTGGACCCGGCCCGATCCCGAACCGGAGTCCTGAACTGGTCCCGAACGAAGAGCGGGGCTGCGGCCTTCATCGCAGCAGCCCCGTCCATCAGCGCAGAGACTCAGCTCAGTAACCCTGCATGACCTTGCGCAGCGCGTACTCGGTCAAGGCGACCAGGGCCTGCTTGGCCGGTTCCCGACGACGGGCGTCGATCGACATGATCGGCACGTCGGCGGGAACCGCCAGGGCCTGGCGGATGTCCTCGAGCGGGTACTTCGGCGCGTCGTCGAACTCGTTGAGCGCCACCAGGAACGGCAGCCCGCGGGCCTCGAAGTAGTCGACAGCGGCGAAGCTGTCTTCGAGCCTGCGGGTGTCGACCAGCACCACGGCGCCGATGGCGCCGCGGATCAGGTCGTCCCACATGAACCAGAACCGGTACTGGCCCGGCGTACCGAACAGGTACAGGACCAGGTCGTCGGCGAGGCTGATACGGCCGAAGTCCATCGCCACCGTGGTGGTGGACTTCTGCGGAATACCGGTCAGGTTGTCGATTCCGGTACTGGCGTTGGTGACCAACGCCTCGGTGCGCAGCGGAACGATCTCCGACACCGCGCCGACCATCGTGGTCTTACCCACACCGAAGCCGCCGGCGACCACAATCTTCGCCGAAGTCGGCTTGGCCGTGCGGGTATCGACCTGCGCCGTCGAATCAAATACGCCGGAGTCCACTGAGAACCCTTTCGATCAGCTCGCGACGTTCATCGTCGCTGGAATCGTCTTTCAAAGTTGCCGAAACCCGGACGTGGCCGGCCTCGATCAGATCGGCTACGAGTACCCGGGCCACCCCGATCGGGATGTACAGCTGGGCAGCTATCTCGGCAACGGACGGCGATTGCCTGCACAACTCCACGATGGACGTTTCGAGGTTGTTCAGTTCGTACTGCCGCTCCATGGCGACCGGATGCGATGCGACGAGTGCCTCCAGCGCCAACTCGACCGCCGGCCTGGTGCGGCCGGCAGTCAAGGAGTACGGGCGGACGAGGCTGGGCTCGGCGCTCCCCATGCGGTGATCGTCTATGTCCATCCCACCATCAGGAACCCATCGTGACGCGCGGCGTGGCCTGGACCGTCTGGCCAACGCGCTCGACCAGAAGTGCCATTTCGTAGCCGACCTGACCGATGTCACACGAGGTGTTGGTCAGGACCGCTAGGTAGGAGCCGTCGCCGACTGCCATGAGCAGCAGGTATCCGTGCTCCATCTCGACGACGGACTGGAGTACCGTACCGCCTTCGAACAGATTCGACACGCCGACGGAAAGGCTTGCCAGTCCGGCGGTCACCGCGGAGAGCTGCTCCGCGCGGTCGACCGGGAGCTGAGCGCTCGCGGCCATCAACAGTCCGTCAGCCGAGACCAGGACGGCATGGGCTACGCCAGGAACCTCGTTGGCGAAGTTCGAAACCAGCCAATCCAGCTGACGGTTCGTACCACCTAGATCGGGGTTCATCGGTCTCCTTTATCTCCGGTTAGGTTCATTGCCTTCATTGCGCGGCCATCCCGGACACCCTGCTGGTGACGACTCAGGCTGTTCCGGATCGTGGCGGGATCGCGTTGCTGCGGGGTGCGATCAGCGGTGCCGCTCACACCACCCGGCACAAGCCTTCCGCCCGGACTGCGCTGAGGCAAGCCGGCGGCGGTACGCACCTCGGACTGAGCTTCGCTGGCCGCACGTGCGGCCTGCCAACCCTCGTCACCCGGTGATTCGAAAGCGGCAGCCATCTGGTTCCGGTCGGAATTCTCGTCCGTGAGCCACGCCGACATCATCTCGGCGAAGATCGGCGTTCCGCCCATCACGGAATCACCTTCCGGTGCCGGCTGCAACCTGGTCTGGAAGAACGACGCAGCCTTGACCGGATTGGACCGGAAGCTGTGCCGACCCGGATCACGCCCTGCCGACGCAGCGTTATCCGGCCCCGCAGGGTCCCGATCCCGTTGCGGCAGAGCCACTCCTGGCCCGGCGTTCGCCTGCGGTACAACACTAGCCCCGGGATCGCGCTGCGGCAGCCCATTCGGCGCAGCCGCACGTTGGGGCAGGCCGTTGGGCGCGTCCCGCTGCGGTTGACCCGCGGCCGGAGCGCGCTGGGGCAGACCGTTGGCGGCCGAATCCTGCTGCGGCGCTGGGGTAGCGCGCTGCGGCAGACCATTGGCCGGACGGGCGGGCTGGGCACGCTGCGGAAGTCCGTTGGCCGGATCACGCTGCGGCAGACCACCGGTCTGCTCAGGCTGCGGCAATCCATTGGACGGATCGCGCGGCGGGAGGCCGTTGGACGGGTCGCGCTGCGGCAGACCGCCCGTCTGGTCCCGCTGCGGTAGACCGTTGGCCGGATCACGCTGCGGCAGACCACCGGTCTGCTCACGCTGCGGGAGACCACCGGTCTGATCGAGCCTCGGCAAACCACCGGACTGATCCCGATGCGGCAGCCGCGGCGCGGGATCACGCTGCGGCAGACCGCCGGAGGCGTTGCCCCGCTGCGGGAGGCCGGTCGACGGGTCACGCTGCACGGGCTCGGAATCACGCTGCGGCGCAGCGCTTCCCTGACCACGCTGCGGCAACCCGGTCGACTGCGCCGGATCACGCTGGGCGTTCGCGGCATCGCGCTGCGGCAGACCCGTTGCCGGGTCACGCTGCGGCAGGCCACCGGTCTGTTCACGCTGCGGGAGGCCGGTCGACGGATCGCGCTGCGGCAGACCCGTTGCCGGGTCACGCTGCGGCAGACCGCCGGTCTGCTCCCGCTGCGGTAGCCGCGGCGACGGATCGCGCTGCGGCAGACCGACCGAAGGATCGCGCTGCGGGGCGCCATTGGCGCCCGGCGAACGCTGCGGCAACCCACCGGGGGTGCTCCCCCGCTGCGTCTGTGCCGAATCGCGCTGAGGCGGCGCCGAGTCACGCGGCGACTGCACGGGCGGCTGCGCGGACTCCCGCGACGGCGCGCCGTTCGCACCCGGCTGACGTTGCGGCAGCCCACCACCGGCCTGCGGCAGCCCACCGGGCTTCTGCTCACCCGGACCCTGCTGACCCGGCCCGGCGGGCGGACGCTGCGGTCCACCCGGTGCCAGGGTGCGCTTGGGCAGGCTCGCCGCGGCGAGCTTGCCGCGCTGAGGCACGTTGCCCTGCCCCGGGGTGGGCGGACGCAGCGACGGCGACGACTGCTCGTTCGCGTCCTGGGCCGCGCCCGACGCCATCGAGTTGCCCGGTTGACGTTGCGGCAAGCCACCACCGGCACCCGCCGGGGGCCCGCTGGTGCCGGGATCGACGGTGACCATCACGTTGCCACCCGGGGTGCGGGTGATCGCGCGGGTCTGCATGGTGCTGCTCGGCTGCTGCTGCGGGTTCGGCCGCTGCTGCTGCGGTGCGGGCGCGTTCTGCTGCTGCTGCAAAGTCTGCGGCGCCACCACCGGGCCACCGGCACCGGCGACGATGAGGCCGACCGGCACGTGCACGGTGACGGTGACGCCGGGATCGCGCGCGGTATCGAAGGTCGGGCGAAGGCGCACGGTGAGCCCGTGGCGCTCGGCCAGCCGGCCGACCACGAACAGACCCATGTGACGGGCGGTGTCGGGACCGGGCTCGGCGGTCTGCCCGAGCCGGTGGTTGATCTCCGACATCTCCGCGGGCGGCATACCGATACCGCGGTCGGCGACCTCGATCAGCAGGCCCTGGTCGTGCGCCTGGGCGAAGGTGAACTTGACGTCGGTCTCCGGCGGGGAGGCCCGCAGCGCGTTGTCGAGCAGCTCGGCGAACAGGTGCGCCATATCGGAGGCGGCCGGTTCCACCAGCGAGCCGCGCGGCGTGGCGCCGAGCTTGACCCGCTCGTAGTCCTCGACCTCGGAGATCGCGGCACGCAGCACGTCAGCGATCTCGACCGGGGCCGACTTGGTACGGCGCTGCTTGGTACCCGCGAGAATCAGCAGGTTGTCACCGTTACGGCGCATGCGCGCGGCGAGGTGGTCGAGCCGGAAGAGGTTCTCGAGCAGGCGCGGGTCCTTCTCGTCGTACTCCATCGCCTCGATGAGGGTGAGCTGATGGTCGACGAGCGACTTGGACCGGCGGGCCAGCGTCTCGAACATGTCGTTGACCTGCGAACGCATCTGCGCCTGGTCGCTGGCCAGGCGCAGCGCCTGACCGTGGATATCGTCGACGGCGCGGGCGAGCTGGCCGATCTCCTCGTCGGAGCGCACCGGCATCGGCTCGAGCGGGACGTCCTCGGGCGCGGCACCGTTACGGAGCTGGGCGACCTCGTGCGGCAGATCGGACTCGGCGACGCGCAGCGCGGCCAGGCGGAGGCGGTGCAGCGGCACGATCATCGAGCGGGCGACGAACACGGCGAGCAGCAGCGCGGCCAGGATCGTCGCGATGACGACAGCGGTATAGGTCCAGGCACCGGTGGCGGCCGCATCGGTGAGCTCGTCCATCGAGACCTCGATGGCCTTGGTGGCCTCGTTCACGACGCCTTCGTAGGCCTGCAAGCTCGAGTAGAGCGAGGTACGCAAGTCGCCGACGGGCAGCTTGCCCGCGGACACCTCGGGACTGCTGATCAGGTTCGCCCGGACATCGGCCTGAGCCTTGAGGTCGGCGATCACCCGATCGCCGTCGGGGAAGCGGTTGGACAGCACGTCGAGCAGATGGCTCTCGGTCGCGACACCGGTGAGGAAGGTCTGCGCCCCCGTGTCCTGCCCACGCAGCATCCCGGCCAGACCGGCGAGCTCGTCGACGAGCACCGAACGCGTGTTGAGCGAGTCGACCAGACGCAGCTTGGCCGTGTCCATCACCGGATCGCTCACCTGAGCGATGGTGGTCTCCACGATGCTGACGCTGTCCTGGGTCATCTGCTCGACCCCGGAAAGCACCGGCTCGGCGGACGTCGACAGCGCCTTACCCTGCGCGCGCACGTTCTTGGCCTGCTTGACCATCCGCTCGAGCGCGCCGTGCGCGGCAGGCAGATCGGTCAGCCGACCGAGCGAGGTCTCGGCCGCGGCGACCGCGGCGTCGAGATCGGCGAGGTCCTTGTCGGTGACCAGGGTGACCCCCGGACCGGCCGGCACCAACTGGCTGCCGGCCACCTTCGCCGTGCCTGCACTCAGCGCGGTGACCGTCGGAATCGTGTCTACCTGCTCGTTGATACTGGAGAGCCGGTTGGCCTCCGAGAACTCGGAGGTAATTCTCGACACGCCGAGCCCGACCGCGACCGCGAGTGGCACGGCAAGTACGGCCGTAACCTTCCAACGCAGGTCCCAGTTGCCGAGCGCCCAGCGTTTGCTGCCGGACCTAGCGGCGTCACGCATCTCCCACTCACTTTCCAAACTGGCCTCGTACCGTGCGCCTGAGGCGAACCTCCACAGGCGCGATGGTGGCTCGCCAGTGGCTGCTGGCCGAGAACTACGGCTGGCCGAGAAATTGCGTCTACGACTGCCCGAATAAGTGACATCGGATTCTAACGGATCAATAACTTCTTGGCTGACTCCCGGTAGAGGTCCGCTCCATGACCAGCCCGTTGTAGGCAAAACCAAAGGTCGCGGCACCCCCTCGGGTGTCGCGTGAAGTCTGCCACAATCATCTGGATCTATCGAGCGGGCATCGAAGCGAGGCTAGGGAGTCACGGGGTTGGACACCGAACACGAGTACCGGCCGGTCTATCAGACCAGCCTGGTCGACCCAGCCGACTTCTGGTCCGCCGCAGCTCAGGGCATCGAGTGGGATGTCGAACCGCAGCAGATCGTCGATGCCGCCGATAAGCGGTCGGCCCGGTGGTTCCCCGATGCCCGCCTGAATACCTGCGTGAACGCCCTCGACCGCCACGTCAGGGCGGGCACTGTCGACCAGGGTGGACACGCCGATCAACCCGCCCTCATATATGCCTCCGCTATGACGGACACCACCACGATTTACACCTACGCCGAATTGCTCGACGCGGTGGCCGAGTTCGCGGGAGCCATGCGCGATCTCGGTGTGGTGGCCGGTGATCGGGTGGTGATCTATCTGCCGATGATCCCCGAGGCGGTGATCGCGATGCTGGCCTGTGCCCGCATCGGCGCGGTGCACTCGGTGGTGTTCGGCGGGTTCGCCGCACCCGAGCTGGCCGCCCGCATCGACGACGCCGAGCCGGTCCTGATCATCACCGCCTCGGGCGGCCTGGAACCCAACCGCCGCATCGACTACCCGCCGATCGTGATGGCCGCGCTCGATCTCGCCGAGACCGCGTCGGTGCGCACCGTGATCGTGAAGCAGCGGCCCCAGTTCACGACGATCGAGTTCCCCGCCGCCCTGCCCGCCACCGACGTGCTGCCGTCCTCGGAGCAGACCGTCGCCGCCCGCTGGGTCGATTGGGACGACTGCGTCGACGGGGTGGCGCCCGCCGATCCGGTCTCGGTGGCCGCCACCGATCCGCTCTACATCCTCTACACCTCCGGTACCACCGGTAAGCCGAAGGGCGTGGTGCGCGACAACGGCGGGCACGCGGTGGCGCTGGCCTGGTCGATGCGCAATATCTACGACGTCGGCCCTGGTCAGGTGTTCTGGGCCGCCTCCGATGTGGGCTGGGTCGTCGGCCACTCCTACATCGTCTACGCACCCCTGCTGGTCGGCGCGACGACGGTGCTCTACGAGGGCAAACCGGTCGGCACCCCCGACGCGGGCGCGTTCTGGCGGATCGTCGACGAGCACGACGTGCGGGTGCTGTTCACCGCGCCGACCGCGTTGCGCGCGATCCGCCGCGCCGACCCCGACGCCACCGCGGCCCACCGCCACGACCTGTCCCGGCTGCGCGCGCTGTTCTGCGCGGGCGAGCGCCTGGATCCGGCCACCTTCGACTGGGCGACGAACACCCTGCTGGCCGATCACCCCGACACCCCGGTGGTCGATCACTGGTGGCAGACCGAGACCGGCTGGCCGATCTGCGCCGACCCGCTCGGCCTGCAGGAACTGCCGGTCAAGCCTGGTTCGGCGAGTGTGCCGGTGCCCGGCTACCGGCTGCGTGTGCTCGACGCGAACGGCAACGCGGTACCCGCCGGAACCGAGGGCAACATCGTCATCGGGTTGCCGCTGCCCCCCGGCTGCCTGACCGGCTTGTGGCGCGACCGGGATCGCTTCATCCGCTCGTATCTGTCGGCCTTCCCCGGCCACTACCTCACCGGCGACTCCGGCTACTTCGACGAGGACGGCTATCTCTACGTCCTCGGCCGCAGCGACGACGTGATCAACATCGCCGGGCATCGCCTGTCGGCGGGCAGCATCGAGGCCGCCATCGCCGGGCACGAGGCCGTCGCCGAATGCGCGGTGATCGGCATGCCCGACGAGCTCAAGGGCAGCCTGCCGCTGGCATATGTGGTGCTCAAGCAGGGTGTCGAGATCGACCAGCAGCAGTTGCGCGCCGAACTCGACGACCGGGTACGTGCCCAGATCGGCGCGATTGCCACCCTGCACGACTCGATCATCGTCACCGGCCTGCCCAAGACCCGTTCCGGCAAGATCCTGCGCAAGACGATCCGCCAGCTCACCGCCGGTGAACACGTCGAAACCCCCGCCACCATCGAAGACCCCCACGTCCTCACCGCCTTGGCGGACCGCATCCTCGCCAACCCACCACTGGGCAGCATCACGCCGGCCGCCACCCCCGAACAGGACAACGACCCGGTCTCCCCTGCCCCGTAGACCTCCGAGGTCTTCGCAGCCCCGCAGGGGCGTCTCGGCCGCCTCGATCTGGACTGACCAGAGGGTGCGACGAAGGAGTGCCCGCCGGGAGGGAAGATCGAGGCCACCAGGCCGAGACCCCGCGGCGCCCGCGCCGCCAGAAATATAAGCTCACCACGTGACTTCCTCTACCGTTCTCGTCGTCGATGACGACGAGGACGTTCTCGCCTCGGTCGAACGCGGCCTGCGGCTGTCCGGGTTCCGGGTGCTGGTCGCGCGCGACGGTGGTGCCGCGCTGCGGGCCGTCGCCGAGCAGGCGCCCGACGCGGTGGTCCTCGACATGAACATGCCGGTCCTCGACGGTGCCGGGGTGGTCACGGCCTTGCGGGCGATGGGCAATGACGTGCCCATCTGCGTGCTCAGCGCCCGTGCTTCGGTGGACGACCGGATCGCGGGCCTCGAGTCGGGCGCCGACGACTACCTGGTGAAACCGTTCGAGCTGGCCGAGCTGGTGGCCAGGATCAAGGCCCTGCTGCGCCGCCGCACCGACACACCCGAACCCGTGGCGCCCGGCGCGCTGACGGTCGGGCCGCTGCTGGTCGATGTGGCGGGGTATCGCGCGCTACTGCACGGGCGCGAAATCGAGCTCACCAAAAGGGAATTCGAATTGCTGTCGACGCTCGCCCGGAATGCTGGTGTGGTGTTGACGCGAGAACGGCTGCTGGAATTGGTGTGGGGTTACGATTTCATAGCCGATACGAATGTGGTGGACGTGTTCGTCGGATACCTGCGCAGGAAACTCGAAATAGATGACACGCCAAGGATTTTGCATACGATTCGCGGGGTGGGTTTCGTACTCCGGGAATCGAAATGATCTCCGAACGACCGCTGAAACGTCGTCGCAGACAATCGTTTTCGCTCCGGACAAGAGTCGCGGGAGCGGCCGCGGCGGGTGCTGTCATCATCGTCACGATCGCCGCTTTCGTGGGTTTTCAAGCAATCGAACGCAATAATGTCACCCAAACCGATCAACAACTGGAAATCGCTTCGCGCATCGTGCTGATCGAGCCGGTGCTGGCAACCGGGTTCGTCAACCTGACCGGATTGCAGAACACCATGGCGCTCACGGTGCGCGACGACGGCCAGGTGACCGCGTCGAGCTCGACCCAGCTGCCGGATCTGCCCCCCGGCTCGCAGACCGTCGAGCTGAACGACCAGCCCTACCGGGTGCTCACCACCACCGAAAACCAGCCCGCGGGCCGCACTGTCTCCCTGGCCATTCCGACCACCGAGGCCACCAAGGCCACCGACGACCAGCAACGCTGGGTCCTCGCGGGCGCGGCGATCGCGGTGGCGGCCGCGGCGGCGCTGGGCTGGCTGCTCGCCGGGCGTGCGGTCGGCCCGATCGTGAAGCTGACCAGGCAGGTGTCGGCCCGCAGCGCGGGCGGCGAGCCGGACGAACACGACCGCCCGGTCGACGGTTCCGGTGTCGACGAAGCGGTGAAGCTGGCCGACGCGGTGAACACCATGCTGGCCCGCGTCGACCAGGCCCAGGCCGAGACCGCCGCCGCGCTGGAAACCGCCCGCGACTTCGCCGCCGTCTCCGCCCACGAACTGCGCACCCCGCTCACCGCGATCCGCACCGACCTCGAGGTCCTGCGCACCCTCGACCTCACCGACGACCAGCGTCGCGAGATCCTCGACGACCTCGCCCGCAACGAGACCAGGGTGGAAACCACCCTGTCCGCGCTGGAACGGCTCGCCCGCGGCGATCTCACCGCCGAGACCGACCACGTCCCCACCGATGTCGCCGACCTGTGCGACCAAGCCGCCCACGACGCCATGCGCCACAACCCCGGCCTGTCGGTGCGCATCGACACCGACGCCGAGCTGGTGACCCGGGGCCTGCCCGCGGGCCTGCGGCTGGCCGTCGACAACGCGCTCACCAATTCGGTGAAGCACGGCGGCGCCACCACCGCTGTCGTGTCGGCACATCGCACCGCGCACGGCCGGATCGTCATCGCCGTCGACGACAACGGCACCGGTGTCGCGCCCGGCGAACGCGCGGCGGTCTTCGCGCGGTTCGCCCGCGGCGCCAACGCCACCAAGGGCGGTTCGGGCCTCGGCCTCGCGCTGGTGGCCCAGCAGGCCCAGCTGCACGGCGGGCTGACGTACTTCGAGGACAGTCCACTCGGCGGCGCCCGCCTCGTCATCGACCTGCCCGTGCGACCGGCCCGGTAGAAACACGAAAGCCCCGCACCCACGGTGATGTGGGTGCGGGGCCGAGCTCGCTACTACTTGTCGCTCTTGAAAGCGCCCTTCACTCTGCCCGCCGCGCGCTCGGCAGCTTCCTTCACGTTGGCCGCTGCCTTCTTCGCTTCCGCCTCGATCTTCTCGCCCTCGGCCTTGGCCTTGGCCTTGACATCGTCGGTGTCGGACATCGAACCTCCACTCTCGTGAGTTCCGCGCCTGATCGGCACGGGGTGAAGACACTCGCGAGAATACCGCACAGTTAACGCGCAGCGACTGAAGCGGAAATCAGGGGAGAACCTGCGGGATCGACTCCGGGATGACCAGGCCGATCACCGCGCCGAGCACCGCGCCGGTGATCGCGAAGGAGACGCCCGAGGTGAACGCGCACAGGAAGTAGCCGATGATGAACGCGGCCAGGCCCGGGATGCACAGGATCGCCGCGGTCAGGAAGCCGATGGTGGCGCCGGCGGCCGCACCGTTCTGGACGGGGTCGTGGTTACCGGCCTCGGGGTTGGTGGCGATGCTCTTCAGCTCGTCGGTGGTGGCGGCGGACAGCTGCGGGGCGATCTGCAGCGTGCGGCCGTCCTCGGAGACGACCGAAGCCAGCGCGATGTTGTTGCCACCGACGGTGGTCAACGTCAGCGGCAGCTCGCTGACCTTGTCTCCGGTGGCCGAGATGACGGCGACGTTGGTGGAGTCGGGCGAGAGCACGAAGCGGCCGTTGTCGACGGTCGCGGAGACGGTGCGCAGGTCCGGCGAGACGGTGGTCTTGTAGCCGACACCGTCGGCGGCGCCTTCGCCTGCCAGCCCGGCGGCGATCTCGGCCTGACGCGCGACGGTGACGTCAGCGGCCGCGGTGCCCGTGGTGACGAGCGACGCCGCGACGACCAGCGGCAGTGCGGCGAAGACCGCACGGCGACCCGCGCGAGTGATGTTGTGGCTGAACATGTTCGGTTCTCCCTCCCGATGCTTCCGAAGAATCCCCGAACCCCCCGGACGAATCGAAAAAATCTCGATGTCGATTGACTCGAGAGTTGTACCGAATCACCAGGGGTTTGCGGAATATGTTGTGACACAAGGCATAGTTTGACCAGGTAGCTATCGATCGGCGATCGCTCGTGGTACCCGAACGGCATACCGGCAGCTACCCTCGATCCGCCCTTCCTCAACGAACTCTCAGACATCTCCCACGTCCGGCACCGAACTCCGGGATACCGTCGCCGATGTGATCGACAAACGCGCTCGTCTGCTCTGCTTCGCCACCGCCCTCGTGCTGGCGGGCGGTGCTGTCGCCTGTACCGGCAAGGATGCCGCACCGACCGGGATCGCGCTCGTCAACGCCGATTCCGGGCCGACCGGCGAGCGCGTGGCCAAGGCTGTGCAGGATGCGGGCGGCTACGAATGGACCCTCGCGAAGCCCGGCGAGATCGACGCGGGCGACTACGCCGCCGTGATCACCCTGCCCGCCGACCTCACCGCGTCGATGGCCACCCTCGCCACCCCGGAACCCAAGCGCGCCAAGGTGACCGTCACCACCCACGACGGCGCCGACACGAACACGGTGAACGGCGCGGTCGATGTGGTAACGCATCGGATCGGCGCGTCCGGCGTCGACGCGGCGCTGGCCGCGGTCTCGCAGGCACGCAACCAGATGACCTCGGTCCAGTTCACCGCCCAGCTACTCAGCGCGGGCGTGAACGCCGCCGCCGACGGTGCGAGCCAGTTCAGCGGCGGCGCGGAGCAGATGCTCGGCTTCCTCGACTACGCGAAAGAGGGTGCGGGCCAACTCACTTCGGCGATCGAGCTGCTGAACCAAACCGTCGACGGCGCAGCGAAGCAGGCGAATCAGCTGGCCGATGCCCTCGGCGCCACCGGCGTCACCATCGCCGGCGTCCAATCCAGCGCGGCCGCCATGGGCTCCGGTCTCGACCAGATCCTGCCCCTGCTCGAAGCCCTCCCCTTCGCGGGCGACCCGCAGCTCGCCGACATCATCACCAAACTCGAAGCGCTGCGCGCAGTGTCGACCCAGGCAGGCACCCAACTCGACGGCCTCAGCGAATTGACCGGCGCCGCAGTGGATCCCAACACCGATCTCGGCACCCTCCTGCGCACCGTCGTGGCCCGCCTCAACGGCGCCCGCGACCAGCTCACCCAGGGCGCCGAACTCGCCAAGGGCCTGCCCACCCTCGCCGAACAGGGCGGCGCCCAACTCCTCTCGGCCGTCGAACAGCTCACCGGCGGCGTCGGCGCCCTGCAGAACATCGTCGGCAATCTCAACACCCAAACCGGCAAGGCCCTCGAAGCCCTCCCCCCACGAGGCCAGTCCCAGCAATCCGCCCTCGCCCTCGCCCTCACCGACCCCGTCGAAGTCGTCCGGGAGTGACAGCACTGCGGCCCGGTCGATTTCGACCGGGCCGCAGGGGTTTTCAGGGTCAGGGCAGGACCTGCGGGATGATGTGCGGTGCGGCCACGCCGACCACGGCGCCGATCAGCGCGCCGATCAACGCGTTCGGGAGACCTACCAGGCCGACGCACGGCAGGTAGAGGATCATCGTGGTGATCATCGGGATGCACACGACCGCGGCGACGAGCGCGCCGATGCCGGCGCCGATGGCGGCGGCGTTCTGGACCGGGTCGGGGAATTGCGCGGTGGGGGTGGTCGCGATGGTCTTCAGTTCGTCGCTCGCCTCCGCGGTGGGCCGCGGTGTCACCGTCATGCTTCGCCCGTCGGACGCGATCTCGGTCGCCAGGGCGATCACGTTGCCGCTGACCGTGGTGAACGAGGTGGGGACCTCCCCGATCGGATCGCCGGTCGCGGACTCGACGATGACCCGGGCCCGGTCGGGTGCGAGCAGGAACCGGCCCTCCTCCACCGAGGCGGCTACGGTGCGCAGGTCCGGCGCGACCGTGGTGCGGTAGCCCTGCCCCGCACTCGACAATCCCGCCGCGTACTGCGTCTGCTGGTCGACCTCCGCAGACGCGACCCCGGCCACGCTCACCGCCACGGCGATGGGCAGTGCCACGGCCAGCGCACGGCGAACAACCTTGTGTTGGAACATGATCGAGAATCTCCCTCCCGAAACTCCCGAAGAACCCGGCCCCGGGCGAATCGAACAAGTCACTGTCATGGACAACGCATTGGAAACGAATCACACGGGAGCCGTAGGGCTCCGTCATACGCGGGGCACATTACCCCGCGGCTCGCGAGGCGGGAGCCTTACCCCTGAAACAGCAACGGCCCGTGCCTCCCTGCGGAGGCACGGGCCGAAATGCGGTGCGATCAGTTCGCGTTGAGCAGGTCGATCACGAAGACCAGGGTCTTGCCGGAGAGCGCGTGGCCCGAGCCCGCGGCACCGTAGGCGAGGTCCGGCGGGATGACCAGCTGACGACGGCCGCCGACCTTCATGCCGGGGATGCCGTCCTGCCAGCCCTGGATCAGGCCGCGCAGCGGGAAGGTGAGGGACTCGCCGCGATCCCAGGAGGAGTCGAACTGCTCACCGTTGTCGAACTCGACGCCGACGTAGTGCACCTCGACGGTGCCACCGGCCACCGCTTCTTTGCCTTCGCCCTCGATGAGGTCGGTAATGACGAGCTCGGTGGGCGCGGGGCCCTCCTGGAATTCGATCTCCGGCTTGGTCATGCGGGCTATCCCCTTCGATAGATTGCTGTACCCAACAAAGTTTCCGACAACGGCGGATCGAAACTAGCGGTTGTCGATCGCGCGGTAGTCGCGTTCACCGTAACCGGTGTAGATCTGGCGCGGGCGGCCGATCTTCAGCGGCTCGGAGTGCATCTCACGCCAGTGCGCGATCCAGCCGGGCAGACGACCCATCGCGAACAGCACGGTGAACATGCGGGTCGGGAAGCCCATGGCCCGGTAGATGACGCCGGTGTAGAAGTCGACGTTCGGGTACAGGCGACGCGACACGAAGTAGTCGTCGGTGAGGGCGGCCTCTTCGAGCTGCTTGGCGATGTCGAGCAGCTGGTCGTCGCCGCCGATCTTCGACAGGATCTTGTCGGCGGCCTGCTTGACCAGCGTGGCGCGCGGGTCGTAGTTGCGGTAGACGCGGTGCCCGAAGCCCATGAGCTTCACGCCGTCTTCCTTGTTCTTGACCTTGCGGATGAATTCCTTGACGTCGCCGCCGTTGGCCTTGATCTCGTCGAGCATCTCGAGCACGGCCTGGTTCGCGCCGCCGTGCAGCGGGCCCCACAGCGCGTTGATGCCACCGGACACCGAGGTGAACAGGTTGGCGTCGGAGGAGCCGACGAGGCGCACGGTCGAGGTGGAGCAGTTCTGCTCGTGGTCGGCGTGCAGGATCAGCAGCATGTCGAGCGCGGCGGCGACCTCGGGGTCGACCTCGTAGGGCTCGGCCGGGAAGCCGAAGGTCATCCGCAGGAAGTTCTCGACCAGCGACAGCGAGTTGTCGGGGTAGAGGAACGGCTGACCGACCGACTTCTTGTACGAGTACGCCGCGATGGTCGGCAGCTTCGCCAGCAGGCGGATGGTCGACAGCTCGACCTGCTCGGGATCGCGCGGGTCCAGCGAGTCCTGGTAGTACGCCGACAGCGCGTTCACCGCGGACGACAGCACCGGCATGGGGTGCGCGTTGCGCGGGAAGCCGTCGAAGAACCGCTTCAGGTCCTCGTGCAGCAGGGTGTGGCGGCGGATGCGATCGGTGAAGTCGTCGAGCTGGGCCTGGGTCGGCAGCTCGCCGTAGATGAGCAGGTAGCTGACCTCGATGAAGGTCGAGCGGCCCGCCAGCTGGTCGATCGGGTAGCCGCGGTAGCGCAGGATGCCCGCTTCACCGTCGATGTAGGTGATGGCCGACTTGGTCGACGCGGTGTTCATGAAACCGGGGTCATAGGTGACGTAACCGGTGCTGGCCAGCAGCTTGCCCAAGTCGAGCCCGTCGTTACCCTCCGCGGCCTTGGTGACCGAGATCGGGAACTCGCCACCGGGGTACTGGAGTACCGCCTTGGCGTCTTCGGTGACGTTGGTGATGTTCTCAGCGGGCACGGAAGGATCCCTCTCAGGCTAGAACCGTAGGCACCGGTGCGGTCGGCACAGGTGCGCTTGCGCTAACGCTAGCTGTTGTTCGGTCAGGACGAGCAATCAGGGTTGTCCTGTCCCGTTCTCACACCGGTCACGTGCCGCGGTGAGGTCGGCGCAGGGGCGGGGACCTGCGCCGATCCCGTTTTCCACACCATCAGCGCGGCGGTGCCCGGCGATTGCCCAGCACGCGGACCCGATTCCCGAATCCGATTGCCGCACAAGTCAATTCACGGCCACGGTGGAATGCGCGCGGGTGACCCGGTAGCGCACGAAGGCGGGGAAGGCCAGCGCGGCGACCACCACGCCGATCACCACCAGTACGCCGCCACCGGCAGCCGCTACAGCAGTACCCATGCTCGCCGCGGCGAAACCGTGGGCAACGTCACCGATCCGCGGCCCACCTGCGACGACCACGATGAACACGCCCTGCAACCGGCCCCGCATCTCGTCGGTGGACACGTTGAGCAACATGGCCGTGCGGAACGCCGCCGAGACCATGTCGACCGCGCCGCCGAACGCCAGGAAGGCCACCGCGATCCACAGCCACACGCCCAGCCCGAACCAGTGCCCGGCCAGCCCCACCGCGAGCCCGAAGCCGACCATCGCCACACCCCAGAGCGCGATGCACACGATCACCGCCAGCCCTTGCCTGCGCACCCTCGGGATCCACCCGGAGAACACGCCGCCGATCACCGAACCCGCCGCGATGGCCGCGAACAGCAGGCCCAGCGCCACCCCACCTTCGGCCGGATCGTGGAACGTCTCGTGCGCTATCTGCGGGAACAGCGCGCGCGGCATGCCGAACACCATGGCGATGATGTCGACGACGAACGACGCGAGCAGGATGCGCTGGCCCGCGAGATAGCGGAAACCGTCGAGTACGGCGCGCAGCCCGGCGCGACGCTGCTCGCCGGTCGGCGGGAAGGCGGGCAGTCGCCACACCGCCCACAGCGTCGCGAGCAGGGCGATCGAGTCGATCAGATACAGCATCGACAGGCCGATCACGGGGATCAGCACACCGGCCAGCACCGGCCCCGCGATCATGCCGACGTTCTGCACGGTCATGCTCAGCGAACTGGCCGAGGCCATCTGCTCCGGCGGCAGCAACCGGGCGATCAGCGCGCTGCGAGTGGGCTGGTTGACCGCGAAGAACGCCTGCTGGGTGGCGAACAGCCCGAGGACGAGCCACACATTGTTCACCCCGAGCGCGGCCTGCACCCAGAACGCGACCGCGGTCAGGCCCGTGCCCGCCGTGGTGATGACGAGCAGGGTGCGCCGGTCCATCACATCGGCGAGCGCGCCGCCCCAGAGCCCGAACAGCACCAGCGGAACCAGCCCGAACAAACCGGCCAGCCCGACGTAGCCGGAACTGCCGGTGATCTGGAAGATCTGCTGCGGTACCGCGACCACCGAGAGCTGAGCGCCGATGACGGTGACGATATTGGTCGTCCACAGTCTGCGATAGTCGCGATTACGCAGGGGTTCGGTGTCGGCGAGCAGCTTCACTCAGCGCAGATTAGCCACTGCCGCCCGGTCATCCCATGTTTAGGCGCAGTGACATAGGCCACCGCTCGTTACGGCTGCAAACGTTCGACCGTTGTGGTCTGCCCGTCGATCCGCACCACGATGCGGTTGTGCAGCCTGCCGCGCCTGCCCTGCCAGAACTCCACCTCGTCGGGGCGCAGCAGGTAACCGCCCCAGAACGGGGGCACGGGAATGTCGTCGACATCGGCGAAACGGGCCGTCGTCTCGGCCAGCACGCGATCGAGTTCGGCCCGCGTGGCCACCGGCCGTGACTGCTGCGAAGCCCACGCGCCCAGCCGCGAGTCCCGCGGCCGCGCCGCCCAGTAAGCCGCGGTCACCGCGGCGGACACCCGCTCGGTCACGCCGCGCACGTGCACCTGCCTGGCGAGCGCGGGCCAGACGAAACTCGCCGCCGCGTACGGGTCGGCGGCGAGCTGGGCGCCCTTGGCCGAGTCGTAGTTCGTATAGAAGGTGACGCCCTCGGGCGAGAGTCCCTTGCACAGGACCGTGCGCGCCACCGGTCGCGGCGCGGGGCCGGTCAGCGAGACCGTGGCCAGCACCATCGCGTTGGGTTCGGCGACTCCGGCACCTCGTGCCTGCTCGATCCAGCTGCGCAGCAACGGTTCCCAGCCACCGGCCACCCAGGTCTCGTCGAGATCGGGTTCGGTGGCAGCGACGATCAGGGGATTGCCGTAGTCGACACGCATCGCGGCGAGGTCGGGCGCGGTGGTCGTGGCGGGGTCCAGGTCACGCATAGGGGCGAGATTACTCCGCGGTATGTCCGGGTCTAGGGTTCAGAAATATCGGCATGCCCCTGCAAGGAGAGTCACCATGACTACCAGCTCGGTACCACAGGATTTCGTCAGCGGATTGGAAGGCGTGGTGGCCTTCACCACCGACATCGCCGAGCCGGACAAGGACGGTGGCGCCCTGCGATATCGCGGCGTCGACATCCAGGATCTGGTCACCGATCAGGTGACGTTCGGCGACGTGTGGGCCCTGCTGGTCGACGGTGAGTTCGGTCGCGGCCTGCCGCCCGCCGAGCCCTTCCCGCTGCCGGTGCACACCGGTGATGTGCGCGTCGACGTGCAGGCGGGCCTGGCCATGCTCGCCCCGATCTGGGGCTACGAGCCGCTGCTCGACATCGACGACGAGACCGCCCGCGAGAACCTCGCCCGCGCCTCGGTGATGGCGCTGTCGTACGTGGCGCAGTCCGCCCGCGGCATCTATCAGCCCGCCGTTCCGCAGCGCAAGATCGACGAGTGCGACACCGTCACCGAGCGGTTCATGACCCGCTGGAAGGGTGACCCCGACCCGCGCCACACCGAGGCGATCGACGCCTACTGGGTGTCGGCGGCCGAGCACGGCATGAACGCCTCCACCTTCACCGCCCGCGTCATCGCCTCCACCGGCGCCGATGTGGCGGCGTCGCTGTCCGGCGCGATCGGCGCCATGTCCGGCCCGCTGCACGGCGGTGCCCCGGCTCGCGTGCTGCCGATGATCGAGGCCGTCGAGAAGTCCGGTGACGCCCGTGCGCTGGTCAAGGGCATTCTGGACCGCAAAGAGAAGCTGATGGGCTTCGGCCACCGGGTCTACCGTGCCGAGGACCCGCGCGCCCGCGTGCTCCGCGCCACCGCCCAGCGCCTCGACGCCCCGCGCTTCGAGGTGGCCGCGGCGCTGGAGCAGGCCGCGCTGGCCGAGCTGCGCGAGCGTCGGCCGGATCGCGCCATCGAGACCAATGTCGAGTTCTGGGCCGCGGTCATCCTCGACTTCGCCGAGGTTCCGGCGCACATGATGCCCGCGATGTTCACCTGTGGCCGGACCGCCGGTTGGTGTGCCCACATCCTCGAGCAGAAGCAGCTGGGCAAGCTGGTCCGCCCCGCCGCGATCTACACCGGGCCCGGCCCGCGCACCCCGGACGAGGTCCCGGGCTGGTCCACCATCTCGCAGCACTGAGTCGTCGAACCGGGCGCCGCGATCGCGGCGTCCGGTTCATTCTCAGCTACTTGCGGTGTCTAATGATTCACCTGCTAGAACGTGTTCGACGAGCACCGGTACAGGTTCGGCGATAACATCCCAGCGAACATGTTCGTGAGGGGTGGATCGTGCACAGCAATGGTTTGTCGCGGCGTCGGCTGTTCGGCGCCTGCGCTGCTCTCACCACCGCAGTTGCCACAGGATGCGCTGTCGCACAAGGTGATTCGGCCGCGCCCGCGGCAACCGGCCGCACCGCTGAACAGCCTGTCGCGCCGGTGAGCGCGCACCCGATCGCCACCCCGGGGGCGATGCCGGCCCCCTTTCCCGCCCAGGTGGCCGCCCGGCACGCGGGCGCCGTCCCGCATCAGTGGGGCGTCGACCTGCCCGGCATCACCAGCGGCTTCCCCACGGGCGGCAAGCAGTTCGCGCTCACGTTCGACGCGTGTGGCGGTCCCGGCAACAGTGACATCGACCAGGCCCTGATCGACCTGCTGATCGCCGAACAGATCCCGGCCACGCTGTTCCTCAACAAACGCTGGGTCGACGCCGACCCGGCCCGGGTACAGCGCCTGGCGGCGAATCCGCTGTTCGAACTGGCCAATCACGGTGGCGCGCACAAGCCGCTCTCGGTGTCGGGCCGGTCCGCCTACAAGGTCCCGGGCACCGCCTCCGCCGAGGAGGCCGCGTACGAGGTCTGGGACAACCATCAGCGGATCATCGAGCTCACCGGGCGCGCGCCCCGATTCTTTCGCGCGGGCACCGCGCACTACGACGAGGTGGCGGTCGCGATCGTGCGCGAATTGGGCGAGACCCCACTGGGTTTCACCGTCAATGCCGACTTCGGGGCGACCGCGTCGGCGGCACAGGTGCAGCGGGCGATGAGCGCGGCCACTCCCGGCGGTATCGCGCTCGCGCATCTGCACCGTCCCCGTTCGGGGACCGCGGCCGGAATGGCCGCGGTGCTACCGGCTCTGCGCGCAGCGGGTTTCACGTTCGTCCACTTGTAGCGGACGCCCCGCGCGGCAGGCGCGCTCAGCGCGTCAACGCCGCGAAATCGATCGCGACCGAGGCCCCTCGGTCGACAGTGAAGAACGCCGCCTCCAACCGCGTTCCGAGTTCGATCTGGCCGACCGCCGAGAGCGGCACCGGCTGAATCAACCGCACCCGCCACGGCAACGGCTCGTCCCAGGCCCGCATCTCGAGATCGAGCCGGAGCACCGGATCGTCGCGTCCGGTGTAGTCCGCCGCGATCGGCGCCACCGCGAGCACGATCGCCTCCGCCCGCCGCCTGTTGGCCAGAATCTTGGCCGCGGCCTTGCGCCCCGACTCCGGCACCTCGGGCACGAACAGCACCACTCGCTCCCGGTCCCCCGGGTCCACCCGGCAGCCGACCACGTCGCCGGTCTGCATCCACTCCAGGTCCTGGCTACGCACCCGCTGCCGGACCCGCGCGTCGTAGGCCAGCTCCCCCGGCACCGACACCCGCACGCTGAACCGATAGCCGCCCTCCCCCCGGCGTGTCCGTACCGACAGCACGCTCGCCATCGCGGGCAGCCCCCTGATCAGCAGTTCCCGCCGCGCTCCCTCGGACAGCAACCCCGGCCGCCGCCCGAAAGCCCACACACACCGGTCGAGCAGGGTCCGACCCGAGTCGGCCACAACGAGGCTCATGGCAGAAGGGTAATGCGAACGTCCTTCACACAAGGGCAAATTCCTCGCACTCACCGCATCCACGCGGTCAGCCGAGGGCGGCGATCCCGGCGAGAACGAAGTCGATTCCGGCGAGGAATTGTTCGCGGTCGTCGTGCTCGCGCAGCTGCTCGGCGATCTGATGGGCGAACGGGAATTCCGCCGGGTCGTGCTGTGTCCAGCGGGCGGCGACGGCCCCGAGGAAAGCCGAGCGGTCGCCCTCGTGCACCTCGAGCCGAGCGTTCGCCGCGTTCTGCCCGGCGACGCCGAGGATGTAGTTCACCAGCGCGGACGCGGCGGAGAACAGCGACCGCTGGGGGACGCCGAGTAGCCGCAGCTGCGCGCCGATGCGCTCGTAGATCTGCACCATCGCCAGCTGCCACGGCTCCCGGACGAGCTGGGCGCCCACCCACGGATGGGCGTCGATCGCGTCGAACATCCCGAGCGCGACGGCACGGATCGCGGCGAAAGGTTCCGCGCTGTCGTCCGAGCTCGCGAGGACACGGGCGATGACGCCGCCGGACGCGGCGGCGAGCAGATCGCTCTTGTTCTCGACATGCCAGTAGATCGCCCCGCTGCCGGTCTCCAGGCGCGAAGCCAAGGCACGGAACGTGAGCGCGCGCTCGCCGTCGGCGTCGAGGATCTCGATCGCGGCGTCCACGATCCGCTGCTTCGACAGCGCGTCGCCGCGTCGGGTGGTCCGTTGGGGACGTGTCGCCATGCACACCATCTTGACACTTCTGGAACATCGTTCCAAACTAGGTCGGTGGAATACCGTTCCAGAAGTCGAACGGGAATCACCGGTGCCGAACTCGCCGCGGCGATCGCCGCGCACCCCGGCGACAGCGAAGCGGCACTCGCCGCCTACGAAGCGGCACTGTTCCCCCGCAGCGCGAAGGCGGCCTCGGACGCGCACCGCATCCTCGACCTGTGCATCGGCGACAGCGCGCCGTTCGGGCTGGTCGACTTCATGACCGGCGTGTCCTGAAGATCCTCCGGCGAACGCGAGTGGGCCGTCTCACAGCCGGTTCCCGACCCGCCCCCGTGCGCGTACGGGCTTCGGCCGACCACTAAACTCGCCCCCATGACCAGTGCGTTCCCGACCATTCCCGCCGACCTCAAGCCCGCCGACGGACGGTTCGGCTGCGGCCCGTCCAAGGTCCGCCCGGAGCAGCTGCAGTCCCTGGTGACTGTCGGCGCCTCGGTGTTCGGTACCTCGCACCGCCAGAAGCCGGTCAAGGACGTCGTCGCGCGCGTGCGCAACGGCCTGCGTGAGCTGTTCTCCCTGCCCGACGGTTACGAGGTCGTGCTCGGCAACGGTGGCACCACCGCGTTCTGGGATGCCGCCGCCTTCGGCCTGATCCGCGAGCGTTCGCTGCACCTGACCAACGGCGAGTTCTCCTCGAAGTTCGCCTCGGTGGCCAAGGGCAACCCCTTCATCGGCGACCCGATCGTCGTCAAGGCCGAGCCGGGCAGCGCGCCCGAGCCCGTGTCGGACCCCTCGGTCGACCTCATCGGCTGGGCCCACAACGAGACCTCCACCGGTGTGTCGATCCCCGTGTCGCGTCCGGTCGGTTCGGAGAACGCCCTCATCGCCATCGACGCCACCTCGGGCGCAGGCGGTCTGCCGGTGAACATCGCCGACTCCGACGTCTACTACTTCGCCCCGCAGAAGTGCTTCGCCGCCGACGGTGGCCTGTGGATCGCGATCATGAGCCCGGCCGCGCTGGCCCGCGTCGCCGAGATCAAGGAATCGGGTCGCTGGACCCCGGAGTTCCTGTCGCTGCCGATCGCGGTCGACAACTCCTCCAAGGACCAGACCTACAACACCCCGGCGCTGGCCACCCTGCTGCTGTTCGCCGACCAGATCGAGTGGATGAACGCCAACGGCGGCCTCGATTGGACCGTGAAGCGCACCCTGGATTCGTCCTCGCGGCTGTACTCGTGGGCCGAGTCGAGCTCCTTCGCCACCCCGTACGTGTCGGACCCGGCGCACCGCTCGCAGGTCGTGGGCACCATCGACTTCGACGACGCGGTCGACGCGGCCAAGGTGGCCAAGATCCTGCGCGCCAACGGCATCGTCGACACCGAGCCCTACCGCAAGCTGGGCCGTAACCAGCTGCGCGTCGGCATGTTCCCGGCGATCGACCCGGAAGATGTTTCGCAGCTGACCCGTTCGATCGACTGGGTCGTCGGCCAGCTCTGAGATAAGACCGCGATAGGGCCGGTGCCCGGTGAACCCATTCGGTTCGCCGCGCACCGGCCCTTCTTGTTCGGACTGCACACATTCGCAATATTCGCCGAGTTTCGACAGATCTCGGTATCGATATTTGATGTTGATCTATCACCAAAACCCCTGCACACAAGCCGAATTCGGGTGGTGAGCCGCTCAGATTAGCCCCCTGGGCACGGCTGGTGCGCGATTTAAGTCGTGCGTGTCTGCTGCCGCGGCCAAGTAATGTGCACTACTGTCTAGGAAAGTGGGCGGTGTCGTAGCCGACGCGATAGGGAGGTAACGGTGCGTGAACTTCGAGTGATCGGGGTGACGCCCGACTCCACGCACATCGTGTGCAGCGACACCGAGTCCGGTACCAAGTTCCGGTTGCCCGCCGACGACAAGCTCCGCGCGGCGGCGCGCGGCGACCTCGCACGATTCGGCCAGATCGAGATCGAAACGGAGGCGACTATGCGTCCTCGCGATATCCAGGCCCGTATTCGCGCTGGAGCGTCCGTCGAGCAGGTCACGGCAGAGTCCGGTATGCCGGAATCCAAAGTCGAACGATTCGCCTACCCCGTATTGCTCGAGCGTGCGCGCGCCGCCGAATTGGCGCAGAAGGCGCACCCGGTGCGTCCCGACGGCCCCTCGGTGGAAACGCTGCACGAGATCGTCACGGCGGCCTTCACCGAGCGCGGCCACACCATCGAGCAGGCCGAGTGGGATGCCTGGAAAGACGAAAAGGGTTTCTGGGTCGCCCAATTGCAGTGGCGCCACGGTCACTCCGAGATCGCCGCGCACTGGCGCTACCAGCCCGACGCGCACGGCGGCTCGGTGTCCCCGCTCGACGACCCGGCCAACGACCTGATCGATCCCGACTTCGGCCGCGCGCTGCGTGGGCTGGCGACGATCCTGCCCACGCCGGTTCCGGCCGCCTCGCCGGCGCTCGAACCGCCGACCCCGGTGGAGCCGCGTCCGCGCGAGCAGATCGCCGCACCCGCCGCGCGCCCGCAGAGCCGGCCGGCGCCGAACGTGGACGAGTACTACGAGCAGCGTCAGGTCGCGGCAGGCGGTGGCACGGCGGCGATTCCGGCCGCGCCCATCCCCGCGGCACCGATCCCCGCCGCGCCCAAGCCCGCCGCCCCGAAGCCCGCTGTTCCCGCCACGCCGAGCCAGCCCGCGGCGCAAGCGGAGAAGCCCGCCGAGGAGCCGGTGGCCGAGAAGCCGGCACCGAAGCCCGCGCGGACCAAGCGCGGCAAAGCGCCCATGCCGTCATGGGAAGACGTTCTGCTCGGCGTCCGCAGCTCCGGCAACTGAAAGATGCGGACGGTCCGGGGCCCGGTCGCCATATCGCGCAAGTACATGGGTAACTCGTCGGGAACGAACTGACGTACCACGTCCGCCAGCCGCCGACGCCGTCGAGCCACCCACCTGAGTCTGGCTCGAATACCCGGAGAGGCGGGACAGAGAGGCGGGACAGTGGCTTCTACGCTCTGGTATGTCGACACGCCTGATCCGGTGGCGGTGCTGACCGGAACCGTCGAATCCGATCCTGTCGCGGCGGCGGCGCTGGCCGGGCAGTTGTACAGCGACCACGACGTTCGGCCGCACATGGTCGGGACGCTCGCCGGGTGCGCCGCACCGGATCGGGACGAGGTCTATATCGGCTGCTATCCCGGGCTGACCGTCGTGTGTACGGCCGAGGCCGCGCTGGTACATCCGACGAAGCTGCCCGATCTGCTGGTGCGCCCGCTCGCTTCCGAACACACCTATCTCGTGTCCTACGACACGACACTGCACTGGGGTGCGTTCGCGCATTGGGAGCGTGGTGAATTCCGGCGGTCGTTCAGTTCCACCCGGGTGGACATTCTCGAGAACGAAGGGCTCCCGATGGTGTGGGAGCGCACCTTCTGGGCGGGTGAGCATCCGGTGCCGGACCGTCCCGAACCACAGTCACTGCCGTTCGATCCACCGGATTTCGCCGACGCCGCCAATGACGAATGGCTCGGTTTCCGCTACCTGACCCCGGCCGCTTCCGGCCGGCTCGCTCCCGGCGATCTGCCGGTCTGCGGTTTCACGCTGTATCCGAAAGGCCAGGCACCAGAGCAGAAGCGCGTGCCGGTCGGTCGTCCCGGTGCGGCGACGCGCCGCAAGCGCGGACTCTTCGGGTGGTTGCGCGGTGCCGATCGGGTGCTGTGAGCGTCAGCTGAGCTGGTAGACGATCACGGCGATCCAGCCGAGCACCACCGCCGCGGCCGCACCGGCCAGCACCCACCGCACCACCGGTGTGAACCGCCACCGCCATGCGGTCGGCGCCACCCCGACCGCCGCCACCACGTTCACCCCGATCGCCAGCAGCGGATTGACCGCGGCCAGCGCGCATCCGAAGGCGTAGACCGCGACCCCGCCGAGCAGCGCGACCAGTACGACAACGGTGCCGCCGGCCGCCCATGGCACCGAATCCGCTTGCGCGCGATACGGTCCCTCGCATTCCTTGCTCATGACGTGCGCACTCGTTCGTAGAACGCCATCGCCGCCGCGGTCGCGACGTTGAGCGAATCGGTTCCGGGTGACATCGGGATGCGCGCGCGAACATCGGTGGCGCGCATGGCTTCTTCGGTCAGGCCGGGCCCTTCGGCGCCGAGCAGCAGCGCCACCTTCTCCCCCGTCATCGCCGTCGCCAGATTCGCCGCCGCGGGGTTCGGCGTCAACGCGATGATCTGGAAACCCTTGTTCCGTACGAGGTCCAGACTCGCCGGCCACTGCGGCAGTTGCGCGAAGGGCACCCGCAGGACATGCCCCATCGACACCCGTACCGCTCGCCGATAGAGCGGATCGGCGCACCGGTCGCCGAACAGCACCGCGTCCGCGCCGAGCCCGGCGGCGTTGCGGAACATCGAACCCAGGTTCTCGTGGTCGTTGACGCCCTCCAGGACCGCCACCGTGCGGGCGCCGTCGAGCACCTCGTCGACGGTGAGCTCCGCCGGACGCGGCGCCACGGCGAGTACGCCGCGATTGAGATGGAAGCCGACCACCTCGGCCATCACCTCCGCGCTCGCACGGTAGTACGGCAGATCGCGATCGGCCAGATCGCCCGCGAGGGTCTCGAAACGCTTCCCGACGCCGAGCAGGGCGCTGGGCGTGAAACGCGAGTCGAGCATCCGCTGCACGACCACTACGCCCTCGGCGATGACCAGGCCTTTCCGGCCCGGCAGGTCCGGCCTGCGGTCGGCATTGGACAGGTCACGGAAGTCGTCGACGCGCGGGTCGGTGGGGTCGTCGATATCGATCACTTCGGCCACCGGCTAATCCTGGCATGCTGGAAGCATGAAGATTGTCCAGTTGATCTTGAACGTGCTCTGGGTGGTGCTGTGCGGGTTCTGGATGGCGCTGGGGTACCTACTCGCGGCACTGATCTGTTTCATCCTGATCGTCACCATCCCGTTCGGGATCGCCTCGCTACGCCTGGCCGGGTACGTGCTGTGGCCGTTCGGCCGCACCGTCGTCGACAAACCCGGTGCGGGCGCGGGCTCGCTGATCGGCAATGTGATCTGGTTCGTCTTCGCGGGCTGGTGGCTGGCGCTGGGCCATGTGTTCACCAGCATCGCGCTGGCGGTGACGATCATCGGTCTGCCGTTCGCCTGGGCGAATCTCAAGCTGGTGCCGCTGTCACTGTTCCCGCTCGGCCATGACGTGGTGTCGGCCGACGCGGCGCGCCAATCGAGCTGATCACTCCGATTCGGCGACGATCTGGTTCATGATGCCGACGGCTTCCCCGAGCACCGCGATCTGCTCGGGGCGCAGTCCGGCGAGCTGACCGGTCATCCATACCTCGCGCGCAGTGGTCTCGTCGGCGATCAGCGCGCGACCGGCGGGCGAGAGCGAGACGATGATCTGCCTGCCGTCGGTCGGGTGCGGGCGGCGCTGGACCAGGGCGAGGTCGGCGAGCGAGGCGATGACACGGGTCATCGACGGCGGTTGAACGCGTTCTTTGCCTGCCAGCGCGCCGGGCGTCATCGCGCCATCACGAGCCAGCGTCGCCAGAGCCGACAGCTGAGTAAGCGAGATCTGCGCATCGGAACGGCGTCCGCGCAGGTGTCTCGTGAGCCGCACGACGGCCAGTGATAGGTCACCGGCCAGGGCACGGACGTCCGATGGCGTTGTCACAGTGCAGAACTCTACGGTAAATCCGGCTGGGCTGACGGGTTTCACACGGCTACTGTTTGGGTATGGACGCCGGACCTGTCAGTCCCGAGATACCTCAACTGCCCAGAATCCTGGTCGACCCACGCCCCGTGGTGCTGGGTGGCTTCGCCCTGTGGGTCATCGCGACCGTGGTCGTGTGGATGAACGCGAGCTGGGCAGATGCCCGCCCGGTGTGCCTGATGGGGCTCGTGGTGGGCGTGCTGGGGTCGTCGATCTTCCTGTTGCAGCGGCGTTCCGCGCGGCGCGGTGACAAGGGCGCCCAGGTGGGCCTCGACACCGACTAGCTCACCGCGAATTCGTCGCTGGTCCCGACAACCGGGCGAAGCGTGCCGTCGGCGCCCAGCGCGTCGGCGTAGTGCACGAATCGGTGCGCACCGGGTTCGGCCGTCGCGGGGATGTCCCAGGTGAAGCGGGCGATCGAGACCGAGGCGCCCGCTACGCGCCAGTGGAAACGGACGTCCCATTCACCTTCGTTGGCCACCCGCTCCCAGCCCGCCGCGGTCTTTCGCTGCACGTGCAAGAAGGTGTCACCGCGGCGCGGATTGTGTTTCGGGTGGGCCGAGACGAACTCGACAGCCGCCTGTTCGCCGCGTCGGCAGGCTGACGGCTGGATCAGGACGTCACCGAAATTACGGCCGGGCGGGGTCGCGTCGGGCCCTGGCGCGGCGGCGAAGTTCGGTTGCAGCGCGGAGACATCGCGTGGCGCCGGCCCGCGCCCGACCGGCTGACCCGCGGCGAACGCCGCTGCCAGTCTGGTGAATTCCTGCACATACCCGCACAGCGTGTAGCGGCCGAACAGCGTCGAAGCGCCCTCGTACTGTTGCGAGTCGTACTCCTCGGGGGTGGTGACGTACTCGTGGTAGCTGTTCGAATAGCCCTGTAGCAGCACCTGTTCCAGCTCGACGCCGAGCACCGCCGCCACCGCGCGGCGCACGCGCAGCCCGGCGACGATCGTGAATTCCGCGCCCGCGGCGGCCAGATACAGGTCGCCGATGCGGATCAGCTGGATCGGCACCACATTCGGGACCCACGGTACGGGCGGCATCAGCCCGAGCGGGGCGAAGATCGCCTTGGGGGCCTGGGCATCGGCGAGCCAGGCGGGGTGCGGGTGGTCGATGCCGCCGAGGAAGTCGACCATCGGATTGCGCACCCCTTCGGGGATCGGGCCGCCGGGCAGGCCCGGGCCGTCCTCGACGCTGCCCGCCGCCAGGGAGACGCCCGCCGCGGCCGGGGAGGTGCGTCGCGGGGCGCCGTCGGGGGTGAAGCGGCCGTCGATCGTGAGTGCGGCGAGATCGATGTAGCACAGCATCGAGGCGACCTCGGCCTGCTGTGCGGCGGCCCGCGCCGCCGCCTCCTTCGCCGCGTGATGCTGGCGTTCGCCCAGAATCCTGGTGTTGTCGAACTCGTCGGTGGTCGGGCCGTTGCCGGGCGTGAGGCCGAGATTGGGCGACATATCACCGGCATTGGTCTGTGCGAACGCGGCGAGGAAGCCGGCGCCGTCGAGGTGGCGGACCCCGTGCTCGAGGTGCTCGGCGGCGTAGCTCGCATAGCCCTTGTTATCGGAGCTGATCAGGCGGTTCGCGTTGGTCATCGAGGTGTTGTGGGTGGCGAACCAGGTGAGCGCGCCGACCTGACGACCCTGTCTGGCGAACACCAACGTGGTCACCGCGGGGTCGATCGCGTCGGGGAAGACCGCGCGATCGGCGGCCGGATTGCGCTCGAAGGCCACGCGCGAGCGGTTGACGCTGGCATCGTGGAGTTCTGCGCGCCCCAGGCTGATGGCGCCCGGCGCGAAGTCCGCGTCGGCCGCCACGATCGCCTCGACGATTCCGTCGACCTCGGCGTCGAAGACCTGCTGCTGAAATCCCAGCGTCGCCAGCGTGTAGGCGTAGTCGTGCGCGGAACCGCCACAACTGGCGTGGGTGTGCGTGGAGGTGAGAACGACATTCCGCTCGGAATACCGGTCACCGAAACGGCGGGCGAGCGCGAGCAGAACCGCGCCGTGTACCGAGGCGAACACCGCGCCGTTCTCCACCGCGACGAACGCGATCCGAAATCCGCGCGCACCGATCACGAACGCACGCGCGCGTGGGCGCAGATGAATTCCCGCTGTTGTCTGTTCGAGTTGGGAGTAGCCCATCATGCCGCATTCCGCGGCCGGGCCCGTGAGATCGGCACTGCCGAGCCCGAATTCGAATCCCTCGGGATTCGCGTGCGCGACCGGCATTCCCCTCTTCGAGATGATGGGCAGTGCCGTGGCACCCAGTGCCGAGGCAGCGAGCATGGTGCGGCGGGACAGGGACATCGGGCGACTCCTTCGCAACTTCCATTTCGGAGACAACCACATCAACTGGTCAAATGTCCAGGATTTTCTGGCGGACCGGCGAATTGACTGTTCGTGGCGTGAGCGCTTAACTCGCACAGTGTCCTCCCGATTGAGCGTCGAAGAACGACGAGCCCACCTGATCGAGGCAGCGATCGGTCTCGCCGAGAAAAAGGGCGTGGCGGGCGTGACCACGCGCGATGTCGCCCAAGCGGCAGGCGTCTCGCTAGGTGTGGTGCATTACTGTTTCGAAAACAAGGACGCGCTGATGACCGAGCTGGTCAAAGCGCTCTCGATGGAATTGCGCGATTCCGTCGATGCCGATGAAACGGTATGGGAAGACGCCGGAACAGGAAAAGAAGCACTTCAGAAATTGGTGCGCCGCGGTTTGGAACTGATGTGGCGCAACATCGAAGCCACTCCCGAACGGCAGTTGCTGACCTACGAGACCACCACCTACGCGCTGCGCGAAGGCGAATCGACGCCGGCCAAGCTGGCGATCGCCCGCGAGCAGTACGGGTTCAACGACAGCACCGTCGCCGATGTGATCAACCATTGCAGCGAGGCGACCGAGACGCGGTGGCACACGCCGGTGGCGACGCTGAGCCGGTTCATCCTCAATGTGATCGACGGGATCGTGCTGCGGTGGCTGGTCGACGACGACAGCGAGTCCGTGCAGGTTCAGCTCGATCTGCTCGCCGAGATGGTCGCCACGCACGCGGAATAGATCAGCCGCGCGGCGCCTGCACGTGGGTCACGTCGCCCTCGCACCACCAGGGGACGTGGACAGTGCCCGAGATCGCCCCGCGCAGATGCACTTCGAGGGTTTCGTGCAGCACCAGCTCGCCGGTGACATCCTGCCGCGACCACAGCTGACGCAGCACCACGCCCAAAGGCTCCGCCGCCCAGGTACTTCGGCGCCCGGTGCCGAGCACCTCGGCGCTGACCTCCTCCGAGACCAGCGGAAGGTCGAGCAGGGTGGCCAACGCCCCCGCGTGCGCGGTGTCGCCGACGACGAGGCGTTGCGGCGGAACCACCAATCCGAAGCACGGCTGGTCGAGAACCATGGCGGTACTCGCGTCGACGACGTCGCCGGACAGTGCGCGGATCCGCTCGGGGAGATCCAGTTCGCGCGGATCGAGGGCGCCGGAGGCGACCGCGGCGGCCAGACGGGCATTGGTTCGGGCGATCACCTCGGGGGCAGGGGATTTCGACGGATCGGCCAGTGCGTCGAGGAGTTCCTCGGCCAGCGCGGCGGACATGATGTCCGGGCGCACGAGAGCGGGGCGCAGCGCATCGAGGTCGGGACCTTCGATGCCGACAGCCGCGAATACCGGCAGAAGTCCGTCGAATTCGTTGTCGTCGGGGTGGTGGAGCCGACCCAGCGGAATGCCGTCGATATGGGCGTGGCGGTGTAACCACCAGGTGGTGTAGCCGTCGCGATCGGCTAGCAGGGCGCGGGTACGCGGCTCGGACAGCAAGTGGCGCAGCGCTTCCGGCCAGCGGTCTTCGTCGACCAGGTCGAGGTCGCGGACCGCGACGAGCTCGCGGGGATCTTCGGAAAGGCTGTCCCACCAGGACTGTTCGTCGTCGAGGTCGTGGTCGGGACCGATCGGTTCCGGATCGGTGAGCACCGCGAAACCCCAGCCGACACCGATCGCGCGCAAGGCTTGCTCGCCGTACTCGGCGACGGCAGCGTCGGCGATGGTGCCGAAGGGGGCGTCGGATGCCAGCACTTCGGCGAGCGGGGCGCCGGGCAGCAGCAGTTCGTCGGCGGGGCTCAGCTCACCTGTTTCGTCGGGCAATTCGAGCAGGCCGAGCCAGTCGGGCAGCGAGCCATGGGAGGCGAAGGGAGCCAGCTGGAGCACCGCGGCGACCGTGTCCGGGTCGGCCGGATCGTGCTCGAGCAGGTCGCGCAGGGCCGGATCGGTGAGCAGGTCATCCGAACTCGCGCTGCGGGCCCCCAGCCGACCGAGGAGCGGGTGCGTGGCGTCCGGGTGCACCAGGCGCGCCCAGTGCACCGGTACGGCCACCGTGAGCTGATCGTCGAGCACTACGGTCCGTGGCCCGGTGACCAGCCGCCCGTCGGTCAGCGGCACGGCCAGCGCGCCGAATTCCTCGGCGGTTCGGGTATCGACGACGAACGGTTCCAGGGCGGCGTAGAACCGCCGCCACCAGCGTGGTTCACGTTCCAGTCCGCTCGACCGCTCGGCCACCGCGGCCGGGCCGAGCCGATGGACATCGAGGACCGCCAGCTTGTCCTGACCGGCACGGCCCGACAGCTCCGGAATCACCAGCGGTCCGGTGATCTCGGCGAGGAACGCGGCCAATTCCGGCGTGAGGTCGGGAAATACGCTCGCGCGGGTCGGCGTGCTGCACGGCGAGTCCGCTGCGACCGGTTCGTAGGTGGACTCCTCCGGCGCGAAAGGATCGCTGTGCGGTGCGGATTCGCCCGAGGTGAGATGGGATCCGTCGTCGCCGGTCGCTTCGGCATCCTCGGATGCGAAGAGAGCCGCTAGATCCGGGAGGTCGTTCGAGGCCGACGTGCCGGGCCCTGATCGCGGCGCGACGCTGTGGCCGGATGTGCCGGACTCCTCCGATGCGAAGAGGTCCCCGAGGTCGGGAGCACTGTTCTGTGCGGCGTCATAGGTGCCGAATTGTCCGGGCAGGTGCAGATTCTCGGACGAAGTCGGTGAGTCGGACCCCGTGAAGTCCGACGGATCGGCTGTGGTGTGGTCGCGCGTGGCGCACACCGGGAGCCAGGAGTTGGTACGAAGCTCGGCGATGACGGCTTCGCGCAGGATCGCGTCCGCTTCGCTGCGGGCGAAGCCGGGCGTGGGGACCAGGACGAGGCGGTCCCGGGGCGGCAGCGCGCGGGCGAAATCCGCGTATCCGGAGGCCAATTCGGTGATGCGGGCGCCGGGAAGGAGGCGGCGGCGGTCGGGCTGCATCGGGATATCGGCGACCAGGATCGCGGGGAGCGAGAGTTCCTCGTCGGATCGAGTGGGGGCGCGCAGGACATCCGGGGCAGTCGCGACGGGGCGGCCGTGGCGGAGTGGGAGTAGCCAGCGGGCTCTGGGAGTGCGGTACTGCCACCACGCTCGGCGTGCGCCGGACGGGAGGGTGATCGTCAGCTGGGAGAGCGTGCCGGGGTGGTCGGCGGCGGACAGGTTCGCGTCGAGCTCGTCCGCGGCGTCCGGTCCGTCGGCTGCGGCTGTGCCGACGGTGGCGGGAACAGCGGCCCGGGCGGCATCGGGACGAACGGCGTCGGTGGCTCGAGTGTTGGCGAGAATCTGTACCGCGCTGGTGAATTGGTCGGTATCGATTCGGATGCGCTGGAGGGCCGGTAGTTCCAGGAGGAGGTCGGGAGCCTCGGCTCGCATGGCGTCGAGGAGGGCTTCGGGGTCGATGTCGTCGCGCAGGTGTACGACGATTTCGGTGTCGGTGCCTGCGAGTGGGGTGGTCGGCACCGGCCAGGCCAGGCGCAGGACCGGGGGCGCGATCGTGGTGAGGTCGTCGGGGATGCCGATGCCGGTGTCGTGCAAGGCGTTCAGCGTGGCGACACGGGAGAAGCGCAGCGATCCGGTCGTCGATCGGACCTCGATCTCGTCACCGACGGACCGCACCGCGGTGAAGCCGACACCGAAACGACCGACCTGGGCGGCGCCCGCCTTTCCCGAGGCACGCAGTGCCGTCAGCGCGTGCACACCGGAAACACTCAGCGGCGCACCGGTATTCGCGACGTGGAGCCGACCGTCCAGTACCCGCACGATCAGCTCGCCCGCGACACCGGCCTTCGCCGCGGCGTCGGCCGCGTTCTGCGCGAGCTCGGTGAGCAGCCGATCCCGGTAGCCCGCGGCCACCAGATCCGCCTCGCTGGCACTGTCCTCGCGTAACCGCGTCGGCGAATCCCGCCACGCGGCAAGCACTCCGGCCCGCAGCTCCGCGGTACCGAACGGGTCACCCGCTCCGTTCAGCGCGACACCGACGATCCGTGCTCGCTCAGATCAGCCGACTCCGCCGCTTCGCCGGAACCCGCATCGCCCGACACCGCGGCCTCGCCTTCAGCGGGAGCCTCCGGGCCCGACACCGCGGCCTCGCCCTCGACGGAACCCTCAGCGCCCGACACAACCTCGGCGGCAGCTGCAGCCTCCGCGTCCGCGTCGGCAGCAGTCGCTACCTCGTCCGACGCGCCCGAAGAGCTCTCGACATCCGCAGCGGCCGAGGTCTCAGCGGTGGCCGATTCGTCGCCGACGGTGAGTTCGGCCTCGACGACGGGTTCGGCCGAAGCAGTCTCGGCGGGGACCCCGGTATCCGAGGCGATTTCGGCGGTGACGACCTCATCGGCCGACTCCGGCAGGGCGCCCTCGGCGAGCGCGGAACGCTCAGCGTCCGCGGCGGCGACGGCTTCGGCCTCGGCGGTTTCCTGCCGGTCGCCTGCCCGCTCCGCCGCGGCCTCGCCGACCTCGGTCAACGAGTCCGCGGAACTCGGCTCGGTCTCGGTGTCCGAGGTCGGCGGGACAGCGGCGACCGTTACGGCCGCGACCTCCACGACCTCGATCGCCGGGTCGGCGGACGTCTCGGCGACAACCTCCACGACCGCCGTCGTGGAGTCGGCGTCAGCAGGCTCGGTCGCGGCCTCTGTTGCCGAGTCCGCGGTAGCGGTCTGGGACGTGGCCTTGTCGATCGCGTCCTCGACAGCCGGGCGGACGATCTCGACGAAATCCACCGCGTGGTCGTCGAATGCCTCGTACAGCGGGGATCCGTTGCCGCTGGGGGCCACCACGTCGGAGTGGGCGCCGCAGCCGTATTCGATGTGGACGACGTGGCCGTCGGCACCCATCGCGTTGCCGCAGACACCGAAGGACTCGCGCAGGGCGCCGGCCAGCGGCAGGTAGAAGCCGCACATGCCGCAGGTGCCGGGGGCGGCCTTCGCCATCTCGGTGTCGGGGCCGAACTCGGTGAACCAGCGCTGGGCGGCGTCGGCGCGGCCTTCGAGGCTGAGCACCTGGACACGGCCGAGGCCGACCTCGCGGGCCACCTCGTCGATCACCGGATCGCCGGTGGCGACGTAGCCGGGAACGAGACGGGGGTCGTCGGCGGGGGCGGCGAGCAGGTCGCCGGGGCCGAGGTCGCCGGGGCGGACCCGCTGCTCCCACGGGACGAAATCGGGGGCGATCAGGGCGTCGAGGGCAGGCAGCAACGCCGACTCGCTCACCGTCGCGTGGTCGGCGCCGGGAGGCGCGGCGACCACGACGGCCCACTGCCAGCCGCGGTAGCCGGGCAGGGTCGCCTCGAACCGGTGGGTGGCCGCGGTGTCGTCCTCGGCGCTCACCCCCAGATGGACTCCTACCCCGTCGGGTTCCAACGCGACGAGCGCACGACGTGCGACCTCGGCCGCGTCGGCCAGAACGGGACGCACGCCGGACTCCGAAACAGATACTGCGCTCACGGCATACATTTTGCCGTATGAAGTGCAATCGCAGTTCGTTGGCCGTCGCAGTGCTGGTCAGTGTGCTCGGCGCGGGGGCCTGTAGCGGTCCCGAGGAGCCCGGACCGACGCGGTTGCGAGTCGAGGTGATCGGCTCGTCACCGCACGATCCGCAGGCCTTCACCCAGGGCCTGGAAGTGGTCGACGGCGTCCGCTACGAGAGCACCGGAATGTGGGGCGTGTCGTCCGCGCGGGCCGCCGACCAGCGCACGGGCGCCGAAACAGCGCGCGTCGAGCTGCCCGGTCGCGTGTTCGGCGAGGGCATCACCAGGGCGGGCGCGATCGTGTGGCAGCTGACCTGGCAGGACGGTTTCGCCATCGCCCGCGACCCGGTCACCCTGGCCGAGACCGGTCGCGCCGACTATCAGGGTGAGGGCTGGGGATTGTGCGCACAGCCACAGCGGCTGGTGATGAGCGACGGCACCGGCACGCTCACCTTCCGCGACCCGGTGACCTTCGCGCAGACCGGTTCGGTGACGCTGTCGGGCTACCGCGATCCGAAGCCGAACGAATTGGACTGCGCGGACGACGGCACGGTCTACGCGAACAACTACCCGACGGACGAGATTCTGCGCATCGATCCCGAGACCGGCCGGATTCTCGCCGTCATCGAGGCGGGCGGACTGCTCACCCCCGCCGAACGGGCGGGCACCGATGTGCTCAACGGCATCGCTCACCTGCCCGGCACCGATCGGTTCCTGCTGACCGGCAAGTACTGGCCGCGCATGTTCGAAGTGCGTTTCGTCGGGAAATAACCCCGATGTGGCCGACATTGCCGCGGCGCGAGTGAACACGCGCCGCCCGAGTGCGACAGAATTGGACTTGTGACTACGCCCCGCGATCCATCCGGTCCTGACCGTGGTCGCCGGGACGGTACTGCCGCCGACCCACACCCCGGCTACGGGCAGTACCCGCCGCGCGCACCGCGCAAGGTCTTCCCCCGGCCCGAACGGCCGCTGCCCGCCGAGCCGCCGACGGTCCGGTCGAAAAGCCTGTTCCGGCGCCACCGCCCCGTCGACCCGGCTGCCCCGACCACGCCCGTGCCGAACGCGGCACCCGCCGGGCGCACACCGGACGACTATCCGCAGCGCCGGCCACCCTTCGACGACCGGGGCCGACCGGCCGCACCACGCGCCGAGCAATGGCGCGCCGACCACCCCGGGGACGACTCCGGCCCGGCGGGGACCCGTCCCTTTCCTCGCGACGAAGGCGTCGACGACCAGGTCGACCAGCGCGTCCCCCGGAAACTCACCGTCACCCGCGTAGCCGCCATGCGCAGCCGCGAACTCACCGAACGCGGCATCGCCACCTTCCAGCGCGCCGCCAAGGCCGACGGCGCCGACCAGTCCGGCCTGACCGCGCTCACCTACGCCACCATGGCGAACTTCGCGCTCGACGCCGCGATCGCGGTGGCCCTGGCCAACACCCTGTTCTTCGCCAGCGCCACCGCCGAATCCAAAACCAAGGTCGCTCTGTACCTGCTGATCACCATCGCGCCGTTCGCGCTGATCGCGCCGCTGATCGGCCCGCTGCTCGACCGGCTGCAACGCGGTCGCAGGCTCGCGCTGGCGACGACCTTCGGCCTGCGCGCGGGCTTCGCGCTGCTGTTGATCTTCAACATCGACACCTGGGGCCTGTATCCGCTGGCGCTGTGCATGATGGTCGGTTCGAAATCCTTCGCCGTGCTCAAGAGCGCGGTGACGCCACGCGTGCTCCCACCGGATATCGACCTGGTGCGCACCAATTCCCGGCTGACCGTGTTCGGTCTGGTCGGCGGCACCATCGGCGCGGGCGCCCTGGCCGCGCTCACCGCCCTGATCGCGGGTTCCACCGGCGCGTTGATCTTCGCCACCGGCATCGCCGTCGCGGGGGTGTTCCTCAGCTTGCGGATTCCGCGCTGGGTCGAGGTGACCGAGGGAGAGGTCCCCGCGACGCTGACCTACCACGGCCCCGACGCGCACACCGAGGTCATCCACCGCGGCGAGCAGTCCGCGGTGCCGCCGCGCAAACGGCGTCAGCCGCTGGGCCGAGCCGTAGTGACCGGCCTGTGGGGCAACAGTTCGATTCGCGTGCTCACCGGCTTCCTCACCTTCTACATCGCCTTCGTCGCCAAGGGTTCGGGCGGCAGTCCCAGCGAACAGGCGGCGATGCTCGGTCTGGTCGGCGCCGCGGCGGCCATCGGCAACTTCGGCGGCAACGCGACCGGCGCCCGGCTGCAATTGGGCAGGCCGTCGCCGGTGGTCCTCGGCTGCACCGGCGCGTGCGCGGTGGTCGCGCTGTTCGCAGCGTTCACCGGGAATCTGTTCGGCGCCGCCGTAGCCGCACTGGTGGCCTCCGCGGCCAGCGCGCTCGCGAAGGTCTCCCTCGATGCCGCCATCCAGGACGACCTCCCACCGGAATCGATCGCGTCCGGGTTCGGCCGCTCGGAGACCGTGCTGCAACTGAGCTGGGTCGTCGGCGGGGCGGCCGGTGTGCTGATGCCGATCGAATACTGGAAGGGTTTCGCCTTGATCAGCGTGATCCTGCTGGCCGGACTGCTCCAGACGTTCGTCAGCTATACCGGGCACTCGCTGCTGCCGGGCCTTGGCGGCAATCGCCCCCAGCACGTCGAGCAGGAAGTGCCCAACACCCATCCGAGAGGGACAGGAGACCCCACCTGGTGAGCAAGCTCAACGCTCGAACGATCGTCGCGCTGGTCGCGGCCGGACTGTTCGCGGTCATCGCGGTGACCGCGGTGTGGGTGGGGGTGGCGGTATCGAAGGCGCCCGCGCACACCCCGCAGCTCACCGCGTACGCGCACGGCACGACCATCACGGTCGACCCGTTCATGTACTGCACGGTGCGGATGGAGAATTGCCGGTACGGCGAGACCACGCCGCTGGAGGTCCCCGCCGGTGACCCCGTACAGCTCTCGCTGCCCGACGCGGTCGCCGAATCTCCCTGGCTCATCCAGCTGATCTACCAGCGCCCCAGCGGCGAGCAGCTGGACCGGGTGCTCAGCTTCGCCGACTACCCGGACCGCGCCAGGGCTCTCACCATCGAGTCGAAGCCGGAACCGGACCTGCGCCTGATCGGCATCGAGGTGCAGCTGCCGATTTTGGCCCGTGACATCGCCACCGGGCAGGAAAGCTACATCCCGCACGCCGCCTGGTCGATCGTCACGCCCGAGCCCGAACCTCGCGAGTCCTGAGCCAGAAACGCGACCGGCCCCGAACGACATTCGTTCGGGGCCGGTTGCGCGAAAACCTCAGTGATCGAGTTCGCGAGCCACGGCCCGCACGACCTCGGAAATACGCTGGGACATCTTGCGATCCGGGTACTTACCCCGCCGCAGATCCGGCTGCACAGTGCTCTCCAGCAGCGTGATCATGTCCTCGACCAGGCCGTGCAGTTCGTCGGGCGACTTGCGCGGCCCGGCGTCCTTGCGCGCGGGCGCCTGCCCACGGTCACGATCGCGGGCGACGGTCGGCGGCGCCTCGAGCACCGTCACGCTGAGCGCCTGCGGCCCACGGCGACCGGCGGCCATGCCGAATTCGACACGCTGTCCGGGCTTGAGTCCCTCGACGCCCTCGGGCAGCGCGGACGAGCGGACATAGACGTCCTCGCCCTCGTCTTGAGACAGGAAGCCGAAGCCCTTCTCGACGTCGTACCACTTCACCCGGCCGGTCGGCACTGCGCTCACCCGTTCATCATTCGGCACCCGAACCCTTGTGGCCCGGGTTACACAATCTTGCTTGTCGCGAAAAGAACGCGCCCCCCAACAAGGCGGGACGCGATGTGCTGCGAGTCTACCCCGGTGGCTATATCGCGAGCACATCAGTTTTACGGTTCATCGGTGACGAACTCACCAGATCCGGCCTCGCCCGGTCCGCGACGCTCCGGCGATCGCCTGCTGCACGTGGCCCTCGTCCTGTTCGGTATCGGAATTCTGGCGGTGGTCGCGATCTTCGTGACGCCGATCGTGTCCGACAGCGATCCGGGGCTGTGGCTCTACAGCCTGGCGATGCTCGCACCCGTCGGCTTCCTGCTCGCGCTGGTTTTCGCGTTGTGGTCGGGCCGACGCGCGCGTTGACGCGTCAACCGAATACCCCACCGAATATCATCCAGCCAAACATGTGACCTTCGTCACATAACGGCGCGGTCACGAAGTGAGCGCACAGCTGTCGCGCACATTCGGCACCGCGACTACCTGCGCGGACACATCAGGGATCACCCTGAGACGACCCCGAGACCCACCGGGACCCGCCGGTTACCAAATAGTGACATTCGCCGCTGACCGTCGTACCGTTTCTCTCAGCCGGGGTAACCCCCGGAACCACCGGCCCGCCGCACCGAACCTCACCCCGCGGGTACCGGACCCCGATTGGAAACAAGGGATGAGGGCGGACCGGGAGACCTCTCAGTCCGGGCCACATGCAGGTGCGAACGAGAGGAAGAAACCCGATATGAGTGGACGCCACCGCAAGCCGACTTCCACCGGGCGCACTGCTGCCAAGGTCGCCGTCACCGGCGCGATCTTCGGCACCGCAGCCGCTGCCCTCGCAGGAAACGCCAGCGCGGCCCCTGACTCCGACTGGGATCGCCTCGCACAGTGTGAAGCCGGCGGCAACTGGGGCATCAACACCGGCAACGGTTTTCAGGGTGGGCTGCAGTTCTCGCCCTCCACCTGGACCGCACACGGCGGTGGCGAGTACGCCGCCTCCGCCAACCAGGCCACCCGCGAACAGCAGATCGTGGTCGCCGAAAAGGTTCTCGCTTCCCAGGGCTGGGGCGCTTGGCCGTCCTGCTCCTCGCAGCTGGGTCTGAGCAGCGGACCGTCCGAGCGTGTCGCTCCCTCGGCGCCGAGCTGGGCTCCGCAGGTCAACGTGCCGCAGGTCCAGGATCCGAGCCAGGAAGTGTTCTCGGCCGTCGACCGCGCACTCACCGTCGTGCAGCAGCAGGGCATCGCCGTGCCGCAGCAGGCTCTCGACTTCGTCAACTCCGCCAAGGGTTCTCAGCTGGACCCGGCCGTGATCGACTTCTTCCAGGCGAACAAGGGTCTGCTGCCCTCCTGATCGCCCGCATACACAACAAGAGCCCGCATCCTCGAGGATGCGGGCTCTTGTTTTTCTCGTCCGAATTACACCCGGTTGATGGTGGTCTGAGGGTGTACGTACGGCAGCGTCGCGGCCGGGACGGGAAACTCGGTGTCCTCACCGAAAGGCGAGAGATTACCGGCGCGGGTCGACGACAGTTCGGTCACGGCGTGCTCGCCGTCGGCCACCTCGGGCCAGCCGTTGTCGACGTAGGGTTTCTTCGATTTGTTCACCACCGGCTCATTCTGGCATACCCAACCACGTAGGCTCGATCGGTGATCGCGACAGACTCTCTCGCCGATTGGCTCGGTGCGCGCACCGATGCCCAGCTGGTGAAATTGCTGCAGTTGCGGCCGGACCTGGCGGTACCGCTGCCCGCGTCGATGTCGGTGCTCGCCGTGCGCGCTCAGCAGCGCGCATCGGTGTTGCGTGCCGCCGACGATCTGGACACCCTCGAGTTCGCGATCATCGAGGCGCTGACGGCCAATGAGGACGCCCGCACGATCGGCGCCGAACTCACGCCGCTGACTCGCACCACCCTGCACGCGCAGCTCAAGGATCGCGTCACCAAGACCGCGTTCACCACCGCGCTGACCCGCCTGCTCGACCGCGCCCTCGTGTGGCAGGTCGGCGACCACCTCGACCTGACACCCAGCGCCGCCGAAGCCCTGCCCTGGCCGCTTGGCGCGACGACAGCGCTCCCCGACGCGCTCACCGAGCCCGAGGTATCGGCCGCGCTGGCCAGGGTGAGCCCGCCCGAACGCGCGCTGCTGGACAAACTCGCCACCACCGGGCCCCGAGGCCGTACCAGGGACGCCGCCCCCGGCACCGATCCCGACCGGCCCGTGCCGCGCCTGCTCGCCGCCCGGCTGCTGCACCGGATCGACGACGAGACCGTGGAGTTGCCCGTCACCGTGGGCCAGATCCTGCGCGGCGAACCCGTCACCGACCCGCACGCGCTCGCCCCACCCAAACCCGCCCTCGGCAAGAACGCCGCCACCGAGGTGAACGCCGTCGGCGCGGGTGAGGTCGGCGAACTGCTGCGCGACGCGGGCGACCTGATCGACGCGCTCGGCGCGCTGCCCGCCCCCGCCCTGCGCGCGGGCGGACTCGGCGTGCGCGAACTGCGCAGGCTGGCCAAGCAGACCGGCATCGACGAGCAACGCACCGGCCTGCTGCTCGAATTGCTGGCCGCCGCGAAACTCGTCGAGAAGGGCCTGCCAGAACCGACCCCCGACCTCGACTCCACCGACGACTTCTGGGCCCCGACGCCCGCCGCGGATTCCTGGCTCGACGCCCCGCCCGCGACCCGCTGGGTGACACTCGCGCAGGCGTGGCTGGAGCTGGATCGGATGCCGTGGATGATCGGCCTGCGCGATGCCGCGGACAAGCCGATCGCGGCCCTGTCGGCGGAGCTGCGCGTGCCCCACGCGGTGCGCGATCGTGCGGCGATCCTCGGCCTGCTCGCCGAGTATCCGACCGGCACCGCGGTGACTCCCGCCGATATCGGCAAACTGCTGGCTTGGCGAATGCCGCGCCGGCGCAGGCACTTCCGCCTCGATGCCGTCACCGCGACCCTCGCCGAGGCGGCGGTCGTCGGCCTGCTCGGCCGTGGTGCCCTCGACTCGGCGGGCCGGGCCCTGCTGCACGGTTCTGTCGCCGACGCCGAATCGGAAATGGCCGCGGCGCTGCCGAAACCGGTCGACCACGTCCTGGTCCAAGCCGATCTCACGGTGATCGCCCCCGGCCCGCTGGTACCGGAACTGCGCGCCAAGATCGGCCTGGTCGCCGATGTCGAATCAGCGGGCGCGGCAACGGTGTACCGGGTCAGCGACGCCACGGTCCGCCGCGCGCTCGACGCCGGCCTCACCGCCGCCGAACTGCACGCGTTGTTCGCCACCCACTCCCGCACCCCCGTGCCACAGTCGCTGACCTACCTCATCGACGACGTGGCCCGCCGCCACGGCCAGCTCCGGGTCGGCATGGCCCAGTCGTTCCTGCGCAGCGACGACCCGGCGCTGCTGGCCCAGGTCCTCGCCGCTCCCGTGGCCGAAACCCTGGCGCTGCGCGCAATCGCCCCCACCGTGGCGATTGCGCTGGCGCCCCTGGCCGAAATGCTCGACCAGCTCCGCAAAGCGGGCTTCGCCCCCGCGGGCGAGGATTCCGGCGGCGCCATCGTCGACCTGCGTCCTCGCGGCGCGCGGATTTCGGTCCGCCCGCTGGCCCGCAGGCCCTACCGCCCCACCCCGCCGAACGACGACCAGCTCGCCCAGCTGGTCACCGAACTCCGCGCGGGCGAACGCGCCGCGGGTGCCCGCACCGGTCGCTCGGTGCGCACCGACGGCACCCGCACCGGCACCGCGGCCACCCTCGCGCTGCTCCAGCTGGCGGCGAGAGTCGGCCGCCCGGTGAACATCGGCTACGTGGACGCCCAGGGCGTGGCCACCCAGCGGGTGGTCGAGCCGCTGCGGGTCGGCAACGGCCAACTGGACGCGGTGGACCCGGTGAGCGGGGCAACCCGCCATTTCACCCTCCACCGCATCGCGTCGGTGGCCCTGCTCGATTAGGGCTTGGCCATGCAGAAGGTCGTCTTCGGGTCGGGAACCGTCCGGAACTGCGTGGCGTCCGCGCCACACAGCAGTTCGTCGGTCTGCCCGTCGATCCGCTTGACCACCTTGAACGAAGCCTCGGCCGCCGTACAGTCGACCGACTCCGCGGGCCGCTTCCCCGCCTCCGCGTAGCAGCTGCCCTCGGCGAAATTCGGCGCCAAGCACAGCGTGCTCTTCGCGTCCCCGACCGTGCCGTTGAACGCGGCGTTGTCGGCGGCGCAGTCCGCCCCGACCTTCACGATCCGGTAGTTCGACTTCGCCGACGAGCAGTCACCGACCGTCGCCTTCATCGCGTCGGCAGCGTTGTCACTGACCTCCACGCACGACCCCACCGCGACAGCACCGGCCGACGACGAATCATCGGAGGAGCACGAAACCACCGCTCCGACCAGGGCCATCGCGGCCACCGGCCCGAGCACGATCCGCGCCAACAGCCGCTTCTCCGGGAAAATCACTGAAAACCTCACTCACCGAACGGTTCAGGGTGAACACAACCGCCGGTGACGATACCCAAGTGCCCCGCGCCCGCGCTCCCCCCTAGCGCAACCTGTCTACCATCACAAAGATGACCCTCGACGACGTCGCAGGCGAGCTGTACACCCTCGACCCCGGCGACTTCGTGTCGACCCGCGCCGAACGCGCCGCCCAGGCCCGCGCCGACGGTGACCGCGACCTGGCCAAGGCCATCACCGCCCTGCGCAAACCCACGGTCGCGGCCTGGACGGTCAACCTGCTGGCCCGGCACGCACCGCAGGAGATCGCCGCCCTGCTCGATCTGGGCGACGCCCTGCGGTCGGCCCAGCGTCAGCTCTCCGGCGACAAGCTGCGCGCGCTGGGCACCCAGCGTCAACAGGTCGTGAACGCGATGACCAAGCGCGCCGCCGAACTGGCCGCCGAGCACGATCGCCCGGCGAGTGAGCAGGTGCTGCGCGAGGTCGGTCAAACTCTCACCGCGGCGCTGGCCGACCCCGATGTCGCCGATCTGGTTCGCGCCGGAGTGCTGCCCACCACGGTCACCTACGACGGCTTCGGCCCGGCCGGTCTGGTCGCGATCACCGGTGGCAAGGCCACCCCCAAGCGCGCGAGCACACCCCGCACCGCACCGAAGGACACCGAAGCCGAGCGTCGCGCGCAGGCCCAGCAGGAACTCGACGACGCCGAATCCGGTCTGGCAGCCGCCCGCACCGATCGCGATGAGGCCGAAGCCGCTGCCGCGCGGGCGAAGTCCGACCTCGACGAGGTCGAAACCCGCATCGCCGACCTCCGCGCCGAACTCGAGCACGCGGAGCAGCAACGCCACTTCGCCCACACCGCCGAACATCGAGCGCGCGGCGAATTCACGGCTGCGCGCAGTCAATTCGATCGCATGCAGCGCTGGGTCGAGCGCGCCCGCGCTCGGCTCACCGACGACTAGGGATGCAGGGTGCCCGGGTAGAGGAACGCGTCGCGCGGTGGTCTCGTCCCGTCCAGCCATTCGGCCAGGAACTCGCCCAGCGGCATCGAGGTCCTGCTCTGCAGGAATTCCCGGAACTCCGGCATCGAGGCGTGACCGTCGCGATGCGCGTTCACGAAATCCTTGACCGCGGCGAAGAACACGTCCTCACCGAGCAACTTGCGAAGGGCGTGCAGGAACAGCGGCCCGCGATAGTAGACGGACGTGAACTCGTCGCCCGCGCCCGGCGCGGCCAGCGCGATCTTCCAGAACCTGGGATCGTCCAGGTATTTCGCGATGGTCTCGCGATACTCGGTGTCCACGTCGGCCTGGTCGATCCGCTCCGGCCACAGGTAATCGGCGGTATAGCTGGCGAAGCATTCGTTGAGACAGATGTCGGACCATTGCCGCACCGACATGGTGTCGCCCCACCATTGATGGGCCAGCTCGTGCACCACGGTGTTCAGATCGGTCCACGGCGCGTAGGTCGGCCGGGTCTGGGTCTCCAGCGAGAACGGCAGCTCGGTATCCACATAGATCCCACCGGCCACATCGAACGGGTAAGGACCGTACAGACTTTCGAGGAAGTCGAGGATCTCGGGCAGCCGCTGCTCGTCTTCGCGATTGTCGCCGGATTCCGGCGCGAACGCGCTCAGCACCGCGGTGCCGTTCGCGCGCCGCTGTTCGAGGAAGGTGAAGTGGTCCACCGCGACCGTGGTCAGATAGCCGATCGTGGGCTGTCGGGTCTCCCACGTGGTGTGCAACCGGCCGTCGCGCACCACGTGCTCGGTGCGGTCGCCGATCGACATGATCTCCCAGTCGGCGGGCACCGTGGCGTGCAGCGTGAAAGTCGCCTTGTCCAAGGGGGTGTCGTTGAGCGGGTACCAGGTGCTCGCGCTGTGCGGCTCACCGACGGCGAACGCACCACCGTTGGGCGCGTGCGTCCAGCCTTCGCCCTCGGTGTCGGCTGCCGCGCCGGCGTAGTCGACGATGACCCGCATCGGCAGCCCCGGCGGCAGCGGTAGCAGTGGCGTGACCACGAGCTCGTGCTCACCGTCGTGGGCGAACCCCGCGGGCTGACCGTTGACGGTCACCATCAGCACCTCGGGTCCGCTGTAGTCGAGGTTGAACTGTGCCAGCGGCTGGGTGACGCGGCCGTCGATGCGGGCCGTGCCGCGCAGGTGGTGAGCACCGGGTTCGTAGTCGATCGACACGTCGTAGTGGGTGACGTCGTAGCCGCCGTTCCCGTCCAGCGGATAGTAGGGATCACCCAGCCCCGGAGCCCCGATCAAGGCCGAATCCGCCGCTACCGGAGGAACTCCCAGCGCCACCAGCGCGAACACCACGCACAACCCGGCCGACCAGCGCATGTCGAGGACACCTTTCGTCGACCGGATCGCACGAACCGAACCATCGTCGCAGGTGCGCCCCTAGCCCAGGTCGGAGGGCAGGTGCTGTGGGTCGAGCAGCAGGCGCTTGGTCGCGGTGCGTTTCACCCGCGATGCCAGTGCCAGGTTCTGCGCGAGCAGCCGCCATTCGACCTCGTTGATGGCGTCGCACGCGCGCTCGATCACCGCGTCGTCGCGCGTGCCCCAGGCGATCGGCATGGCGGTGACCAGCTGCCAGCGTTCGCCGACCTGACGCGGAGCACGGTCGGTGCGCACCGCGACGGCGGGCACCCGCTCACCGCGCTGCGGCGTGTGTCCGGGCAGCGTGCGCACCTTGCGGGTGATCAGAGCCCAACTGCGCTCCGGCGCAGCGGGTTCGGCGATATCGACCAGGGCGAGCAAGACGATCGCGCCCGGCTCGGCATCGCTGACGACGGCGGGGACGAGCACCCCGTCGTGGTAGAGCTTTTCGATGCTGGAGCGATGCGGCGTCCACAACGCCACCCACAGCGCGATGCCCGCGATGAGCACGCACACCACCGCGAGCAGAAATCCCCACGCCTGCCCGCTCCACACCAGCGCCGCCGTGGCCGCGATGGCGAGACCGGCGACCAGCAGGGCCACCAGGCGCAACCTGCGTAATCCGGTGAACGTCTCGTTCACCGCATGAGCGTGTTCACGGTCGACCACGAATTCGAAGCGGCGCACGCCTTCCTTCCTAGCACAAGTTGCGGAGGAATTGCCTCCACTTATCTGCCGAGGGGTTCACACACCGCACGCTACCCCCCTTTGACCTGGCGAACAGTGCTACACGCCGTCCCCGATCGGCGGACCGAGCAGGTCGTCGGCATCGACGATGCGGTAGGCATAGCCCTGCTCGGCCAGGAAGCGCTGCCGGTGCGCGGCGTATTCGGCGTCGAGCGTGTCGCGCGCGACCACCGAATAGAAATGCGCCTGTCCCCCATCCTGTTTCGGCCGCAACAGCCGGCCGAGGCGCTGGGCCTCTTCCTGCCGGGAACCGAAGGTTCCCGAAACCTGCACCGCCACCGAGGCTTCCGGCAGATCGATGGAGAAGTTGGCGACCTTGCTCACCACCAGCACGGGGATCTCACCGGAGCGGAAGGCGTCGAACAGCGCCTCACGTTCCCGGTTCTTGGTGGCGCCGGTGATGACCGGGGCGTTCAGGTCGACACCGAGCTCGTCGAGCTGATCCAGGTAGGCGCCGATCACCAGGGTCGGCGCACCCGGGTGCCGGGCCAGGATGGACTCGACCACCGGGATCTTGGTGCGCGCGGTGGAACACAGCTTGTAGCGTTCCTCCGGCTCGGCGGTGGCGTAGGCCATCCGCTCCGCGTCGGTGAGCGTCACCCGCACCTCGACGCAGTCGGCAGGCGCGATCCAGCCCTGCGCCTCGATGTCCTTCCACGGCGCGTCGTAGCGCTTCGGGCCGATCAGCGAGAACACATCGCCCTCGCGACCGTCCTCACGCACGAGCGTGGCGGTGAGACCGAGCCTGCGGCGCGACTGGAGGTCGGCGGTCATCCGGAAGACCGGCGCGGGCAGCAGGTGCACCTCGTCGTAGATCACCAGGCCCCAGTCGCGGCTGTCGAACAGCTCGAGGTGCTTGTACTCGCCCTTCGACTTGCGCGTGATGACCTGATAGGTGGCGATGGTGACCGGGCGGATCTCCTTGCGCTCGCCGGAGTACTCACCGATCTCCTCCTCGGTGAGGGTGGTCCGCGCCAGCAGCTCGCGCCGCCACTGCCTGCCCGCCACGGTATTGGTGACCAGGATCAACGTCGTCGCCTTGGCCTTGGCCATCGCGGCCGCGCCGACCATCGTCTTGCCCGCGCCACACGGCAGCACGACCACACCGGAACCGCCCGCCCAGAACGAATCGGCGGCCATCTCCTGGTAGTCGCGCAGGTGCCACTTGCCCTCGGTGTAGTCGAGGCCGATGTCGTGCGCCTCGCCGTCGACATAACCGGCCAGGTCCTCCGCGGGCCAGCCGATCTTCAACAGCATCTGCTTGATGTGGCCGCGCTCGGACGGATGCACGATCACGGTGTCGTCGTCGATGCGGGCGCCGAGCATGGGCGCGATCTTCTTGTGCCGCAGCACTTCCGCGAGGACCGCGCGATCCAGGCTCACCAGGCACAACCCGTGCGCGGGATGTTTGACCAGCTGCAACCGGCCGTAGCGGCCCATCGTGTCGACGATGTCGACCAGCAGCGGCTGCGGTACGGCGTACCGCGAGAAGTTCACCAGCGCGTCGACGACCTGCTCGGCATCGTGGCCCGCCGCGCGGGCATTCCAGAGCGCCAGCGGCGTGATCCGATAGGTGTGCACATGCTCGGGGGCGCGTTCCAGCTCCGCGAACGGGGCAATGGCCTGCCGGGCGTTACCTGCCAGCTCGTGGTCGACCTCGAGCAGCAGAGTCTTGTCACTTTGCACGATCAGCGGACCGTCGGTCACACGTTGCTCCTGTGATTGTCGGCGGCGGGCGCCGCGGGTTTTCGGCCTCGTAACCCAGGATCCGAGGGGCGATACTCCGGCTTCGCCGTTACGTCTCGCCCCCGCGGATCCGGGGCGGCCGAAAACGTGGTGGGCGAGTTGGGAGTCCGTAGGTGGGCTCGTCGGGTGCGGCGTTTCACTCGTGCGGGAACCCCGGATCCCGGGTGAGGAAACGTGGCTTTTGTCGATTGTACGGACCAGGACCGACATGACCTGGGCGGACAAACAGCGACAGCGATGGTCGGCCGGTCCAGCAGGTGTCGACTGGACCGCGACAAGGCGTTCCTGACCGGGGCAAACTCGGTGCATGCTTCAGACAACGGCGGTTCTCGGGGTCGCGGCGGCGGCGCTCGGCATGGTGCTGACGCCGGGACCGAACATGATGTATCTGGTCTCGCGCACCGTCGCGCAGGGCCGCCGGGCGGGGATGATCTCGCTGATGGGGGTCGCCGCGGGCTTCGGTGTGTACCTGATGGCGGCCGCGGCGGGGATCACGGCGGTGTTCGCTGTTGTTCCCGGGTTGTATCTGACGGTGAAGCTGGCGGGTGCGGCGTATCTGCTGTGGCTGGCCTGGCAGGCGATCCGGCCGGGTGGGGTGTCGGTGTTCGCGCCCGCCGACCTGCCGCACGACCCCGCGCGGCGCCTGTTCACGATGGGGTTGGCCACCAACCTGCTCAATCCGAAGATCGCGATCATGTACATGGCGTTGATCCCCCAGTTCGTCGACCCCGCTCGCGGCGCCCTCTGGTTGCAGAGCCTGTCGCTGGGCGCCATCCAGATCACGGTCGCGCTCACCGTCAACGCCATGATCGTCCTCGGCGCCGCGGGCCTGGCCACCTTCCTCACCGCCCGCCCCCTGTGGCTGCGCACCCAGCGCTACCTCATGGGCACCGCTCTCGGCACCATCGCCGTCCTGCTCGCCACCGACAAGGCCCGCCCCACCCCCGCCTGAGAAACGTGCCGCCGTCGCGGTCGCCCGCGGAATCGGATCGCCACCAGCGTGTGGGCCGGTCGCCGTCGCCGCGCGCCTGCGTGTCACGCTGCTTCGGAGTAGCGAGGCGGAAGGATTGCGCAGTGAGCGTTGGTGTGCTGGTGGCGGCGTTGGCCGGGCCTTCGGTCAGCGAGCTGGACTCGGCCGTGAACGCGGTGCATCGGGGCGGCGAGATGATGGGGGTCATCTCCTTCGCCGCGTCGGGTGCGCTGGTCGCGGTGCGCAAGCGGCTCGATCTGTTCGGGATGGTGGTGCTGGCGTGTGCGACCGCGCTCGGCGGCGGCATCGTGCGTGACCTGCTGATCGGGCGAACTCCCCCGGCCGCGTTCACCGACCTGACCTACCTGTCCGCGTCGATAGTCACCGCACTGGTCCTGTACTTCATCGCGCCTTCGCGCCGGCTCACCAAGGGACCGCTCGAAATCGCCGACGCGATCGGGCTCGGACTGTTCTGCGTCACCGGGACCGTGATCGCCGACTCGGCCGGGCTCGGCGCACCCACGGCCGCCCTGCTCGGCATGACGACCGCCATCGGTGGCGGCGTCATCCGCGATGTGCTCAGTGGCGAGGTGCCCACCGTCCTGCGCCCGGACCAGGACCTCTACGCGATCCCGGCCCTGTTCGGCGCGGCCGCGACCGCCGCACTGCTCTCGTTCGACCTGTACCAGGCCTGGACGGGACTTCTCGCCGCCGCGGGCGTTGTGGGTTTTCGCCTGCTCGCCCGCCATTACCAGTGGCACGCGCCGCTGGCCCGCCACGCCCGCGACTGACCGGCACCGGCGACCCAGCGCCGATCAGCTGTCAGCGCACCATCATTCCGGCCCGAAGCCGCCGTACCCCTTCGTCGATCGTTTCGTCGCGTTTGCTGAAGGTGAAGCGCACCAGGTGTTTCCAGTCAGCGGGGTGATCGGCGAAGACGCTGACCGGTACCGCGGCAACGCCGAGTCGCGCCGGTAGTTCACGGCAGAACGTCAGCCCGTCCTGCGCGCCGAGCGGCCGGATGTCGGCGCAGACGAAGTAGCCGCCATCGCTGGCCGAGACCGTGAAACCGGTGTCGCGCAACGCCGCCGAGAGCCGTGTTCGCTTGTCCGCCAGACCGTCCCGCTGGGCATGCACCCAGTCCAGTTCCTCATCGATCGCCTGGGCGACAGCAGGCTGGAACGGCCCGCCGCCGACGAACGTGAGGAACTGCTTGGCCGCGAGCACACCGTCGAGCAGCGGCGCGGGCGCACAGGCCCACCCGATCTTCCACCCGGCGACATTGAACGTCTTCGCCGCGCTGGACACCACGACGGTGCGCTCACGCATCCCGGGCAGCGTGGAGATGCTGATGTGCTCGGCGCCGTCGTAGACGAGATGCTCGTACACCTCGTCGGTCAGCACGAGCAGATCGTGTTCGACAGCCAGCTCGGCGATCGCGGTGAGGTCGGCGCGGTCGAGTACGGCTCCGGTGGGATTGTGCGGCGAATTGACCATCAGCATGCGGGTTTTCGGTGTGATCGCGGCACGCAAACTGTCCAGGTCGAGCACGAACCGGTCGCCGTCGGGCACCAGGCGAGCCGTTCGTCGCCGCGCCCCGGCGAGGGCGATCGCGGCGGCGTAGGAGTCGTAATACGGCTCGATCAGCACCACTTCCTGGTCGGGCTCCACCAGACCGAGTACGGCGGCGCTGATCGCCTCGGTCGCGCCGACGGTCACCAGAATTTCGGTGGCCGGGTCGTAGGCGGTGCCGTAGCGGCGGGCGCGGTCATCGGCGATCGCTCGACGCAGCACCGGCATCCCGCGGCCGGGCGGGTACTGGTTGAGCCCGTCGGCGATGGCCGCGCGGGCCACCTCGAGCATGCGTGCGGGTCCGTCGGTATCGGGAAAGCCCTGGCCCAGATTCACCGCGTCGTGGCGGACGGCCAGTTCGGTCATCTCGGCGAAGATGGTCGATCCGAAGGGGCGCAGGCGGGCGACGGTGGGCGGCACAGGCGGCATCTCCGCAGCGTATCCCACTATTCGCCGACGTTGCCCAGCGATAGCGAACACGCATGTTTCACAAACGTTTTCCTGCTTTGACCTGCGCTATTGTGCGTTTCCCCAACCTCAGCTAGCCTCGCCGTGTTCTACCTCACACACCACTGCGTGGTGGTATATCGAAAGGGGCTCACATGGCCTCACCTCTGCTCGACTTCATCCTGCAACCGGCTGCGTCGGAGGTAGCCGGTTCGGCCCTGCGATTCATCCACGATCACGTCGCCAGTCCGATCGTCGACTGGTTCACCGGTTCGGCGACGCCGGACAACAACATGGGTTCCTCGACGGGGGACTTCAACCTCGGGTCGTCGACCGGCGATCACAACTGGGGCTCCACTTACCCGTAGAAAGTCCGCGATGCACGCTGGTCCGCATCGCTACGCCGATCAGCTCAGCGCTGTGAAGTGAACCGCTGACCTCGCACGCCTCGACGGTGCTGCGGGGTCAGCGGAGGCGGGCGCCGGACAGTTTCGTCACGTTGGCGAAATCGTAAGCCGCCCAGATCTTTCCGTCTCGAACCGAGAAGGCGAGCACCCGCACCGGTCGCCCGAACGGGGAGTTGGGATCGGTGAGCACCAGCCCTGATTGCCCGTTCACCGTGGCCGCGCCCAACTCCAGGCCGGGTTCTTCCTGATGCTTGCGCCAGAGACCGAGCGCCAATCGGGCGACCTTCTCCTGTCCGGCAACAATATTCAGCGCGGTCTTGGTGGTGCCGCCCGCGTCGGCGGTGAATGTCGTGTCCGGATGCAGCGTCGCGGCTACCGCGGCCACATCACCGGTGGCCAGTGCGGCGAGGAACCGCTGCACCGCCCGATCGTGCACATCGTCGGCGACCGGTTCCGGCGCCTTGGCCACCGCCCGGCGCGCGCGGACCGCCAATTGTCTTGCGGCATCGGCGGAGACGCCGAGGACCTCGGCGATCTCGCCGAAGGGCACACCCAATCCCTCGTGGAGCACCAGCGCCACCCGCTGCTGCGGCGTCAACGCGTCGAGCACCACCATCGCCGCCATCCGGCTGTCCTGATCGCGCACCACCACGTCCAGGGGATCGGGTGTGCGCGAAGACGAGGCCGCCGAGACGATCGGTTCCGGAAGCCACTGCCCCACATAGGTTTCGCGGCGCACGGCGGCGCTTCGCAAGTGGTCGAGGCAGATTCGGCTGACGACGGTCGTCAGCCAGGCACGCAGATCGTCGATCTCGGACTGGTGCACCCCCGCCATCCGCAGCCAGCTCTCCTGCACCGCGTCCTCGGCGTCGCCGACGCTTCCGGTGAGCCGGTAGGCGACCGAAAGCAAGTGCGTTCGATGCGATTCGAACAGGTCGGCGAGAAACGGGGAAACCATCGGGTCAGATCCTACGGAGTACCCACTCGCGCTCGGCCCCACGGGTCGGCACCGGTGATTTCGCACACGTCATCTCGTCTGTACAACTACTACTGCCTACGCGAAGGACGGCGCTGCGTGACTACACCCGAGGTTGTGCTGGAGGGAATCGTGTTCGGCGAGTCACCGCGCTGGCACGACGGTCGACTGTGGTTCTCGGACTGGGGCGCGAACCAGGTGATCGTCCTCGACGAGGATCGCCGACCCGAGGTCGTCGCCCAGATCCCGTCGTTTCCGATGTGCATCGATTTTCTCCCCGACGGGCGATTGGTGATCGTCGACTCCGCGGCCCGCAGACTCCTGCGCCGCGACCCCGGCGGATCGCTGGTGGCCTACGCCGATCTCTCACCGGTGTCGGACAAGCCGTGGAACGACATCGTCATCGACGATCGGGGCAACGCCTACGTCGACAACATCGGCTTCGACTTCCCCGGCGGGGAGTTCGTGCCCGGCTTCATCGCGCGCGTCACGCCTGCCGGTGAGGTGCGGCGGGTCGCCGACGGGCTCGCCTTTCCCAACGGCATGGCGATCACCCCGGACGGCGCGACGCTGATCGTGGCCGAGTCGTACGCGAATCAGCTCACCGCTTACGCCATCGCGGCCGACGGTGGGCTGAGCGATCGCCGGGTGTGGGCGGCGACTCCGGGTGACCACCCCGACGGGATCTGCCTCGATACCGAGGGGCAGATCTGGTACGCGGATGTGGGCAACCAGCACTGCGTGCGGGTTCGGGAAGGTGGCGAGGTGTCGGCGCGGGTCCGGCTCGACCGTGGTGCGTTCTCGTGCACGCTGAGCCGGGACGGGGATCCTCGGTTGTACGTCGTCGGGCAGAGCTGGGGTGATGCCGAAGCGACCGGCCCCACCGGACAGGTCATCGTCTTTCCCGCGCCCGCGCCCGGTGCGGGCAGGCCGTGAAAATCCGGCGAGAATTTCGGCGTCGACTGTCAGGATGGCCGGATGTACGAGCACACGCTCACCGACGGAACCGTCTGGCTCACCCGCCCGACCGGGGCCGATATCGACCGCATCGTCGAGTGCTGTCAGGACCCTGATGTGCAGCGCTGGACCACGGTCCCCGTCCCGTACCACCGCTCCGATACCGAGGAATTCCTCGACCGGGTCGTGGCCCCCGGCTGGGCGGACAACGCGCCGGTCTGGGCGATCCGCACCGCCGAGGACGGCCGGGTCGAGGGCATGGTCGGCCTGCATACGCGCGGGCCCGGCGCCTGCGAGATCGGCTTCTGGCTCACCCCGGCGCACCGTGGGCGCGGGCTGATGTCGCGGACGATCAACCTGGTCTGCGACTTCGGTTTCGCCGCCGACGGTCTCGCTCTCGACCGGATCATGTGGCGCGCGATCGTGGGCAACATCGCCTCGGCCGCCGCCGTCCGCCGCAACGGCTTCCACTACGAGGGCGTGGCTCGATCGGGCGGGGTGCAGCGCGGAGCGCGGGTCGACGAATGGGTCGCGGCGCGCCTGCCCACCGACCCCGCCGTGCCGGTCGGCGGGTGGCCGACCGAGGTCGGCGCTGATGGCCGATGACGCGCGGTTCGACTGGTTCGCCGACACCATGGGCGTGCGGGCGGGCGAGCATGTGCTCGAGTTGGGGCCGGGTTCCGGCGCCTCGCTGACACGGATCGCGGCCCGGCTGGGAAGCGGGCGGATCGTCGGCGTCGACCGTTCGGCGACCGCGCTCACGCAGGCCGGGCGCCGCTGCGCCACGGAGATCGCCGACGGACGCGTCCGCCTGGTCGACGGTGAGATCGGAAAGGTCAGGGCAGACCGGCTACTGGACCAGCTCGACCCCGGCCGGCGATTCGATCTGATCTTCGCCGTCAACGTCAACCTGTTCTGGACCGGCCCCGCCACCGCCGCCTGGTCGACGATCCGCGAATGCCTCGCCCCCAGCGGCCGCATCTGGCTCTGCTACGGCTACGGCACCACCGACAGCCCCACCCCACCCACCGCGAAACTCACCGAACGCCTCGCCGCCGCCGGCTACCAGTGCACAACGGTCACCACCGACACCCTCCTGGCCGCCCGAGCCACGCCGCTCTCTTGACGATCAAGATCAACAGCACCATTCGCGGAAACCCCACCCGGGCAATGCTTGCGCCAATGCGTGGTGATCGATCGCCCAGCGGCGAAGCAGCCCTCTCGCGTGGCTCGCGTCCGGCGGCAGTGGCGGCCTCGGCGAAACCCTGCGGTGAACGGTCAGGTCGGGCGGTTGGTGGCTCGGCGGGCCGTTCCCCGGTGCGCGGAGATCGTGGTGGGGTCTTCGGGCCAGGCGTGTTTGGGGTAGCGGCCGCGTAGGTCGGCGCGGACCTGGGGCCAGCCGTTCTTCCAGAAGGAGGCCAGGTCGGCGGTGACGGCGACGGGGCGCTGAGCTGGGGACAGCAGGTGCAGCAGGATGGGGGCTCGGCCGTCGGCGAGGGTGGGCGGGTCGGTCCAGCCGAAGATCTCCTGGACCTTGACGGCGAGGATCGGCTGATCGGCGGAGTAGTCGAGGCGGACGCGACTGCCGGAGGGGACTTCCAGGCGTTCGGGGGCCAGTTCGTCCAGGCGTGCGGCGGCGGGCCACGGGAGCAGGCGGCGCAGCGCGGTGCCCGCGTCGACGCGGGCGAGGTCGGCACGGCGGCGGGCGGTGGACAGTTCGGGGCCGAGCCAGGTGTCGAGGTCGGCGAGGAGTGCGTCGTCGTCGACGGCGGGCCATGGCGCGCCGAGGGTGCGATGCAGGAAGCCGAGACGGTGACGCAGGCTCCGCGCGTCATCGCTCCAGCGCAGCAGGCCCACTCCCTCCGACTGAAGTCCTTGCCGCACAGCCTGTTCCATCAGTGCCTTCGGGGGCTGACGTAACGGCTTCTCCGACAGGATGATCGCGCCCAATCGCTCCACCCGCCGGGCCACCACATCACCGCCGTCCCACCGCACCTCATCGGCCACGACCACCAACCCCGGCGCGGCTTCCCGAGCGAGATCTTCATCGGCGACGGCCGCCAACCGAATTCGCCCCTCGGCCCGACCGGGGTCACGATCGGCGACCGCCACCGCGAGCCACTCCGCCGCCGCCAGCCCCGACCCCGGCGGCAGCGTCACCGCGGTACCACCCGCCATGAGATAGGTGGACGACCCGCTCGCCCGACGTCGAGCCAGCCGCTCCGGCTGCGCCAGCGCGATCAACAGCGCCGCGACATCCGTTCCGGAACCAGCACTTTCGTCACCATCACCCGGCCGACCGGCCACCGAGCCCGAGTTCGACCCACCTGACGAGGCATCGACCCGCGGCCCGCCGGAGCTCGACCCCGCGCGCCGACCTGCCCCCCGCGAGACGTCAGCCGGTGTGCCGCCGGCAACCGGTTGGCCGGGCTCGTCGCCCGATGACGTGTTCGTGATGAGTCGTGTCAGGCGCTGGACTTCGCGGGTCCAGCGGGGTGGGCGTTCGATGCGAAGGGTACGCAAGGCTGCCGCCGCGTCGGCGGTGCCGGCGAGGGAGTCGTCGTCCATCAGGACGACCATCTCGGCGGCGGCTTTCGCACCGACGCGGGCGGCGCCGTCGAGGAGCGCGCGGGCGAGGCGGGGGTGGAGGCCGAGCTCGGCCATGGCCTTGCCGCGCGGGGTGATGTGGTCGGCATCGTCGAGGGCGCCGAGGGCGCGCAGGACGGTGCGGGCGGCCGCGAGGCCACCTTCGGGCGGTGCGTCCCACCAGGCGAGGCCGGTGCCGTCGGGGGTGCCCCAGCAAGCCAATTCCAGTGCGAGACGGGTGAGTTCGGCGGTCCGGATCTCGGGTTCGGGATAGGCGGGCAGGGTTTGGTGTTCGTATTCGGGCCAGCAACGCCACGCGTGGCCGGGCGCTTCGCGGCCCGCGCGGCCCGCCCGCTGCTCGGCCGCGGCAGCCGAAACACGTACTGTCGCAAGGCCGGAAAGCCCGCGCCGGTGATCGACACGGGAGACACGGGACAGTCCCGAGTCGACGACAGCGCGCACGCCAGGAACGGTGAGGCTGGATTCGGCTACGGCGGTGGACAAGACGACGCGCCGCCGCGATCCCGGCCGGAGCGCGAGGTCCTGGGCCGCGCCCGCGAGTCTGCCGTGCAGCGGGACTACGTCGACCCCGTCGAGCTCGCGCAACAGTCCTGCCGTGCGGTTGATCTCGCCGACACCGGGCAGGAAGACGAGCACATCACCGTCGACAGTGGCCAGCGCCGTGCGGGTAGCCCTCGCGACCTGCGCTTCGATCCGCTCGCGGGGCAGGGCGGGCAGGTAATCGACCTCGACCGGATAGGTCCGCCCGTGTACTTCCAGAACCGGGGCACGCCGATCTCCAGGCCCGGTCTCCCCGGTGCCGAGCAGCTGTGCCAGACGATCCGCGGCCACTGTCGCCGACGTTGCCAGCACCCGCAGATCCGGTCGCAACCCCGACCGCGCGTCGAGCAGCAGCGCCAACAGCAGATCGGCGTCCAGATGCCGCTCGTGACATTCGTCGAGCACCACCGTGCCGACCCCCGCCAATTCCGGATCGCTCTGCAACCGACGCACCAGCAACCCCGAGGTCACCACTTCGATCCGCGTCCGCGCGCCGATCTTCCGATCCCCGCGGACCGCGTACCCCACGGTCTCTCCCACCCGCTCCCCCAGCAATGCCGCCATTCGCGCCGCCGCCGCCCGCGCCGCCAACCGCCGCGGCTCGGCCACCACGATCCGCCCCGCCGACCCGGCTGCCAGCGCCAACGGCACCAACGTGGTCTTGCCGGTGCCGGGCGGCGCGACCAGCACCGCGACACCGCGCTCGGCCAGCGTCGCGGTGATCCGGTCCAGCGCCGGCCGCACCGGAAGGTCAGGAAGTTCGGGAAGCTTCATCACCGACCAGTCTGCCGGAAGGTGTGTCCCGATCGGCGATCGCTGGTTACCCTGCGGGAGATGAGCATCGAGTTCGCGTTGACCACGCTTGTCATCGTCGCCACGCCCGGTACCGGCGTTCTGTTCACCCTGGCGGCGGGGCTTTCCCGAGGGACGAGGGCGAGCGTGATCGCTGCCTTCGGGTGCACGTTGGGGATCGTTCCGCACATGATCGCGGCGGTCACGGGACTGGCCGCGCTGTTGAACACCAGCGCGGTCGCGTTCCAGACATTGAAGTACCTGGGTGTCGCGTATCTGCTGTACATGGCGTGGAATACGTTGCGGGACAAGGGCGCACTGGCGATTCCGGAGGAGCGCACCGCGGTGGAGCCCTCGGCGCGGCAGGTCGTCACCTCGGCGGTGTTGCTCAATATCCTGAACCCGAAGCTGACGATCTTCTTCTTCGCGTTCCTGCCGCAGTTCGTGCCGACCGGCGCACCGAACGCGCTGGGCCGCATGCTCGAGCTCAGCGGACTGTTCATGCTGGCCACGTTCGTGGTGTTCGCGGGCTACGGGGCAGTCGCGGCCGCGATGCGCACCTACGTGCTGTCGCGACCGGTGGTGGTCCGGTGGATGCGGCGGGTGTTCGGTGTCTCCTTCGTCGCCCTCGCGGGACGCCTCGCGGTACAGAACCAGTAGACACAGCAGTGCGGGCCCCGGAATCCGAGGCCCGCACTGTCGATCGACGGTATTACCCGCGGCGGGTGGCCACCGCGTCGGCCAGACGGTCGAGCTGGGTAGCGGTGGTGTTCCAGTCGATGCACGCGTCGGTGATGGACTGGCCGTAGGTCAGGTCGCCTGCCTTGCCGAGAGTCAGGTCCTGGCGACCCGCGACGAGGAACGACTCCAGCATCACGCCGACCACGCCCTGCTCGCCCGCGGCGATCCGGTCGGCGATGTCGGTGACGACGTCGACCTGCTTGTTGTGGTCCTTGTTGCTGTTGCCGTGGCTGGCATCGACGACCAGGCGCTGAGCCAGCGACGACTTCTCCAGGCGCAGCTTGGCCTCGGCGCAGGACGCGGCGTCGAAGTTGGTGCCGTTGCTGCCACCGCGCAGGATGACGTGGCAGTCGGGGTTGCCCGAGGTGCGGATCAGCGCGGAGCGGCCGTCGAGGTCGGTGCCGGGGAAGACGTGGCTGGCGGCGGCGGCGCGCACACCGTCGACCGCGACCTGCACGTCACCGTCGGTGCCGTTCTTGATGCCGACCGGCATGGACAGCGCCGAGGACAGCTGCCGGTGCACCTGGCTGGCAGCGGTGCGGGCACCGATCGCGCCGTAGGAGACCAGGTCGGCGATGTACTGCGGGGTGATCGGGTCGAGGAACTCACACGCGACCGGCAGGCCGAGGGCGGTGATGTCGACGAGCACCTTGCGGCCGATGCCGAGGCCGGTGTTCACGTCGAACGAGCCGTCCAGGTGGGGATCGTTGATCAGACCCTTCCAGCCCAGCGTGGTGCGCGGCTTCTCGAAGTACACCCGCATCACGATGTGCAGCCGGTCGCTCAACTCGGCGGCCTTCTCGGCCAGCTTACGGGCGTATTCCAGCGCGGCGGCGGGGTCGTGCACCGAGCACGGGCCGACGATCACCATGAGGCGGTCGTCGTCGCCGTTGAGCACGTCGACGGTGGCCTTGCGGCCCGAACGGACGGTGTCGGCGAGGGCGTCGGTGATCTGGTGGACCATGCGGACCTCGGCGGGCGAGCGCAGAGGGCTCACGCTGAGGGTGCGCTGGTCGTCGAGATCGGAATGCCGCGAGTCGACATCGGCTGCGGTGGTCATGAGATGTGGGTCCTTTGCGTTAAGAGGCCGACCCACGGAAATCGCTACCGTCGAGCCGGGCGTTATCCGGCTCGAGGTGGAGGAAGTCAGCGCGCAGGGTCGCAGACCGGCCCACCCAGGGCCGGATAGCTAAACCAGAAATATGCGCGCTGCATGCCGTGGACTGTACCACCGGTAAAACGCCGAAAGGTGAGCCATGGTTGCCCGAAGTGTGGACCGTCACATCGCGCCCCTCCGCCGAACCGGCGCGAAGTCCTTGACCTCTACCTTGCTCGAGCTTCTAGGGTCGGTGGTCGAGGAAAGGAAAACGACTGTGACAACACTGGTTACGGGCGCGACCGGCAACACCGGCCGCCAGGTGGTACGGGAACTCGTCAGCCGGGGCGAGAAGGTCAGGGCAGTGACCCGCGACGCCGACGCCGCACGCGTGCTGCTCGGCCCGGGGGTGGAACTGTTCACCGGGACGCACACCGTGCCGTCGACGCTCGACGATGCGTGGCACGGCGTCGACCGGTTGCATGTGACGGTGACCAACGGTCTCGCCGACGTGGGGACCGAGCTGATCGGCAAGGCGATCGACGCCGGCGTACGCCGCATCACCGTCGTCTGGGGTGGCGGGGTCGGCCCGGTCGAGCGGGCGATCGCGGAGTCCGGCGTGGAGTGGACGCGGCTCGAGCCACAGGAATTCATGTCGAACACGCTGACCTGGCTCGATCCGATCCGCACCGACGGCGTGGTGCGTGAGCCGTACGCCCATCCGAGCGCGCTGGTGCACGAGGCCGATATCGGCGCGGTGGCCGCCGTCGCACTGCTGGAAGACGGGCACGCGGGCCGCGCGTACAACCTCACCGGCCCACAGGCGCTCACCCCGCACGAACGGTTGGCGATCCTGTCGAAGGCCGCGGGCCGCGAGATCGGCTTCACCACGATCAGCCACCAGCAGGCGGTCGAGCGGCTGATGGCGACGGGTGTCTCACAGGCCGACGCCGACTACGTGATCGGCTGGTACGCCGAGTCGAGTCCCGAGTCGTACACGGTCGACCCGACAGTGGAACAGGTGCTCGGCCGACCCGCGCGCACCTTCGCGCAGTGGGCGGCCGAGCACGGGCACCTGTTCGGTTGATCAGCTCCACTGACCGGGGACGTAGTCACCGGCGGGGGTGTGGGCGATCGCGTTGAGCCGGTTCCAGGCGTTGATCATCGCGATGGCGGCGATCAGACCCGCGATCTGGTCGTCGTCGTAGTGCTTGCGGACCTGGTCGAAGGTGTCGTCGGAGACGTGACCGCCGTCGGCGGTGCGGGTCGCTTCCTCGGTGAGGGCGAGGGCGGCCCGCTCCGCCTCGGTGAAGACATTGGCCTCCCGCCAGGCGGCGACCAGGTTGATCCGCACCGCGGTCTCGCCCGCGTGGGCGGCGTCCTTGGTGTGCATGTCCACGCAGTAGCTGCAGCCGTTGATCTGCGAAGCCCGGATCTTCACCAGTTCGTAGGTGGCCTTGGGCAGCGGTGAATCGTCGATGACCTTGCCCGCCATGACCATTCGCTTGCTGAAGCTCGCGGCGATGGCGTTGCCGTAGAGGTTGAAGCGCGCTTCCATGATGACTCCTTCGTCGTGGGGTTCACAGAGACGACGAGGCAGCCGCGCGCGGTGTGACATCGGCGCGTGTGACGCCGATCACCGAATCAGATCAGGCCGCAGAGCTTCTCGGAGAGCTCCCACAATTCGGTGGCGACCTTACGATCCTTCGCCGACCGCGCACTGCCCGCGAGGGCGGGGTTGCCGCGCAGCCCGAGGAAGCCGTCGGGGCCGTAGAACGCGCCGGGCACTACATCGGCGGTGGCGGCGAACAGCGTTGGCAGCGCACCCTCGGCCGCCGTGGGAGCGAGCGTGCGGTTACCCAGCCACATGATCGCGTCCTGGATGGACTCGGTGTGCGACATGAGTTCGGTCGCGGCGTAGCCGGGATGGGCGGCCACCGAGATCACCGCGGCGCCCTCACCCGCGAGGCGGCGCTGGAGCTCGAAGGCGAACATCAGATTGGCCAGCTTGGACTGGCCGTACGCGAGCCAGCGGTCGTATCGGCGCTGCTCCCAGTTGGGATCGGCCAGATCGATCCTGCCGATCCGGTGCGCGACGCTCGACACCGTCACCACACGATCGGTGAGGCGATCCAGCAACAGGTTGGTGAGCGCGAAGTGGCCGAGATGGTTGGTGCCGAACTGCATTTCGAAACCGTCGGCGGTACGACGCAACGGCAGAGCCATGACACCGGCGTTGTTGATCAGCACGTCCACGCGCTCGATCGAATCGGCGAAGGCGCGCACCGAGTTCAGGTTCGCCAGGTCGAGTTCACGGACTTCGGTCGCACCGCGCAGCCCCGCCGCCACCCGCTCGGCCTTGGCGGTGTCGCGACAGGCCAGGATCACGCGCGCACCCGCCTCGGACAGCGCCCGCGCGGTGGCGGCGCCGAGACCGCTGTTGGCACCGGTGACGATGATCGTGCGGCCGGTCTGGTCCGGCAGGTTCGCGGTAGTCCACTTGCTCACTGGCGAAAGTCTAGCGACGCTGGGGAAATGCGCGAATCGGAAAGTGCCGGTGCGGGGTTCGCCCCAGCGTCGCGTGCCGTCATCAGGACTGCGCGAGGATCTCGTCGTCGGTCATCGCGGCGACCTCCAGGTACATCGTGGCGACCGTGTCGAGCCTGCCGCTGTCACCGGATTCCGCTTCCCGCCACAGCATCCGCGCCGCGAGACCTTCGATGGTGCGGGCGGTGAACAGGTCGGCGACGATGGTGTCGGGGGCATCGAGCCATTCGCGGATGCGGGCCACCGCGGTGGTGGCGAGCACCGAATCGCCACCGAGCGCGAAGAAATCGTCGGTGACACCGAGCTGCTCGGTGACCAGTACCTCGGCGACGACCGCGGCGAGCGCACGTTCGAGATCAGTGCGCGGCGCGACGAACTCCTCGCTGCCCTCGCCCTTGTCGAGGACCGCGCGGATGGCCTTGCGATCCGGCTTGGCGTTCGAGGTGAGCGGCAGCTCGGCCAGCAGTTCGAGCCGGGTCGGCACCATGTAGACCGGCACCAGCTCGGCGGTCGCGGCGAGCACCGTGTCGACGTCGAGGACCGTGCCCGGGGTCGGCACCACCAGCGCGACGAGCTTCGGGGCGGCCGTTCCGACCACCGCGGCGACCGCGTGGCGAACACCGGGCACGGCACGCAGTGCGCTCTCCACCTCACCCAGCTCCACCCGGTAGCCCCGGATCTTGACCTGGTGATCGGCGCGGCCGAGGAACTCGAGACCGCCGTCGGGCAGGTAGCGGGCCAGGTCGCCGGTGCGGTACCAGCGCAGACCCTCGTGGGTGACGAAACGGTCGGCGGTGCGTTCCGGGTCGCCGCGATAACCGGTGGCCACACCGTCCCCACCGATCCACAGTTCGCCGCTGACCCAATCGGGGCAGTCGTTGCCCGCCGGGCCGACGACGCGGCACTGCACGTTGCGCAACGGGGTGCCGTAGGGGACGGCGGTCCATTCGACTGGGACCCGCGCGTCGACGACCTCGCAGATGGTGGAGTGGATCGCGGTTTCGGTGGCGCCGCCGAGACCGGCGAAACGGCTGTTCGGGGCCACTGCGGCCAGACGTGCGGGGAGGGCGACGTCAACCCAGTCACCGCCGAGGATCACCGTGCGCAGTGAGGTGAGGGGCTCGGCCGGCGTGGCGGTAGTGGACCCGATGCGCGGGTCGGGCTGCGACGCCGGGGCGGCGGTGAGCAGCATGTCGAGCAGGCTCGGAACACAGTTGAGCAGCGAAACCTGGTGGCGGCGAACGAGTTCGACCCAGACGGCCGGGTCGGTTCGCTGCGCGTCGTCGACGGTGACCACCGCACCACCCGCGGCGAGCAGACCGAAGATGTCGTAGACGGAGAGGTCGAATTCGAGCGCCGAGAGGGCGAGAGCCCGGTCGGCCGGCCCGAGGCCGAAGCGCTCGTTGAGGTCGTCGATCGTGTTCATCGCGGCGCGATGCGGCACCTCGACGCCCTTGGGCTTGCCGGTGGAGCCGGAGGTGAACAGCACATAGGCGATGTTCTCCGGATCGCCGAAGACGGGGCGCGCCAACGGTTCCGCGTGCGTGCGTGCCTCGGCGAGGTCGATCGCGCGCGCGTCGGGAATCCGCGCACCGCCGACCGTGAGCACGGCGACAGCGTCTGCGGTGCTGAGGATTTCGGCGCGACGAGCGGCAGGCTGATCGAACCCGATCGGCACGTACACCGCACCCGCCGCGAGCACACCGAGCACCGCGACGACCTGGTCGGGACCCTTCGGAAGCTGCACCGCGACCGAATCACCAGGCGTCACACCGGCTTCCCGCAACGCACCGGCCACCGCCAGCGCGTCGGCGGCCAGCTCGCCATAGGTCAGCTGCCCGGTCGGCTCCCACAGCACGGCGGGCGCGGACGGATTCGTGGCCGCGTTCGCGAAGAACCCCGTGTGCAGCAGCCCGCCGCTCACCGGCCCCGCGGTGGCGTTCACGCGCGCCCGAGTAGCGGCCTGCTCCACCGGAATTCGCACACCGGCCTCGGCCTGCCACCCCGCTCCCCCCGCGAATCGAGTGCGCCCGGCCGCAGCCCCGGCAGCGTCAGCGGGCACCACCGGCGAGGTCTCCTCGGTCCCAGTGGGCTCGACTGCTGTCGGCTGCGCCCCGCCGGACTCCGATGAATCGGCCGACGCCTCGGCGAGTTCGGCAGGCTGGCCGCCGAGACGTTCGATCGCTTCGATGTAGCGGGCGAACATGGCGTCGACCACGCCCTCGGGGAACGCGGATTCACGAATGTCCCAGTTCAGCAGCAGACCGCCGCGGACCTCGGTGATCTGGGCGTCGAGGAGGACCTGCGGGCCCTGGGAGATGATCCAGACGGGGTCGCCGAAGGTGTCGGTGACGGTGTCGGGGAAGAGTTCGCCGAGGTTGAGGGCGCTGGTGTAGACGATGGGAGCCAGGACCGGTTCGCCGCGGTGACGGCCGAGGTCGCGCAGGACCTCCAGGCCCGAGTACGCGGAGTGCGCGCCCGCCTCGTGCAGGCGTTGCTGCAGGGCGCGGGCACGGTCGGCGACGGTGGCGGGCGCGGTGACATCGACTTCCAGCAGGACCGAGGAGGTGAAGTCGCCGACGACACCGTCGACCTGCGGGTGCACCGGTTCACGGTGGAACAGCGGCAGATTCAGCAGGAAGCGGCGCTGGGCCGACCAGCCGCCGATGGTTTCGGCGAACACCGAGGCCAGGGCCATCGCCGGGGTGATGCCGCGGGCGTGGGCGGCGTCGAAGACCTGCGCTTTGGCCTGCGGGGAGAGCCAGCGGTGCAGGCGGATCGTCCGGTTGGGTTCCGAGATGTGCTGGGCCAGTGGCAGTTCCGGCGCACCCGGCAGCTCGCTCAGGCGATCCTGCCACCAGGCACGGTCACGGGCCCGCTCGTCGGCGAGGGCGCTCGCGCCCTGCCCGGGGCCGGCGGCCGCGTCGGGCTGCCGGTGCTCGGCCAGGTACTGACGGAAGGTGTAGTCCTGCGGCGGAAGCTGTTCGCCGTGGTAGAGCCGGGCGAGGTCGGTGATGAGGATGCGGTAGCTCATCGCGTCGGCGGCGAGCATGTCGACATCGAGGTGCAGGCGGGTGCGGCCGTCGGCGAGGCGGGTGAGCGCGATATCGATCACCTGGCCGTCCTCCACCGCCATCCGCTGATGCGTCCGCGCGCTGCGCAACTGCGCCAGCCGCCGCTCGGCTTCGTCGGCGGAGGCTTCGCGCAGGTCGGTCACGCCGAACACCGCGCGGCCGGGCCGGTCGAGAGTCTGCTGGGTGCCGTCGGGCAGGAACCTGGTGCGCAGCATGGGATGGCGAGACAGCAGTTGCTCGACCGCCTGCTCGAGCCGCTCGGGATACACATCGGCACCGTCGAATTCGACGTAGAGATGTGCCGCGACACCGCCGAGTTCCTGCGCGTCGGAGCGCCCGATCCAGTACGCGTGCTGCATGGGCGCGAGCGCGAACGGCGTGCCGGCGTCGGGAACGATCAGGGGTTCGCTCGCGGACGTGTCGACCGCGTGGGCGGATTCCCCGGCGGCCGGATCGACGGCGTCCGGGACGCCGCCACGTGCCGCGAGGTCCTCGGGGTCCGCCCCGTTGAGCAGGGCGTGCCAGGCGTCGACCGTGGGATGGGCGGCTAAGAGGGCGAAGTTCACGGCGATGCCACGCTTGCGCCAGGCGCCCGCGAGCTTCATGGTGCGGATGGAGTCGAGGCCGAGCTGGATCAGGTCGTCGGCCTCGGCGACGGCCTCGGGAGTGATGTCGAGATGGCGGGCGATCGCGGCACGGATCTCGGCGCGGTCGATCCCGGCGCCGCCTGCGGGTGCTGTCTCCATCTGCCGATCACTCCTTGCTCGCCGCCCAGCCGGGACGGATTCGGTACTGCCCGGCGGCAGCCTACTCCATTGAGATAGGGTTGCCTAACCTTTGCAAGTGTAGCGAGACTCGAGTGAGGCAGTACGTGACGTCGACATCGGCAACCGGCCACCGCGAGGGCTACGTCCCATTTCCCGAGGCCGCCGCGCACGAGTACCGGGCCGCGGGCTATTGGACCGGGCGAACGCTCGGCGACCTCCTCCGCGACACCGCGCGGACCCAGCCGCAGCGACCCGCGGTGCTCAGCGACGCCGGTGCGCAGACCTACGCCGAACTCGATGCCGCCGCCGATCGGATGGCGCACGGATTGCTGGCCCTCGGCATCAATCCCGGCGACCGCGTGATCGTGCAGCTGCCGAACATCCCCGAGTTCGCGACGGCCCTGTTCGGTGTGCTGCGCGCGGGGATCATCCCCGTCCTCACCCTGCCCGCGCACCGCCGCGCCGAGATCGAGCACCTGGCCGCGCTGTCAGAAGCGGTCGCCTACCTCATCCCCGACCACGTCGGCGACTTCGACTACCGCGAACTGGCCACCACCGTGCAGCAGGCGGTGCCGAGCCTGCGCCACGTACTGGTAGCGGGAGATCCGAACACCGGGGACGGCACCACATCCGGATTCCTCGCCCTGGATTCGGTTGCTCGCGACGGTGATTCGCTGCCCGAGATCGATCCGTCCGATATCGCGGTGATGCTGGTCTCCGGCGGCACCACGGGCCTGCCGAAGCTGATCGCGCGTACCCACGACGACTACGTCTACAACGCGACCGCCAGCGCGCAGATCTGCGAGCTCACCCCCGACGACGTCTACCTCACGACACTGCCTGCGGCGCACAACTTTCCGCTGGCCTGCCCCGGCATCCTCGGCACCGTCGCGACCGGCGGCGCCGTCGCCTTCACCCTCGACCCGAGCCCCGAGGCCGCCTTCGCCGCGATCGAGAAGCACCGGGTGAGCGTCACCGGCGTCGTACCGCCGCTGGCCCAATTGTGGAGCGCGGCAGTGGATTGGGAAGACGCCGAACTGAGCTCGCTGCGGTTGCTGCAGGTGGGCGGCGCGCGACTGGCCGAGGTGAACGCCCGCGAGGTCGAGCCCGCGCTGGGCTGCACCTTGCAGCAGGTGTTCGGGATGGCCGAGGGGCTGCTCAACTACACCCGTCTCGACGACGACAAAGAACTGGTGTACACCACCCAGGGCCGCCCGCTCTCCCCCGCCGACGAACTGCGCGTCGTCGACGCCGACGGCAACGACGTCGCCCAGGGCGAAGAGGGCGAACTGCTCACCCGTGGCCCCTACACGCTGCGCGGGTACTACCGTGCGCCCGAACACAACGCGCGCGCCTTCACTCCCGACGGCTTCTACCGCAGCGGCGACCTCGTCCGCCAGCTGCCCAGCGGCCACCTCGTCGTGAGCGGCCGGATCAAAGATGTGATCAACCGCGGTGGCGAGAACATCTCCTGCGACGAACTCGAGGAGCACCTGCTCGCCCACCCCGCCGTCCGCCATGCCGCCGCGGTGGGCCTGCCCGACGCCTCGCTGGGCGAAAAGGCCTGTGTGGTCCTGGTAGTCACCGGCGAACTGCCCGCCCTCGGGGAGATCAAGACCTTCCTCACCGAACGCGGCCTGGCCACCTACAAGCTCCCCGACCTGGTCCGGCAGGCGGACGCGCTGCCGATCACCGCGGTCGGCAAGATCGACAAGAAGGCGCTGATCCGCCTCTCCGCGACTTATGGCCAGACCTAGGCGACAGTGCGGCGGAGTAGTCGACCACGGTCCCGTCCCGGTCGATGTAGTGCGTCTGCGTGACTTTGCTGCCCGGCTTGTGCCGCGCCATCTCCTGGGCCGCGCCGAGGCCGTGCGCGGCGAATACGCGGGTAACAGCGGTCTTCCGCAAAGTCTCCGGGGGTCGACCAATCGAGCTCGGTCCCGGCGACAATCTTCCGGTCCACACCCCGGATATCGTCAGGGTTGATCGGCCCGCCTGGCGGTCCTCGAACACCAGGACCGCGCCCGGCCGAGCCGCGAGCTTGCGCTTACGCAGCATCGACAGGCACGCCGCCGACACCTTGACCACCCTGGCCGACTCGTCGGTCTTCGGGTAGTCCTGGCGACGGACTTTCTTCTTGCCGGTGTCGTCCTTGTCGACGATCGTCCCGGTATTCTCGACCGTTCCCGCGTCGAAGTCGATGTCTTCCCACCGCACCGCGAGCGCCTCGCCGAGCGCCCGGCGAGTTCGTAGGTCAGTTCGGTGATGTCCAGAAACCGGCGGTCGGTCCGGCACCGAGGACGCGCGAAGTAGCCGGTTTCGAGCTGGCGATACTGCGCGTACTGCTCCACGGCGAACGCTCGCGGCCGGGGTGCGCTTCGGGTGCTCTGCGTCGTCCGATCGAACGAGTTCACCTCCAGCGCGTCATCCAACCCCGCCATGTCGAACAAGCGCGACCATGGACGGCCGTCCCGCCGGCTGGACACACCGCGTCGAGTTCCGGTCGGGGTGGTAGTACGCCGACCCGGACCCGACCCCCGACCTACGCGCCGCACGGGTCGCCGAACTCCGAGCCGCTGTCGCGCGTGATGAGGTGTGCGCCAACGGACACCGTCAACTCCCCGACCGTGTCTATGTCGCGAGCGACGGCCGCCAGTTCTGCCGAACCTGTCGCGCTGAACAGGCTCGTCGGCGGGCCGGACTACCCAAACCCCCGGACCGCGACCGCTCCGGTTGCGCGAGCGGTTCGCGGCCGACCTGGGGTCGGTGGTGAGCGCGTGAGCCGCAAGTGGGGTACCAGCGGATCGGACCCGACGGCGCGCGTAGCCCTCTCCGCTGTCGAGCGCGAAACCGTCAGTGTCGCAATGGGATGGCGCGCGCACTACGACCCGCACCGGCGACCCGCGACCGACACCGAGCGGGCCGAGGCCGAGGCGCTCGGATGGGAGGGGTGGCGACAGACGCAGGCGTACCGGGCATATCGTCGAGCACGGTTCGGCGCCGGGGCGTGATCGTCGTGCGAGTGTTCGGCCGCGAGGTGTTCGCCATCGGACGTGAGGACGGCGACGCCACCGGGGCCGCCGACCTCACCGGCGGGACCTACGAACTCGCCGACTACTACCCCGGCCGCCATGAGGTGACACTGTCGAACCGTCGGCCCCGCTTCGGCTTCCATGCCTAGTGCCTGTCCTGGAGCTCTGTGCTGGTCGGCGTCGCTGTAGAACGTGGAGATCGCCAGAGCAGAACTAAGGACAGTTAGCGACAGGCGACCCTGTTGTAGGGGCCTCCAAAGGTGTGGGCGTCGTAGTAAGCACCTGCCCAGAGTCCGAAGGATTTTCCGGCTGGCAGGCCAGGAAATTCGTCGGGATCAATACGGACGATGACTTCATCGCCGCGCTGCTCCACAGAAACATGCCGGGGAGGGACTACCGGCGAATTTCCTTCGTTGTACACCGTGAGGTCGTACCTGTCTTCCAGCGCAAACGCAAGTGAGTAGGTGTCGTCACTTCGCGGCGCGAAGCGCTCATTCTCCACCGGTATCACCGCCGACTTCTTGTGCATCCTGATTTCCAGGGTGGTGCGCGGCTGACTGACCACATCCTTGTTCGGTACCGCGTGCTGAGCAGGTGGCGATGAGAACGTGGCGCGAAACTCTACGTAGTCAGTGCTGTTCTGGGCGATCTCGAACGCTTCCATCTCGATCGGTGGGGTTTTGAACCGGCCACCGGCCACCGTTGCACAGTCGAGTGATCGCGGAACGCGGTCATCGCGCAATCTCGTCTCGTCGGACTGAATCCGGTACCAAATGACGGCAGCTGCGGCCAATGCAGCGACAAGGACGACAACGATTACCGTTGTCCGGCGGCGTCGGCTGAGTGCGCGCTGACCACGGGCGTCACTCTGATCAGAGACCATGTCGGTTACTCCATTCGGGCCGGTTTCTCACCGCGTTCCTACCTATCGCCACCTCCGACCTGGTGTTACGCGGACTGCTAACCCTCGGCCGCGCTTCGGCTTCCACACCTAGGTGTGGAAACGGGACGTGTCGGGGCCCGTCCCTATTCTCTGCGTCGTGGACACATCCGACATCATCGCCACCGTCGCCGCCGTGATGGCGTTCGGCAGCACCGGCGTAGCAGGGTGGGCGTTGAAATACGCCCGTAGTCAGGCCGAGACGGCTAAGCAAGCTCTCGCCGAGTCACGCCGCGCCGCCGCCGCTGGCGAGAAATCGGCCGATGCCGCCGACAAGGCCGCCATCGAGGCGAAGCGCAGTGCGGACGCGGCCGAGGAGTCGAACCGGATAGCCGAAGAAGCGCTTGCGGCCAGTCGGCCCGCCGACGTCGACTGGAAAATCGAGGGGGTGAATGAGTACCGGTTTCGCCTGCGGAACATCGGCACTCAGACAGCGGCCAATGTGTGTGCCGACTCGTCGCGGGTTCTGTGCACCAACGAAAACCTGCCTGACGGCCTGACCGTCCCTAGAAACGGCGGCCACGATTTCATGCTGTTTATCGAGATGGGCTCGGGGCCGCTACCGACCGAGTTGTATCTGACATGGGAGGGACAGGCCGAGCCTGTCGCCGTACCTATGCCGTCGGCGTAGATCCTGTCCCGACAACCACCGCTAGGCGAGATCGGCTGTAGCCGTTGATATTTCGATCTCACTAGTAGTCGAGACGGCGTCGGCCGAGTCGGTCGATCTCCCGGCGGCGTTCGGCCTCGACGCGCTCGCGAATCGCGGCCACCGTCTGGTCCGGCGGGATCGGTTCCGGCCAAACGATCGACGCGAACAGCACGAACAGCGGCAGGCCGACCGCCAGCGCGAAACCGAGCGCGATCACCCGTCGGCCCTCACGCCCGCGAGGCGGATCGAGTGCGGTTCGTCGTCGCGCGCTTCGGCGGCCGTGAGCCAATCGGCGACGTTATCGAGCGAACCGGTTACGACCACCCGGAACGGGCTGTAGAGCTCCCACCCGTACGGCGGTTCGTGCGCCTTCCGAATCGCCATCGACCGCAGCGCGGCCCGCTTGGTGAGCTCGCATAGGTCGGGCTGTATCGCGCCGCTCATGACGCCCGCTTGCTGGTCGTGTCCCACCAGTCGAGCGCTTCCAACAGTCGCCGAATGATAGTCGGCGGCGCGATAGTGGTCCGGTAAGGGCGCTTTGTGTTCGGCGTGCGCTGGGCGAGTGTCACGGGTCCCCCTGGTGGTGCTGGATGCGTATCGGGTGTGCGCCCACCGCCGGCGAGCATTTCGCCATCGTCCGCGCAGCTCACTACGCCCGACGTGCCGAGCATTCTTGCCCGACATACCCCGGCGGTGGGGCTGTGTGAATCCTGAGCGCCGAGCGCCGAGCGAACCGGTAGCGACGAACCACCGTGCGAGATAGGGGGATTCCCCCTACCTAAGTCCCTGGTGAGACGTCACCAGCGGCCCTATCCTGAGGTGACCTCTTCGCGGAGGACAGCGCCCCCGGCCGACGGGCCGGGGGTATCCGCGAGGCGGTCCCATCCCGCGAAGAAGGCAGGCCGCAATGCCGACTCCTGACGAACTCGCCGCCCGCGCGATAGGCGAGCGCATCCAGAACATTCGCACGCGCACCGGCCGGACCCGCGCCGTCGTCGCCGGTCTCGTCGGCCGGTCCGAGGACTGGCTACGCGACGTCGAGAAGGGCCGCCTACAGCACCCGCCGGGGCTTGAGATGCTGCTCAAGATCGGGCAGGCACTCGGCGTGCGGGACCTGACCGAGATCACCGGGGACCATGAGTTGTTGGTGGGCATCTCCCGCCGCGCCGGACACCCCGTCGTTCCCGCGATCCGCGAGGCGATCGAGGGTGTCGACCTCACCCCGTCGCCGTCGCTTATCGACACTGTCGAGCTCGGCGCGCGGGTCGAGCGCGCTTGGCGTCTGTGGCACACATCGGCTACGCCCCGCGCAGACGCGGGCGCGATGCTGCCCGAACTCATCCGTGACGGCCGCCGCGCACTGCGCACCCTCGACGGGCAGGAACGCCGCGCCGCTGCTGTTGCTCTGTCGGGTGCCTACGCCCTGTCCGAACAAGTCCTTGCGTGGGTCGCCGACGCCCCGCTGTTATGGCTCGCCGCCGACCGCTGCATGTCGGCCGCCGAGATCGCCGACGACCCTGTGACGCTCGCGTCCGCGTCGTGGGTACTCGGCAACGTCTGGCGCTCGACAGGCCGCGAGGAAGACGCCTACCGGCTCGCGTCCGACGCCGTCGCGCTACTCGAACCGCACCTAGACGGCGACCAGGATGCACAAGCGCTCTGGGGTGCCTGTCAGTTGCACGGCGCGATTACCGCCGCCCGGATCGGCCGGGAGGGTGACGCGCTGCGCGGGATAGATCAGGCAATAGGGATGGCGCGCGCCCTGCCCGCCGGATCGGCGCACCCGTGGACGCTGTTCGGCATCGCGAACACCGAAATCAGCGCGGTGTCGGTACAGGTGGACTTGCGCAAGTCCGGGAGCGCGCTCGACGCGGCGAGCGTCGTCGACCCGGACGCGGTGCCGTCGGTCGACCGCCGGTCGCGGTTGTGGCTGGAGTTGTCCCGCGCGTACGCGCAACAGCGGGATTGGCTCGGCACGCTCGGCGCGCTGCGCACGGGTACCGCCGTTAGTGAGGAGTCGATGAGGTGCCACCCGCTGGCGCGCTCGCTCGTCGCCGAACTGGTCACGAACGGCGGTCGGCTCAACGAGCGCGAGTCCCGCGCCTTGGCGGGACGGCTCGGTGTCACGGCCTGACCGAGGCTCACCAGCGGGTCGCGAGGCACCCGCACCGACAACGACGGCCCGGCGGATTTACCCGCCGGGCCTGGAATGTCTCTCCGGCAGAAGTCGCGACGAGCGGTCAGCCCTTGTAGGCCTTGACCACGTAAGGCGCCACGCTGCCCAGCTTCTCGCAGGTCTCCTCGAACTCACGCTCGGGACGCGACTGCCCCACGATTCCGGCGCCGGCGCGCAACCACGCACCCTCACCGGTCTGGTAAATCGCCCGCAGCACCAGCGTCGCCTCCAACGCGCCGGTCGGCGAAACGCAGACCACCGCACCGGAGTACAGCCCACGCGGATCGTGATCGTTGCGGAACACCGAGTCGACGCCCGCGCGCTTGGGGATACCGGAGGCGGTCACCGACGGGAACAGCACCTCGAGCGCGTCCCACGCGGTGCGGTCGGCGGCCAGGGTGCCACGCACGGTGGACGCCAGGTGCTGCACACTGCCGCGCTCGCGCACGGCCATGAAATCGGAGACCGCGGACGTGCCCGGCACGGCCACCTCCGCGATCTCGGCGAAGGAGGTCTGCACCGAGATCGCGTGCTCCACGATCTCCTTCGGGTCCGCGAGCAGGTCGGCGCGGGCGGCATCATCGGCTTCGGCACCGAGCCCGAACGCCCGCGTACCCGCCAGCGGTTCGGTGGTGACGATGCGATCGTCGTCGACCGAGGCCACCAGCTCGGGGCTGAACCCGGCCGCTTCGAGCCCGCCCAGCCGCAGCAGGAACGAGCGGGCGGGGGTGTTGTTGGCCCGGCCGAGGCGATAGGTCGCCGGCACGTCCACCGGGAACGGCAGCTCGACCTTGCGCGACAGAATCACCTTCTGGTAGCTGCCGGAACGGATTTCGGCGACCGCCGTGGCCACGCGCTGTTCGTAGTTCGTCGAGTCGGATCGCACGTCGACCGGCGTCGGCACCGGCAGGTCCACGCCCTGCGAGCCGGCGATCAGATCGTGGATGTCGCACGCCTCGCTCGGGGTGGCGCCGCTGATCCGCACGCCGGTGGCGTCGACGCGCACCTCGATTCGCGGAATCATCAGGTGCGCCAACGAGGTCAGCGGATTGAGATAGTGCGTCGCCGACAGCGAGTAGGCGCAGAATTCGAAGCCGATCCAGCCGTAGGCGTTGCGGCCGTCGAGCGGCAGGCCTGCCAGCGCGGTATCGATGGCGGTGGCCGGGCTGCCGGTCCAGGCGCGTGCGGTGGTCTCACCGCCCCAGACAGTGCGCAGCTCACCGGCATCGAGCTCGACGCTGCCGAGCGGATCGGCGGCAAACACCCACACACCGGGCTGTTCGTACATCACGTACTCACCGAATCGATCCGAGACGGCCAGACGTGACATCGCTGCCGCCGGGTCGGTCACATACTCCACCCGTACGGGTTGTTCCGTCGACGACAACGATCCTCCAAGGTAAAGCTGACCTAACTTTGCTTGGTTAGGTTAGCATTACCTCGCCGTTTGACCAGACCCGTGTTGGGTATTCTTCGCCACTTCCGCTCCAGCGGGCAAACCACCAGCACTGCCGCGCGCACCGGACATCGCCCGCTGTCCGCGCGTCGCGCAACGCGCTGTGGACCGAGTTCGGTGCGCCGAACCAGATCTGCGGCTTGAATGGAGCAATGATCGACAAAGGTGGGCGGCGCGGCCCGCAGGCAGACTCGGTGGTCGCCCTGGTCGACGCGGCCTCCGGCGTCGAACGCGCAGTGATCGGCGACTGGATCGCCCAGGGTGGTCTCGGCAGGGAGATCGACTCCACGGCCCCGGTGACCCAGCTCGACCTCGACGCCAAGGCCATCACCAAACGCCTTGTCGGCAGGCACGACGACCCGCTGGTGGTGCCCGTCCGGGTGTTGTGGCTGCCGCCCGAACGCGACGGCGTGCGCCGGGTGACCTTCGCCGACCTGGCGATGCTCACCAATCCGCGCAAACCCAACCGGCTCGTCCAGCGCAGGCTGCTGCGCACCGAACCCGACCGCCACCGCGTGCTGGTCGGCGCACCCGCCCGGCTCAGCGCGCTGCGCACCAACAATCCCGAGGCCGCGGCACTGTTGCGCGCGGGCTCGGCGGATCCGTTCGCGCGTGCGGTCGTGCGCGCCGCCGTGGTCGCGCTCGAACGTGCCGAACGCACCGTCATCGGCGATCGATACAAGGTGCCCCAGCTGGTGGCCGAGGAGATCCTCGACTCCCCCGAATTCCAGCGCAAGCTCGACTACATCGCCGACGAGATCGGCTCCGAACCCGACCAGGTGTACCGCAACGCGGAGAAGGCGCTGCGCGAGCTGGTCGCCGCGCAGAGCCGGCTGGTCTCGGACCTGTTCACCCAGGCGATGCGACCGGTACACGCCTCGACCTGGAAGGTCGACACCGATCTGCGCGGCCTCGACGCGTTGCGCAAGCTCAACCGCAAGCACCCGCTCGTGTTCCTGCCCTCGCACCGCTCCTATGTCGACGCGTTCGTGCTGGGCGATGTGCTGGCGCGCAACGACTTTCCACCCAACCACGTGATCGGCGGCGCGAACCTCAACTTCTGGCCGATGGGACCGATCGCGCGACGCACAGGCACGGTGTTCATCCGGCGCAGCTTCGGCGACGACGAGGTCTACAAGGCGGTCGTCGAGGAGTACTTCGCCTACCTGCTGGCCAAGCGATTCAATATGGAGTGGTACTTCGAGGGCGGGCGCACCAGGACGGGCAAGCTTCGCCCGCCGCGTTACGGACTACTCAACTACCTTGCCGCCGCGGTCCGTTCGCGGCGCGTCGACGACGTGATGCTGGTGCCGGTCTCGATCACCTACGAGCGGCTCAACGAGCTCGGGGCGATCGCGAGCGAACAGGCAGGCGGCACGAAGAAGGCCGAGGGCATCGGCTGGCTCGCGAAATATGTCCGGCTTCAGCAGCACTCGGCGGGACGGGTGTATGTGCGCTTCGGCGAGGCTCTTTCGGCACGCGAGCGCCTCGGCGTGCACGGCGACCCCCTCGATCAGCGCCCGGTGACCATTCCGCTGCGCGATACCGAGACCGGTTCCGCCACCGTTCCCGACGAGAAAGCCGTCGCCGACGCCGAGCACAAAGCGGTGCAGCGCCTGGCTTTCGACGTCGCGGTCGGCATCAACGCGGTCACCCCGATCACCGTCAACGCGCTGGTCACCCTGGCCCTGCTGGGCGTGCACGAACGCGCGCTCACCCTCGGGCAGGTGCGCACGGTGCTCGACCCGGTGCTGGGCTACATCGCCGTGCGCGGGCTGCCGAGCGGCGAATTGTCCACGCTGCGTGACGAACAGGGCCTACGGGTGGTGCTCGAGCAGCTCGCGCTCGCGGGTGTTGTCACCGTGTACCGCGGCGGGTTGGAGCCGGTGTACGCGATCGAACCCGGGGTACACCTCGAGGCGGCGTTCTACCGCAACAGCGCGGTGCACTGGTTCGTCAACCGGGCCATCCTCGAGCTGGCCGCCCTGACCGCGGTGGAACAGCCGGGTGACGATCCGCTGCGGGCGGCATGGAAGGCGGCCTTCGCGCTGCGCGATCTGCTCAAGTTCGAATTCTTCTTCCCGGAACGGCAGGAGTTCGCCGAACAGATCATCGAGGAAGTGCGCCTCATCGTGCCCGAATGGGACGAGCACACCCCCGACGATCGGCTGGATCGCCAATTCCTCGGCGCTGTCACCGAATCCGGGTTCGTGATGGCCCACCGGGTATTGCGATCGTTCTTCGACGCGCAGCTGGTGGTGGCCGAGCGTCTGGTCGCCCGCGCTGCCGACGCGACGATCGATCGCAAGGAATTCATCGACGAATGCGTGGCGGTCGGCAAGCAGATGCTGTTGCAGCAGCGGCTGCACAGCCCCGAATCGGTGTCGTCGGAACTGTTCACCAGTGCGTGGAAACTGGCCGACAACCACGGCCTCATCGCGCCCGCGGACACAGGGGCCGAGGCCGAATTGATCAGCAAGCGCCAGGAATTCGCCGACCAGCTGCGTGATCTCGGAGAACGCATCGCCCGGGCGGCCTCGCTCGATCCGTCGAACAGGAACACGAACTGATGAGCACACTCGCCGAAGCAGTGTCCGCGATCCGGTCGGGTCCGCAGGGCGCGCGGATCGCCGCGGTGTTCGATTTCGGGGGCACCGTAGTCGACGGCCTGCCACGACGTGGACTGGCACGCAAGGTGTTCCGTCGTGGCGACGGACGCCTGGCCACCCTGCTCGGCGGCATCCAGCGCGGTGGCACCGATGGTGACTACGGACGGTTCCTGCACGCCGTGGAACAGACCTGGGCGGGCGCCACGGAATCCGAGCTCGAGCAGCTGGGCCGCAAGGCTTTCGCCAAAGAGATCTACGGGCGGCTGTTTCCCGAGGCGTGGCAGCTCGTCCGCGCGCACCAATTGGCCGGGCACACCGTGATCGTGGTCAGCGAGCTCACCCGATTCCAGGTCCGGCCCGTGGCCGAGCGGCTCGGCATCGACAACGTGGTGTGCACGGAGCTCGCCGTCCAGGACGGTGTTCTCACGGGCCACCCGGCGGGCGCCCCGGTGTGGCGCGCCGGAAAAGCCACGGCGGTAGCCGAATTCGCCGCGAACCTGGAGATCGGCTACGTCTATGCCGACAGCGTGACCGACCTGCCCCTGCTCGAACTCGCCACCCGGCCGACCGTGGTCGACCCGGACCCGGCGCTGGCCGCGATCGCCGTCGGCAACGACTGGCCCATCCTGACGTTCCGGCTGCGCCGGGCTCCACGCCCCGTCGACTACCTGCGCACCATCGCCGGATTCGCCGGGCTCATCGGCGGTGCGCTGATCGGCGTACTTCGCAAGTCCTACACCGGCAAACGCCAGACGATGGCCGACGCGCTCATGCACGACGCCACCACCGCCACCCTGCGCGCGATCGACGTACAGCTGCGCGTGGTCGGAGCCGAGAACGCCCGCGCACCCAGGCCCGCAGTGTTCCTGTTCAACCACCAGAGCCAGTTCGACGTGATCATCGTCCCGAAGGTGCTCGACGGTGCGGTAACCGGCATCGGCAAGAAGGAACTCGCCAACCATCCCCTGTTCGGCCCGCTGATGCGGTTCGTCGGGGTCACCTTCATCGACCGCACCGACACCGAGCGCGCGAAAGCCGCACTCGCCCCGGTCGTTTCGACCCTGCGCGACGGGCTCTCGATCGCGGTCGCCCCGGAGGGAACGCGCTCGTTCACCCCCGGCGTCGGTCCGTTCAAGAAGGGCGCCTTCCATATCGCCATCCAGGCGGGCGTGCCGGTGATCCCGGTGGTCGTTCGCAACGCCGGCGAGATCGCCTGGCGGGATTCACCGATCGCCCGGCCCGGCATCGTCGACGTGGCGGTGCTGGCGCCGATCGACGTCTCCGGCTGGGACCCGGCCGACATGGACGCCGAGGTGGAAGGCGTGCGACAGCTGTTCGAAACCACCCTGCTGAACTGGCCGGAACCCGACTGAGATTCCGGCCGGGCGTGGAGTGCGCCCGGCCGGACTCTCTCAGCTCTCGAACAATTGCTGTCCGAGGTAGTTCCCGGCAGCGGGGACGCCGGGCGGGATCGCGAAGACGGCCGAGCCCACCGGTGTCGTCCATTCGTTCAGCGCGTCGAACTCCGCCAGCCGCTGCTGCACAGGCAGAAACTGGGCGTCGACGTCGCGCTGATAGGCGACGAACAGCAGTCCCGAATTCGACAGCTGCCCCGGGGCGGGCGCCTCGTCGTAGTTGAAACCGCGCCGCAGGAACCGTTCACCGTCGTGGGTGTGCCTGGCGCGGGCGACATGCGACGACGGCGGGATCACCGGGATGCCGTTGCGGTCTACCGCCGCCAGATCGGGTTCGTCGTTCTCGGCGGTGCCGGTGAGCGGCGCACCGGTGGTGACCTTCCTGCCGACGGTCAGTTCCCGGCCGTCGGCGTCGAGTTCGTCCCAGCGGTCCAGATCCATGGCGATCCGGCGCAGCACCAGCGAGGTGCCGCCCGTCAGCCACGGCGTCGACGCGCCGTCGTCCCACACCAGACGATCGAAGTCGACCGTGCGCGGGGTGATGTTGACGGTGCCGTCGACCTGGCCCATGAGGTTGCGCATGGTCTGGCCGCGTGGCGCGTCCCGGAAGCCGCGCTGCACCCACCGCACCGTCACCAGCGACTTCACATGCTTGGACAGCACCCGCACCGCGTGCGCGACCGTCGTCGCTTCCCCAGCGCAGACCTGGAGTACCAGGTCCGCGCCGGTGTAGGCGGGCTCCAGCCGGTCGACGGGAAACGGCGGCAGCTGCCGCAGCCACCGCGGTCGTCGTGCGGTGAGACCGGTGACGGTGAACAGCTCGGGACCGAAACCGACCGTGACCGTGAGCCCGGCAGGCCGGGCCGCGAGTTCCGGTTCGGTGTCGGCCAGCGCGGGAACGCCCTGGGTGAGCCGCGCTGCGTCGTCGGTCCAGATCCGGAGCAGGCCGATGACGTCCTCGCGTCCGACCCCGGGCGCGAGGTCGAAACCGGCGAAAGCCACGTGACCGGGTGGCGTCGTCTCGATGCCGGCCTGGTGCGTGCCGTAGAACGGAACAACCTCGCGCCCGACGTCGGGTTCTCGTTCCCGATCCCGGAGACCGGCCGCGCCCCAGCCGATTCCGGCCGCGCCGACGACACCCGCTGCCGCCGCTCCCCCACCGAGCAACCGGCGGCGGGAGAGCCCGGCATGCGGATCAGCCACCGTGCGTGGGGTTCTCGGAGCCCGGCGTGTAATTCTCCTTGCCGCCGGCGAAATCGCGCACCTGGGCGCTGATGACGGTGCTCGAGCCGTCGGAGAAGGTCAGGGTGAGCGAGGTTTGCGCACCGGTACGCAATGGCTGCTTCAGATCCATGAACATCAGATGCTCGGCGCCGGGCTTCAGTGTCACTTCACCGTGCGCCGGGATGGTGATGCCACCTTCCTTGGGACGCATGGTCTTGGCCCCGGTGCTGTCGGGCACGACCTCGTGGATCTCGACCCGGTCCGAGGCCGGGCTGGTCGCGGCGACCAGGGTGACCGGCGCGTCCCCGGTGTTGCGCAGGTTGCCGAAAGCGGCGGACATGCCGGAGTCGGCGGCCTTGATCCACTGGTCGCTCATCGTGATCCGGTCACCCGCCGATGCGGGGGCATCGGGTGCGGGTTCGGAACCCGAGCAGGCGGTGGCGAAGAGGGCGAGGACAGACAGTGCGGTCGCGGCGCCGAGACGGCGGGCAGCGCGGGGTGAACGCAGGTGGGTACGCGTGTACGCGGACATGAAGAACTCCGATCATCGGGTGAGGTGGGCCCCGGACCGGTCTGCAGGCACAGCGAATCATCCACCGGGACGGTGGGATTCAGCGGCGTCGCGCTACGCCGGTACGGGGGTGAGTGCGGTCGCGCCCCTTCGGGGCGGACCACGCAGCCCGATATCCGGTCGCAGCAGGAGTTGCCGGACTACCGCGCGCTCGTCGGCGGCGGGTAGCCGGACCGGACGCGCGGGAGGGCACACGACCCCGGCCACCACGAGAACCAGCTGACGCACGCTGGTGATCGCCCGGCGTACGCCGACTTCGGCGGCGCGAATCGCGATCGCGCCGACCGGGATCGCGACCAGGTGCGCGAGCACCATCGCGGCCGAAAGGGGATGGTGCTGGACATGTCCCAGCGACATCGCGGTGTGCCCGGCACACTGGCCGACAGCCAGCACCGCCATGGTCGAAACCGGACTGTGCCCGCGTGGCAGCGCGGAGACCACGACACCGATCAGGGCGCAGGCGGCGAACAGCAGGACCATCGACGAGCCGGCGGGAAGGGCGGTAGCGCCCCCGAGTCCGTGCGCGAGTACGGCGACCGCACCGGAGGCGGCACCCACCGCGGCGCCGCGTAAGCGCGCGGTGTGATCCGTCGGTGAACGCACTCAGCCATGCTACGACTACGTGTCGTAGATATCGGGATCAGGGCGTATGACCGGGATCTCATCGGCGCCGCACCCGAATTCCGAAGAAGGACTTGACCTTAACCATTGTTTGGGTTTGATGATGGTCTCACCACCGAATGAGGGAGAACATCATGACCACCACCACCGCCCCCGCCACCTACACCGTTCCCGCACTGAACCGGCCCGTGGCCGTGCTGGGCGCCGCTGCCACCGCCGTGGTGCTGAACCTGATCGTCTGGGCCGTCGGCGCCGCCGCGGGCGGGACGTTCACCACGATCGCCGACGGCAAGGTCACCGATGCCGCACCCGGCGGCGTGATCATGATGTCGGCGGTGCCGGTGCTGATCGGGCTGACCGTCGCCGTGCTGCTGTCCTACGTGTGGACCGGCGTGCTGCGGACCGCCGCCGTGGTCGGATCGGTGCTGTCGATCGCGACCATCGGGCTGACCGTGGCCGCCGACTTCGACACCGCCTCCACCATCGCCCTGTCGGTGATGCACGTGGTGCTGGTGCCGGTCATGGTGATCGCGCTGGAAGGTGTGCGTCGCGGCATCACCGCGAAGTGACCCGAACACACAGCGAAGGCCCCGCCGAGGAACGGCGGGGCCTTTCGCGTGCCGGTTTCTAGACCGAGCGACCGAACAGCAGCTTCCACGGCATGAGCGCCGATTCGAGCTGCACCTTCAGGCTCATCTTCGACGCGCCGACGGTGCGCTCCTCGAAGCGGATCGGCACCTCGGCGATCGTGTAGCCCTTCTTGATCGCGCGGTAGTTCATCTCGACCTGGAACGAATAGCCGTTGCTACGGATCGAGGCCACGTCGATCGCGCGCAGGGTGTCGGCCTTCCAGGCCTTGAAACCGGCGGTCGCGTCCTTCACGCCCAGGCGCAGGATCAGGTTCACGTAGAAGTTGGCCCAGGCCGACAGGGCCTTGCGATACCACTTCCACTCCGCGGCGGTGGAACCACCGGGCACGTAGCGCGACCCCAGCGCCACGCCGACATCGTCGGAGCTCAGCTTCTCGAGCATCGACGGGATCACCTCGGCGGGGTGCGACAGATCGGCGTCCATCTGGATCACCACGTCGGCACCCTCGTCGAGCGCCGCGGTGATGCCCGCGATGTAGGCGCGACCGAGGCCGTCCTTCTCGGTGCGGTGCAGCACGCTCACCACATTCGGCAGCTCAGCGGCCAGTTTGTCGGCGACATCACCCGTGCCGTCGGGTGAATTGTCATCTACGACCAGCACGTGCAGATCGGACACCGGCAGAGCCGTCAGCCGCTCCACCGCCACCGGCAGATTTTCCCGCTCGTTGTAGGTCGGCACAACAACGGTAACCCTCAAGGGTCGCCCTCCCTGCTCACCTGGATAGCCCCGCGGCCCAGGATGCGGGCACGGGGCATGTCATCGATTCGTTATGACGGTACTCGATGGTCCTGACGCTTTCCTGAGTGGCCGTGCGGGCGCTCACCACAGCCGACCCGCGTGGACCAGCGCGTCGATGATCAATCCGAGGCCGAACACAACGAAAAGCACCCGGATGACCGGCGGCCCGAAGCGGGTGATGCCCCGCACGAGCAGGCGGTATACCCGCCGCGCGCGCGGTGTCCGCCGCATGGCGACAGCGAGCACGACCAGCGGCAGGATCAGGGCGATCGCGCAGTAACCGGCCACGATCACCGGCCACACCACCGGCAGCGGGCGCTGTGCGGACAGCAGTGCCAGGGCCGCGAGGTAGGGCACCGAGGTCGGCACCTTCGCCAGACCCAGCGTGAAGCCGATCACGCCCATCAGCCACGGGTGTTTGCGCACCGGCTCGACCCAGCGACCACCGGTGGACACGGTGGTGTCCACCGGTAGCGCGGCGACCGCGATCAGCACCAGGCCGATCACCAGCTCACCCCAGTACCGCAGGGTGGGGGTCAGCTCGAAGTCGAGGAGCCGGACCAGGAAGTCGATGCCGAGTACGGTGCACACGCCGAAGACCACGGAGATCGCGAAAACACCGCCGAGGAAGCTGAGCACACCTGTCATCGGCGAGCGCCGGGTCAGCCTGGCGTCGGCGACCACGGCCGTGGTGATCGCCACCAGCAGCACGTCGAGCGCGTCGAGCAGAGCGAACCCGAGCAGGGCCAACAGTCGATACCCATCCATGACGTGGCTGACCCTACTCGCCGGTCATATTTCGATCGCCGACCCGTCAGTCACACCAGCACCACCCGGACATCGTGTGGAAAGTCCTTGACCTGCGCGGTCTCGAGATCGATCCTGCCATCTGGACTGGACTCCCCCGCAAACGGCGCTGGGTGGTTACGCTTTTCAGCACCGGCTGTGCCGGGATCCGCGATCGTGAAGGGGCAGACATCGTGGCAGAAATGTCATTCGACCCGTCAGCGCTCGACGCTTATCAGCGTGCGGCAGCTCGGGTTTCCGAACTTCTTGGCACAGCGGCCACAGATACGACGACCGCGGCCGGGGTCGACCTGTCCGGGCTCGGCGTGCTCGGGCGTGAATTCGCCGCCGCCTGGACACAGGCCGCGGGCGACCACGCGTCGACACTGAGCACGGCGGGCAACCTGGTCACCGCCTATCAGGACATCTTGAATCGCTTCGGCGCCAGCGTGACCGGGATCGATTCCGGGCTGGCGGGCGATCTGCGGGCAGCCGAGGGAGAGGTGGCGTGATGCGTTCCAAATCGCTGGTCACCGAGACCACGGTCAGCACGATCACCCCCGCCGAGGCCGAGGCGAAGATCGAGCCGGTGATCGCGCTGCTCGAAGTGCCGTTGCTCGAGTTGCGGAGATCGCTGGGCAGCAACACTTCCGCCGATCCCGACGCGTCCGTCGTCGCCGCGCTGACGTCGGCGTCCGCCGCGACCACGGCTACCGAAGACCCGCATCGGCTCGGGCTGTACGCGCTCGAGTCGACCGAGACGGCGGCACCGGCCACGCCCGCGCTGCGGCAGACCGCGACCGAGGTCTCGGCCGCGGCCGATCGTGGGACCAGTTTGAGCTCGCTGCTCGGGCAGGCGTATTCGACACAGTCGATCGCGGCCGCCAAGGTCGACGCGATCATCGCCGACTTCCGGGCCAAGGCGAAGAAGGCCGCGCCCGCGGTGAACGAGAACAACCTGGACGCCATCGTCGAGCTGGCCGAGGAGGCCATTTCGGAAGCGGTCGGGGTGGTGGGCAATGCCAGCACCGAGATGGATCAGTACACCCGGGACACCAAGGGGCTCACCAGCGATCTCGGCGGGACCAACGGGGTAACCGTGCCCACCGGCGCGACGGAGGTGGCGCCCGGGGTCTATGTACTCGGCACCGGCGGATCCGATACGTCGTCGTGGGACGACTCCTCGTGGGATGACGAGGACGACAACATCGATCCGGCGACAGCGGCGCAGATCGCGTTGCAAGAGGCCCTGATCGACGGTGGGGTGTCCTTGGGAACCGCGGCGATCGACGCCGGTGTCACCTTCGGAACGCATCTGATCGACAAGATCGCCGAAGTCGCGATGCACGGGATCGACAAGGGCTCCGAGTTGGCGACGACCGGAATCGACACTCTCGCCGCGAATGTCACCGGTACCGAGGGCACCACCTCCACCTCCCCCGCGGGCACCACACCCGCCGCGCCGTCGACCAACGGCGGCGGCACCGGCACGAACACCTTGTTCGGCGGATTGGGTGGCGGCGCCAGCACCGGCGGCGGTACCAGCTCCGGCGGTGGCGCCAACACCGGCGCCGGGGCGAACAGCGACAGTGGCGCGTCGGCGAAGCCGGATACCCCCGCGCCGTCCGCGCCGTTCCAGTCCAACCAGACGCCGAAAACCGAACAGCCCCAACAGGCTCCGAGCACACCGGCGCCGGCCCAGCAGCCGATGCAGGGCGGGGTGGTTCCGCCCGGCAGCCGTCCGCAGCAGGATCAGGAGACCGAGAAGCCCTCCGCCGCACCTAAACACGGTCAACCGGGAGTCGTCCCGGCGCCGGCGTAGGACCCCCGGATGGAGAATCCGTTCGGTGCCTACTTCACGTCGCCGGATGCCACGCCGCCCGGTCGCCGTCGCCCGCAGGGCAAACGGCGCCGCAGGCGGCGACGCGAGGCCGAGCCGCAGACGATCGGCACGAACCCCGAGACCTGGCCGCCACCCGACCCGGAACCGTTCGACAGCAACGACCCGTTCGAGCCCGCACCCGTCCAGCCGGTATATCGAAACCCCGCCGACGACGACGGGTTCACCGGCGACTGGAACGACTGGAACGACGGCGACGCGCCGGTCGAGACACAGCGCGGCGACGATGTCGACTGGAACGACTGGGCCACCGCCACCGCCACCGAACAGAGCGGCGACCACGTAGAGATGCCGGTATTGCCGCGACTCAAGGACTTCGGCGGCGGCGGCCAGATCGCACGGCGGCCCCGCAAGAACTTCGACGACGAACGCTACGACGACAGCGGCGGCCGGGCGAAGGCCGCCGCCGCGATCAAGGGTGTGGTCGGCGCGCTCGCCTTCGTCGTCGTGCTCGGCGTGGCCGCCACCATCTTTCTCGGCCCCGCCGACAAGACGAGCACCACCACCCAGGCCGCCGTCCCTGGCTCGCGGGCGACCACGTCCACCGTGGTTCCCCCGCTCCCCGCCCACGCCCTGTCCGGCTGCGAGTCCTTCCGCACTCCCTCGATCACCATCAGCGCCGAGCGCGGCGACACCGCCAGCCCCGAGGGCGCCATCCTCGGCTTCGAATACAGCTACTACGTCGACCGCGACGCCGCCAAGGCCCGTTCGTTCGTCACCGACAACGCGCATGTGGGCAATGCCTCGGCCTTGGCCGAAGGCATCGGCTCGCTGCCCCTCGACGTCAAATACTGCGTCCACATCACCAAAGCCGACGCCGCCGACCCCACCCTCTGGAACGTCACCATCCACCAGAAATGGCCGGGCGACGCCACCACCGAGAAGATCGACCAGGTCATGCGCACCACCGAGGTAGCTCCCGGCCGGTACCGCATCACCAGCATCGACCACCGCATCTGAGCACGTCCTCGAACGCGAAAGTCCCCCGCACCGGGATCGGTGTGGGGGACTTTGCCGTGTTGCGACCCTGACGGGACTCGAACCCGCGACCTCCGCCGTGACAGGGCGGCGCGCTAACCAACTGCGCTACAGGGCCTTGCATCGTTACGTCGGGGGATATTACCCGGTGGGCATCGGTTTCGGTAACCGAACAGGTCAGGCGGCGAATCGCGTGTTGACACTGACGTCAACGTCAATAACACTTGTGACGGTGACCACAAGCGAGGCGCGGGAGCGGGGCGGGTCGGCGCGCAAGGGCAGCGCGGGTCCGTGTTCGCCGATGGCGCGCTGGTGGCGCTGATCGAGCCCCCGGCCCGACCCGCACCGCCACCGAATCCGAGGACATCCAGTGAAGCTGCTCATCGCCAACCGCGGCGAGATCGCCCTGCGCGTCCTGCGCACCGCCGCCGAGCTCGGTATCGACACCGTGGCGGTGTACGCCGAGGACGACGCCGACAATCCCGATGTGCACGCGGCGGGCGAGGCGATCCGGTTGACGGGCACCGGCGCGACGTCCTACCTCGACCACTCCGCGATCCTGGCCGCCGCCAAGGAATCCGGCGCCGACTACCTGCATCCCGGCTATGGATTCCTCAGCGAGAACGCCGAGTTCGCCCGTGCGTGCGCGGCCGACGGCGTCACGTTCGTCGGCCCCGATCCCTCGGTGCTCGACCTGTTCGGCGACAAGTCCTCGGCCCGCGCGACCGCCGTGGCCGCCGGCGTCCCCGTCTTGCCGGCGACCGAGGGACCGACCACCGTCGAGCAGGTTCACGCGTTCTTCGGCACGCGTCCCGGCGCGATCATGATCAAGGCGCTGGCCGGTGGCGGCGGCCGCGGCATGCGGGTGGTGCGGAGCGCGCAGGAGATCGACGACGCGTACCGGCAGTGCGCCGCGGAAACGCGGCTCGGTTTCGGCAATCCGGCGGTCTTCGCCGAGACGCTGTTCGAGAACGCCCGGCACATCGAAGTCCAGATCGTCGCCACCGGCGGCACAGCGCTGGCACTGGGCGATCGCGATTGCAGTGTGCAGCGCAGGCATCAGAAGCTGCTCGAAATCGCGCCCGCGCAGGGACTTTCGGACACCCGGCGCAGAGAACTCCACGCGGCGGCGGCCCGGCTGTGCGCCCACGTCGACTATCGCGGGCTGGCCACCGTCGAATTCCTGGTCTCCGACAGCGAATTCGTGTTCCTCGAGGTGAATCCGCGAATCCAGGTGGAGCACACCGTGACCGAGGAGGTCACCGGCGTGGATCTGGTCGCCGTGCAGCTCGCGATCGCCCAGGGCACGCCCTTCGGCGAACTGGGGTTGCCGAGCGGAATCGTCTCCACCGGAACAGGCTCCACCGGCGAGCCGGCCGCCGCCGACGGCATCGCGATCCAGGCCAGGGTCAACATGGAAACGATGACGGCCGACGGTTCGACGGTGCCGACCGCGGGCACCCTGACCACCTTCGCACCGCCGACCGGCCCCGGCGTGCGGGTCGACACCTTCGGCCGCTCCGGGCTGACCCCGAGCCCGCGCTACGACTCGCTCCTGGCCAAGGTGATCACCCGCACCCGCGGACAGTCCTTCCCCGCCGCCGCCCGCAAGGCCGCGACGGCACTCGCCGAGTTCACCGTGACCGGCATCGGTACGAACATCTCGTTCCTGCGCGAGATCCTCGCCGACAGCACCTTCCAGTCAGGACTCGCCACCACCGGCTTCCTCACCGAGCGGCTGACCGAACTGGCGGCAGCGGCGCAGACCGATCAGCCCGAGGTCGCGATCACCGCGATCGAGCTGTATCCAGGGCAGGAGGCCGTGCGCGCTCAGCTCGCGGGCACGGTGGTCGAGGTAACCGAGGAGGGTGCCGACGTCGGCGCGGGCGGTCAGCTCGCCGTGCTCGAGGCCATGAAGATGCAGCACGTGGCCGCCTCACCCGATGCCGCCAGAGCCGTCCGGGTGCTGGTCCGCCCCGGCCAGGTCGTCGCGCCGGGCGATCCGCTGGTCATCATCACCCGCACCGGCGCGGACGAATCCGGCGGCGCGCACACCGAGCTGGATCCCGACCGCGTTCGCGCCGATGTCGACGAAATCCGCGCCAGGCACCTCGTGACGCTGGACGAGTCCCGCCCGGCGGCCGTGGACAAACGGCACCGGCTCGGTCGCCGCACGGCCAGGGAGAACATCGCCGACCTGGTCGACGAGGGCAGCTTCGTCGAATACGGCGCGCTCGCGTTCGCCGCGCAACGCAGCAGACGCGCCGAAGCGGACCTGATCGCCAACACCCCCGCCGACGGCCTGGTCACCGGCTTGGCGACCATCGGCGCCGACCGCTTCGGCAACGCCGAGGCAGTGGTGGTCTCCTACGACTACACCGTGCTCGCCGGCACCCAGGGCAAGAACAACCACGCCAAGACCGACCGCGCCTTCGAACTCGCCGAACGCAAGCGGATTCCGGTGGTGCTGTTCGCCGAGGGCGGCGGCGGCAGGCCGGGCGACACCGACGGGACCGGCATGGGCCTGGACGTGACGACCTTCCGCGCGCTCGGCGCGCTACGCGGCAAGGTGCCGCTGGTGACGATCGTGTCCGGCCGCTGCTTCGCGGGCAACGCCGCCCTGGCCGGTGTCTGCGACGTGATCATCGCGACGCCGGACGCCAATATCGGCATGGGCGGACCGGCGATGATCGAGGGCGGCGGGCTCGGCGCCTGCCGCCCGGAGGACATCGGCCCGGTCGAGGTGCAGCGACGCAACGGTGTCGTCGACCTGGTCGCCCGCGACGAGGCGCACGCGGTGGCACTGGCCAAGCAGTACCTGGGCTACTTCCAGGGCAGGGTCGACGATGTCCAGGCACCGGATCCACGGCTGGCCCGGCACGTGGTGCCGGAGAACCGGTTGCGCGCCTACGACATCCACCGCGCCATCGACGCGATCGTCGACGTGGGCTCGGCGCTGGAGCTGCGGCCGGACTACGGGGTCGGCGTCGTCACCGCGCTGGTGCGGGTACACGGCGAACCGTTCGGCTTGATCGCCAACAGCAGCCACCACCTGGGCGGTGCGATCGATGCCGAGGCCGCCGACAAGATGGGCGAGTTCCTCACGCTGTGCCAATCGTTCGGGCTGCCGGTTGTCTCCCTGTGTGACACACCGGGTTTCATGGTCGGACCGGAGGCGGAGAAGACCGCGACGGTGCGCCGGTTCAGCAAGTTGTTCGTGCTCGGCGCGCAACTGAGCGTGCCGTTCGGCACCATCATCCTGCGCAAGGGCTACGGACTCGGCGCGATGGCGATGGCGGCGGGCCACTTCCACGCGCCGCGGTTCACCGTCGCCTGGCCCACCGGCGAGATCGGGCCCATGGGGCTGGAGGGCGCCGTTCGGCTCGGCTTCAGCAAAGAGCTCGCCGCCGTTACGGATCCGGACGAGCGCGAGACGCTGTTCCAGCAATTGCTCGCCATGGCCTACCAGCAGGGCAAGGCGCTCACCGCTGCCACGGGTTTCGAACTCGACGATGTGATCGACCCCGCCGACACCCGCACCTGGATCGCCACCCTCGTCGACGGCCGGGCGCGCGGAGGGTCGTGGGACAGCTCGGCCATTTGATACCCCCTTCGCTCTCTGTGTGATTTACGGCATATTTCCAGCCGGTCACACCGAGCATGCGCTCAGACTTGAAGTTGACGTCAACTTTCAATAGATTCAGGACTGCGGATTCACCGAGCAGCCACTGATCGAACGGAAGGATTCTCATGAGAGTTACCGACAAAGTGGCCATCGTGACCGGTGGCGGCGCGGGCATCGGCGCCGCGCTGGCCGCCGCACTGGCCGCGGCGGGCGCGAAGGTAGTGGTGGCCGACCTCGACGAGCCCGCCGCGCTGGCGGTGGCGGAGCGGATCAACGCCGATCACCCCGGCACTACCGTCGGCGTCGGCGCCGACGCCGCTGTCACCGAGGAGATCCGCGGTCTGATCGCGGTGGCGCAGCAGCACTTCGGGCCCGTCGATCTGTACTTCGCCAACGCGGGCATCGTCGGCGCCGCCGGACTCGACGTCACCGACGACGAGTGGGACCGCTCGCTGGACGTGAACCTGCGCGCCCACATCCGTGCCGCGCGGCTGCTGGTGCCCGAGTGGGTCGAACGCGGTGCGGGCTATTTCGTCAGCACCGCGTCGGCGGCGGGACTGCTCACCCAGATCGGTTCGGCCACCTACTCGGTGAGCAAGCACGCCGCGGTCGGGTTCGCCGAGTGGCTCAGTGTCACCTACGGCGACCAGGGCGTGCGCGTCAGTTGCCTGTGCCCGATGGGTGTCAACACGAAACTGCTGTACGCGGGCCAGAATTCGGGCGAGGAGCTCGGCGCCACGGCGACCCGGGCCGTCGTCGCGGCGGGCGATGTCCTCGAACCCGCCGACGTGGCCGACATCGTGCTCGCGGCCGTCGACGCCGAGGACTTCCTGATCCTGCCGCACCCACAGGTGCTGGACATGTACCGCCACAAAGGCGCCGACTACGACCGCTGGCTACGCGGCATGCGTCGCTACCAGTCGTCGCTGCTGGCCGAAACCCACTGAGCGAGAGACAAAGCCATGTCACTGTTCGATCTGAGCGATCGCGCGAAGAAGTATTCCGAAGACCTGCTCGACTTCATGGACGCGCACGTCTACCCGGCTGAGGCCGTCTACGAGACGCAGATGCGCGAATCCGGCGACCCCCATTTCCAGCCGCCCGTCCTCGAAGAGCTCAAAGCCGAGGCCAAGCGGCGCGGCCTGTGGAACCTCTTCCACCCGCACCCCGGGCGCGGCCCCGGCCTCACCAACCTCGAGTACGCGCCGCTGGCCGAGATCATGGGCCGCAGCCACCTCGCCGCCGAGGCCTGCAACTGCAACGCCCCCGACACCGGCAACATGGAAGTGCTCGAGCTGTTCGGCACCGAGGAGCACAAAGAGAAGTACCTGAAGCCGCTGCTCGACGGCACCATGGCGTCGGCGTTCGCGATGACCGAACCGCGGGTGGCCAGCTCCGACGCCACCAATATCGAACTGTCGATGGTGCGCGACGGCGACGACTACCTGCTCAACGGCCGAAAGTGGTTCGCCACCAACGCCTTGCACAAGAACTGTCGAGTGATGATCGTGATGGGCAAGACCGATCCCACCGCGGCGCCGCACCGTCAGCAGACCATGATGGTGGTCCCGATCGACGCGCCGGGCGTCACGATCCTGCGCGGGCTGCCGGTCTTCGGCTACCAGGAACGCGAAGGCCACGCCGAGATCGACTTCGCCGACGTGCGCGTGCCCGCCACCGACGTGCTCAAAGGCGAGGGCGAGGGTTTCGCGATCAGCCAGGCCCGGCTCGGACCCGGCCGCATCCACCACTGCATGCGCAGCATCGGGATGGCCGAACGCGCGCTGGAGATGATGTGCAAGCGCGCGCAGGCGCGGGTCACCTTCGGCACGCCCATCGCCGACAACGCCAACATCCAGGACTGGATCGCCGAGTCGCGCATCGAGATCGAGATGATCCGGCTGCTCACGCTCAAGGCCGCGCATCTGATGGACACCGTCGGCAACAAGGCCGCGCGCACCGAGATCGCCGCCATCAAGGTGGCCGCGCCGAACATCGCGCTGAAGGTCGTCGACCGAGCCATTCAGGTACACGGCGCCGGCGGTGTCACCGACGACTTCCCGCTCGCGGCCGCGTGGGCGCACCTGCGCACTCTCCGGCTCGCCGACGGCCCCGACGAAGTCCACAAGCGTGCCATCGCACGGCAGGAACTGCGCAAGTACAAGGAGAGCAACTGATATGACCGGACTGGATCTCACCGGCCGCACCGCCATCGTCACCGGCGCCTCACGGGGCATCGGACTGGCGATCGCCCAGGCGCTGGCCACCGCGGGCGCGAACGTCGTGTTGACCGCGCGCACACAGGAATCCGCTGACGCGGCCGCGGCACAGATCGTCGGCACCGCGATCGGCGTCGGCGCGCACGTCGTGGACGAAGACGCCGCGCGGCGCTGCGTCGAGCTGACCATCGAACGGTTCGGCAGCGTCGACATCCTGGTCAACAACGCGGGCACCAACCCGGCGTTCGGCCCGACGATCGACCAGGATCACGCCCGCTTCGCGAAGATCTTCGACGTGAATCTGTGGGCTCCCGTGCTGTGGACGCAGCTGGTCACCCGCGCGTGGATGGGCGAGCACGGCGGCGCCGTGGTCAACACCACCTCGATCGGCGGCCTGAGTCTCGAGCCGAACATCGGGCTGTACAACGCGTCCAAGGCGGCGCTGATCCACCTGACCAAGCAGTTGGCGATGGAACTGTCGCCGAAGGTGCGCGTCAACGCGATCGCGCCGGGCGTGGTGCGGACCAAGCTGGCCGAAGCGCTGTGGCAGGAGCAGGAACAGGAGCTCGCGGCCTCGACCGCGCTGGACCGGATCGGCGAGCCCGACGACGTCGCCGCCGCGGTGGCCTTCCTGGTCTCCGACGCGGCGAGCTGGATCACCGGCGAAACCATGGTGATCGACGGCGGCCAGCGGCTCGGCGACGTCGCCCCGTTCCGCAGCGGAGCCTCGGTCGGTGCCTGACGCGCACGAGGTGGTCGGCGTCGACCCGGTCGCCATCGGACGATGGTTCGCCGCGATCGGCGTCGAGCACACCGCGCCACTGCGTTTCGACCGGATCGGCCTGGGCCAATCGAACCTGACCTACCTGGTGCGCGACGACGCGGACCGCCGCTGGGTGCTGCGCAGGCCGCCGCTGGGGCACCTGCTCGCCTCCGCGCACGATGTGGTGCGCGAGGCCAGGATCATGGCGGCGCTCGAATCCACCGATGTCCCGGTGCCGCGGATTCTCGGTGTCGTCGACGATCCGGCGGTGTCGGAGGTACCGATGGTGCTGATGGAATTCGTCGACGGGCAGGTGGTCGACACCATGGCGATCGTGGAATCGCTGACCCCCCAGCGTCGCCGGGCCATCGCCGAATCACTGCCGCGCACGCTGGCGAAGATCCACGCGGTCGACCTGACCGCCGTCGGCCTCGCCGATCTGGCGAGTCACAAGCCCTACGCCGCCCGCCAGCTCAAACGGTGGGGCGGGCAATGGGAGCAATCCAAGACCCGGGAGCTGCCGGAGCTCGACGAGCTCACCCGCAGGCTGACCGCCGACATCCCGGAGCAGCGGGAGGTGACCCTCGTGCACGGCGACTTCCACCTGCGCAACGTGATCACCAGCCACGACACCGGCGAAGTCGTGGCCGCGCTGGACTGGGAACTGTCCACCCTCGGCGATCCGCTGGCCGACATGGGCAGCCTGCTCGCCTACTGGACCGAACCGGGCGAGAACACCGGCGGCGACTTTCCCGCGTCGGCGCTGCCCGGTTTCCCGAACCGCGCGCAGATGTCGGCGGCCTACCTCGCGCTGACCGGGCGCGACCCGGCCGCCCTGCGCTACTGGCACGCCTTCGGGCTGTGGAAACTCGCCGTCATCGCCGAGGGCGTGCTGCGCCGAGCGCGGGACACGCCGCAGAACAGGGCCGCTGCGGGCACCCCGACCGTCGAACGCATCGACGCGATCGTGCACAAGGCACTCGACCTCACGAACACATCCGGACAGGAGCAGACATGACACGCACGGCTATCGAGACCGTCGCCGGCCAGGTCGTCTTCGTCGCCGACGGACCGAAGGACTGATCGGCGATGAAAGCATGGCAGGTAACCGAACTCGGCGAACCACGGGATGTGCTGCAGTTCAACGACATCGACGATCCGGTCGCCGGACCGGGGCAGGTGCTCGTGCGTGTCCTCGCGGCGCCGGCCAACTTCCCCGACGTGCTGCTGTGTCGTGGGCAGTACCAGGTCAAGCCGCCGCTGCCGTTCACGCCCGGCGTCGAACTGTGCGGTGAGGTGGTGGCGGTCGGCGACGGCGCCGATTTCGCGGTCGGTGACCGGATCGTCGGCACCACGAACCTGCCCGGTGGCGCGTTCGCCGAGCTGGCCGTGCTCGATGCCGACAGCGCGTTTCCCGCACCGGACTCCCTCGACGACGCCGAGGCCGCCGCACTGGTCATCGGTTATCAGACGAGCTGGTTCGCCCTGCACCGGCGCACTCGGGTGCAACCCGGCGAGACGCTGCTGGTGCACGCCGCCGCGGGTGGCGTGGGCAGTTCCGCCGTGCAGCTGGGCAAGGCGGCGGGCGCGCGGGTGATCGGTGTCGTCGGCGGGCCGGACAAGGCCGACTACTGCCGCCGCCTCGGCGCCGACCTCGTGATCGATCGGCGCACAGAGGATTTCGTGCCGATCGTCAAGGAGTTCACCGGCGGCCGTGGCGCCGACGTGATCTATGACCCGGTCGGCGGCGACGCCTACGCCAAGTCCACCAAATGCATCGCCTTCGAGGGTCGCATCCTGGTGATCGGCTTCGCGGGCGGCACGATCCCCCAGCCCGCGCTCAACCACGCGCTGATCAAGAACTACTCGATCATCGGCCTGCACTGGGGGCTCTACAAGCAGTACAACCAGCAGGCGATCGCCGACTGCCACGCCGAGCTGTCGCGGCTGGCCGCGGCGGGTGAGGTGAGACCACTGATCAGCGAACGCCTTTCGCTCGGCGACGTCCCCGACGGCCTCGGCCGCCTCGGCGACGGCGACACCGTCGGCAGGCTCGTCTTCCACCCCCGGCTATAAATAGGGCATGGAACGACGTGCGGAGACCGCAGGCGACAGCGCGCCACCCTCGATGGCGCGCACCTCGCTGCTGCGCGAGCTGCCCGCCACGCCGCGGGGGCTGCGAACCAGGACAGCGCTGATCGACGCGGGACGGAAGGTGTTCGAGCGCATGGGGTATCTCGATGCCCGGCTCGTGGACATCACCCAGGAGGCCAAATGCTCCTCGGGCACCTTCTACACCTATTTCGCCGGGAAAGAGGAGATCTTCGCGGCGATCCTGGAGCACGCCCAGGAAGACATGATGCACCCCGGGATGGAGCACGTGACGGGTGACGACGATCCCGTGTCGATCATCGAGGCCAGCAATCTGGCGTACTTCGAGGCCTACAAGCGCAACGCGAAGTTGATGGGACTGCTCGAACAGGTCGCCAATATCGATCCCGAGTTCAGCAAGCTCCGCCAGGAACGGGCCGACGCGTTCATCCGCCGCAATGCCCGCAGCATCGCCGATCTCCAGCAGCGCGGTCTCGCCGATCCCGAACTGGACCCGATGCTGTCCTCACGGGCGCTGTCGGGGATGGTCAGCAGGCTGGCCTTCAACTATTTCGTCACCGGCGACGGGCTCCTCGACGGCAAGCCGCTCCCGATCGAGGAGCTCGTCTTCACGGTGACCCGGCTCTGGGCGAACGCGCTGCGGATGCCGCTGAAGAACTGACCGACCGGCGCGGTCGAACGAAAAAATCCCCTCACCGAGTTGTCTGGTGAGGGGATCGAAGGTGGCCAGAGCCGGGATCGAACCGGCGACCTACCGCTTTTCAGGCGGTCGCTCGTACCAACTGAGCTACCTGGCCGGAAGTACCGGATTGCTCTGGTACTACGTGCGACCCTGACGGGACTCGAACCCGCGACCTCCGCCGTGACAGGGCGGCGCGCTAACCAACTGCGCTACAGGGCCATGCTTCTGCAGTACTGCTAGACACAGTCTGAAGACTGTACCCCCTACGGGATTCGAACCCGCGCTACCGCCTTGAAAGGGCGGCGTCCTAGGCCGCTAGACGAAGGGGGCTCGTTCCGAATCTCTCCGGGGCGGCTTCAACGTTTCCGTTGGGAGCTCGCATAGCTTATGACAGGTGTGCGCAGAGTTCCAAATCGCCTGGTCAGGCGCCCAAACCGAGGTCATCCAGGCGTGCTTGCTCCCGCCAGCCCTCGGTGCGGAAGTTCTGGATCCACAGCGGGGTGGCCATCGCCTCCACGATAACCTCCAGCACCTCGGCGAAGCGGGCGCGCAGGTCGGCGGCGGAGCCGTTGGAGATCGGGTCGACCAGATAGCGCTGGCCTGCCAGCGCCGCGGACAGGGTCCGGGTGAAGCGGTCGGGGTCGGCGTCGGCGCGCAGCTGGCCGTCGTCGATGGCGCGGACCGCGAGCACGCGGGTGGCGCGGCCGACGATGCGCCCGCCGCCGTTGCCGGTGTCGCGATGGAAGTCGGGTTCGATCACGAGGCGGTACTCGGCTTGCACGATGGTGTCGTGCTCCAGGCGAAGGGCGATCTCGTCGACCATGCCGTGCAGCACGTCGAGCGGACCCAGGTCGGCGCGCGCGAGCCAGCGCTCCGCGCAGGTCCGGTACCGCTCGACCGCGGTCTCGAGGACCGCGCGCGCCAGGTCTTCCTTGGAGTCGAAGTGGAAGTACATCGCGCCCTTGGTGGCGCGCGAACCTTCCAGAATGCGGTTGAGCGATGCCGCGGCATATCCGCTCTTCCCGAACTCGACGGCCGCGGACTTGATTATCGCCGCGCGTGTCCGGCGCGCCCGCTCTTGCTGCCGTGCCATGCTCGAAACGCCTCCGAACCTTCTCGACGCCGACGGTCGAATACAGACCGTTGGTGCGAATTGTGGTTTTAATTCAAACTTTCGGTATGAAAGACCCGCGGTGCCTCGCACAGCGGCCCCGCCACCAGTGAGAACCGCCTCCTCCTGCGGTAACGACTACCCCTTTGCCGGGAGTTCGCGCACCCATCGCGATCACCTCGGCCTGCGATCTGCCGGTGAATTCCCGAAACGCCACACCCTGCACCGGAGCCACGGAAAACGCGGCACCGGTGATTGTTTCGAAATTCACCAGGCGATCACCGTACCCGTATTCGCGAGTCGACACGCGGCGATTGGAGTACCCATCCGAACATCCGATCCGGTTATCCAAACCAGCAAACGAAGCGCAACCGGAATGATTACTTCGGGTACGAATTCCATAGGCGCGCAGCCCGGTTGACCACCGCGCCGGCACCGCCGACGTTCGCCGAACGGTCGCGAGACCGGCGCCCACCTTGGACCTCTCCATCGCTGCTGCACCCCTGCTTGTCGAAAGATGTTGCGATACAACAGTATTCGATGACCATACGCAACCCGTAACGCGAACACCGCTGGGGCACCGGGTGTTTACCGGGAATCGTCGCCCACGTCCACGTTGTTACCGGCCGCCACCAGCGGCGATCAGCCGCCCGCGACTCGACCCGGGGACCACTGTTCGGTCCTTCGGCACAGCGTCCGCTAGACTCCGCTGCGCGCCCCTTTAGCTCAGTTGGTAGAGCTGGTGACTTTTAATCACTAGGTCGTAGGTTCGAGTCCTACAGGGGGCACCACGACTACTACCGTGACCATCGTCACGTGGCGACGCGCCAACCCGCAGACGCCGCCGAAACCAGGGGTTTCGTGCGCGGATTCACCTACCCTGAGCGCGACCCGGGCTTCCGGGCGCCCACTACCTCAGGCGGAGTGAGATGACTTCCTTCGACGATTTGCTCTCCCAAGTACCCATCGCCCAGATCGCCGACCAGCTCGGCGTCGACCAGGCGACCGCCACCACGGCCGTGCAGGCCGCGCTGCCGACGCTGCTCGGCGGCCTCCAGGCCAACGCCGCCCAGCCGCAGGGCGCGGCCGCACTGCTCGGCGCGCTCGACAACCACGGCGGCCTCGTCGAGGGCGCAGGCGCGGTGAATCTGCAGCAGGTGGACGTCGGCGACGGCGAGAAGATCGTCGACAACGTCTTCGGTGACGAGAAGAACACCGTCATCAGCGCGCTCGGCGCGGGCGGCGGAACCGGCGGCAACGACCTCATCGGCAAGCTGCTGCCGATTCTCGCCCCGATCGTGCTCGCCTACCTGGCCAAACAGCTCACCGGCGGTGGCGGCGCCGCAGCACCGGCACCGCAGCAGACGCAGGCCTCCGGCGGCGGTCTCGGCGATCTGCTGGGCGGCCTGCTCGGCGGCAGCAGCAACACCGGCGGGCTCGGCGGAATGATCGGCGACGCCCTGTCGAAGAACGCGGGAGGTGCGCTGGGCAGCGTGCTCGGCGGCCTGCTCGGCGGCAAGCGCTGAGATGTTCATCTACCTGTAGTTAACGTCGCGAGGCCCGCAGCGATAGTCCCTATGCTGCGGGCCGAGCACCTAGACTCGTCAGCACGACCATCGGATCTACTGACGAGTTGTGGCGTTGCTCAACATCGTCGGAAAACCGCTCTGTTGCGTTTCGCATCACACCTACGGTGCCGTAAGGTATGGCCGCATCGCGACGTTCGACCGCAAGCACGACAGCGAAGGGTTTTTACATGGCAAGGGATCTGACTCAACTCGAACTGCTCACGGAGTTGGAGCCGGTTGCCGAGGAAAACGTCAACCGGCACATGTCGCTGGCCAAGGAGTGGCACCCCCACGACTATGTCCCGTGGGACGAGGGCCGCAACTTCGCCGCCATGGGCGGCATCGACTGGGATCCTGAGCAGTCCAAGCTCAGCGAGGTCGCCAAGGCGGCCATGATCACCAACCTGCTCACCGAGGACAATCTGCCGTCCTACCACCGTGAGATCGCCGAGAACTTCTCCCAGGACGGCGCCTGGGGCACCTGGGTGGGTCGCTGGACCGCCGAGGAGAACCGGCACGGCATCGTGATGCGCGATTACCTGGTTGTCACCCGCGGCGTGGACCCGGTCGCCCTCGAAGAGGCCCGGATGATCCACATGACCAACGGCTTCGCCTCCCCCGCCGAGGTCGACGCGGGCTTCCTGCACTCGGTCGCCTACGTGACCTTCCAGGAACTGGCCACCCGCGTGAGCCACCGCAACACCGGCAAGGTCTGTGACGACCCGATCGCCGACCGCATGCTGCAGCGCGTCGCCGCCGACGAGAACCTGCACATGATCTTCTACCGCAACCTCTGCGGCGCGGCGATGGACCTGAGCCCCGACCAGACCATCGAGGCCATCTCGATGATCGTCGAGAACTTCCAGATGCCCGGCGCGGGCATGCCGAACTTCCGCCGCAACGGCGTGCTGATGGCCAAGCACGGCATCTACGACCTGCGTCAGCACCTCGAAGAGGTCGTGCAGCCGGTGCTCAAGAAGTGGAACGTCTTCGACCGCACCGACTTCACCGCGCGTGGCGAGGCCACCCGTGAGCGGCTGGCGGGCTTCCTGGACAAGCTGGGCCAGGACGTGCTGAAGTTCGAGGAGCAGCGCGACAAGATGCTCGCTCGCGAAGCCAAGCGCCGCGAAATGGTCGCAGTTTAGGTTTCAACAAAGCGCTGCGCACCTTGATCATCAAGGTGCGCAGCGCTTTTTGTGTGGATGTCTACCGATGTCCGGCGATCCAGGTTCGCGAACTATTTCATCGGGAGGGCGCCGTCGGCGCTGCCGACGTCGGTGATCTTCCAGTCCTGGCCCGCGTCGACGGTGATGTTGTAGGTGACCGTGTTGCGCAGGCCGTCGGGATTCTGCGCGTTGATGGTGCTCACGTCCACGAACGCCGCGACCTTGTAGACCTCGCCCTCGTGCGAGAGCACCTTGGCGGTGATCGGCGTGGCGGTGGAGGTCCACTTCAGCGGGATGATGATCTGCTCGAGCTTCGCGCCGGTGGCATCGAACTTCTTCGACAGCTCGGGCGACGTTCCGGCCTTGAGCTTGGCGACCCAGGCGTTGACGTCCTGGTAGTTCAGGGTCGCCGAGCCGACCGAGTAGTCGAGGGCGATCTGTTCGGCCTTCGCGTCGTCGGCGGCCTGCTCCTTCATGTCGGAGATCTCGGAACGGGCCGAGCCGAGCAGCACGCCGAGCACCAGCGCGAGAATCGCGAGGACGGCGATCACGGCACCGCCCACCAGCGACGAGACGCGCACGGCGACCGTGCCCTTGTCGGGCGTGGCAGGGGTTTTCGTCAGGTCGGTGGCGTCTTCCATGGGGGTCTTCTCCGATTACGTGGGGACAGCGCACCGCCGGAGGCGACGATGCCAGCAGAGTAAGGCTACTGACGTCGCGGACCTGTTCCGGACACGGCGTAGCAGGTAAACGGTGTCATCTCGGTCGCAGTGGCGGCGATGACCCGCGGATAAGCAGCAGGACGCGAGATCGATCACATCGGGGCGGATGAGACAATCGTGTGCGTGACTACCACGCTGCCCCAGGCGCCCACCGCGCTGCGGATCGGGCCCTACCCGGTCGATCCGCCGGTTGTGCTCGCGCCGATGGCGGGCATCACCAACCGTGCCTTCCGCAGGCTGTGCCGGGAGTTCGGTAGCGCGACCTCGATCTACGTGTGCGAGATGATCACCGCCCGCGCGGTGGTCGAGCGCAACGAGAAGACGCTGCACATGATGTCGTTCGACGCCGACGAACATCCGCGCTCGATGCAGCTCTACGGGGTGGATCCCAAGACGCTCGGCGAGGCCGTGCGGATCATCGTCGGCGAGGGCTGGGCCGACCACATCGACCTCAACCTGGGCTGCCCCGTCCGCAAGGTGACCAAGCTCGGCGGCGGTTCGGCGCTGCCGTACAAACGCAGGCTGTTCGCCAATATCGTCCGTGAGATGGTGGCCGCGGCCGAACCGGCCGGCGTTCCGGTGACCTTCAAGTTCCGCATCGGCATCGACGACGACCACCACACCTACCTCGACACCGGCCGCATCGCCGAGGCCGAGGGCGCCGCCGCCGTGGCGCTGCACGCGCGCACCGCGGCCCAGCTCTACTCGGGCGCGGCCGACTGGTCGGCCATCGCCCGGCTCAAGGAAACCGTCACCTCCATCCCGGTCCTCGGCAACGGCGACATCTTCACCGCCGACGACGCCCTGCGGATGATGAACGAGACCGGCTGCGACGGCGTGGTCGTCGGCCGCGGCTGCCTCGGCCGGCCATGGCTGTTCGCCGAACTCAGCGCGGCCCTGCGCGGCGAACCGATCCCGGAGGGGCCGACGCTCGGCCGGGTCGGAGAGATCCTGGTGCGCCACGCCACCCTGCTCACCGAGCACGACGGTGAGGACAAGGCCATGCGCGATATCCGCAAGCACATGGCCTGGTACCTGATGGGTTTCCCGGTCGGCTCGCAGCTGCGGCGCAGCTTCGCCACCGTGTCGAAGCTGTCGCAGATCGAGGACCTGGTCGGGCAGCTCGACCCGGCCGTGCCGTTCCCCACCGACGCGCTCGGGCCGCGCGGACGGCAGGGCTCGCCGCAGACCAAGGTGGTGCTTCCGGAGGGCTGGCTCGACGACCCGGAGGACGACACCGTCCCGGCCGCGGCCGATGTGATGCACAGCGGCGGCTGACCAGCCACCGATAACGGGTCGACATCAATTCGTAAGCCGCTGCGGTTTCCTCCGAACACACTGTCTCGAGCAGGGCTTTTCGTCGGCGATTCGAGCTTCGCAATCAAATCGTCAGCGATTCCCGTGTGCACTGGAGTGGCCTCTCGTGGCGGAATCGTTATCATTGCGGGATCGTTCGACTCTGGTTCGAATCGGAGCCGGGCGGTGACGCGCAGGCTGCGCCAGATAGAGAAGTGAGGTTCGTTGGTGGGTGACGATCGGCGCGGGCGTACGCCCCGGCCCGGAAATCGCGCCCCCTGGGAGCGATACCCGACGGCCGAACCCACCGAGCAACCGGAAAACGGCTCGCGACGTTCGCGTCACGCCGACGCGACGCCGGACGCCGGTTCCGCGCCGCTGACGGTGGCCGACCTGGTGAACCGGGTCGACAGCGAACGAACCAGGCGCGGCAGACGCGTTCCGCCCGCCGAGAGCGCCGAGCCCGCGTCGCGCGCGGGCCGCCGCGCCCGCGAACAGGCGCCGCGCCCCACCCCACGTCCCGACATCGCCCCCCGCACCGACGGCTCCCCCGTCGTCGACGACATCGCGGGCAACCCACCCCACCGAGCCGAATCCCCCGCCGACCGCACCGCGACCACCGCGCTGCCCGCCCAGTCGAAGGAGCCGGTACGCACCGCCGTCCCGGCCCGGCGGGTGGGCGGTCCGGTCGATCCGCCCACCGACATCCTGCCCACGGTGAACCCCGCCGCCGAGCCCGAGCGCGCCCGGCCGGTCAAATCCGCGTCCGCGGCACCGCCACGTCGCCCGGACGGCCGTGCGGGCACAGGAGAGCGCCGGAACAAGCAGGCCCGGATGGCGGGGCGCGTCACGCTCACGTTCGTCGCGGTGCTCACGCTGGTGATCACCGGCGGCGGCTGGAGCTACCTCCAAGCCACCAACAGCAGCTTCACCCAGGTCGACGCACTCGGCGGCGGCGCCACCGGCGACGTGCTCGACGGTGATATGCAACTGGGCGACGAGAATTACCTCATCGTCGGCACCGACACCAGAGCTGGCGTCAACGCCGACATGGGCGCGGGCTCCGCCGCCGACACCGAGGGCGCCCGCGCCGACACGGCGATGCTGGTGCACATCCCGAAGAACCGTTCGCGTGTGGTGGTCGTGTCGTTCCCGCGCGACCTGGACGTCTCCCGTCCGGTGTGCTCGGAATGGGACAACGACACGGCCACCTATACCGACCAGAAACTCCCGTCGGCCATGAGCGACAAGCTCAATGCCGTCTACGCCCGCGGCGGGCCCAAGTGCCTGGTCGACGTGATTCGCAAGATGTCGGGCCTGACCATCGGCCACTTCATCGGCATCGACTTCGCCGGTTTCGAGGCCATGGTCGATCAGATCGGTGGCGTCGAGGTGTGCTCGACCAAGCCGATCATCGACGGCGTCCTCGGCCCGGTGCTAGAGACCTCGGGCAAGCAGCGGGTCAACGGTGAGACCGCGCTCAACTATGTGCGCGCCAGGCACGTGGTCGGTGAGGAACGCAGCGACTACGACCGGATCAACCGCCAGCAGCGCTTCCTCGCGTCGCTGTTACGTGGGGCGTTGTCGAGCAAGGTGCTCTTCGATCCGGGCAAGCTCAACGGGTTCATCCAGGCGTTCACCGCCCACACCTTCGTCGACAAGGTGACGCCCCAGGACCTGCTGCTGCTCGGCCGTTCCCTGCAGAAGATGGACGCGGGCGCGGTGACGTTCCTGACCATCCCGACGGCGGGCACCACCTCCTACGGCAACGAGATTCCGCGCGAATCCGACATCAAGGCCATCTTCCGCGCCGTCATCGACGACCAGCCGCTGCCCGGTGAGACCAAGGCCCCCGAGGTACAGAGTTCGGCCCCGTCGCCGGCCCCTGCCGCGCCCAAGCAGTACGCGGTGGCCCCGAGCACGATGTCGCTGCTGGTGTCCAACGGTTCGGGCACGGTGGGCGCGGCCAAGACGGTCGCCTCCAAGCTCAGCTACCAGGGCTTCGGGATCTACAACACCGGCAACTACTCCGGTGGTACCGCGTCGACCTCGACGATCCGCTACGCCGCGGGTCTGGAAGCCGAGGCCGCCACCGTGGCGAGCGCGATCCCGGGCGCGGTCCTGGAGCAGGCCAACGAGCTGGGCAGCATCATCGAAGTGGTGGTCGGCACCGATTTCGCGGGCACGGTCCGCACGGCGACACCGGTCGGCACCGAACTGCCGTCCGTGCCGATGGGGCAGCCGCACAGCGCGGCCCCGGTCGCACTGCCCTCCGACCTGGAGCACATGAACGCCGCCGACGACACCTGCAAGTAAGGCAGCCGCTGACCTGCCACGACACTGCCACGTGGCATTAACCCAGCGTTGGGTGACAGGGGTCCGGGTACCCACTAGGGTCTGCAATCATGCGTGTCATCTACAACGAGCAAATGGCCGACCTCGCCAACCTCCTTGGTGAGATGGCCGGTCTCGCTGGCCAGGCCATGGAACAGGCCACCCAGTCACTGCTGCAGGCCGACCTGGGTCTGGCCGAGCAGGTCATCGGTGAGCAGGATCGGATCTCGGTGATGATCACCGAGGCCGAGGAGAAGGCCTTCGCGCTGCTCGCACTGCAGGCCCCCGTCGCGGGCGACCTGCGCCAGGTCGTCAGCGCGATCCAGATCGTGGGCGACGTCAACCGGATGGGCGCGCTCGCGCTGCACGTCGCCAAGGTGACCCGCCGCCGCCACCCCGCTCACGCCCTGCCCGAGTCGGTCAACGGCTACTTCGCCGAGATGGGCCGCATCGCGGTCAACATGGGCGCGGGCGCCAAAGAGGTACTCGAGTCCCGCGACCCCGAGCGCGCCGCCCAGCTCAACCAGGACGACGAAGCGATGGACGACCTCCACCGCCACCTGTTCACCCTCCTGATGGACCGGGACTGGAAGTACGGCGTGGCCGCCGCGGTGGACGTCACCCTGCTGGGCCGCTACTACGAGCGCTTCGCCGACCACGCCGTGGAGATCGGCCGTCGCGTGATCTTCCTGGTAACGGGCGTCCTGCCCGGCGACGAGGATGTCGAGACCAGCTGAGAACCGCGAGTCAGCCCCCGCCCACCGCGGGGGCTTTTTCGTGTCGGCCGCACAACGAAAATCGCTCGAACGCGTCGGGCAAAACCGTGCAGGTAGTCGACCCTTTTTGGCCGGATTCTGCTGCCGCCCTGGTCATTTCGATTATCGACAGCCATTGTTTCCGCCAACACGGTTCGGTAGGCTACGTAACAAGGGGGGTTGGAAACAGCGCAACCTCTGTGGGGATCTATTGAAATGGAAGAGGATTCGCGATGGCAATACGATTGCTTTCTGGTGCACTGCTCGGTGCCGCCACGATCTTGACCGCGACGTTGCTTGCCCCGCAAGCTGCGGCCGCGCCGACAGCGCCTTGCGATGCGTACCACGTCGGCGACGTTCAGTACGAGGGCGGGACGAAGTGGTTGTGCTATTCATACGGCCAGGGCGCGTACGGATGGATCATTGCCTGATAGGCATTCACACTCTGGGATCGTCGCAACACCGCTGATAACAGGCGGTAGCTAGATCACGCAAAACGCTCGGCCGAGGTTTCCCGGTCGAGCGTTTTGCGTGGACTCCCGTTGAGTTGCACAGCAAAGCCCCGCACTCCTTCTGAAAGGAGTGCGGGGCTTTGCCTGTGCTCTTTAACCGAAGCGGCCGGAGATGTAGTCCTCGGTGGCGCGCTGGGTGGGGTTGGAGAAGATCTTCTCGGTGTCGTCGATCTCGATCAGCTTGCCGGGCTTGCCCTGGGCCTCGAGATTGAAGAAACCGGTCTGGTCGCTCACCCGGGCGGCCTGCTGCATGTTGTGGGTGACGATGACGATCGTGAACTCTTTCTTGAGCTCGGTGATCAGGTCCTCGATCGCCAGGGTGGAGATCGGGTCCAGGGCCGAACACGGCTCGTCCATCAGCAGGACGTCGGGCGAGACCGCGATGGCGCGGGCGATGCACAGACGCTGCTGCTGACCACCGGAGAGACTGCCACCGGGCTTGTCGAGGCGGTCCTTGACCTCGTTCCAGAGGTTGGCGCCCTTGAGCGAGCGCTCGGCGACCTCGTCGAGTTCCTTCTTGTTGCGCACGCCCTGCAGCTTGAGCCCGGCCACCACATTGTCGCGAATCGACATGGTGGGGAACGGGTTCGGGCGCTGGAACACCATGCCGATGGTGCGACGCACGCCGACCGGGTCGATCGAGGAGCTGTAGATGTCCTCGCCGTCGAGCAGCACGGCACCTTCGACGCGGGCGTTCGGGGTCACCTCGTGCATGCGGTTGAGCGAGCGCAGCACGGTGGACTTGCCACAGCCGGAGGGACCGATGAAGGCGGTGACGCTGCGCGGCAGCACGGTCAGTTCCACATTCGCCACGGCGTGGAAGCTGCCGTAATAGATGTTGAGATCTTTGACGTCGATCCGCTTGGCCATCTGAGTATTCCGTTCGCTTCTATCGGTTCCGGGTGAGCAGCTTGTTGACGCCGGCGGCAGCCAGGTACAGCAGGGCGATCATGAGGATCAGCGTGAACGCCGCACCCCAGACGCGTTCGCGGCCGGCAGCCTCCGGGTTGGCCAGCTCTTGGTAGATCAACAGCGGCAGCGAGGCCATGTTGCCGTCGAAGATGTTCTGGTTGATCGACTTGCTGTAGCCGACCAGCACGAGCACCGGCGCGGTCTCACCCATGACGCGGGCCACGGCGAGCAGGATGCCGGAGATCATGCCGGGCGCCGCCGTGGGGACGACGATCCGCAGGATGGTCTTCCACTTCGGCACACCGAGCGCGTAGGAAGCCTCGCGCAGCTCGTCGGGCACCAGCTTCAACATTTCCTCGGTGCTGCGCACCACCACCGGCAGCATCAGCAGCACCAGCGCCAGCGAGACGGCGAAGGAGCTCTGCGGCATGCCGAAAGTGGCGATCCAGAGCGCGAAGATGAACAGCGCGGCGACGATCGAGGGCACACCGGCCAGGATGTCGACCATGAACGTCGTCACCTTGGCGAGCCGACCGCGACCGTATTCGACGAGGTACACCGCGGCCATGATGCCCAGCGGCACCGCGATGACAGAGGCGACCAGCGACTGCACAATCGTGCCGTAGATCGCGTGGTAGACGCCGCCGCCGGTCTGATCCGGCAGGATGCCCTTCTGCGAGTTCATCCACCAGTCAGCGGACGCGATCGCGGTGATGCCCTTGGTGACCACCAGGCCGAGCACCCACACCAGCGGGATCAGCGCGATGACGAAGCACAGCGTGACCAGGCCGGTGGCGACGTTGTTCTTGATCCGCCGGGCGGTACTGACCTCACGAAAGGTCCGAGCCTTTACCGGCTTGTCGAGGGTCGTTGTGGTGGTCATCAGCCGTTCACCTTTCCACCGGAGGCCAGGCGGGCCAGTGCGTTGACGACGAAGGTCAGCGCGAAGAGGACGAAGCCTGCGGCGATATAGGCGCCGGTCGGCAGCGGGGCGCTGAATTCAGAAGCAGCCGAGGCGATCTTGGAGGCGAAGGTGTAGCCGCCGTCGAACAGCGACCAGGTGCCGGGCACCGAAGCCGTCCGCAGCACGACGAGGACGGCGATCGTCTCGCCGAGCGCACGGCCGAGGCCGAGCATGGAACCGGCGATCACACCGCTGCGGCCGTACGGCAGGACAGTCATGCGAACGACTTCCCACTTGGTCGCGCCGAGCGCCTGCGCTGCCTCGATGTGTGCACGCGGAGTCAGCGAGAACACTTCACGAGACACCGAGGTGATGATCGGCAGGATCATGACAGCGAGCACGACGCCGGCGGTGAAGATCGTGCCGCCACCGCTGATCGAGATTCCGCCTTCGGTGTGGGAGAACAGGAAGAACCAGCCGAGGTTCTCGTTCAGGAATTCCTGGACCGGCACGATCTTGGGTGCCAGCACCAGGAAGCCCCACAGACCGAACACGATGGACGGCACCGCGGCGAGCAGGTCGACCAGCATCGTGAGCGGCTTACCCAGCCGCGACGGCGCGTAATGCGTCAGGAACAGCGCGATACCGACACCGATCGGCACCGCGACGACGAGCGCGAACACCGAGCTCAGCACCGTGACCATGAACAGGTCGCGGATACCGAAGCGCAGGTTGTTCGCGTCGCCGGTCGAGAATTCGGTACTGGTGAAGAAGTTGACCTCGTCAGCCCTGATCGAGGGAACCGCGCGGATCAGCAGGAACAGCGCGATCAACGCGATGGCGGCGACGATCGTCGCGCCGGCCGCGGTGGCCGTCCACCGGAAGATCGTCTCGGCGTTCAGGCGGCCGGTACGACCCCCGTCAGGGGCCTTGTCGATTTTCGGTTCGGTCGGCATATTCGCAGTATCTCCGGCCGCCCGTGGGCTCGTCGAATTCGACGAGCCCACTGCGGTCACCTCAGGGTGCATGGTCATGGCCAGGATGCGATCAGGAAATGGCGTTGATCGCGGTGGTCAGCTTGGTCTTGAACGCGTCGGGCAGCGGCACGTAGCCCGCCTCGGTCAGACCGGACTGGCCGTTGGTGACGGCCGAGGTCAGGAAGGCCTTGACGGCCTTGCTGGTCTCGGCGTCGGCGTACTTGGAGCACACGATCTCGTAGGTGGCCATGACGATCGGGTACGAGCCGGCGGCGGTCGGCTTGTAGAACGAGCTGGTGTCGAGGACGAGGTCGTTGCCCTCACCCTTGATCTTCACGCCGTCGATGGCCTTGGCGGCCGACTCGGCCGACAGCTTGACCGGGTCCTTGCTCGCGGACGTGACGATCTGCGAGATGGACAGGTTCTGCGCCTTGGCGAAGGACCACTCGTTGTAGGTGATCGAGTTCTTGGTGCTCTTGATGGCGGCCGAGGTGCCCTCGTTGCCCTTGGCGCCTTCGCCGACGCCACCGTTGAAGGTCTTGCCGCCGCCCTTGCCCCACGCGCCGTCGGAGGCCGCGTCGAGGTAGAGCTGGAAGTTGTCGGTGGTGCCCGACTCGTCGGAGCGGAAGATCACGGCGATCTTCTCCGAGGGGAGCTTGGCGTTGGGGTTGAGCGCCTTGATCTCGGGGGCATCCCAGGTGGCGACGGAGCCGTTGAACACCTTGGCGGCGGTCGGGCCGTCGAGCACCAGGTCGGTGACGCCGTCGACGTTGTAGGTGATGGCGATCGGGCCGAAGACGGTCGGCAGGTTCCACGCGGGAGCGCCACAACGCTCCGCGGCCTTGGCCGGCTCTTCCTTCTTGGAGCTCAGCGCCGAGTCGGAGCCACCGAAATCGGTCTGGGCGCCGAGGAACTCGTTGACGCCGGCGCCCGAGCCACTCGAGGTGTAGTTCAGGGTGTAGCCGTCGCAGTTGTTCTCGTAGGCCGCGACGAAACGCTCCATGGCGTTCTTCTGCGAGGAGGCACCGGACGCCTTGAGCGCCTTCTTGCCACCACAGGCAACGCTGGTGTTGGCGGCATTGCTGGCATCGCCACTGGTGGTGTTGTCGTCACTGCCACAGGCGGCCAGGGTCATGGCGCCCACGGCGAAGACGCCGACCAGGGCACTGGTGCGCTTGAAGTTCACTTTTCCTCCGACAATGCTGGGTGTCTCACTCGGTCCCTCACCGGCCCGAGCGAGGCTGGCTGGTGCTCGCTATCCCCGAGGAATGCGCGCACCAGGCGACGACTGTGCCGCCCAGAAGTAACCTAAGGTCGTCCGGTTGACAGTTGGCCCGATGTGGGTTAACGGAGAATGAACAGCCCGGCGCGATCAATGCCGCGAATGTGACGTTAGCCCCAGTTTTACTCGCGCTTACCCGGTCATCCGCGCAATATTCTCCTCGCGCACCAGAATTCACCTCGGATGTGAGGTGACTCGCATCAGGGCAGGGAGTACGCGATGTCGATGTGGGCGGGCGCGAATCCGAGCTTGGTGTAGGTGTTCACGGCGGCGGTGTTGTCGGCCTCGGTGTAGAGCAGGACCTCCGTGGAGCCGGCCGCGCGCAGGTGTCGCAGACCGGCCAGGGTGAGCAGTCTGCCCAGGCCACGCCCCTGCGCGGACGGGTCGACCCCGACCACGTACACCTCACCGGCGGGAGCGGCGTCCGGGTGCTGTTTGGTCCAGTGGAAACCGAGCAGGCGGTTCGGGTCCGCGGCGTCGAACGCCAGGAACAGACCAGCCGGTTCGAACCAGGACTCGGCCCGACGAGCGGCGATATCGCGCTCGGTCCAGCCGCCCTGTTCGGGGTGCCAGGCGAATGCCGCGTTGTTCACCCGCAGGATCTCGAGGTCGTCGACGGGGCCCGCGTAGGTGCGCAGGATGAGATCTCGCGGAAGCTCGAGTTCCGGTAGCTCCGGGGTTGCCAGCGAGCGGCGCATCTGCCACAGCTCGCGAGCCGTGACCAGTCCGAGTCCGGTCGCCAGCGCTGTGGCGGCGGGCAGGTCACCGTGCGCCCAGACCCTGGCGCCCGTGCCACCCTCGGCCAGTGCGGCACGGACCAGGTCGGCGCCGATGCCGGCGCCACGTGCGGCGGGGTCGACGGCGACCTCGGCCATCGCGGGATGTTCGCCATGTGCCGCAACGAGATTCGCGTAGCCCACCACCTCGCCCGCGCGGATCGCCAGCAGATGCCGGGTCGACGGATCGGCTTCGCCGAGGGACAGCACCGCCTGCTCCGAGACCGGGGCGACACCGTCGGCGGCAGCCGCGCGGTCGAGCAGTGCGCGCACCTTGTTCGCGGTGTCGGGCTCGATCCGATCGGTCCAGGTGAGGGTTGCTGTGTCCGGCATCGCCATCTCCTCGGTGCGCTGCTACTGCGCGGTGCCGTTGAGCGGGGCGAAGGAGTCGTCGCCGTCGATGTCCTCGTCGACGAAGGTCACCGCGGGTTCCCCCTTGGCCGTGGCCGTCCGGGCCGGGCGCACCGCCTTGTAGCCTACGTTGCGCACGGTCCCGATCAGCGACTCGTACTCGGTGCCGAGCTTGGCGCGCAGGCGCCGCACGTGCACGTCGACGGTGCGGGTACCACCGAAGAAGTCGTAGCCCCAGACCTCCTGCAGCAGCTGGGCGCGGGTGAACACCCGGCCCGCGTGCTGCGCGAGGTACTTGAGCAGCTCGAATTCCTTGTAGGTGAGGTCGAGCGGGCGGCCACGCAGGCGCGCGGTGTAGGTGCCCTCGTCGATCACCAGCTCACCCAGGGTGATCTTGCCGGTGTTCTCCGGGCTGGCGACCCCACCGTTGCGGCCGACCAGCAGCCGCAGGCGCGCGTCGAGCTCGGCGGGGCCGGTCCCGGGCAGCAGGATGTCGTCCAGGCCCCAATCCGCGTTGACGGCCACCAGGCCGCCCTCGGTCAGGACCGCAACCACCGGAACAGAGGACCCGGTGCTGCCCAGCAGCCGGCACAGGCCGCGCGCGGCGGCCAGGTCGGTTCTGGCATCGACCAGCGCGACATCGGCGCTACTCGCCTCCAGCAAGGACGACACCTCGGTCGGCGCGGGCCGGACGTTGTGCGCCAGCAGCGTCAACGACGGCAGGACCGCGTCGGGGTTGGGGTCGGAGGTCAGTAGGAGCAGCTCCATGGGGCTCTCCTCCTATCTCGTTGCTCCGCGGACGACAGCAGCCGCGTAGCTACGTCGCCGAAACACAGGTTAAGTCGTGTGCAACATTAGCGCCTCTACAGCCACTACCTCGCAACACGGCGTCCGTTTTGTGTTCTTCGCCCTCGCCTCGGTGGGACCAGGGGCCCGCGACCCCCGGCGCCAGCCGCTAGTGTCAGAGCATGCGCAAGCTGATCATCGGGCTTCTCTGCCTGGCCGGTTTGGCGGTGGTCATCGATTTCGGCGCCGCCGCCTATTCGGAGTACCACGTCTCCCGTCAACTGCGGGCGGGCGCGGATCTGTCCGCCGACCCGGAAGTCACGTTCCACGGATTCCCGTTCGCCGCCCAGGCGATGAGCGGCCGCTACGACGACGTGACGATCCGTGCCCGCGCCGTGCGGCCCGACATCCCCGGCGAGGTCGGCATCGAGGCCAAGCTGCAGGGCTTGCACGCCACGGCCAGCGAGTTGCTCGACGGTGCGGCGCGCACGGCGCAGGTCGACCGGATCGACGCGTTGATGCGTTTCGAGCCCACCGAGCTCGGCAAACTCTTCGGCATCCCGGACCTGCAGGTCCACACCCCGCCGGCCGACAAGTCCGACGGCACGGGCGGCTCCGGCGGGTCGGGAATGACCACCGCGGGCGTCCTCGTCCTCAAGGGCACCCTGCCGACCGCGGCGAACGGCCGCGTCCTGCCCGCCGGTGTCACCCCGTCCAGTTCCGCGACCCGCGTGCCGGTGCAGATCCAGGCCGACCTGCTGCTCGAGGGCGACAAGGTCCGTATCCAGGCGACCGGTTTCTACACCGACACCACCAGCACGGTCGACACCACCGCCGCGGTCAAGACCGATTCGAAGATCCCCGAGACCGATCACGCCGCGGTGCTCGCCCGCTTCAGCCGTACGATCGATATCAAGGAGTTGCCGTTCGGTGTCGCACCGACCGAGGTGTCGGCGCTCGGCGGCCAGATCGTTGTCGAGGGTGTCGGCCGCAACGTCACCATCGACCTGGACCGATTGCAGCAACCATGATCGAGATCGTCATCCTGGCCGCCGTCATCGCGGCCGCCGTCGCGGTCGGTTTCTACCTGTCGCGCAGGCAGGGACAGGTTCGTCCCGCCACCCTCGACCCCGAGACCCAGCAGCGCGCCCGCCTGCTCGACGCCGCCGGCGTGACCGGTGCGGCCCCCGCGGTGCTGCACTTCTCCGCCGACTGGTGCGGCCCGTGTGACGCGGTCCGCCGGGTCGTCGCCGGCGTCACCGCCGACCTGTCGGAGTCCCCGAATGCCCCGCGCGACATCGAGATCGACATCGACGCCGATCCCGCGCTGGCCCGCGAGCTCAATGTCCTCTCGCTGCCGACGACCTTCGTCTTCGACGCCGAGGGCAAGGAGCGCTTCCGCATCTCCGGCGTCCCCAAGGCGGGCGACCTTCGCACCGCCCTCGAGCCCCTGACGGTGTGATCTAGCCCCATATCCAGGGGGGCCGAGACATTCTCCGGTATGACCGGGTAAACTACTTCTCGTGCAAACCGACCACGAGCTGATGCTCACCCGACGCCGCACAGTTGATCTGTGTCGCCTCGGTGGTTGTTGCTGCCTGTGCTGCTGAACGATCGGCTTTTTCTCTCCCGAGATTTCTGACGTCGATCTATGCCCGCCGTGCGAGTGATCCTCTAGATCCCCCGGTGACCAGGCAGATCCCCCTGACTTACACAAGCCCAGGAGTTCGCACAATGACCCGTTCCTCTGAATCTCCCCCTCGCGTCGATGTCCGCGGGCCGCGTTTCGTGGCCTGGATCACCACCGGCGTGCTGGTTCTCGTGCTTCTCGTCAGCGCCTTCTCGACCGCCGCGGCCGCGATCCTGATCGGCCTGCAGGCCGTCGTCTTCGCGATCGGCGCGATCAGTGGCCCCGCCAAGCACCCTTACGGCCGGATCTACGCCGCGTTCGTCGCGCCGCGCAATGGTCCGCCCACCGAGACCGAGCCCGTGCCGCCGCTGCGTTTCGCGCAAGCGCTCGGCTTCGTGTTCGCCGGTCTCTCCCTGCTGGGCTTCGCGCTCGGCTCCTCGATCGTCGGCGCGGTGTTCGCCGGCTTCGCCCTGTTCGCGGCGTTCTTGAACGCGGCGTTCGGGGTCTGCCTGGGCTGCCAGATCTATCCGCTGGTAGCTCGCTTCCGCCGGTCAGCTCCACACATTGGCGGAACTGGCCGGCCCTCCGTGGTTACGCAAGCTGCCTCCTCCGGGCCTGAGTCCAACTCCGCCGCTCCGGCACCGAACTGACCCCCTTGCACGTCTCTGAAAGGAACAACATGGCTCGCTCCGATGTCCTGGTCTCCGTTGACTGGGCCGAAGAGAACCTCAACGCCCCCGGCGTCGTCTTCGTCGAGGTCGACGAGGACACCTCCGCCTACGAGGGTGGCCACATCGAAGGCGCCATCCGCCTTGACTGGAAGACCGACCTGCAGGATCAGGTCCGTCGCGACTTCGTGAACCAGGAGCAGTTCTCCGACCTGCTCTCGGCGCGCGGCATCGGCAACGACGACACCGTGGTGCTCTACGGCGGCAACAACAACTGGTTCGCGGCCTACGCCTACTGGTACTTCAAGCTGTACGGCCACAACGACGTCAAGCTGCTCGACGGCGGCCGTAAGAAGTGGGAGCTCGACGGTCGTCCGCTCTCGCGTGACGCGGTCTCGCGCCCGGCCACCCAGTACAAGGCCGCCGCTCCCGACCTGAGCATCCGCGCCTTCCGTGACGAGGTCATCGCGGCCATCGGCACCAAGAACCTGGTCGACGTGCGCAGCCCCGACGAGTTCTCGGGCAAGATCCTCGCCCCCGCGCACCTGCCGCAGGAGCAGAGCCAGCGTCCCGGCCACATCCCGGGCGCGATCAACGTGCCGTGGAGCAAGGCCGCGAACGAGGACGGCACCTTCCGCAGCGACGCCGACCTGGCCGAGCTGTACAAGGACGCGGGCCTGGACGGCGAGAAGGAGACCATCGCCTACTGCCGCATCGGCGAGCGTTCCTCGCACACCTGGTTCGTGCTGCAGGAGCTGCTCGGCCACCAGAACGTCAAGAACTACGACGGCAGCTGGACCGAATACGGTTCCCTCGTCGGAGCGCCTATCGAGTTGGGAGCGTAATCAATATGTGTGCAGCACCTACCCAGGGACAGGCCATTCCGGCCGGCGTCGATGTGGAGAAGGAAACGGTCATCACCGGCCGTGTCCTGAGCACCGACGGCCAGCCCGTCGGCGGCGCGTTCGTGCGTCTGCTCGACGGCAACGGTGACTTCACCGCCGAGGTCGTGGCCTCGGGCACCGGTGATTTCCGCTTCTTCGCCGCGCCGGGTTCGTGGACCCTGCGCGCGCTGAGCTCGTCGGGCAACGGCTCCGCCGAGATCAGCCCCGAGGGCGCCGGCATTCACGCCGTCGACGTCGCGGTCGCCAAGTAAGAAGCTCACAACGGCCCTGGTAGTTCCTGTGCGGGAACTACCAGGGCCGTTTTCGTATCTGTTGCGAGGACTGGCTAGACTCCGATTGTGGTCATCTTCTTCGAGGTACTCCTTGTCGCCGTGTCGATTCTCATCGGCTGGTTCGGCCTGTACGTCTTCTACCGGCTCTTCACCGAGTCATGAGCGGGCTCGCTGGCGAAGGTAACGAACCGGCCGAGCGAGCGAGCACAGAGCAAGGCGCTCCGGCCGAGCGTCGTAGCGGCGACGAGGCAGTCAACGTCGCCGCCGAACGGGCGAAGGAAACCGGCGCCCGAAACATTTCGGTGCTGCCCGGCCTCCCCCTGCCCGAGGACACGGCCAATCTGCGGCTCGGCCCGGATCTGAACCACGCCATGCTGGCCCTGCTGCCGCTGGTCGGCGTGTGGCGCGGCGAGGGCGAAGGCCACCACCCCGCCGAGGGCGACTACCGCTTCGGCCAGCAGATCATCGTCTCCCACGACGGCGGCGACTACCTGGCCTGGGAATCGCAGACCTGGAAGCTCGACGCGGACGGCAAGTACACCGGCCCGGACCTGCGCGAGAGCGGCTACTGGCGGGTCGGCGGTGAGGGCACCGACGAGCTGCTCGAGCTCCTGCTCACCCACAGCAACGGCGTCATCGAGCTGTACTACGGCAAGGCCCGCAACCAGGCGTCCTGGGAGCTCGCGACCGACGTCTCCATCCGCAGCACCTCCGGCGCGGTGGTGGGCGGCGCCAAACGCCTCTACGGCATCGTCGACAACGGCGACCTCGCCTACGTGGAAGAACGCGTGGACCCCGACGGCGCGCTCGTCCCCCGCTTGTCGGCGCGGCTGGTCCGCTACATCGGCTGAGATTCTTCGCGAAGGGCCCGTCCAGAACACTTCTGGGCGGGCCGTTCTCGTGGTGAAATGGAGCGACCCCCGAGCCGTTCCACCGCGATCTGTGAACGCGATGGTCCCGGTTGGATCTTCCGGGGGCTCGGGGGTCGGGTGACTGCCTGGGATTCGCTCAGCGCACCGCTGGGGAATCTCCCGCAGTGGAGCTGCTAGCGGGCAGCCACCTCACGCATCCGATGAACATACATTCTTCAGACCACCTCCTCTCTTGTGTACTGATGAATCTATCCGCGCCCGGCGCGCTCGGCAATTGATTTAATTGCGGTTCTGACCTGGGTGAATGCGTCAGGTCGCCGAAGCTGTCGTGGCGTGATGATGCTCGAGGTGACAGGTGCCGTTCGCATCGACGGTGACGACGGTGTCGGCTCTGTGCCCGCGCGGGAGTTGGTGGGTGACAACGACGACAGTGCGATCCGGAGCCACGAGACCGCTGTCCGCGTCGAGGAGGTCGAGCAGCAGCTGATCGCCTTCGGCGGCGGCCAGGTGTTCGGTCGGCTCGTCGAGGAGCAGGGTGTGCGCCGGGGCCACCAGGGCGCGGGCCAGCAGGATGCGGCGGCGCTGACCACCGGATACGGCGGCCGCGCCCGCGGTGAGCGAGGTGTGCAGACCGTCCGGCAGCGTATCCAGCCACGGCCCGAGACCGACTGTGCGCAGGGCGCTTTCGGCCTCGTCGAGGGTGAGGTCACCACGCGCCACCCGCAGGTTCTCCAGAATCGAGGTGCCGAACAGATGCGCGTCCTCCGCGAAGAACGTGACACCGTCCCGGGGCGTATCGAACAACCCCGCCCATGCCATCAGCAACGTCGTCTTCCCCGCCCCACTCGGTCCGACAACGACCACCCGGCGCCCTTCCGGCATCGGTACCCGCATGGCGATCCGCTCGCGGTCCGCACCGATGTCGCTGTCCGTAACCGGTGCCGCCGCCGAGATGCCGCGGAGCCGGTGCAGAGCGGCCCTGGAGGTGGTGAGAGCTGTCGCGGCGGCGGGGAGCGCGCCCACGGCTTCGAACGCGGACAGCGGCACCAGGACGAGGATCGTGAGAGCCATCGGGGTCATGCCGCCCGGGAGCCCACCGGTCGGACCGTAGGCGGCGATGCCGACCAGCAGCGCACCGAACACACTCACCCCGATCGACAGCGGAGTGGCCGCAGCCGCCCACGCACTCCGCGAGGCAGCCGAATCCTCGGCGATCACCGCGCGCTGCGAAGCCCTGTGCGCCACCGAGAGTGCCGCATCCAGCCGCCCCGCGACCCGGAGCTCGGCCGCATGGTCGAGCACCGTGAGCCCCTCGGCGGTGAACTCGGCCCGATCGGCCCGCACCGCCCGCTCGGCGTCGCGCGCGGCCACCGCCGACAACCACGGCGCGAGTACCCCCGAAACCCCCAGCGCCACAGCGAGAATAACGGCAGCAAGCGGCGAGATGACGGCGATCAGCCCCACCGCGGCCAGCGACAACACCACCGCCACCGCCACGGGCACCAGCACTCGCACAACCACAGCACCGAGATCGTCGATATCGGCACCGGTCCGCACCAACACGTCCCCGCGCCGCAACTCGCGCCTCGAACCGTCTGAAGAGTTGCTCCGGTTTCGCCGCCACCAGACATCCGACTGCGCCAACGCGCGATACACCGACGTGCGAGCGGTCGTCATCGCCCGCAATGCCACATCGTGGGTGGCCAGCCGCTCCAGGTACCGGCACAAGCCTCGCGAGATGCCGAGCGCCCGCACCGCGACCACCGCGACGCTCAGATCCAGCACCGGCGGCATCTGCCAGGCCCGCGCGATCAACCACGCGGCGAGCGCGGCCAACCCGAGCCCGCTGCCCAGGGCCGCCACTCCCCACGCGATCGCCACCGCGACCCGTGCGGGTGACAACGCGAGCAGCCGCCACATCTGTCGCAGATCGCCGATCACGAGACCGCCCCCACCTTGTCCATCGACGGCGCGTCCGCCGCGACTACCTCGATCACCGCATCAGCCGCTGCCAGCACCGTCGGGCGGTGTGCGACGACCACAACGGTCGCACCGGCGGCGGCGTAGTCGCGCAGGGTGGTGAGCACGCGTTGCTCGCTCTCGGGATCGAGGTGGGCGGTGGGTTCGTCGAGGAGCAGAATCGGCCGGTGAACGGCGAGCACTCGGGTGAGGGCGAGGCGCTGGCGTTGACCGAGGGAGAGGCCGGTGCCGTGCCGGCCGACGACGGTGTTCCAGCCGTCGGGGAGTTCGGCCAGCACATTCTCGAATCCTGTCGCGGCGCTCACGGCTCGAAGATCATCGGCGGTCGGGTCCGGGGTGGCTCCGAGCAGTTCGACGTTCTCACGCAATGTCCCGGGAACGAGCACGGGTCGCTGCGGTAGCCAGGCGATCCGGCTCCACCAGCGATCGGGGTCGAGTTCGCGCACATCGATTCCGTCGACGAAGACGGCGCCTTCGTCGGGTCGGATCAGCCCCAGAATCGCTTGCACCGTAGTCGATTTCCCGCACCCGTTCGGCCCGGTCAAGACGGTCACCAGTCCGGGTTCGAGCACGGCCGTCAACTGATCGGGCGCAGTGCCCGTCCTTGCGACAACAGACAGTCCACGCACGGTGATTCGCGCCGGTCCGACACCCGCGGCGGACGGGCCGGACTCGCGCGCCGTCCGGCTACCGGATCCGACGACCTCACCCCAGGCAGCGCGAGCGGGCACAGCTTCGCCCTGCCGGCGCTCCGGTTCGAGTACCGCGAAAGCCCGGTCGGCTGCGGCCATTCCGTCCTGCGCCGCGTGGAACTTCTCACCCACCTGACGCAGCGGCCAGTACACCTCCGGCGCGAGAATCAACGCCACCAGCCCGCTGTACAACGCCATCTCCCCGAACACCAACCGCAGCCCGATCGCGACCGCGATCAACGCGACACTCAGCGTCGCGAGACTTTCCAGCACCATCGAGGAAAGGAACGCGATCCGCAGCGCGCGCATGGTCCGCTGCCGCAGCGAATCTCCTAGGGCCTGGACCTGATTCACCATCGAGGGCCCGTCCGCACCCTCGCGCCCGAGCGCGCGCAAGGTGGGCATGCCCGCGAAAAGATCGAGGATCTGGTCCGACAACCGCGTGGTCGCGGCGAGCGTCGCCTCGGCCCGCCCCTGGGTGAGCAGCCCGATCAGCACCATGAACACCGGGATCAACGGCACGGTGATCACCGCGATCAGCGCCGAGGTCCGGTCGTGCAGGGCGATGACCACCAGCACCACCGGCGGAACCAGACAGGCCAGCAACAGCGCGGGCAGATAGCCGGTGAACCACCCACGCAATCCGCTGAGACCGTTGCCGACGACGACCGCGATCTCCGTTCGCCGCACGTCGAGTTCCCGCGGTGGCAGTTCGGCGCCGGCCCGCAGCACCGCCGTCTCGAGCTCCGCGACCACCGCGCTTCCGGCGCGATGAGCCAACCGTGCCTGCCACCAACTCGCCAGCCCCCGCACCGCGACGGCCACCGCCAGGACCACCAATTCCGTGGTCCACGCACCGAACTCACGCCGGCCCGGATCCGTGATGACCCCGGCGAGTACCCGCCCCAGCACGAGGGCGATCACCACGATCGTCGCCGTGATCACCAGCGCCAGCGCGACGGCGATCACCAGATGCGGCCGCGCCGACCGCGCGTACCGCCACAGCCGCGGATCCACCGGCCCGCGCCTCGACCGTCTCGGCGTCTCCGGTCCCTCCTGCGACGAGCTCTCCGACACCACAGCGTCCGACCTTTCACGAGCGACTATGTCGCGAGACAAGGCCGACGTCATCGGTCAGCCCTTACCGCTGCGCGGCAGACCCACCGGCGGCGGAATCTGTTCCACCCGAATCCGCTGCCGGAAAACCCAATAGGTCCACCCCTGATACATCAGCACCACCGGCGTAGCGAGCAACGCCGCCCAGCTCATCACCTTCAACGTATACGGCGACGAGGACGCATTGTGGATGGTGAGGTCGTAGAGCGGGCTGATGGTCGACGGCAGCACATTCGGATACATCGACCCGATGATCAACACCGTCGCCGAGACCACACCGAGCGTCGTGCCGACGAAGGCCCAACCGTCACGCCCCGCGAAATTCGCCACCGCGGCGAGCGCGAGCCCGAGCACGGCGGTCACCAGCACGATCCAGGTCCAGCCGGCGCCGTAGGCGAGCTGCGTCCACAATCCGAATCCGCCGACCACCACCGCGGTGGGAATCAGCAGCAACCTGGCCATCCGCAAGGCATCGGTGCGAACCTCGCCCGCTGTCTTGAGCACCAGGAACACCGCACCGTGCAGCGCGAAGAGAACAGCGGTGGTGAGCCCGCCGAGCAAGGCGTACGGGCTGAGCAGATCCGCGACCGAGCCGGCGATCTGCCTGTCCGCGTTCAACGGCACGCCCCGCACCATGTTCGCGAACACCCAGCCCCAGGCCAGTGCCGGAATCCACGACCCGATCCCGATCCCGATATCGCACCAGACCCGCCATGTCGGATCGTTGATCTTGCCCCGGTATTCGATCGCGCACACCCGCAGAATCAAGGCGACGAGCAGGAGCAGCAGCGCCAGATAGAACCCGGAGAACATGCTGGCGTACCACTCGGGAAACGCCGCGAACAGCGCACCGGCGGCGGTGATCAGCCACACCTCGTTGCCGTCCCAGACCGGGCCGATCGTATTGAGCACGACGCGCCTGCGGGTATCGGACCCCTTGCCGAGAATCGGCATCAGCATGCCGACGCCGAAGTCGAATCCCTCGAGCACGAAGTAACCGGTGAACAGCACACCGATCAGGAGGAACCAGAACTGTTGCAGATCCATCGTCGGCTCCTAGTACGCGAAGGAAAGTTGGGGAGTGTCCGTGCTGTCCGAACTCTCGGCGTGCGCCTTGGTGTCCGGCCCGGCCACGACATACCGCCGCATCAGGTAGAACCACACCACCGCGAGCGCCCCGTAGAGCAGCGTGAACACCGCCAGCGAGAACATCACGGTCCCGGCCGAGTGTTCGGAGACCGCCTGCTGCACCGTCATTCGAATATTCGGATCGCCGGTCGGATTGGGCACCACCGCCCACGGCTGGCGCCCCATCTCGGTGAACACCCAGCCCGCGCTGTTGGCCAGGAACGGTGTGGGGATCGCGAGCAGGCTCAGCCAGGAGAACCATCGCTGATCCGGCACCCGGCCACCGCGCGTCACCCAGAACCCGGCCAACAGCAGCAGCACCGACCCGCCTGCCAGCCCGATCATGGCGCGAAAGGACCAGTAGGTGACGAACAGGTTGGGCCGGTAGTCCCCTGGCCCGTACGCGACGTTGTAGGTCTTCTGCAGATCCACCACACCGTCGAGCGTTACGCCGCTGAATTCGCCCTTGGCGAGGTAGGGCAGCACATAGGGCACCTCGAGCACGTGGATCACACCGTCGCAATTGTTGTGCGTGCCCACGGTGAGAACGGAGAAGTCGGGGTCGGTCGCCGTGTGGCACAACGATTCCGCCGAAGCCATTTTCATCGGCTGCTGTTCGAACATCAGCTTGCCCTGAATATCGCCGGTGAAGATCAAGGCGCCGCCGGAGAGCGCCACAACCACCAGGGCGAATCGCCCTACCGGCCGCCACATCGTCCGCGCCTCTTCGCGTTTCACCGAATCGCCGCTGCGCGCGTTGCGCACCATCCACCAGCCCGCGATACCCGCCACGAAGGTGCCCGCGGTGAGAAACGCGCCCGCGACCACATGCGGGAACGCGGCCAATGTCGTGTTGTTGGTCAGCAGCGCCGCAATGCTTTCCAGCTCAGCGCGTCCGGTTTCCGGGTTGTACCGGGCGCCCACCGGATGCTGCATGAACGAATTGGCGGCGACGATGAAGTACGCCGAAGCGTTCACCCCGATGGCGACGATCCAGATGGTCGCCAAATGCACCAGCTTGGGCAGCCGGGTCCACCCGAAGATCCACAACCCGATGAATGTCGACTCCATGAAGAAGGCGATCAGCGCTTCCAGAGCCAGCGGCGCGCCGAAGACGTCGCCGATGAAGCGGGAGTACTCGCTCCAGTTCATCCCGAACTGGAATTCCTGCACGATGCCCGTCGCGACGCCGAGGGCGAAGTTGATCAGGAACAGCTTGCCGAAGAATTTGGTCAGCCGGTACCAGCGTTCGTTGCCGGTGATCACCCAGGCGGTCTGCATCATCGCGATCAGCGGCGCGAGCCCGATGGTCAGCGGAACGAACAGAAAGTGGTAGACGGTCGTGATCCCGAACTGCCACCGGGAGACATCAAGGGTGTCCATCCGACCTCCACCGATCTACTACGACAACTTGTAGTAGATCGTACGCCCGGAATCACCCCGTTCGAGCGTGACAACCGCCACGGCACGCGGAAACCCTTCCCGCAGGGGCACGCCCACCCGTGCCCCACACACGGATCACCAGTCTCCGATGGTCCCCGGCCGGTCGATCCCGAGGTCGACCATGTCGATGATCTCCTGAGCGTTGTCGGGCGCCGACAAGCGAATGCCGTCGAGCTGGTTCACCCGCGCTGCGAGGGTGATGCTCGACAGCAGCCAGATGCTGTCACAGTCGAAAAGGTCCGCGGTGAACAGCGTCTGGTACTTGCACTCCCAGCCGGACTTCTCCGCCACGTTGAACAGCGCACGCTGCGTGACGCCGGGCAGTACGCCGCTCTTGGCGGGCACGGTGATCAGCTGCTTGCCGCGAGCGATCACCACCGTCGAGCGCGGGCCCTCCAGGACCTTGTGTTCGGTGCTGTGGAAGATCACGTCCTCGGCGCCCATCCGCCGCGCGAACCGCAGCGCGGCCATGTTGGTCGCGTACGACAGCGTCTTCGCGCCGAGCAGCTGCCACGGCGCCGCCTGCGCGAGGTCGACCGAGATGCCGCGCGCCAGCGACATCACCTTCACGCCCTCGGCGCGCGCCGTCGCGACCCGCGCGGGTACCGGGGAGACGAGCACATACGCGGTGGGTTGCGGATCCTCCGGTGCCAGTTCCGAGCGCGGCGCGTCGAATTCCGAGTCGCGGCCGCGCGTGTAGATCAGCCGCAACATTCCTTCCTCTTCCGAGCCCCATTCCTTCACGGCCAGTTCCACCGCGGTGCGCCACCTCGACAGGCCCGGCTCCGGCAGTTCCAGCGCCTGCGCCGAGCGACGCAGCCGCGCCAGGTGGAATTCCAGCGCGGTGGCCGTGCCGCCGCGCACCAAAATCGTTTCGAATACGCCATCGCCGCGAAGTGCGCCGATGTCGTCGGCATAAAGCGACGGCACGTTCGCGTCAGCGACCGTCCCGTCGAGTGTCACAAGAACCCGTTCTCCCATGCGCCGAGCGTAGGCGTTATCGCTCTGTTATGCCTATGGCTGCTCCGAATCGCACTCGCGACGCGCGCCGCGAAGACGACCACGTGCGGCACGTGTCGGCAGACGCGCCTACAGTGGGTGTCGTGTCACAGGTCGTCTCCCCCAGTCCTGTTCTCCATACTCCGGGTGCCGTCGCGGGTGCACCCGATACCCCGGACGCCGCGGTCGCCTGGCATTACGGTGATCCGTTCGGTGAGCAGAAGGCCGCCGCGGAGCGGGTCGCGGTCGTGGATCGCTCCCATCGCAGCGTCGCCACGATCACCGGCGCCGAGCGCCTGAGCTGGCTGCACACCATCACCAGCCAGCACATCGCCGCGCTGCCCGACGCGCACAGCGCCGAGACTCTCGACCTCGATCTCAACGGCCGGGTGCTCAATCACTTCGTTCTCACCGACCTCGACGGCACCCTGTGGCTCGATACCGAGGCCGACCGCGGCGCCGAGCTGCTGGCGTTCCTCCAGAAGATGGTGTTCTGGGCCGACGCCAAGCCGCAGGACGCGCCGGATCACGCCGTGCTGAGCCTGCTGGGCCCGCGAGCGGACACGCTGCTCGACGCTCTCGGGATCGCGCGACTGCCAGAGATCTACGAAGCGGCCGCGCTGCCCGGTGATGGATTCCTGCGGCGGATGCCGGACTCGTTCGATCTGATCGTGCCCCGGGCCGAGCTGTCGGCCTGGTGGAGCAAGCTCACCCAGGCCGGTGCCGCGCCGGCGGGCATGTGGGCCTACGAGGCGCTGCGCGTGGCATCGCTGAGGCCGCGCATCGGCGTCGACACCGACGAACGCACCATCCCGCACGAGGCCCGCTGGATCGGCGGCATCGACGAGCACGGGGCCGTCCACCTCAACAAGGGGTGCTACCGCGGCCAGGAAACCGTGGCCAGGGTCCACAACCTCGGCAAGCCCCCGCGCAATCTGGTGCTGCTGCACCTCGACGGCTCGGCCGACGAGCGCCCGGCGACCGGTGACGACGTGACCGCGGGCGGCCGCACCGTCGGCCGCCTCGGCACCGTCGTCGACCACTACGAACTCGGCCCGATCGCCCTGGCTCTGATCAAGCGATCGGTCCCCGCGGGCACCGAACTGGTGGTCGGCAGCATGGCCGCGGCCATCGACCCCGACTCGGTCCCCGCCGACGACACCGAGCAGGCGGGGCGCGCCGCCGTCAACCGGTTGCGCGGGCGATGAACCGTCCGGTCATGCGCGTCGGCGATACCGGCCGCGTCGAGGCCGTGTGCGTCGTCCACGCCGAGATCGAGGTGCGCACCCGTGTCGGTCGCACGGCCATCGACAAGCGTCCTGTCGACGGTCGGGTAGCCGTGGCCGCCCTCGGCCTGCACGGTGACCACGTCTGCGACACCGCCCACCACGGCGGCATCGACCAGGCGGTGTACGCCTATGCCGACGAAGACGCCCGCCGCTGGGCGGACGAACTCGACCGCGAACTGCCCGCGGGCTGGTTCGGCGAGAACCTGCGCCTGACCGGCCTCCCGGTCAGCGATGCGGTGCTCGGCGCGCACTGGGCGATCGGCGACAGCCTGCTCGAGGTCAGCGCGCCCCGGGTGCCCTGCGCGACTTTCCAGCAGTGGTCGGGCGAGCAGCGGTGGGTCAAACGCTTCGCCCTGCGATCCGACACCGGCGCCTACTTCCGGGTCCTAACCGAGGGCACCATCGGCGCGGGCGACGAAGTCCGCGTGGTCCACGTCCCCGAACACGGCATCACCGTCCGCGACCTGTTCACCGGCGCCGACCCCGCCCGCCTCGAGCGCCTGCGCGCCGAGGAACCGACCATCTCCGCCGATGTCCGCATGCAGATCGACCGCCACACCCGAACCCGCACCGTGGAGGTCCGCGCATGAGCGGTCAGCGCCCGGAGGCGGCTCGCGTAACCACGCAGGGCGCCCGAGCATGCCCAAGGGAGACAGCATGAGTGTCGAACTGGTCGAAGTCGTGCGATCCGGCTTCCGTGAGTGCGTGCACCGCGGTTCGGTCGTGATCCTCGACGCCTTCGGCACCCCCACCCTCGAACTCGGCGAGATCCACGGCCCGATCTTCCCGCGCTCCACCAACAAGCCGATGCAGGCACTGGCCCTGCTGCGCAACGGTTTCGACCCCGTCGACGACAACGAACTCGCCATCGCCACCGCCTCCCACTTCGGTGAACCCGACCACATCGCCCTCGTCCGCCGCCTGCTCGACCGCTTCGGCTTCACCGCCGGCGACCTCGCCTGCCCACCCGACCTGCCCTTCGAGGAGAAGGCCCGCGCCGCCGCGATCACCGGCGCAGGCCCGAACCCGCTGTACATGAACTGTTCCGGCAAACACGCCGCGATGTTGGCGACCTGCGCGATCAACGATTGGCCGCGCACCGGATACCTCGAGATCGAGCACCCGTTGCAGCAAGCGGTCCTGGCCACCGTCGCCGACGTCACCGGCGAACCGGAGACCGATCTGGGCATCGACGGCTGCGGCCTGCCGATCGTGCCCGTCTCGCTGATCAACCTCGCGCGCGCCTTCGCCGGCTTCACCACGGCCGAGTCCGGCACCGCGCCGCGCCGGATCGCCGATGCCGTTCGAGCGAATCCACGAGTGATTTCCGGCACGAGCGGCCCGGATCTGCTGGCCATGTCGGCGACCCCGGGACTGTTCTGCAAGATCGGCGCCGACGGCGTGCACGCGGGTGCGCTACCCGACGGAAGGGCCTTCGCGTACAAGATCGAAGACGGTCACGATCGGGCCCGGATGCCTCTGACGCTGGCGATTCTGCGCGAACTCGGCGTCGAGTGGACCGATCAGCACACTCAGCTCGCGGCCACCGCGGTGTTCGGCGGCGACGCCAGAGTCGGTGTGATCCGCGCGATTCCGGGAGTCATCTGAGACCGGGCGGTCTGGGCGAAGAAGGGGCAAACCGGGGCGCTTCGACAGGTCTTCACCCACTCCTGGGAGCGCGACGCTCTGACACACGCTAAAGTGTCTGTCAGGAAGAGTATTAATTCGAACGGGGCCGCCAACAAACCCCAGGCCGCCCCGCAGTGACGCGAGGGGGTCAGCCATGGGCCGTGGCCGGGCTAAGGCAAAGCAGACCAAAGTCGCACGTGAGCTCAAGTACAGCTCCGCGCCGACCGACTTCGCGAGCCTTCAGCGCGAGCTGTCGGATAGCGATGCTCCGCCCTACTCCCAACCCAGGAGTAGTGCAGTGCTGTCCGATGAGCATGATGCGGACGAGTCGCCGTCTCGTTGGAACGACGAGGACGACGGCTACGACAGCTGGCGCCGCTGACCTGACAGCGACGAAGGGGGAGGCCTGTCGGCCTCCCCCTTCCAGCCGTTCTCCGGTGAGTGACGACAGGCTCGCAGTAGCAGTTACGGCGAATACCTGAATACGCGACGAGCGTCCTGTGCCATACACAGGACGCTCGTCGTGTCGCCGCCTCGAGGCCCCGACCACCCCGAGCCGACGGGTAAAAACCCTCCGGGTATGGGTTAGCCACTCAGTGGCCGGAACAAACCCTGGACGCACGTGAGCCGGGTCGCGACCATCGCGACCCGGCTCAGTACGGAGCGGAGATCAGAACCTGGGGTGATCACCCAGCAGCACCGCACGCGGCGCTTCGACATCGGCGGCCTTCTTGACCTGACCCAGCGTCCAGCAGTCGATGTGGCGGGCCGTGAGCACCGCCAGCGCACGGTCAGCGTCCTCGGGCGCCACGATCGCGACCATGCCGACGCCCATGTTGAACGTCTTCTCCATCTCGATCCGCTCGACGCGGCCGCGCTGAGCGATCATCTTGAACACCGGCGCCGGGTTCCAGGTGCCACGATCCAGCTCGGCCACCAGACCGGCGGGCAGCACGCGCGCCAGGTTGGCGGCCAGGCCACCACCGGTGACGTGCGAGAAGGTGCGCACATCGGTTTCGGCGATCAGCGCCAGGCAGTCCTTGGCGTAGATGCGGGTCGGCTCGAGCAGTTCCTCACCGAGGGTGCGGCCGAACTCCTCGACGTAACCGGTGAGCGACATCCGGTCGATGTCGAGCAGCACCTTGCGCGCCAGGCTGTAGCCGTTGGAGTGCAGGCCCGAGGAGCCCATCGCGATGACGACATCGCCGGGACGCACCCGGTCGGGGCCGAGGACCGCGTCGGCCTCGACGACACCGACGCCGGTGGCGGACAGGTCGTAATCATCGGGATCCATCAGACCCGGGTGCTCGGCGGTCTCGCCGCCGAGCAGCGCGCAACCGGCCTTGATGCAGCCCTCGGCGATGCCGGAGACCAGCTCGGCGACCTTCTCCGGGATCACCTTGCCGATGGCGATGTAGTCCTGCAGGAACAGCGGCTCGGCGCCACACACCACCAGGTCGTCGACGACCATGGCGACCAGGTCGAGCCCGACGGTGTCGTGCTTGTCGAGGGCCTGGGCGACGGCGATCTTGGTGCCGACACCGTCGGTGGAGGCGGCCAGCAGCGGCTCCCGGTATCCGCCTTTGAGCGCGAACAGGCCGGCGAAGCCACCGATACCGCCCTGCACCTCGGGTCGGCTGGCCTTCCTGGCCAATGGTCCGAACAATTCGACGGCGCGGTCACCGGCTTCGATGCTCACGCCCGCCGCAGCGTAGGAAGCGCCTGCACCGCTGGGTGTCTGTTCAGTCATTGTGGGGGAAAGCTCCAAACCGAATCGGCGGATAGATGCCTAGTAACTCTATGTGATCCGCCAGTCCGGGTGTCGTGCGGCTCATGCCTCAGCCTCGCTCGCGCTCGGCCGCGGCATAGCGCCGCGCGCGCTGGCACATGATTCGCTCGCTGCGCTCCCTCATGCGCTCATTGTTCCAGCTCGGTGGCGAATGTAGGCGCTTCGCGCCTGTCGGCGGCGATCTCGGCGCGACGCCGCCGCTGTTCGACCGGGTCGGGGACCGGAACGGCGGCGACGAGGCGACGCGTGTACTCGTGCTGCGGGTTACGCAGGATCTGTTCGTTGTCGCCCTCCTCGACGCAAGATCCCTCGCGCAGGACCATGATCCGGTCCGCGAGCTGGTCGACGACGGCGAGGTCGTGGCTGATGAACAGACACGCCCAGCCGCACCCGCGCTGCAGTTCGGCGAACAGTTCGAGCACCGCCGCCTGCACCGACACATCGAGCGCGCTGGTCGGCTCGTCGGCGACGAGCAGATCGGGGTCGAGCACGAGCGCCCGCGCCAGACTCGCCCGCTGACGCTGCCCGCCGGACAGTTCGTGCGGGTACCGGTTCTCGGTGCCCGCGGGCAGCTGCACGTCGTCGAGCATGTGCCTGACCCGCGCGCGGATGCTCGCCTTGTCACCGATGCCGTGCACGACCAGGGGCTCGGCGACGCATTCGCCGACGGTCAACCGCGGGTTGAGGGAACCGGCCGGGTCCTGGAACACGAATCCGAACCGCCGCCGGATCGGGCGCAGCTTGCGCTGGGACAGATCCGCGATGTCCTGCCCGCGAATCAGCACGTGCCCCTCGCTCGGCCGTTGCAACGCGGCCACACAGCGCCCGATGGTCGACTTGCCCGACCCCGACTCGCCGACCAGCCCCAGGGTCTCCCCCGGCCTGATCTGCAAGCTGACGCCGTCGACGGCACGGAAGGCGGGCCGGCCGAACGGCCCGGGGAACGTGACGACCAGGTCCTTCACGTCGAGCACGGGCTCGACGGTCCGGTCGATCGCCGGCCGCTCGATGGTCGCCGCACCGAGGTGCGGAACAGCATCGAGCAGCGCCCTGGTGTACTCGGCCTTCGGGCTGGCGAACAGCTCGTGCACCGGCGCCTGTTCGACCACCTCGCCCGCGCGCATCACCACCACCCGATCGGCGAGGTCGGCCACCACACCCATGTTGTGGGTGATCAGCACGATCGCGCTGCCGAGCCGATCGCGCAGATCGCGCAGCAGTTCCAGGATCTCGGCCTGCACGGTGACATCGAGCGCGGTGGTCGGCTCGTCGGCGATGATCACCTTCGGCTCACACGAGATGGCGATCGCGATCATCACGCGCTGCTTCTGCCCGCCGGAGAGCTGGTGCGGGTAGTAGTCGACGCGATGCTCGGGATCGGGCAGCCCGACCAGGCGCAAGAGATCGATCGCCTTGGCCTTGGCGGCTTTTCGGCCCATCCCGCTGTGCGCGCGCAGCGCTTCACAGATCTGGAAGCCGACGGTGAACAGCGGGTCGAGTGCCCGCGCCGGTTCCTGGAACACCATCGACACCTCGCCGCCGCGCAGTGCGGTGAGCTGACGTTCGGTCATCGAGGTGACCGGCCGGTCGCCGATGGTCACCAGCCCGCGCACCGACGCGGAATGCGGCAGCAGCCCGATGGCGGTGCGCGAACTCACGGATTTGCCCGACCCGGACTCGCCGACGATGGCGAGCACCTCACCGGGAAACACCTCGTAGGACACATTGCGTACCGCGTTCACGGGCCCGCTGTCGGTCGAGAAGGTGACCGACAACCCCGAAACAGCCAGTGCGGCAGTCTTTTCACTCATCGACTGTTTCCTTGTCTGCCGAAGTGACCGCACGCCGGGTGCGCAGCAGCGGGTTCAGCGTTTCGTCGAGGCTCTCGCCGACCAGCGTCATCCCGAGTACCACCAGCACGATCGCGGTGCCGGGGAAGATCGAGGTCCACCAGATGCCGTTGGAGACATCGTTGAGCGCCTTGTTCAGGTCGTAGCCCCATTCGGCGGCCTGGGTGGGTTCGATGCCGAACCCGAGGAAGCCGAGCGCGGCGAGAGTGAGGATGGCGTCGGCGGCATTGATCGTGACGATCACCGGCAGCGAGCCGGTGACGTTGGACAGGATGTGGCGGAACATGATTCGCGTCGTCGACGCGCCGGTCACCCGGGCGGCGTCCACGTACGGCTCGGTCTTCACCGCGACCGTCGCGTTGCGCACCACCCGGAAGTACTGCGGCACATAGACGACCGTGATCGCGATGGCCGCCGACAGCATGCCGCCGAGACTGCTCGACGTGCCGCCCGCGACGACGATCGACACCACGATGGCCAGCAGCAGCGACGGGAACGCGTAGATGGCGTCCATGATCAGCACCAGCGTCTTGTCCACCCAGCGCCCCACGAACCCCGACAGCAGCCCCAGCGGCACACCGATCAGCAGCGACAGCGTCACCGAGATCGCGATCACCAGCAGCGCGGTGCGTGCGCCGAACAGCACCCGCGAGAGCACGTCCTCGCTGCGCACCGAGGTACCGAACCAGTGCTCGGCCGACGGACCCTGCTGCGGCACGAAAGCCACTCCGTCAGCGGAGTTCTGGGCCAGCCCGTAGGGCGCGAGCAACGGCGCGAACGCCGCCACGAACACGAACACACCGACCAGCACCAAGCCGGTGATGAGGGTGACCCGTTGCAGCCCCGAGGTTTTCGACAACAGTTCGGCGCCGGGCAGACGCCGGCGTTTCGCAGCGGTAGTCATCTAGAACCTCACCCTCGGGTCGATCAGCGCGACGATGGCGTCGACGACGAAGCTCATCACCGCGACCACCAGCGCGATGAACGCCACGATGCCCTGTACCGCGATGAAGTCGCGCGCCCGCAGATACTCGGCGAGCTGATAGCCCAGACCTTTCCATTCGAACGTGGTCTCGGTGAGTACCGCACCGCCGAGCATCATCGCGATGCACATCCCCATCACCGTGATGATCGGGATCAGCGCGTTGCGCACCGCGTGCCTGCCGGTGACCACGCGCGTGGACAATCCACGCGCCCGCGCCGCCTCGACGAAATCGCTGCGCAGCGTCTGGATCAGGTTCACCCGCACCAGGCGCAGGAAGATGCCGCCGGTGAGCAGCCCGAGGGCCACCGCGGGCAGCACCGCGTGTTCGAGCACGTCGAGCACATAGGACGGTTCGCCGTAGAGGATCGAATCGATGATCAGGATGTTCGTCTTCGGCGAGACATGTTGCAGCGCAAGCTCTACGTCGGTGCTGGCCCGGCCGCCGACCGGGAACCAGCCCAGCCACACCGAGAAGATCAGCTTGAGCAGCATGCCCACGAAGAACACCGGTGCCGCGTAGGCCAGCACCGCGGAGAACCGCAGGAACGCGTCCGAGGGCGTATCCCGGTGTGTCGCGGCGTATCTGCCCAGCGGAACACCGACCGCGAACGCCACGAGCAGACCCCAGAAGACGAGTTCGAAGGTGGCGGCACCGTAGGTGATCACCACATCGCTGATCGCCTGGTTGTCCTGGGTCCGTCCGAAGTCACCGTGCAGGAAGCCGGTGATGTACTCCCAATACTGCGTCAGGATAGGGCGATTGAGCCCCGCGGCTTCCTTGCGGTCCTCGATCTGGTCCTGGGTCAGCCGGCCACCCATGGCCGCGCTGATCGGGTCACCGATCACCCGCATCAGGAAGAACACCACTGTCACCAGCAACCACGCGGTCGGCAGAATCAGCAACAGCCGAATCAGCAGGTACCGCAGCAAAGCCACCTGGCGGGAACCCCCGCCGCGCATCCACCCGAAACGCCGCGCCCGGATCGGTGATCCGGGCGCGGCAGCAACGTCACTCACTTGCTCAGAACCGTGAACCGGAACTTGAAGGAGCCGTCGAGGGTCTGATCGACACCGTTGACGCCCGGCTTCGACACCGCGACCTGCTTACCCGAGAGCAGCGGCAGGGTCGGCAGGAAGTTCTGCGCCAGATCGGTCTGGATCTTCTTCAGCAACTCTGCCCGCTTGGTGGGGTCGCCCTCGGTGGTCTCGGCGGTGAGCTGGGCATTGATGCCGGGGTTCTCGAAGTGCGACTGCAGGAAGTTGTTCGGGCCGAAGAACGGCGTCAGGTAGTTGTCGGCGTCCGGGAAGTCCGGGAACCAGCCGAACTGGTACATCGGGTAACCGTCGGAGGCGCGCTCCTTCTGGTAGGTCACCCACTCGGTGGATTGCAGGTTCACCTTGAACAGACCCGAGGCCTCCAGCTGCGACTTGACCGCCGCGTACTCCTCCGAGGAGCTCGAGCCGTAGTGATCGGGGTTGTACTGCAGGTTCAGCGTCACCGGGGTGGCGACGCCCGCGTCGGCGAGGAACTTCGCGGCCGCGGCCTTGTCCGGCTTGGCGCCGTAGAGGTCCTTGAGCGGCTCGGCCGCACCTGCCATGCCCGCGGGCACGTAGCCGAAGGCGGGCTGATAGGTGCCCTTGTAGACGCCGTTGGCCAGCGCCTCGCGGTCGACGGAGGACGCGAAGGCCTTGCGTACGGCCAGCTTCTGCTCCGGGGTGTTGCCCGGCATGGTGTTCATGTTGAACACCACGTAGCGCAGCTCGCCGCCGGGGCCGTCGGTGACCTTGACCTTGGAATCGGCCCGCAGGGAGTCGATGTCGGTGGGGGTGAACGAGCGGTAGCCGACGTCGATGGCGCCGTTCTGCAGGTCCAGCTTCAGGTTGTCGGAGGTGGCGTAGTACTTCGTCGACACCGTCGTGGTCTTCGGCGTGCCGAGGATGCCCTGGTAATCGGGGTTGGCCTGGTACTCGACGAGCTTGTTCTTGTCGTAGCTCGAGATCGTGTACGGGCCGGAGTAGCCCTTGGCCTTGACGACCTCGTCATCGGTGGCGACCTTGTCGGCCGGGAACACCGCCTCGTCGACGATGGGGCCCGCCTGGGTCGGCAGGATGGTCGGGAAGGTCTGATCGTTGGCGACCTTCAGCGTGAACGCGACGGTGAGATCGTCGACCACATCGGTCTTCTCGAGATTGCCGAGCAGCGACGCGGGACCGTGCGGATCGTTGATCTTCACCATCCGGTCGAAGGAGAACTTCACGCTCTTCGCGGTCAGCGGGTTACCGCTGGCGAATTTCAGCCCGGACTTGATCTTGCAGGTGTACACCGTGGGAGTGGTGAATTCGCACTTTTCCGCCGCGTCGGGCTTGGGCGTGGTATCGCCCGGTGCGAAGTTCAGCAGATACGAATAGATCTGGTTCTCCACCAGCAGCGAACCGTTGTCGTACGCCGCGGCCGGATCGAGCGAGAAGATCTTGTCGGTGGTACCGACGACCAGGCCCGCACCGGAGCCCGCCTCATCGGTGCGGCCGGAGCCACAACCGGCCAGCGCGGCGGCGACAGCGGCGGTAATACCCACTGCGGCAATTTGTTTCGCGCGCATACTTCGTGCCTTGTTCAACATCAGGTCCCATTCTCGAACGCCGCGCAGCCGTCGCACCCGGATCACGGAGGCGACGACTACATGGTGAGCTAGCGATATATCGAGGGACCGTACAGGTGAACCATTACCGCCCAGTTTCAAATGGTCCGAATTATTGCCGCCATGTTATGAACTAATCTTACGAAATTGCCGGTTACCGGAATTACTCTCGTACACAACACAAAAGGGGCCGATCAGGTTTATCCTGTCCGGCCCCTCTTGTGCGGCGTAGTGCGACGCGTCTTACCGACGACGCGTGTTATGGACGGCTCAGCGCGTCCACGTTGGCGTTCTCGCCGAGCAGCTTCGACTCGGCCTTGCCCGAGAGCATCCCCTCGAGCACGTTCTTGCCGATGGCGGCCTCCGGCGGCAGTTCGATCGGGTAGTCGCCGGTGAAGCAGGCGGTGCACAGGCGCGAGCGCGGCTGCTCGGTGGCGGCGATCATGCCCTCGGTGGAGACGTAGCCGAGAGTGTCGGCGCCGATGGAGCGGCGCACGTTCTCGACCATGTCGGCGTAGCTGTCGTCGGCGCCGGTGCCGTTGGCGATCAGCTCCGCGCGCGAGGCGAAGTCGATGCCGTAGAAGCACGGCCACTTCACCGGCGGCGACGCGATGCGCACGTGGATCTCGAGCGCACCGGCCTCACGCAGCATGCGGATCAGCGCGCGCTGGGTGTTGCCGCGCACGATGGAGTCGTCGACGACGATGAGTCGCTTGCCCCGGATCACTTCGCGCAGCGGGTTGAGCTTGAGGCGGATGCCGAGCTGACGGATCGTCTGGCTGGGCTGGATGAAGGTACGGCCCACATAGGCGTTCTTCATCAGGCCCTGGCCGTACGGAATGCCGGAGCCCTGGGCGTAACCCACCGCGGCGGGCGTGCCCGACTCGGGCACCGGGATCACCAGGTCGGCCTCGACCGGATGCTCCTTGGCCAGCTTGCGGCCGATCTCCACGCGGGTGGAGTGCACCGAGCGACCGGCGATCGTGGTGTCGGGGCGCGCCAGGTACACGTACTCGAAGACGCAACCCTTGGGCTCGGGATTGGCGAAGCGCATGGAGCGCACGCCCTCGGAGTCGATGGCCAGCAGCTCCCCCGGCTCGATCTCGCGGACGAACGCGGCGCCGACGATGTCGAGCGCGGCGGTCTCGGACGCGACGACCCAGCCACGGTCGAGCCTGCCCAGCACCAGCGGGCGCACGCCGTGCGGGTCACGCGCGGCGTAGAGGGTGTGCTCGTCCATGAAGGTGAGGCAGAACGCGCCGCGCAGCTGCGGCAGCAGCTCCATCGCGGCGGCCTCGATGCTGGAATCCGCCGAGGCGTGCGCCAGCAGCGCGGTGACGATGTCGGAGTCGGAGGTGGCGCCGGTCATCTGCGGGCGGCCATCGATCACACCGGCGCCGATCAGGCCGAGTTCGCGTGCGCGACCGGCCAATTCGGCGGTGTTCACCAGGTTGCCGTTGTGGCCCAGCGCCAGGCCGGAGCCGACGGAGGTGGTGCGGAAGATCGGCTGCGCGTTCTCCCAGGTGACGCCACCGGTGGTGGAGTAGCGACAGTGTCCGACGGCGATATGCCCCGGCATTGCCGCGAGGGTCTGCTCGTCGAAGACCTGGGAGACCAGGCCGAGATCCTTGAAGACCAGGATCTGGGAGCCATCGGAAACGGCGATTCCGGCCGCCTCCTGCCCGCGATGCTGCAGGGCGTACAGGCCGTAGTAGGTGAGCTTCGCCACGTCTTCGTCGGGAGCCCAGACGCCGAAGACGCCACACTCCTCGCGAGGGTCGTGTTCGATCTCGTCTGGGGTGTTGGGCGTGGGGACGATCGTGGGATCGACGTCGGTCACCGTTTGCTCCCTGTTCGGGCGGGCTGGGGGCACTCGTCAGTCTACGGGTCATCCGCAGCGGGTAGTACGCGCGCTCGCATCCCGGCAGCAATCCACTGGTCACGAACCCGCCGATCGGCCACACAGAGCTGTTACGGTGCGCATCGTGACGACGGACGACAGTGCACACGTTGCAGCCGGTGGAACCGGGTCGGATAGTGACAACACCGGTGCGCAGCCGAATGATTCCGGGCAGACGGCCCCCGGCGAAGCGACGTTGGCCACACCGGTCCTGGATCGACGCCACTGGGCTCGAATCGTGCTCGCGCCGACCGCGGTCCTGACCGTGCTCACCGCACTGCTCGGCTTCATGTACCTCGGCTATATCGCCGACCCGGAGAAGAATCTGCACGACTTCCCGATCGCGCTCGTCAATTCCGACGTCGGCGATGTCATGGGCTCGGGTGATCAGCGCAAGCAGGTCGATTTCGGCAAGCAGGTCGCGGATGCGCTCGTCGCGGGCGTGCCCGCCGATCAGATCGACCTGCGCGTCGTCGGAAAATCGGAGGCCGAGCAGTTGCTGCGCACCGGACAGGTGTACGGCGCGATCATCATCCCCGGCGATTTCAGCAAACGCCTGGGCATTCTCGGTACGGGCAGCATCGTGCCCGGCGAGATGGAACGGCCGATCATCACTCTGCAATCCAACCCACGTATGGGCGCCTACGGCGTCGGGATCGTGCAGCGCATCGGCGACCGGGCGCTGTCGGAGGTCGACAAGCAGGTCGGGCTCCAACTGACCGAGCAGGTACGGGCGACCCTGGCCGAGACACCGGCGGGCGCACCGCCGCCGGAGGTGTCCGGCGCCGCCATGATCACCCTCGAGAGTCCGATCGATGTGGTCGCGCAGGAGTTCCGTCCACTGCCGAGCGGCACCGGGATCGGCCTGACGGCGTTCTTCTTCTCGCTGCTCCTGCTGCTGGCCGGCATGGTCGGGGCGATGGTGATCCACACGATGGTCGATTCCCAGCTCGGCTTCATGCCCACCGAATACGGCCCCTGGTCCGTGCACTATCCGCCGACCCCGATCTCGCGCTTTCACACCCTGCTCATCAAGTGGGGGGTTTCGGCGCTGGTCGCGGTGATCGTTTCGCTGGTGTTCCTGCTGGTGGCGAAGGTGGTGGGCATGCCGGTCGACAATCCGCTCGCCCTGTTCCTGTTCTCGACGCTCGCCATGGTCGCGGTCGGCTGGACCGCGCTGATGACGCTGGCCGCCCTCGGCACCGCGGGTCTGCTGGTGAACCTGACCCTGTTCGTCATCCTCGGTCTGCCGTCCTCCGGCGGTACCGTCCCGATCGAGGCGACGCCGACCTATCTCGCGTGGCTCGCCGAATTCGAGCCGATGCACCAGGTGTTCCTCGGCGTCCGCTCGATCCTGTACTTCGACGCCGGCTACGCGGCCGGTCTCGACCGCGGCATCTGGATGTCGCTGCTCGGCATCGCGATCGCCGTCGTTCTGGGCACGATCATCACCCGCTACTACGACTACAAGGGCCTGCACCGCAAGCACACCGCGGCCGCGTGAGCCCGGCGACCCGGTTGCCGCTACTCGGCAGCCGGGTCGTCCCGCGCGGGCAGCGCCACGATCGGCAGCCACCCCGCGATCTCCCGGGCTCTGGTCCCCGACGCGCTCACCACCCCCGCCCGCACCGCGTCGTCGAATCCGAGCAGCCCGGTAGCCAGCAACAACCAGGTCCGAGCATCCGTCTCCACCACATTCGGCGGATTCCCCCGCGTATGCCGCGGCCCCTCGATGCATTGCACCGCCACGAACGGCGGCACCCGCACCTCCACCGAATGCCCCGGCGCACTCCCCGCCAGCGCCCGCGCCGTCCCCTTCACCGCGGCACCCAACTCCCCCCGCCCCGGCACCGGCAACGCCGGATCCCGCAACCACTCCCCCACACCCAGCACCGCCGCCCGCACCTGCGCGGGATCGACCACATTCCGTCCAGCCATACCGCGAGACGCTACCGACCTCCGACAAATCGGCGGCCGCGAGCCAGCTGTCCGGATTGTCTAGCCAATTAGACTTGATTCCGTAAAATCGCGGCTTCCGGGCACAACTCGCAGTCGCCTGGAGTGGTGCGGACCGTCAACAAGGCGATCGCGCAGTGCAAGGAACAATGCACGGAGGAAGCATGACCACCTACCAGATCGACGTGTCCCGAGACGACCGCTGGTGGATGATCCGAATCCCACAGCTGGACGGCGTCAACGGCAATATCGAAGGTCTCACCCAGGCACGTCGCTACGCCGACATCACCAAGGAAGCGACCGACTACATCTGCACGGTCGCCGACGTGGCCCCCTCAACTGTCGAACTCGCGATCACTGCCCACGTGGGCGGCACGGACGTGACAGCCGCTGCGGAAGAAGTTTCGCAGGCACGCGCGGAGGCAGCCCGCCAGGAAGCGCACGCCATGAAGGTCGCGACGGCGACCGCCCGACGATTGGCTGCCGACGGCGTACCGGTCCGCGACATCGGCGCTGTCCTCGGCGTGACGTTCCAACGGGCATCACAGCTGGCCAATTCCTGACCCGGCGCTTTCCGGACCCGACCTCGATCCGTTGCCCGATGGCGTGGGCAGGTGGGACTCGTCGTACATTCGTCCTATGAGTGTCACCGATCCCCTCGAGCCGGCAACGCTGCGATTGCGCGCTGCCGACGGGCTCACCCTGGTCGCGGACAGCTTCGGCGCACAGGACGGCCCGCTGGTCGTGATGCTGCACGGCGGTGGACAGAACCGGCATTCGTGGAAGCGGACGGGACGGGCGCTGGCCGCGGCGGGGATGCGGGTTGTCGCCGTCGACGCGCGGGGACACGGTGACAGCGATTGGTCACCGGAGGCGGACTACTCCAGGACCGTGATGGTCGCCGACCTGCACACCGTGCTCGAACAGCTCGGTGCGACCCGGGAGGCGGGCGCGGTGGTGGTCGGGGCCAGCATGGGCGGGATCACCGGGCTGCTCGCCACCGCGACGCCGGGTGGGAGCGCGATCCGCGCACTCGTCCTGGTCGACATCGTGCCCCGCTCGGAGTCCGCGGGCGTGGAGCGCGTGATGGACTTCCTCGGCAGGCACCGCGACGGTTTCGACACCCTCGATCAGGTGGCCGACGCCGTCGCCGCCTACCTGCCGCACCGCCCGCGTCCCGACAACGCCGACGGTCTCCTGCGCAACCTGCGTCAGCGCGACGGCCGCTGGTACTGGCACTGGGACCCCGACCTGATCAGCGACGTCAACGACGACCCGGAAGCCCGCATCGTCGAGATGGAAGCGGCCGCCGAGGCGCTCACCATCCCGGTCCTGCTGATCCGCGGCGGCAAGTCCGACGTGGTCAGCGACGAGGGCGCCGCGGCATTCCTGGCGCTCACACCGCACGCCCGCCTGGCCGAGATCAGCGCCGCCGCCCATACCGCGGCGGGCGACGACAACGACGCCTTCACCGAGGCCGTCGCCGATTTCGTCGCGACCGCCTGAGCCGGCCTACCGCCGCAGCCCGTCGACCCATCGAGCGGCGGCGGGCGCGAGCGCTCCGCCGGCATTGATCGCCAGATGCAGGAGCGCGGGCGCGGTGGCGCTGCCCGACCGGCGCCGGAGTTCGGTGAAAACGAGACCGGCGAGGGTGGTGGCCAGCACCGTGGGGGCAACCGGATCGCCTGCGGCTCTGGCCGGTCGGATGTGCCAGAGGCCGAAATCGAGGGCACTGATCACGGGCGCGGACGATCCGGCGCTCTCGGCGAGCACCGGGTCGAGGGTGCCTCGGAAGACGGCTTCCTCGGCCAGGACGGTGCCCACGGGGATGTGCAGGCCGATCCATTCGAGGGTCGATGTCTCCGGTGCGCGGACAGCGATCTCGAGCGGGAGGCGTCTCAGGGACGGGATCGACAGGGCGACGGCGTAGCCGGCGACGACGACGGCCGCACTGCCGAAACCCCAGCGGAAGCCAATGGGCGACAACCAGTTCGGGCTGCCCCGAAAGAGTTTCGTGTACCCCGTCGCGAAGACGATGTTCGCTGCGGTGCGGCCACGCAGCGGAAGATCGAGGGCGGGAAGAACCCGATTGCTCCACAGCAGCGGAAGGACCAGCGCGGCAACGGCTTCGAGCCTTCTCACTTCACCTCCCGCTCATAGGTTTCCGCTGACTCCAGTGCGGCACGGATGCTTTCGACGACATCGCCGTCCACCCCCGGCGGAGCTGCGACGGCCAACCACCCGTCCAGCACCAAACTCCCGTACCGGTGCCCGTGCCCGTCGACCACTCCCTGCGCGTTGGTGAGATCGGCCGTGACCTGCCAGAAGGTCACGAACGGCGCCCACCGCATCTGCGTCGACACATCGGGACCGCGCGGTTCGCTCAACCAATCCGGCTGGGTGAAGATCAGATCGGCCGACCACCACACGATCGGGTCGGACGGATGTTGCAGGTAGGCGATGCGGGGTTCGCGCCACGGCTCGGCGCGATCGAGATCCGCCGCGTCATCGGCGAATCGGACGACGAGCCCGTCCGCGTACACCGGCGCCACCGCGGGCGTCCCCGGATCGCGACGGTCGACGAACTGCCGCCACAACCGATTCGAATTCGGCGGCCCGACCCACAACGCGCCATCGACCTCCTCGCGAAGATCGGCCAGCCCGTCGAACGCCTCCTCCGACCCCTGCGAACCCAGACTCTCCCCATAGACGAACAGCTTGGGCCGATGCCCCTCCGGCTGGGCCGACCACCGCTCGTACACCGCGTCGAACAGCTCCCGGCTGGCCGCGGCCGCCTTGTCCCGGTCCGACAGGAACGAGAGCACGCTGGGCAGATACGAGAACTGGGTCGCCACGATCGCCGTATCCCCGCCGTAGAGGTATTCCACGGCGCCCGCGGCCATCCCGTTGACCCAACCGGTCCCTGTCGTCGTGACCACCACCATCGCCTCGCGTTCGAAGGCTTTGGTCCGCTCCAGTTCGGCGACGGCCAGCTGCGCCGCGGTCTGGTCGCGAGTCACCGACTCCAACCCCACATAGGCCCGAATGGGTTCGCGCGCGGTCTTTCCCGTCACCTCGGTGATCGCGGCGGCGCTCGGCCCGTTGGACACGAACCACCGCCCCTCGAACCCCAGCGACTGCCACGGCGCCAGCGACCCCGGGCTCCCCGAACGCTCCGGCGCGATCGGCTGCACCGCGTACGGCGTGGCCCGATCGTTGCGCACGCTGAACGCCGAGTTGGCCACCGCGAAGAACGCCCGCGAGGCGACGCCGTTGAAGATCGTCACCGCGAGCACGACCAGCACCAGCAGCCCGGCGGCGGGCGCCACTTCGCGCGGCACCCGCACCCACCGATTGAGCTGGCGAGCCAGGCCGAGCACCATGACGCGCACCGTCCGATACGCGGCCACCACCGCCACCCCGACGGCCACGCTGAGCAGCCCGGTCCGCAGATAGGCGGGCGTGGTGGTGCCCGCCATCCCCATCAGCGAGGTGATCTCGCGCTGCCACCGCGCCGACTGCACCAGCATCAGCGCCGCCACCAGCGCGCATCCCACCAGCACGGTCGCCTTGATCGCGTATCGCAGCCGATCGGAAGGGCTCGGAATCGGAATCCGCGACCGCACCCACCGCCGGAATAACCACTCGAGCACACAGCCGAGCCCGTAACCGATCGCGGCGTTGATCCCGCTGATCAGCCCCTGGAACAGCCAGTCACGCGGCACCAGTGACGGGGTCACCGACAGCCCGAAGAACAGCGTCGCCAGCACCAATCCGACATAATTCAGATCGACGACGACCTCGACGCGCCGCAAGACCACGGCGCCGCGCGCACGCAGCATCGCGGTAGTCGAAGCGCGCTCGGTCACCGCCCCAGTATGGCGGCCGGTACCGACAATCACCGGATTTGTGACTGCGGAGCCGCTCACAAACTACGTACCGCACTCGAGTAGTTGTACGCGCGATCGCGACACCGCGGATCAGCACACTGAGAGCCATGAGCACAAACACCAAGCCGAAGAACACCTCGGCCTACATGGCCCAGGCCGCGATCGCGTTCGCTGTCAGCCTGTTCGGGACCGGCGCCGGAATCGCGTACCTGCCGCTGGACGGCTGGCAGCGCGCGTTCCTGGCGATGTCGGGCCTGTTCCTGGTGACCAGCTGCTTCACCCTCGCCAAGGTCGTGCGCGACCAGCAGGAGACTCAGTCACTGATCGGGCGGATCGACGAGGCGCGGCTGGAACAGCTGATCGCCGAACACAATCCGTTCAAATCGGTGTCGTGAGCCGAGCGGGCGGCGCCGATCGAGGGGTTCGGCGCCCCCGGCTCGTCACTTCAACTGACGTTCGGTAGCCATGGATTCTTCGAGGAACACCCGAATTCTGGCAGCCAATTCCGGTGTGTAGTCCGGTGGTTGGGCCACCGCGGCCCACGCGTCGGGCACCAGGTTGCCGTAGTTGTGGCCGTGCCCGTCCGAAACCGTCTGCGCGCGCGGCAGATCCGCGGCGACCTGCCAGAACGTGACGATGGGATACCACGACATCGCCGGTGATACATCGGGTCCGCGCTTCTCCCGCAACCAATCCGGCTGACTGAACAGCAGATCCGGCGACCACCACACCACCGGGTCGGAGGCGTGTTGCAGGTAGGTGATGCGCGGGTCGTTCCAGGCCGGCGTCGGCCGGGCCAGCTGCTCGTCGTCGGCGGCGAACCGCACCGACATCCCGTCGGCGTAGATCGGGGTGATCTCGTCGGTGCCGGGGTCACGTCGGGCCACGAATTCCGACCACAACCGGTTGGAGTTGGGCGGTCCCACCCACAGCACGCCGTCGGTGCGATTGCGAATGTCGGCCAGACCGGAGAACGCACCCTCCGACCCCTGCGAACCGAGGCTCTCGCCGTAGACCAGCAGCTTGGGCCTGGCGTCTTCGGGCAGCGCCGACCAGCGTTCGTACACCTTGTCGAACAGCGTGCGCCCCATGGTCATCGACTTGTCCCGGTCGGACAGGAACGACAGCGCGCTGGGCAGATACGAGTACTGCGTCGCCACCAGCGCGGTGTCGCCACCGAACATCAACTCGATCGCCTCGGCACTGGTCGTATCGACCCAGCCGGTGCCGGTGGTGCTGATCACCACCAGCACTTCGCGTTCGAAGGCCTTGGTGCGGTCGAGTTCGGCGATGGCCACATCGGTCTGCGCCTCGACCCCGTCCGCGGATTCCAGCCCCGCGTAGACCCGAATCGGTTCGCGCGCAGGCTTTCCGGTGACCTGCCCGATCGCGAGAGCGGTCGGCGCGTTCGCCACGAACCATCGACCCTCCGAACCCAGGGTGTCCCACTTGGCCAGCGACTCAGGGCTGCCGGAGCGTTCGGGCAGCGTCGGCTGGACCGCGTTCGGTGAGGTGTGACTGTTGCGCGCGCTGAACGCCGAATTGGCGACGGCGAAAAAGCCTTTCGCCAGCACACCGTTGAACAGCAGCACCGCGGCCACCAGAACGACGATCACCCCGAGCGGCCGCGCGAACGCCGCCGGAATCCGCACCCACTGGTTCAGCGCCCGCGTCACCGCGCGCACCAATCGCACCACCAGGCGCGAGATCCAGATCAGCAGTCCGACCACCACCGCGCCGACCAGCACCGTCCGCGGATACCCCGCGTCGGACACCGGCTCCATCCCCATCAGATCGGTGATCTGCCGCTGCCACTTCGAGGACTGGATACTCATCAGCACCGCGAAGATCAGGCACGCCACCACGATCGCGCTCTGTAGCGCCACCACCAGCCAGCTCGGCCGCCGGGCCCATGCCGTGCGCACCTGCTCGGGCCAGGTGATCCGCGGCGCGACCCACCGACGCCAGGCCCACGCCAGTAAGCAGCCGAGCCCGTAGCCGATCGTCGCGTTGATGCCGCTGACCAGCCCCTGGAAGAACCAGTCACGCGGCAGCAGCGAGGGAGTCAGCGACAGCCCGAAGAACAACGTCGCCATGATCAGGCCGGCGTAGTTGGGATGAAAAAACCTCTCCACCAGGTGAATTCCCCTGATGAAGAGGTTCTCGCGCACTGCCGGTGCGGAAGCCGAGCTCGTATCCTCCGTGGTCACAAGCTCGACTCCTCTGTTGATCAGGCGGAATCTGTTTCGCCTGCTCGGGCGGCCTACGTGGTAACGCTGCGCTACCGCCGCCGGCCGCTGACCGATCAGGCGGTGTGCGCTCCGAACAGCTTAGGCAGCGTGCCTTCGAATGCCTCGCGCAATTCGGCGAGTGTCACGGAGAACTGCCCCTGCACCTCGACCGAATCCGAACCCTGGTCCACCACGCCGATGCGCACCCACGGCAGCTGCCGCGCGTCACACATCTTGGTGAACCGGGTCTCCTCCGAACGCGGCACCGCGACGAGCACGCGCCCGGCCGACTCGGAGAACAGCTGCACGAACGGGTCCGAGCCCTCGGGGAGCACGATGCGGCAACCGGTTTCGCCTGCCAGCGCCGCCTCGATGACGGTCTGCGCCAGACCACCCTCGGACAGGTCGTGCGCGGCGGAGATCATGCCGTCGCGCGAACCCGAGGTGAGCACCTCCGAGAGCAGCTGCTCGCGGGCGAAGTCGACGCGCGGCGGCACGCCACCGAGGTGGTCGTGGGTGACCTGCGACCAGATGGAGCCGTCCAGCTCGTCGCGGGTCTCGCCGAGCAGGATCAGCGACTCGCCCGGCTCGAGGCCGAGGCCGGTCGGGATGCGGCGGTGCACATCGTCGATCACGCCGAGCACGCCGACCACCGGGGTGGGCAGGATGGCGTCCTTGCCGGTCTGGTTGTAGAAGCTCACGTTGCCGCCGGTCACCGGAATGCCCAGCGCCGCACAACCATCCGCGAGACCGCGCACGGCCTGCTGGAACTGCCACATCACGCCCGGATCCTCCGGCGAACCGAAGTTCAGGCAGTTGGTGACGGCCTTGGGGGTGGCGCCGGTGGTGGCGACGTTGCGGAACGCCTCGGCCAGCGCCAGCTGCGCGCCGGTGTACGGGTCGAGCTTGGTGTAGCGGCCCGACGCGTCGGTGGCCAGGGCGATGCCGCGGCCCGAGGACTCGTCGATGCGGACGACGCCCGCGTCGGCGTGCTCGGCCAGCACGGTGTTGCCGCGCACGTAACGGTCGTACTGCTCGGTGATCCACTTGCGGCTGCACAGCTGCGGGCTGGCGATCATCGTGAGCAGGGTCTCGCGCAGCTCGTCGCCGGTCTTCGGCCGGGTCAGGGTGGCGGTGGTGTCGGCGATCAGCGCGTCCTGGGTGTCGGGGCGCTGCACGGGGCGCTCGTACACCGGGCCCTCGTGGGCGACAGTGCGCGGCGGCACGTCCACCACGGTCTCGCCGTGCCAGGTGATGACGAGGTGGTCGCCGTCGGTGACCTCACCGATGTCGGTGGCCAGCACGTCCCACTTCTTGCAGACGGCCATGAACGCGTCCACGTTCTCCGGCGTGACGACCGCGCACATGCGCTCCTGCGATTCGCTCGACAGGATCTCGGCGGGGGTCATGTGCGTGGCGCGCAGCGGGACCTTGGTCAGGTCGATGTGCATGCCGCCGTCGCCCGCCGCGGCGAGTTCGGACGTGGCGCAGGACAGCCCGGCGCCGCCGAGGTCCTGGATGCCGACGACCAGCCCGGCCGCGTACAGGTCGAGACAGCACTCGATGAGCACCTTCTCGGTGAACGGGTCGCCCACCTGCACGGCGGGCAGCTTCTTGCGGCCGGTGCCGGACTCGTCGCCGGAGAAGGAGTCCGAGGCGAGCACGGACACGCCGCCGATACCGTCGAGGCCGGTACGCGCGCCGAACAGGATGATCCGGTTGCCGTTGCCCGAGGCGAAGGCCAGGTGCAGGTCTTCCACGCGCATCGCGCCCGCGCACAGCGCGTTCACGAGGGGGTTGCCCTGGTAGGAGGCGTCGAACACGGTCTCGCCGCCGACGTTGGGCAGGCCGAGCGAGTTGCCGTAACCGCCGACGCCGCGCACCACACCGTCGACCACGCGACGGGTGTCGGGGGCGTCCGCCGCACCGAAGCGCAGCTGGTCCATCACCGCGATCGGGCGCGCGCCCATGGCCATGATGTCGCGCACGATGCCGCCGACACCGGTGGCCGCGCCCTGGTACGGCTCCACGTAGGACGGGTGGTTGTGGCTCTCCACCTTGAAGGTGACGGCCCAGCCGTCGCCGATGTCGACCACGCCGGCGTTCTCGCCGATCCCGGCCAGCATCGAGGCCTTCATCTCGTCGGTGGTGGTTTCACCGAAGTAGCGAAGATGCACCTTGGAGGACTTGTAGGAGCAGTGCTCGCTCCACATCACCGAGTACATCGCCAGCTCGGCATCGGTGGGCCGACGGCCCAGAATCTCCTTGATGCGGGCGTACTCGTCGTCTTTGAGACCGAGTTCCTTGTACGGCTGCGGAGCATCCGGGGTGGCTGCGGCGGTAGCGACGGTGTCGACCTGCAGTGTCACGGGAGACCAGGGTCCTTTCGGCCGGGGGGAACTTGATCTGCAGAGTCTAATGGTTGCGAGGTAACCGCCTGCCGCCCGTACTGCCCTCACGCTGGGGAGGCGGCCGGATTCGGTCTGGTCACACTTGCGGTTGGGCCATTGGGGTACCCATTACTCTGGCGCTGTGAACGAAAGTCCGGGGGTTACCGAGCAGGTCGAGCCGCGTATTCCCGATCCCGACAACCCGGACCGCCAACGACGCTGGCTGACCGCCGCCATCGGTTTGTTCGTGGTCTCCGCCGCCGTCGCCCTGCTGGCGCACTGGTGGCACGGGTTCATCGACCTGCAGGTCTACCGCAACGGCGCGCGGGTGTGGCTCGACGGCGGCGACCTGTACGGCCCGATGCCGCCGGTGTACGGGCTCGGCCTGCCGTTCACCTATCCCCCGCTGGCCGCGATGTTCTTCGTGCCGCTGGCGCTGATGCCGCTGGTGGTCGCCGAGGTCGTCGTGCTGCTGACCTCGCTGGCGAGCCTGGGGATCGTGCTGTGGCTGGTGCTGGTTCGCGTGCGCCCCGAGCTCGACCGGATCTCGGTGCTCACCGTGCTGATCGCCGGGCTCGGCCTCGCCCAGTACCTCGAACCGGTCCGCCAGACCTTCAACTTCGGCCAGATCAACCTGATCCTGATGGCCGCGGTCGCCCTCGACATTCTCGTGCGCAAGCCGTTCTGGCCACGCGGGATGCTGATCGGCATCGCGGTGTCGATCAAGCTGATTCCAGCGGGTTATCTGCTGTACTTCCTGCTCCGCCGGGATTGGAAGGCCGCGGCCACCATGGTCGTATCGGCCGCGGGCGCGGTGGGCGCCGGCTTCCTGCTGTTCCCCAAGGACTCGGTCGAATACTGGTTCCACACCGTCTCCGACACCGGCCGCATCGGCACGCCCTACTTCGCGGGCAACCAGTCGATCAAGGGCACGCTGTTCCGCCTCGGCATGAACGAATCGCTGGCGACGGGCCTGTGGCTCGGTCTGTCGGCGGTCACCATCGCGCTGGCCGCGGTGTGGATGTACCGCCTGATCGGCGTGGGCAACGAGGTCGGCGCGCTGCTGGTGAACGCGGCGGCGGTGCTGTTGGTCTCACCGGTGTCGTGGTCGCATCACTGGGTCTGGGTCGCGCCCGCGCTGGTCGTCGCGGTCAGCCTGGCCGTTGCTCGCCGCTCCCGCGCCTTCACCACCCTCGTCGCCCTGTTCACGGTGATGTTCATCGTGGGCCCGCAGTGGGTGTTGCCACATTCGGGCGACAAGGAACTGGCCTGGGCCTGGTGGCAGCAGATCATCGGCAGCAGTTATGTGTGGACCACGTTCGCCGTGATCGTCTACGCGGTGCTCACCTACCACCCCAGCCGGAAGTCCTCGGCCGCACCGGAACTCGCGACGACCTGACCTCGGCGGCCATCGAGGCCGAGCCGATCCCCTGCCGCCGTCAGTCCGTCGCTTCCGGAGTGAGGAATGCCGCCAGGGCCGAGGCGTAGGCGGGGACATCGGCGGCGCCCATGAGTTCGCGGCACGAGTGCATGGCGAGCTGGGGTGCGCCCACGTCGACGGTCGACATGCCGGTGCGAGCCGCCGTCATCGGGCCGATGGTCGAGCCACAGGGCAGGTCGGCCCGGTGGACATACCGTTGCAGCGGCATGCCGGCCTGCGCGCACGCGAGGGCGAACGCGCCCGCGCCCGCCGCGTCGGTGGCGTAGCGCAGGTTCTGATTCACCTTGAGCACCGGCCCACCGCCGACCTCGATGCGGTGCGCGGGCTCGTGCCGGTCCGGGTAGTTCGGGTGCGTCGCGTGCGCCATATCACCGGAAGCGACCACCGAACCGGCCAGCGCGGCAAGGTAATCCGCGCGCCCACCGCCACGGGCCAGCACGATCCGCTCCAGCACGGCGGGCAGCAGATCCGATTGCGCCCCGCGATCGGACTGGCTCCCGACCTCCTCGTGGTCGAACATCACCAGCACCGCCGTCGCCGCACCCGGCTCGTCGGCGGCTGCGAGGAAGGCCTGCAATCCGGCGTAGCAGGTGCCCTGGTTGTCGAGCCGCGGCGCGCTCACCAGGTCGAGGTCGCGACCGACGATCGTGCTCGACGCGAGGTCATGGGTCATCAGTTCCCAGCCGAGCACATCGGCGCCGTCGACCTCGGCCCGCTCGGCGACGAAGTCCAGGAACGAGGCGGGCGCGTCACCGATCCCCCAGATCGCGTTCACGTGCCGCTGCGGGTCGAGGGAGACCCCGCGCCGGTCCTCGGACAGGTGGATGGCCAGCTGCGGCACCCGCAGGATCGGCTCGTCGATCCGCACCAGCACATCGCGCATCCGCGCGCCCTCGCGCACACTGAGCCGCCCCGAGAGACCGAGCTCGCGGTCCAGCCAGGAGTTCAGCCAAGCCCCGCCGTACGGCTCGAGCCCGACGAGCTGCCACCCCGCCCCGGCCAGATCGGGATGCTGCTTCACGCGCAGGTTGGGGCTGTCGGTGTGCGCGCCGACCACCCGGAACGGAGCAGCGGGCACGGCGTCGTAATCAGCCCACGCGATCAGCGAACCACCGCGCACCACATAGTGTTTGCCGCCCGCGTCGTCCCACGCCGAGGCCTCCGTCAACGGCGTGAAACCGTTGCCGTCCAGCTCGGCCGCCACCGTCGCGCACACGTGGAAGGGCGAGGGTGACGCATCGATGAAGGCACACAATCCGCTGGCCGTGGCCGCTGTCAAGGAAACCGGCATCCTGCGATCCTAGGCACGATGCCGTGCCCCGGCACCCCGCCCCGGAATACGCGCTCGGATCAGTCGTCGCGTTCGGCGATCACCGCGAGCGCGGCCAGTAATTCGCCGTAGCGGCGATTCCCCAGGCGGCAGCGTAATTCTTCCTCCGCGAGCTTTTCCTGCGCGCGGATCCTGGCGGCCAGTTTGGCCCCGAGACTGCTCAAGCCGATCAGGATCCGGCGACGATCGTCGGTGGCGGCGACCCGGAAGATCAATCCGCGTTCGGCGAGATTGTCCGCGTGCCGGGTGGCCGAGGACGGGGCCAGCCGCGCCTGGGCGGCCAGTTCCGACATCGTCATCCCGTCGTCGGTGGACAGCTGCGACAGGATCGCCCAGTGGTCGGCCGTGAGATTGTCAGCCGACAGCGCCGATTCGAGCCTGCCTACCCAGTTGCGCTCCGCGGAGCGCAGGGCGCCGTGCAGCGTGGAATACCCACTTATGATGGACACCGATTGCATTCCCACCTACCGAGAAATTCATTCGAACAATCCTGTTCGCACTAGGCGATAGAGTACAGAATGCCCTCGTCAGGCCAGAGCCGGGATGAAACGATCGAGATTCTCTCGATCGTGCCCACCCAAGGCCCGGGCGGCATCATCGCGCCATCGTGTACCGCGGCCATTTCCCTGGCAGTAGACGAAATCAATAGCGGCACAGGAATTCTCGGCCGTGAAATCCGTCTCACCACCCTCGACGGCGGCCGCGAACCACACGAAGTCGCCGCCGAAGTAGCGGCCTTCCTGGCCACCGGAATGGTCGGCGCGATCACCGGTTGGCACACCTCCGCGGTACGTCGCGCAGTCGCCGAGGCCGTGGACACCCGCGTTCCCTATCTCTACGCCACCGACCACGAGGGCCTGCCCGACGAACGCCCCGGCGTCCTGCTGGTGGGCGAACATCCCGACCACCAGACAGTTCCCGCGGCCGCGTGGATGGCCCGCGAACTGGGAGTGCGCCGCTGGGCGGTCATCGGCAACGACTACATCTGGCCCCGCCGAACCGCCCGTGCCCTGCGCCGGTCCCTGACCGATCCGTACGACATCATCGTCGAGCACTACGTGCCGCTCGGCACCACCGATTTCGGCGACTTCCTGGGCAACCCGACGCTGCTGCTGGCCGACGCGGTCCTGATCCTCATGGTCGGCGCCGACACCGCCCGCTTCAATCGCCAGTTCGCCGCCACCGGCCTGCCCGCCATGATGCCCCGGCTCAGCCCGGCGGTCGACGAGAACGTCCTGCTCAGCGCGGGGCCGTCAGCGAACGCCAACCTCTATGTGGCGTCGAGTTTCTTCATCGACAACCACAGCGCCGAAGGCCGTGCCCGCCGCGCCCGCTATCACCGGCATCAGGGTCGATTCGCCCCCGCGCTGACCACTTTCAGCAACTCCACCTACGAGGCGATCCACCTGCTGAACACCCTGGCCGACACCACCGGCACCCTCGACGTGAAAACGATCATCGCCGCGTCGGAAACGGGCCTGGTACTGGACGGCCCGGCCACTCGACGGGGATTCCTGGGCAATCAAGCAGTAGGCCCCGCCCACCTGGCTACGGCGAACGGGGTCGACTTCGACATCATCGACACGCTCTAGTCCCGATGCGGGGCTGTCAGGCCTTGACGAAACTATCGATCACCGAGAAGAACATGCCGAGACCGTCATCGCTGGGTCCGGTCAATGCCTCGGTCGCGTGCTCGGGGTGCGGCATCAAACCGACAACCCGCCCGTTGGCCGAGGAAATCCCGGCGATCCCGCGCTGCGAACCGTTCGGGTTGTCACCGGCGTACCGGAACACCACGCGACCTTCGCCTTCGAGCTCGTCGAGCACCTTCTCCGAAGCCTGGAAACGCCCCTCGCCCGACTTCAGCGGGACAAGAATCTGGGCGCCCGGCTCATACCGCGAACTCCACGCGGTATCGGTCGCCTCGACCTTCAGCCACTCGTCGCGGCAGATGAAGTGCAGTCCCTCATTACGGGTCAGCGCACCCGGCAGCAGCCCGGCCTCACACAGCACCTGGAATCCGTTGCAGATACCGAGCACCGGCAGACCCTGCCCGGCGGCGCGGACGACCTCGCCCATCACCGGCGCGAACCGTGCGATCGCCCCACACCGCAGGTAGTCCCCGTAGGAGAACCCACCGGGCACGATCACCGCGTCGACACCCTTGATATCGGCATCGGCATGCCACAGGCTCACAGCCTCGGCGCCGGCCAACCGCACCGCGCGAGCGGCGTCGACATCGTCGAGCGTGCCCGGGAAAGTAATAACGCCAATGCGTGCGCTCATGCCTCCGCCTCGCTGGCGCTCGGCTCCGGCATGACCGCATGGGCGGCTGTGCCTATTGTGAGCTCGCTGCGCTCCCTCATGAGACCCGAACGACCTTCCAGTCCTCGATCACCGTGTTCGCCAGCAGCGCCTCGGCGATCTGCTCGAGCTGGGCGTCCGACACACTGTCGTCCACCTCGAGCTCGAATCGCTTGCCCTGCCGCACATCCGAGATTCCGGCGAATCCCAGACGCGGGAGCGCGCCGACCACGGCCTGTCCCTGGGGGTCCAGAATCTCGGCCTTCGGCATGACCTCGACCACGACTCGTGCCACGCGTTGCTCCTCAAGTGATGTGGGGGTTACCTCGGAAATCTTAGTTGACCGGGCCGTCGTGCCCGCGTTCCGGGGTCACGGCGGCTTAGCATCGGGTATGCGCATCGCCCACTTCGGTCATTCCTGCATCCTCGTGGAACTGCACGGCGTGAAAGTGCTGTTCGACCCCGGAACCTTCGCGCACGGGTTCGAGGGCATCACCGGTTTGGACGCGATCGCGGTGACCCACCAGCACCCCGACCACATCGATCCGAACCGGATCGGCGATCTCATCGAGAACAATCCCACCGCCCGGCTGCTGTCGGATCCGCAGACCGCGCAGCAGCGCAGTGAGGGCTGGGAGCCGGTGTCGGCCGGTCAGGTGCTCGATATCGGTGACTTACAGATCACCGGCGGCGGCGGCAGGCACGCGGTGATCCACCCGGAGATCCCGGTGATCGACAACACCGTCTTCCAGCTCGGCACCGAGGCCGACCCCGCCCAGCTGGTCCACCCCGGCGACTCGCTCTGGGTGCCGCCGGTCCCGGTCGGCGTGCTCGCGATCCCCGCCGTCGCCCCGTGGATGCGCATCGCGGAGGCCGTCGACTACCTGCGCGCCGTCAATCCCCGCACCGCGGTGCCCATCCACCACGGCATCATCGCCCCGTCGGCCCAGGGCATCTACTTCGGCAGGCTGACCGAGATGGCCCCGGCCGGCACCGAGTTCCGCGTACTCGAACCCGAGGACCAGGGCCAGTTCTGACTCAGCGGTAGCTGGTCAGGAACAGCGCTTCGGCCAGTGCCATGTGCTCGATCTCGCTGGGGTCGACGCTTTCGTTGGGCGCGTGGATCAGGCATTTCGGCTCTTCGACGCCGATCAGCATGATCTCGGCCTTCGGGTAGGTGTCGGCGAAGACATTGCACAGCGGAATCGACCCGCCCTGTCCCTCGGTGGTCACGTCGCGACCGTAGGAGGTGGCCATCGCCTTCTCCATGGCCGAGCGGGCGGGGCCCTGTGTGGACGCGACGAACGGTTCGCCGAGCGCCTCGGGCTCGATGTCGAGCTCGGCGTTCCACGGCACGTGCGCGCGCAGGTGCTTCTCCAGCAGGTCATAGGCCTGCTTGGGCTCGGTGCCCGGAGGGATGCGCAGGTTGAGCCTGGCCCTGGTGCTCGGCTGGATCGCCGCCGACGACCCGACCACCGCGGGCACGTCCATCCCCAGCACGGTCAGCGCGGGCCGCGCCCACAGCATGTCGGACACGGTTCCGTCGCCGAGCAGGCCGACACCGTCGAGCACACCCGCGTCCGACCGGAAGTCCGCCGACGGATACTGCGCGCCGGTCCACTTCTGGTCGTCGGTGAGTCCGTCGATCGTGGTGTTGCCCTCGGCATCGCGCAACGACGACAGCAGCTGGATCATCGCGGCGAGCGCGTCGGGCGCCGGTCCACCGAACATTCCCGAATGCATCGGTCCTTCCAGCGTTGTCACCGTCAGCACCACATTCACCATCCCGCGCAGGGTCTGGGTGAACGTCGGCACCCCCACCGCGAAGTTGCCGCAGTCGGCGACCAGGATCGCATCCGATTGCAGCAGAGCGGGATTGGCGACGACGAACTTCTCCAGGCCGCCGGTGCCCTGCTCCTCCGACCCCTCTGCCACCACCTTGATCCCGATCGGGAAGTCGGGTCCGATCGCGCGCAGAGCGGTCAGATGCGTGACGATATTGCCCTTGCAGTCGGCCGCACCGCGCCCGTACCAGCGCCCGTCCTTGTCGGTCAGCGTCCAGACCGGTGTCTTCCACGCGGCATCGTCGAGCGGGGGCTGCACGTCGTAGTGGCAGTACAGCAGCACCGTCGGCGTGCCGGGCGGCCCCGGCTTCGACGCGATGACGGCTTTGCTGCCGTCGGGCGTCTCGTGCAGGCCCACCTCGGTCAGCCCCGCCGCGGCGAACGCGTCGGCCACCCACTGCGCGGTCCGCTCACACCCTTCCGGCGGGAACTGACGCGGGTCGGCGACAGATTTGAACGAAACAAGCTGGGCCAGGTCCTTTTTCGCCTGGCCCATCAGCCCGGAAACCTTGCCGCGCAGCGCCGTCACATCGTCGGTCATCTCTTCGCGCCTCACTTCGTCGTATCGTCGAGCTTCAGGGTCTCGAGATGAGAAAGGTAGTCCTGCAAGCGATCCGGGCAGTAGGTGGCGATCGTGAGCGCCACCGCCTCGGTGGTGTCGCGCGGGCCGATCACCGGACGCTGTCCGGGTCCGGCCGCACCGTTGGTGATCGAGGCCTGGTATTTCGCCTTGATCATCGGCGAACTCGGGTCCTGACAGACCGACCCACCGTCGTCGCCGAGCGCGTCGGCGATCACGCTCGCCTCCGGTGCGGGCAGACCGGCCGCGACCAGACTGTCGTGCAGCTGTTCGGCTTTCGCGCTCGCCTGGGTGTTCTCGCGGATCGCGGTGAAGGTGAACAGCCCGATCAGGGCGAACACCACGAGCAGCACACCTGAGGTGATGTAGATCCAGCGTCGCTTGTGGTCGGGGGCGTCTCCGGTCGTCATGCCTGCTGCCCTTCCGGTACGGCGAATTTCCAGCTGTCCCTGCGATTTCGGTAGAACAGGTACGGGATGAGCAGGCCGACGATGCCGAGACCGCCACCCACGATGAGCACGTACACCCACGGACTGCCCGAGCCGAACTGCGAAGGCGGCACGAAACCGATCGTGAACGCGGCGATCGAGGAGGCCGCGCCGAGCGCGCACAGCGCCATCAGCGCCGGCGCCCGGTAGCCGCGCGGGTGGTCCGGATCGTCGCGACGCAGCTTGGCGGCCGCGGCGAACATCAGCACGTACATGATCAGATACACCTGTGTGGTGATCACCGACAGAATCCAGTACGCGCTGGAGACATTGGGGATGAAGGCGTAGAGCAGCGCGATCAAGGTGGTGAACACACCCTGCGCCACCAGCATGTTCTGCTGCACGCCGTGCTTGTTGAGCCGGGTCAGGAACGGCGGCAGATATCCCTCGCTGCGCCCGATCAGCAACAGGCCCTTGGACGGTCCGGCCAGCCAGGTGAGCATGCCGCCGAGCGCGGCCGCCACCAGTGCGATGCCGACGATCGGGGTGAGGAAGCCGATCCCGAAGTGGCCGAAGAAGGCGTCGAAGGCCTGCATCACTCCCGCGGTGAGACTCAGGCTGGCCGAGGGCACCACCCAGCTGATCGCCAGCGCGGGCAGGATGAAGATCACCAGCACCAGGGCCATGGCCAGGAACATCGCCTTCGGGAATTCCTTGGCCGGGTTCTTCAGCGACGACACGTGCACCGCGTTCATCTCCATGCCCGCGTAGGACAGGAAGTTGTTCACGATCAGCACCAGGCTCGCCAACCCAGCCCAGGCCGGCAGCAGGTGCGACGAATCCATCGGCGCCGCGGACTCGTTGCCCTGCGCGAGGAAGACCAGCCCGAGCACGACCAGCACGGTGCCGGGGATCAGCGTGCCGATGACCAGGCCCATACTCGACAGCCCGGCCACGGTCTTGGTGCCCTGCGAGGACACGTACACACCCGCCCAGTACACGGTGATGATCACGATCGCCACGTACAGGCCGTTGGATGCGAGCGACGGATGAATGATGTAGGCGAAAGTGCTCGCCACATATGCGAGCAAGCTCGGATAGTAAAAGATCGTCATGGCGAATTGGCACCAGACGGCAAGAAATCCGAGCGGCTTACTCAATCCCTCACTGACCCATTGATACACGCCGCCCTGCCACCCGGACGCGAGTTCCGCGGCGACCAGCGAGGTCGGCATCAGAAACAGAATCGCGGGAATGACATAGAGGAATACACAGGCCAATCCGTACACGGCCATTGTTGGCGCTGATCGCAGACTCGCCACCGAACTCGTGGTCATCAGCGCCAAGGTCACCCAGGACATATATTTCGTCGTCGTCGCGACTTTCGTCGACGTGCCCGTCATCAGCGCTGCCTCCTGCTGTGTTCACACAACTAGCGGAAACCACTCGATCAACTGATGAATCATAAATCGGGCAGGGAGGTTTCGAGGCCACCGCCGCGCGCTGATCGCCGGTACGCGCGCGGCGGTGGCGGTCAGGCGGCTCGGACAGCCAGGTAGGGCTCCCAGCGGTACACATCGCTGTGGGCGCCGTGATAGAGCGCGAGGTCGACCGCGTCGAGCACGGCTTGGCGCGGACCCGACCGCTGCAACTGCGCCGCCGACACCGCCAACCGAAGCACGCCGCCGCGTCGAGCGGTGCGCGCGGCGCCCATCACCAGCGCCCGGCACCACCATGGCTCGGCACGGAAGCCCTCCCCGATCCCGTACACCCGAGCACGCTGGGCGACATCACGCTCCAGGTCGAGCATGGTGGTGAGCCCGAATGCCATGCGGAAGCCCACGTCGGGCAGCGCCGCCAGCGCACCGTTCGAGGCGTCCCAGCGCGGCGCGGCGAACAGCCGGGTGCGCAGCTGCACCCGCTCCATCACCCGATCGGCGGCCTTGAGCCGCAGCGTCGCCTCGTGCCGGGGCAGATCGGCGAACTCCGCGCGCCGCGCCTTGGTGGCGGCCTGGTCGTAGCCGTGCAGCACGATCGCGTCGCCTTCGAGGCGCCGCCCGCGCAGCCACGACTGCGTCGCCGGGTCGTCGACCAGCCGGTACTTGCCCTTCAACCGCGGCGCTACCAGCAACGACAGGCGCACACCTCGCGCGTCCATCTCTCCGGCGAATTCGATCGCGGCATCGCGAGTCGTATCCCGGATCCCCGACACCGAAACGATCAACTCAGCGTTCATGTACCCACGGTGACAGCTCGAGGTGACGCCGACGTGCTACCCCGATGACGCCACGACGAATTCCAGCGCACTCCTCACCACCCCGGCCAGTGCAATACCTGTTCGCGCGGCACCCGCACGGCGGGTTCGAAGTCGGCGCCGATCGTGAACCCGGCCGAAGCCGGGGCCCACCGGATCAGGCGTCCGCGAGACCCACTCGGTCGAGGACCCAGGCGTACTCGAAGCCGACTTCCTTCCACTTCTCGTAGCGGCCGCTCACACCGCCGTGACCTGCGGTCATCTCCGTCTTGAGCAGCACCTCGTTGTCGCCGGTCTTGGTGGCGCGCAGCTTGGCGACCCATTTGGCCGGTTCCACGTAGAGGACGCGGGTGTCGTTGAGGCTGGTGATCGCCAGAATGGCCGGGTAGTCCTTGGCCTCGACGTTCTCGTAGGGCGAGTACGACTTCATGTAGTCGTAGACGTCCTTGTCCGCCAGGGGATTTCCCCACTCGTCCCATTCGATCACCGTCAGCGGCAGCGACGGATCGAGGATGGAGGTGAGCGGATCGACGAAGGGCACATTGGCGAGGATGCCGTTGAACAGCTCCGGCGCCAGGTTGGCGACCGCGCCCATCAGCAGCCCGCCCGCGCTGCCGCCGTCGGCGATCAAGCGGTCGGGTGCGGTGGCACCGGTATCGATGAGATGACTCGCGCAGGAGACGAAGTCGGTGAAGGTGTTCTTCTTCAGCAGCGTCTTGCCGTGCTCGTACCAGAGCCTGCCCATCTCCCCGCCGCCGCGCACATGCGCCACCGCGAACACCATGCCACGATCGAGCAGCGACAGCCGCGACACCGAGAACGAGGGATCGATGCTGGCCTCGTAGGAGCCGTATCCGTACAGCAGTGTGGGTTTCGGCCCGTCGGCCAGACCCTTGCGCTTGATGATCGAGATCGGAATGCGGGTGCCGTCGGCGGCGATGGCCCAATCGCGGTGCTGCTCATAGTCATCGGCGTCGTACCCGCCGAGCACCGGCTGTTCCTTGCGCAGCAGCAGCTCGCCGGTGGCGGGCACATAGTCGAACACCTGCATCGGCGTGATGAACGAGGCGACCCCCACGCGCAACGTGGGCTGCTCCCACTCCGGGCTCGAACCCGCACCGGCGGAGAACAACTCGAGGCCGAAGTCGAGCTCTGTCAGTTCGCCGAAGCCCTCCGGTGTGAGCGGCCACACCGACAGGCGCGGCAGCGCGTCGCGCCGGTAACCGAGCACCAGATGGGTGGCGAAGGCGTCGATGTCCTCGAGCCGCACGTCCTCGCGATGCCCGATCAGGGTCGTCATGTCCGACGGGTCGGTGGCGGGCGCGACGGCGAGCACGAAGTTCTCCGCCTTCACGCCGTCGACCACGTCGTTGTGCAGGATCAGGAACTTGTCCTCGCCCGCGATCACCGCGTGCTCGGCCGAGTACTCCACGCCTTCGCGACGCGGCAGCAGCACCCGGAACTCGCCCTCGGGATTGTCCGACTCCAGGACCCAGCCCTCGGTGGTGATCTTGGAGCCGAGCCAGACCATCAGGTACTTCTCGGAGCGGGTCGCGCCGACACTCACCCAGTAGCGCTCGTCGGGCTCGTGGAACACCGTCACATCGGCGTCGGAACCGGTGCCCACGCGATGGCGCCACACGGTGTCGGGCCGCCACGACTCGTCGACCGTCTGATAGAAGATGTGCGTGCCGTCCAGCGACCAGGTCGCCCCCGGCGCCGCGCCGGCCACCTCGTCGGCCAGCAGCTCACCGGTGCGCAGGTCCTTGATCCGCAGCGTGTAGCGCTCGTCGCCGGAGCTGTCCACGGAGTAGGCGAGCAGGTTGCCGTCGTGGCTCAGCGAGAAGGCGCCGAGCGCGAAGAAGTCCAGCCCCTCGGCGAGGATATTGCTGTCGAGCAGCACCTGCTCGCCCTCGATCGCCGAGCCGACCTCCAGCTGAGGCGGCGTCCAGGCGTCGATACCCTCGGCTTTCGCGTCGACGGGACAGCGGCAGTGCACGCCGTACTGTTTGCCCTCGAAACTGCGCGAGTAGTACCAGTAGTCACCCAGTCGCGTCGGGACCGAGAGATCGGTTTCCTGCGTCCTGGCCTTGATCTCGTCGAAGATCTTGTCCCGCAGGGGCTGCAGCTGGTCGGTCTGCGCCGCGGTGAAGGCGTTCTCCGCCTCCAGATACGCGATGACCTCGGGGTCTTCCTTGTCCCGCAGCCACTCGTAGTCGTCGACGAACGTGTCACCGTGGTGGACCCGCTCGACGGGCGCCCTCTTCGCGATCGGCGCCGACACGGTCTCATTCTCGCCAGCCATTGGTCCACCGTAGCCGCCCCACTCCAACCGGGCCCGCCAACTCGGCCGTCGGCGGCTGGAGGCAGCGGGCTGACTGAGTATTTCTGCGCATCTGCCGCAGGCCCGTTGTGCGTAGCCTGACCCGCATGGGGATGCGGTACGCAATGCGTTCGTTGGTCGTGACTGCCGGGGTGGCCTTGGCCGCGGGATCGGGAGCGGTGATGTCGGCGAACGCGTGCGCCTGCGGCGGCGTGGTGAGCGCGGACAGTTCGGCGCGGGTGAACAATGAGGCCGCTGTCCTCGGCTGGGACGGGCGGCGCGAGACCGTGCTGATGCGGTTGGGGATGCAGTTCACCGGTGCCGACGCGGCCCTGATCGTGCCGACGCCGACGCCGGCGACCGTCTCGGCGGGCAGTCCGGACTCGTTCAGGGAGCTGTCACGCATGACCGCACCCGAGCGGGTCACCGAATACGACTGGTTCGGCAGCGGTTCGCTCGGCGGCGACGCATCCGGAGCCGCTCCGGGTTCGGGTCCCGACGTGCTGAGCCAAGTGCAGTTGGGCCCGCTGGAGGCGACCACGTTGCGCGGCGGCGATCTCACCGGCGTCCGCGAATGGCTGGACACCAACGGTTATCAGCTCCGGCCCGAGGTGAGCGCCACGCTCGACCCCTATCTCCGCGAGGGCTGGTCCTTCGTCGCCATGCGCCTCACCAGCACGAAGCCCCTCGCAGGCGCCCTGGACCCGGTCCGCCTCACCTTCGACTCCGACCGCCTCGTGTACCCGATGCGCATGTCGGCCGCCGCGACCACACCGCAATCGGTCCACCTGTATGTCTTCAGCGACCACCGGGTGGCACGCATCGATCCCGATACCGAACCCCACGTCGTCACCACCGAATTCGCCTCTCCGGTCGGCGAACCCAGCGATCCGGACCTGAAAGCGCTGGCCGCGAGCGGCAACTACCTCACCGAACTCTCGATCTACATCCCCCACCCAGCGACGATCACCAGTGATTTCCTTCTGGCTCCCGCCGCCGAGGACGTCCCCGTGCGTGACCGCGTGGTGAGCAAGGAATACGTCGAGATCCTCGGTCTGCCCGCGGGTTACGTCTTGATCGTCGCCGGGCTGTCGCTGATCGGCGTGATCGCGAGCGTGGTCCTGCGTCGACGGTCCGCGAGGTAGTCCGAACGCACCGCGACCCGTGCGGGAATTCTCAGGCCCCGAGCGCGGGTCCGATGACCGGCCACGAAGCGTGCAGGGCGTCCTGCCAGTAGGACCAGGAGTGCGTGCCCACCGGGTGGTAGTCGATCCTGGCGCCGATGCCCGCGGCGCGCAGGCGCTGGTCGAAGGCCACCATGCAGGTGTTGACGCCGAGCTCGATGGGTCCGCCGAGGAAGATGTTCTCGGCCAGCGTGGGCTTGAGTTCGGCCTCGTGCGGTCCGGGGATGCCGGTGCCGGTCGACATGTACAGCGCCTTGCCGCGCAGCCCGTCGATCATCAGGGCCGGGTCGTGCGCCGCCCACTCGGGGCTGCCGGGCGCGCCCCACATGTTGCCGGGATTGCCGCCCCGGTTGACGATGGAGAACATCATCGCGCCCGCCGCCATCGCGATGTCCGGACAGGCGCTGTAACCGGCGACGGCCCGGTAGAGGCCGGGATGCCGGGCGGCCAGGATGTAGGCCGCGTTGCCACCCATCGACAGTCCGCCGATGCCGTTCACGCCGGTGCCGTTGAACTGACCGTCGATCAGGCCGGGCAGTTCCTGGGTGAGGAACGTTTCCCACTTGTACCGGCCGAAACGCGGATCGTCGGCGATCCAGTCGGTGTAGTAGCTGGCCTGGCCGCCCATCGGCAGCACCACGTTGACGTTCTTGTCGCGGAAGAAGGCTTCGGCGTCGGTGGCGTTGGTCCAGGTGCTCTGACCGATACCGGGGTCGAGGCCGTCGAGCAGGTAGTACGTCCCCCGCGCGCCACCGCCCGCGGGGTGCAGGACCTGGAGATCGACGTTGCGGCCCATCGCGGGCGAGGTGACGGTGATCGCCGTCCGGTGCGGAGTCAGTTCGTTGACTCCGATGATCTGCGCGGCGGAGGCCGTCGTGGGGTGAACAACCGCCGGTCCGATGACACCGAGAGCAAGGGCCAGCACTGCAGCAGCAACACCTGTACGACGCACGATCTACCCTCCATAACCGCATGCCAATGACAGTCCAAAGTAACCCACAGGTGAACGAATCGGAAGCATTCGACGGTTCGGGCGTTTCTTCAGCAAACTCTCCGGTTTGCAATGACCGCTTCGCCGGATTCGGGTCAGCGGGTGAGGGCGCCCCGGATCGAACCGGCCAGATAGTCGAGATCCGCCCGCGCGGGCGACGTCGGCCGCGCACGCAGACCGAAGCCGTCACCAGGCGTTCGCGGGATCACATGCAGGTGCACATGGAAGACCTCCTGCCCCGCCGTAACCCCGTCGGCGAGAAAGAAATTCACCCCGTCGGCCGCCACTTCACTGCTGCGCAGCGCGGCGGCGATCCGCTGCCCCACCTGAAAGAGCTTGCCGCCCAACGCGGGATCGAGATCGGCCAGACTCGGTGCGGGCACCTTCGGCACCACGAGCACATGCCCCGGCGTCACAGGACGAATATCCATGAAGGCGAGGACTTCGTCGTCCTCGTACACCTTCGAGGACGGGGCGGCCCCGGCGATGATGTCGGCGAAGATCGTGTACGGATTCACCCGACCACGGTATCGACCCCGACGCACGAAAGCCCGCCACCGGCGCCGAAAAGGCGGCAGTGGCGGGCTGATTCGCACGGGACTACAGAATCGGCGACGGCGTGTAGCGCGCGGCGTCCGGATTCGCCTCGACCAGCTTCTGCACCTGCGCGACGACCTCGGCGACCTGGTCCGATGCCGCGCCGATGAACGCCGCCTTGTCGGCCAGCGCCGCGGCGAGTCCGGCGCGGTCCAGCGGCATCCGCGCGTCGGCGGCGAGACGATCCAGCAGATCGGGTTCGCGACCCTGCTCGCGCATGGCCAGCGCCACCGCGACGGCATGCTCCTTGATGACCTCGTGCGCGGTCTCGCGCCCCACGCCCGCGCGCACCGCGGCCATCAGGATGCGGGTGGTCGCCAGGAACGGCAGGTACCGGTCGAGCTCACGCGAGACCACTGCTGGGTAGGCGCCGAACTCGGCGAGCACGGTCAGGAAGGTCTCCATCTGCCCGTCGATGGCGAAGAACGCGTCGGGCAGCGCGACGCGGCGCACCACCGAGCAGAACACGTCGCCCTCGTTCCACTGGGCACCCGCCAGCTCGGCGGCCATCGAGCCGTAGCCGCGCAGGATCACCTGCAGGCCGTTCACCCGCTCGCACGAGCGCGTGTTCATCTTGTGCGGCATCGCCGACGAGCCGACCTGGCCCGGCTGGAAACCCTCGGTGACCAGCTCATGACCGGCCATCAGCCGAATCGTGTGCGCGAACGACGACGGCCCGGCGCCCAGCTGCACCAGCGCGGACAGCACATCGTGATCGAGCGAGCGCGGGTACACCTGGCCCACGCTGGTGAACACGTTCGCGAAGCCGAGGTGGGTGGCCACCTGCTGTTCGAGGGCGGCGAGCTTGTTCGCGTCACCGTCGAGCAGGTCGAGCATGTCCTGGGCGGTGCCCATCGGGCCCTTGATCCCGCGCAGCGGGTAGCGGTCGATCAGCTCACGCACGCGCGCCAGGCCGACCAGCATCTCGTCGGCGGCGGAGGCGAAGCGTTTGCCCAGCGTGGTGGCCTGCGCGGCGACATTGTGCGAGCGTCCGGCCATCACCAGGGTCTGGTACTCGGCGGCCCGCTCGGCCAGGCGCGCCGCGATGGCGATGCCATGCTTGTACACGTGCTCGAGCGAGAGCCGGATCTGCAGCTGCTCGACGTTCTCGGTGAGGTCGCGGCTGGTCATGCCCTTGTGCACGTGCTCGTGTCCGGCGAGCGCGTTGAATTCCTCGATCCGCGCCTTCACGTCGTGGCGGGTGACCCGCTCACGCTCGGCGATCGAGGCCAGGTCGACGTGGTCGATGACGCGTTCATAATCCTCGACAACCCCTGCGGGGACATCGATTCCGAGTTCGGCCTGCGCACGCAGCACCTCCAGCCACAGCCGGCGCTCGAGCACGATCTTGTTCTCGGGCGACCAGAGCGCGACGAGCTCCGGGCTGGCGTATCGGGTGGCGAGGACATTCGGGACGAGGCTCACGAGCACTCAGTCTAATTGCCGCACCCGTTCGGCCTGCTGGGGCATCATGTTGGGGACCACGGGCGGGGCGACGATGTCGATCATTTCGAGCAGACCGGCCCTGGCGGGTCGGCGGGGTTCGGGGTGGCCTTCGATCAGCGCGGCGACCACCGCACCGTCGACGACGGCCACCAGCCTGCGTAACTGCTCGGGGCGCACCACTCGGTCGGAGCGGCGCAGCACGTCGGCGAGCAGTTCTTCGAGCTGGGTGCGTAGTCGGAGCTGGACCTCACGTAACTCGGGGTGACGGGCCGACGCCACGGACCGCTCGTAGCGGGCGATGAGCTGGCCGCGGGCGTCGAGGTCGCCGTCGTCGGGGCCGACGAGCACGTCGAGTACGAGCTCGACCGTCGCCTCGGTGCCGCGCCTGCGATGACTGACCTCACCGACCCGGCGGCGCATCGCGTCGAGTTCGATCGCGCCGCTGAACTCGACGGCGCGGGCGATCAGATCTTCCAGCGATTCGAAGTAGTAGGTGGTCGACGCGAGTGGAAGATCGGCTCGTGAGGCCACCGAACGATGTCGCACGGCGTCGAAGCCGCCTTCGAGCAACAGCTCAGCCGCCGCCGCCACCAGAGCCTGCCGACGTCGTTCGCCTTTCGGGGTCGTTGCGGTGGTCACCGTGCCAACGTGCCAGTCATCATCAGTTCAACCGTGCGCAATCGTCATCGGGGAAACACTGGGAATTCGGGATAACTGAGTTTTACCGTATCCCGGCACAGATGTGTTCGTACTACGCAAAGTTGTTGTCGCACATCACTGTTGACAAGTGTCCAGATCAGCCCTTCAGGAACCGTCCCAGACGCTCCAGTGCTGCGGCGATGTCGTCGGTGGCACCTGCGAAGGAAAAACGGACCGTGTGGTTTCCATTTGTGGTGTCGAAATCGAGTCCGGGCGCCAGCGCGACGCCGGTTTCGGTGAGCACCTCGGCGCACCAGGCGCGGGAATTATCGGTCAGATGACCAATATCGGCGTAGGCGTAGAAGGCGCCGTCGGCGGGCGCGAGATCGGTGATTCCGATCGCGGGCAGACCCTCCAGGAGCAGCGCCCGGTTGCGCGCGTACCGGCGCACATGCCCGTCCAGCTCATCCTTGGCTTCCGGTCCGAAGGCGTGCACGGCCGCGTACTGGGAGATGGCCGGCGGGCACACCGTCATATTCGACGCCAGCCGCTGCAACGCCGGGCGCAGGTCGGCCGGGGCCAGCATCCAGCCCAGCCGCCAGCCGGTCATCGAGAAGTACTTCGACACCGAACCGATCACCACCGACTCGCGGGAGAACTCCCACGCCGAAGAGGTCGGCGTGCTCGCGCCCGCGTAGGTGATGCCGTGATAGATCTCGTCGGAGATCAGCAGCGTGCCGTGCTGTTCGCACCAGCGGGCCAGCGCGGCGAGTTCGGCGGGGTCGATCATGGTGCCGGTCGGGTTGGCCGGGCTGGCCACCACCAGACCGGCGGGGGGTTCGGGCAGGGCCTCCAGCATCGCCACGGTCGGCTGGAATCTGGTCTGCGGGCCGCAGTCCAGTTCGACGACCTCGCAGCCGAGCGCGGACAGCGTGTTGCGGTAGGCGGGATAGCCGGGCCGCGCCACCACCACGGTGTCGCCCACGTCGAAGGCGGCCAGGAAGATCAGCGTGAACGCGCCCGACGACCCGGTCGTCACCACCACCTCGTCCGGGTGCACGTCGTAGCCGTAGGTCTCGCTGTGATGCCCCGCGATGGCCTCGCGCAGCGGCAGGATGCCGAATGTCTCGGTGTAGCCCAGCAATTCGTGATCGATCGCCGCCCTGGTGGCCCGCAGCACCGGCGCGGGCGCCTGCGTAGACGGCTGTCCCGCCGCGAGCACCAGCACATCGCCGTGCGACCTGGCGCGTTCAGCGGCCGCTTTCCACACATCCATGACGTAGAAAGGGGCAATGGCCGACCGGCGCGATTCTCTGGACACCCGAGAGACGGTAGAGCACCCGATTGCGGGCGTTCACAGATATGGTCGGCACAATGGCTCCGACAGCGAATACGCAGCCACCGACGCGACCTCTGTGGTCACGTCGGGGCCGGGGCGCGGGGGCGGGATGAAGCGGACAGGGACGGCACGGGACGTGCGGGCGGGCACCTCCGAGGAGAGCGTGGACACCGAATCCGGACAGCTCGCCGCCGACAGCTCGCGACAGGACTCCGCCGAAACGGCGCCATCCGGCAACACCGCGAAGCGTCGGGCCGTCAGCGTCAACGGCCGTATCTTGCAGGCGAATTGGCGTGAGCAGCTGCCGTCGAAAATCGCCGCCCGCGATCGGATGGCCGAGTGGGCCGCCCGGTATCCGGTGGTCGGCGAGATCGCGGGCGAGCTGCGCAGCGGTGAGGTGCGCAAGGTTTTCTGGCGGCGGCCGAAGGCACAGGCCGAGGGGATGTGGGCGCGCAGGCCCAGTCGCGAGCGGGTGCGGGCGGTCCTGCTCGAACGGCGCGTGCTCATCGCGGGCGTGCTCGCGGTCGCGGTGTTCGTGGCGGCCGACGGGCAGTTCGGCGGCGCCGTCGACGAGCGTCCGCTCGCCCCGGGCGAAGCACTCCACGTGGCCATCGCCTATCCCCCGCAGCTCCTGCCCAACCCCCAGTCGGTGACCCCCATGCTCGATGCCATCGCCGCAGGTGAGAAGCGCCGCGAAGCGCACGTGGTCGCCGCGGCGGCCCGCGCCACCCTCGAACGCGCGAAGGCGGAGGCGGCGGCCGCGGCATCGGGCGAATGGCAGGACTGGATGGGCCAGCGCGCCCCGGTGGTCCCCGGCGCGATGGTGCCGGTGCCCGGCTCGACTCCGTCCGTCGGCGGGTTCAGCCTGCCCGCGAAGGGCGCGTTCACCTCCGGTTTCGGCTCCCGCTGGGGCACCATGCACCGCGGCATCGACATCGCGGGCCCCATCGGCAGCCCCATCTACGCCGTCGCCGACGGCACGGTGGTGGAAGCGGGTCCGGCGCAGGGTTTCGGTCTGTGGGTCCGGATCCGCCACGACGACGGCACCATCAGCATCTACGGTCACATGTACGACTTCTTCGTCTCCCAGGGCGAGCGTGTCCCCGCCGGAATGCAGATCGCGCGCATCGGCAATCGCGGCGATTCCACCGGCCCGCACCTGCATTTCGAAATCGTGCAAAACGGTCAGCATGTGGACCCACAAGCCTGGCTCGCGATGCATGGATTGCGTCTCGATTGACATCGCGTCGAGACCACCGACATCACGAGAACGTTAATGTGAGACCTGTCGAGTGTTTTCCTCCGAACCGAAGCGAGGCCACCATGGCAGGCAAGTTCGAGGTATTCAAGGACAAGGCGGGAAAGTTCCGTTTCCACCTGAAGGCCGGTAACGGCGAAATCGTCCTCGAAAGTCAGGGTTACGAAAGCAAGGAAGGCGCCAAGAAGGGAATCGCCTCCATTCAGACGAATGCTCCGAACGCCCAGATCCTCGATCTCACCGCCTGATCGGCGCGGGCGTTGCGCCTGCGCGCTCAGCCACCGCTTCCCGCTCGATGGTGATCAGCGGTCACACACCGCTGATCACCGATCGTGGGCATTACCCCGCGACGCTGTTGCGTTCCGGAACAACAACTTCGGTCGCGCCGATATCGGTCCGGAAGTGACTGCCGGGCAGCTTGATTCCCGCGAGTCGCGCATAGGCCCGCTCCCGCGCCTGCGCGAGGTCCGCGCCGACACCGACCACGTTGAGCACACGCCCGCCCGCCGACACCAGCGCCTTGTCCTCGCGCTGATCCGTACCGGCGTGCAGCACCAGGGTTTCGCCCTCCAGCGCGCTGTCATCAGCACCGGTGATCACATCGCCGGTGCGCGGTCGCGCCGGGTAGTTCTCGGCGGCGAGCACGACGGTGATCGCGGAACCGTCCTTCCAGCGCGGTGCGTCGACCTCGGCGAGGCGCCCGGTGGCGGTGGCGTACAGGAGTTCGGCGAACGGGCTGTCCAGCAGCGCGAGCACGGCTTGGGTCTCGGGATCACCGAAGCGGCAATTGAATTCGACGACAGCCGGGCCGTTCGTACCGATCGCCAGACCCGCGTACAGCAGGCCCGAGAACGAGCTGCCCCGCGCGACGAGCTCGGCGGCGACGGGCTTCACCACGTCGTCGACGATCTCGTTCAGCGTCTCCGCGGGCAGCCACGGCAGCGGCGTGTAAGCGCCCATGCCGCCGGTGTTCGGGCCGGAATCGCCGTCGCCCACCCGCTTGTGGTCCTGTGCGGGCAGCAGCGGAATCACGGTCTCGCCGTCGACCAGGCAGAACAGCGACACCTCCGGCCCGTCGAGGAACGACTCCAGCAACACCGGATGTCCCTGCTCGAGCAGTTCGGCGCCGTGATCGCGGGCCGCGCGCCGGTCGGCGGTCACCACCACGCCCTTGCCCGCGGCGAGCCCGTCGTCCTTGACCACCCAGGTCGGGCCGAAGCGGTCGAGCGCCGCGTCCAGCTCGGCCGGAGTGTCGACGATCTCGCTGTGCGCGGTCCGCACCCCGGCCACCGCCATCACATCCTTGGCGAACGCCTTGGACCCTTCGATCCGCGCCGCATCGGCCGACGGGCCGAACACCGGGAACCCGGCCGCGCGCACGACGTCGGCGACGCCGAGCACCAGCGGCACCTCGGGGCCGATCACCACCAGGTCGGCGGCCACTTCGCCGGCCAGCGCGGCGACGTCGTCGGCGGAGCAGGGATCGACCGGGCGTAGCTCGGCGTGCTGGCCGATGCCGGGGTTGCCCGGGGCGGCGATCACCGCCGTCACGGACGGATCCCGGCGCAACGCCAGGACGAGGGCATGTTCACGGGCTCCGGAACCGATGACGAGTACGCGCACGGCCATAGATTAGTCGCGTACTTCGCGCGTACTTCGCACGCCCCGTTCCGATACAAGGTCCGCGATCGGATGGCGCGATCGTCACCCCCACGAGGGCGCTTCGGGCCGGCGATCGGGCCGTCGCGATGCGGCTCGGCCCTCGCGGCTCGGGTTCGATTGCGCCACAATGGGACCAGGCGTGGCGCGGCAGCCGCCACCGAAACGGGGGAATGCCATGGGCCTGCTCGACGGGATGATGGGCAATGCCGGTCGCATAGATCCGGCCGCCGCCCAGCAGGAATACGCGAAGCTGTTCGGGCAGGGCGAGCAGGTGTACGCCGCGTTCATCCTGGTCCGCGACGCGATGCTGTTCACCAATCGCCGCCTGATCATGGTCGACAAACAGGGCGTCACCGGCCGCAAGGTCAGCTACCACAGCATCCCCTACCGGTCGATCAGCCACTTCACCGTCGAGACCGCGGGCACCTTCGACCTCGACGCCGAGCTCTACATCTGGATCGGCAGCGGTGACGAGCCGGTCAAGCAGCGTTTCAACCGTCAGGTCGACATCTACGAGGTGCAGGGCATCCTGTCGCATTTCGTGTCGATCTAGCTACGCTCACCGGTATGGCATCCGTCTTCAGCGCGATCATCGCAGGTCAGATCCCCGGCCGCTTCGTCTGGGAAGACGACGAGTTCGTCGGCTTCCTCACCATCGGCCCCGTCACCCAGGGCCACACCCTCGTCGTCCCGCGCGCGGAGATCGACCAGTGGCAAGACGTGGATCCCGCCGTGATGGCCCGGATGATGGGCGTCGCCCAGAAGATCGGCCAGGCCGTCCGCGTCGCCTTCGACGCCCCCCGCGCCGGCCTGCTCATCGCCGGCCTCGAGGTCCCCCACCTGCACACCCACGTCTTCCCCGCCTACACCATGGGCGACTTCGACATCTCGGGCGCGAACACCGACCCCACCCCCGAATCCCTCGACGAAGCCCAGACCAAGATCAAGGCCGCCCTCCGCGACCTCGGCCACGGAGCGAACGTCCCGGCCTGAGTTCTGCCCGAGTTCTGCCTGGATGGAACCGAAACGACCGGGCGCGCGTCTAAGACATCGAGTGGTCGTTGTGTGCGAAAGAGGAGAGACGATGCGACTGGTTGGCTTTGCCGCCGGGGTGTGCGCTGTAGTGGCGCTCACCGGATGTTCCACAGCGGTCGACGGGCAGCCCGAGGCCAGCGGGGCTCCGCTGACCAAGGAGCAGCTGTTCGATCCGTGCGCTGTGTCGGACAGTGTGTTGCAGGCGGCGGGGGCCGATCCTGCAACGAAGGACGACAACCCCTTCTCGGTACCGCGCCCGGATTGGAAGGGCTGCAGTTGGCGAGCAGGCGATCACTTCATTTCGTTCTTTTCCACAACAAATACACTGCAACAATTTCGCGAGAACCAATATTTTCGCGATTTTCGTGATGTAACAGTCAGCGGCAGGCCGGCCTTGCAGTTCTACTTGGGCACGATCAACCCTCCGGAAGAATGCGAAATCGCCTTCGACACGAGCCAGGGACGGGTCACCTTGACGGCAAGCAAAGCCTCAAGCAGCAACTCGACCACCGACCCCTGCGTTTGGGTGAATGATGCGGCACCTCATTTCGCTTCATCAATCCCCCGCTAGCGACGACCGTATCCACACTGGAGATATACGAAATGGCCGATCCTCACGAGCTCACAAAAAAGTTTCAGACACTAGCCGGCGAAGCCGCCGCAGGCAGGCTGGTGATCGAATTCGACACCGCCGAGAGATGCGCGAAGCATTGCGATAACTACATTTCCGACCTGGACCGACTGAAGTCTCGGACGCAGAGCATGGTCAATGTCGGGTCTTTCGGCAGCTTGGGCTCAGCAACTAAGCTCGGGCAGAAGTTTGCAGACCTTGCAATCGGCGGCCCTGGCACCGGTTCCTACTCCGATGCCATCCGCCTCCATCAAGAAGTGCTAGCAGCCATGGCCGACATGTATCGCAAAGCCGGTGCCGCATACAAGAACTGCGACGAAGCCACTCAGCTCGCTATCAAACAACAGACCAACAAAGTAGACTGAATCCGGGGGGATAAATGACCTTTTCAGATTTCATGAGCAAACTGGGCAGCGTTGCATTGACAGCGTCGAGCCCGTCCAGAATTGGTGACCGAATCGGCTCATTGTTCGATTCCGATATCTCCGCCACGCAGTCCGAGCTAGACGCCCAGGCTGCGGGCAACAGCGCACGGTCTCGCATCTATGCCGAGAATTCCAGCCTTGCCAACGGATTTTCCGGCGAGTTCACACCGCAGGTCGTGCCGCCCGTTCTAGAATCGTTCCTCACCATGAGCCATTCGGACATCATGAAATTTGTCGAGTCGATCAGCCCCGAGACGATGAGCACCAGCGTTCAGGCCTGGCGGCAGTTGGCAACCGACACCACGACGAAAGCCACCGCCTTCCACGACAGTATCCAGAAGGAAATGGAGCGGGGCTGGTCGGGAAGCGCAGCGAGTCAAGCGCTGGCGAGCACCAAGAGCTATCTCGCCGACGTGCACAAGGTCGACCAGGCTGCCTCCCTGATCGGCAACAAGATGGAAGAGGCTTACTCCGGCTTCAATCAGGTGAAGTACTCGGTACCGCACGAGTCCGACCAACAGAGCAGCACCGTCGCGGGATTGGTCGCCACCACGCTCTCCAACGCGGTCGCGCCCGGGCTCGGCACCGTAACCAGCTTCGTCATGGACAGCACCAGCGCAGGCCGCTCCGATGCCGCCCAAGCCGCGGCTCGCCAGGTGATGGAGACCGTCTACAAGCCGGTCGCGCAACAGTCCGACACCCAGGTCCCGAAGGTTCCCGAGCCATCGAAACCCCAGTCCGACAAGCCGACCGGCGACACCACCAAGGACAAGCCGACGGGCACCACCACCGACAAGCCCACCGGCACCACCACCAAGCCGAGCACCGACGACACGACCCCGTCCACCACGGAGCCGGAAACCCCCACCACCACCGACCCCGGTGACGACGACACCACCGACGACCAGACCACTGACGACAGCACCGGCGACGAGACCACGGCCGCCACGACAACCCCGGAAACCCCCACCACCACGACTCCGTCAGGCACCACCCCGGGCACTACCCCGGCCGGCACGTCCCCCGGCGGACTCGGCTCCGGCGGCGGAGCGGGTGCGGGCGCTGGTGCCGGAGCAGGCGCGGGCACGCCCGGTGCGGCAGTCCCCGGGACCGCCGGTCAGAAGCAAGGCGCCGGTGCGGGCGCGGGCGCGGGTTCCGGTGCGTCGTCGGGCCGCTCGGGGATGTCGGGCATGGGTGGAATGGGCGCCCCCGGCGCACGCGGCGGCGGCAAGGACGACGAGAACGAGCACCAGGCTCCCGACTACTTGCGCGGCGTCCACGAAGAACTGCTCGGCCCCGAACGCCTGCACGTCCCGCCGGTGATCGGCGGCGACGCATGACCGACACCTGGGAGCTGACCCCGTTCGAATTCTGGGTCGCCTGGGAAACGCTCGGTCGCGACCGTATGCCCTGGCCCCTCACCTTCACGGCAGGTGTCGAAACGCAGGTCGAGTTCGATCGGGAATGCCGTCGTGCCGCGGATTCGCTGATCGCCAAGATGGGCACCGACGAATCGCTGTACCACGCCCTACACGCCCTCGCGCACCCCGAAATCCGGGTGGAACTGTTCGGGCACCGCTTCGACGGCCGCACCCGGATGGTCCGTGCCTGCGCGACCACCGAGGCGAGCAACGGCGTTGTCGCCGCCCAGCTCCCCGGTCCCGAATACGGCCAGGGCGGCAACATCCTGATCACCCTGCGTCCGGCGCACGCCATCGTCACCCGCCTGCTGGCCATCCTCCCGAAAACTCCCGCGGGCACCACCGGCGGCTTCAACGTCCACCGCGACGACTTCACCACCACCCCCGACCCCTACGCCCGCCACCGCACCCCCGCCGAACAAGCCCTCAAATTCCTCAAACGCCCCTTCACCACCTACGCGGAATTCCGCGTAGCCACCGGCCCTGCCCTGGACGGCTGGCAGGAAGGCGGCACCACTCTCCAACTGGTCGACTACACCGACGACGGCCGCTACCTCATCCAAGAAGGCGAACGAGTAGAAGTAACCCCCATCACCCCCGACCGAATCGAAGCCCACCTCCAACACCTGATCGAGAAAGCCACAGCCGGCACCCGCCAATCAGCCTGGTAGCCAACAGCGCTGGGGGAAACATTCACAGCGGAAATCGTGTACAGCCCGGGGTGTCTGCACACGATCTCCGCTGTAGCCCAGTTCGCTATGGCCGCTCACGAAGTACCCAACCGACGCTAGGCATCGAGCCGGGTGGCGACCGCCGGAATGACGATCGCGGCGGCGACGAGGTGGGTGAGCATCAGGGTGAGCTTGGTGTCGGCGGCCGCGTTCACGATCAGATCGGGGACGAGCGAGAGCACGGTCAGTGCCATCGTGGTGCGTACGAACACCGTGCGGGGGTTTCGGGCCCACTTACGCAGGGCGGCGGCGAAAAGGATACCGATCGCGGCGAAGATCAAGGTGAGCTGGGTGAATCCGGCGAGTGGGATCTGTTCGCCTTCGATCGCGAGGGAAACGCCGGCGGCGTGGGCGACGGCGGCTACGGCCGTTGTCGCGGCCGCGGCGCCGACGGCCGCCAGTACGGCCGGGCGCCAGAAGGCGGAGCTGCTGCCGACAGTGGGCGCGGTGTAAGCGGAGGTGTTCATGTCGTACTCCTGTGTGGTGTGGGCAGCCCGTTGCCGCCTCTCCTCGGTTCCACGAACAGGACCGGGCGAATACGACAGGTCTCGGCGAAGTTCTTTCGGCTCTGGCCGTGGACCGGTGCCGGCGAGCGCCCTTGTTCTTTCGCTCAGGAAACGATGTACTGGGCTCCGGGTCGTTCCTATCGGAAGGTTTCGCAGATGCGTTTGACCGTTGGACTCACCACCGTCGTCGCGATATCCCTACTCGGGGCAGGCACAGCGTCGGCGGAGGTACGCGAGGCGAAGATTCAGTGCCTCGGTTCGAACGCGAATTTCCACCTGTATCCGTTCTATCTGTCGCTGGTGGCGACCTCATCGGACGACCGTCCCGGCACCATCTCGATTCAGCCCCGCGGCGATTCGAACTTCGGCCCCTTCGGCTACCACGCGACCGTCAACTGGACCAACCTCGACACCGGCGAATCCGGCGTCGTCGCCCAGGACGGCACCATCGGCGCCAACATGCCCAGCTTCAACGTGGACACCGGCTGGGGCACGGTCCGCCTGACCGGCGCGGTAGGCACCTCCGGCCTGTCCGCGGGCCAGACCATGCAGTGCTCCGGCGCAGACCTCTACGTGCCGTAGCGCTCGTCAGTCAGCCGGATCGTGGGCGGCGATTTCTATGGCCGCGCACAGCAGATTCGATACGGTGGGCAGTACCGAATCCGAGGAGGAAAATGTGCTGCGCCCACGGACCGGCGACTGTTTCCACGATATCGGCCGATGAACACTCCGCTTCTGCACCAACGCTTTCCACGCCTGCGCGAAACCCTGCCGCATATCGGACTGAGCTCCGGCCCGACGCCGGTCCGCCGACTCGATGCGCTGCCTGCCGGCGGCGCGCCGGTCTGGCTCAAGGACGACAGCGCATTCGGTGACGGCGGGTGGGGTGGCAACAAAGTCCGCAAGCTGGAATGGATTCTCCCCGACGCACACCGGCGCGGCTCCCGGACCATCGTGACCGTCGGCGGATTGGGTACGAACTGGGGACTGGCAGTCGCCCTGTACGCCCGCGACCACGGACTCGGCACCGCTCTCGCCCTCGTCGACCAGCCCGTGGACGAGCATGTCCGCGCACAGCTGCGCCGACTCGAGAACAGCGGCGCCGCACTCTATTTCACGCATTCGAAGACGCGGACCGTCCTCACCGCGCCGATGCTGCTCGCCCGGCACACCAGCGTCGGGCATCTGCCCTACTTCCTGCCGCCGGGCGGATCCTCGCCGGTCGGTGTCCTCGGCTACGTCGAGGCCGCGCTCGAATTGGCCGGACAAGTACATCGCGGCGAGCTACCCGAGCCCACCCACCTCGTGACCGCCGTCGGATCCGGCGGCACGATCGCGGGGCTACAGCTCGGTTTGCGGATGGCGGGTTTGACTACCCGGCCGGTCGGTGTCGTCGTCAACGACACGCTGCGGTTGGACCCGGCGACGATCACCCGGCTCGCCCGCCGTACCGCGCGACTGCTGCGTCAGCGAGGCGCGGATCTCGCCGATCTCGAACCGCGAGTCGAGGACATCGACATCGTCACCGACTGGCTCGGTAGCGGCTACGGCCACCCCACACCGGAAGGCGAACGCGCCCAATCCTTGTCAGCCGGCCACGAGCACCTGGACCTCGAACCGGTCTATACCGCCAAGGCCATGGCGGCACTGCTGGCGATGAACGAGCAGGGCACGTTCGGCGACGGCCCTGTCCTCTACCTCAACACGAACGGGCCGCGATAACACGCGAGTCCATGCCAGCGATGCGCGCCGGTCCCTGGATGGACCCTTCTACACAAGGTGCTCGCGCCTCCTGGTCAGGTACGCGCGCTCGGCTGGATTCTGGGTGGCGGCGATCGCGGCGTCGTAGGCGGATCTCGCCTCGGCGCTGCGCCCCAACCTGCGGAGCAGATCGGCGCGGGCGGCGTGCCAAGCGTGGTACCCGTCGAGCGGCAGCGCATCTATCTGTGCCAGCGCGACATTCGGACCATCGAGTTCGGCGATGGCGACGGCGCGGTTGAGGGCGACGATCGGGGTCGGGGTGACGGTGTAGAGCTGGTCGTAGAGGGCGACGATCTGGTTCCAATCGGTGTCGCGGGGGTCGGCCGCGTCGGTGTGGACCGCGTTGATCGCCGCCATGATCTGATAGCGACCAGGTGGGACGCCGCCTGCCGCGACCCGGCGCAGGCATTCGCGTACCAGCGCGTGTCCCTCGGCGATAAGAGTGTGGTCCCAGCCGCCGCGGTCCTGCTCGTCGAGCGTCACCAGCTCCCCGCCCGCGAAACGTGCCGCGCGGCGGGCGTCGATGAGCAACATCAGCGCGAGCAACCCGGCAACCTCGCCGTCATCGGGCAGCAGATCGCGCATGATGCGGCCGAGCCGAACGGCCTCCGCCGTCAGGTCGACCCGAACAGATTGCGCGCCTGCCAGATACCCCTCGTTGAAGATGAGATAGACGACCTCCAGCACACCGCCGAGCCGATCGGTGACGTCATCGCGATCGGGTACGCGGAACGGGATGTGCGCGGCTTTGATCTTGGCCTTGGCGCGGGTGATGCGTTGCGCCATGGTCGTTTCGGCAACGAGAAACGCACGAGCGATCTCGCCGACGGTGAGCCCGCCGAGCAGGCGCAGTGTCAGCGCGACTCGCGCCTCCGGCGCCAATGCCGGATGGCAACAAGTGAAGACGAGCCGGAGACGGTCGTCGTTGATCGGTCCGGTCGGTTCGTGCGGTGTGTGATCGTCGATGATCATGGCTGCCTGGTGTTTCGCGTCGCGCAGTGATTCCCGGCGGATCCGGTCGATCGCGCGGTTGCCCGCGGTCTTCGTCAGCCAGCCGCCCGGGTTGGGCGGTATGCCGTCGACCGGCCACCGTTCGATGGCGGTGAGCAGGGCCTCGCCCGCGGCGTCCTCGGCGATGTCGAGATCGCCGAAACGCCGGGCGAGCGAGGCGACCACCCGGCCGTACTCCTCGCGATAGATCCGATCGATCCGGGCGCGAGTGTCGTCGCTCATGCGCCGTCGAACGTCCTGATCTCGATCTTCTGCTCGCAGACCTTCGACGCCCTGGCGGCGATCTTCAGCGCGGCATCGAGGTCGGGCACCTCCACGACCCAGAATCCGCCGAGGCATTCCTTGGTCTCGGCATACGGCCCGTCGGTGACCACCACATCAGCACCGGTGTTGTCGACCGTGGTCGCCTCATCGATCCGCCCGAGCCCACCAGCGAACACCCACACCCCTTCGGCCTGGAGCTCGTCGTTGAACCTTCCCGTCGCCTCGTACTGCGGCTGCGCCTCCTCCTGCGGAATGTCATAAACACTCGGCTCGACAACAACGGAAAGCAGGTACTGAGTCATCACGATCTCCCTTCGTCGGTGGCCGCCGATCGGCCGCCTCTACCCACACCACGAACAGGCCGACCCAGATACGACAACTCTCGACGAGATCCCCCGAATCTTCTCCGAAATGGGCGCATCGGCCCACGAGTTCCACCACTTTCGGAATAGCAGCTTTGCTGCTTGACGGCTTTACTGCTCGAGGGGATAGTGGGGCGATGGGCAATTTTCGCGGATACGCGGCAATCCAGGGACGTGGCACGGTCGCGCTGCCCGCCGAGCTCCGGAAGAAGTACCGGCTGGACGAGCCAGGTGCGCAGCTGGAAATCACCGAACGCAACGACGGCGTGATCGAGCTTCGACCCACATTGCCGGTCCCCGTCGATGAGATCTGGTTCTGGAACGAGGGCCACCAGGCCGCTGAACGCGAGGCCGAAGCCGATGTCGAGGCTGGGCGACACACCACTTTCGACAACGCCGAATCGTTCTTGGCGCACCTCGACACTCTGGCGTCGGGTCCCAGCGAGGCCGTGGAGTGAAATACCGGACGCTTGCATCGTTCGATCGAGATCTGCGACGTCTGCCCGCTGAACATCAACGCATGTTTCAGCAAGCCCTACGCTCACATTTCCTGCCGGCCATCGACGCCGGAGCGTTCGCGGGCTCACCACCCTGGCCGACACGCCTGCGGATTCACAAACTGAGCAACTGCGAGGTCTACTCACTCACGTGGAATTTCACCTCACCGGACGGTAGGGCCACGTTCCACCTGGAGAAGACGAACGAGAGCGAGCCGATCCTGGTCTGGCGACGAATCGGCGACCACGGAATCTACGACCGCCCATAACGCCACCGCACCGTTCAGTTGGCCCCGGAGAACGCCACGCTGCCACCCACTCCGATGATCATCGCCCCACCCACGCTGCCGACCGCCTCCAGTCGGCGCGGAGATCGAGCGAACCACGTCCGCACGGTGCCCGCGAGCAACGCCCACGCGCTGTCCGAAGCTGTCTGAATCACGAGGAAGATCGCGCCGAGCACCAGTAACTGAGCGGGCAGTGCGCCCGCCTCCGGCACCGTGAACTGCGGCAGGACCGCACCGAAGAACACCATCGTCTTGGGATTTGTCGCGCCGACAACGAAACCCTGCCACAGCACCCGCCGCCCGGTGGTATTCGGCACCTCCGCGGCGAGCGCCGTCACCAACTTCTTCCGGTCCCGAATCGTCACGACGCCCAGGTAGACGAGGTAACCGGCGCCGGCGACCTTCACGATCAGGAACAGCGCGGACGACGCCATCAACACCGCCCCCAGCCCGAAGGCCACCGCGACCAGCGGAACGGCCGAGCCTGCCACCGCGCCGATCACCGACAGAATCGCCGGCCTGCGGCCCAGGGTCAGTGCCCGCCCGATAGCGAACAGCACATTCGGACCCGGAATCACGATGATGACGAACGCGGCAGCCACGAATGCCGCCGCATGAGACAGCGGAACCATCCACCGACCCTAACCGGCCGGCGACATCATGGTCACGAGACAAAAAGGACCCGACCTGCTGTCACAGGTCAGGTCCTTGTCGAGCCCCCTGTCAGGATTGAACTGACGACCTTCGCTTTACAAGAGCGGTGCTCTACCACTGAGCTAAGGAGGCGGGTGGTGCGCGACTATCTTAGCCGCGCACGCCAACCGCGCGACACCGGATGGGTGTCACGCGGTGGCGGAGGAGATCAGGACTGGGCGCGGGCTGCGTCGTCGGCGGCCATCGCGTCACGCAGGCTCTTGGGCCGCATGTCGGTCCAGTTCTTCTCGACGTACTCGACGCACGCTGCCCGGCTTTCTTCGCCGAACACGACACGCCAGCCCGCCGGGACCTCCGCGAACGCGGGCCACAGGGAGTGCTGCTCTTCATCGTTGACCAGAACGAAGAAGCGGCCGTCCTCGTCGTCGAAGGGGTTGGTGCTCATTTCACCTCACTGGATACTGGCGCTGTGTACAGGATCACTGCGCGGCCGCGAAGCCACGAGCGTTGTGTCGACCCTAGCAAGGCATACGTTACTGGTAGGGAGTTACCCGATGCTGCCCCGGTCAGGGCGGTCAGGCGGCGAAGAAGTCGAGCAAGATCTTGTTGATCGCCTCGGGTCGCTCCAGGTAGCCGTAGTGACCGGTATCCGGGACCTCCTGGTAGCGGGCGCCGGGAATGGCCTCGGCGACCTCGCGCGAGAGGTACGGCGGGATCATCCGATCATCGGCGAACCCAATTGCCAAGCAGGGCACCGTAATCGAACGATACGCGGCGACCCGATCGAATTCGTGATCCATCGCTCGCTGGGCACGGACACCGGCCGAGGGCGTCCCCACGCTGAACTCGAACAGATCGAGCCAGTCGCGCGCCGCGTTGGTATCGGCCATCGTCGCGGGCGACAGATTCATCACCGCGCTCAACGCCGCCTCGAATTTCGCGGGCAGCTTCACCGCCGAGGCGTCGAGCTCCTGCTCACCGGCCGACAACGTCTTCTGGAACTGATCCAGCCTGCCGTGTCCGGCCATGAACACGGCCTTGCGCACCAGATCCGGCCGGGCGAGCGCCAGCTCCTGCGCCACCCGCGCACCCATCGACGTGCCCGCGACCAGCGCGGGGCCCTCGTCGAGGAACTCGATGAGCGCTGCGGTATCGGCGACCAACTCCTCGATCCGCATCCCGCCCGCGGCCTCGAACGACGGCGCGATCCCGCGGTTGTCGAACACGCAGACCCGGTAACCGGCCGCGACCAGCGCGGGAACCTGATGCAGCTCCCACACCCGGCCCGGCGAGCCCGTTCCCATGATCAACACCACCAGCGGACCACCGCCCTTGACGTCGGTGCCCTTGGTACGGTCGCCCTTGACCTGATAGTTCAGTGCGATGCCGTTCACCGTGGCCAGTGGCATGAAAGAAACCTCTCTGCGGGGTCGATCGTGTACTGCCCCACGGTAACGGGACCGCCACGACACGGCACCGGGGCGGGGTGTTACGCGTCGCTAGTTCATCGGCCGTGCGCCGGCGCCCGATAGTATTGATCACTCGCAGGTAGAGCGCAGGGAAACCGGGAGGACGAACCCATTATGGCCGCGAAGAGCACCGCCAACGACATCGCCGACGACGAACTCGAGCCGCTTGCCGACGAGACCGCCCGCCAGGCACAGAAGGTCGTCGCGGCACACGCCGAAGACGCCGACGAATGCCGCATGCTGCTGTCGATGCTCGGCATCGCCCCCGCCTGACACAGCGCACCCCTGCGACGCATAAGGATGCGTGAGTGGACCAAATGATCGATCAACCGTCCAACGACCGTCCGTCCGAAAACAGTGAAACCCTCGTGCCGAACGGCGCGGGTTCGGGATTCGTTGTCGTCGCCAACCGGCTCCCGGTCGACCTCGAGCGCCTGCCCGACGGCACTACCCGATGGAAGCGCAGCCCCGGCGGGCTGGTGACCGCGCTGGAACCGGTGCTGCGCAGCAACAAAGGCGCCTGGGTCGGCTGGGCGGGTGTGCCCGATGTCGAAGTCGAACCGATCATCGAGGACGGGCTCGAGCTGTATCCGGTGCCGCTCACGGCGCAGGAGGTGGAGGACTACTACGAGGGGTTCTCCAACGGCACGCTGTGGCCGCTGTACCACGATGTGATCGTGCGCCCGGTGTACGACAGGGCGTGGTGGGCGGCCTATGTCGAGGTCAACCGGCGCTTCGCCGAGGAGACCGCCAAGGTGGCCGCCGAAGGCGCCACGGTATGGGTGCAGGACTACCAGCTCCAGCTGGTGCCCAAGATGCTGCGCATGCTTCGCCCCGATCTGACCATCGGCTTCTTCCTGCACATCCCGTTCCCGCCGGTCGAACTGTTCATGCAGATGCCGTGGCGCACCGAGATCGTCGAGGGCCTGCTCGGGGCCGACCTGATCGGCTTCCACCTGCCCGGCGGCGCGCAGAACTTCCTCTACTTGGCCCGCAGACTGGCCGGTCAGCCCACCTCCCGCGGCACGATCGGGGTTCGCTCGAAACTGGGTGTCGTACAGGTCGGTTTCCGCACGGTGCGCGTCGGCGCGTTCCCCATCTCGATCGATTCGGCCGAACTCGACGAATCGTCGCGGCGGCGTTCGGTGCGCGAGCGAGCCGCGAAAATACGTGCTGAGCTGGGCAATCCCAAGAACATCATGCTCGGCGTCGACCGCCTCGACTACACCAAGGGCATCGATATCCGGCTCAACGCGCTGCAGGAACTCCTCGAGGAGGGCCGCATCGACCCGACCGAGACGGTGATGGTGCAGCTGGCCACCCCCAGCCGCGAGCGCGTGCAGAGCTACATCAAGATGCGCGGCGACATCGAACGTCAGGTGGGCCGGATCAACGGTGAATTCGCCCGCGTCGGCTACCCGGTCGTGCACTACCTGCACCGCCCGATCCCCCGCGACGAGTTGATCGCCTTCTTCATCGCCGCCGACGCCATGCTGGTCACGCCCCTGCGCGACGGCATGAACCTGGTGGCGAAGGAGTACGTGGCCTGCCACAGCGACCTCAACGGCGCCCTGGTACTGAGCGAGTTCACCGGCGCCGCGGCCGAGCTGCGTCAGTCCTACCTGTGCAACCCGCACGACCTGGACAGCGTCAAGGACGCGATCATCGGCGCACTCGACGACGATCGCGACACCAAGCGCCGCCGGATGCGGTCCCTGCGTCGCCAGGTGCTCACCCACGATGTCGAACGCTGGGCGCGCGCGTTCCTCGACGCGCTGTCGCAGGGCAATGTGGCGGGTTCGGCGCTGATGAGCGACGAGCAGACCTACCCCGCCGACCAACGCTAGCGGCACACAGCGACCTCACAGCGTCGGTCCAGCCACTTCCCAGCGGGGTGGTGGAGCATAGGGGCATGAACGGTGTGCCTGATGTGCCCGAGGCGCGGGTACTCGTCGTCGACGACGAACCGATGATCGTCGAGCTGCTGGCGGTGAGCCTGCGCTACCAGGGGTTCGAGGTGGCGACGGCGGCCGACGGCGCCGAGGCGCTGGATCGGGCGCGCACGTTCCGACCGCAGGCGCTGATCGTCGACGTGATGATGCCCGGCATGGACGGCTTCGGCCTGCTGCGCCGGTTGCGCGCCGACGGGATCGACGCGCCGGTGCTGTTCCTGACCGCGCGCGACGAGGTGGACGACAAGATCACCGGGCTCACCCTCGGCGCCGACGACTACGTCACCAAGCCGTTCAGCCTGGAGGAGGTGGTGGCGCGGCTGCGGGTGATCCTGCGCCGCGCGGGCCACGCCGAACCCGAGAAGGCGAGCACCCGGTTGCGCTTCGCCGATATCGAACTCGACGACGACACGCACGAGGTGTGGAAAGCCGGCGAGCCGGTGGCCTTGTCCCCCACCGAGTTCACGCTGTTGCGCTATTTCATGGTGAACGCGGGCAGCGTACTGAGCAAGCCCCGGATCCTGGATCACGTGTGGCGCTACGACTTCGGTGGCGAGGTGGGCGTGGTGGAGACGTACGTGTCCTACCTGCGCAAGAAGGTCGACACCGGCGAGCAGCGGTTGATCCACACGCTGCGCGGTGTCGGCTATGTGATGCGTGAGCCCACCCGGTGAGCAGACTTCCCCTGCGGGTGACGCTGGTGTTGATGCTGGTCGCGCTGGCCGGATTCGGTTTGGTCGCTTCGAGTTTCGTGGTGACCAAGGCGATGGAGAACTCGCTGCAGAACCGCACCGATCAGCAGTTGCAGGACGCGGCGTTGGAGTGGGAGCGGCGGGTGGGGCTGCCCGTGCCGAATCTGCCTCCGCCCTCGTCGGAGTCCGGACAGCCGCCCGGACGCTATTTCGTGACGGCCGAGAGCACGGACGGCACCCGAAAAGTGCGCCTCGACAATGTCTTCGGTACCGATTCCCAGCCCGACCTACCCGATCCGCCCGCACTACAGCCGATTACGGTCGGCTCCACGGATGATTCGGGCGATCAGTGGCGGGTGCTCACTGTCAACGGTCATCGCGCCACGGCGACGGTCGCGTGGCCGCTGACCGAGAACATCGAGACGGTGCGCAATCTCGTTGTGCTGCAATTGATCGTCGGCGCGATCGTGCTGATCGCGCTGGCCATCGCGGCCTATTTCGTGGTGCGCGGCAGTCTGCGACCGCTGCACCGGGTCGAGGCGACAGCGGCGGCGATCGCGGGGGGCGAACTGCATCATCGAATCCCGGTGCACGGCAACGTCACCGAGGTCGATCGACTGTCACAGTCGTTGAACAGCATGCTGACCCAGATCCAGCAGGCGTTCGCCGCCACCGAGGCCTCCGAGACCGCCGCGCGCGATTCCGAGGCGAAGATGCGCCGATTCGTCGCCGACGCCAGTCACGAACTACGCACCCCGCTTACCACGATCCGCGGCTTCGCCGAGCTGTACCGGCAGGGCGCGACCACCGACCCCGCGATGTTCATGAACCGCATCGAACACGAGGCCCAACGCATGGGCCTGCTGGTCGAGGACCTGCTCATGCTCGCCCGCCTCGATGCCCAACGCCCCGTCGAACTGGGCCCGGTGGACCTGCTGGCCGTGGCAGGCGACGCCGTGCACAGCGCCCGCGCGGTCGAAGCGGCCGCGGGCCGGCACCACCCGATCACCCTCGACATCGCCGAAGGCATCGGCACCCTGGAAGTCCACGGCGACGAACACCGCCTGCGCCAGGTCCTCACCAACCTCCTCGACAACGCCCGCACCCACACCCCCGACGGCACCTCGATCACCGTCCGTTTGACCCCGGCCACCGACGAGGTCGGCCTCGAGGTCGTCGACACCGGCCCCGGCCTCACCACCGAAGACGCGAACCACGTCTTCGAACGCTTCTACCGTGCGGATATCTCCCGTACCCGCCGCGGCACGAGCGACAGCGACGCCACCATGACGAGCGGCAGCGGACTCGGCCTGTCGATCGTGGCGGCACTCGTCGCGGCCCACGGCGGCACAGTTCAGGTCGAGGCCACTCCGGGTGGCGGCGCGACCTTCGCCGTGCGACTGCCACGCGGCGACCAGGTCAGCTCAGTGTGAGCACCGAGCCGGGCCGGTCTCGGCGTGCGTCGCTCAGACCGGCGTGACCTGAGCGACCAGCCAGCGGTTGTCCGCCTTGTCCAGGGTGACCCGCACCCGGCTGCCCGAGGTAGCGCCCTCAGGTGAGTCCTTGCTGGTGGTCAGCTGGTTCAGGTACAGCAGGACGACGGCGTGTTCAGGATCCGCCGAGACCACACCCTCGGCCTGGGTGGTGGCCTTGACAGTGAGCTGCTTCTCCTTGGCGCCCGGCGCGATGGCCTGCTCGATCAGCTTCAGGTAGTCGGCCCGGAACGACTCGGTGAGATTGTCGGCCGCCCTCGGCAACTCGGTATCGACGGTGGCGGGCTCATAGGTGAACATCGCGCTCACCGTCCGGCTCGCGGTGCTCATCGCGTCGGTGCGCGCCTGCTCGGTCTTGTCCTGCTGCCACAGCTGATACCCGCTGACGCCCAGGATGACGGCCGCGATCACACCAGCCGCCGCGAGGGCGCCGAAGACGATCTTGATTCGCTTGCTCATCCCACGAACTCCACTTTCGACACGGTCATCCCGGAATCGCCCTTCGACACGGTGATCCGGAATCGGTACTGGCGCGACTGCGGTTCGGCCGACCCGGTGTTGCTCACCATCTGCTTCGCGGCGACCAGCACCTTGGCCGAGTTCTCGTCGACGGACTCGATCCCCGACTCGACGACCTCGCCGGTGGAGACCACCTTCGCCTGCTTCACCACATCCATGAACGGGTCGACGCGACCGTCGAACTCGTTCTTGAACTCGCCCGAGGCCACCGCCAGAATCCGGTCGATGTCCTCCTTGGCGGAGTCGGCGCGAATGGTGGTCAGGTTGATGACCGCCTGCCGCGCGGTCTGGGTGTACTGCGCGCGCAGATCCTCGTCCTGGCTCCCCGACCGGGCGGCGAGCGCGGCGAAGGTGGCGCCGACGACCAGCGCCAACACCAGCACCGCGGCCGCGGCGAGCCCGATGATCTGCCCGAGCCTGGCCAGCTTCACGTCTTCTTCGTCGAGCTCGGCCGATTCCTCGTCGACCTGGTCGGCCACCACCTCGGGCTTCGTCAGCACGACGGGAGCCGCGACCACCGTGGCGTCCTTGTCGGGAGCCGCCTCGGCACCGGCCACCTCGGCCGGTTCCACCGCTCCCGCGTCGACTGTCACGTCGACGACCTTCACATCCTCTACCGGCGGGCCCGCCGACCGGGCTGCCCGGCGACGCGGGCGGCCTGTGTTGCTCTCACTCATCTCTGCTGCTCCTCCAACATCGCCTGCCAGCTGGCCGGGACGGTGCCCGAGCCATCGGAGGCGATATCACCTTGGCGGTACATGCGTCCGTCCGGGCCGAGATAGCTGCCCGTGGACGGATCATAGGGGCGCGCGGCGGCGGGGGTGACTCCGCCGGTGGACGCGCCGGTGGGGGCCGAGGCCGGGGCTACCGGCTGCGGCGCGCCGAACGGCGGGTTCGTGCCCTGCGGCACGTACCCCGTCCGGCACAGTTCGGGAGTGGGCGCCCGGACGCCGGGATACTCCATGCACGGACTGTTGCGAATACCGCGCACTTCGATCGGAGAATCCTGAGCTACCTTGCAGTACAGCCCTTCCGGAGTGTCGATCGGGCTGAAGTCACTCGGCTCACGCCACTGATCGGCGGGCAGGAAGCCGGTGGTGCAGGCGGGTGGGTCGTGAACCACCGTCATGAAGTCGACCATCGCGCCGTACTTGGTGGGTCCGCGCAGGACTGTCCGCAACGCCGCGATCAGCGGCGGGAAAACGACCAGCAGTTGTTCGAGGCCAGCGTGATACGTCACCCCGACCTGGCCGAGACTCACCAGATTGCTCGCCAGCAGCGGCAGGGTCGGACGCAGGCTCTGGAACTGCTCGGTCACCTTCTGCATCGCGGAAGGGCTGTTGCGCAACAGGTTTCGCAAGGTCGGGTCGGACTCGCGGAGCTGATCGGTGAGGGTCGCGAGATCTGTTGTCCAGGAACGGATATTGGCATCGGACTGGATCTGGGTGTCCAGCAGCGGGCCGATCTGATCGAGCAGCTTCTTCGTCGGTTCCACATCGGTTTCGGCCTGCTGCACCAGCAGCGCCGCCGAGTCGATGAATCGCTGCAGGTCAGGGCCCGCGCCGTTGAACGCCTGGAACGCCTCGTCGATCACCTGGCGCAGCCGGGTATCGGCGACGGTGGAGAGCAGCTTGTCGGTCTGGTCCAGCAGCGAGCCGACGTCCTGCGGCAGCCTGGTGCGCTGCACCGGGATCACCGAACCGTCGCGCAGATCCCCCGAGGTGGAATTCGCCTCCGGCACCAGGTCGACGTACTGCTCGCCGATCGCCGAGACACTGCGCACCCAGGCGATCGAGTCCGACGGCACCTTGTAATCGCTGTCGATCGACAGGTCCGCCTCGACCCCAGCCGTGGTGAGCCGCACCGCCTCGACCTTGCCGATATTGGTGCCGCGGTAGGAGACATTGGCGGTCGGATACAGCCCGCCGGTGGCGGCGAGCTGGACGGTCACCCCGTAGCGGCCGATCCCGAACATCGCGGGTAGCTGGATGTATGTCCCGCCCATCACGACGAGACCGATCACGGTGAGTACCGCGAAGATCGCGAGCTGAACGTGGACGAACCGGGTGAGTTTCATCGTCCCGCCCCTTCCTGGCCGGGCAGCGGCACGGTGATTCCGGGGATGGAGGGCAGGCCGGGAATGGACGGCAGTCCGGGCAGGGTCGGCGTCGGTGCCGCACTGGGTGCGGGCGCCTGCGGGAGCTTGGTCGGATCGCCCGCGTCGGTGGCCGTCGTCGGCGCGAAAGTACCGAGCACGCCCTCGACACCACCGAAGCGTCCGCCGAGCGGAGTGCCGGTGAGCCAGTTGCTGTCCAAGCGCTTACCGGTCAGGTCGAAGGTGATGAAGAGGTTGAGGTAGTCACCCTTGATCGCGTTGCCGATGTTCTTGATCGGGAACGGGAAGGAGGGAATGATGCCCATCGCGTCGACGAGGTTGGTGCCGGTGTTCGCCAGGGTCTCCAGCACCGGGCCGAGGCTGGCCAGGTTGGCCTTCAGGTCGTCACCGCTGGTCTGGATGATCCGCTCGGTGACATCGCTGAGCTCACCCAGCGCGGTGACCGCCCTGGTGATGTTGGCGGTGCGGTCGGCGAGTGCGGTCAGTGCCGGGTGGATCTCGTCGATCGCGCGGGCCAGCACATCCTTCTGGTCGGCGAAGTTGCCCACCACCCGGTCGAGGCCCTCCATCGCGGCGATGATGTTGCCGGTCTGCCTGTCCAGGCCGGTGGTCAGTTCGTTGAGCTGCGGCAGCAGATCGGCGATCTCGGCCTCGCGACCGTTGAGCGCCGCGTTCATCTCCCTGGTGATGGTCTCGAGCTGGGCGATACCGCCGCCGTTGAGCACGACCGACAGCGAAGACAGCACCTGCTCGGTGGTCGGGTAGGCGCCGGCCCGCTCGAGCGGGATCACGTCGTTGTTCCGCAGTTGTCCCTGGGCGGGCGTATTGGTAGGGGCGGACAGTTCGACGTGATTGCTGCCGAGCAGGCTGGTCTGCCCGATCTTGGCGATCGCGTTGGCGGGCAGTTTCACCTCGGGATTCAGCGACACCGTGACCAGCGCGTGCCAGCCCTCGACATCGATCCCGGTGACATTGCCGACCTCGACGTCGTCCACCCGCACCGGCGAATTCCGGGTCAGCGTGGTGACATTGGGCATCTGGATCCGCACCGTGTACGAGCCGGGGCCGGAGCCCTCGGAGCCGGGCATGGGTAGCGAGTTCAGCCCGTCCCACTGACAGCCGGTCACGCCGAGCGTCACGGCGACGCCCACCGCCAACCCGGCGAGCATGCGTTGGGGCGTCATCGTTGTCCTCCTGGAACCGCGAGTCCGGCGAGACCGTTCGGCACGGTGATCGGCGCCGTCGCCGGGGCCACCGGCGCGGACGGCACCTCCGCGGCCAAACTCGGCGGGCTGTACGTCAGCTGGCCGGGCAGGGCCTGCGTGCCGCCGACCGGGTTGAGCATGATCGGCACGTAGTTCATCGCCAGCGAACTGATCACCGGAGCGATGAATTCCGCGCACAGATCCGCCGACCGGTCCGAGTCGTTGTGCTCGAGCGCGCGGATGGAACCGCAGAGGAAGGTCAGCGGGCTGGACGTGTTGTTCAGTGACACAGAGCCGCTGAGCGAGCCCTGGGCCGGCTTGTAGATCTGGTAGAAGTTCACCAGCGCGGTCGGCGCGGAATGCAGCAGCCGTTCGATCTCCGGCCGCTTGTCCACCAGCGTCTGGGTGACATCGGCGAGCCGTTCGACACCGTCGGTGAGCTCGGCGCCACTGCCTTCGAGGAAGCGCTTCACATCGGCGAGCGCCACATCCAGACTGTCCAGCCCCGCACCCAGCTCCTCCGACGCACCCGCGAGTACCGAGGCCACCGAGGCCAGGCGGCCGCCGAACTGCACGATCTGCTCGTTGCTCGCCGAGAGCACCTCGACGAACTTCTGCAGATTGCGGATGGTGCCGAACAGGTCGGTTCGTCCGTCGGACAACGTATTCAGCGTCGCCGACAGTTCACGCAGGGTGTCACGGAACTTCTGGCCGTTGCCGTCGAGGTTGTTCGCGGCAGTGTCGACGAAACGCCCGAACGAGCCCTGCTGGTCGTCGCCGACCGGCCCGAGAGCGGTTGCGAGATTGGAGAGTTCGGCCTTGATGTCGTCCCACTCCACCGGGACCGCGGTGCGCTCGATCGGGATCTGCGCGCCGTCGGCCATCTTCGGGCCACCGTCGTAGGCGGGCGCGAGCTGGATGAACCTGGCTGACACCAGCGACGGCGCGATCAGCACGGCGCGGGCATCGGCGGGCAGGTCGATGCCGCGGTCGACCGACATCCGCACCTGTACCCGGCCCTCGCCGGGCTCGATCGAGTCGATCTTGCCGATCTTGACTCCGAGCATCCGCACCTCGTCGCCCGCGTACAGGCCGGTGGTCGAGGTGAAGGCGGCGGTGATCTTGGTCTTGCCGATGCCGAGCGTGGTGTAGACCCCGACCGCGACCAGCGCGACGATCACCACCACGGCGACCGCGAGCGTCCAACGCGGCACGCCACGGACTTTCGATGCGATACCACTCATCGCGGCGGATCCTCCTCGGTCGGCACGATGCTCGGCGGCGCCGGATGCGTGAAGATGTCGATCAGGTCCTGCGGCAGGTGCTCGGGCCAGACCAGCGCGTCCACCAGTGGACGCAGCTCGGTACTGGTCGCGTTCACCACGTAGGCGTTGAACCACGGACCGTTGCCGACCTGCTCGCCGAGTGCCGAGGCGTAGGGGCCGATCCCCTCCAGCGCCTCCGACAGGTTCTCCTTGTTGCGCTGCAGCAGGCCGAGCACCGAATTGAGCCGGTCCAGTGTCGGTTTCATCTGCGCCTCGTTGTCGGCGACCAGCCCGGAGAGCTGCTTGGCGACCGAGTCGACGTAGACGATCAGCTGGTTGATGGCGGCACGGCGGTTGTCGAGTTCGCCGAGCAGGTTGTTGCCGTCGAGCAGCAGCGCGTTGAGTTGCGAACTACGGTCGGCCAGCACCTTGGTGACGTTCTGCGCCCGGCCGAGCAGATCGGTGAGCGCCTGGTCGCGCGTATTGATGCTGCGCGAGAGTGCGGTGACGCCGTCGAGGGCGTTGCGCAACGGGCCCGGCGTGTCGGCGAAGGCGGCCGAGAGCACATCCAGGGTCTTGTCGACCTGATCCATGTCGAGATCGCGGACGGTCGCGCCGAGGTCGCTGAGTGCCTCGTTGAGCGAGTACGGCGAGGTGGTCCGGTCGAGCGGGATGGTGTCGGAGGTACGCAGCGCGCCCTGTCCGGTCGGCACCACATCCAGGGATTTGCGACCGAGGACCGTGTTGGTCTTGATCGCGGCGGATGTCTTCTGGCCCAGCACGATCGACTCGTCGAGGGTGAACTTCACCAGCACCTTGGGACCGTCGAGCGAGACCTGGTCGACTTCGCCGGAACGCACGCCGGCCACGTGCACCGGGTCACCCGGCACCAGCCCGCCCGCGTCGACGAAGAACGCGGTGAAGGTCGCGCCGGAGCGGATGAACGGCAGCTTGGTGTACTGCAGGGTGGCGAGCGAGATCGTCACCACCAGCACAATGCCGACGATGCCGATGGTGACGGCCGACGACTTCTTCTCACTCATTGGGCGTACACCTTCCGGTCGCCTGCAGGCCCGGCGCCTTCACTTCCATCGGCTGACCGTTCGGGCCGTCGACAACGAAGTTGGTGCCGCAGATGTACAGCTGCAGGAACGAACCGTAGGCGCCGACGCGGACGAGTTGCTTGTAGGTCTGCGGCAGCTTCTCGAGCACCCATTGGAGGTGGTCGGAGCCGTTGTCGAGGTTGGTGGCCAGCCTGCCGGTCTGCTCGATCGTGTTGCGCAGGTCGGGGCGAGCGGTGGTCAGCAGGTCGTTGAGTTCCTTTGTCGCACCGGCGATCCGCGGTAGTGCGGCGCCGATCGGGTCGCGCTCGGCGGCCAATCCGCTGACCAGGCGCTGCAATTCGTCGATCGTGGTGGCGAACTGCTCGTCGCGATCGTCGATGGTGGCCAGCACGGTGTTCAGGTTGTCGATCACGCTGCCGATCAGGGCATCGCGGTCGGCGAGGGTCTTGGCGAAGCTGCCGCCGCTGTTGAGCAGCGAGACCAGCGTGCCGCCCTGGCCCTGGAAGATCTGCAGCAGCGCCGAGGTCAGGTCGTTGACCTGACCGGGATCGAGCCCACGCAGCAGCGGCTTGAAGCCGCCGAGCAACAGGTCCAGATCCAGTGCGGGCGTGGTCTGCTCCTTGCCGATGGTGGCGCCGGCGGGCAGCTCGCGGGCCGAACCCGGACCTTCCTTCAGCTCCAGGTACCGGTCACCGACCAGGTTCTCGTACTTGATCGCCAGGCGGGTGCTGGAGAGCACCGAGTACTTGGTGTCCACGTCGAACTCGACATGGGCGAGATCGTCGTCGCCGACCTTCACCGAGGTCACCGAGCCGACCGGCACACCCGCGATCCGCACCTTCGACCCCGGCAGCATGCCCGAGGAGTTGGTGAACACCGCCTTGTACCCGTTCTCGCTGGAGAACCGTGCCTGACTCAGCACGATCGCCAAGCCTGCGAACACGAGCGTCATCACCACGGTGAAGATCGCGAGCTTGACTGTCGTCGCCGTGTTTTTCACCGTGTCACTCCCGGCAGTCCTTCCAGCAAGAGCTGGAAAACCTTTGGTGCGCTGTCGTTCAACGCGAGCGGCGCGGTGCTGGGTGTGTACACCGTGCCCTGGCTGGTATCGGTCACCACATAGTTCGAGTGGCTGTCCGGAGCGCGGGTGACCACACCCTCACAATGCGGTCCGCCGGTGGCGTTCACCTTGGGCAGGTCCTTGGGGTAGGTGTAGGGCTTGGAGCCGGGCATGAGCGAGGCGTTCATACCGACGCCGGGCAGCACGCCGCCGAATACCTCCTCGGCCAACGGCATGATCGGGCCGAGGCCGTCGATGATGCAGCTCAACGCAGGCGCGTATTCGAACAGCAGGCTGGTCGTCGGCCGCAGCAGGTCGAGCGCGGTGACCAGGTCGGATTCGTTCTCCCGCAGCACCGAACCGGTGGTATCCGACAGTCCGATCACGTTCACCAGCACATTGTCGAGCTCGGCTTGCATCTCCGACAGCGTCTTCGCGGTGACCGTGGCGTTGTCCACGGTGCGCAGCAGCGCGCCGGAGGCATCGGCGTAGATATTGGTCACCTGGGCCGTCTTGTCCAGATCCTGTTGCAGCGTGGGCAGATAGGGGTTGATCTCGCGCAGGTAGCGATCCGAGCGGACGAGCAGATCGCCGAACTTGTCGCCGCGGCCCTGCAGTGCGGTGCCGAGCGCGGTCAGCGTGGCGTTGAGCTTCTCCGGTTCCACCTGGGCGAGCACGTCGGACAGGTGCTGGAACAGCGTGTTGAACTCCACTGTCACCGAAGTCGCCGCGACCGTGCTGCCCGGCTTCAGCGGGCTGGACGACGGCTGTTCGGGGACAACGAAGTTCACGTACTTGGCACCGAACACCGTGGTCGAGCGAATGTCGACACCCGCGTTCGACGGCACCAGCTTCAGCTGTTCGGGGTCGACCTCGAGCAGGATCTGCGCGCCGTCGTCGCGCAGGTTGATCTCGGCGACCCGGCCGATCTCGACGCCGCGCACCTTCACCTTGGCGTCGGGGTCGAGCACGAGGCCCGAGCGTGGAGCGTCGACCAGCACCTTCGCGGTGGTGGTGAACGCGCCTTGGAAGAGGGCGAACGCGAAGGCCGCGAGCCCGACGAGCAAGCCGACCATCGTGAGCGCGGCGAGCTTGCGCCCGAGCCCGCCCTGCAATGCGGCAACGATCCGTGAAGTGTCCATCACGCTATCCCGAGAGGTGGAAGTTGCCGGAGGTGCCGTAGATGGCCAGCGAGATCAGCAGCGTCACAGTGACGACAGCGATCAGTGACGAGCGCACCGCGTTGCCGACCGCGATGCCGACGCCGACCGGACCACCCGCGGCGTGGAAACCGTAGTAGGTGTGGATGAGCATCACGGCCAGTGCCATCACGATCGCCTGCGCGAACGACCACAGGATGTCGCTCGGGATGAGGAAGGTCGAGAAGTAGTGGTCGTAAACGCCTGCCGACTGCCCGTAGATCACGACGGTCGCGAACCGGCTGGCGATGAACGAAGCGATCACCGCGAGTGCGTAGAGCGGCACGATAGCGATCATGCCGGCCAGCACCCTGGTGCCGACCAGGAACGGAATCGGCCGGATCGCCATCGATTCCAGCGCGTCGATCTCCTCGGCCACGCGCATCGCGCCCAGCTGCGCTGTCGCGCCTGCGCCGATGGTGGCCGCCAGTCCGATGCCGGAGATCACCGGTGCCGCGATACGCACATTGATGAGGGCGGCGAAGAAGCCGGTCAGTGCCTCGACGCCGATATTGCCGAGCGAGCTGTAGCCCTGCACCGCGATGGTGCCGCCCGCCATCAGAGTCAGGAAGCCGACGATCACCACGGTGCCGCCGATCACGGCCAAAGCGCCGCTGCCCATGCTGATCTCGGCGATGAGGCGGATGGTCTCGGTGCGGTAGTGCACCAGCGCGCGCGGCACCGAGCCGAGCGCCTTGACGTAGAAGATCGCCTGATCTCCCAGGGAATCCACCGATTTCGACATGCGATCGAAACGGCGGACCGTGCGCGGAAACTTGCTGCGAACTATGAATGCCATGTGGTCACCGCACCGTGAATTTCAGGCCGATCGCGGTGACAACCACATTCACCACGAACAGCGCCATGAACGCGAATACCACTGTTTGGTTCACCGCGTCACCGACGCTCTTGGGTCCGCCTTTGACCTGCAGCCCGAGATAACAAGCGACCATTCCGGCGATCAGGCCGAACAGGCCCGCCTTGATTTCGGAGATGATCAGCTCGGACAGATTCGTCAGCAGCGGAATCCCGTTGACGAAAGCGCCGGGGTTCACGCCTTGGAGAAAGACCGAGAACACGAAGCCGCCGGCGATGCCGATGGTGCACACCAGGCTGTTGAGCATCAGTGCCACGAACATCGAGGCGAACACGCGCGGCACGACCAACCGGCTGATCGGGTCGATGCCGAGCACCTTCATCGCGTCGATCTCTTCGCGAATCGTGCGTGCGCCCAGGTCAGCGCAGATCGCGGTGGCGCCGGCGCCGGCGACGATCAGGACCGTGACGATCGGGCCGACCTGGGTGACGGCGCCGAACGCGGCGGCCGCGCCGCTGAGGTCAGCGGCGCCGATCTCGCGCAGCAGGATGTTGAGCGTGAAGACCACCAGCACCGTGAACGGGATGGCGACCAACAGCGTGGGCACGATCGAGACGCGAGCCACGAACCATGCCTGGTCGATGAATTCGCGCCATTGGAATGGCTTGCGGACGGTGGCTCGTGCCACTTCCGCGCCGAGTTCGAAGAAACCGCCGACCGCCCGCAACGGGACAGCAAGGAGGTTGTTCATTCCGAATCCTCCTCTTTCGACGGGCGGACCGATGTGTCCGCGTACCCGTACTTCACCGCCACCCCGATCTGAAGACTGCCCAAAGACTAGAACATGTTCCTACTAATGTCTGCCATATTCGTAGACTCAGAGCAGGACTTTTTCTCGTAAAACGCTGTCAAAACTGAAACGGATACTTATTCAAATCGGCGACCTTCCTGTGAGGCGGCACACACCCCGACGGTCATGTCTACCAATACCTGGACTGGTGATCAACACGACAGGCGAGACAATTCCGGCGAGGTGTGCGGCCAGCCAACATCAGGCAAACCGTGGACTGGACCGCTCAGCCCAGATCGCGGAGGTCGCGCGCCGAAAAGGTGTGATCCGCGGGGCGCTCTGCGAAGTAGCCACCGAGGGTGGCGGCCAGGTCGGCCTCGGACCATTCGGCACCCGCGGCATCGAAGCGCTGCTCGACCGTCGGCGCCGCCATCAGCGCCACCATCGGTCCGTAGACGACGAAGACCTGACCGTTCACAGCGTCGGCCGCGGGCGAGGCGAGATAGGCCACGAGCTTGGCCACGTGCTCGGGCGCGAGCGGGTCGACCGTACCTTCGGGCGCGTCCGCGAAGACCGCCTCGGTCATCGCGGTCCTGGCCCGGGGGCAGATCGCGTTGGCGCGCACGCCGTACCTGGACAGCACGCGCGAGGCGGTGAGCGTGAGGGCGGTGATACCGGCCTTGGCCGCCCCGTAGTTCGCCTGTCCTTCCGGTCCGAGCAGGCCCGCCTCCGAGGAGGTGTTGACCAGCCGGCCGTAGACCGGCTCGCCCGCCGCCTTGGATGCCGCGCGCCAGTAGGCGGCCGCGTTGCGGGTGAGCAGGAAGTGTCCGCGCAGGTGCACCGCGATCACCGCGTCCCAGTCCTCGTCGGACATGTTGAACAGCATGCGATCGCGGGTGATGCCCGCGTTGTTGACGACGATGTCGAGCCCGCCGAGCGATTCCTGCGCGGTCGAGACGAGCGCGTCGGCCGTCGAGCGCTCGGCGATGGAGCCGCCGACGAATTCCGCCTTGCCACCGAGCTCGCGGATGGCGGCGATGGTCTCGGCCGCCGCGTCCTCGGTCAGGTCATTGACGACCACCGCCGCACCGGCCGACGCCAGCGCGAGAGCTTCGGCCCTGCCGAGCCCGGCGCCCGCACCTGTCACGATCGCGACCCGGCCCTCCAATGAAATCTGCGTCACACTCATTCGGCCGACTCTAGAACGTGTTCCACCATCCGACAAGAGCGGATCACGCCAACCTCAGCGCGGCCTTGGGGCACTGCGCCACGGCCTCCTCCGCGTCGGCGAGGCGATCGGGCGCGACATCGCCCTCCGCGACGGTCAACATGTCGTCGTCATCAAGTTCGAACATGTCAGGGGCGATTCCTACACAAACGCCGTTCGCTTCACACCGGTCGAAATCGACGATGATCTTCATGAGAACTTCCTTCCACACGGTCTTCGCGACACTAACCCAGACAGCCCGGTCCCCGAAGCGGAACAGGCGCCGAATCACCATCAATACTGGAACATGTTCCAGTTCATATGCAATGATCGGTTTCGGCGGGGCTCACCCCCTGCGCCCCGCCACCCGCCCTTTCAGCTCGACACCGAGGTAGGAAGCATGCGCGTCGCGTATACGCCGCAGCAGGAAGAATTGCGCGCCGAGCTGCGCGAATATTTCGCGAAGCTGATGACGCCGCAACGCCGCGCGGCGCTGAGCATGACGACCGGCGAATACGGCTCCGGCAACGTCTACCGCGAGGTCGTGCGCGAGATGGGCCGCGACGGCTGGCTCACCCTGAGCTGGCCCAAGGAGTACGGCGGCCAGGACCGCACCACGATGGATCAGCTGATCTTCGTCGAGGAAGCGGCCATCGCGGGCGCGCCGGTCCCCTTCCTGACGCTCAATTCCGTGGCGCCGACGATCATGCAGTACGGCACCGAGGAGCAGAAGAAGTTCTTCCTGCCCAAGATCGCCTCCGGTGAGCTGCACTTCGCCATCGGCTACTCCGAGCCGGGCGCCGGTACCGACCTGGCCTCACTGCGGACCACCGCGGTTCGCGACGGCGACGACTTCGTCATCAACGGCCAGAAGATGTGGACCAGCCTCATCGCCTACGCCGACTACATCTGGCTGGCCGTGCGCACCGATCCGACCGCCAAGAAGCACAAGGGCATCACGATGCTCATCGTGCCGACCGACGTCGACGGGTTCTCCTGGACGCCGGTGCACACGATGGCCGGACCCGACACCAGCGCCACCTACTACCAGGACGTGCGGGTACCCGTCTCGTCGGTGGTCGGCCCGGAGAACGGCGGCTGGTCGCTGATCACCAATCAGCTCAATCATGAGCGCGTCGCCCTCACCTCGGCAGGCCCGTTGGCGCTGGCGGTCGCGCAGACCGTCGAGTGGGCCCGGGAAACGACTCTGCCCAACGGCAAGCGCGTGATCGACCAGGAATGGGCCCGGCTCAACCTGGCTCGGGTGCACGCCAAGGTCGAATACCTCAAGCTGCTGAACTGGGAGATCGCCAGCCGCGCCGATCAGGGCGGCGAGGCCGCGCCGAAGCCGTGGGACGCCTCCGCCTGCAAGGTCTACGGCACCGAACTCTCCACCGAGGCCTACCGCCTGCTGATGGAGGTCGTCGGCCCCCACGCGTACCTGCGCCAGGACTCCCCCGGCGCCGCACTGCTCGGCCGGCTCGAGCGGATGCACCGCGCCGCACTGATTCTCACCTTCGGCGGCGGCACCAACGAGGTCCAGCGCGACATCATCGCCATGACCGCCCTGCGCCAGCCCGCGTCCGCCCGCTGATCCCGAAAGCCGGTATCTCCCCATGGATTTCACTCCCACCGAAGCCCAGACCGATCTCGCCCGGCTGACCGGCGAGATCTGCGCCAAGCTCGTCACCGCCGATCGTCTGCGCGAACTCGACACCGCTGCCCGCTTCGACGAGCAGCTCTGGAAGTCGCTCGCCGAGACCGGCGTGCTGGCCGCCGCGTTGCCGGAAGCCCTGGGCGGCAGCGATTTCGGCATGCTCGAGCAGACCGCGATCCTGCGTGAACTCGGCCGTGTGGTCGCCGCGGTGCCCTACCTGTGGTCGATCGTCCTCGGCGCGGGCGCGCTGGCGAAGTTCGGTAATGCCGCCCAGCAGCAGCTGGCCGCGCGGGCGGGCGCCGGTGAGATCGTGCTCACCGCCGCGCTCGCCGAGGAGCTGCGCGCCACCACCGACGCGCCCGGGATCGTCGCCGAGCCCGCCGGCGCCGGGTGGACGCTCACCGGTACCGCGACCACGGTCGCCGTCGCCGATCGCGCCGAACGAATCCTGGTGCCCGCCATCACCTCCACCGGTGTCGGCGTCTTCGTGGTCGATCCGGAGCACGCTTCGGTCACCCGCACCGCCCAGCAGGTCGTCGACCTGAGCCCCGAGTTCGCCGTCGATCTCGCCGCCACCCCGGCCGAACTTCTCGGCAGCATCGAGGCGGGCGCCGACATCCTCACCTGGCTGCGCGAACACGCCTGGCTCGGCCTGTCGGCCCTGCAACTCGGCACGCTGGAGCGCGCACTCGAGCTGACCGCCGAGCACACCCGCACCCGCGAACAGTTCGGCAAGCCGATCGGTTCGTTCCAGTCGGTGGCCCAGCGCCTGTCCGACGCCTACATCGACATCGGCGGTCTGCGCCTCACCGTCACCCAGGCCGCCTGGCGCCTCGCGGAGGACCTCCCCGCCGCCGAGTCCATTCACATCGCCAAGTTCTGGGCGGCCGAGGCCGGGCACAAGGTCGCCCACACCGTCGTCCACATCCACGGCGGCCTCGGTATCGACCGCGACCACATCACCCACAACTACTTCACCGCCGCCAAGCACAACGAATTCGCGCTCGGCGGAGCAACTCCCCACCTCCTCGCCTTGGGCGCCGAGCTGGCGAACTAGCCCACTCTCGTCCTAGGGCCGGTACCGATCGAATCCGATCGGTACCGGCCCTTTTCGCGTCTTCACGCCGAGGACCCGGTCATTGCGAGGACAGTCGCGCGTTCAGCTCCGCACTCGTGTCTGCACATACTCCGCTGCCTCATCGACGGTCGCCGCCGCAGTCAAGTAGCGCTGGAGGGTGGGGGCGATGTCTTCGATAATCTGTCGCGGAGTGAGCGCGACCACCGGGGGCAGCCGCAGGACGTAGCGACACAGGGCAAGACCCAGGAGTTGGGAGACGATCAGCGCGGCACGGCGGGGGGCGTCGGTGGGGGTGCCGAAGCGGAGGACGGCGGGCAGGACCTGGTCGGCGAAGATCTCGCGGAATCGGGCCGCTACCGCCTCGTCGGTGATCGAGGAGCGCAGCAGGATCAGCAGAACGGTGTTGTCGTTGCCCTCCCAGATCTCAAGGAATCGGCGGATCATCAACTCGCCCATGGTGTTCGGGTCGGCGGCGCTCAGGTCGGGGAGGTCCAGGTCGATCTGGGCTGCGGCGGCGAAGAGGCCGTCCTTGCTGCCGAAATAGCGCATCACCATCGAGGGATCGATCTCGGCGTCGGCGGCGATCGCGCGGATCGTGGCCTTGGCGTAGCCGTCGGCGGCGAAGCGGGCACGGGCGGCCTCGAGGATGGCGGCCTTCGTCGCGTCGGAACGACGGGTGGGAATCTCCTGGTCAGGCATGTCAACGATTGTAGGCCAACAACTGTTGACTTTCATCCGTGAGCGGGTTTACCGTTATGCCTACAAGCGTTGGCAAACAAGCGTTGACCAGGAGTCGAAATGCCCGCCACCTCACTGCCCGAAGCCACCTCCGTCGTCATCGTCGGCGCGGGTCCCGCCGGGCTCACCGCCGCGATCGTGCTCGCCGAAGCCGGCGTCGACCATGTCCTGCTCGACCGACTCGGCGAGGGCGCCAACACATCTCGGGCCGCGGTGGTGCATGCCAGGACGCTCGAGGTGCTCGACGGGCTCGGTATCGCGAATGAACTCGTCGAACGCGGCATCAAGGTGCCGACGTTCAAGCTCCACGACGGCGCGAAGACGTTGGCCACCATCGAGTTCGGCGATCTGCCCACCGCGTTCCCGTACACGCTGATGGTGCCGCAGGACGTCACCGAGCAGGTTCTGCTCGACCGGCTGCACAAGCTGGGCGGCACCGTGCACCGGCCGCTCACCGTCACCCGCGTCACCGGCGAAAACAGCAGCGTGACTGTCGAATACACCGATGAGCACGACCGGCAAGGCGTGATCAGGGCCGACTACGTCATCGGCGCCGACGGCATGCACAGCGTCGTGCGCGAGCAAACGGGCATCGGCTTCACCGGCGGCACCTACCCCGCGTCGTTCATCCTGGCCGACGTCCGCATGAGCTGGCCGACCCCGCGCACCGAGGTCTCGCTGCACCTCTCCCCCGAAGGCGTCACCGTCGTCGCCCCGCTCCCCGACGACGAGGCCAACCGCTACCGCGTCGTGGCCACCGTCGACGAGGCCCCCGAACACCCCACCCTCGACGACGTCCAGGCCCTCCTGAACACACGCGGCCCCGCAGGCGACATCCGAGTCGACGAGGTCCTGTGGAGCTCCCGCTTCCGCGTCCACCACCGCGTAGCCGACCACTACCGCGCAGGCCACATCTTCCTGGCAGGCGACGCCGCCCACGTGCACAGCCCGGCAGGCGGACAGGGCATGAACACCGGCATCCAGGACGCCGGCCTGCTCGCCACCCTCCTGACGAAAGTCACCGCAGGCGAACCTGATTCGATCCTCGATACCTACGAAACCGTCCGCAGGCCGATCGCCCTCGACGTCGTGGCGTTCACCGATCGCATGACCACGATGGCCACTTTCCAGTCCGCGCCGATCCGCTTCGCGCGCAACACCGCCCTGCGCCTTCTCAGCCGCATCCCCGCGGTGCGTGGCCGATTGGCCTACCAGCTCTCGGAACTCGGCAATCGCTGACCGGAACCCGGTTGTCCGCAACTGTTTTCGAACACGACGAAAGCCCGCCCGGCGACGCTGCCGGGCGGGCTCGTTCGTGTGGAGAGGGTGCTACGCCGAGCCTGCCTCCGCGTGCTCGTCGGCGGGGCGTTCGTCCGTCTGGGACTTGGCCCAGCGGTAGTCCGGCTTGCCCGCGGGCGAGCGCTTGATCTCATCGACGAACCACAGGCTGCGTGGCTGCTTGTACGACGCGATCTCCTGGGCCAGTACCGGTTTCAGGTCGGCCAGCGTGGGGCGCTGGTCGCCACGGCACTGAACCACGGCCACGACGCGCTGGCCCCAGCGGGCGTCTTCGACGCCGACGACGAGGGCGTCGAAGACATCGGGGTGGGCCTTGAGGGCGCCCTCCACCTCTTCGGGGTAGATCTTCTCGCCACCGCTGTTGATGCTCACCGAACCACGGCCGAGCATCGTGACCGAGCCGTCCTCCTCGACGCGGGCGTAGTCACCGGGAATCGCGAAACGAACCCCGTTGATCACCTTGAACGTCGCGGCCGACTTGACCTCGTCCTTGTAGTAGCCGAGCGGGATGTGCCCGCTGCGCGCCAGCAGGCCGACGACGCCGGAACCCGCTTCGACCGGATTGCCATCCTCGTCGAGCACCTGGGTGGCCGCGTCGATCTTCACCCGGGGACCACCGGTGTGGGTGGCGCCCTTGGCGACCAGGGAGAGTCCACCGAAACCGGTCTCCGAGGAGCCGATGGAGTCGGAGATCATCCGGTTGGGCAGCACCTCGAGGAACTTGTCCTTGAGCGACGGCGAGAACAGCGCCGCACTGCTGGCCAGCACGTACAGGGTCGAAAGATCGTAGGGCTCACCGGTTTCCGGGTTGCCTTCGGCGAGAGCGTCGAGCATCGGGCGCGCCATCGCGTCACCGGTGATGAAGATCAGGTTGATGCCGTGCTTGTCGACGGCCTGCCACACACCGTGCCCGCTGAACTCGGGAATCATCACGGCCTTGCCACCGCCGAACAGGCTGTGGAAGGTGGCCCACTGCGAGCCGCCGTGGATCATCGGCGGGATCGGGAACCGCACCATCTGCGGGTTGGCCGCGCCGACCTTGGCCAGCTCCCATTCGTCCTTGACGTACTCGCCGGTGACGAAGTTGATGCCTGCGCCGAGGACGCGCCAGACATCCTCGTGCCGCCACATCACGCCCTTGGGCAGCCCCGTGGTACCACCGGTGTAGAGCATGTAGATGTCGTCGGGCGAGCGCTCACCGAAGTCTCGTTCACCCGACGAATCGGCCAGCGCCGCTTCGTAATCCACGGTGTCCGCGCCGGTGGGCCCATCGGTGCCGTCCTCGACCACGATCACCGTCTTCAGGCCCGGCACCTTCTCCCGCACCGCCGCCACCTTGTCGGTGTAGCGGCGCTCGTGGATCAGCGCGACCATGTCGGAGTTGTCGAAGATGTGCAGTAACTCGTTCTCGACGTAGCGGAAGTTGACGTTGATCATCACCGCCCTGGCCTTGAAGACGGCCACCATCGCTTCGACGGCCTCGACAGTGTTCCTGGAATAGATTCCGACTTTGTCGCCGGGACGCACACCCTGTTCCAGCAGGTAGTGGGCCAACTTGTTGGCCCGCTCCTCCAGTTCGGCGTAGGTCGATTCTCGATGTTCGCCGACCAGCACGATCCGGTCGGGCATCAAGTCGACGGCATGTTCGACGAGATCGGCTATGTTGTAGCTCACAAGGACAAAAATAGAACGTGTTACTGTTTCTGACAAGACTCAACTTGTCAGGAGTACGAAAATGGCCCACTGCCTGGTCGAGAAGCGCGACCATGTCCTCATCGTCACCATGAATCGGCCGGAGGCCCGCAACGCCCTGTCCAGCGAGATGATGGCGATCATGCTCGACGCCTGGAACCAAGTGGACAGCGATCCCGACATCCGCGTCGCGATCCTCACCGGTGCGGGCGGGGCCTTCTGCGCGGGGATGGATCTGAAGGCGATGAGCTCGTCGCATCCGGGGGACACCGCCGCCAGCGGCAGCTGGGACCCGGCCTACCTCCCCGCGCTGCTGAAGGGACGGCGACTGGCCAAGCCGCTGATCGCGGCAGTCGAGGGCCCGGCCATCGCCGGTGGCACCGAGATCCTGCAGGGCACCGACCTGCGCGTGGCGGGGGAAAGCGCCAAGTTCGGCGTCTCCGAGGCCCGGTGGGGCCTGTTCCCGCTGGGTGGTTCCGCGGTGCGGCTGGCCCGGCAGATCCCGTACACCGTGGCCGCCGATCTGCTGCTGACCGGTCGGCACATCACCGCTGCCGAGGCCAAGGACATCGGCCTGATCGGCCATGTGGTCCCCGACGGAACCGCCCTCGACAAAGCCTTGGCGCTGGCAGGCCAGATCGCCGACAACGGCCCGCTCGCCGTCCAGGCGATGCTGCGCACCCTGCGCGAAACCGAGGCCATGCCGGAGAACGAGGCGTTCCCCATCGAGGCGAAGATCGGCATCGAGGTGTTCAGATCAGCCGATGCCAAGGAAGGCCCGCGAGCCTTCGCCGAGAAGCGCAAGCCGAACTTCTCCGGCACCTGATCCGCCATAACCCCACTCCCGCCCCCGCACGGCGCGGCCCCCCATGGGGCCGCGCTCGAGCGTGCCGGCGCTCGCGTCGTCACGCCCCCGGGTAGTCCATGAAGAACGGCTCCCACTGGTGCCCATCCGGGTCGATGAACGTCCGACCGTGCATCCCGACCTGAGCCTCCTGCGCCTTCTTGTCGTCGTTCACCTCTTCGGCGGCACCCGCCGCCACAGCCGCGTCGGTGAGCGCGTCGACCTCCGCTGCGCTGCCGAGTGACAACGCGTAAGCGGCACCGATAGCAGCCCCGGTATCAGCGATCGGGCGCTTGCTGAACGTGGTGAAGAAGTCCTTGGTCAGCAGCATCAGGCAGATGTTGTCGTCGACGACGATGCAGGCCGCGTTCTGATCGGTGAAGTCCTCGTTCACCTTCCAGCCGAGCGCCTCGTAGAAGCCTTTGGAGCGGTCGAGGTCGGCGACGGGGAGGTTGATGAAGATCATCTTGTTGCTCATGGGATCAGCCTTTCGGGGCGTCGTTGCGGTCTCGAACATGTAGACGTGGCGGTCGACGCGGATTCATCGCAACCGCGCGAAGTTCGCGAAATCGCGATAGCCCGTTTTCGCCTCTGTCGGCTGTCGGACCCCTGTGGCATCGTGAAACTATGAGCGACGCCACAACCGCCACCACCGGCCCTGATCCCGCTGTACTCGCCGAATTCGAGACGCATCGGCGCGAGTTGTGCGCGTATGCCTACCGGATGCTCGGGTCCTCCTTCGAGGCCGAAGACGCGGTGCAGGAAACCTTCACCCGCGCCTGGCGCTCCTACGATTCCTTCGAGGGCCGCGCGAGTCTGCGCTCGTGGCTCTACAAGATCGCCACCAATATCTGTCTGGACATGCTCGACCGTCCCCAGAGTCGTGCCAGACCGATGGATCTCAACGGGCCGGGCCGGCCGGATTCACCGCTGCCCATGCCCCAGCCCGACTACGTGTGGATCGAGCCGATCCCGAACGCGCTGGCCTTCGGCGCCGACCCGGCCGACCATGCCTCCACCAGGGACACGCTGCGCCTGGCCTTCGTCGCGGCGTGCCAGCACCTGCCCGCCACTCAGCGCGCGATCCTGATCATGCGTGAGGTGCTGCGCTTCTCCGCGGGTGAGACCGCCGAGGCGCTGATGATGTCGCCGGCGTCGGTGAACAGTGCGCTGCAGCGGGCCAGGGCCACCATGTCGAAGGTGCAGCCGACCGTGGCCGACAGCTTCGACGAGACCGATCCGGATCAGCGCAAACTGATCGACGATTTCGTCAAGGCGTTCGAGGCCTACGACATGGACGCGCTCACCACCCTGCTCAAAGCCGATGTGGCGCTGTCGATGCCGCCGTTCGATCTCTGGATCTCGGGCCCGGAGAACGTGGCCGCGTTCATGCTCAGCACGGGCAGCGCGTGCCGCAATTCGCGGATGGTGCCGCTGGTCGGCGCCAACGGTTCGCCCGCCTTCGGCCACTACAAGCCGAGCGAGGAGCCCGGCGTCTGGGTGCCGTGGTCGATCACGGTGCTCGAACTCGAGGGCGACACCATCGCCGGCCTCAACTTCTTCCTCGACACCCAGCGCCTGTTCCCGCTCTTCGGGCTCGAGCCGGAGTGGCGCGAGCCCGTCTGAGCGGGAACGCCAATTCAGAGCAGGCGGCGCTTGTACAGCTTCCCGTTGGGATCACGGGGCAGCTCCGCACGGTATTCCACCGTGCGGGGCAGCTTGTACTTCGCGAGCTGGCTCGCGGCGAATTCGAGGATGTCGGTGGTGAGTTCGTCGCTGCCCTCGGTGCCGGGCACCGGTTGCACGAACGCCTTCACCTGCTGACCCCAATCCGGGTCGGGCACACCGAGAACCGCCACATCGGCGATCTTCGGGTGGCTCATCAGCACGCCCTCGATCTCGGCCGGGTAGATGTTCACCCCACCGGACAGGATCAGATCCGAACGCCGGTCGCAGAGGAACAGGTAACCGTCGGCGTCGAAGTAGCCGATGTCGCCGACGGTGAACATCTCACCGACGCGCGACTCCTCGGTCTTCTCCTTGGCCTTGTGGTACTCGAAGCTGGATGCGCCCATCTTCATGTAGATCAGGCCCTCTTTGCCCGCGGGCAGTTCGGTGCCGTCCTGCTCGTCGAGCACCTTCACCACCGACCACGGCCACGCCTTGCCCACCGAGCCCGGCTTTTCCAGCCACTCGGCGCCGGTGATCACCGTGCCGCCGCCCTCGGTCGCGGCGTAGTACTCGGTGACGACCGGTCCCCACCACTCGAGCATGCGTCGCTTGGTGTCCGGCGGGCACGGCGCCGCACCGTGGATCATGCTGCGCAGCGAGGACATGTCGTAGCGGGCCCGCACCTCGTCGGGCAGGGCCAGCAGCCGGTTGAACTGCGTGGGCACCATGTGACTGTGGGTGACCTTGTACTTCTCGATCAGCGCGAGCATGCCCTCGGCGTCCCAGCGATCCATCAGCACGAGCTTGTGCCCCATCTGGATCGAGATCGTCGAGTTGTTCAGCACGGCCGTGTGATAGAGCGGCGAGCCGCAGATGTGCACGTGATCGTCGTAGGGACCGAGGCCGAACAGGCTGAAGTAGGCCTGGTTGGCCGCGGGAACGACATCGGGATCCGCGCCGGTCAGCGGGCGGCGAACGCCCTTGGGCCGACCGGTGGTGCCCGAGGTGTAGAGCATCGGCGCGCCGATGGACCGCTCGTCCGGACGACCGGTGTCGGCGGCGCCGAGCCAGGACACCGGCCGGAAGCCGGGGATGGTGCCCGCCGAGAAACGGGCGTCGGCGGACAGTTCGGCGAGGTCGGCGGCCTCGGCCGCGGTGTCGGCGAACCGCTCACTGGCCAGGAACGCCGACGCCTCGCTGTCGCCGAGGATGTAGGCGATCTCCGGCGCGGTGAGGTGCCAGTTCACCGCGACGATATAGAAACCGGCCTGGTAGGCGGCGAAGTACGCGGCGATCGCCTCGACCCCGTTGTGCAGCATGCTGACCACCACGTCGCCGGTGCGCAATCCGATGCCGCGTAGCCCGTTGGCGTACCGGTTGGCGAGGGTGGCCAATTCTCGATAGCTGATCTCTCTACCGTCCGGGTCGACGAGGGCGATCCGTTCGGGATCGGCCTCGGCGATATTCCACAGTCCGAGGACTTCCGTTGTCTGCTGGCTCACCCTTCGAATTTAGAACGTGTTCTACATGGTGACAAGGGGTTGGAGCCGACGCATTTGTTCGGCATCCGAGACCGAGATCAGCATCATCGTCACGCCCGCGTCCTCCCATTCCTTCAACCGGGAGCGCACATGCGCCTCGTCGCCGAAGATCGCGGTGTCGGTGATCAGCTCGTCGGGCACCGCCGCCGCGGCCTCGGCCTTGCGCCCCGCCTGGAACAGCGCGGAGATCTCGTCGACCTCGGCGGCGTAGCCCATCCGCTTGTACACCTGGGCGTGGAAATTCAGCTCGGGCGCGCCCATGCCGCCGATGTAGAGCGCGCTCACCCAGCGCATCCGCTCGATCTCGCCCGCCGGATCGTCGGTGATCACCACCTGCGCGCTCGCCGCGATCTCGAAGTCGTCGCGCGAACGGCGCGCACCCGGCCGCACGAAGCCCTCGTCGAGCCACTCGTTGTACATCCCGGCCAGTCGGGGTGCGTAGTAGATCGCGAGCCAGCCGTCGGCGATCTCAGCGGTCTGTGCGACGTTCTTCGGGCCCTCCGCACCCAGCCAGATCGGCAGATCGGCGCGCAGCGGATGCACGATCGGCTTGAGCGGCTTGCCGAGCCCGGTCGCGGCGGGGCCCGTGTAGGGCAGGCCGTAGTGCTTGCCGTCCGACGTCACCGGCGCCTCGCGGGCCAGCACCTTGCGCACGATGTCGACGTACTCGCGCGTGCGCCGCAGCGGCTGCGCGAAGGGCTGGCCGTACCAGCCCTCCACCACCTGCGGGCCGGAGACGCCGAGGCCGAGAACTGCCCGGCCGCCGCTGAGGTGATCGAGCGTGAGCGCGTGCATCGCGGCCGCCGCGGGGGTGCGGGCCGACATCTGCGCCACCGAGGTGCCCAATCGCACGCGCTCGGTGGACGAGCCCCACCAGGCCAGTGGCGTGAAGGCGTCCGAGCCCCAGGACTCGGCCGCGAACACCGCGTCGAAGCCGGTTTCCTCGGCCGCGACCACCAGCTCGCCTGCGTTGGCGGGCGGCTGCGCGCCCCAGTATCCGAGTTGCAATCCGAATTTCATGATCGGCGCCCTTTCGGCGAATCCTTGCGAGCAGAATAAGAACCTGTTCTACTCGATATCGTGACCCAGGGGAATACCGCAGTGGAAGTATTGAGTGCACCCCTGAGGGTGCGATTCGACTACACCAGGTCCGTCGGACCCATCATCGGCGCTTTTCTGACCGGACTGCGCGAACGCCGGATACTCGGCGCGCGCGGCAGCGACGGGCGAATACTCGTGCCACCGCCCGAATACGATCCACACACCAGCGCGGCGCTGGCCGAACTGGTCGAGGTCGCGGCGACCGGCACCGTCACGTCCTGGACGTGGGTGTCCGAGCCATTGCCCGGCCAGCCGTTCGACCGCCCGTTCGCCTGGGCGCTGATCCAGCTCGACGGCGCCGACACGGCGTTGCTGCATGCCCTGGATGTGACCGACCCGGGACAACTCAGCACCGGAATGCGGGTCAGTGCCCGCTGGGCCGACGAGCGAACCGGCCGCATCCAGGACATCGCCTGCTTCGAACCCGGCGAGCGCACCAGCCCCGCCGACTACTCCGAACAAACACCGATCACCATCCTGACCACGCCCGTCGACCTCGACTACAAGCACACGGCCTCTCCCCAGGAGAGCGTCTACCTGCGCGGACTGGCCGAAGGCAAGCTCATCGGCGGCCGCTCCGAAGCGGGCGGGCGGGTGTACTTCCCGCCGCGCGGCGCCAACCCGACCGACGGCAGACCCACCGACGATCTGGTCGAGCTGTCCGACAAGGGCACGGTGACCACCTTCTGCATCGTCAACGTGCCGTTCCTCGGCCAGCGGATCAAGCCGCCGTACGTGGCCGCCTATGTGCTCCTCGACGGCGCCGACATCCCGGTCCTGCACCTGATCCTCGGCTGTGCGGCCGACGAGGTGCGGATGGGCATGCAGGTCGAGGCGGTGTGGAAACCCCGCGAGGAGTGGGGCCACACGCTGGCCAATATCGACCACTTCCGGCCCACCGGGGAGCCCGACGCTCCCTACGAGTCCTACCAGCACCACCTCTAGAGAGGCGACGTTGACCACATCAGCATCCTCCGGCAGCGACGCGAGCCTGCCCGAGATCGCGGTGGTGGGCTTCGCCCACGCACCACACGTACCCGAAACCCACGGCACCACCAACGGCGTCGAGATGCTCGTTCCGTGCTTCCAGCAGCTCTACGCCGATCTCGGCATCACCAAGTCCGATATCGACTTCTGGTGCTCGGGGTCCTCCGACTTCCTTGCCGGACGCGCGTTCTCGTTCATCTCGGCGATCGATGCGATCGGCGCCGTCCCGCCGATCAACGAATCGCACGTGGAGATGGACGCCGCATGGGCCCTCTACGAAGCGTGGGTGAAGCTGCGTTCCGGACAGGCGCAGACCGCACTCGTGTACGGCTTCGGCAAGTCGTCGGCCGGCACGCTGCGCCAGGTGCTGACCATGCAGCTCGATCCCTACCTGGTCGCGCCGATGTGGCCCGACGCGGTCTCGATCGCGGGTCTGCAGGCACGTGCCGGTCTGGACTCCGGCCGGTGGACCGAGCAGGACATGGCGGCGGTCGCGGGCGGTGACCTCGGCGCACCCTATGTGGCCGACCCGCTGCGCGCCCACGACATCGCGCCGATCACCGACGGCGCGGCCGCGATCGTGCTCGCGGTCGGCGATCGCGCGCGGGAGCTCTGCGAGCGGCCCGCGTGGATCACCGGAATCGCGCACAACATCGACGCCCAGGCGCTCGGCGGTCGCGACCTGACCCGCTCGCCCTCCACCACCAAGGCGGCCGCGGTGGCGACCGGCGGCAACACCACCTTCGACGTGGCCGAGCTGCACGCGCCGTTCAGTCACCAGCAGTTGATCCTCGCGGAAGCGATCGGGTTGTCCGCGGACACCCGGATCAACCCCTCCGGCGGCGCCCTCGCCGCCAATCCGATGTTCGCCGCGGGTCTCGAACGAATCGGCAGCGCCGCCCAAGCCATCATGTCCGGCACCGCGAACCGGACCCTCGCTCATGCGACCAGCGGCCCTGCGCTGCAACAGAATCTGGTCGCCGTCATGGAGGTCAAGTGAGCTTCCCCGCAGCGGTGCTCGGCACCGGCCAAACCCATCACGTGACAAAACGTACGGACGTGTCCATGTCGGGCATGTGCCGTGAGGCCATCGATCGCGCACTCGATGACGCGGGTCTGACCATCGCCGATATCGACGCTGTCGTCGTCGGCAAGGCCCCCGACTTCTTCGAGGGCGTCATGATGCCCGAGCTGTACATGGCCGAGGCGCTCGGCGCGGCGGGCAAGCCGTTGATCCGCGTGCACACCGCGGGCTCGGTCGGCGGCTCGACCGGCGTCGTCGCCGCCAACCTGGTGCAGGGTGGGGTGCACAAGCGCGTCCTCGCCATCGCCTGGGAGAAGCAGTCGGAGTCGAATGCCATGTGGGCGTTGTCGATTCCGGTGCCGTTCACCATGCCGGTCGGCGCGGGCGCGGGCGGCTACTTCGCCCCCCACGTGCGCTCCTACATCCGTCGCTCGAACGCACCACTGCACATCGGCGCGATGGTGGCGGTGAAGGATCGACGCAACGGCGCGAAGAACCCGCTCGCACACCTGCATCAGCCCGACATCACCCTCGAGTCGGTACTGGCATCCCAAATGCTCTGGGATCCCATCCGTTTCGACGAGACCTGCCCGTCGTCGGACGGCGCGTGCGCCGTGGTGATCGGCGATGCCGAGGCCGCCGCGGTGGTCGAAGCCGAGGGCAAGAAGGTGGCCTGGGTACACGGCACCGCGATGCGCACCGAGCCGACCACCTTCTCCGGCCGCGACCAGGTGAATCCGCAGGCGGGCCGGGACGCGGCCACGGCCCTGTGGAAGTCGGCCGGGATCACCGACCCCTTGGAAGAGATCGACGTCGCCGAGATCTACGTGCCGTTCTCCTGGTTCGAGCCGATGTGGCTCGAGAATCTCGGCTTCGCGGCCGAGGGCGACGGCTGGAAGCTCACCGACAAGGGTGAGACGGAGATCGGCGGGCGCATTCCGGTGAACCCGTCGGGCGGCGTCCTCTCGTCCAACCCGATCGGCGCCTCCGGCCTGATCCGGTTCGCCGAAGCGGCCAAGCAGGTGATGGGCCGCGCGGGCGCGTACCAGGTGCCGAACGCGCGCAAGGCCCTCGGCCATGCGTACGGCGGTGGCTCCCAGTACTTCTCGATGTGGGTCGTGGGAAGCGAGCGTCCGGCATGAAATTCACCCTCGGTGTCGCACTGAGCCCCTTGGATCAGCTCACCGAGCTGGCCAAGACGGCCGAAGAATGCGGGTTCACCTCCATCGGCCTGCCCGATTCGCTGTTCTACATGAAGTCGCAGGCCGCCGACTACCCGTACACCCCCGACGGCAGTCGCTTCTGGGGCCCGGAGACTCCGTGGGTGGATCCGCTGATCGCCGCCGCGTCCATGGCCGCGGTCACCACGAACCTGCGCTTCTACACCAATGTTCTCAAGCTCGGCTCGCGCAATCCGCTGCTGCTGGCCCGACAGGTCGGCTCGATCGCCAACCTGTCGGGCAACCGGTTCGGGTTCGGCATCGGGATCGGCTGGGCGCCTGAGGAATTCGAATGGTGCGGTGTCCCATACGCGCGCCGCGGCGCCAGAGTCGACGAGATGATCGAGGTCATCCGGCTCGTCCTCGACGGCGGCATGGTCGAATTCCACGGCGAGTTCTTCGATTTCGATCAGCTGCAGATGAGCCCCGCGCCGAGCGAGCGGGTGCCGTTCTACATCGGCGGGCACACCGGCCCGGCGCTGCGCCGGGCCGCCCGCATCGGTGACGGCTGGACCTCGGCGATGATGAAGTTCGACGACCTGGTCACCACCATCGGCACGCTGCGCGACCTGCGTGCCGAGTACGGCCGGTCCGGGGAGCCCTTCGAGATCCAGTCCGTCTGCATCGACAAGTTCGGCCGCGACGGCTATCAGGACCTGGCCGACGCGGGCGTCACCGACAACATCGTGGTGCCGTGGCTGGCCGACGGCATCGGGTTCGACGGCGAGCTGGCGGCCAAGCAGGACTCGCTGCGCAAGTTCGCCGAGAAGTACATCGCCGACCCCATCATCGCGAAGGTGCAGCCATGACCACCATCGAACGCACCGCCCGTGCCGCGGGCCTGGCATCCCAGGCCGCGGTCAGAGCGAAGGACCGGGCGGCCTGGGTCGCCCTGTTCGCCGAGGACGGCATCGTCGAAGATCCCGTCGGTCCTTCGGGTTTCGACCCCGAGGGTGTCGGCCACCGCGGCCACGAGGCCATCGGCGCTTTCTGGGACAAGGCCATCGCCCTCACCGAATCCATCGAATTCCGCTTCGAGGACTCTTTCGCCTGCGGGAACGAAATCGCCTTCACCGGCCTGATCCGCACCACCATGGCCGGCCACGTCATCGACGCCGAGGGTGTGTTCACCTACAAGGTCGACGCCGAGGGAAAGATCGCCGCTTTGCGCGCTTTCTGGGAAGTGGACCGCGCGGTAGCGACCACGCGTCCCGTCGCATAGCGGCAAACGCGAGAACAGCCCGGGACCTTTCGGTCTCGGGCTGTTCTCGTTGTCAGCGACTCAGTGCGCGACGGGGCAACCGGTGGACTTGTAATCGACCGGCAGCTCCTTGATCCCATTGAGCCAACCCGAACGCAGACGTTTCGGATCACCGATCTGCGTGATATCGGGCAGATGATCAGCAATCGCGTTGAAGATCAGATCGACCTCGAGCCGAGCCAGGTTCGCGCCGACGCAGAAATGGGCGCCGGTGCCGCCGAAGGCCAGGTGCTGGTTGTCGGTGCGGGTGATGTCGAACTTCTCCGGGTTCTCGAAAACCTCTTCGTCGAAGTTTGCCGAGCGGTACAGCATGACCAGGCGCTGGCCCTTCTTGATCTGCACGCCGCCGAGTTCGGTGTCCTCGAGCGCGGTGCGCTGGAAGGAGGTCACCGGGGTCGCCCAGCGGATGATCTCGTCCGCCGCGGTGGCGGGGCGCTCCTTCTTGAACAACTCCCACTGGTCGGGGTTCTCCATGAAGGCGATCATGCCGTGCGTGATGGCGTTGCGGGTCGTCTCGTTGCCCGCGACGGCCAGGACGATCACGAAGAAGCCGAATTCCTCCGGCGTGAGGTGCTCGCCGTCGACGTCGGCCTCGATCAGCGTGGTCACCAGATCGTCGGCCGGACAGGCCTTCCTGGCCTCGGCCATCTGGTAGGCGTAGCCGAGGATCTCCATCGACGCGGCGACCGGATCGGCAGTGCTGTCCGGATCGTCGTAGCTGGTCATGTCGTTGGACCAGTCGAAGACCTTCATCCGGTCCTCCTGCGGCACACCGATCAGTTCGGCGATCGCCTGCAGCGGCAGCTCACACGCCACCTGGGTGACGAAGTCACCGCTGCCGGACTCGGCCGCCCGCTTCACGATGCCTTCGGCACGGGCCGAGAGTTCGGCGCGCAGGCCGTTGATCGCGCGCGGGGTGAAGCCCTTGGCGATCAGCTTGCGCAGCTTGGTGTGCTCGGGGGCGTCCTTGTTCAACAGGACGAAGCGCTGTAGTTCGATCTGCTCGCGCTGGATGTCATCGTTGAAGCGCGGGATCGCGGTGTTCTCGAAAGTGGAGAACACATCGCTGCGGCGCGACACCTCTTTGACGTCGGCGTGCTTGCTCACCACCCAGAAGCCGTCGTCATGGAACCCGCCCACCTCGGGCGACTGCGGGTTCCACCAGATCGGGGCCGTACGACGCAGTTCGGCAAACTCCTCGGCCGGAATCCGCTCGGCGTAGATGGCCGGGTCGGTAACGTCGAACCCGTCCGGCAGGTTCGGCCGGGCACCCGTCACAGGGCCGGCGTGTTCGGTGCTCGGATCTACCACCAGATGTCTCCTTCGACAAACTGAAACACGTTCTATAATCATTCAAGCATAGCGGTCGCCGCGACGGAAGAACCTCGCGGTTTTACCCTGAGCTCAAGATCAGAACCTGTTGCAGTTATAAGGGAGAATCACATGGGCACACCCGTGATCGTCGAGGCCGTGCGGACCCCCATCGGCAAACGTCGAGGGCAACTTTCGGGACTGCACGCCGCCGAATTGCTCGGCCTGGCCCAGCGCGGACTACTCGACCGGGCGGGCCTCGACCCGGCCGAGGTCGAGCAGGTGATCGGCGGCTGCGTCACCCAGGCGGGCGAGCAATCCAACAACGTCACCCGCGTCGCCTGGCTGCACGCGGGCCTGCCGTGGCAGACCGGCGCGACCACGATCGACGCCCAGTGCGGCTCGGCCCAGCAGGCCAACCACCTCATCGCGGGCCTCATCGCCACCGGCGCGATCGACGTCGGCGTCGCGTGCGGCGTCGAAGCGATGAGCCGGGTGCCGCTCGGCGCCAATGTCGGCACCGAGGCGGGACCGCGACGGCCCGCGTCGTGGTCGATCGATCTGCCCGACCAGTTCGGCGCCGCCGAGCGCATCGCCCGCAGGCGCGGGATCACCCGGTCCGATATCGACGAATTCGGTTTGCGCTCCCAGCAATTGGCGGCCAAGGCGTGGGCCGAGGGCCGCTACGACCGCGAGGTGCTTCCGGTCTCGGCGCCGGTACTCGACAGCGAGGGCGCGGCCACCGGCGAAAAGGTGGAGGTCGCCCGCGATCAGGGTCTGCGCGCGACCACCCGCGAAGGGCTGGCGGCACTGAAACCGGTCGTGGCCGACGGCATCCACACCGCGGGCACCTCGTCGCAGATCTCCGACGGCGCCGCCGCCGTGCTGCTGATGGACGAAACCGTCGCGCGCCGAAAGGGTTTGCGTCCGCGCGCCCGGATTCACACCCAGGTACTCGTCGGCGCCGAACCGGAGTTCCATCTGGACGGCCCGGTGCAGGCGTGCACCCGACTGCTCGAGCGCTCCGGAATGACGATTGGCGATATCGATCTATTCGAGATCAACGAAGCATTCGCGTCGGTCGCACTTTCGTGGGCTGCCGTACATCAACCTGACATGGAACGGGTAAATGTCAACGGCGGCGCGATCGCAATCGGGCATCCTGTGGGCTCTACCGGCTCCCGATTGATCACGACCGCGTTACACGAACTCGAACGCACAGGTCAGGGCACTGCCATGGTGCTCATGTGCGCCGGCGGCGCACTCGCGACGGGCACCATCATCGAGCGCCTGTAGACTGGCCCTTACCGAAACCGGGCGCCCAGGTTGAACATTCATCCCAGGGCGCCCGGAACGTGTCGTACGCCACAAAGTCACGGGGGGCAGGGGGATCATGAGATGTCAGCTATCTTAGGGCTATCATGGGGGCATGGTGGAAGAACCCTGCGACGGGCACGAACCCGGGGACCCCGGCGCTCCACAAGAGTCGTTGGCGCGACCCGCAAACGCGACCGCCGCCGCCCCTGCACGCAGGTAAGCGTCGGAAATCGTAGAGAAATCCCCAATCAGGCGTAGGTTTTCAGTTACTGAGCCGCTAATATCAATGATACGTATCCGAGATAACGACTGTTAGTACAGTGAAGGGAATTGGGCGGCTCACAATGGCTGATTTCGCGGCGCGGCTGAACAAGCTGTTCGAAACCGTGCATCCCCCGGGGCGCAAGCCGCACACCAACGCAGAGGTTGCGGCTGCGCTGACTGCCTCCGGGCATCCGATCTCGAAGCCGTATCTCTCGCAGTTGCGGTCGGGACAACGAACGAATCCGTCCGACGAGACGGTGGCCGCCCTGGCGAAGTTCTTCAAGGTCAAGCCTGACTACTTCTTCAACGATATCTACGCGGCCAAGATCGATCACGACCTGGAGCTGCTCGCGCAGCTGCAGGGTTATGGACTTCGTCGACTGTCGAGTAGGGCATTCGACCTGTCCGAAGAATCACAGAATCTGCTCACCTCGATGGCGGAGAAGCTACGGGCCAGCGAAGGCTTGCCCGAAATTCCTCCGGACGGAACAGAATAGGATCCACGCAGCGGCCGGCCTGACGCACCTGATGGTGTCCTGGGTACGGCCGTAAATACGTCGGATACGCAGACAACGGGCCTGAGACGGTGGAAACACCAGCTCAGGCCCGTTTTCTGCGTTCGGGCTAGGTCGAGGAAGCGGCGTTCTGCGGTGCCGTCTTCGCGTCGGCGACCGCGTACTCGTACTGATTCGACAGCGCCAGCACCCAGCCGCGGGGGCTGATGCCGGGCGGCGGTGCGATCCACCGAGCGTCGACGAACAAGTCCCCCAACGGATTTCGCGCCCACTCGGCCACCACCGCGGCCCGCTGCGGCACCGAACTCGGCGGCTCACCGGCCGCCGGGATCACGATGCCGCTGCCGGAGAGCAGATACAGCGCGTCCATCACCTGTGCCATGTGATCGGAAGCCTTGAGCTGTGCCGAGGTGGCGTTCTGTTCGGGCGCGACCACCTCGGGGAACCGGCCGACCATCAACTGGTGCAGCGGACGGATCTTGCGCAGCAGGAGCTTGGCCCGCCACCACAGCTCGATCACGATCGACACGGCACCGAGCGCGATCAGCAGCGCCGCGATCTCCCACGCGGCCCAGCCCCACAGCGGTTCGTTGGGCGGCGTCGGCGCGGCATTCTGGAACGCGCGACCCACATTGGCGACGGCGAGCACCGCGACCAGCGCCGTACCGGTGATGTAGATGGCGATGCCACGCCCGAGGATCGTCCAGTCCAGGTTGCGCAGGCCGGTGGTCACGATGAACACCGCGCCCAGCGCGACCATGATCCAGCCGAAGGTGAACGACCACGCCAGGGTGATCGCGATCGCCACCGCGCCGATGCCGTACACGACCATCGCGACCTGGCGCAGGTTGCGTCGCGAGACCACCGGCCACGCGGCCGAGGCCACCACCGAGGTGGCCGTGGTGAACAGGATCCAGGCGGAGATCACGAGACCGGTGGACAGCCAGCCGCTGTGCACACCGCCCTTCATCAGATTGTCGATGGCAACAGCCATCTCGGGAATGGCGACGGTGACCGCGAGTGCCACAGCGGCGACCGCGACGACGATGGCCACGCGGGCGGTCGTCGCGGGCTTCACCAGCACGCGACCCACTCGCGCACCCGCGGCAACCCAGACCAGCAGGGCTGTCAACCAGAGTGTCATCCGAGTGCCTCATCGAATCGAAGGACCGAGACGCCTGCGCCCCGGTTGCTGAATACGCGCAGGCGCGTCATGAGCATGGCCGCGAAGGTCTCGGCTTCCCATTCGGCGAGATCGTCGGCGCCGTCGTCGACGATCTGCGCGTGGGCGCGCTGACTGAGCATGTAGGCGATCAGATCGTCGCTGACCTCGAGGGTCGTCTCCACCGCGGGCGCGCCCTCGTGGTCGAAGACGATGTGGCCGAGTTCGTGGGCGAGGGTGTGATCGCGACTCGGGAGAGCGTCGGCGAGCACGATGATGTCGCGTTCGGGGTAGAACCGGCGCTGACCGCACACGCCGGGGCCGAGGTTCGCGCTGGTGATCTCGATTTCACGTTTCCGCTCCAGCGAGATGGCATGGACCACTTCGTCGAGGCTGGTGGCGTCGGAGTCGGCGGCCACCGCGCACACCGCGTCGACGGCGGCGGCGACGCGGCGATAGGACCGGGAGGTGCTCTGGGTCTTGCTCTTACTCATCGAAGATCCCCTCACGACCTCGGTCCGAAGAACTCGGCACGCGCCGCGTTCACCCGCGCTTGGGCTGCCGCGGCACCTTGGAAACTCACTGCGCCCGAACCGGTTCCGGCCAGGGTGAGCGCTATCAGGCCGCCGATCACCGACAGGAGTTCGGGTTCGGGCAGGCCGCTGTTGTCACTGGTCGGCTTGAACTCGTGGTTCGGCTTGGCCGCCGGTGCCGGTGCCGCCACGGCGGGTGGCGCGGCGGGAGCCGGAGCCTCGGCCGCCGGTGGCGCGGCGGCCGGAACAGGCACTGCCACAGCGATATTCGGGACACCAGGGACCGCGGGAGTGGGTGGGATCGCGATCGACGGAAGCGCCGGTACAGCCGGGACCGAAGGGATCGGGATCAGCAACAACAGCAGGGGCGAGGCCGAACCGACCGCCGCCGAACCGACCGCGGCGGACCCGACAGCGGCCGAGCCCGCACCCGCGGAACCTACCGCGGCGGAACCGGCAGCAGCGGAACCCACTGCGGCAGAACCTGTTCCGAGGACAGCCGTGCCCGCACCGAGCGCCGCCGAACCGGTACCCGCGGCGGCCGAGCCGACTGCGGCCGAGCCGGTACCGAGTACCGCCGCGGCACCGGCCGAACCCGTGCCGAGAACGGCGGCGGCACCGGCCGAACCGGTGCCGAGAACTGCGGCCGCGCCTGCCGAACCGGTACCGAGGATGGCGGCCGCGCCCGCGGAACCGGTACCGAGAACCACCCCGAGGCCCGCCGAACCGGTACCGAGCAGCACTCCGAGGCCCGCGGAACCGGTACCGAGAACCACGCCCGCGGCGGCCGAACCCGCGGCGGCAGAACCCGCGCCAGCGGCGGCTGATCCGGAGAGCGGGCCCGCGACTTCTTTCTTGGGGACGTCTGCGCTGGACTGGCCGGGGATGGTGAGCGGGGTCCATTCGCCTTCGTCGGCGACCGGGGCGCCCGACTGTGGGCCGACCGGGTCGGCTCCGGGAGCGGGGTTGGTCGCCTGGCCATTGCCCTGACCGGGCAGGCTGAGCTCATCGGGCTTGGGAGTCGGGGTGCTCTGACCGCCGTTGCCACCGCTGCCGTTGCCCTGTCCGGAGCTTCCGCTACCGGGTGCCTGCGCGGCAGGCGTCGGCGGCTTTTCCGGGGCGGCCATGGCGACCGCGGGCCCTAACAGCGCACAGCCGGCCAGCACACTCGCAGCGGCAAACACGCGCAACATGCGACCAATGGCCATGCGCTAGATCATCCCCTTAGTTATTCAGCGCAGAATTACCCCCGGTCGCGACACATTCCGGGATCGACGAACAGTAGCCCATAGTAAACCCACGGTCCCGGGACCGCAGAAGAGAGCAAGAGTCGTCCAGCCCCCTGGACGTGTGTGACATGCCATAAGTGCAGGCCGGGGACTTTTCCCCGGCCGCACGCCTCAAAGTTTGCTATGCGCCGTAAACAGGCTCCGGCGGGGTGCTCTTCTCGATCAGTTCCTTGACGACCGGACCCAGTTCGGCGGGGTTCCAGCGAGCGCCGCGATCGACCGGGGTGCCGTGCATCCAGCCCTGCGCCAGCGCCACCTTTCCGCCCTCTACCTCGAACATCCGGCCGGTCACCCCGGCGGATTCGGTGCTGCCGAGCCACACCACCAGCGGCGAGATGTTCTCCGGCGCCATCGCGTCGAAGCCCGCGTCGGGGGCGGCCATGGTGTCGGCGAAGACCGTCTCGGTCATCCGGGTGCGGGCGGCGGGAGCGATGGCGTTCACGGTCACGCCGTAGCGCCCGAACTCGGCCGACGCGGTCAGTGTGAGACCCGCGATACCCGCCTTGGCGGCGCCGTAATTGCCCTGGCCGACGCTGCCCTGCAGACCGGCGCCGGAGCTGGTGTTGATCACGCGGGCATCCACCGGGCGACCCGCCTTCGACTCGCCCCGCCAGTACTCGGCCGCGTGCCGCATGGTGGCGAAGTGGCCCTTGAGGTGCACGCGGACGACAGCGTCCCACTCGTCCTCGCCGAGGTTCACCAGCATGCGGTCGCGCACGAAGCCCGCGTTGTTGACCAGCACGTCGAGGCCGCCGAAGGTGTCGACAGCCTGACGGATCAGGCGGCGGGCGCCTTCCCAATCGGCGACGTCGTCGTAGTTGGCGACGGCCTCACCACCGGCCGCGACGATCTCGTCGACGACCTGCTGGGCGGGGGTTTCCGTGGTCGCGGCACCGTCGAGCGCGGTGCCGACATCGTTGACCACCACGCGGGCGCCCGCTGCGGCGAAGGCCAGGGCGTGGGCGCGGCCTATTCCGCGGCCTGCGCCGGTGACGATTACGGTGCGGCCTGCGCAGATCACCTGGTCAGTCATGTGTAGCTCCTGTGTTTGTCGGCGGCTGGCGCCGCGGGATTTTCGGCCCTGAGGGCCTCACATCCGAAGGGCGATACTGCGCCTTCGGCGTTCCGTCTCGCCCTTCGGATGCGGGGCGGCCGAAAATCGTGGTGGTTGGGTTGGGTGGGTGGCGTTGGTTGCGGCAGGTAGGGAATGTTCAGTCGCTGGACGGGATGACTACTGCGGGTTCGCATCGGCGGCTAGTTGTTGGCGTTGGCGGCGTCGAGGAAGGCGGGGCGTTCGCCGCCGCCGTGGACTAGCAGGGCGGCGCCGCTGATGTGGGCGGCCAGGGGGGAGGCCAGGAACAGCGCCGCGTTGCCGACGTCGGCGGGGTTGGCGAGGCGGCCGAGGGGGACGGTCTTCGCGACGGCGGCGACTCCGTCGGCGTCGCCGTAGTGCAGGTGGCTGAGTTCGGTTTCCACCGGGCCGACCACTACCGAGTTGAGCCGGACCTTCGGGGCCCATTCGACGGCCAGCGAGGAGACCAGGTTGTCCAGGCCCGCCTTGGCCGCGCCGTAGGCGGCGGTGCCGGGCGAGGGCCGGTGGCCGCTGACGCTGGTGATCATCACGATCGAGCCGCCCGCGTCCTGGTCCTGCATCAACGCGTTCGCCTGCTGCGAGATCAGCAGCGGCGCGAGGAGGTTCAACTCCACGATCTTGGCGTGGAATTTAGGGCTCGCGGCGTCGGCCATCGCGAACGGCGCGCCACCCGCGTTGTTCACCACATGGTCGATCCGGCCGTGCCTGGCGACGATCTCGGCGAACATGGCCGGCACCGCGTCGGCATCGCGCACATCGCAGGTGAGGTGTTCGGTGCCGCGGTCCCCCACCGTGATCGGCTCGTCTGCCGGTCTGCGTGCGCAGGTCAGCACCGTCGCGCCCGCGGCGAGGAAGGCCCGGCTGATTCCGGCGCCGACACCTCGGACGCCACCCGTCACCAGAACGATCTGCTCGGAAAGGTCGATTTCTACAGCCACCGTGTTAACCTACCAAGCAATTGCTTGCTTTGTCTCGGGTTCGCCGGGGCGCGCACGAGGAGACATCGCGATGGGGATAAACCGTCACACCGAAGCCGACGGGGTAGAGGTCGTCACAGTCGACTACCCGCCGGTCAACGCCCTGCCCTCGGACGGCTGGTTCGCACTGGCCGACGCCGTCCGGGCAGCGGGCCGCAACCAGGAGACCCGGGTGGTCGTGCTGCGCGCGGAAGGCCGCGGGTTCAACGCGGGCGTCGACATCAAGGAGATGAACGCCGACGTCGGCCATACCGCGCTGATCCGCGCCAACCACGGCTGTTTCGACGCCTTCGCCGCGGTCTACGACTGCGAGGTGCCCGTGGTCACTGCCGTGAACGGCTTCTGCCTCGGCGGCGGCATCGGCCTGGTCGGTAACTCCGACGTCATCGTCGCCTCCGACGACGCCACCTTCGGTCTGCCCGAGGTGGACCGTGGCGCGCTCGGCGCCGCCACGCACCTGTCCCGGCTGGTCCCCCAGCACCTGATGCGCACCATGTTCTACACCGCGGGCAAGCTCACCGCCCAGCAGCTGCACCACTTCGGCTCGGTGTACAAGGTGGTGCCGCGCGCCGAACTCGACGCCGCCGCGATGGATGTCGCGAAGAACATCGCGAACAAGGACGGCCGCGTGATCCGCGCCGCCAAACGCGCGCTCAACGGCATCGACGTGCAGGACGTGCACCGTTCCTACCGCTACGAACAGGGCTTCACGATGGAGCTCAACCTCGCCGGTGTCGCCGACGAGATCAGGGCGCGCTTCGACGACGATCTCGCCGCGCAGAAGAAGGAGAGCTGAAAGCCATGCGCGACAAGAGAATGACCCTCGACGAGGTGGTCGGCGAGCTGCGCAGCGGCATGACCATCGGCATCGGCGGCTGGGGTTCACGGCGCAAGCCGATGGCGCTGGTGCGCGCACTGCTGCGCTCCGATGTCACCGACCTGACCGTGATCACCTACGGCGGTCCCGACCTGGGTCTGCTGTGTTCGGCGGGCAAGGTCCGCAAGGCGTACTACGGGTTCGTCTCGCTGGATTCGGCGCCGTTCTACGACCCGTGGTTCGCGAAGGCGCGCACCGAGGGCGCGATCACCGTGCGCGAGATGGACGAGGGAATGGTGAAGTGCGGGCTGCAAGCGGCCGCCGCACGACTGCCCTTCCTGCCGATCCGGGCCGGGCTCGGATCGGCGGTGCTCGACTTCTGGGAGGGCGAGCTGAAGACCGTCGCGTCGCCGTATCCCGCCGCCGACGGTCGCGTCGAGACACTGGTCGCGATGCCCGCGCTGAACCTCGACGCGTCGTTCGTCCACCTGGATCTGGCCGACAAGCACGGCAACGCCGCCTACACGGGCGTCGATCCGTACTTCGACGATCTGTACTGCCTGGCGGCGGAGCGTCGCTACGTCTCGGTGGATCGCATCGTCGAAACCGAGGAACTGGTGAAAGCCGTTCCGCAACAGGCGATCATCCTCAACCGCATGCTGGTCGACGGTGTGGTCGAGTCGCCCGGCGGCGCGCACTTCACCTTCTCCGGCAGCTACGGGCGCGATGAGAAGTTTCAGAAGCACTATGTGGCGGCCGCTAAGACGCCGGAGTCGTGGGCCGAGTTCAAGGCTCGCTACCTGGATGTCTCCGAAGAGGAATACCAGTCCGCCGTAGCCGCGTTCGCTGAGGAGCAGAAATGATGACAGCATCGCAAAGCGATTCCGTGGGGGGCGGCGGTCGGGTGACGGGCGGGCCTATTACTCGTGCTGAGGTCTGCGTCGTCGCCGCCGCGGAAATCTTCCGCGGGGCCGGTGAGATCATGGCCAGCCCGATGTCGACGGTCACCACCATCGGCGCCCGGCTGGCCCGGCTCACCTTCGAACCCGACCTGCTGCTCTCCGACGGTGAGGCGCTGTTCTTCGCCGAGGTACCGGCGATCGGCGCGAAAGCTCCTGTCGAGGGCTGGATTCCGTTCTCCCGGGTGTTCGACGTGGTCGCTTCCGGCCGTCGCCATGTGGTGATGGGCGCGAATCAGCTCGACCGGTTCGGCAACCAGAACCTGTCGGCTTTCGGTCCGCTGCAGCAGCCCACGCGCCAGATGTTCGGTGTGCGTGGCGCTCCCGGCAACACGATCAACCACGCGACGAGCTACTTCGTGCCCCGGCACAACAATCGGGTGTTCGTCGAGAACGTCGACATCATCTCCGGAATCGGTTACGACCGAATCGATCCCGAGAACCCGGCGTACCGCTTCCACCACCTGCACCGGGTGGTGACCAATCTGGGCGTGTTCGACTTCGACGGCCCCGATCACACCCTGCGCGCGCTGTCACTACACCCCGGCGTGAGCCCGGAAGAGGTCGCTGAGAACACCTCGTTCGAGATCGCCGAGCTGGGTTCGGCGGGCGAGACCAGGCTGCCGACCGAGGAAGAGCTGCGGATCATCCGAACCGTGCTCGATCCCAAGGGTTTCCGGGAGAAGGAAGTAGCGGCGTGAGCGGTCAGCGGCCGGAGGCGGCAGCGGAGCGTAACCACGCAGGCCGCCCGAGCACGCCGAGAGGAGACAGCATGAGCGCGCGCTTGCGGACTCCGCTGACCGAACTGGTCGGCATCGAGCACCCGGTCGTGCAGACCGGCATGGGCTGGGTCGCCGGCCCGCGACTGGTCGCGGCCACCGCCAACGCGGGCGGCCTCGGCATTCTCGCCTCGGCGACGATGACGTTCGAGGAGCTCGAAGCGGCGGTCGCCAAGACCAAGTCGCTCACCGACAAGCCCTTCGGGGTGAACATCCGCGCCGATGCCACCGACGCGGGCGAGCGCATCGAGCTGCTCATCCGCGAGCGGGTACGTGTCGCGTCCTTCGCGCTCGCGCCGAAAAAAGAACTCATCGCCCGGCTCAAAGACGCCGGTGTCGTGGTGGTTCCGTCGATCGGTGCCGCCAAGCACGCGGTGAAGGTGGCGTCCTGGGGCGCCGACGCGGTGATCGTGCAGGGCGGTGAGGGCGGTGGGCACACCGGCCCGGTCGCCACCACGCTGCTGCTGCCGTCGGTGCTCGACGCGGTCGATATCCCGGTGATCGCGGCGGGTGGCTTCTTCGACGGACGCGGCCTGGCCGCCGCGCTGTCCTACGGAGCGGCCGGTGTCGCGATGGGCACCCGGTTCCTGCTCACCCAGGAGAGCACCGTTCCCGAGGCCGTGAAGCAGGAGTACCTGGCGCGCGGCCTCCAGGACACGGTGGTGTCGGTGAAGGTCGACGGCATGCCGCATCGGATGCTGAACACCGAACTGGTGACCAAGCTCGAGCACTCCGGCGGCTGGCGCGGTCTGTCGGCGGCGGTGTCGAACGCGGCCAAGTTCAAGAGCATGACCGGCATGAAATGGTCCACGCTGATGCGTGACGGTCTGGCCATGCGAAAGACCAAGGACCTCAGCTGGTCTCAGGTCGTGATGGCGGCGAACTCGGCGATGCTGACCAAGGCCGGTCTCGTCGAGGGTCGCACCGACGCGGGCGTGCTGCCCGCGGGCCAGGTCACCGGCATCATCGACAGCCTGCCGACGGTGGCCGAGCTGATCGACGGGATCGTCGCCGACGCTGTCGCCCGGATCGAGGCGATCTCGGCGCTCACCATCGAGTCCGCCGCCGAGGCCCGCTGACCCGGAGTCACACCCGGCTCCCCACGAACTCGCCCCGATCGACGGCCCTGAGCCAACCGTCGGTCCCACGGGGCGATCGAGCACCGGACCCGATGCCGCACTCACGAGGTGCGCATCGGGTCCGGTGCATTTTCGGTTCGCAGCGTCTCGTGGTCGCGACACGCGCTCGAAGCCGCTACCGAGGATGCGCGGTCGCCTAAAATTTGCCGGACATCGACATCGCAGTAGGAGGTCGCGTGTACGGCGAGTTCCAACGGCAGGTCCAGGGCTTGCCGACACCGGTATGCGCGATGATTGCGGCACTCGTCGCCACTGCTCCGGTCCGCGTCCGCCCCATCGCCAGCACCGATCCGGAGGAGTAGCGCGATGACAGCCTCGGAACAGACCGCGACCAAGAAGATGCCGTTGCTGACCTTGTCGGCGATGGTGGTCGGCTCCATGGTCGGCGCCGGCGTCTTCTCGCTACCGCGCAACTTCGGCCAGGCCACCGGCGGATTCGGCGCGATCATCGCCTGGACGATCGCCGGCACCGGAATGCTGATGCTGGCGTTCGTCTTCCAGACGCTGGCCGTGCGCAAACCAGACCTCGACGCCGGTGTCTACGCCTACGCGAAGGCCGGCTTCGGTGAGTACCTCGGTTTCTTCTCCGCGTTCGGGTACTGGGCCAGCGCCTGTGTCGGCAACGTCAGCTACTGGGTGCTGATCAAGTCCACCCTCGGGCAGGTGCTGCCCATCTTCGGTGAGGGCAACACCGTTCCCGCGGTGCTGCTGTCGACGGTGTGCATCTGGGCGTTCCATTTCATGGTGCTGCGCGGGATCCAGGAAGCCGCCACCATCAACCAGATCGTCACAGTGGCGAAGCTGGTGCCGATCCTGGTGTTCATCGTGGTGCTGCTGTTCTACTTCGACCCCGGTGTCTTCGCGGACAACTTCTGGGGCGGCGACGCGTATTCCGAATCGCTGGTCGAACAGGTGCGTTCGACCATGCTGGTGACGGTCTTCGTGTTCCTCGGCATCGAGGGTGCGAGCGTGTACTCCAGGTACGCGCGCAAGCGCGAGGACATCGGCCGCGCCACCGTGCTCGGATTCCTCAGCGTGCTGGCCATTTTCGCGTCGGTGACCATGGTGTCGTTCGGCATCATGCCGCGCGACGAACTCGCCGTGGCACAGCAGCCGTCGATGTCGCCGGTCTTCGAATCCGCCGTCGGTACCTGGGGTGCCTGGTTCATCAGTATCGGACTGATCATCTCGGTCCTCGGCGCCTACCTGGCCTGGACACTGATGGCCGCGGAGGTGCTGTTCGTGGCGGCGAAAGACCGGGACATGCCGTCGTTCCTGGCTCGGGTCAACGCCGCGAATGTGCCGGTGGTCGCGCTGATCTTCACCACCGTGCTGATCCAGATCGTGCTGGTCACCACGCTGTTCTCCGACGACGCGTTCACCTTCACGCTCAAGCTGTGCAGTTCGCTGTCGCTGGTGCCCTACCTGCTGGCCGCGGCCTACGCGCTCAAACTCGCCTACACCAGGGAGACCTACGAGCGGATCCAGCCGGGCGACCGCACCAAGGAGCTCGTCATCGCCTTCGTCGCCACCTTCTACACCGCGTTCATGCTCGTCGCGGCCGGGCTCGAATTCCTGCTGCTGTCGTGCATCATCTACGCGCCCGGCACCATCCTGTTCGCCCTGACCCGTCGCGAGGCGGGCAAGCGGATCTTCTCGCTCTGGGAGGCGGTCCTGTTCGGTGCCGTCGCCCTCGGCGCCGTTGTCGGCATCGTCGGCCTGGCGACCGGAGCCATCTCGATCTGAGTCCGCCCGATCTTTCGAGGAGCAGAAATGACCGCAACCCCCGCCACCGCGTTCGGCGTCCATTCCGAGGTCGGCACGCTGCGCAAGGTGCTGGTCTGCGCGCCGGGCCTGGCACACGAGCGGCTCACCCCGACCAATTGCGATGACCTGCTCTTCGACGACGTGCTGTGGGTGCAGAACGCCAAACGCGACCACTTCGATTTCATGACGAAGATGCGCGACCGCGGCGTCGAGGTGGTCGAGCTGCACAATCTGCTCGCCGAAACCCTCGCCGTGCCGGCGCGAAGGACTGGATTCTCGACCGCAAGATCGTGGCCAACGAGGTCGGGCTCGGGCTGATCGACGACACCAGGGCCTACCTGGACTCGGTGGACGACCGGACCCTGGCGACCTACCTCATCGGCGGACTCGCGACCGCGGACCTGCCCGCCGAATTCCGTTCCGGTTACCTGGCGCTGGCGCGCGAGCAGGCCGGGGTCCGTGAGTATCTGATGCCGCCCCTGCCGAACACGCTCTACACCCGCGACACCACCTGCTGGCTCTACGGCGGCGTCACCCTCAATCCGCTGTACTGGCCCGCCCGGCACGACGAGACGCTGCTGATGGCCGCGATCTATGCCTTCCATCCCGACTTCACCGGCGCGAAGGTCTGGTGGGGCGATCCCGAACAGGATTGGGGGCTGGCGACCTTCGAGGGTGGCGACGTGATGCCGGTCGGCAACGGGGTGGTGCTGGTCGGGATGAGCGAACGGACGTCCCGTCAGGCGATCACCCAGGTCGCCGCGTCGCTGTTCGCCGCCGGTGCCGCCGAGCGCGTGATCGTGGCGGGGATGCCGAAGCTGCGCTCGGCCATGCACCTCGACACCGTGTTCACCTTCGCCGACCGCGACCTGGTCACGGTGTATCCCGACATCGTCTACAACATCCACCCGTTCTCCCTGCGGCCCAGCGACCGCGCCCCCGGTGTCGAGGTGGTCGAGGAGACCGCGCCGTTCCTCGACGTGGTGGCCGCATCACTGAACCTGCCGAAACTGCGGGTGGTGGAGACCGGCGGCGGCTACTACGCCAACGAACGCCAGCAGTGGGACAGCGGCAACAACCTGGTCGCCGTCGAACCCGGCGTCGTGTTCGCCTACGACCGCAACACCCACACCAACGCGGCCCTGCGCAAGGAAGGCGTCGAGGTGATCACCATCGTCGGCGCCGAACTCGGTCGCGGCCGCGGCGGCGGCCACTGTATGACCTGTCCGCTGATCCGCGACGCCGTCGAGTTCTGAGCGCGGCGATCAGCGGGGACGCACCTCGACGCGGTTGTCGTGGAACACCGCGCCACCGCCGTAGTCCGAGTCTCGTTCGGCGATTGTGGCATTCACGGTCGCGCCGCCGGTGAACTTGGCCCAGCGACCTTTGGTCGTGCCCGCCACGCCGGGCCGCACCCGGTCCGATACCTCGGCGACGGCCTCGAAGGAGCCGCGATCGTTGGAGACGACCACCGCGGCGCCGTCGGCGATGCCCCTCGCGTCGGCGTCTTCGGGGTGCAGGGTGATGCTGGATGCACCGGCGCGACGGCGTAATTCGGGGTTGGAGCCGAAGGAGCTGTTCAGGAAGTAGTGCGAGGCGGCGGAGATCAGCACCAGACCGTCGCCGGAATCGGCGGGGGGCGTGTAGTCCGGCAGCGGGTCATGGCCTGCCGATTCCGCTCTGGCGGAGACGAACTGGAGCTTGCCCGCGGGCACCGGACCGGCCTGCACCTTGAGGAATCCCTCGGCCCTGAGCCGGTCGAGGTCGTAGCCCTTCAGCAGCTGCCCGGCCAGTTCCTCGTCGGAGTCGTACAGTGCCGGTTCGGTCAGACCGAGCCGATGCGAGAGTCTGCGGAAAGTCTCTGTCGTGGACAGGCATTCGCCCGGCGGCTCGACGGCGGGCTCGTTCCAGATCAGGTAGAGGTGACCGTAGCCGGCGAGCACGTCGAGGTGTTCGGGCTGCATGGTGGCGGGGAGCACGATGTCGGCGTAGTCGACGGTGTCGGTGCCGAAGTGTTCGAGGACCACGGTGAACAAGTCCTCGCGCGACAGCCCCTCGATCACGCGACGCTGGTCGGGATTCGAGCCGACCGGATTGGCCCCGATCACGAACAGTGCCTTCACCGGCGGCTCATCGGTCTCGAGCAGGGCCTCGCCGAGTCTGGTCATCGAAAGCGTGCGGACCGGGTGCGGCAGCAGGTCGTCGCGGGTCAGCGCGGCTTCGTCGAGCCGGAAGTGCCCACTGGTCGAATAGTGCAGTCCACCACCGGGTATCGCCCAGTCCCCGGTGACACCGGGCAGGCAGGCGAGCACGCGCAGGGCCATCCCGCCGCCGGCGTGGCGCTGCATGCCCTGGGAGGCACGGATCGCGGTCGGCCTGGTGCGCGCGATCCGCGCACCGAGCGCGACGATCTGATCCTCGGGAACGCCCGTGATCGCCGCGGTGCGCTCCGGCGTGAATTCGGTGATGCGGTCCCGGAATTCGGGCCAGCCCTCGGTGTGTTCGGCGATGAAATGCTCGTCCTGCGCGCCGAGCGAGACGATCACGTGCAGCAGGCCGAGCGCTAGCGCCGCGTCGGTGCCGGGCAGTGGGGCGATGTGCTCGTCGCAGCGTTCGGAGGTCTTGGTGCGCACCGGGTCGATCGACACCAGGTACGCGCCGCTGTCCTGCACGAACTTCCACAGATGATGGCCGGAGGTGAGCGGGTTGGTGCCCCACAGCAGGATCAGTTTCGACTGCGCGAAGTCCTCGGGGTCCATGCCGCCGGAGGTGCCGAGGGTGTAGCGCAGACCGGTGCCGCCCGCGACCGAGCAGATGGTCGGCGCGTGATGCGACGCTCCGAGCAGGTTGAACATCCTGCGCCCCGGAAAGCCTTCCAGCCCTTGGATATAGCCCAGGCTGCCGGTGCCGTGGAACGGCCAGACCGCCTCACCACCGAATTCGTCGATGATGGCGGTGACGCGCGTGGCGATCTCGTCGAGCGCGGAGTCCCAGCTGATCCGCTCGAACTGCCCCGATCCCTTCGGTCCCACCCGGCGCATCGGATACCGGAGCCGGCCCGGCGCACCGACCTGTTCGAGGTACCGATTCACCTTCACGCACAGCGCACCGCGCGTCACCGGATGTTCCTTGTTCCCGCGCAGCCCCGTGGCCACCCCGTCCTCGACGGTCACCACCCACGAGCACGCGTCGGGGCAATCGAGCGGGCATGCACCGAGCACCTTCACCAGGCCATCGTAGGCCGGACGAATCACCCCCGCCGGGGGCGGACACCGCGTGATCATGGCGCCGACCGGTAACGACGGGCGCCCGAAATGTGATGTAAGTCACGTAAGGGCGGTTTCGCGGACGCGCGGCGCCGCCGAACATCGACCGGCGCGGAGGCCTGTCAGAAGTCGGGGCGTCGTCCCCACGCTGATGGGAGGTTGTGATGAGGTCGCTCATCGAGAAGGCGATGGTGAGCACGTCGGCGGCACTACTGCTCGGCGCGGGTGCCGTGATGGGCGCCGCGCCCGCACAGGCGCAATGGCAACCGGGGTGCGTGGCGTACCCGGTGAACAACAGTGCGGCGTACTCGCAGTGTTATCGCCCCGTGCGGCATCAGGTTCGCATCGAGTGCAGGCAGTGGTGGGGCTGGTTCGGCAGTGGCTGGGGCACCTACGAGCGCCGCGGCAACGTGGCGTTTGACGGTCGGCAATCCTGGGCCCACTGCGATATCCCCGGCACGTTGCAGCGCTGGGACGTGGTGACCTACTGGTGGTGAACGAAGGGTGGTCCCCGGCGAAACCCGCCGAGGACCACCACTTTTCGAACGGCGGAACTACTTCTTGTCGGCGTCGAGACGCTCGATGATCGTGACGTTGGCCGTGCCGCCGCCCTCGCAGATGGTGAGCAGGCCGTAGCGGCCGTTCACCCGCTCGAGCTCGTTGAGCAGGGTGGCGAACAGCTTGGCGCCGGTCGCGCCGAGCGGGTGGCCGAGCGCGATGGCCCCACCGTTGACGTTCACCTTCGCCGGATCGGCGCCGATCTCCTTGATCCAGGCCAGCACCACCGGGGCGAAGGCCTCGTTGATCTCGATGACGTCGATGTCGTCGATGGTCAGGCCGGTCTTCTCCAGCGCCCACTGGGTGGCCGGGATCGGCGCGCTCAGCATGAAGATCGGGTCGGCGCCGCGCGCGCTGACATGGTGGATGCGGGCACGCGGGGTCAGGCCGTATTCCTTGACCGCCCACTCGGAGGCGAGCAGGGTGGCGCTGGCGCCGTCGGAGATCTGGCTGGCGACCGCCGCGGTGAGCGGGCTGCCCTCCGACAGCGGCTGCAGCGACGCCATCTTCTCCAGGCTGGTCTCGCGCGGACCCTGATCGACGGTGAAGTCGCCGACCGGCACGATCTCGTTGTCGAAGCGGCCCTCGGCGATGGCGGTCTTGGCGCGCTGATGGCTCTGCAGCGCCCAGCGCTCCATGTCCTCGCGGCTGATGCCCCACTTCTCGGCGATCATCTCCGCGCCCTTGAACTGGGAGACCTCCCCGGTGCCGTAGCGCGAGTCCCAGCCCTTCGCGCCGATGAACGAGGACTCGAAACCGTACGGCTTGGCCGCGAGCATGGCGGCGCCGATCGGGATGGCGCTCATGTTCTGCACGCCGCCCGCCACGATGACCTCGGCGGTGCCGCTCATGATGGCCTGCGCGCCGAAGTTGATCGCCTGCTGGCTGGAACCGCACTGCCGGTCGACGGTGACGCCGGGGACCTCTTCGGGGTATCCCGCGACCAGCCACATGGTGCGGCCGATATTGCCCGCCTGCGGACCGAGGTTGTCGACGCAACCGACGATCACGTCGTCGACGACGGCCGGGTCGATGCCCGTGCGCTCGACGAGCCCACGCAGCGCGGCCGCGCCGAGGTCGGCGGAATGCACCTCGGCCAGCGCGCCACCGCGCTTGCCGACCGCGGTACGCACCGCATCGATCACATAGGCCTCCCGCAACGGGGCGTAGGGGCGGCGCTCGGCGGATGCGGTCATGATGGAACTCCTATTTCGCGGTGCTCCCGGGCAGGGTCAGCCCGTCGAGCACGATGGTGAGATATTGCTGGGCAAGGTTTTGCACGGTGATCGGGCCACCGGGGGTGTACCAGCGGACCGCGACCCACACGGTGTCGCGCAGGAAGCGGAAGGCCAGTTCCACGTCGAGTTCGGGCCGGAAGCTGCCGTCGGCCACGCCGGCGGCGAGCACGCGGTGCCACAGGTCGCGGAACTCGGTGTTGAAGTCACGGATGTAACCGAACCGCTCGGCGTCGCGCAGGTTCTTGGCCTCGGCCTGGTAGATCGCGACGGCGGCGTGATGGCGGTCGAACGACTCGTAGGACGCGATCACCAAGGACTCCAGGGTGTCTCGCGAGCTCATGCCCGCGCCCGCGATCTCGCGGTAGCGACCGAACAGGTCGTCGAGGAATCCGCGCAGGATCTCGTCGACCATCGATTCCTTGGAGTCGAAATGGTGATACAGACTGCCCGACAGGATGCCCGCCGAGTCGGCGATGTCGCGCACCGTCGTGGCACGCAGTCCACGTTCGGCGAACAGGTCGGCGGCGAGGTCGAGGAGTTCGGCGCGGCGGGTGCGTTTCACGGTGTCGGGTGCGGTCACACCCGTCATCGTACAACCAAGCACTTGCTTGGTTTCGGAGAACCCGCCACGGCGATCATGCGCGCTGGCTGCTCACCGAGACAACCTCGCCGGTCAGATACGAGGTGTAATCACTGGCCAGCATGGCGATCGTTGCCGCTACTTCCCACGGTTCGGCGGCGCGACCGAAGGCCTCGCGCTCGCTGAGCGAGTCGAGCAGCTCGGTCGAGCTCACCTTGTCCAGGAACGGGTGACGGGCGATGCTCGGCGCGACGGCGTTGATCCGCACCCCGAATTCGGCGGCTTCGACCGCGCTGCACCTGGTCAGCGCCATCACCCCCGCCTTGGCGGCGGCATAGTGCGCCTGGCCGTGCTGGGCACGCCAGCCGAGGACGGAGGCGTTGTTCACGATCACGCCGCCGTGGCCAGCGCCGCGGAAGTACCCCAGCGCCGCACGGGTGCAGCGGAAGGTGCCGGTGAGGGTGATGTCGAGAACCTGGTCCCACTGCTCGTCGGTCATGTCGACCACCGGGGTCTCACCGCCGAGACCCGCGTTGTTGACCATGATGTCGATCCGGCCGAGTTCGGCGGCCGCGTCGGCCAGCAGCTGATTCACCTGCGCGGTGTCGCGGACATCACAGACCACGGCACCGACCCGGCGCTCGGGGAACTCCTTCGCCAACAACTCGGCGGTCTCGGTCAGGCGACGCTCGTGCCAATCGGAGACGACCACATCGGCGCCTTCCTCCAGGAGCCTGCGCGCGGTCGCCGAGCCGATGCCGGTGCCCGCGGCGGCGGTGATCACGGCCGTCCGGCCCGCGAGCAGGCCGTGTCCGGGGATCGAAGCCGGCGCGATCGACAGGGACTTGTTCGCGCCCGAATAGGTCTGCTCGGTCACGGGCGTGCCTCTCGCGGGAGACCGAGCACACGCTCGGCGATGATGTTGCGCTGCACTTCGTTCGAACCTCCATAGATCGTGTCGGCGCGGCTGAACAGGTACAGCCGCTGCCATGCGGTCATGTCGTCGGGGCCGGTGAGCAGGCCCGCCGCACCTTGGACGGCCATCGCCAGTTCACCGAGGTCGCGATGCCAGTTGGCCCACAACAACTTCGACACCGAGGCGCCGCCCGCGTCGTCGTGGTCCTCGCTCATGGTGCGCAGCGCGTGCGCGCGCAGCACCCGAAGTCCCACCCACGCGCGATCGAGGCGATCGGCGATCAGCGGGTCGTCGGCGGCACCGGTGCGCCGGGCCAGGTCCTCGATGTCGGAGAGTTCGCGCGCGAAGCGGATCTGCTGGCCGAGAGTGGAGATGCCGCGCTCGAAGGTGAGCGTGCCCATCGCGATTCGCCAGCCGTCGCCCGGCGCGCCGACCACCAGGTCCGCGTCGGTGACGGCATCGTCGAAGAAGACCTCGTTGAACTCGGAGGTGCCGGTGAGCTGTTCGATCGGCCGCACTTCGATGCCCGGCTGGTTCATCGGGACCAGCAGATAGGACAGGCCCTTGTGACGGCTCGAGCCGCGCTCGGTGCGGGCGATGACGAAGCACCAGTCGGCGACGTGCGCGAGCGAGGTCCAGATCTTCTGGCCGTTGATCACCCACTTGTCGCCGTCCAGGCGCGCGGTGGTCGCGACGGCGGCCAGGTCGGAACCGGCGCCGGGCTCGGAGTAGCCCTGACACCACAGTTCGCCGACCGAGCGCACGCCCGGCAGGAAGCGCTTCTTCTGCTCCTCGGTGCCGAAGGCCAGCACGGTGGGGCCGAGCAGTTCCTCGCCCACGTGCGAGACCCGCGCCGGCGCGTCGGCCTTGGCGTATTCCTCGTGGAAGATCACCTGCTGACGCACGCTGGCGCCGCGACCGCCGTATTCGACCGGCCAGCCGAGGCAGGTCCAGCCCGCCGCGGCGAGGTGGCGGTCCCAGGCCAGCCGCTCGTCGAAGAATTCGTGTTCGCGGCCGGGTCCACCGGTGCCGCGCAGGTCAGCGAACTCGCCCGAAAGATTTTCGGCGAGCCAATCGCGTATTTCCGCGCGAAACTCCGCGTCGGAAGTCGCGGTATCGGAATCTGAGGTCTGGATCACGCCCACCTCGGTAGGATAACCTACCAAGCACTTGCTTTGTTAGCTGCTTCGGAAGAACAGCGAACCGCACAACGGTGAGGACCCCGTGACACCCCCTGCACAAACCACTCCGCAGGCGCTGCGACACATCGCAGCGACGCATCCGCACGAGCCTGCCCTGATCGACGGCGCGATCCGCCTGGACTGGACCGAGCTACTCGACCAGGTCCGGGTGGCCGCCCGCGCCCTGATCGCCCGCGGCATCGCCCCCGGCGACCGGGTCGCGATGTGGGCGCCGAACACCTATCACTGGGTGATCGCCGCCCTGGCCGCGCACTCCGTCGGCGCCGCGCTGGTTCCACTGAACACCCGCTACGTGGCGGCCGAGGCCGTCGACGTGCTGGACCGCGTCGACGCGAAGGCCCTGTTCGTCGCCGGTCAGTTCCTCGGTCGCGATCGGGCGGCGGAACTCGCGGCGGCGGCGCCGGAGCTGGGCATCGGGACCGTCGTTGTCATTCCGATCGAGAACGAAGCGGCCCCGGCCGCCGCCGAGCCCACCCGCACGACGGTGACGTGGGACGAGTTGCTCGCACAGGCCGCGACGGTGTCCGAAGAAGTCGGCGAGGAGCGGGCGGCCCAGGTCTCCCCCGACGACATCTCCGACATCCTGTTCACCTCCGGCACCACCGGCCGCAGCAAGGGCACACTCGTCGCGCACCGGCAGGCGCTGGGGGTGGTGCGCGGCTGGGTCGAGTGCTCGACCCTGCGCGCGGGCGACCGCTACCTGGTGATCCCGCCGTTCTTCCACAACTTCGGTTACAAGGCGGGCATACTCGCGTGCCTGGTCACCGGGGCCACGATCGTCCCGCAGGCCACCTTCGACGTGCCCGCCGCGCTGGCGCTCATCGAGTCCGAGCGGATCACCGTGCTCACCGGGCCACCGACGATCTACCAGACCATCCTCGAGCATCCCCAGCGCACCGAGCGTGACCTGAGCTCGCTGCGGGTGGCGGTGACCGGCGCGGCGACCGTGCCGGTGGTGCTGATCGAGCGGATGCGTGACGATCTCGCGTTCGAGGTGGTGATCACCGCCTACGGCCTGTCCGAGACGGCGGGCTTCGGCACCATGTGCCGTCCCTCCGACGACGCGGCCACCATCGCCAACACCTGCGGCGGGCCGATCGCCGACTTCGAACTGCGCCTGTCCGACGCCGGGGAGGTGCTGCTGCGCGGACCGAACGTGATGCTCGGCTACCTCGACGACCCCGAGGCCACCGCCGAGGCCATCGACGCCGACGGCTGGCTGCACACCGGCGACATCGGCATCGTCGACGAGCGCGGCTATCTGAAGATCACCGACCGGCTCAAGGACATGTACATCACCGGCGGGTTCAACGTGTACCCCGCCGAGATCGAACAGACCCTGGCCCGGCTCGACGGCGTCGCCGAGTCGGCGGTGATCGGCGTGCCCGACGAGCGGATGGGCGAGGTCGGTAAGGCCGTGGTCGTCCGCAAGGCCGGGTCCACGCTGACCGCCGACGAGGTCATCGCCTTCGCCGCGGGCAAATTGGCGAACTTCAAAGTGCCCAGGCTTGTCGAGTTCCGCGACCAGCTGCCCTACAGCGCCGCGGGCAAAGTGCTCAAGCGTGAGCTACGTGAGGAGAAGTCGTGAGTTCCGAAACCGAGACCGAGGTCGTCACCTATGAGGTGCGCGGATCGGTCGCCGTCGTCACCATGAACCGGCCCGATTTCCGCAACGCGCAGAACTCGAAGATGACCTATGCCCTCGATGCCGCCTTCGTGCGGGCCGTCGAGGATCCCGAGGTCAAGGTGATCGTGCTGGCGGGCAACGGAAAGCACTTCAGCGCAGGCCACGACATCGGTACCCCGGGCCGCGACCACGACGTGCACTACGAGAACAAGGCCGCGCTGTGGTGGGACCACCTCGATCGCCCCGGTGGTGACCAGCGGTTCGCGCGCGAGTCCGAGGTGTATCTCGGCATGTGCAGGCGCTGGCGGGAGATCCCCAAGCCGATGGTGGCGATGGTGCAGGGCGCGTGCATCGCGGGCGGGCTGATGCTGGCCTGGGTGTGCGACCTGATCGTCTGCTCCGATGACGCGTTCTTCTCCGATCCGGTGGTCCGGATGGGCATTCCGGGTGTGGAGTACTTCGCGCACCCGTGGGTGATGGGCCCGCGCGCGGCCAAGGAGTTCCTGTTCACCGGCGACCGCTTCGGCGCGGCGCAGGCCAAGGAGTGGGGCATGGTCAACCGCGTCGTGCCGCGCGAGGAGCTCGAGGCCGAGGTGTTCGGTCTCGCCGAGAAGATCTCCGCCATGCCGCAATTCGGGCTGGCGCTCACCAAGAAGGCCGTCAACCAGGCCGAGGATCTGATGGGCATGCGTTCCGGCATGGACTCGGTCTTCGGGCTGCACCATTTCGCACACGCGCACAACGCCGAGGTCGGCGCCGATTCGCTCGGCGGGATGAACGCCCGCTCGATGAAGGCCACCGCCACCTCTACCGAACAGAACGGGACGAAGTAAGTGGATCTCGAGATCGACCCGGCAGCCCGGGAATTCCAGCTGGAGGTGCGCGAGTTCCTCGCCGCCAACGTACCGGCAGAGCCGTTGCCGTCGATGGATACCGCGGAAGGCTTCGCCGCGCACCGGGAATGGGAAGCGAAGCTGGCCGACGCCCGGCTGTCCGCGGTCTCGTGGCCGCGCGAGTTCGGCGGGCGTGACGCGTCGATTCTCGAGTGGGTGCTGTTCGAGCAGGAGTACTACGCCGCGGGCGCACCCGGCCGGGTCGCGCAGAACGGCATCTTCCTGCTCGCGCCGACGCTGTTCGAGCACGGCACCCCCGAACAGCTCGCGCGGATCCTGCCGTGCATGGCGCGCGGTGACGACATCTGGGCGCAGGCCTGGTCGGAACCCGAATCGGGCAGCGACCTCGCGAGCCTGCGCTCGACCGCTCGGCGCACCGAGGGCGGCTGGCTGCTCAACGGCCAGAAGACGTGGAGTTCCCGTGCGTCGTTCGCCGATTGGGCGTTCGGCCTGTTCCGCAGCGATCCCGAGGCCCAGCGCCACCACGGACTCACCTACGTGATGTTCCCGCTCACCGCCGAGGGCGTGAGCGTGCGGCCGATCCCCCAGCTCGACGGCGAACCCGGCTTCGCCGAGATCTTCCTCGACGACGTCTTCGTACCCGACCACGACGTGATCGGCGGCGTGAACGAGGGCTGGCGGGTCGCGATGGCGACCTCGTCCAACGAACGTGGCCTCTCACTGCGCAGTCCCGGCCGCTTCAGCGCCACCGCGCAACGGCTCATCGACCTGTGGCGCGAGACCGCCGACCCGAGCGATACCGCGGCCAGGAACTCGGTGGTCGACGCCTGGCTCGGCGCCGAGTCCTACCGCCTGCACACCTTCGGCACCGTCACCCGCCTCACCGACGGCGGCCAGCTCGGCGCGGAGTCGTCGATCACCAAGGTGTACTGGTCCGAGCTCGACATCGCGATGCACGAGACGGCGCTGGACCTGCTCGGCTCGGCCGCCGAGCAGCGCGGCGACTGGACCGACGGCTATCTGTTCTCGCTCTCGGGCCCGATCTACGCGGGCACCAACGAGATCCAGCGCAACATCATCGCCGAACGCATCCTCGGACTGCCCCGCGAGAGCAAGCGATGACCGTCAATCCCTCGGGCCGAATCGCCCTTCCGAACACAGGAGGTCTGCGATGAGATTCGCGCTCAGTACCGAACAGCTCGACTTCGCCGCCGAGCTGCGCAAGATTCTCGACGCGGGTCAGGTCCCCGCCGCGGTGCGCGCCTGGGCGGCCGGCGATCCCACCAAGGGGCGCGCACTGCTGCGGCAGATCGCCGACATGGGTGTCTTCGGCTTGATCGTCGACGAGAAGTACGACGGGGCGGACGCGACCACGGTCGATCTCGTCGTCGCGCTGATCGAACTGGGCCGCGGCGGCGCGCCCGGCCCGGTGATCGAGTCCGCCGCCGTGATTCCGGCGCTGCTGCAACGTCTTCCGGATGATGCACCGGCGCAGCGATGGTTGTCCGGGCTCGCGAGCGGCGAGGCGCTGGGCACCATCACCTTCCAGGCGCAGCGCGGCATCGCCCTCGACGCCGGTATCGCCGAGCCGGTCCTCGTCGCCGCCGAGGGCAGGCTGAAACTCGGCGTCACGCCGTCGGAGTCGGTGAACTCGATCGACCCCGCCCGCAGGCTGTTCCGCGTGACGGCCGGCGAGCTGATCGCCGAAGGACCCGAGGTCGAAGCGGCCATCGATTACGCCTTCGACCTCGGCGTTCTCGCCTGTGCCGCCCAGCTCCTCGGTGCGGGCCGCTCGATTCTCGAGCAGACCACCTCGTACGCGAAGCAGCGCAAGCAGTTCGGGCGCGCGATCGGCGAATTCCAGGCGGTGAAGCAGCAACTGGCCGATGTGCTGATCGCGCTGGATCTGGCCGAACCGCTGGTGTACCGCGCGGCGCTCACGCTCGATTCGGCCGACCGCGCCCGCGATGTCTCGGCAGCCCTGGTGACCTGCGGCGACGCCGCCCACCGCGCCGCGCGCGCCGGGCTCCAAGTGCACGGGGCCATCGGGTACACCGCGGAATTCGACCTGTCGCTGTGGCTCACCAAGGTCGCCGCGCTGCGGACAGCCTGGGGCACAGCTGATTTCCACCGCGGCAGGATCGCCGACGCCCTCCGCGCCGCCGAACCCGCGATCTGAGGCCCGCGATGCCACCGCCGGCACAGACCGAACGCCACGCGGGTGTGTGTCGCGGTGGCAGCCGGGTCCCACCGAACCGCGGCCGACGCGCTCCCACTGCCGACGCCATCACCGAGCCTTACGAGGAACCCCATGTCATCGAATGAACTACTCGAATTCCGGACCTCCGTGCGGGCCCTGCTCGGCAAGCACGCCACCTCCGCCGCGCTGCGTTCCGCGATGGACACCGACCTCGGGTACGACCCGAAGTTGTGGCGAATGCTGTGCGAGCAGGTCGGGGTCGCCGCGCTCGCGGTGCCGGAGGAATGGGGTGGCGCCGGGGCGGGCCTGGTCGAATCACTGATGGTCGTCGGTGAATTGGGGCGGACGCTGAGTGGGGTGCCGATGCTCGGGTCGGCGGTGCTCGGGGTGCAGGCGATTCTGCTGGCCGGTGACGAGCAGGCCGATGCCCGGCTGCTGCCCGATCTGGCCGATGGGTCCCGCACGGCGGCCCTGTGCTGGGCCGACGCCACGGGCTGGGATTCGGCCGGGGTCGGTGTGAGCGACGGGAAGCTCAGCGGCACAGCTCATTATGTGCTGCACGGAGCGCAGGCCGACCTGCTGCTGGTCCTGACCGAGGACGGACTGTTCGAGACGACAGCGGACGCCCCCGGTGTGGCCATTGCCGCGACCTCCGCGCTCGATCCCACGCGCAAGCTCGCCACCATCACCTTCACCGACGCCCCCGCCACCAGGATCGGCACCGGCGACCCCGCCGTGCTGCGCCGTCGGCTGCGCGAGATCGCCTGGGCGGCACTGGCCGCCGAGCAGGTCGGCGCGGCCAGGCACTGCCTCGAGATGACGGTCGAGTACACGGCCTCGCGCGTGCAGTTCGGTCGTCCGATCGGCAGCTTCCAGGCGCTCAAGCACCGGATGGCCGACATGTACGTGCTGGTCGAGTCGGCCGAATCGGCGGCGCTGGCGGCCGCACTCGCGGTGGCCGAGGACAGCCCGTCGGCCGCGGAGGACGTCTGGGTCGCGCGCAGGCACTGCACCGAGACCTTCTCCACCGTGGCGGCGGAGACGATCCAGTTGCACGGCGGCATCGCCATCACCTGGGAGCACGACGCCCACCTCTACTTCAAGCGGGCGCACGCCACCGCCGAGCTGTTCGGCACCGGCAAACGTCCGGTCGCTGCCTGAGGCCCGAGCCCCACCGCCGCTCTTTGCGGCACCAGCCGACTGCAGTCTCCGAGGATTTCATCGAAAGCCCTGGTCGCGATCTAGCCGACCAGGGCTTTCGGCACGTTGTGCGCCATTTCACCGTGGTAGCGGAACCAGGCTGTCTAGATTTAGATAGTTAGCTTATGTAATATTAACTCCTGTGAAGCAGACAGCGCAGCCATCGGCAGACGACATCGTGGTCGACCTGTTGGTCACCGCTGGTCGGCTCACCCGACTGGCCGGGGCGATCAGCAACGACGACCTGCCCCGCGCGGTCCTGCGGGCCCTTGCCGTGCTCGACGAGCACGGCGGGCTGCGGGTCAGCGATTTCGCCCGGATCGACAGATGTTCCCAACCGGCGGCAACGGCGCTGATCGGTCGACTCGTCACCGACGGCTTCGCGTCCCGCACCAAAGACCCGCACGACTCCCGGGCGGTGCTCATCGAGCTCACCCCGGCCGGCCGGTCCCGCCTCACCGAGGCCAGACGCGCGTTCGCCGCCGCCATGGCACCCGGACTGGCCGATTTCGATCTCGATCGGCTGATCCGCCTCGATACCGACATGAACGACCTGCTGACAGCCCTTCGCTCGGTTGCCCGCGGTCATCAGTGATGCAACCAGGAGCGCCAGTGAGCACCCCCCAGCTGACTCGCGACGACAACGCCGCAACCACCAACTCCCAGCCCAAGGCCGTGTGGGCCGTCGCCTTCGCGAGCGTCATCGCGTTCATGGGCATCGGCCTGGTCGATCCCATTCTCAAGCCGATCGGCGAACAGCTGAACGCGACACCGTCCCAGGTGTCGTTGCTGTTCACCAGCTACATGGCCGTCACCGGCGTCGCCATGCTGGTCACCGGCGTGATCTCGAGCCGCTTCGGCGCGAAGAAGACGCTGCTGTCCGGGCTGGCGATCATCATCGTGTTCGCCGCGCTGGCGGGCATGTCCGGCAGCATCGGCGAGATCATCGGGTTCCGCGCGGGCTGGGGTCTGGGCAACGCCCTGTTCATCGCGACGGCGCTGGCCACCATCGTCGGCGCGGCCACCGGCGGCGTCGCCAAGGCGATCATTCTCTACGAGGCCGCGCTCGGCATCGGCATCGCGACCGGCCCGCTGCTGGGTGGCGTGCTCGGTGGAATCAGCTGGCGCGGATTGTTCTTCGGAGTCTCGGTGCTGATGGCCGTCGCCTTCATCGCGATCGTCGTGCTGCTGCCCGAAACGCCGAAGGCCGCGCATCCGACCTCGATCACCGCGCCGTTCAAAGCCCTGCGGCACCGGGGATTGCTCACCGTGAGCATCACCGCGCTGCTCTACAACTTCGGTTTCTTCACCCTGCTCGCGTTCACCCCGTTCCCGCTGGACATGGGCACCTACGCGATCGGCTTCATCTTCTGCGGCTGGGGCATCCTGCTCGCCCTGTCGTCGGTGTTCCTCGCCCCGAAACTGCAGGCGCGCTTCGGTTCGCTGCCGATGATGGCCCTGTCGCTGGCCCTGTTCGCGATCGACCTGGCGGTGATGGGGATGTTCACCGAACACAAGATCGTGCTGATCGTCGGTGTCGTGATCGCCGGTGCGTTCCTCGGCGTGAACAACACGCTGATCACCGAGGCCGTGATGATCTCGGCGCCGGTCGAGCGGTCGACCGCGTCGGCGGCGTACAGCTTCGTCCGATTCGGTGGCGGTGCGGCCGCGCCGTGGGTGGCGGGCAAGCTCGGCGAGCACAACATGTCGCTGCCGTTCTGGCTCGGCGCGGTCTGCACGGCCGCCGCGGTCGCGGTCCTCTACATCGGCCGAAACGCGCTCGCCCACATCGACGACCACGACCCGGCCCCGCACTCGATCGAGGAGGCGCAGGCCATCACCGTCGGCGATTGAGCTCTATTTTTGGAGCGCTGGCGCGCTCGAGTTCGCGGCCCCTCCGGTCCCGGGGGGGGGGGGGCCCCGAGGGTGGAACAAGAGGACGAAAAAAACACCCAACAAAAACAAGGACACC